>JAHDBD010000009.1:164731-193307 GCA_020630575.1 Bernardetia sp.
GGTAATATGTTTTACCAAGCTACTGCTTTCAATCAAGACATTGGAAACTGGAATACAACTGCCGTTACAGATATGAGTTGGATGTTTTATGGTTGTACTAATTTCAATCAAGATATTGGGGGGTGGAATACAGTAGTTGTTACAACTATGATTAGTATGTTTAGAAATTGCACGAATTTTAATCAAAATATAGGGAATTGGAATACAGCATCAGTAACTAATATGAGTTCAATGTTTGCCTCTGCTACTTCATTTAATCAGTATATAGGTAATTGGAATACTGAAAATGTAATCAGTATGAGTAGTATGTTTTTTGGTGCTGTTGCCTTTAATCAAGATATAAGTAGTTGGAACACACAGAATGTTATTGATATGGTGGGTATGTTTTTTGGTGCTGTTGATTTTAATCAAGATATAAGTAGTTGGAATACACAGAATGTAACAAATATGCGTAATATGTTTGAAGGAGCTACTTCTTTCAATCAAAATATAGGGAATTGGAATACACAGAACGTTATTAACATGTATCTTATGTTCTCAGGTGCTACCTCTTTCAATCAAAATATAGGGAATTGGAACATTAGTAGTATAATTCATAATCCAAACCCTTTCCCTTATCCTCGCAGCATGCAAAATATGTTAAATAATTGTGGTATGAACACAACCAACTATGATGCAACCCTCATCGGCTGGGCAGCACAAACTGTAAATACAGGCGTACAGCTAGGCGCACAGGGCTTAGAATACTGTGTAGGAGAAGCTGCTAGAAATACACTCATCGCTAATGGATGGACGATAACAGGGGATAATAAGGTATGTCCTACTCCAGAAATAGCCATTTTTGGAAATAATACTGAAATAACAAACGGAGATACTTCGCCTAGTGTTAGTGACCATACAGATTACAACAATGATGTAACTTTTTCTTGTAATGCTACTGTAAGTGTTATTAGATATTTTACTATAAGAAATACAGGAAATGCAGACCTGCACATTACTAACATTACCTCTAGTGGAGTTCCTTTTTTTGTAGGAAGCATAAATGTAATGATTGCTCCAAATGGTTTCGAAACCTTTATTGTTTTGTTCCAATCTTCTCCAACAGGAGTTCAGTCTTATACTGGAAATATTACTGTAACTAGCAACGATATAGATGAAGCATCTTATGTCTTCTCTGTAAAAGCTAACGGAGCAGGTGATTTTACCCCTCCTTCGTCTCCTATTTTAACAGCTATAAATTCACAATGTTCTGTGCCTTCTTTGACTGCACCAACTACAACTGATAATTGTAGTGGCACAATTACAGGAACAACTACACAAACATTTCCAATTACAAGTTCTACAACGGTAACTTGGACATTTACAGATGCAGCAGGAAATTTTGTTACAGCAATACAAAATGTTGTTATTAATGACAACACAAACCCAGCAGTTCCAACATTAGCAGCTATAAATTCACAATGTTCTGTGCCTTCTTTGACTGCACCAACTACAACTGATAATTGTAGTGGCACAATTACAGGAACAACTACACAAACATTTCCAATTACAAGTTCTACAACGGTAACTTGGACATTTACAGATGCAGCAGGAAATTTTGTTACAGCAATACAAAATGTTGTTATTAATGACAACACAAACCCAGCAGTTCCAACATTAGCAGCTATAAATTCACAATGTTCTGTGCCTTCTTTGACTGCACCAACTACAACTGATAATTGTAGTGGCACAATTACAGGAACAACTACACAAACATTTCCAATTACAAGTTCTACAACGGTAACTTGGACATTTACAGATGCAGCAGGAAATTTTGTTACAGCAATACAAAATGTTGTTATTAATGACAACACAAACCCAGCAGTTCCAACATTAGCAGCTATAAATTCACAATGTTCTGTGCCTTCTTTGACTGCACCAACTACAACTGATAATTGTGTAGGAACTGTTACAGGAACAACAACCACAACTTTTCCTATTACAAGTTCTACAACTGTAACGTGGACATTTAATGATGGAAATGGAAATTCTGTTACTGCAAATCAAAATGTGGTAATTGCAGATACGCAAAATCCAGCAGTTCCAACTCTTGCAACAATAAACTCACAATGTTCTGTTGCTTCATTAGTTGCTCCAACTACAACTGATAATTGTAGTGGAACAATCACAGGAACAACTTCGCAAACATTTCCAATTACAAGTTCTACAACTGTAGTTTGGAAATTTACTGATGCTAGTGGAAATTCTGTTACGGCAAATCAAAATGTGGTAATTACAGATACGCAAAATCCAGCAGTTCCAACTCTTGCAACAATAAACTCACAATGTTTTGTTGCTTCATTAGTTGCTCCAACTACAACAGATAACTGTAGTGGAACAGTCACAGGAACAACGACTCAAACGTTTCCTATTACAAGTTCTACAACTGTAGTTTGGACATTTACTGATGCTAGTGGAAATTCTGTTACTGCAAATCAAAATGTGGTTATTGCAGATACACAAAATCCAGTAGTTCCAACTTTGGCAAATGTTACAGCACAATGTTCTGTTACTTCACTTACAGCTCCAACAACAACAGATAACTGTAGTGGAACAGTTACAGGAACAACGACTCAAACGTTTCCTATTACAAGTTCTACAACTGTAGTTTGGACATTTACTGATGCTAGTGGAAATTCTGTTACTGCAAATCAAAATGTGGTTATTGCAGATACACAAAATCCAGTAGTTCCAACTTTGACAAATGTTACAGCACAATGTTCTGTGGCTTCTTTAGTTGCACCAACTACGACAGATAATTGTAGTGGAACAGTTACAGGAACAACTTCACAAACATTCCCAATTACTGCACAAGGAACAACCGTTGTAACTTGGACTTTTGATGATGGAAATGGAAATTCAGTAACTGCAAATCAGAATGTAATTATTGATGATACTACAAATCCAGTAGTTCCAACTATTGCAGATTTTACAGCACAATGTTCAGTTCCTTCAATCCCTGCACCAACAACAACAGATAATTGTAGTGGAACAATCACAGGAACAACAACACAAACATTCCCAATTACATCACAAGGAACAACCGTTGTAACTTGGACATTTACAGATGCAGCAGGAAATTTTGTTACTGCAACACAAAATATTGTTATTAATGATAACACAAATCCAGCAGTTCCAACTATTGCAGATTTTACAGCACAATGTTCAGTGGCTTCTTTGACTGCACCAACTACAACAGATAATTGTAGTGGAACAATCACAGGAACAACAACACAAACATTCCCAATTACATCACAAGGAACAACCGTTGTAACTTGGACATTTACAGATGCAGCAGGAAATTTTGTTACTGCAACACAAAATATTGTTATTAATGATAACACAAATCCAGCAGTTCCAACTATTGCAGATTTTACAGCACAATGTTCAGTGGCTTCTTTGACTGCACCAACTACAACAGATAATTGTAGTGGAACAATCACAGGAACAACGACTCAAACTTTTCCAATTACAAGTTCTACAACTGTAACGTGGAGATTTACAGATGCAGCAGGAAATTTTGTTACAGCAACGCAAAATGTTGTTATTAATGATAACACAAATCCAGTAATTCCAACTTTGGCAGATGTTACAGCACAATGTTCAGTGGCTTCTTTAACTGCACCAACTACAACGGATAATTGTAGTGGAACAATCACAGGAATAACAACACAAACATTTCCTATCACAACACAAGGAACAACAATTGTAACGTGGAGATTTATAGATGCCACAGGAAATTTTGTTACTGCAAATCAAAATGTTGTTATTAATGACAATACAAACCCAACTGTTCCAACTATTGCAGATTTTACAGCACAATGTTCAGTGGCTTCTTTAACTGCACCGACTACAACAGATAATTGTAGTGGAACAGTAACTGGAACAACGACTCAAACTTTCCCAATCACAGCACAAGGAACAACAATTGTAACTTGGGCTTTTAATGATGGAAATGGAAATTCTGTTACTGCAAATCAAAATATTGTTATTAATGATAACACAAATCCAGCAGTTCCTACGTTGGCAGATGTTACAGAGCAATGTTCTGTTCCTTCAATTCCTGCACCAACTACAACAGATAATTGTAGTGGAACTCTGACAGGAACAACGACACAAACTTTTCCAATTACAAGTTCTACAACAGTAGTTTGGACGTTTACAGATGTTGCAGGAAATTCTGTTACTGCAAATCAGAACGTAATTATTGATGACACAACTGACCCAGTAGTTCCTACTTTGGCAGATGTTACAGAGCAATGTTCTGTTCCTTCAATTCCTGCACCAACTACAACAGATAATTGTAGTGGAACTTTAACAGGAACAACAACACAAACTTTTCCAATAAATAGTTCTACAACAGTAGTTTGGACATTTACAGATGGAAATGGAAATTCTGTTACTGCAAATCAGAACGTAATTATTGATGACACAACAGACCCAACAATTCCTACTTTACCAGATGTTACAGCACAATGTTCTGTCGCTTCAATTCCTGCACCAACAACAACTGATAATTGTAGTGGAACAATTACAGGAACAACGACACAAACTTTTCCAATTACAAGTTCTACAACAGTAGTTTGGACGTTTACAGATGTTGCAGGAAATTCTGTTACTGCAAATCAAAGTGTAATTATTGATGATACAACTGACCCAGTAATTCCTACTTTGGCAGATGTTACAGCGCAATGTTCTGTCGCTTCAATTCCTGCACCAACAACAACTGACAATTGTAGTGGAACTTTAACAGGAACAACAACACAAACTTTTCCAATTACAAGTTCTACAACAGTAGTTTGGACGTTTACAGATGTTGCAGGAAATTCTGTTACTGCAAATCAGAATGTAATTATTGATGACACAACAAACCCAAATGTTCCAACTTTGGCAGATGTTACAGCACAATGTTCTGTTCCTTCAATTCCTGCACCAACTACAACAGATAATTGTAGTGGAACTCTGACAGGAACAACTTCTCAAACATTCCCTATTACAACACAAGGAACAACCGTTGTAACTTGGACTTTTGATGATGGAAATGGAAATTCTGTTACTGCAAATCAGAATGTAATTATTGATGACACAACAGACCCGAATGTTCCGACTTTGGCAGATGTTACAGCACAATGTTCTGTTCCTTCAATTCCTGCACCAACTACAACAGATAATTGTAGTGGAACTCTGACAGGAACAACTTCTCAAACATTCCCTATTACAACACAAGGAACAACCGTTGTAACTTGGACTTTTGATGATGGAAATGGAAATTCTGTTACTGCAAATCAGAATGTAATTATTGATGATACAACAGATCCAACAATTACAGCACCTACAAACGTAACTACAAACACAGATGCAACGCTTTGTACGGCTTCAAACATAACTTTAGGAACTCCAACAGGAAACGATAATTGTGGAACAGTTACATTTTCAAATGATGCACCGAGTGTTTTCCCTATCGGAACAACAACATTTACTTGGACAGCAGACGATGGAAATGGAAATACAGCGACAGCAAGTCAAATGGTTACGGTAATAGATGCTAAAGAAATAAACCTCCTTGGAAATGGAGTCTCAATTCTTGATGGCGATGCTACACCTGATATAAGCGACGATACAGATTTTGGAAATGTTGCTACTTCTAGGCTAGTTACTTACAGTTTAGAAAATACAGGTCCGGAAGACTTACTTATCTCTTCTATCACAAGTGATAACCCTAGCTTCTCTGTTTTTAATATTCCTACAAGTGTGTTAGCAGGGACAACGGCTACGTTTGATGTTCAGTTTTCTTTTGGTTCGCTCGGACTACACACAGCTACGATTACCATTACTAATAATGATTGTGATGAATCACTTTATGATTTTGCAGTTCAGGCAACGCAAGTAACACCTCCACCTCCACCTGTGCCAGTAGATGCTGCTTTAGGGTTGACGGCTTTGGCTACTTCTACAACACAAATAGATTTGAACTGGACACCAAATGAAAATGCAACTACTTATCTTTTATATAGAGACAATCGTTTGGTAAGTCAGTTTTCGGCTGCTACTTCTACCTATTATGATGAAGAACTTGAGGCAGATAAATTCTATCAGTATGAGCTTTTTGCAGTCATTGATAATAGAAACTCTGCGCCTTCACTCGCTAGAGAATGGACTTTCCCAGAAAAACCTACTCTTGATTCTGTTGCTACGTTGTGCCAAGAAGGAAATGCTTTTGTAGCTCTTTCTTCAACAGGAAATAAATATAGAGTTTATGCAGAAGAGCAAGAAGGAGAAATGATTTTTGAGAGCAATACATCCGAATTTGAGTTGCCTTTTGTCACTTCTGATGCTGTATTTTATGTAAGTACAGTAGGAATAAGAAGCCTAAAAGAAAGCAAACGCACAGAAGTAAGAGTAAACGTTGAGCCTATTTTTGAAGCCAAAATTTTAGGAGATAGTTTACAGTTTAGTTGTGTAGATTCATTGATTTTGGAAGCACAAGAAGTAGAAAATGCAGTTTCTTACACGTGGCTTTTGAATGGATATGAGTTTGGAAATGGAAAAACATTTACAGCCAAATATTCAGGAAATTATCAAGTCAGAATACAAAAAGGAATGTGTGATTTTATTTCTGAAAAAGTAAAAGTAGAATTAAATCAAACTCCTATTGCTAAGGTTCAAGAACAGACAGGCGAAAACGAAATTACTTTTTGCCAAACTGGAAATCTAACAGCTTCTTTTGCAGGACAAAATGCCACTTATCAATGGACACTAAATAACATAGAAGTAGCACAAACTAGAACGATAGAAGTTTCTCAATCGGGAGTTTATACACTTGTGGTTTCTAATAATGGCTGTCAGTCAAGTAGAGAAGCAAGTGTCATCATTGTTACAAAACCTCAGTTACCTGTTTTGGTAGCGACAAAAGATGTACTTTGCCAAAATGAAATGACAACACTTTCTATCGAAAATCCTGAAAATGGAGTTACTTATAAATGGACTAGAAATAGAACTGTATTATCATTTACAGGCTCTTCTATCGAAGTAAATACAATAGGAGCATATAGTGTAGAAGCTATTTCTAGTCTTGGTAATTCATGTAAAACAGTTTCTAATATTGTCAGAATAAATCATTTTGAAGTAATTCCTGTTTATTTGAGACTAAGCCAAGATAAGAAAACATTATTCTTAGAACCTGCTACCACTCAAAATCAAATTACGAATGTAGAATGGTATTTTGATGGTGAAATGAAGGCAGAATTAGGAACAAATATTGAAATAAGCCCAACAGAATCAGGACGTTATTCGGCATTGGTTACTAATCAAAATGGTTGTGTTTTCCAAACTAGAACCAGTTCTTTTAATCTTGCTGATGATATGATTACAGGAGAGGAAGATCTGAAAGCAGGTATATTCAAAATCTACCCTAATCCAAATAACGGAACATTCAACATTCATTTTGGAATAACTCTTACCAAAGATATTCAAGTAGCTATTTTCGATGGAATTGGTAGAAAAATAACTACACAAACTTTTGAAAAAGGAAAACAAGATTTTAAAATGAATCTAAACAACCAAGCAAAAGGAATGTATCTTATTCATTTCAATCAAAATGGAGCTACCTATTCAAAACAAATTATTGTTGAATAAAAATAGTTAGATAAAAATTCATTCAAAAACTCCTTTACTAGAAATTAGTGAAGGAGTTTTTTTATAACAAAAATCGGTTTAATATGATTGTAGTTGCAAAATAGCAAATGAGCTTTTTATCATTAGTAGAAACAACAACAAAAAGTGCAAATACACATGAACAGCTCTTGTCGATGTACTCAACAATAACTTTAGTTGTAACTAAATTCATAAAGCTCCACAAAATCTCCTGTTTTAATTCTAATATCTGATTTTGTTCTTCTAAAGACATTTCCATAACAATGTATATCCTATTTTTTAAGCTAAAAATTTGTATCTTTGCTTACTAATTTTTAGTTAAATCTAAAAAATATAACCACTCATAATCAACAAGTTACCACTATTTATCCATTTACTTCTATGAAAAAAATTATTCTCTTACTTTTTTTGTTTGTTCTATTTATATCAAACAATCTAACAGCTCAAAGTAATGCCTTAAATTTTGATGGAACAGATGATTTTGTAGAGATGCATAGTGATTTTTCTATCCCTACAGCTTTTAGTAGTTTTCTTACAATTGAGTTTTGGGTAAAAACAAGTGGTACAGAACAGACTATTATGTCTAAAGAAGGAGTATTTAATATACATACTACTGATGAGGGAAAGTTAGGTCTTGCTATGGAAATTGATGGAGAAGGCTCTTATTTCATAGAAAGTAATAATGTTATTGCAGATGGCAATTGGCATCATATAGCAATTACAAAAAAAGGCTCTTCATTCTATGAATTTACCCTTTGGGTAGATGGAATCCCACAATCTAATAGACAAGGTACATTTAATGATTTTGTACAAACTTCAAATACATTTTTTTTAGGAAAAGATGATTCTGCTGTTGATCCTTTAGATTCATTTGAAGGAGAATTAGATGAACTACGCATTTGGGATATATCACGCTCTTGTGATGCTATTTATTCTAACATAAATAATGAGATTGATCCTCTTTCAGAATCTTTCTTAACAGCATATTATACTTTTAATCAAGGAACACCAGAAGGAGATAACAGCATAACACCAGCAGTAGATAATCTTGAAGATTTTTCAGGCAATTTAAGAGATGGAAATTTAACTAACTTTACCCTAACAGGAGCAACCTCAAACTGGGTAACAGGAAATTCTATCATAACTGGAATAACTCCTAACAATAGCCCTAAATTATTTCTTTCAGGTAATGGTCTGTATATACCAGAAGACAATACACCTATTGAAGAAAGCTATACAGATTTTGGTACAGTAAATGGAACAGCGTTTGGGTATTATATTATCCAAAATTTGGGTGTAAATGATTTAACTATTAATAATATTACTATTGATGATGGAGGAACAGGGCAGTTTATTCTCACTTCTCCCACTATCTCTACTCCTCCTATAGCTATTCTTACTAGTTGTAGCGATTTTCGATCTCTAGATATAAAGTTTACCCCTGTTAACGGAAATTACGGTGAGCAAACAGCTATTGTAACCATAGAAAGCAACGACGGAGGAATAACTAACACTTATTCCTTCAATATAAAAGCAATAGCTACTCCACAAATAAGAATTTCTGATGATGTAGGTATTATTTCAAGTGGCTCATCAACAGTAGATTTTGGAACGATAAATAGATGTAATACAATTACAAAAACATTTACAATAGAAAATATTAGAGGTTCAGCTCTTGAGTTAAGTGGAAATGTAGAAATATCTGGAGACACTTACTTTGAAGTTACAAGTCAGCCTACTATATCTGTTATTGATGGTGTGGCACAAGCAACATTCACAATTTCTTACACACCTACTGAAGCAAGTCAACAAAGAGCCACAGTAGCTATTTATAGTAATGATGAAGATACAAACCCTTTTATGTTCCAAGTACAAGGAACAGGAAACACAGGCACTTATCCCAATTACGACTGGATAGAAGCAGAACAGGTTTTTTCTACTAGCACTACTCCTTTTTATGACTTGAAAATAGCACAAAATGGAAATCCCTATGTAGCTTTTCAAAATGCAAGTGGAACAACAAGTGTCAGAAAATATAATGGCATTAACTGGCAAGACGTAGGAGGAACAGAAATTTCTTCTGATATTGCTATTAATCAAAGTATGGCTATCACTAGAGATGGAACTATTTATGTGGCTTATAATAATTCTTTAGCAGAAGTAATTGTAATGGAATTTGATGGAACTACTTGGACAAATATAAGTGATGGAGGTGCTTTTATTAGTTCTAGTTCTAGTTCATTACAACTTGAATTAGACAAAGAAGAAGATTTATTCCTAGCCTATCAAGATAATAGCATAAAAGCACAAGTAGTTAAATATGATGACCAACAGTGGGAAAATATAGGTGGAGATGCTTCGGATGGACAAGCAAATTTTATTAGTCTAGCTATAAATAATAATGGAAACCCTATTATTGCATTTAGAGATTCCAATAATGGAGGGCATACTTCTGTAAAAGAATATAATGGAGATGGAGGTTGGGGATACATAGGAAGTCCAGGTTTTTCTTCACAACCATCAACCATGCAAAGTATAAGTATTGATAAAAACAACTATATTTATGTAGCTTACAATGAATCAGGAGCTACAAAAGTGGCATTTTATGAAGGAGCATGGATTGAAATTGGTTCTTCTTTACCTACTTTAAATTCTATTGTCGGAAATCTGCTAGTAGATTTAGAAGCAAACCCCTATTTAACTCTTATAGAAAATGTAGGTTCTACAAATGATGTTCGTGTAAAAAAATATAATGGTTCAAACTGGACAAACCTTGCTATTAACACAGGAACATCGACTAGCTCTCCTGTAATTGCTTTTAATACAAATGGAGTTTTACATATTGCCTATCAAAATAATATAGATAATACAGGAAGGCTCAAAAAATATGTCCCTAATTATTCAGAAATAAATGTACAAGGAAATAGTACAGATATAGTAAATGGAGATACTTCACCTTCTACTATTGATGATACAGACTTTGGAAGTGTTTCTACTAATTTATCAAAAACATATACTATTTTTAATGATGGAGGTACACCATTAAATATTACTTCTATTGTTGTTAGTGGAACAGATGCAGGAGATTTTGCAGTAAGTTCTACTCCTACCTCTATAGCTAATTCTGATAGTGAAGATTTTATAATTACTTTCACACCTACCAACTTTGGAACTCGTAATGCGACTGTTACCATAAATACAGATAATTGTGAAACGCCTTCTTACACATTTGATATTCAAGGCACAGGACTAAAACCAGATATTTTTGTAAAAGAACAAGATTCTGATACAGAAGTAGTAAATGGAAGTAGTGCTATGGGTGGAGGAAATACAGATTTTGGAAGCGTAGAAGAATGTAGCAATAATTCCCTTGATAAAACATTTGTAATACGAAATGATGGAAATGCAGATTTGACAATTAGTAGTATAACAACAGATAATATACAGTTTGTAGTAACTTCTTCTATATCTTCCATTACAAGTGGAAGCGAAGCAACTTTTGTAGTAACATTTGACCCAGAAAATATAGGTACACAAACGGCAATGATACAGATAAGCACTAACGACCCTGATGAAGAACCTTATACTTTTCAAGTAATAGGAGAAGGGTTAGAGGACACAGAAGTACCTACTGTAAATAATCCAGCAAACCAAACTGTAAGTGTAAATACATCTAGTTGTACATTTGATAATGATATTGCTTCTAGTCCAATTCAAAATGTATCAGCAACAGATAATTGTAACGGAACACTTATTTATAATTATTTTATTAATGGACAAACAGTAAATGATTTAACTAACCAAGTATTTAATCTAGGAATAACAACTGTAATCTATACAGTAAGTGATGGAACAAATATAAATAATGATCCTTCTAATACTTTCACAGTAACTGTCATTGACCCTGTCGAAATAAATGTACAAGGTAATAATATCACAATCTCAAATAATGATGTTACTCCTAGTCCAAGTGATGATACAAACTTTGGAGATGTAGGGATTTCTTCTACAAAAACAGTAACTTATACTATTCAAAATACAGGAACAGAAGATTTGAATATTTCTTCTATTGGCTTTCTAAACACAGTTTTGGGTTTTGAAACAGATGTTATTTCTCCTTTTACTATTTCAGCAGGAAGTTCTCAAACTTTTGATGTTAGATTTACCCCACTTACCATAGATTCATACAACAATACTATAGTAATAAATAGTAATGACTGTGAAGATGGAACATATAGTTTTGACATACAAGGACAGGGAGTAGTAGGACAAGAAATAAATCTAACAGGAAACGGAACTACCATCGCAGATGGAGATATTACACCAGACCCAAGCGACCATACTATTTTCCCTACTACCCTAACTTGTGGAAGTGCTTCTTCTATTCGTACCTATACTATTGAGAGTATTGGCTCAACAGATTTAACGATAGATAATATAACTTTAAATACTTCTACTGGAGATTTTACATTAGCAAATCTTCCTGTTTTTCCTCTTGTTATTGCTCCTGCCGAAACTTACTCTTTTGATGTAGTTTTTAATCCTTCAGTTACAGGAAGTCAAATAGCTCTCGTTAATATAGAGAATAATGATGCTGATGAAAACCCTTATAACTTTAACATTCAAGCAGAAGGCATAAATGATACACAAGCACCTATCTTGGTAGCTATGCAAGACTTCACTAGAAATACTAATCCAACAGATTGTTTCTATACTAATCAAACTACATCTACGACACAGCAAATTCCGAATGGAACAGCAAGTGATAATTGTAGAATAGCTTCTTATAATTATTCTTTGAGTGGAGCTACTTTGGGTAGTCCAAACTCTCTAGAAGGTATTGAGTTCAATACAGGGGTTACGACAGTAAGATGGACAGCTAGAGATGAAAACGGTAATGTTTCTGATGTAGATGAGTTTACAGTAACTGTTATTGATAATCAAATCCCAATCATTGAAGCTCCTTCTTCTATCTCAATAAATGCAGATTTATATTCCTGTACTGTCGATACAACAGGTTTGAGTATTGGAACTCCTATCGTTTCAGATAATTGTTTGATCAGAGTTTTCAATGATGCACCTGCACTTTTTCCTCTTGGAGAAACAACTGTAATTTGGACTGCCATAGATTCGGCAGGAAATACAGCAACTGATGAACAAGTAGTTACGATTATAGAGCAATTCTTTGTTTCTCCTTCTGATTCACTTATTTTGGTAGATATTTATAATCAAACAGGTGGACAAAATTGGGTTACTAGTTGGGATTTGACTACGCCAGTTTCTACTTGGAATGGTATAGAAATAGGTTGTGGACAAATAATTTCAATTGATTTATCAAATAATAATTTGGTAGGAACTCTTCCAACTTCTATTCTTGGTTTATCTCAAATCAATGCTCCTAGTTTTTCTCTAAACATACAAGGAAATAGACTTAGTTTTGGCTCATCAGAGAATTTTGTAGGTCAGATTGCTAACTTTACCTATTCGCCACAAGCCAAAATTTATTCTCCTACCACAGAAATTATTTCAGAAGGAGAGTCTATTACTTTCAATTCTGCAACAGAAGGAGATTTTACTTTTTATCAATGGTATAAAGACCAAACCCCTATAAGTGGAGCAAATGCTGAAACATTTACCATCACAAATGCCATTCCTTCAGATGCAGGAGTATATTTTTGTAGAGTACAAAATTCAGTATCTAATCAGCTTACTTTAGAACGTCATTCAATTAAACTAATTGTTGAAGGATTTTTAAATGAAACTGATTCACTTGCCTTAGTAGCCATTTTTAATGAAACAGGTGGAAATACAACTTGGAATAGAAAATGGAATTTGACAAACCCTGTCGCTACATGGCAAGGTGTAACACTTTCAGGAAATAAACTGACTGAACTTGATTTGTCTTCTCGTAATATGATAGGCACATTGCCTGATGTTTTTGATGCTGAATTATTTTCAGAACTTCGTTATTTGAGCTTTTTTGATAACGATTTAGAGGGACAAATACCTTCAACTATTGGAAATTTGACAACAATGACTTATTTAGACTTAGATAAAAACAACTTTGAAGGTGCTGTTCCTGCTTCTTTTGGTAATCTAATAAATCTTCAAGCTCTTTGGCTATCAAGAAATAATTTGGATGTATTGCCTGACGAAATTGGAAGTTTAGCAAAAATGAGAAATTTATACCTCAACGAAAATAATTTTGCTACAATTCCAGAGACAATAGGAAATTTGAGTGAACTTTTGATATTTAATATAAGTGATAATGACCTTAAAGAATTACCAAATTCAATTACAAATCTTGCAAAACTAATTCAGCTTTATGCTAATCAAAATTTTATTAGTGTTCTGCCTACAGGAATAGAAAATCTCAATTCTTTAGTAACTTTTGAGATAAATATAAATAATCTAACTTCACTTGATATAGGCTTGTTGCAACTCAATAATTTGAAAGAATTAAGAGTAGCAGAGAATGAATTAGAATTTGATGATTTATTGCCTTTTGCAAACTCTAACTTTAATGTATTTGATTATGCGCCTCAAGCTCCTATTAATGAGGAAATGGATATTTTAGCTCTTCCCAATTCTTCTGTTTCCTTTACCATTCAAACACAAGGAAATGGAAATATATATCAATGGTTGAAAGATGGAAATCCTATTTCTACACTTCAAAATTTTACACTAAATCAAGTCCAAAATACGGATAGAGGAATTTATACAGCTTTGATTACAAATCCTAATTTAGCAGATTTGACCTTGAAACGTCGTTCTGTTAGCCTAAATATAGAATGTCAGTCAGGCTTAAGTTTTGAAATAAAACAACCTTTGCAAACTGTATTCTGTCAAGAACAACCTTTTGGTATCAAACTAACAATCAATGCAGATTTTACAGCAAATAATCAGATTCGTTGGAGAAAAGATGGAATTGTTCTAGCTTTTGCTAATGAAAAAACCTATACAGTTACTCAAGCAGGAACATATACAGCTGAAGTATTGACAGCGAATGGATGTACAGCTCTTTCAAATAAAATAGAAATTACAACCCTTCCAAATCCAGAAGTTAGTATTTCATTAATCAATGAAAAAGTATTGGAAAGTACAATTAATAGCCAAGAAACAGTAACCTATCAGTGGTTAAAAGACGGAAATCCAATTGAAAATGGGTTTGAAAGCTCTTATACTCCTACACAAACAGGCGAATATAGTTTACTTGTCTTGACAGAATCAGGCTGTAGCTCAGTTTCTGAAATTATTATATTTACAGATATAACAACAGGAATAGAAGAACCGAAAGAATTACGAGATTTAGTCCTTTTCCCCAATCCAAATAATGGTTCTTTCTTTATAGATTTTGGAACAAATACTCCAAATGGAGACTCTCAATTTATTTTGATTGATGCGATAGGAAGAGTAATTAATGTAAAAACAGAACAAATTTCTTCTACTCGTTATAAAGCAAAGACTAATAATTTGGCTGGAGGAATTTATTACCTTCAAATTCAAACTAAAGACGGAATTGCTTTCCGTAAATTTGTGATAGAAGAGTAAATTTATTTGATTAATCAGATTCTAAAAAACAAAAATGCCTTTACTCATAAAAAAGTAAAGGCATTTTGTATTTAATTAACCACTAAAAACTAATAGTTAGTCACTATTACTTCATATTCTCTAGTTCAGCAATTTTCTTTTTGAGTTCTTCTCTTTTTTGCTCATTTTCTTTTTGCTCTGCTGCATTTTTTTCAATGTCATTTTCAGCATCTGCAATTTTCTTTTTATAATCTTCAATGCTGTTTTTTAAGCTCTCATCTGTCTTTTTATTTTTTTCAACCTCTTTTTCAGCATCTTTTAAGTTATCTTGTAGTTCAGCAATTTGAAGGTTAATCTGTTCTAAACGAACTTCTTTGACCATATTTTCTAGCCAAGAACGAATATTTTGTGCTTCTTGTGGCTGGTCTTTACTGCTAACAGCCATATCATATCCTAAAGTCTGGACAACTTGCAGCGTAATTTTGCCTTTTTTCTCTTCTACAAAAATATGTAAATCAGAAGTTTTGTCAGAAAATTGTTTTACGACCACTTCTTCTGCGTGATAATTGCCTTTTTTTTCTTTGTATTTAATTTTTTGAGTGTCTAACCATTTTTCAATAGCAATTTCAAGAGCTTTTTCAGCATCTCCAGAAATTCCATCAAATTGAATTTCAAAACCATTCAACGTTTTTTTCTTTTCTACTTTGATCGCTTTTTCACTTACATTTTGCGCTACCACAGAAAAACCAGCTCCCATAAAAAATAGAAAAGCAAAACTAAAAATGATTGTATTAATTTTTTTCATTAGATTGTATAAATTTTTGAATAAAAAATTGACTTAAAAACATATACCTGCAAAAATCAAACTAATTTTAAATATTATCGTTTAAGTTGGAGTTTTAAGATATTTTTAGTTTATTTAAAAAAAAATCTATTTCCATTTTTCAAATTACATAATGCAAAAAAATTTACTTTTCCTTTCTAATTTCCTTATTTTTTCTCTTCTTATCTTTTCAAAAAATGATGTAAAGGCACAATATGCAACAGCCGTTTTTGAATATGAAAAATCATCTTTTAATAACAGTCAAAATCTTCCTGCACAAGAAAATTTAATGATTAGTGGAGCAGCACAGCCAGAAACTGTTTTGGTAGAAATAACAATTTTAGATGATAAAAGTAATCGAAAAGACGACCCTAAACCTTTATTTATTGCTACTTGGGTGCGCCCTCCCTATTCGTCTATTGGTACTTTTACTGTTCCTGTAAACTACAAACTGCGTGGTTCTTCAAAATACGATTTACAGATTGATTATTACAGACGAATTACGGATATGGAAAGAGAAAACCTTCGTCAAGACCTCTATAATAATCTTTTTGCTTATACAGAACAATCATTTACCGTTGAAAGAAAACGGGCAAGAGTAATCGGAGGAACAGCACAACTTGTCAGAAACTTAAATGAAATTGCTAGAAAAGGACTTTCTCTATACAGAAATAGAAGCCAATTACAATTTGAAGGATTTTCAGATTTAGTAGTTTCTAAAATTGACCAAATCAATAAAGCTAACCTCAAAAAAGGAAAATTTATTTTCTCCAAAAGAAAGAAAAAAGATTCTCGTGCAGATTACAGAGAAAAATTGATGACAGAACTAAAACAGCTTTTAGCCAGTGAACTAGGACAGGTTTTGAATGTAGATTTATTAGTCTTGCAAGACCGTAAATTTATGGATGATTATCCAACTGAAAAAACTCGTACCGAAATTCCTTTAAATGTAGGTTATGGAGGTGTTCATCTGACAGGAACAAATTCTGAAAATAGCACTTTCGGAACTTCGCCTTATGCAGGTTTGTCTTTGCCATTGGGTAAAAAAGGGTTTGCAGGAGAGTTTTGGAGTAGAAGTTCGATTTCAGCAGGTTTCTTTTGGAATAATTTTGAAGACGATGCAGGACAAGAAATTTCAGGCCCTATTTTCAAACGTCCAACTTATTTGGGATTGGGATATAGAGTTTTTCGTTTTATTCGCTTCAATGCAGGTGCAACATTTCTGGAAGATTCATCAAGAGGAAATTCTTTAGCTGACCAAGTTTATATACGTCCGTTTGTGGGCTTTAGCGCAGAGTTTCGCTTTTGGATTGATTTAGAAAAATAGAATAGGTATGTGTCGTCGGTGGAGACATCGACAACGGCAAAGAACCATTATCAACGTTTCCAAAATAATCAAAAATCGTATCTCATTATTTTATCTTGATAATGGTTTGTAATCAAACCTTAGCAACGGTAAAAACAATCATTCTATTTTTCTCTATTTTGGCTTCTAAATTATATCTATCAGCAATAAATTGAATTGTCTTTGGTGTATAAATAAAAACGTGTGTTGGATCTTTTCTGTAATACCAATCTTTGAAATCTATCTCAAAATCATAAACATGTGTCATTACTAATAATGAGCCAGTTGGATTCAGAATAGCTAAAAGTTTTTCTATCTCTTTTTTAGGTTGATAGAAATGTTCGAAAACTTCACAGCTAAAAATATAATCGTATTTATAATTGAGATAATTTTCATTTGGATAAAAATAAGGGTCATAGAGTTCAACTTTATAACCATTATCTTTCAATACTTTGGAAATTACAGGTCCTGTACCACAGCCATAATCTAAACCTAAGTGTTCTGAATTAAACTTTTCTAAAATAGTCTTCGTAATTGGTGAAGTAAAATTTTGGTAGCGTATATCGTTTACGTCGTTTTTGTGTTCTGCATAAATATCTTTTTCTTGAATATGATTCAAGTAAAATTTTTGGTCTTTTAGGTATGCACCACACATATCACAGATGAAATAAAACTCATCAGCTTTATTTTCTAAAAGGGTTTCACATAAAGTGCAATTCATTTTGATTGGGGAAATGGAAAAAAAAATTAAACAATATTTCTCGTTCAAGCATCTGCTTGGACGCACAGAAAGCACAAGATAAAATCTTGCGCTAGAACTTAATCATTCAAATTACAATGAAAAAAATATACTTCCTAATTCTGACATTTTTCTTATTTATTCCTTTTGGTTTCGCCCAACAAAACAATTTTAATTGGCGTGTTGGTCTACAAACAGGAAATATGACCTATCGTGGAGATTTGAACGAAAAATTTTGGCAACAAAAAGAAATGTTTGCTACCGATTTTAATCAATTTTCTTTTGGTCTTAGCATCGAAAATACACCTAACAAAACACTTTCAAATCGTCTGCAACTGACCTATGGAGAATTTACAGCAAACGATAGAAATACAGGAATTTTGGAGCGTTCTCTAAATGTACAAACCAAAATTTATTCGGCTGCTTATATTTTTACTTTTTATACGGATAATGGTTGGCTTTTGGGTGAAAATGCGTTTTTATCGCCTTATTTGATGGCTGGAATAGGGGGAACATATTTTGAAAACTATGGAGATTTGTATTATCAAAATTCTCAAGATGTAAAATCTCCTTATTATTATTGGTCAGATAATACAATTCGTGATGCTAGTGAAAGTAGTGGAAACGGACAAATTA
Source organism: Bernardetia sp. (assembly GCA_020630575.1). GTDB lineage: Bacteria > Bacteroidota > Bacteroidia > Cytophagales > Bernardetiaceae > Bernardetia. The sequence continues at coordinate 183,497 of JAHDBD010000009.1, forward strand.
TAAATCAAGATGGAAATTTTGAAACTCGTTTATCAGACTTTAATACAGAAAAAACAAATGGTTATTCGCCTTATTCTCTGACTGTTCCTGTGGGTGTTGGTCTGAAACTTCGATTATTAAATCGTCTTAGTTTGCATGTTCAATCTGTTGTTAATTATTCTCTAACAAGTGATTTTTTAGATGATGTAAGTGGAGATTTTCGCTCGTCGTATGAAAGTGCAGAAGCTGGTTATGTTTCCAATCCTGCCAATTACAACAATGGACAAGGAAGTAGAGGAAATACAAATCAAGGATTTTTGAAAAATGATGCTTTTATTTTTACTTCTTTCGGAATTAGTTGGTCGTTTTCTCCAAAAAAACATGCTTTTCGTGCGCCTGCGTTATATGCTGCCAATAAACCGAAAAGTATTTTTGAACTCAATCCAGATTCTCTGAAAACAGTAACTGTTGATGGAATTCCAGATTATCAGAAAAATTCTGAAATACAAGTAGAAACAAATCAAACACAAAACAATCAGAATAATCAAAATCAAAATCCGTACAATTACAATCAGAATTCACAATATCCATATCAAAATAACCAAAATCCTAACCCTGTTCAGACGCTCAAACTTGATATCAATGTCAATGTAACAACAACTAAATCGGGAAGTGATAGCACAGTTACCAATGTGGTAGTTGTTCCTCAAAATGGACAGATGGTGAATGGATCTAATTATCAAAAGTTGGCGTCTGAAACTACAAATTCAGATACAACAAAACAAGAAAAAACTATCCAAGATTTAGAAAATCGTTTGAGAGAAATTGAAGAGAGTAAAAGAACAAAAAAGACAAAAGCACAACAAAAAGCTAATGAAGAAGCTCAAGAACTAGCAAAATTAGAGATGCAAAATCTTCAGAATCAGCTTGACTCTATCAAAACAGTAGAAACTCAAACTACTGGAAAATCAAATGATGAAATGTATAAATTGATGGAATTGCAGTTTTTGTATACGCAACAACGAATGGCAGCTTTAGAAAATCAGTTGGAAAGTCAAGCAGAAAATCAAACTTCGAATTCTACTCAAAATGAAGATTTAGCAAAAATAACTAATCAACTATCTACTCTTCAAACACAATTAGAACTTTTAGCAAATCAGAAACAAAACGAAAAAGTTGATTTGATTAATACTAGAAATGATACTGTCGTAGTAATGAATAAAGAGCAAAAAACCCCAACGACAAGCGAAGTAATTGGAATAAAGAAAGTAGAAATTTTCTTTAAAACGGGTTCTTCTACAATCGTTCCGAAAGACAAAGAAAAAATTGCTCCTTTGATTGCTGTTTTGAAAAATGATACAAATCTAAGTGTTCGTATTTATGGGTTTACCGATTCGAAAGGAAGTGCAGTCTTCAATCAAAAACTATCAAAACAAAGAACAGAATCTGTCAAAAAACTCCTTTTAGATGCAGGAATTTCTGAAACTCGTATTGTAGAAGGTTCTTTTGGAATAGATACAAACAATCCTTATGGAGAAGATTTTTATGGTAGAAGAGTGGAAATTGAATTGGTGGGGAAATAAAATTGCATAACGTATTTGTAGGTCAAAAGGCTTGCCTTTGACAGATTGATAGGCATTTCTTACTTCACAAGTCAAAGGCAAGCCTTTAACCTACAAATTTCCAGTATTTCATAAAAAATGGCTTCAAAACATGGATATTTTGAAGCCGTTTCTCAATTAGCTGTGCTGCTTTGACAAGTCATAATTTTTAATTCGTAATTAAAAATTACTCCTCATAAGCCCAATCAATTCTGTCTTTCATATCTTTAAAGACAATACCGATTTCTTTTGCTTTGCTTCTCAAATAATCTACTTTTTCGTAGTTTCTAGCTTCTTTTGCTTCTTTGTACATTTCTACTAAAGTAGCTATCATTTCTTTGAGCATTTTTTCGCCTTGTGGCAACTCTTCTTTTATTCCCAAAACCTGTTCTGTAAAATCAATCAATGTACTTTTCAGTTTATCAAAAGATTCCTTAGATATTTGAGAAAAATCAAGTTGTCCAGCGTGAAGCATATTTATTTTCTTGACAAGATTAAACAAAGCTGCAATAGATTTGGCTGTATTAAAATCATCATTGATTCCTCTAAAAACAGAAGTTATTGATTTCTGAATGTCATCTTCATGCTTCTGATTGATATTCAATTCAATTTCACTAGGATATTCTAGACTTTTTGCATTTTTGATTCCATTCATTAGCTTAAAATAGCCTTTTTTGGCAGCCTTCAAAGCATCATCTGTAATATCCATCGTACTACGGTAATGCGTTTGAAACATGAAAAAACGAAAAACCATCGGCGAATAGGATTCTGTCAAAAGCTCTGAATTTCCTGTAAAAAGTTCTTCAGGCATAATTACATTTCCCAAAGATTTTGACATTTTCGTTCCGTTCATGGTAAGCATATTCGAATGCAACCAATATTTTACAGGTTCTTTTCCTGTTGTGGCTACGGCTTGTGCAATTTCACATTCGTGATGAGGAAACTGCAAATCCATTCCTCCACCATGAATATCAAACTCATCACCCAAATATTTTGTACTCATAACCGAACATTCTAAATGCCACCCTGGAAACCCTTTGCCCCATTGTGTGTCCCATTGCATAAGGTGGGAAGGGTCTGCATTTTTCCAAATAGCAAAATCTACATTATTTTTCTTTTCTTCTTGTCCGTCTAATTTTCGTGTTCCTTGTCCTTCTAGTTGCTCCTCAATATTTCTGCCAGAGAGTTTTCCATAATTGTGGGATTCGTTATATTTCACTACATCAAAATAAACAGAACCATTAGATTCATACGCAAATCCATTTTTCAAGATTTTCTGAACCATTTCAATCTGTTCTAATAAATGTCCTGTTGCAGTAGGTTCGATGCTCGGTGGAATATTTCCCAACTCCAACATCACATCATGAAAACCATTTGTGTAACGCTGAACGACTTCCATCGGCTCAATTTGTTCCAAACGAGCTTGTTTAGAGATTTTATCGTCGCCTTCATCGCTATCGCCAGTCAAATGACCTACATCAGTGATATTTCGAACATATCTCACTTTGTATCCCAAATAACTCAAATATCTATAAACGATATCGAAAAACGTAAATGTACGACAGTTTCCTAAATGCACATCATTGTAAACCGTAGGTCCACAGACGTACATTCCGACAAAAGGCGCATTTAAAGGTTCAAATTTTTCTCGTTTGCGAGTAAGTGTATTATAGATTAGAAGGTCTTTTTCAGGATTCATTGACTAGAGTATTAAGTAAAACAGACTTCCCAGTCTGTTCGAAAAATATTGTATTCAGACTAGGAAGTCTGAATTACTGTAAAGCAATAACAAAGTTACCAAAAAACAAGAAGTAGTAACAAAAAAATTCCATTTTAGAAATATTTTTGCAGCGTTTTAAGGTAAAAGTTGCGTAATCTAGGAAAAATATTAATAAATCTTAATGAATTTAGTGTCAAGACGCTTTAAAGTGTTAGACAATCATAAGCTCAAACCTATGAAAAAATCTATACTTTTTATGCTCTTTCTTTTATTGACTTGTTATTCTGTTTTTGGGCAGATTAGTGTGAAGGGGAAGGTGGTTGATGAAAATGGGCAAGGTTTACCCTCTGTTACAATTAAAATAAAAGGAACTGAAATGGGAACTCTGACAGATATTAATGGAGAGTTTGAAATTGTAGTGAGAAACGAAAATGAAAGTTTAATTTTTTCATTTGTAGGTTATGAAAAAGTAGAGCAAGATGTTTCTCAACTAAAATCAATGTCTAGAAATGTCATAATTTTAAAAGAAGACAAAAATTTAAAAATACTAAAACATCTGCATTTACATAGACCTTTAAAAATCAGCTATTGGAGTGGATTATTTTATAACCCTTATGGAATTTTGGCAAACTTATCTTGGAAAAATCAAGGTTGGATATACAGAATGGCAGAAGCTGGTTTTAGTACAAATTTTAATCAAAACACAGATTTTTATGGTAAATATGGAAGACGAATGTTTCGTCAATTCATCACTTATAAATTCCAACAAACTACATTTATTGAATCAGAATCTAAAAACAAGATTACAACGCATTTACTAGAAAATAATCATGATTTACGCTACTTTGACCTAACTTATGGAATAGGTTATCAAAAGTTTAAACAAGAAAAAACAGAAAATATATCAACTAAAAATATAGGTTTGAGTGCAGGTATTTCTAAGTATATCCCTTATTTTGCTTTGTGTTCTGTAAAATCATTCTACTGGCAAGATTACTGGGCGTGGGAAGCAAACATAACTAAGGAATTCAAAAGAAAGATTTATTCCTCTATTTCATATCGTCAAACCACACAAGACTTTAAAGAAGTCAATCTGACTTTAGGCTACATATTTTAATCAAAACCTTAAAAAATTATGAAAAAATCTATACTTTTTGTTCTCTTTCTTTTATTGACTTGTTATTCTGTTTTTGGGCAGATTACTGTAAAAGGAAAAGTTGTTGATGATACTGGAGAATTTTTACCAGGTGCAACTGTACAAATAAAAGGAACTACTAAAGGAACCGTAACTAATATGGAAGGAAATTTTGAAATTGACGTAGAAAGTAAAGACGACACTTTGGTTTTTCGTTTTGTAGGTTTTAAATCAATTGAAATGAAAGTATTAGAAATAAAAGAAATCGTAGCTCTTAAATCCCCTATAGATTTTTATTGTGATTTTTATGATATGCCCTTAGAAATAAATTACTGGAGTGGTATCTTCTATAATCCTTACGGAATATCATTTAGCAAAATATGGAAATTTTTACCCATAACATATTATTTAAAGTTAGAAGGAGGTTACAGCACAAACTTTAAATTGAACTCTGATTTTTATGGAAAAATAGGAAGTGATATTTTTAGACAAAGACTATTTTATAAGTTTCAACGAACCACTTTTATTGATAATGACAAGAAAAATACTATAGCTACTCATTCTTTAGAAACAGGACATAACTTTGGATATATGGTAGTTTTTGGTGGAGTTGGTTATCAAAAATTTACTAAAAGGGAATTAGAAAATAATGAAACTAAGAAATTTGGAATTAATGTAGGTTTGTCAAAATATGTGAGATATATCGGAACTATCTCAGCAAAATCTTTTTATTGGTTTGACTACTGGGCGTGGGAAGCAAATCTAAATAAAGACTTCAAAAGAAAAATTCACACTTCTATTTCCTATCGCCAAACCACACAAGATTTTAAGGAAATCAATCTGACTTTAGGATATATATTTTAATCAAAACCTCAAAAAACTATGAAAAAATCTATACTTTTTATACTCTTTCTTTTATCGATTTCTTGTTCTGTTTTTGGGCAGGTTAGGATTAGTGGGAGAGTTGTTGATTATGATGGAGCTTTAGCTGGTGTTATGATACAAATAAAAGGGACTCAAATGGGAACTCTAACAGATTTAGAAGGGAATTTTAGTCTTCTAGTATCAAACTCAGAAGATATTTTAGTTTTCTCTTATGAAGGTCTGATTACTAAAGAATTACAAGCAAGTCAAGTAAACGGCGATATAGCTCTAGAACATCCCCTTACAATTTGTTATATGTTAGTACCATATAAAGTTTTGAAAATCAATTATTGGAGTGGATTATTTTACAATCCTTATGGTTTATCTTTTGCTTTTACAGCTTATCATTTTCCTAGAGTAAGCTACGTACATTTTGCAAGTGGATATAGTACTAATTTTAATCAAAACTATGATGTTTTTGGAGAAATAGGAACTAGAATACTTTCACGAAAAATTCATTACAAATTTCAACAAACAACTTTCCAAAAATCAGAAATAGAAAACCAAATTACTACACATCTTTTAGAAAGTAGTAGTGATATAAAAATTGCAAGTTTTTTATACGGAGTTGGTCATCAAACATTTTCTAAAAAAGGTATAGAAGACAGTCAAACCAATAATTATGGAATCTATTTAGGTTTATCAAAAAACATCAAATATATAGGAAATATTTCAGCAAAATCATTCTACTGGCAAGACTACTGGGCGTGGGAAGCAAATCTAGATAAATCAATTTATTTCAGAAAACTACGATTAAATACAGCCATTTCCTATCGCCAAACCACACAAGATTTTAAAGAAGTCAATCTGATTTTAGGATATATGTTTTAATCTAAGCCTCGAAAAACTATGAAAAAATCTATACTTTTTGTTCTCTTTCTTTTATTGGTTTCTTATTCTGTTTTTGGACAGATTACTGTGAGTGGGAAGGTCATTAATAAACATGGTGCTTTACCTAATGTTACTGTGCGTTTAAAAGGAACTCAAATGGTAACTAAAACTGATATAGAAGGAAAATACAAAATTTTGATAGAAGATAATAATGCTGCTATTTTAGTTTTTTTATATACAGGAATGGAATCTAAAGAAGAGACTGTCGGTGATTGTACAATAATCGACATTGTTTTAAAAGATATTTCCATTCCTTTAACAATACATTATTGGAGTGGCTTATTTTATAGTCCTTACGGAATTGTAGTAAATAAAGGCTTTTATATTAGAAATAAAACAGATTACTTTTTATTTGAAGCACGTTATGGCACTAACTTTAAAAGAAATTCGGATTTTTATGGAGTAATAACTACAAAAAGGATAGCATACATATTTCAACAAACTACTTTTCATAAGTCAGACACAGAAAATAGAATTACTACACACCTTTTAAAAAGTAGCAGTTACTTAAAATTCATCAAAACTGGCATTTCATACGGAATTGGTCATCAAATATTTACTAAAAAAGGATTAGAAAATGACAAGCGTAAAAATTTTGGAATAAATTTAGGATTATTCAAAAAAGTCAAATATGTAGGAGATATTTCATTAAACTCCTTTTATTGGCAAGACTACTTTACATGGCAAACAAATATAAATAGAGCTATAACAAAAAAAATTTACACTAATATCGCCTATCGCCAAACTACACAAGATTTTAAAGAAATTAATCTGACTTTAGGTTACATCTTTTAATCCAAAACCTCAAAAAACCTATGAAAAAATCTATACCTTTTATGCTCTTTCTTTTGTGTTTTTCTTATTCTGTTTTTGGGCAAAGAATTATAAGTGGAATAGTTAGCAGCTCAGATGATAGCATACCTAGTGCTAGTGTTCAAATCAAAGGAACACAAAAGGGAGTATTAACTGACATTGCTGGGAAATATGAAATTACAATAGAAAATAGTGATAATAATGTCATTTTAGTTTTTTCTTATATAGGAATGAAGGCTAAAGAAGAAATAATTGGTAACCGTACTATAATAGATGTTGTTTTGGAAGATGTGCCTCTTACAGCTTGTCTCTTGTCTGCTCCTCCTATACCTCTAAAAATCAACTATTGGAATGGCTTGTTTTATAATCCCTATGGAATTTCTATTAGCAAACGATGGCATGAAAGTTTTTTAAAACGTAGCTTAGAACTAGATTTAGGGTATGGTACTAACTTGAAAGATAATTCTGATTTTTACGGAGAAATAGAAACGCCTATTTTCAGGAGAAATATCTCTTACAAATTTCAACAAACAACATTCAATCAATCTGAAACAGAAAACAAAATAACTACACATTTTTTAGAGAGTAACAGCGATTTACAATTTATCAAAATTAAACTTTTATACGGAATTGGTCATCAAATATTCTCTGAAAAAGCACTAGAAAGTAGTCAAATGAAAAACTACGGAATACATTTAGGTTTATCAAAATATGTAACATTCGCAAAACTACATATTTCAGCTAAATCTTTCTATTGGCAAGATTACTGGGCGTGGGAAGCGAATCTAAATAAATCAATTTACTACAGAAGATTAAGCCTAAACACAGCTATTTCCTATCGCCAAACCACACAAGACTTTAAAGAAATCAATCTGACTTTAGGATATATGTTTTAATCCAAACCTCAAAAAACTATGAAAAAATCTATACTTTTTATGCTCTTTCTTTTTCTGTTTCTGGACAGATTACTGTGAGTGGGAGGGTTGTTGATAATTATGGAGAACCTATGATAGGAATAATAATTAAAGTCAAAGATACTTTACAAGTAACAGTAACTGATTTAGATGGAAAATCTACAATTGAAGTTAAAGACAAAAATACAATTTTAGTTTTTGAACGTCATAATAGTGAACCATTAGAAATAAGGGCTTCTGAGATTAAAGAAGAGATCTTGGTAGTGTTAAAAATTAACTGATATTGGTTTTATTTTTATAGTTTTTATCAAAAAAACCAAAATTTATATGATAACAACCTCCCATACTTGTTCAAATTTTGGAAGTGAAAATATTGTTCGTAATGGGAACAATAAAAGTGGTAGTCCTACTTATCATTGTAAAAATTGCAAGGCGTATCGTGTGTTCAAAAAAAGCAAAAGAGTTAGCTACTTTAAAACTACAGAAGAAGAAGCCACAGAGCAATCTGTGTTAGAAGTAGACGAAATCTTCTCTTTTGTGATAATACGGGGCAATCAGATACAGATTTGGGTAACTGAAAATGCAACGACCAAACAAATTGTTTACTTTTTTATCAGAGATGGAAGTATAGAAAGTTGTAAAAAACTTTGGTGTAAATTGCCTTATTCTTATTTGAGAGCGACCAGTTTTTCAGATTTTTGAAAATCCTATAATTGCTTATCAAAACAAACATAGATAAAAGTGGAAAAAGCAACATAACTAATAAATCAAAACACTTAATAATACCATTAGGCAACGATTTAGTAGGTTTGTTAGAAGAACATTATCGTTTTCTAAAAAGGAATATATGCTCAACTTAAATTTTAAACTATGGGCGCATCAATATAATCTTAGGGTAAACGCACGAAAAAAAATTGTACTCGTTTAAAGCAAATCAAGCTAGTTTTTAACTTTGCAAATTAAATCTACTCTGATAATTAAAGTGCGTTTAAACACACTGAAAGCAGCATAAAAAGTTTCGTGCGTTTACCCTAATATAATCTAAAACTAATCAGTTAAAAATTAACTCTACACAACTTGCTTTATAGTAAAAGGAAAGCATTGTTTTACACCAGCCATTTTTTTCTAGAGACTTTTCTTGAATATAAACACTCGCAATAGTCATAAGATTATAGGTAAATTTTGGTAACCACATAAGTGTCAAAATCTAACATTATATATTCAATTACATACCTTTAGATTTCCTATAAATTTACAAAAACCTTCATTTAAAGCCAAAAAAAAGGCATATCCGTTTGGATATGCCTTTAGTATTGTACTAGAATTGGGAATTGTTATATTATTATAACTAACTTTAAATCATACACTTACAAAAAAAGTAATTTATGGGTGGATATATAGGTGGCGAAAAATAATCTAAAATAATTTAGTTAGACACTTTTCAACTGTTTTCCTAAGTAAAATCTTAAAAAAACTCAAAAATACGCTATTTATTAGTTAAAGGCAAATAATTACTCACTATTTAGCTTCTTTAGCATCTCACTCTTAATCTGCTGTGCTCTATTGCTCACGTCAAACTGAAAAGCACTTAATAAGACTTGCTCGTCTTCACCTGTTTGTTTGGATAGAATCTCAGCTTGATTTTTTAAAATGATTTCAAGGTGCGCCTGGATAGAAGCATTCGAAGCGATGGTATTTGCAAATAATTTTTCTGTAGAAATTGAAGACATAATTTTGTTTGAATGAAGATGAGTTACAAATTTACTCTTCTTCTTCTTCATTAGGACTTTCGCATTTTATAAGTTGAACCAAATTTTATTCGGTTTATTTTTGT
>JAHDBD010000051.1 GCA_020630575.1 Bernardetia sp.
TTTCCTTATTAGCGTTCATTATTTTTTCCTTTACTCTTTCTAACTCTTGAGATGGCTTTATTATTAAAGAAGGTTGTTGAATTATTTTATCTGTATTCCACGCCTTTAATGATTCTCTATGTTGATATGATTTTACTATTTTAGCATAATGCATCGTTTGCGTGATTTTAGCATGATTAAGCTCTTTCTGTAAAACCTCTATAGCCATACCTTTTTGTATACTTAAAGTAGCATAGGTGTGGCGAGCTGTGTGAAAATCCATTAACTCGTATTTTGGTACAATTATCCTTGTTGGATTTCCCTGTTCGTACACAATTTTCTCTGTCGGTGTATCTATTTCTGCTAAATGTCCAAGCTCTTTCAAATATTTATTTAGTCGTTGATTCGTCATTGTTGGAAGAACAAATCTTTTCTTCTGACTTCTAACATTATTACTTCTGTATTTATCAATTATAGCTATAGCTTTATCATTTAATGCAACAACTAAATTACCTTTACGAATTTTCTTTTCTTCAAAGAATGTCATTATTTCCAACCCATCTTCATTTTTGGAGAGTTGATCATGAGTGAATTCGGCAATTTCTGAGTACCTTCTGCCTGTATAACAAGCAAATAAGTAGCAATCTCTTGTTTTCTCTAAATAAGAATCTACTTGGATATTTTCAAGAACCTCTAATTCATTTTCTTCTAGAAAAATAGTTGGTGTATCAACTGTAACAATTTTTATTTTCTCATAAAAAGGATTTACATTGACACCATGGTCATCTTTGCAAAAATCAAAAAAATGCTTTAAGCATTGATTTCGTTTTGCTATTGTATTAGGATGATTGTTTTTTTCATAAATCAACCATTCCATAAAATCTGTATGTCTTATAGAGTCAAAACCTTCAAAGGTAAGCTTTATCTTTCTGCTTCTTTCATAAAGAGCTAAACGACTTCTTAAAGTTTTATAGTTTTGCCTTGTAGCTTTCGCTTTTCCATTTACTATTTGCTTTCTTTCTAAAGCATCAAAATAATACCCCATATCATATTTTGCTATTTCTTCCTCTTTTTTTGGCTTGATAGCTTCCTTCAACTGCTCTTTTGTTGGAATTATTCCTTTCAGCTTAAATCTTTTGTACTCTGATACTACATCTGTACAAAATTTATTTAGTATAGCATTTGTCTCTAGTTGAAATGGATGTTTTCTATTTACCCTTTGTTTTGCTTTTTCAAAATGTTCTGGAAGACAAGCCTCTCCTGTATATGTACGAAGTCTTTCTCCATCATAAGAGAAGTTTAGCATTAATTTACAACGACCGTCTGAAAGTGGATCATTGGTCATTATATATATTTTAGCTTCGTTTTGCTGTATATTTTTCAAGGTGTCAATAAAAAGTTAATGGTGTCTTTTAAGGTGTCAAAATCTACCAACTAATACGTATTTTTATGTCGGTGGATTGATACAAAAATATACAAATATGCTATTTAAAGCAAATCCACGTACATATAACTAAATATACATACGTGGATTGTCTTAAAGTAGTAGCTTCGTTAGGAATCGAACCTAAATTTTGAGCGTCGGAAGCTCACGCACTATCCATTGTACTACGAAGCCATATTTAGTGGGACAGAGTTACATCAAAATAAAGAATAGTAATTTAATTCGTAATTAATTGTTACCAATTTCCTGCTGTGTCGTTAAAAATATCAAACACAATTCTATCCAAAATAATTTCTACTAGCTGTTCTTCTACCTGTGAAAGTGTCTGGTTTTGTTCAAAATCTTCAAATTGTGTATACACTTTATCATCAAAAGATTGGTCTTCTTCAACAGCATTATAATAAGTCACTTCCATTTTGATTTGCAAACGCTGAATAGTTGCAACTTGCGATCCTCCTTGTGGTGCAACAGGAATAACTTCATAACCTACAATTCTTCCCTCAATCTGCATATCTCCTCCAGCTTGAACTAGCCCTAGACGAGTATTTCGAAGATAAAATTCACGCAATTTTTCAGTTGCATTAATTGTAATTGTTGGAGGTCCTTGTCCTGCATCATTCAAAATTGGCTGGATAGAAAGCGTTTTGATTTTGGTATAATCAATTGTTCCACCATTTAGTTTAAAAAGAGATGCACCTGTACAGCTTGATAGAAGAAGAATCAAGCTAAAAAGGAAAGTTTTATTTATATATTTATTTATCATTTTTATTTATTTCAGCGTTATTTTCTGATTTTGTAACCAGTGTTGATACTTTGCTATTAATGAGGTTTACTCTTGTTAAAACACAAAATTATCTATTTTATTTCAGTCTAGAAATTCAATTAACCATTAATAACTCACAATTAACCATTGTTTATTTATCCAGTTCGTATTGTTTTATTTTTCTATATAAAGTACGCTCCGAAATTCCTAAATCTTGTGCTGCATATTTTCTACGATTATTATTTTTATCTAATGCCTTAATAATCATTTCTTTTTCTTTTTTCTCTAAAGAAAGTGTTTCCTCTTCTGGTTCTTTCTCTGGTTCGTTGTCATCTTCTACTTCTTTAGCATATTCTATGGCAGCATCATCTTGTTCATCTTCAACATGATTATAATTAGCAGAATTTGGATTGGACGGATTGAGATACAAAGGCAAATTAGAATTTTTATCAGAATAAGCTTCACCATTCTTAGCTACATCATCAAAAAGATGTTCATATTTTTGCAACATTCCTGCACTTCCTTGTCCTTCCAAAATATTCAAAACGAGTTGTTTGAGTTCGGTTACATCTCTACGCATATCAAACAATATTTTATACAATAAATCTCGCTCTGAAAAGTTATCTTTTGCTTGCTCACTTCCCGAAAGTGCAGGAAGTGTATTTGCTCGTGGAGCATTTTTTGGTAAATAATTTTTCAATATTTCTGCATCAATATTTCTGTTATCACCTTCTAAAACAGACATTTGTTCTACCAAATTTTTGAGCTGACGAACATTTCCAGGAAAGGGATAAGAAAGCAAAATTTGTTTGGCATCTTCATCCAAAATAATTGGTTTGCTACGATAACGCTCTGAAAAATCACCTGCAAACTTGCGAAAAAGAAGTTCTACATCATCTTCTCTATCTCTTAGAGGAGGAACAAAAATTGGAACAGTATTAAGACGATAATATAAATCTTCTCTAAATTTTCCTTCTTCAACAGCTTGAACCAAGCGTACATTTGTAGCTGCCACCACCCGAACATCTGTCTTTTGAGGTTTTGAAGAACCCACTTTTATAAACTCTCCATTTTCTAAAACTCTTAAAAGCATTGCTTGTGTATCAAGAGGCATTTCTCCAATTTCATCTAAAAAAATTGTTCCTCCGTCAGCTTCTTCAAAATATCCTTTTCGTGTTCCTGCTGCCCCTGTAAAAGAGCCTTTTTCGTGTCCAAAAAGTTCAGAATTGATTGTTCCTTCAGGAATTGCCCCACAATTGATAGCAATAAAAGTAGAATGTTTGCGTGTACTGAGTTGATGAATGATTTTAGAAAACGACTCCTTTCCTGTTCCACTTTCGCCTGTAATCAAAACGCTCATATCTGTATTGGCAACTTGTGCAGCGACTTTTATGGCATGATTGAGCAAAGGAGAATGACCAATAATTCCGAAACGTAATTTTATGGGCTGAACATCTATCATAGTCAAGGTTTACGTGTTTTTAGCAGGAAAAAACTATTTTTTATTGAAAAAATATCAATTATGTAAAATAATAATAACACAATTGCAAATATGCTTCAAAGATACGTAAAGAATTGAATTGTTATTCAAAAAATGTGTCAAAAAGTCAGTTAAAAATGAGTTTAGTGAATAGTGGTGACTTAAAAAAATAAATAATTAGAATAATTAGCGAGTGATTTGGCTTCGCTGAGTTGTTGGTTTTATGATTACTCTGACAGTATATTACTGTATTTTAATTCTTTACAAGAACAAAAGAAGTATTTTTTTAGTATACCTTTTATTTCATACTACAAATCACTTGCTAATTAGTCTTTTATTTTTTCTGACTACTTACGTGGAGTAGAATTTAATTTAGGTGTAGCAATTTTAATTTTCTGTTTTTCCATCTCTATATCTAACTGTTTTACTTCTCCACAAAACTCCCCATCAATTTGAAAACTAATTGGATAATCTGTTTGAATAAGTGCTTTTTTTGTTCTTATAATTTCGATAGCATCATCTTCTAAAGGCAGATTACCAAATAATATTTTCAATATAAGAGACAGTTCTAAACTTCTAAAAATAACAATTTCAAAGACATCATCATCTACTTTCCCTAGTGGATTTACAACTACACCTGTTCCATATTTACTTGAATTGGCTATCAAAATTACTTTTGCTTGCGTTTCAATTTGTGTATCTGGAGTAGAAATAGTAGCATTAAAAGGTTCTTTGTTTTCTAAAATGGTAGGAAACATTTGTAAAAAATAACCTAGTTTTCCATGTATTTTGCTATCGTGATAGTTTTTAATAAGTTCAGCATTGAGTCCCAAATCGCTCAAATGAAAACTCTTCATCTTGTTAATTGAAATGCTATCCACCTCTTTAAAATTATCTTGTAGAGCAATTTCTAAACAGGTTTCTAAGTCGTTGGGCAAATCCAAATCCTTGGCTAATCCATTGGCAGAACCCATTGGCAAAATCCCAAAAATAATGTCTTCTTCAAAAAGTGTTTCAAAAACGAATTTGATTGTTCCATCTCCTCCTCCAATTACTACTTTTTTAGGTTTGTACTTATTATATAGTTTTTTTATTTCTGTCTCATCAGAAGGTTCTTCTTTATTTCCTGTTGTTTCATAATAGACAAAATTATATCCTTTATTTTCTATATATTCTTTTATTACATACTTTTCATTTTTCTTATCAGTTCCTCCTGCTAGAGGGTTTATGACTAAAAAAATGAAATTATCGTTTTTATTTTTCATGGGTTTATGTGAGTTTTAGTTGTTTATATCAAACTAGATTTTGATTTGCTTGTTATGTCAGAAAAGAAATTAATTAAAAAAACTTCTATGAGTTCAAATATTATAAGAAAAGATAATCTAAAAGCTGATATAAAATTGTATAGAGGCTATGCAAGTGATAAATTATTGGTTGTTTTTGGACATGTTTTCAAAAAATCGCCTGTTCCGTTGAGTGAAAAAACAAAATTCAAGCATGCTTATTCTGTTCTTCGTACTTTCAGAAGAAAAACCATTTCGAATGCAGATGTGTATCTTCATTATAATAACAAAAAAATACATAGCAAAACGCTCAAAGATGGTTATTTTCGTTTTTCTATTCCTTTAAAAAACTTTTCTGATGATCATTTTAAAAATGGATGGAACAAAATAGAAGTAGAATTAAATCATGAAGGCAAAAGCATAAAAAGAACTACTGAAATTTTGCATCCTTATGATGGAAAGTTAGCTTTTATTTCAGACATTGATGATACTTTTTTGATTTCTCATACCAATAATTTATTTAAAAAATTATATGTTTTGTTATGGAGAAATGTAAATGACCGAAAAGTATTTGAAGATGTAACAGCACATTATGAGTTACTTAGTAAAGCTAAACAAGAAAAAGGAGAAACAAATGCTTTTTTTTACGTTTCTAGTAGTGAGTGGAATTTATATAATTTTATTGAGCGTTTTACCCAGATTCAAAATTTACCCAAAGCTGTCATTAAGCTAAAAAGCATTAAAACTAATCTTTCAGATTTTCTTTTTACAGGAAGAGGAGGGCATCATCATAAATTTGATAAAATAAAAGATATTATAGAGTTTTATCCACATCTTCGCTTTGTTCTTTTAGGAGATGATTCTCAAGCAGACCCTACTATTTATGAGGAAATTTGTAAGACCTTTCCTCAAAGTATAAAAGCAATTTATATTCGTCAGACTGAGAACAAACAAAAAAGTAGCACAAAAAAAATTCTTCAGAATATGGAAAATCTGAATGTAAAGACGTGTTATTTTATCAAAAGTGAAAAAGCCATGTTACATTCTAGAGAAATTGGTATTGTATAATTATGTATTATAATTTCTGCTGAAAAATTACATAAAAGCAAAATTTTATTTTAACAAAAAAACAAATACATTTATTATTACATTGCGACAACAAGCTGCCTTATATACTCTAACTACTTAAAATTTTCATTCAAATCTTTGATTTTTAGCACATTAGTCACTTTTGACTTGGTTTTACTTTGTAATTATATAAATATAAATTACTTTTGCATACTCAAATTCTTACATTCTATTTTACACGTATCTCATACCAATGAAAAATAACTACTTCATTAGGCTATCAGCTTTTATGTTGATAATCTTTGCATTTTTATCTGTCAGTATTCAAGACTTGTCAGCACAAACAAATATCAGAAACAGAAATAAATCTGTTGTTTATCGCTCTCATTATAGCAAAATTTCTAGCTCTGGTAGCCATACTATCGAAATTCGTGATGGTTCACTTTGGGCGTGGGGACAAAACTGGGGAGGACAATTAGGAGATGGAACAACTACAGACAGAAATACTCCTATACGTATAGGAACAGATACAGATTGGACAGCTATTCATTCTGGTAACAGTCACAATATCGCTCTCAAATCAAATGGGACACTTTGGACATGGGGATTCAACGGAGCAAGACAGTTAGGAAATGGAACAGATATAAATAGTTTGAATCCTATCCAAATAGGAACAGATACAGATTGGGTAGCTATTTCGGCTGGTACAAATAATTCTTTTGCTATCAAATCAAACGGAACACTTTGGGCTTGGGGATTTAATGGAGACGGTAGCTTAGGCAATGGTACAGGAGTAGATAGTAGTGTACCTATTCAGATAGGAACAGATACAAATTGGAAAGATATTTTTGCTGGTGGTACATCAAATAATTATGCAGCAATAAAAGCAGATGGTTCACTTTGGGTATGGGGTAAAAATGCAAATGGTCAGCTTGGTTTAGGAAATTCTAATACTAGAACAACACCTACTCGTTTGGGAACAGATACTAACTGGACACAAGTTGAGTTTGGAACAAGTCATGCATTAGCAATTCAAGCAGATGGCTCTTTATGGGCATGGGGGGATAATTCAAAAGGTCAGTTAGGATTAGGAAATCTTACAAACTTTACTACTCCTAGAAGAGTAGGAACTACAAATAACTGGGTAAGCATAAGTGCTGGAGCTGAATATTCAGCAGCAATTCAAGCAAATGGTTCTTTATGGACGTGGGGAAATAATCAATATGGACAGTTAGGACAAGGAACAAGTGGAGTAGGAACAGAATTAAATATACCTACTCGTGTTGGTACAACTAATGATTGGATAATTTTACAATGTGGATTTTATACTAGTTTAGCTGTTAAATCAAATGGAAAGTTATATATATCAGGACGTAATAATTTAGGACAATTAGGAAATGGAACTACAACAGATGAATCTACCTTTACATTCATTCATAACTCAGTTGAGAAATGGATTAGCGTAAGTGCAGGTACAAATCATAGTGTAGCTCTAAAATCAAATGGAACAATTTGGGCTTGGGGTTCAGATAGCGATGAACAACTAGGATATGATAGTTCTAATGGTATTGTAGGAATATTGGGTACGGGTTCGAATGTAGCTAAGCAAGTAGGAACAAGCAATGATTGGATTTGTGGTATAGCAATGGGTCAATTTTCAGCTGGTATAAAAGCAGATGGCTCACTTTGGACATGGGGGGGTAATCATAGTGGAGCTTTAGGAAATGGAACAACTACAAATGCTATCATTCCTACTCGTATTGGAACAGATAATGACTGGGTAAGTATTACTGGAGGTGCAGGGTTTGCTGTTGCGCTCAAAGCAAACGGAACTTTATGGAGATGGGGAAATGGAGGAGGAGCTAACAGTATTAATTCGCCTCAACAATTAGGAACGGCTAATGATTGGATAAGTGTAGACGCTGGTAATACTCATTTTTTAGCTTTAAAAGCCAACGGAACAGTTTGGGGAGCAGGTTCTAACTTTGCAGGACAATTAGGAAATGGAAACACAACTACTAATCAAATCAACTTAGTTCAATCAGGAACACATAATGATTGGATAAGTATTTCTGGTGGAGGTTCTTTTTCGGCTGCACTAAAAGCAAATGGAACATTGTGGATGAGTGGACAAAATTTTAGTGGACAATTAGGAAATGGAACAACCTTACAAAGAACGATATTTACTCAAGTAGGGAATTCAAGCAAATGGACAGTAGTTGCTTTATCTATAATAGGACAGCATTCTACAGCATTACAGGCTGATGGCTCTCTTTGGACCTGGGGGGCAAATTGGCAAGGACAATTAGGCGACGGAACTACTACAAGTACAAGCACTCCTACAAGAATAGGAACGGAAAACAAATGGATAGCTATAAATGCAGGAGGTAGCCATACTTTAGCACTCAAAGCAGACCGTTTATTGTTTTGTGGAACAGGTAATAATGAAATAGGTGAATTAGGAGATGGAACTATCATTAATAGAACTACATTTTCTTGTCAGACCAATCCTTTACCTACATCTCTGATTAGTATTTTGAGTAATAGTCTTGAAATTACAAACGGAGATATTACTCCTTCTACAACTGATGGAACAGATTTTGGAAATTTTGGAAATATAGGAAACTGTAATGCAGTTGCATCAGTAAGTAAATCATTTGTTATAAGTAATCCTTCTAGTTTACCTTTAAATCTTACAGGAACACCACTTATTTCTATTAGTGGTTCTTCTGATTTTGCAGTTGGTAATTTTACAGTTACTTCTATCGCTCCTTTTAGTAGTGAAATATTTACAATTACTTATACTCCCAATCAGATAGGCACTCAAACTGCTACTGTTTCGATTGAAAGTGATGCTCCAAATAATTCTCCT
The DNA here is from genome assembly GCA_020630575.1 of Bernardetia sp. GTDB lineage: Bacteria > Bacteroidota > Bacteroidia > Cytophagales > Bernardetiaceae > Bernardetia. The sequence goes on from JAHDBD010000051.1 coordinate 8,890, forward strand.
TATACGTTTGTAGTACAAGCTAATGCACAAACAGGAGCAGCAGAGCCAACGCTTTATATAGGTTCAAATGTAGGTGAAAACGACTTTTTTGGTAGTGATGTAGCTATTTCTAGTCAGTATGCTATTGTTGGAAAGCCGAATGTAGCTTTAAGGAATAATGAAGATGCTGAAGTTTATATTTACAAGAAAACAGGTTCTACTTGGTCAGAACAAATTATATTCAATGCCGATAATCCTAATGCTTGGGATTTTGGGCTTAATGTAGATATAGATGGAAATTTCGCTGTTGTGAGTTCTGAATCGGAATCTGCAATTTATGTTTATGAAAACATTGGATCTACTTGGATACGCCAAAACAAATTTGTAGCTACTGATTTTGGATTGAATGCAAACTTCAGAATAGCTAAAATTTCAAATACTACAATCGTTATTGGTGGAAAAAATGCAAGCAATATAGGAACAGTTTATACATTAGAATATGATGGAACAAACTGGAATCACACTTCTACTCTAGCAAGCGATTACATTCATACACAAAGTGAGTTTGGTAGTATATTAGCTATTGATGGAAATTATATGGCTGTTACAGATAGAATGGAAAATGCCAATATAGGTACTATTTACTTCTACAAAAAAGACGGAACAAACTGGATAAGAGAAGACAAACTATTGGCTGGTTTGGGAAATACAGTTATGAATATAGGTTGGGATTTGTCTATGTCAAATGATAGATTGATAGTAAGTACAGACCCTGCTTTTGGAATAGAAGGAGCTTATATTTTAAAACGTAATTCAGCTACTTCTGTTTGGGAACCAGAAACGACACTCAATGCTGTAGGTGGTATTCCAGCTTCAACATGGTATGGTTTAACAGTTGCTATTCATAACAATCATGTTTTGGTGGGTGCACCTCAAGACAACAGAAATGGTATTCATTTTGGAGTAGTCTATGATTATTCTTTTGATGGAACGACTTGGCAACTTGATAATACAATAGAAGTACAACCAACAAATCCAGCTTCTAATTTAGATTTTGGTAAATCAATCGCTCTTAGTGCTGATAATTATATTGTAGGAGCTACTGCATACAATACAAATGGGAATACGACGAGTTTTAATGACGGTGCAGTTTATATCGGAGAAATAACTACAAATAATGGAATTACGATTGAATCTAATAATACAGTAATTGCAAATAATTCTACAACTACTCAAACTGTTGATAATACAGATTTTGGAAGTGCAGATGCTTGCAATCCTATTCCAATCACAAAAATATTTACAATTATAAATAATGGTTGTACAAATCTAGATTTAACAGCAACACCAATTATTTCTGTTAGTGGTTCTTCTGATTTTGCTGTTGGTAATTTTACAGTTACTTCAATTCCTTCAAATGGTAGTGCTACTTTCTCAGTTACTTACACTCCAAATGCAATAGGAACTCAAACAGCAACTATTTCTATTGAAAATAGTGATGCTATTAATTCTCCTTATACATTTACAGTTCAAGCTACAAATATACAAGCAGGAACAACACAGCAAACAGCTTTCATAGGTTCAAATGTAATTGCAGATGATCATTTTGGTCAAGATGTAGCTATTTTTGGAGAATATGCTATTGTTGGAAAACCTGTTCCTTATGGAAGTGTAACACCAACAGCACAAGCAGGAGAAGCATACATTTATCAAAAAGTAAATGGTACTTGGATAGAGAATGCTGTCTTTACAACATTCGATCAAACAATGTGGAATAACTTTGGAAACAAAGTAGATATAACAGATAATTTTGCTGTGGTAAGTTCACCATCTGAATCTGCTATCTATATTTATAAAAGAAATGGAACTACTTGGAATTTCGAAAACCGATTTGTAGCATCTGATTTTGGTCTTACTGGAAGTTTTGGAACAGCAGTTGTATCAAATAATACACTTGTTATTGGTGGAAATACCTCAACAAATATTGGAGTATCTTATGTTTTTGAATATGATGAAATAGGATTGTGGTGGAATAATACTGCTACTTTGATGGGAGATAATACCACAACAAGTAATAGTTTTGGTACTCGTTTGGATGTTGATGGAGATTATATCGCTATTGCTGATAGAATGGAAGCTCCTACTTCAGGTGCAGTTTATTTCTTTAAAAAAAATGGTACTAGCTGGGTAAGAGAATCTAAAGTAGTAGCATCTGATGCGCCAAATTCAGTTGAGTTCGGTGCTGATATATCTCTTTCAAATAATAAGGCTGTAATAGGAGTAAATAATACTTCACAGAATGCAGCTTATGTTATCGAACGAAATGCTACTACTTCTACATGGCAAGAAGTAATAAAACTAACACCAAATAATCCACAAGCAGGTTGGTATGGAACGTCAGTTGCTATTTCAGAAAATCGTATTTTAGTAGGTGCGAGTTATACACCAAATAACAATCATTTTGGTTCTGTTTTCGAATATAATTTTGATGGAACAACTTGGGAGTTTACGAATGAGCTAGAAGCACAACCTACAAATCCTACTTCTCCTCTTTACTTTGGACATTCGGTAGCACTTGATACAGATTATATCATTGGAGCAATAGGAAATTGGACAAACGGTCTTTTTGGTGGTGCAGTTTATATGACCGAAACTATACAAGGAAATGCTATAAGTATTTCATCTAATAATATAGAAATTACAAACGGAGATACAACACCAGAAACGGCTGATAATACTGATTTTGGAACTGCAAATATTGGTAGTTCAATAACAAAATCATTTACAATCAAAAATAATAGTTGTACAGCTTTAGATTTAACAGGAACACCTCTTATTTCTGTTAGTGGTTCTGCTGACTTTGCAGTTGGTAATTTTACAACTACTTCCATAGCACCTCTTAGTAGTGCGACTTTTACTGTTACTTATACTCCAAATACGGTAGGAGTACAAACAGCGACCATTTCTATTGAAAATAGCGATGTAAATAATTCTCCTTATACATTTGTAGTTCAAGGTACATATAATAATAATCGCCCTTTCCGTACTACTTGGATAACAGATGATGGAACAATTACAATTCCTACAAATTCTTCAAGTACTAATTACGAGGTTACTTGGACAAATTTAACCAATGCAGGAGTAGCAGAAGGTTCTATTGCTAGTCTTTCTGGAAGCTATACTATTACAGGATTAGAAAATGGAAGTACTTATGAGTTAGCCATCAAGGGAGATTTTTATGATTTTTCTATGGACGATTATCCTAATGAAAGTACAAAAATCAGAACTATAGAGGCTTGGGGAGATATTGAATGGCGTGGACTTTCTGGAGCTTTTAAAAATTGTATCAACTTAACTTATACTGCTACCGATGTTCCTAACTTAGAAAATGTAGCGAACATAAACGGTTTATTTGAAGGTTGTGCTATTTTTGATGGAAATGTAACAATGAATGATTGGAATACAGAAAACATATCTTCTATGAGTCGAGTATTTTATGATGCTCCTTTATTTAATCAACCTATTGGAAATTGGAATACAGAACGTGTATTATCAATGACTTATACATTTGGTAATGCAACTTCTTTTAATCAACCTATTGGAAATTGGAATACTTCCTCATTGACAAGTTTGAATTATACATTCTATAATGCAACATCTTTTAATCAAGATATTGGTAATTGGAATACAGAAAACGTATCTATTTTGAGTAGAACATTCTCTGGTGCATCTTCTTTCAATCAAGATATTAATAATTGGAATACAGAAAGCGCTACTACTATGTTTGGCATGTTTTATCAAGCATCTTCTTTCAACCAAGATATTAGTAGTTGGAATACAGAAAATGTAACTTCTATGGTATGGATGTTCTATGAAGCTACTGCTTTTAATCAAAATATTGGTAACTGGAATACAGATAATGTAGTTGCTATGGGAGGAATGTTTAATGGAGCAACAGCATTTAACCAAAACCTTGGAAACTGGAATGTGAGCAATGTTGTAGAAACTACTTGGTATGATGGCATGATTAGAATGCTAGATAACTCTGGTCTAAGTACAGCCAACTATGACGCAACACTTATAGGCTGGGCAGCACAAACTGTCAATCCAAACATAAATCTAGGAGCAACTGGACTTACTTACTGTAATGGACAAAGTGCAAGAAATACACTTACTTCTGCACCTAATAACTGGATTATTACAGGTGATATGCTTGTATGTAGTTCTACGCCAGAAATAAATATACAAGGAAATGGTATAAGTATTATCGATGGAGATTTTATTCCTAACACAGGAGATGATACAGATTTTGGCACAGTTTCAAATGAAAGTTCTGTAACAAAAACTTATACTATTCAAAACACAGGAGGAACAGATCTTACCGTTTCGTCTATTGATGTAACGGGAGCAAATGCACTTGATTTTGTAGTAAGCAATATTACTTTCCCTGCTATTATTCCAGTAAATGGATCTACTACTTTCGATGTTACTCTTACGCCATCACTACAAGGCAGCCATTCAGCAACTCTTACTATCAATAATAATGATAGCGATGAAGCAGAATATGATTTTGCAGTAGGTGCAGTAGGTATAGACTTTCTACTTCCAGTTGACCAAATACAAAAACTACTCGCAGATGATACAGATAGAGGTGATAATTTTGGTAAGTCTGTAGCTATTTCAGGCGACTATGCTGTCATAGGAGCTACAGGGCTGTTTGGTACAGGAGCAGCTTATATATTTAAGCGCAATGGAACAAGCTGGGTACAAGAAGCTAAAATACAGGCAAGTGATGCAGAGGCAGGCGATCGTTTTGGTGAGTCTGTATCTATTTCAGGGGACTATATTATTATAGGATCTGTTGAAGAAAATACAGGAACTGATGCAGGAGCAGCATATATATTTAAGCGAAATGGAACAAGTTGGACACAAGAAGCTAAGCTACAAGCAAGTGATGCAGAGGCAGGCGATACTTTTGGTAAGTCTGTATCTATTTCAGGGGGCTATGCTATTGTAGGGGCTTATAGAGAAGATACAGGAGGCTTTAGTACAGGAGCTGCTTACGTGTTTAAGCTAAGTGGAACAAACTGGATAGAAGAAGCTAAAATACAAGCAAGTGATGCAGAGGCAGGCGATAATTTTGGTTATTCTGTAGCTATTTCAGGAGACTATGCTATCATAGGGGCTATTCATGAAGATACACAAGGTCATGCTTCAGGGGCAGCTTATGTGTTTAAACGAAATAGGACAAACTGGATAGAAGAGGTCAAGCTTCAATCAAATGATATAGAGGAAGGAGATTTTTTTGGTTATTCTGTAGCTATTTCAGGGCACTACGCCATCGTAACGGCTAGAGATGAAGATACAGGAGGTACTAATGCAGGAGCTGCTTATATGTTTAAAAGAAGTGGAACAAGTTGGGTACAAGAAGCTAAAATACAGGCAAATGATGCACAAGCAAATGACTGGTTTGGTGAGTCTGCATCTATTTCAGGAGACTATGCTATTGTAGGAACAATTTTCGAAGATACAGGAGGTACTAATGCAGGAGCTGCTTATATGTTTAAACGAAATGGAACAAGCTGGGTACAAGAAGCTAAAATACAGGCAAGTGATGCAGAGGGATTTGACAGGTTTGGTACGGCTGTAGCTATTTCAGGAGACTACGCTATAGTAGGAGCTGATGCAGAAACTACAAGAGGTAATGGTGCAGGAGCAGCTTATATATTTGGCACTTCTCTAGATATTAATGTACAAGGAGGAAATCCGTTAGTGGATATTGCAGATGGATCTACTACTGTTTCTACTGCAAATGATACAGATTTTGGAAACGTAACCACAAGTAGAGTAGTTACTTACACTATCAGAAATACAGGAAGTCTAGCATTAAATATTAGTTCAATCGTTTCGAGTAATACTACTGACTTTATGATAACAGGTACTGGACCTACTCTAGTAACTGCTGGTGGAATGGCAACTTTTGATGTAACTTTTATACCTTCCAGTTTAGGAACTAGAACAGCTACTATTACAATTAATAGTGATCACCCTAATCCTAATGAAGCTACTTATGATTTTGCTATTCAAGGAGTAGGAACAATTATAATCTTTGACCCAGAAATAAATATACAAGGAAACGGTATTGATATTGTGAATGGAGATGTTACACCTTCTACGACTGATGGTACTGATTTTGGAAGTGTTAGTAATTGTAACTCAACACCAATTAATCAATCGTTTACAATACAAAATACTTCGAATGTAGATTTGAATCTTACAGGGAATCCTGTTATTTCTATTAGTGGTTCTGCTGATTTTACAGTTGGTAATTTCAATACTACTTCAATAGCTCCATTGAGTAGCGCAACTTTTACAGTTACTTACAATCCTAATACAGTAGGAATTCAAAGTGCTACAATTTCTATTGAAAGTAATGATGCAACCAACTCTATTTATACTTTTGCTATTCAAGCAGAGAAATTAGTAGATACTCAAAACCCAACGATTACAGCACCTTTAACTGTATCTGTAAACACAGATGCAGGAAACTGTACAGCTTCAAATGTAGATTTAGGAACACCAGTAAC
>JAHDBD010000022.1 GCA_020630575.1 Bernardetia sp.
TTTGTTAAAAACAAAATAAAATTTTGTCCGAAAGCAAATTTGCGAAAGTCATATTTATTTACGATTCGACTTCAAAATATCAGCGACATCTACAAAAGTTTCTCCACCACCCGAAATAACAGGCAGTTTTCCATCCCATTTTTCGATAGCTCTCAATCTTAAAAGCTCGTCATCTAATGATAATTGAAGTAGTTTTTGTGCATCAGATTGTGCTTGCGCTCTAACTCGTTCTTGTTCTCCTTCTGTACGAATACGCTCCAAATCATTGAGAGCAGTTAATGCTTTTTGTTCTGCAATTTGTTTTAATTCAATAGCTGAGTTAAATTCTGGTGAAAAATTAAAATCTATAATTGAAAAATCAGTAACAATAATATTATTTTGAGCAAGACGTTTTTTGATATACTCATATACATCTTCTTTTACAGCAGGTCTTTTTGTAATCAATTCCTCAGCGGTATAACGAGCAGCAGCCGATTTTATAGACTCTTGGATAACGGGTTCGATAATAGTTCTCTTGTAATCTAGTCCCAAATCTCTATAAATAACATTTGCTTTTTCTTTAGATAAAAAGAAATTAAGTGCTACTTTAGAAGTAACGGGTTGCAAATCTTTAGAAGACGCAGACGCAGATGCTTCCATTTTCTGAACACGTACATCAAGCTGAATAACTGTTGAAACGAAAGGATTCACAGCATGCATTCCTTCTGGCAGTAAAATATCTTGAACTGCTCCAAAATTAGCTACTACACCAACTTGTCCAGATTCAACAACTACAAAAGTTCTGAATAAAAACACGAGAGCAACTATAATAACAACAAAAGTTCCGATTCCAAAAAAGACTGTTTTGGGAGATATTAAGGGTTTATTTCTTGAATTAGCCATATATATTAAGGTATTTTATAGTAAAAGGTAATTTTGATTTATTATTTAAGCAATATAACGGAAAATAACTGATTTGGGTTAGTATTTTACTTTTCGTCCTCTCAAAATAGCTTTTGGTATAAAATATTAGTCTAGTTAAATAGAAATTCAGAATTTAGAGTAAGTTATTCAATCACTCTAAAAACAGACAATAATGAAAAAACTAAAATTTACTATTTGGTATGTTCTTACCTTAGTTTTTTATGGAATGTTTATAACAATTTCATTTTCTCAAAATGCTACATCTAATAGAAAAAGAGCAGGAGGTTTGTATCTATTGTAAGGTTTTAGAAATCAAAATTTTTCTCAAATAAACTCCCAACTTAATTTTTCTGATTTTGCTTCTTCCAAAGAAATAACAAACGTTTTTGGAGCAGGAGGTTATGGTTGGTTTGGTCGTTTTAAAGTAGGAGGGGAAGGAAATTATATCCAAAACACAAATGCAGATAATAACAAAAATACTGATTTAAAAGGCTTTGGAGGAAATATTTATACAGGTTATTTACTCAATCCAAAATCTAAAATACACATTTTGCCTTTAATAGGATTAGGAGAAGAATCAATTGTTTTATCATCGAATAGAAATAATTTAGTAGTTACAAATTTGGTAGTGTTACATTTTGAGTGATTTTAAATATTTTTTCTCAGCTTCTTTATTATAGTTGATGATAAAATAATAGGTAAACAAGAAATGATTGTAATACGATTTTGAAAAACTTAATGTTTTTCTTACAAATCTACCTACTCTTTGTCTTAAAGTATTATTCCATCTTTCGACATGGTTAGTTTGTCCAGAATCTTTTCCAACACTATGATGCTTTCCAGTTTTAATAATCTTTTTATAAGCTTTCCAAAAATCAGAAAAGGTAATGCTATGTTTGTAGTTTTCTGGAACATTATCCCATAGTTTTTTACAACTTCTAGCACTTCTATTTCCTAAATGAAAAGCAACAATTTGCCTTGTTCTTCTGCACAAAGCTATCCACAGCCAACTTTTAAAGTTCTTACAAAATACAAAACTACATAATTCGTCTAACTCAAGTATTTCTTCTTCTACACTAGAAACAAGCGTATCAGAAAGATTACAAATACTATCAATTACTTGCTCTGCTTTTTTTTGTCCAACGAAGAATGCTTTGATGAGAAACTTCAAAAATACGAGCTACGCCTCGTAAACTAGATTTTTCTTGGTAGCTTGCACAAGCTAAATCTTTAGTCCATTCACTAACTCGTTTAGAAGAAATAACACCTGAAAAACCACAATCTTTGCACTTAGATTTAGGATTGCCTGAGCCATTACTTCCATTACGAACTAAATTTTCTGAGTCACATTTACGACAAACAAGTTGAGTAGTAATCATTAGGAGAGAATAGAAAAATGTGAAAATAAATAAGAAAACAAATCACTCATTAAATTACACTACCAAAAAAAGTAATTGACTACAATTACTACGATACCTTTGAAAAATTTAGGACAAACATCCTTGATTTTTTTCAATATATCGACGACTACATAGATGAACTAGAGACTCTTTTAGTTCCGAATTGTCACGTCCAATTTTCCAAAACTAATTTCTATTGAGTATAATGACAAAAAACACTTCGTAATTACAGATTTTATATTTAAAAAAACAATTACTTTATAAGTTATTGTTTTTCAGAAACTTAGAATTATTATATTTTTTAGAGTTTGTTAAGGAGTGTTAAGGGATTTAGAATAGTCTTATTCTATTCATACTGGATAATGATTCTTTTTTTCTATAAAAAAGCATGTGTTTACGTAAATAAAAACCTACCTTTGTATCTTCAAATCCCCTCTATTACTATTTATTCTATTTCTACACAGAATTATCTTTAATTATAAATCACATTCTCAATCCTAAGAACAGTAATTTTTAATTTCATAATTCGTAATTGAATTTCTTTGATGAAAAAATCATATTCTAATTTATGCAGCCTACTTTTTGTATGCGCTGTTTTTTTGTTGAGTAATATTTACTCTTTTTCTGCCTTTGGGCAGTGTAATCCTGCTGCTAATGATCCTAGTTTTAATCCTTTGGATGTAGGATTAGGTCTAGGAGATGGTAGAAGTATTTATGGTAGTTCAAAAGTGAAAAAAATATTTGTATTACCTGATAATAAGCTATTAATTATAGGTAAGTTGGAAACTTTTAATAATCATTACTCCAATGGCATAGCAAGATTAAATAGTAATGGGACTATTGATGATTCTTTTAGTTTAGATGAAATAGGCTATATTTCAATAGAAGATGCTGTACCACTACCAAATGGAAAAGTTTTAATTGTTGGTGGTATGTTTTATCAAAATGCACCAAGAGGAATACTGCGACTTAATACAGATGGTAGTGTAGATAATACTTTCACACCACCAAGTTTAATTAGCCCTACATCATTTTCTATTGATAAAATAAGAGCAGTAGAAATTCAATCAAATGGAAAAATAATTATTGGGGGAGAAATTGATCTACCAAATAATACAATTAGAAACATAATTCGTCTTAATATAGACGGAAGTCTAGATAACACTTTTACTCAAGGACAACTAAGCCAAGACTTAGTTCCTGCTTCCATACAAGAGTTGATTGTTCAAAATGATGATAAAATCTTTGCTAGTGGTATATTTTCAGCGTATAACGGATCAAATAAAAGAGCTATAGTAAAACTAAATTCTAATGGAACAATAGACAATTCCTTCATAGGAGCAGGAACAAATAATAATGCTATTATTTATGGTATGGCACTACAAAATGATGGTAAAATAATTATTGGAGGAACTTTTAACAGTTCTCATAATACTACAACGAAAAAATTAGCTCGCCTAAACATAGATGGGAGCTTAGACCTATCTTTTAATAACACAAACGGTTTCTCTGATATAGATATAATTCATAATATTTCTATTCAAACAAATCAGAAAATAATAGTTTCAGGAAATTTCAACTCTTATAAAGGAGTAAGTAGAACAAACATAATACGCTTAGAACAAAATGCTGATATAGACGATTCATTTTATTGTAGAAATGTAAAAAAAACAGATGATATTCCTCAAACGCATACTACAAGTAGTAATCCTGATGTATCTTTTACAACTCTATTGCCTAACAATCAAATTCTTACTAATGTAGATATAACACATTCTGGAGTGGAACGATTAAATGAAGATGGAAGCTGGGATAGTACATTTAATTCTAGTCAGGGATTTAATAATTCTTTAGCACAACTTATTCGCACTCCAGATGGAGGTTTTTTTGCTTTGGGAGTCTTTGGGAGATATAATAATAGGCAAGCAAATTATATTGCTAAAATTCATAGGAATGGCGAAATAGATACTACTTTTTATTTTAGAAAAAATTACATACCTATACCTTCAAATGACATGATTGCAATGGCAGTTCAAGCAGATGGAAAATTAATAGTAGGTGGTGTTTTTAATAATAATTCTCATTCTATACCTAGAAATTATTTGCTACGTGTAAATTCTGATGGAAGTATAGATTCAACTTTTAATGCAAATAGCGTATTTAATATCACTAGTATTATAATTAATATTTTGATTCAAACAGATCAGAAAATTGTCATAAGTGGATATATCAATGGTGAATACACTATAATAAGGTTAAATTCTGATGGAAGCATAGATAATTCATTTGCAACAGGAGGGATGAATGGCTTAACCCAGAAATTAAAACTTCAGTCAGATGGAAAAATAGTAGTAGGGGGTAGTTTTACTCAATATAAAGGAATAACAGTAACAGGGTTAATTAGGATATTACCTAATGGTGACTTAGATCCTCTATTTAATACAAACTTAAATGTAAATAGAATTCAAGAGATATGTATACAAAATAATGGCGATATTATTATTGCAGGAGAACTACCTGATTGGTCTATTCGCAAGGTAAATAACAACGGAATTGCTTATAACAATTTTAATGTAAGTTTCAGTGACTCAAATAGTAATCCATTTGGAGCAATTAGAAATATTATTTCTCAAGATGATAACAAAATTATTGTAGCAGGAAATTTTGATCAACTTAATAGTGCTAATTTAAAAAAGCTTGCAAGATTAAATGAAGATGGAAGTATAGATAATACTTTTTCATCAGGTTCTAGTGCTGATAGTGTAATAACTAATGTGATATCAATATCAAATGATACACTCATAATTGCAGGAGAATTTACAAGTTATAATGGAGTAGGTAGAAACAGAATTGCACGACTTGTTGCTTCTGCACCTACTATTCCTTCTATTACATCACAAAATTCTAATCAGTACGGATTGTGTCCAAATGATACTACTGTTTTAGAAGCTACAGGACAAGGAACAGTTTATTGGTACAATTCACTTACAAACCTTACTCCTATTCATACAGGGGATAGTTTTACCACGCCAATTTTGACAGCCGATTCTACTTATTTCTATGTTCAGGACTCTGTTGTAGGTTGTGGAAGTAGTGATAGATTAGAATTATTAGTTACTACTTCGTTAGCCTTAAATGCAGTAAGTAAGCCTAATTACATAGCTTATTTAGATAATACAGGTCAAGTAGAAGTAAATGCTGCTTTACTAGACAGTATAAGTTCGGCTGGTTGTGGAAATACAATTACTTCCTTCCTTTTTGATGATACAGGTTTGGCTACTCGTTCTTTTTCTTGTGCTGATACAAATGCAGTTCACGATGTAGTTTTGAGAGTTACAGATAGTCAAGGAAATGTAGAAACATCTCCTTCTATTATTCATGTAAAAGACACAATTCGTCCAATTGTAACTGTCAGAACACTTCCAGTAAGTTTTAATGCTTCTAATCAAGCAACTATTTCTGCAAGGGATTTTCTTACTTCTTTGAGCGATAATTGTACAGATTCATTAGATATAAATGTAGTATTTAATGATATAGCACTTGAAACTAGAATGTTTGATTGTGGAAACACTTCTATAAGAATTTTTGAGCTAAGAATCACAGACCAATCAGGAAATCAGACTATTCAACCTGTAATGATTATTCCTTCGGCTACAAACTATGATTTTAATGTAAATATATTCGCTAATATTTTCCGTCCTGCCATAACTTCAAATATTACAGTCTATGCAAATAATTATTCTTGCGCTCCTCAATCAGGGGAAGTAAAAGTTACTTTACCTGCTAATGTAACATATAATTCGGCTTCCATTACGCCAGATAGAATTGTAGGGAATAATCTCTTTTGGGATGTAACTGATTTGAATTATGATAGAAACTTTGTAGTTAGAGTTTCTGTAACTCCAGATATAAGTTTAAATATTGGCAATGAAGTTTGTTTTACAGGACATATCACACCTGAAACAAATGACCTTGCTCCTTCAAATAATTTAAAATCATATTGCTTTCCAATCATAAACTCATACGACCCAAATGACAAACAAGTCTATCCACAAGGAATTTGTGATGATAAATTTATGAAGCGTTCAGATTTACCTTTGACTTATACGATTCGTTTCCAAAACACAGGAAATGCACCTGCTTTGAATGTAAATATTGTAGATTCGTTGAGCAATTTGTTAGATAGAAGTTCTTTAAGAGTTGTTGGAAGTAGCCATCCGATGGTGGTTGATACGACAGCAAATAATAATAATAATATTAATTTTGTTTTTAATAATATCAATTTACCTGATAGCACTTCTAGCCCAGAACTTAGTCAAGGGTATGTTATTTTTGAGCTTGATGAAATTGCAGCACATACAGATACTTCAAGAATTGAAAATAAATCCTACATTTATTTTGATACAAATGCTCCAATTATCACAAATACAGTCAAAAATACAATTTTGGATGTATTGCCTTTATGTGATCCTGCTGGTGGTTCAAACCCACCAATTGCAGATTGTCAGTTGCCAACGAATTTGACAGCAGAAGCACTTTCTGCAACCAAAGCAAAACTTTCTTGGACAACTCCAGCAAATTCAAATGCTATCAATTATGAAATTTGGAGAAACAACCAGTTATTAGAAACAGTTGTTGCTTCTCAATTATCTTTTGTTGATTCATTATTGAATCCAAGTACACAGTATACGTATTCTATAAAAGCAATTTGTGGAAATAATACAGCCACTTCAAACTTTGTTCAAGTACGTACAATTCCATCAACGCCAACTTTATTCTCTTTAGAAGCTGCTTGTAAAGGAGAAACAGGAACGATTGAAGTTCGTAGTAATGGAGCTGTCTATCGTGTGTATGCTTCTCAAAATGCTGCAAGTCCGCTTTTTGAAACAAATAATGCAACTATTCAAACGCCTGCTTTGAATGATACAACTACGTTTTATATTTCTGTCGTTGTAAATAGCTTAGAAAGTGAACGATTAGAAGTTGTTGTTCCAATTAAAGAAGTATTTGAAGCCATTGTTGAGCAAGGAAGTTTGTTTGAAACGTGTACAAATACATTTACACTTTCAGCTAATGAAGTAGAAAATGCTTCTTATCTTTGGTTTAGAGGAAATATCCAAGTAGGAAACACAAGAGCATTGGTTGTTTCTTTTGAAGGAAATTATACTGTAAGAATTGAAAGAGAGGGTTGTTTTGCTGTTTCTGAAGCTACAAAAGTGGTGTTTGTTGATGCTCCAACTGCCAAAATAGAACAAGGAAGTGAAGTTTCTTTCTGTGGAAATGGAATGTTAAATGCACAAGATACAAGCTCAAATGTAACGTATACTTGGTCTCTCAATGGAACAGATGTAGGAACTGGAACATCAATTTCAGTTTCAGAGTCTGGAAACTATACTTTAACAGCAAGTCAGCCTTCGTGTTTGGATAGTGTGAGTATTGCTGTTACAATTACAGATTTGCCTGCTATGGTTCTTGCTGCTGATAAAACAGAAATTTGTTCAAGTGAAGAAACAACGCTGTCTGTAACAACTGGCACAGGTTTTACTTACAAGTGGTTCAGAAATCAAACAGCAATTTCAAATGATTCATCTACTTTAGTTACTTCTGAAATTGGAACTTACAAAGTAGAAATCACAACAACAGAAGGTTGTCAAGTAGAATCAAATGAAGTAGAAATCACAGAAGCACAAGCTCCAGATGCAACGATTACGATAAACAAAGAGAATTCTGTTGACAAAACAATTACTGTTTCGTCTTCTGATTCTATTGTTGCAGTAGTTTGGTTTAAAGATGGAAATGAAATAGCTAGTTTCAATAATCAGAAAATGATTCAACCAACTGAGAGTGGAAATTACAAAGCAAAAGTAACTTATCTTTCAGGCTGTGAATTTGAAACGGAAGAAAAAGTCTTTACTTTCGATATAGAAACTGGAATTGAAGAAGAATCTGCAAAAATCTTTACGGTTTATCCAAATCCAAATACTGGTTCATTCAAAGTAGAATTTGCTACCACAACCAATCAAAAGACAAATCTTGTTGTAGTAGATGCACTGGGTAGAACTATTTACAGTAAAGAAATTTCTAGAAACGAAAAAACTACTAACATTACACTTCCTAAAATAAGTGCAGGTGTTTATGTAGTACAGATTGTTTCTCAAGGAAAAGTATATACAAAACAACTGGTTATTCAATAAAATAATATTTCTTTCTAGTTCAAATGTCGAATAAACTAGGGAAATAACATCAAAAAAGCCTTTACGATAATTTGTAGAGGCTTTTTGCTTTTAGAAGAGTCAAACCTTAAGATTATTCTATCTTGCTAAACTTCAAAACATTAGTTTTTTGTTTTTCATCAATTGGTATGCTGGCAGTATTGACAAACAAATCTCTTTTCTTAATGTGTACTTTTTCAAATAGAGTATCTTTAAAATTGTAAGCAAATTATTATTTGAAGTAAAAATAGAGAATACCTGCTTTCAGACGATGAAAGAAATGAAAAAGTTTACAAGAAGAGCAGCTATTGGAATAGAATTTAAAACTAATTTTATCAACATTTTTATATATATTTTCTCAAACAATTCAGTTTTAATTGGGTTGGTAATTTTATAATTCATTCTATTTTTTTTGAATTTATTTTTAACATCATTTTTAACCCTAAACTATTTTTTACTTATGGCATTCGAACTTCCTAAGTTGCCTTACGCTTATAACGCTCTTGAACCAAATATCGATGAGCAAACAATGACAATCCACCATACCAAACACCATCAAGGTTATACTGATAAGCTAAATGATGCTATCAAAGGTACAGATATGGAAGGAAAAAGCATTGAAGAAATTATCAAAAATGTGAGTTCTTCTACTAGTAAAGCTGTTCGCAATAACGGTGGTGGATATTATAATCACGATCTTTTTTGGAAAGTTATGTCACCAAACGGTGGTGGCGAGCCTTCTGGAGAGCTTGCAGAAGCAATCAACAAAGCATTTGGTTCTTTTGCAGATTTCAAAACTAAATTCGAAGATGCTGCCAAAACACAGTTTGGTTCAGGTTGGGCTTGGCTTATCGTGAAAACTGACGGTTCTTTAGCAGTTACAGGAACTCCAAATCAAGATAATCCTTTAATGGAATTAGCTACTGAAAAAGGAACTCCTATTTTTGGAATTGATGTTTGGGAACATGCTTATTACCTCAAATATCAAAACAAACGTCCTGATTATGTAGGTGCATTTTGGAATGTAGCTAATTGGGATCAGGTAACTGAAAATTATAAAAAAGCTAAATAATTTTTCATTTATAAAATTGAAAAATAACTAAAAAAGCGTTTTATCTCATTGAGATAGAACGCTTTTTTAGTATATTGGATTGAAGAAAAAGATAAAACCAAATTTTACATAACCTTATTTTGTTTTTAGACGTACAAAGTACTTTAACAATATACATACGCTTGATTATGTATTTCTTTATTTAAACAAGTTCTTAACCATTTATACCTAACAAATAATTTATTTATGTTCAAAAAATTTGCCTCTGAAGCTCTCGGTCTTAGTGATATTGGAAAAATTATTCCTCCAAAAGATTATGATAAAGTTGAATCTGATGATTATATTTTACACGAAGACAATGAAAAAATATTTTTTCTTATCAAATCCAAACAAGACGAATATTGTTTTACCAATCGTGCCTTGATTCATGTAGATGGAACAAGTGCAATGAGCAAAAAACGAACATTAAAAAGATACGAATATTATAAATATCCTGTTTCACATGTTTTATTAGAAACAGCAGGAACAATAGATTTAGATGTAGAAATAAAATTTAAGTTGGGTGCAAGAAATAGTGCATCTAGTGCATCTGCTTTTTCAAAACTGAGTTCTTCTTCAGATAGTGGAGGTATTTCTTTTTCTATTGATGTTGATAAAAATCAGGTAGAACAATTAAAAGATTTGTACAAAGCTCTTTATGAAATGTCGCTTATAGAAAGTAGTAATTATTCAAGTTATAATGGTGCTTATGATACTCTCAATAAAGCTATTCAAGTAGTATCAAACAATAGAAGCGATGGAGCAAACCAAGCTGAAGAATTAGAAAAAGTAACTAATTATATTGGTCAGTTTTTAGATGATGCAAAACAAAAATATGTCAGAAAAGACTATTCAGAGATATTTTTGAAATATATTAATAATTAGAATTTAGCTTTAGCAAATTTAAGCTATTCAAAAAATACGTTTAAAACTTAGGTTTTAAACGTATTTTTTGTCGAAATTTGTTTTTAATTTTTTCGTGCTTTAAAAAGTACGATACTCACTCTAAAGAGTAGGCTATATGTTGCAAATTCAGAATGTTTATAAAAAATTTCCTCTAATGGAAAACTATGCTGTCGATGATATTTCTTTTTCACTCAAAAAAGGCGAAACATTGGCTCTTTTGGGAGAAAGTGGAAGTGGAAAAACAACACTACTTAGAATGATAGCAGGATTAGAAAAACCTTCAAAAGGCTCTATCACTTTGCAAAACAAACTAGTTTTCGATAATAACAACTCTATTTTTATCAAACCTGAAAAACGAAATGTAGGCTTATTTTTTCAACATTATGCCCTTTTTCCCCACCTTACGGTTTTTGAAAATATTGCTTATGGATTGAGTAGCAAATTATATAACAAATCACAGAAAAAAGAACGAGTAGCTGAAATGCTTGCTTTGGTAGAGCTTCCAAATTATGAAAAACGATTTGCTCATGAGATTTCTGGAGGACAACAACAGCGAATAGCTTTAGCTCGTGCACTTGCTCCCAATCCAGAACTTTTGCTTTTAGATGAGCCTTTTTCAAATCTTGATGAGCAGCTTAAAGGAGAAGTTCGTCATCAAATCAAAACAATTTTAGAAAAAACACAGACTACAACTATTTTAGTTACACATGATTTGCAAGATGCACTTTCACTTGCCAACCAACTTGCTGTGATGCGAAATGGAAAAATTGAACAGTTGGATAATCCTCAAAAATTATATCAAAATCCGAACACAAGTTATGTAGCAACACTTTTTGGAGAAATTCAAGAAATTTCAAATAATCAGGTACAAAAAATATATACACGTCCAGAATGGATTGAAGTTATTGATAGAAATACATTAGAAAATAACAATAGCTCAAAAACACAGAAGATTCAGATAGAAGGAATAGATTTTTATGGGAATAGTTATAAAATAATTGGTAAGAACTTAGAGAATCAGATTTTCAAAATTCACACAAATACCTATCAAGAATTTAGAAAAGGGGATTCATTGCAAATTGAGATAAAAAAGACTTTTTCATTAGATTAGTTCTCAAAAGATTTTCGTATTTTGATATTTACTTTACTACTTACACTACATTTTGCATCTTAAAAATACTATGAAAATTAATTCTTTAGTTTTAGTTTTTTCTATCTCATTTATTTTTTCTTGTCTTATTTCATCTTGCCAAACAGCAAAAAACGCAGAAGATTCAGAACAAGAAGATACAGCCGAAAAATTAGCTCAACTAGTACAAAAACACAAGCAAGATTCTATACAAAATGCTTTTTGTGACTGTTTGGTAGAAGATAGTATAAATAGAGAAGATAAACTCAAAAATATTGATAATTTTCTCTCTCAAAAGGTAAATATAAATCTTCCTTGTGGTTTCAAAGAAGAAGTAAATTCTAATGTAGCAGAAACAGCCCTTATAAATATGGGGGTAGCTATAAGTAATCGTATTTTGCGTACAAAATTTAGAAAAAGACAAACAAAGACAAATACAATTCTTAAAAATTATCCTATTTTAATGCTCTTTAATGACGATACAAGTATGATTGAGCAACTTGTTAGTCGTGGTGCAAACTTAGATATAAAAACAAAAGATATAGTTTCGCTTCCAGAATATTATGTTAGTCAGAATGAGCTAAAAAACCTGCAGTTTTGTTTAGCTTTGGGAGCAAAAGCAGAAGAAATAAGGATTTTTACAAGTAATGAAAAAATGATAGAAACTTTAATAGAAAAAGGAGCAAAGACTGAAAATATTGATAAACCAACCTTATTTGAAAACGACAATTATAGAAAATTAGCAGAAAAATATAAAATTGATTTGAGTAAAATCACTTGTATAGAATTCAGTCAAATAGTAGAAGTAAAAAAATTCAGTAAAATTAATTTTGAACGTACAGAATGGCTCTTAGCAAATGGAGTTTCTTCTTCTTGTGTCACTAATAAGTTTTTAGAAGACGTAATTGATGAAAATTTTGATGGTAGAATTTTTAGTACTAGAACCAAGAAAAAACCAAATCAGCATACAAGAAAAGAATGGATAGAAATGTTAGGTAAATATGGTGTAAACTGGAATAAATGTACTTCTTTTGGAAAAAGTCCTTTGATGCTTGCTGTAGAAAAACACGATAAAGAGCTGATACAAATGCTTCTCAATCAAAGTGCAGATATAAATTTTGCTTGTAATTTTGCAGGAGAAAAGAAAACAGCTAAAGATATTTTAGAAAAAGAAATAAAATATGCAAAGGAAAGTGAACTGCGTAAAAAAGAAAGAAAAAAAGAAAATTACAGCAAAAAAGAAGCAACAAAACATGCTGATTATATGAAAAAGCTAGATGAAATTAAGGTATTATTAGAACAAAAATAATTTCATAAAATAAATACTCTGTGTTTACTAAGCACTAATAAAAAGAACTCTGATTGAACATAGAAGTTCATTGCTAAGGAAACGAACACACAAATAACTCTTATAATAAATCTCTAAAAAAAACATTCAATGGCTCAATATTTTTTGTTTCTCGTTTCAGATTGCTGGCATAAATACCACATTCTGAAATTTGGGCTTCGATAAAAGAATGAATAAAAGCAGGAACTTCTATTCTGTCTCCTTCTTTTGCAATTAGTTTGTCTTCCCAAAGATTTTCGATAGCATCTTTGACAGATTTTTCTTCTTTTGTTTGCAGATTATTTACTAAATATTTGAATTCCATTGGTGCAGCTTCATTTCTTGTTTTGATGTAATAAGCAGCCAAAACAGGACGCAAAATATAGAAATATTTTTTAATAGAAATTTGATTTTCTTCTATCTTTGAAATCATTCCTTTTGCAATTCCAAGATAGTGAAAGATAAGTGTTTTAGCAGAAAAATAGTCTTTTGAAAGTTGCCAAAGTCTATTTCTAAATGCTTCACTTTCTTTGCTTTGTCTGTAAATAATTGGTGATTGTAGCCATTCAAAAGGAGTTGCATTTGATTTTACTAAAAGAGATAAGGCTTTTTTGATGTCCCAAGCAGATAAATCTACATCTTTATCAAAAAACTTATCAATAGAATCTAAAGGAGAATTGACAGATAAATACTTTTCTTTTTGGTGGACAAACAAAAAACGAACATCATAATCACTATCAGGTGAACCAAATCCCCACGCACGACTGCCACTCTCACAGGCATACAAAATTTTAATATTATATTCTGTTTCTACCTTTTTCAGGCATTCTTCAATATAAATTTGAATGTCTTTTGGAATAGAATTTTCTAAATTGGTTTGCATGGAAATTAATTTTTAAACAGAGAATCTTCAAAGTCTTTTTTTAGGGCAAATAAACAAAATTCATTGCTAACTTTCTAAAATACTCTACGTCATAAATAGTACCTACAAATATAATAGAATAACTTTAGAAGTTAGATGTCAAAAATTAGAAATAACTTATTAGTTTTGTTGAAATTTTCTTCATTCCTTTTTCCAAATTATGATCGCTCAAACATTAGAAACACCCTACTATGCCGTTGTTTTTACATCTATTTTAAATGATGAAATAGACAAAAATCAATATTCAAAAACAGCTATTCGAATGGTAGAACTAGCAAAAGAACAGGAAGGTTTTTTAGGAGTTGAGTCTGCTAGAGAGGAAATTGGAATAACAGTTTCGTATTGGAAAGATTTGGAATCGATAAAGAAATGGAAAGTTCAATCTGAACATACTTTGGCTAGAGAAAAAGGGCGTACAGAATTTTATAAAGCCTTTAAAACTAGAATTGCAAAAGTAGAACGAGATTATGATTTTTTTATCTAATTGTTTTTGCTTTGCTATACCAAATAAACAAAGGCAAGAAAGTTATAAACTTATAATTGTAGAACAGTTTCTAATATCTAAGTGTTAGGGCATGATAATTAATTTCACTTCCTAATTGATTAATGCTTAAATTTACCTCATGGAAAAAGAAATGGAGAGTAAGAATAATAAGACGAATAAACAAAAAGTAAACTGGATAGAAAAACTCAAAACTCGTTGGCAAGTAAATTCAGCTTGGCAGGTTTGTGTTATTCTGATTGTTTTTGCTCTAACAGGTTTTACAGTTATGTATGGCAAACGTTGGTTTTTCGGAATCATTGGTTTTGATGAAACAACACCTTGGTATATCAAAACTATTGTTTGGATTATTCTTATTTTACCTATTTATCAAATTGTACTCCTTTTTTACGGTGCAATTTTTGGACAATTTAATTTCTTTTGGAACTTCGTAAAACGTACTTTTGGTAGAATTTTCTTTTTTCGAAAAAAATAGTTAAGAATCAAATACTAAGGCAAAAAAACACAATAAACCAGTTATGCAACGCAAAAAGTTAGATTTAGCACTACAAGGTGGAGGTTCTCATGGAGCTTACACATGGGGAATTTTAGAACGCCTTTTAGAAGACCGAAGAATAATTATTGATGGAATTTGTGGAACTTCAGCAGGAGCTATGAATGCAGTCATTACAGCAGCAGGATTGCAACAAGGAGGTCGTTTGGGAGCTATTGCCCATCTAAATGACTTTTGGAGAAGAGTAGCACACCTTCAAAGTTTTGGAATGATAAAACCAAGTGGTTTTGATAAACTTTTTAATAGTGGAATATTAAAGTTATCTCCCATCTATAACATGATGGAAATGTTTATGATGCAGTATTCTCCTTATGAGTTTAATCCACTAAACATCAATCCATTGCGTTATATTTTGGCTGATATGGTAGATTTTGAAAAACTCAAAATTACTCGTTATAATAAACTTTTTATTTGTGCTACCAATGTAAGAACAAGTCAAGCAAAAGTTTTTGATAATGAAAGCATTTCTTTAGATGCTGTTTTGGCTTCTGCGTGTTTGCCTTTTATTTTTCAAGCTGTTGAAATTGATGGAGAAGCATATTGGGATGGTGGTTATATGGGAAATCCCCCTCTTTATCCACTTATTGATAATACTCGTACTTCAGATATTATGATTGTACAAATAAATCCAATTCGAATTCCACATGTTCCAAAAACGGTAGAAGAAATTAGAGATAGAATCAACGAAATTGCCTTTAATTCTAGCTTAATACACGATATTCGTCAGATAAATTTAGTCCGAAAAATGCTAGACCGAGGAATAAACATTGATGGAAAATTTAGAGATTTATTTATTCATAACATTGCCCCAGAGCGTTTGATGGCAAAATTGAGTTCAAAGACAAAAATGAATGCAGAACTTAGCTTCCTATTAAAACTCAAAAAATACGGAAAAGCTGCTGCCGACCGTTGGCTAAAAGAAAATTTTGATAAAATAGGAAATGAGTCTACTTGTGATATTGAAGAAGTATTTTTGAGTAAAACCAAAATACCCATTAAACAACATAATGTAGCAATAGATTTAGATGATGCGATTTAGTCAAATCCAAAATCTAACTGTTCTTTTTGAGATAAGAGTTAGGTAAATTACATGCTACTTTTACATATCATTTTTAGAAATGATACTTGGATCTATAATAAAAAAGTCAATACATTCTTGTCCATTGAAATCTACTTTTTGAGCATATTCCCAAACTGTTTTTATTTTTTTACTTTTTGTAACAACTCTGAAAGAAGCTGAATAATTATTTCTTGTTGCTAGTTTGTCTTTTGTAACTTGAGCAAGTTTTGGTAGGTCGTCTTTATGGATAAACCCACCAAAACCATTCTTTTTGATATAATTAGCATCATAACCAATTAAGTCTTCACCATATTCATTGACATAGACAATTTCTAATTTTCCACCCAATGTAGCACGTCCTACTAATGCAGGTACTTCATCAAGAATACTCAGTAAGGATTCTAAGAATTTTTCTCTTTTTTCTAATTGATCTTGATGGTTTTTTAAATCATTTATATTTTGTTGGATTAACTTTTCTTGCTCTTTTTGGGTTGTAATATCATCACTGACAGCTGTAATTTTGGTTACATTGCCATCTTGGTCTTTGATAGGAATATAAAATGTTTTGAGAAAAATAATTGATTTGTTTTTGGCTTTCAGTTTTACAATTCGTTCAGTATACTCTCCTTCTACAGTTTCTTTCCAAAGATGTTCGAAGGTTTCGCTCCCTTCCAATTCTTCAAAATCAGAATAGCTATGCCCCATGACTTCATCATCATGATATCCAGTAATTTCTTCAAATAAATTATTAACTGTCAGAATATTTCCTTCTTTATCAAAATCAACAATGATATTAAAATCATTGATAAACTCATGAAAATCTTTAAACTCTCTTGTTTTGTAATCCAGTTCTTCCTGTGCTGTCTGCAAATATTCCATACTAATACGCATTTCTTCTTCTTGCGCTGTCATTTGTTCTAACAAGTTTTCCAATTCAATTTGCTGATTTTTGGATTCAGTAACATCATAACTCAATTTGGTTACTTTTTGAAGCTCATTTTTTGAATTAAGAGTTGGTGTATAACTTCCTCGTACCCAAACTTTTCTTCCTGTATTATATTTTCTTTCAAAAGTTCCCTCTACAGTTTTTCCTTCTCTCAACTGTTGCCAAAGGTTTAAGTAGTCTTGTGTTAAAGCTGTTTGTTTTTCTACTAAGTCAGAGTGATGTTTTCCTATTAAATCTTCTTTGTCTTCATATCCTATAATCTGCAAGAAGTTATTATTTACTTGAAGTATTTTCCCTGTATTATCCATTTCTAACATAGCTACCGAATTGTCAATTGCTCTTAATTGCTCTTGACTCTGACGACTTGCAGATGTTGCTTTTTCTCTAGCTTCTTCAGTTTCTTTAAGTAATCTCTTTAACCTAGCATCTTGCTTCATCTGACGTGTAATATTGTGTCCGATGGCAATATATTTATAAATTTTCTTATTTTTATCTCGTACAGGAGCAATAGTTAGGTCAATCCAAGAGTGGCTTTTATCTGGTCGTTTAGTCTTGAATACTAAATGTCCTATTTCACCAAGTTGTACTTGCGCCCATACTCTCTCCCACGATTGCAAATGCTCTTGTTCATCTATTAATGTTGATAATTTCAATCCATCTAAATCATCTTCATATCTACGAATTGCATCAGTAACACGCTCATTAGCAGAAATAATACGTCCCTTATTATCAAGTTGAATAAGCAAAGCAGAAAGATTTAGAGCTTCCAACTGTGCTGTAACTTCGTTTTTGATATACTCTGTTTCACGCATTTGCTTAGCAAGTTCTTCTTGTGTGCTGGTTAGTTCTTCTACATTCTGACGCATCTCTTCCTCTTGAGAAGCAATTTGCTCTGCATTTTCTTGAGACTCTTCTAATAAACGTTTGTTTTCTTCTTGCGAACGAAGGGCAATCATAGTGGCTGCAATACGACTAGAAATTTCTTCTAAAAAACTACGTTCATGTGGAGATAGAGGACGCAAAAGGGCAATTTCCAAAACACCCACCAAATCTTCACGCAGTTGCAAAGGCAAAAGCATAAGACCTTGTGGGGGAGCTTCACCAATAGCTGACTTTATTTTAAAAAAATGAGGAGGAGGATTTTTGAGATAAATTGGATTTTGAGATTGGGCTACCTGTCCTACCAAGCCATCTCCAATTAATATTTTTTGATTTAATTTTTCAATATCATCATAGGCATAAGCTGCTGTTGCCTTTAAATAAGGTTCATGCTTATAAGAATCTTTGTGTAAAGAATAAAAAATACCTTGATGCGCTCCCAAGTAAGAAACAACTTTATTGAGAACTTGCTGTGAGAGTATATTAAGTGATTCACTAGAAACCAAAATATCACTAATCTGTGCTACTCCATCACTTCTCCATTTATTCAATCTTTCATTTTCCACAAACGTGGTTAAGCTATTTCTCATATTTAAAAGAGCTTCCCCCATTACATCATTTTCAGCAGGTTGAAAGTCTGAATTAAGTTCGCCTTCTGCAATCTGATTAGCAAATTCTAAATTACCTGAAAAGTTGAGTTGTTCGTTGAGATAAATCTTGTTTCGTGCATCTTGGTCAGTTTGTTTTTTAAGATAACCTGCAAAAAATACAGCTATGGCAAGTTCTGCACCACCTAAAAGAGAACCAAAAAAAGCAACTTGAGAATCTAAATTTTCTATGTTTAAAAAATAACTTTTAATTCCTTCTTGTCCGAAGGCACTATACAGCACAAAGCAAATAATATTATAAGCTCCAATTATGGAAGCATAAAAAACTAGAATACGCCAATTTTGATAAAATACTAAAACAGTTAGGGTAATAAAAAACACAAAATGAATATAGAAAGCTCCCTGCAACTGTATCAAATACAAAACTCCCATAAGTGCCAAAACAGCCGTCAAGACATAACGAGAGTCTTGAGGCATTACAAAACGTTTAATCAAATGATAGCTCAAAAAAGCTCCTACACTAGGCAAAACCCAATATACTTGCACAAACTCATCGTAAAAAACAGCCATTATGCCACTAAAACCCATATAAATAAGTAAAAAACGCTCCATTACAGAATCAATATAATGGAAGGCTTCCTCTTCATAGGCTTCTAAGAGCGCATCATCTGGAACAAAATTTTCGACGTTGATATATTGCTTCATTTTATATTTTTACTATTTCTTTTTGTATGTGTAGTTTAAGAACTTAATTTACAACTTCATTTTTTGAGTTCAAAATAAAATTTGATTTTATATCATAAATTTGAGCTTCTAAAATTAAAATACAAAAACAGCTCTAGCAAAATTTATCTTTTCACTAGAGCTGTTTTGATTTTTATCCTATAAAAATAAATTGCTATTTTATTCTCCACTTCCGTTTGGTAAAACAGTTCCAAACAAGACTAAAGCCTCTGAAGAATTTGAAGCATTTGAGATAACAGTAATTACTTTTCTCTGTTGCCCTGCTTTATGAGCAGAGTTAAAACGAACAATTATTTTTCCTTCTTCATTGGGTGCAATAGGCTCTTTTGTCCATTCTGGAGCAGTACATCCACAAGTGGTTCGAATATCTTGCAGCATTAATGGATAATTTCCCGTATTTTTGAATGAAAAGACATATTCAACTATTTTACCTTCTTCAACTTCACCAAAATCGTGTTCCCGATTTACAAAAGTGAGTTGTGCTTGACGGTCGTCAGCCTTTTTGATAAAAGTAGTTGTTTCTTTCTTTGTTTCTGTATCTGTTTGTGCTTGAATAGATTGAACAGACAAAAAAGTAAAAATTCCTAAAAGTGATGCAAAAAATATTTTTTTCATAATTATTTGAGTGTAATTTTATTCTTAATTAAAAGATTTATATTTAAAACCTTATATTCTTAAACTTTGTTTCTAATTTTAAAATTAATAAGAATAAGTCAATTATTTTGCCATAAAAATAAATTTAACATTTATAGTTATAGCTAATATATGCTTCTTATTTTATCTATCATTTTAACTATTCTATAAAAGCTATGAAACCTATTTCTAAATTGATTTCTCGTTACTTACTTTTTTCTATCTCTTTATTTGCAACTACTTTTTTATTTACATCTTGCGAGCTAAATGACGAACGAGTAGGAGGTTTTCCACCAGAAGGACAAATTTGGGTAGAAGTTGAAAATCAAGACTATACCTTTTCAGATCCTAGTGGAACAATTTCTTCTCTCTACAATACATATACAGAAAATCGTAAGTCTCTTTCCATTTATCGCACTACCACTTCTAATAACGTTGTAATTAGTAACTTTCAGGTTCTTCTTACTCTTTTTGACTTTGATGATACTACTCCTAGAAAGCTAGACAAAGAAAATATACGCCTTACTTTTTCCCAAGGTAATACCTCGTATATAGGTGCTTTTGATAAAGGAGATGTTCAATTTGAAATTTTGAGTATAGAAAATGATGTAATGAAGGCTAATTTTAGTGGAACACTAGAACTTAGAGAAAACCCAAATAAAAAACTAAGAATAAGAAATGGAGCTTTACATATAAAAGTCAGGAGAGAATAAGCAGTCAAAACTCAAAAAAGACCTTAAAACAATCCTATTTTTTAGTTAAAAAACTAATAAAAAAAACTGTACTTCTCTAAAAATCAATACTTTATATCTTTAAAAAAGAAATAGTGTATTGATTTTTTTGTTTAGAATCAAATAATATTTTGTAGATTTGTGCTTTCTGAAAATAAGCTGAAATATTAATCAAAAATTAATCTTTTCATTTATGTTAGAAAAAATTAGTAAGGTCTAGAACACCTACTTCCACACTCACTAACATTATATTTTTTACTAAAATCCAATTATATGGACTTTAAACGTAATTCGCTATCCTTTCTTTGTGCTTCACTAATTTTTACTTGTGCTGCTTTTACAGTTTCTCCTTCAGAAATTACTAAGCCTAACTCTAAATCAACAAATAAAAATAATAAAACGAAAAAGGCAAAAAAACGTTCTCATAGTCTTATTGTTGCCTCTACCTCTTCAAATTCCAATTCTCATAACTCAGTCTCTTCTTTCAATTGTTTTCAAACTCCTTTAGATTTTTTACCCACTTTTCATTTGGTAAATAAAGACACTATTCTTGCAGAAAGTACGACTGTAGAAACCATTTCTAATGATTTAGAAACTCAGCAAGATGAGCAAGAAGATCAAAACGACATTTTTGCTTTACTTGACGAAGAAGCAAATCAAAAAACAAACGAAAACGATCTTGAGTTAGATGTAGAAGAGGTTAACTTTTTTGACTTTTCTAGTCCTAACAATATTGCTGTTAGCCCACAGTTGTTAGAAAAAGTAGTTATTAGAGATAATTTTGTAACTTCATTAGTTGATATTGCTGTGGCACAAGAAGGTGTTCCGTATGTACATGGTGGAAAATCACCCAAAGGTTTTGATTGTTCAGGATTTGTATCTTATGTGTATAGTCAATTCAAAATCAATCTTCCAGCTTCTTCTAGCTCGTATGACCATGTAGGTAAAAAAATAAAATTAGAAGATGCTCAAGTAGGTGATATAGTTTGTTTTACAGGAAGAAATTCTCGTTCTGGACGTACAGGACATGTTGGAATTATTGTTGAAAAGAATCCAAATGAACCTATAAAATTCATTCATGCAGCATCAGGAAGCAGAAGACAAATTACATATAGTACAATGGAAAGTAGTTATTACAAACCTCGTTTTCGTTCTGTGCGTAGAATTTCTGCTCCAGTTTTGGAAGAGATTTTAGAAAATGAAACTATTGAAAGTGCTGAATAAGAAATTTTGATTTATTTGTTAGAGTATTTTTGTAGGTTACAAGTAATTCAATAAATGTCATCACGGTTAATTATTCATGTGTGTTTAGCTTCGCTGAACTACGTCGTTCTTAAAACTCAACAAAAACACTTCCTAAAAAGGATGATTAAAGTACAAAGTAACGCTAATACACAAAAACACCTTATATAAAAATAACCGTGATAATGTTTAATGTAAATGCTTTTTCATTAATAACTAATCACTAAAAATTAATCACTATTTATGACTATTAATCAAATTCAAGACGAAATTATAGAAGAATTTGCACTTTTTGACAATAAAAACGACCAATACGGTTATATTATAGAATTGGGGAAAAAATTAGATAAATTACCTGAAAGTGAATATAAAGACGAAAATTTAATTAAAGGGTGTCAGTCAAAAGTATGGCTTACTGCCGAAAAGTCAGAAGAACAATCAGAACTACAAATAAAATACATTGCTGATAGCGATTCGACACTTGTCAAAGGTTTGGTAAGCCTTTTGATGCGTGTATTATCAAAACAACCAGCAAAGGAAATCGTTTCATCAGACCTTTATTTTATTGACAAAATTGGATTAGGTCAGCTTTTATCTATGAACCGTTCGAACGGACTAGCTTCTATGGTAAAACAAATGAAAATTTATGCGCTCGCTTTCCAAGCAGTTTAAATAAAAATTACGAATTATGAATTATGAAATGGATATTTAATTATATCAGAATCCATTTATAAGAAATAATTTTCTATAGATTTAATAAAAAATGCAAAATACAGAAAATACTACACCAACCGTATCAACAAGAGATAGAGTTATCAATGCTATCCAAAGCATCTATGACCCAGAAATACCTGTGGATATTTATGAGTTAGGTTTGATTTATGAAATTAATACTGTTGAGCTTGTTCCAAATAATGCAAGTGTTCATATTTTAATGACACTGACTTCACCCAATTGTCCGTCGGCAGAACAAATTCCTGCTGAAGTAGAAGAAAAAGTAAAAGCCGTAGTCGGAGTAAAAGAAGTAAATGTAGAACTTACTTTTGACCCTCCTTATGAAGCTGAAATGATGTCAGAAGCAGCTCGTTTGCAGCTTGGTTTTATGTAAGTGAGTTGTGTGTGTCGCTTCATCAAAACACAAAAAAAGACAAACGTCTTGGCAGCCACTTTAAATTTCAATTCCACAATTTTCAATTAATATACTATGTATCCAGAACATTTGACTACGCCTATGAAAGGCGAGCTAGTAAATATAGGTTTTAAAGATTTAACAACTCCAGAAGCAGTAACTACAACACTTTCAGAAGATGGAACTACACTTATGGTTATCAATTCTGTTTGTGGTTGTGCAGCAGGCGCAGCTCGCCCTGGTGTTCGTATGGCTTTAGAGAAAACTACCAAAAAACCAACTCAGTTAGCAACTGTTTTTGCAGGTGTTGATAAAGAAGCTGTTGATAAAGTGCGTGAGCTTGCTCTTCCTTATCCTCCTTCTTCTCCTTCAATTGCACTTTTCAAAAATGGTGAAGTAATCCATTTTGTAGAGCGTCATCACATTGAAGGACGTTCGGCAGAAGCAATTTCTGAGCATTTGAAAGCTGTTTTTGAAGAACTTTGCTAAGTCAGTTACAAGTTAATTACTGAATATAATTTCATGGC
Organism: Bernardetia sp.; assembly: GCA_020630575.1. Taxonomy (GTDB): domain Bacteria; phylum Bacteroidota; class Bacteroidia; order Cytophagales; family Bernardetiaceae; genus Bernardetia. The sequence goes on from JAHDBD010000022.1 coordinate 23,444, forward strand.
TCGTCCTGAAATAATGTTACAGTTTTTCAGATAAATTATATATAAATCAGGCAGTTTCAAAACTGTCTGATTTTTCTTTTTTTATAGATTCTTATTTGAACGTTTTCTTCTTGATGTGTTTGCTCTGAAATTTGATATATAAAGAAAAATTTGGTAGTTTAGAAGGAAAAGAACTAAAAGGAGATAATTTAGAAGATTTATCATAAAAGCAAAAACCTTATTTATAGTTATACTAAGTAAATAAGGTTTTATAAATTATCGCTAGTTTTCAAATATTATTTAAAGCCACTTACTTTTTATTTTAACTTTATATTTCTTTCTTGATAGTGGCTTATCTGAATCCAATAAAGCAATCATTCTTGATAAGTTTTCTTCTGAGTGGCTAATTGCTTTATTTGCAATTAATTTTTCATTTTTATAAAAAAATACAAATGTTGTTCCTCTGCTTGCATATAGGTTCATTTTGTAATTATCTTCTTTATAAGAAAATGAAATAAGATTTGCATCAATTACATGAGCTTGAATTTGTTTTTCAGCTAATTTTTCTAATATATTTTTGACTACTATATAGCGAGTAAAATAAATTCCTGCTATTGTTATAGCTGTTAATCCTCCGAAAACGACAGCCATCAACAATATTTCTTTTTTCATTAGATTTTGGTACATCCCAACACCAACCGATATAACACCTGCAATAAAACAAAACAAAGGATATTTATTGATTATAGCATAGTTTAATAATTTAGTTTTCATAAAAATCAAGGTTTAAAAATAAATACATTCGCAGTTAATTCAATTAAATGTAACATTAAATTAACATTAAGTACCGTATAATACAAATTTTATTCCGAATTGTTTAGAATAATCCTATAATAATCTGTATAAATGAGCATTTTGTTTAGCTTTGGTGAACTTTAACCACCAAGATTTTGTCTTAAAAGGAATACACAAAACACGATTTCTCTTCGCTTTTTGCTGCAAATTGTGCAACTTTGTAAATTAATTAAAAACTAGCCGAATAAATACAAAAAAGTAAAGACAAAAAACAACTTTTATTTACAGTTATGATACTTCAACAACTCCAAAAAGAAATTCAAAACGCTTTTCAAACGCTTTTCAATCATACTTTACCAATAGAAAAAATTGATTTCCAACAAACTCGCAAAGAATTTGAGGGAAGTTATACTTTTGTTACTTTTCCTTATGGAAAGGTTACAGGAAAGCGACCAGACGAAACAGCTACTGTTTTAGGAGAATTTTTGAAAGGAAATGTAGCTTTTATAAAGGATTTTAATGTCGTGAAAGGGTTTTTAAATCTTGTTTTGGAACAATCTGTTTGGGTCAAAACGCTTGTTAATCTCAATGACAAACCTGTTTGGGAAGCAATAGAAAAGAAAGATGAAAAAGTAATGGTAGAATATTCGTCGCCAAACACAAACAAACCTTTACACTTAGGACACCTTAGAAATAACTTTTTGGGTTATTCGGTTTCTGAAATTATGGCTGCTAATGGTAGCGAGGTAATGAAGGTAAATTTGGTAAACGACAGAGGAATTCATATCTGTAAGTCAATGCTTGCCTACCAAAAATATGGAGAAGACAAAACGCCACAAGATTTGGGCATAAAAGGTGATAAAATGGTTGGAGACTATTATGTGAAATTCAATGATTTATTTAAAGCCGAAGTAAAAGAATTAGTAGAAGCAGGAAGAACACAAGAACAAGCTGAAAAAGAAGCTCCTAGTTTGAAAGAAGCACAACAAATGCTTTTGAAATGGGAACAAGGCGACAAAGAAACTACCGACCTTTGGAAAAAAATGAATGGTTGGGTATATGAAGGATTTGATGAAACCTATAAAAGTATCGGAGTAACATTTGATAAATTTTATTATGAATCAAATACCTATTTATCTGGAAAAGATGCCGTAGAAGAAGGATTAGAAAAAGGAATTTTCTTCAAAAAAGAAGATGGTTCGGTTTGGATAGATTTGACAGAAGATGGCTTAGATGAAAAACTAGTTTTGCGTGGCGATGGAACTTCTGTTTATATGACACAAGACATCGGAACAGCAGATTTAAAATTTAATGATTTTCCAATGCAAAAATCAGTTTATGTAATCGGAAACGAACAAGATTATCACATGAAAGTCTTGAAACTGATTATGCAAAAACTGGGTAGAAGTTATGCTGATGGAATGTATCATCTTTCTTACGGAATGGTAGAACTGCCTTCTGGAAAAATGAAATCAAGAGAAGGAACTGTTGTTGATGCTGATGAATTGGTCGCTGATATGGTAGAAATGGCTAAAGAAAGAACACAAGAAGTAGGGAAAATTGATGACTTTTCGGAAGAAGAAGCTGATAATTTATACAAAATGTTGGCTTTAGGAGCATTGAAATATTATCTTTTGAGAGTAGAACCTAAAAAGAAAATGCTTTTTGACCCAAATGATTCTATTGATTTTCAAGGAAATAGTGGTGTTTATTTACAATATACTCACGCCAAAATTTCGGCTATTTTACGTAAAGCAAATGAAACTAACATTTCATACCAATCTACTTCTTTTGAGAATTTAGAAGAGTTGGAAAGTACAGAGGAAGACTTAATCCGTTTACTTTCTGATTATCCTTCTTATCTAAATGAAGCTGCAACTAATTATGCACCTTCTGCGATAGCAAATTATATGTATGATTTAGCTCGTCAGTATAGTAAATTATATGCCGAACTTCCAATCTTTGGAGAAGAAAATGAAGCTAAAAAATCGCTTCGTGTTGCGCTTTCTGATGCAACAGCAAAGACATTGAAACACGCAGGCAAACTTTTAGGTATTGATATGCCTGAAAGAATGTAAACACTCAAATTTGAATACCAAATTAATAAGAACATCTTTATTTTTTATAAATGAAGTATATTTTTTTTGTTCTATTCAAATAATCCGTATTTTTGAAACTTATATCTAAAAAAAGGCTTTTTTAAACTATATATATAATTGATAGTAGTAGTAACTGGTTCAAGCGTCGACGCTTGAGCCAGTTACTAAATACGACTTTTACTCATTTTATGCAACCAATACTTAGCGAACAAGAAATTCTGCGTCGTCAGAAAAGAGAACAACTTATACAACTAGGAATAGAACCTTATCCTGCTGCACTTTATAACTTTACGCATACAGCCAAACAGATTAAATCTCTTTTTCCAGAGGAGAAACCAGAAGGAGAAGAAAATTTTGATGATTTTAAGGAAATTTCTCTTGCAGGTCGTTTGATGACTCATCGTGTTCAGGGTTCGGCTGCCTTTGCAGAAATTGAAGATTCTACAGGACGTATGCAGGTTTATTTTCGTAGAGATGATATTTGTCCTGATGAAGATAAAACGATGTATAATACTGTTTTCAAAAAGCTATTAGATATTGGAGATATTATTGGCGTAAAAGGATATATTTTTCGTACAAATGTAGGAGAAATTACACTTCACGCCACCGAGTTTACAATTCTTACAAAATCATTACACCCTCTACCTGTTGTAAAAAGAGTTGAAAACGAAGACGGTACAGTAAAAACGTATGATGCTTTTACAGATTCAGAACAACGTTATCGTCAGCGTTATGTCGATTTGATTGTAAACCCTGAGGTAAGAGACGTTTTCAAAAAACGCTCTCAGCTTATGAATGTGATGCGTGAATACTTAAATGAAAAAGATTATTTAGAAGTAGAAACGCCAATTTTGCAGCCAATTTATGGAGGTGCAGCAGCTCGTCCTTTCAAAACACATCACAATACATTAGATATGACTCTTTATTTGCGTATTGCAAATGAGCTTTATCTAAAAAGATTGATTGTTGGTGGTTATGATGGTGTTTATGAGTTTTCAAAAGACTTTAGAAATGAAGGAATGAGCCGTTTTCATAATCCAGAGTTTACTCAAATCGAACTTTATGTAGCTTACAAAGACTACGAATGGATGATGAATTTGGTAGAAGAAATGATAGAAAAAATTGCTTTAAAACTTCATAATTCGACAGAAGTACAGGTAGGCGAAAATGTAATCAACTTTGCTCGTCCTTGGAAACGTTACACTATGTACGAAGCCATTGAGCATTTTACAGGTGTTGATATTTCGGAAATGAGTGAGGAAGAAATGCGTAAAGCTGCTCTACAATTAGGCGTTCCGATTGATGATACAATGGGAAGAGGAAAACTGATTGATGAGATTTTTGGAGAACATTGTGAGCCAAAACTGATTCAACCTACATTTATTACAGATTATCCTGTTGAGATGTCGCCACTTGCCAAAAAACACAGAACAAAAGAAGGTTTGGTAGAGCGTTTTGAAGCCGTTTGTAATGGAAAAGAAATTTGTAATGCCTTCTCTGAGCTTAATGACCCAATCGACCAAAGAAAACGTTTTGAAGAACAGCTAGAACTTGGAAAACGAGGTGATGATGAAGCAATGATTTTGGATGAAGATTTCTTAAATGCGCTTGAATACGGAATGCCACCAACAGCAGGTTTAGGAATTGGAATTGACCGTCTTTCTATGATTATGACAAATCAAAACTCTATTCAAGATGTTTTGTTTTTCCCTCAAATGCGTCCTAAAAAACAACCAAAATATGCATCTGAAAGCGATTACACAGATTTAGGAATTCGTACAGAACTTATTCCAATTATTCAAAAATTAGGTTTCCTTACAATTGAAGACTTGAAAGAAGCAATTCCTTCAAAACTTTTCAATGATATATGTGGAATGCGTAAGAAAATGAAACTCAAAGAAGTAAAAAATCCAACCAAAGAAGAAGTAGAAGGTTGGTTGAAATAAAGTTATTATGTCGTTGGTGGGGACACCAACAACGGCAAAATTATTAATGAAAACTCCTATCTGATTTTATTTGAAATTGGATAGGAGTTTTTATTTACAAAAATCCTCGTTGACGGCTGCATTTGAGTCTCAACGACGGTTTACATTCAGAGAAAAACGCTTCCTCTCTCGCCGTTGTCGGTGTCCCCACCGACGACATAACAACCACCAAACAATCACATATCAAAACCTATCATCTTCACTGTTGTCGATATCTGCAAAGATAAATTTGATCAATATTGACATTTATTTTTTTTCAAACCACAAATTTCGAATTCCATTCATGGTTACCCAAAAGCCAATACTATTTCCATTTCTTTTGTACTTCGAAATTGCCATTCCTGACCAGCTCACGACATCTCTTTTAAGCACTTGAATTTCAAATTCACCAAAGCGACTATGATAACCATATAATGATTTGTCTTTGAGCGTTATAGTATAAAAAGTTTCTAACTCGCTACTATAAAAATCTCCTGTATATGATTTTAATTCCTCCAACGTAAGCAATTTATCTTCGTATTTTTCAAATGTTTCAGTGGAATTATTCGCAAAAATTAAAGTCATTTTTGCTGAATGAATATCAAATTTTATAACTAATTTTTCATTGATACCCCCCATTTGAAATTCTGTTTCAGATATAGGAAGTAGAGGTGATTTTTGATTGTTATTTCTTAAATACCACAAAGTATCGTTGGCTACAAAAATTTTTCGGGAATAATTATTTTTATCGTTCCAATACATTCCTTCATTTTTTTGCAAATCTTCAATACTAATTTTAAAGGAACTTTTTATTTCTTCAATTTTGGTAGGTTTAGATTTATTTTGTAGGAAAAGTTGGCTGATTTGATTGGCTTTCTGTGATAATTGATTTGAAGTGAAATTTGACAAAATGATAATTTGTAAGTCTTCATCAGGATAAGAATACATTATTGACTGAAAACCAGCAATAGCACCTGTATGTTGTATTCTACGATTTTCAAAAAAATCATCAATTACAATTCCAAAAGCATAATTATTTTTCTCGCCTGAATTTAATGTAGTTAAAGTTTCAAGTATTGAAAAGGCTTTTTTCCAACTTTTAGGAGCTTTAGTATAATTTTTTGCCCAGTTCGATATATCGGCACTTGTAGAATAGACATTGGAAGCTCCATAAGTTAAATCGTTGTTTTCAACCGTTTGAAAAAATGAAGGTGCTGTTTCGGTATAAGAATTTGCCGTTTTGGTAATGATTACAGAATTATCTTCCTCAACAAAAGTGGAATTCAGGTGAAGTGGTTGAAAAACTTTTTCTTTCATATAGCTTTTGAAGTCTTGTTTAGAAATCCTTTCAATAATTTTAGCAAGTAAAATATAACCTGAATTAGAGTACATAAATTCAGAATTAGGTTCAAAATTCAAATCTTGCTGTTTTAATAAATATCTATAAACATCATCGTTTGAAATGGCATCGCCCGAACGCCAACCTGCTAGACCAAACAACTCGGGAACGGCTCTTAATCCACTTGTGTGATGCAATAACTGCCGAATAGTTATCGTCTTTCCAAAATCAGTAAATTCAGATAAATAGGTTTTAATATCATCATCAAAGGATAGTTTTCCATCAAGGTGTAACAAAACAATTCCCATGGCTGTAAATTGTTTTGATAAAGAACCAATATTAAAAACACTTTCTTCTGTATTTGGAATTTGGTACGGAATATTTGCCAAGCCATACGCTTTTGTAAAAACAAGGTTGTTTTGATGTGTTACCAAAACGACACCCCCTGGATTGTTTTCTGTACTCCAATCGATAAATAAATTATCAATAAGATTTGTAGGATTTTGACTTGTTGCTGAAAAAGTAATCAGCAATGCGACATAGATAAATGCAATTCGTTTCATTTTTTAATTGGTTTTAAATTAATACTGAAACAAATGTCGAATAATAGCTTCTGTTGTGAAAATAGATTATGCAAACACCTTTTTTTTGTCTGCAAAATATGGATTATAACATCTATAAGACTTTCGCACTACTGTATATTTTGTTAAGTAATTGGGCAGAATTACATATAAATGAACACTTTATAAAAAAATAATGTAAATTATAATTCTGCCATTGTCGGTGTTACCACCGACGATAGTAAAATACAAATAAACTTTTGTTACAAGATACTGAGCGATTGACTGATAGGATTTGACTTCGATCTTAAAAAAAAGTAGTAGGTTACAATAACCCATTAACTATTAATCTGTGCAAAAAAATGCTTTCTATATGTTTCTGAAATAGGAATAAGTTCATTTGAAATTTTAATTCGACTTCGTTCAATTTCTTCAATTTTACTAATAGCAACCATATACGATTTATGCACCCGACAAATTAATTTTGCTGATATAAGTTGCTCCAACTCCGAAAAGTTTTGAAGCGTCATAATTCGTTTGTTAGTGGTGTGTATTCTTCTGTAATCTCTCATTCCTTCAATAAACAGTATTTCATCAAGATTAACTTTTTCCAAGCGATTTTCTGTTTTTATAAAAATATAATTACTCGTCAATTCATTAGATTTGACCAATTTTTTGTCTTGAATTTTATTTACTGCTTGCAAAAAACGTTCAAATGAAAAAGGTTTTAACAAATAATCAGTAACATAAAGTTCATAGCCTTTTAAGGCATACTCTGAATAGGCAGTCGTAATAATTACCTGACAATCTAAATTAGAACTTTCCAACAACTCAATACCTGAAAGTTCGTCCATATTTATATCTAAAAAAAGTACATCTACCTTATTAGACTTCAAAAATGTCAATCCTTCAAGGGCATTATCGAATGTTTCGAGTAAATCCAAAAAAGGAATTTTTACGACAAAACCTTTGGTCTTTTCCAATGCCAAAGGTTCGTCTTCTATGATGATACATGTATATTTAGTCATTTATTAAGGTTAAGGTTACTCGGTAAGAGTTGTTGAGGTTGATGATAGATAAATTGTGCTTTTGGGGATACAAAAGTTCTATTCTTTTTCTAATCAAATTATTTCCTATTCCACTATGTTCTATTTGAATTTTGTTTTTAGGGTTGTACTTATTTTCACACTCAAAAACTATTGTTTTATCGTCAATATTTAAGGAAATGGTTATTGCATTTTCTGTTTTTTTATTGGCTGTGTGTTTGAACGCATTTTCAATAAATGAGATTAAAAGCATGGGTGGAATCACTTGATTGGATAAGTTTCCCTTTAGTGTAAAATGCACAAAACTCTCGTTTGCTGTTCTTGTTTTTTGTAACGCAATGTATTTTTCTATGTATTCAATTTCCTTTGATAAATCAATTCTTTGAGCTTTAGTTTCAAAAAGCATAAACCGAAGAATATCTGATAGTTTATTTAAGTATTCAGAAGCTATTTTTGGGTCTTTGAGTATCAAGGCATCAATGTTATTAATTGTGTTGAATAAGAAATGGGGATCTAATTGTGCTTTTACTAAGGCTAATTCAATTTGATGATTTTTAATAATGAGTTCTTCTTTTAGTTTTATTTCATCATACCAAGTAATAAAACCATTGATAATAATGCTCATTACACCTGCAAGCAATCCAATCAGTACCATAGAAAAAAGCTGAGCAAGAAAAGAACTTATACCACCTTTAAACATCATATCTAAACCAAAAAGCAGGCTTAAAAATAGTCCTCCAACAAGAGCCGAACCAACAGAAAACAAAATAGCATAAACAAGTGAAGAAACTATTTTTTTGGCTTTGATGTATTTTGTAAACAGGTAGAAATAACACAGATAAAATGTAATAACAGAAGGAATCACAACAAATGAAAATCCTACTTTGGCAATGTATCCAAAATGTATATTTGATGAAAACCCTTTTGTCGCAGCAGCGATAATCAGCAAAAGCAATAAAAAGTATAACACCCAAAATGCTGTGTGAACAATATAAATAACTGACTTTTTCATATTAGAAAGAATTAAAATTAATTAACTGATTAATAGGTCAAAAGTCTATAGTTATGAATATTTAAACAAACTTAATTTGCAAAACGGGTTATTTTGTCTGCAAAACAAGATTATTAGACAATATTAAGTTTTGTCTTTTATGTGCAAAAATCCTCGTTGACGGCTGCATTTGAGCCTCAACGACGGTTTATATTTACCAACCGTCAACGAGGCGAAAGCCGTCGTTGAGGTAAAAACCACTATACTTTATTATACTCCTCTTCACTCAAGCCAAAATCTGAGTCAATAATCAAAACCTCTTCATAACTCAACTCATAGAGTTTATACACCAAAATATCAATTTCAGTTTCTAAAACACTTGTGTCTGTATCAGGATTTTGTTTTTTTGAGGATAGAATTTGATTTACTAAATTGGTTAGCTTACTTTGCATTTCAAATGAAGGTGCTGCTATAGGGATTTCTTGTAAAGTTGTGGGTTTAATTTGAGACAAAGTTCTTCCAATTTCTTGAGAAAAAAGTCTATATAAATATGTAACAAGTTTTGAATTAAGTAAAGCAAGTAGAAAAAGATTATTAGATTTTTCATTTGCGCTGAAAACATATAAACCGTCAGTTGGATAAAATTTATCTGTATCAAGAGCAACTATAACTTTATCACCTGTAATGACTCCAATAAGTTTTTCACTTTTATCAAATATTTTTTTAGAACGTGAACGGTGTAAACTATAAAATGCGTGTTTTCCTTGTTTGACCTCTCTACAAGTTATTTTATCTTTAAACTGTTCTATATATTTTACTATATTTTTAATAGAAGATTCTTTTGTATTTCTTGTTGTGTATATTATCTTTTTGTCTTTATTTAAAATCAGATATTTTTTAACATCTTTTCCTCCTGTAACAGTAGGTTTTATAAAATTAAGTTCTAATTTATTTTGTTTGCTTATTTCATCATTTACAATGAAAGCATCTTTATAATCAGGACTAATTCCCCTTTGTATTCCATCATCATCAATAAAACTTTCAAGTGTATTAAAAGAAAATCTCTCTAATAATTTATAACCTATTATATTCTTAGTTGGAAAAGAATTATTCGGAGTTTTTTCATACAATAATGGATTAATTTCAGAAAATTCACAATTCTGTAAATTTTCTGAATTATTTAAACGATTAGTAATTTTAATTTTATCTAAAACTTTATTTTTAGTTTGAAAAATTAATATTGCAGAAGGACAAGCTACATCATCAAAAACTCCATCGCCTAAATTAATGACTAATTCAAGATTCGATGTATCTAAAATTTTCTTTCTTAACTTTTTATTATCTGTTTGATAAAGAATAACATCAGGAATTATTAGCGCAGCCCAACCATCTTTTTTTTGTCTTAGAGAAAAAGATAGATTTATAAAATACATAAAAGAATCAGTCATTCTGACAATTATATCTTTATTAGATTCCTTTATTTTTTCGTGAAAATTAGGTTCTATTTTCGCTCCCCAAGGAGGATTCCCAATCACCACATCAAAACCTACAAATTCTCCTTTTTGATTCAAAACTTCTGGAAACTCAAAACGCCATTCAAAGGCATTTTGATAAATTACATTATTTAGTAATCCTTCTTTTTCTTCTTGTGCTTTGTTTAGAGCTAGTTTTAGTTTTTTGAGTTCTGCACTTAGAGTTTTACTTATTTTTTCTCCAAATGCTTCTAGGTTTTGTACTTCGGTTTGTTTTTGTTCTAGTTTTCCTCTTGCAGACGCTATTTTTTTCTTAAATTTTCCATCTAATGTTCCTGTAAAAGCTGATTTTATTGTATCAATAATTTTGATAATTTCTCTTTTTCGCTCTTTATTATTGGTATTTTTGTATTCCTGAACAGCGTTTTTGTAATCTTTCAGACTGTACGGATTGTCTTTGCTTTTGAAGGCATTTTTCAAATCTTCATCTAGCTCAAAACGACTAATCAAAGAGTTTCCAGTTTTGATATTAATATCAATATTTGGCAGCGTTTGAAGTTGATTTTCTTGAGTATAATACGCATTTTTCAAAAGTTCTATCCACAAACGCAACCTACATATTTTGACAGAATTTGGATTAATATCTACACCAAAAAGACAGCTTTCAATAAGACTTTGTTTTTCATGAAAAAGCGTTTCTTGTAGGCGTTGACTTGTTTTATTTTTGGGTTTGTAGGTGAAAATTTCTTCGTTTTCGTCTTCAATAATCAATTCATCATTATCAATCTGAATATAAGCATTCAAACGTTTTCCGTCTTTATCTATCAAAACACCGAGTTCGCTTTTTATGGCGATAAGTTCGTTCAATGCACTTACCAAAAAGTGTCCAGAACCCACAGCAGGGTCACATATTTTGAGTGAATTAATGATTTGATTAGCTTCTTTTCGGATAGTTTCTCTATCGCCATTTCGAATATAATCCCTCAAATCTTCTTTTAGCTGCTCAAAATTGCTACATTTCCACGTATAATGTGTATTGAATTTCTGCACGACAGCCCTACGCAATGCTTCTTTAGCCATATACATCGTAATATAGGCAGGCGTATAAAACGAGCCGTCTTTGTAGCCATTTATTTTTTCAAAAATAAGTCCCAACACAGAAGCCGAAATAAGCGTTTTGGCTTGATTGCTCTCATCTACTTTTTCGCCTTTTTCTCCACTGAAATCGTAGGCTTCCAAAAAGCGAAAGATATATTCTAGTGTAGGTAAACCACCCGTAAGACGTTGCAAATTATTTTTCAGAACCGTTTTATCATAGAGTTCTAAATCAATTTCTTTCAGATTCGAAATTTGCAGAGCTTTATCTTCTAACTGGTTTGGCTCAAAAAGCGAACTATTTAAGTAGGGAATATGATTGTATTTTTCTTTTATGCGTTCGTTTCGGTCTTCTATTTTCTTGGCTAAAGCAGAAAAAAACAATTCTTCCAAATCATCGTAACCAGTAATAAAATCAGTATTCAGAAATTTATATTTCGAATCCTGATTATAAACTACCAATTGAGATTCTAATAATTTGAGGAATAAAATTCGGTTTATCCACGTCAGACAAAGCTCTAAAGCGACATTGAATAATTGTTCTTCTTTATTCTGTCCATACGTTTTGAGATTATCTACTTTTCTCAAATAATCTCTATCTTCCAAAATAAAAATAGTCGTTTCTAAGAGTGAGCCGTCATTTCGTGTTCCTTTTTCTTTTCGCTGGATTACTTTTTTGCCTTTCTCTTTTACTTCTTCTAGTCCGATGATGTGCAAAAGTTCGTAATAAAACTGCTTGTTGAGTTGATTGCTATCATTTCCGTACGATTGTGCCAAAAGATGAATCGGAGAAAATACTTTGTACAGAGAAACTAACTTGTCATCATCTGTATTTTCGATAGGTAAAAATTCTTGAAAGTCTTTTTTGATATCGATATATAGAAATGGCAATTCGTCTTTTACTTCTTCAATATATTTTTTAGCAATTTCATTGTAGAATAACTCATTTTTGGAAGAATCTTTTTGCTTGTTTACAAACTCGTTATATTCTTTGAGCAGTTTTTTATTTTTGTAAAATGTATTGTAAAAATCTTCTCCTTTAAAAAAATACCATTCATTGCCATTCGTAGCAATCAAATATTTGATTTGATTATTTTCTAATGTTACTCGTTCTCTCAAATAATAGAGCAATAGTTCTTGTAATGCTTTTCTATTGAGGTTATCTGTTTTCAAGAACTCACTTTTATTGCTTGGTCGTTTGGCTTCTATCAAAACGCTAATATTGCTTGTGGCATCTTTTCCAGCGTAAATAGCCAAATCAATTTTGTCTTTTGTATTGATTAAATATTCTTGATAAAATGCTTGGTGCAAAAAATCGCCTACATATTTTTTTATATTCTCTTCGCTTTCGTTTTTCTCTTCGCTTATTTTGATATGCTCCAAACAGATATTCAATGCACTTTTGAAATTATTTATTTCATTTCTAGTAACATTAATCTTGCGATAAGCAGGACTGAGGATTCTACTTGGTTTTGTAATTTTGTTCATGTATTTGTTTTAGGGTTAAATTATTGTCGGTGGGGACACCGACAATGGCAAAAAATAGCCGTTGTTGGTGTCCCCACCAACGACAAAAACATATCATATTTTTTACAACACCACCAAATTTCTTTGAAAGAATAAAACTATAAAAAAAACAATTCCTTTCCAATAAAAAAATCCTATTCAATCATAACAATTGAATAGGAACTTGTTGTATGTGTGTTCAGAATTTTCTTATGAAAAAAGAAAAATACTGTTGTTGGTGTGACCACAATAGTCATAAGGCTATTAAGAAATTTTGGTTTTTACTCCGTATAGGAGTTTCATATTGGTAGATAGAAACAGAAACATCAAAATTCATTTACTCCGTAGGATTACTACCAATATAAAGTTCCTACGGAACAGAAGACTACCTGCCGTTGTTGATGTCCCCACCAACGACAAAAAATTATTCCAAAAATCATTGAATATTAAATCCTCTTTCTCCGTGGTAGGCTTCATCTAGCCCTGTTTTTTCCATAATTTCATCTACTCGTGCGCCATTTGTAACAAATGCACTCACAAAATAAACAACTGTTGTAGAAATAGCTGAATAGGCAATTACTGTTAGGATAGCCAATAACTGTACGCCTATTTGCTCTATATTTCCATATAAAGCACCAATAGCATCAGGATTAATAGCAGGATTTGCAAAAATACCAGCAGCCAGCGAACCCCAAATACCCACTAAACCATGTATTCCAAAAGCATCTAATGTATCATCATAATCTAATACTTTTTTGAGTTTGATAACACCATAATAACCTATCAGACCAGAAAAAAGACCAATTGCCAACGCACCACTCACACTTACATATCCACAAGCAGGCGTAATACCCACCAAACCAGAAACAGCACCCGAAGCCACTCCCAAAAGACTAGGTTTTTTCTTATTAATCCATTCGATGGCTATCCAAGAAAGTCCTCCAATACTTGCAGCTACATTTGTAACCAAGAGCGCATTTGCAGCCGTTCCGTTTGCGCCTAAAGCACTTCCTGCATTGAACCCAAACCAACCAAACCACAAAAGAGCCGAACCAACAACAGTAAGCGTTAGAGAAATAGGCATTTCAGTTGCTTTACCAAAATCTTTTCGTTTTCCTAACAAGAGAGCTAATACAAGTCCTGCAACTCCTGCATTAATATGAATAACTGTTCCTCCTGCAAAATCTAATTCGCCACTATTACTCAAAAAACCTCCTCCCCAAACCCAATGTGTAATCGGACTATAAACAAGCAAAACCCACATAAAAGAAAACACAAGCCAAAAAGAAAACTTTACTCTTTCGACAACTGAGCCACTCACAATAGCGACAGCAATAGCAGCAAAAGTTCCTTGAAAAACCACAAAGAGTAATTTAGGAATAGAAGTATTAGCAGCTAATTCGTTGATACCAATATTTTCTAAAAATAAATTATCCAAATAGCCAATAAGTCCGTTTCCATCACTAAAGGCAAGTGAGTAACCCACAATTACCCAAGCTACAGAAGCCACACAAAAGGAAACATAACTCATTCCGACGGTATTGAGTGTATTTTTGCTATGCGAAAGTCCTCCATAAAAAAGTGCCAAGCCAGCAGGAGTCATGAGCATAACAAGAGCTGTTGCAATCAGAACCCAAGCTGTATCTCCACTATTAAGAGTAGAAGTAGATTCAGTTGATTGAGCAAAAGCAAATAAAGGCAGTAGGGAAAGCAGAAGCGATAGACTAACTTTTTTGAGAATAGAAGTCATGTTTTATTTTTTTTAGAAAAATCACAAAATTAATTAATGGTGTGTTTTTTTATCCACTTTTCTATAAAAATCAAAAATTATAGAAAAATGCGTGTGTTTTTTAGGTTAGTAATGTAAACATAATTAAAATTTTACAAAACTCCCTATAAAAACAAAGCTAAAATTATTTTTTTATCAAAAAAAATAAGCACAAGATTTCGTCTTGTGCTTATTAGAAAGCATAAACAGAGTTAAAACCTGTTCAATTAAAAAAAAATATTCTTTACTATTTTGCTTTTTCGAAAGTCTTAGAAAAAAATATTAATTTCCGACTCTAATATTGAATGTCAGTCTTCCTATCGTTGATTCTGTGGCAGGTTTTGAAAGTGTACGTTCAAATTTTGTGTTTAAAACTGCATTTTTATAGGCTGTATAAGTAGCAATTCCAATAGTTGGGCTTTTTTCCACTAATCCTACTTTTATAACATTTCCATTTTGGTCAATAGTAATATCAAATACTATTTTTCCTTGTTCGTTTAGCGCATCGTTGGGTTGAGGTTTTTGTATCCATCTCCAACCTACAACACTAATTTCTGCCCCATCTTTTACGCCTATTTTTCCTTTGTCTTCTGGGTCATCCGAATTGCCTTGTTTGTCTTTAGTTTTCGAATCTCCATCTTCGTTTGAGTTATTGGTAACATCATTTTTCTTTTCTTCTTTTACTGGAGTTGGTGTTTCTTCTTTCTTTTCCTCCTTTACTTCTTGTTTTTCTTCTTTTTTGACTTCTTTTGGCTCTGTTTTCTTTTCTTCTTTTTTCTCTTCCTTTTTTTCCTCTTTTTTGTCGTTTTTCGTTTCAGGAACACTTACTGTATTGTCGTTTTTAGTAGTCTGAATATCTGGCGTTTGAGTTTCTTTTTGAGGTGTAATGTCTTGTACTTCTTGAGTTTGTTCTACTTGTTGTGTTTCGTTTTCAGAAGTTTCTGTTTCTGTAATAGAGGGCGTAAATTCAGTTTGAGAAGGTGCAGGTGTTTCGGTAGGTGTCGCTACATTTCCAAAACTAACCATCGTAATACCAGCAGGCTCAGGAGCAGGAATAGGACGCTCCCAAACAGGTTTTACAAACAGAATTATTGCCAAAAAAATATGAATGATAACAGCTAAAATGGCAGCAATTACCCGTTCGTTGGGAGAAAGAACAGAATCAGAGTTTATCTCAGAGTTTATCATGAGCAAGAGAATACTATTTTATTTTAGGATAGAGTGTTTTAGATTTTCTTTTACAGAAACTTCTAATTAAAGTTACAAATTTGTTTTGTAATGACAAAATTTTGACTTCGTTTAGTTTCTTAGGAATATAAAATGAATAAATTTACACTTTGAAAAATTCACGCATTAATAAACAGGGTTTTAACCCTGTTTTTATAGATAGCTAAAAATGCAATTTTGTTTTTTTAGTCTTCCTTAGTAGAGCTACACTTACAAAAATATTAATTTTATTCTAGCTTTTTCGTTCTTGGCAAAGCTCTACCAAAACACCATTTGTAGATTTTGGATGTAAAAAACAAATTAGTTTGTTGTCTGCACCTGTTTTTGGTTCTTGGCTCAAGAGTGTAAACCCTTCACTTTCTAAACGTTTCATTTCAGCATAAATATCATCTACTTCATAAGCAATATGATGAATTCCTTCTCCTTTTTTTTCTATAAATTTTGAGATGGCACTTTCTTGTGTGGTAGCTTCTAAAAGTTCGATTTTAGTTTCTCCCAACTGAAAAAATGATGTACTTACACCTTCTCGTTCTACTTTTTCTACTTTATAATGTTCTTTTCCAAATAGTTTTTCAAAAAGTTCATTTGATTTTTCTAGACTTTTGATAGCAATACCAATATGTTCTACTCTTAAAAATGCCATTGTTTTTTTTGATTTTGATAATAAATAATTTTGTTGGTAGTTAAGAATACCAACAAAATTAAGAATGGTTTGATTTAAGTAATTAAATTTTTGATGGAGTTACATAAAGTATAATCTTGGTTTTATTTTTTTACAAATTATCATCAGTGAGGACACCGACAATGGCAAGATTCCCCACCAACGACAAATAAACATATCATATTTTGTGCAAAACCACCAAATTTTTACCTAAAAATATCTTTTCTAAATAAAAATATAGAAATCAGAATATTCAAAAAGTAAAGTGAAACTGTTGCTGTATACAGTTCAAAATAAAGACAAGTCAAAGAAGAAATTATCATAATAATATGTAAGACCACTGTCATCAATTTTGTTTCGCCTTTGAGAGAACGCCAACCATAAAGAGTTACTAAAAAACTTATAAAAAAGTAAGCTCCAATAGTATAACCGAGCATTAGAATACTTTTTGTAAAAAGTGCAATGCCAAAACCTATCAAAACAGTTGAACTAATGACACATAAAAATTTCTTATCTAAAAACTTATAAGCTACGTAAAACATAGCTACTTCTAAAAGGGCAATTATTATTGCCATTACTACACAAAATATTTCCATCTTAGTATTTCTTTAGGATTTTAAAATCAATATAACTTCATAATATACACTTTTTAAGTAAAAAAATAAAGAAGTCATAAAAACTTCTTAAGGAATATAAAATGAATAAATTTACACTTTGAAAAATTCACGTGATTTTTTACAAAGACATGTTTTCAAAAATAGGCTATGAATTATAAATTGGACAGGGTTTTAACCCTGTTTTTATAGATAGCATAGCTAAAAATGCAAATTTATTTTTTTAGCCTTCTTAAGCAATTTGTAGTTTAATCCTCCAAAATATAGTAACTCAAGTTGCATGCTCTAAGAAAGTATAACCATTCATTAATTCTACTTGTTTTGAATAGAAAAATAAATGGTCAAAATAAATCCTATCTAAAAAAGATTTAAAAACTGAAAACTTAAACTTTCAAAACTTCTTTAAGGTGTCAGACAGATTTTGCTAACCTATAAATGATTTGCTTACTTATTTATTGAGTAATACAGATTATCAAATAGTTTTGTAATTTTGTGGTTATTGAGTTCCTCAAAAAAAGATTTTATTCATTTTAGTCAAAGCAGCACATTGGAAAACGAATATTCAAAACCTTATTATCCTTTCGAATCTGATTCAGAAAATACAGATAATTTAGCCTTTCAAAAAAAAGAACGCCCAAAACGTTTTCGTCCAAAGATAGGAATTTCTATGGGCGACTTTAACGGTATCGGTATAGAAGTAATTCTCAAAACGCTTACAGATAGCCGAGTTTTAGAACTTTGTATTCCTGTTATTTTTGGTGCTGCACGAGTTTTTTCTCATTATAAGCGATTATTAAATATAGAATTTACATTTCAACAGCATTTTATAGATGATGAAAATTTAGCTAATTCTATTCATAATCAAAAAATAAATATTGTAAACTGTTCTTCTGCAAAACTAGAAGTAGAAGCAGGAAAAATTACAACAGAAGCTGGAGCATGTGCATTAGCAGCCTTGGAAGGAGCAACCAAAGCTATGAAAGAGGGTTGGATTGATGCCCTTGTTACTGCACCAATCAATAAAGACAATATTCAGTCTGAAACTTTTAACTTCCCTGGACATACCGAATATCTGACTGAAAAATTTAGCATTGATAAAGTAAAAGATAGCTTAATGTTTTTGGTTCATGAAAATTTACGTGTTGGTGTTGTTACAGGTCATATTCCATTAAAAGACATTCCTACTGCCGTAACTGCTGAAAAAATTACGAGCAAGCTAAGTTTGATGTTACGTTCGTTAAGACAAGATTTTGGAATTGCAAAGCCAAAAGTTGCTCTCTTAGGACTTAATCCTCATGCAGGAGAAAATGGGCTTTTAGGAAATGAAGAAAAAGAGATTATTTTGCCTGTAATAGAAAAATTTCGTCAAAAAGAGCATTTAGTGTACGGTGCTTTTCCTTCAGACGGTTTTTTTGGTGCAAAAGAATATGAAAAATTTGACGGCATTTTGGCAATGTATCACGATCAGGGACTTATTCCATTCAAAACGCTTGCTTTTAATGAAGGCATAAACTTTACAGCAGGTTTACCTGTTGTACGAACATCACCAGACCACGGAACAGCTTACGGAATTGCAGGAAAAAATATAGCAGATGAAAGTTCGTTCCGAAACGCTCTATTTTTGGCTATCGATACTGTAAAAAGTCGAATTGATTTTGAAATAACAAATCAAGAAAAAAATCAACACAAACAAAGACGCAAAGAAGAACGTAAAAGGAATAGAGGTTAAAGTTTTGTACCTTTACTTTTTACTAAATTTTAGATAAAGTCTTTTTAAAGAAAAAACATAATTCTATTAAGTACAGTGTGACATAAGTTTATTTGTGTTTTACTACCATCGGTGAGGACACCGATAAGGGCAGAATTATAAATTGAATAGGGTTTTAACACTGTTTTACATGCAAATAAATACAAAATAATTTATGTTACATTCTATTAAGTTAGGAATAAAAATTAGTTTCATTTTTTATGATAAGAAAAAAAATATCACGTTTTAATTTTTCTATCTTCTCGTTTTTAATTTTCTCCTTAGCTTTTAGTTGCTACTTTTTTCTTGTGCCTTGTAGTTATGCTCAATCAGAATTAGATAGTATTCATAAAAATAGTTTAACGAATATTGAAAATACAAATCAAGAACAACTAAAATACAATCAGACCAAGAAAAAAGAAGTAGATGCCTTAATCTCTAAGCTAGAAAAAACAACACCAAAACTAAAGACAGAATTATTTCTACAAATTTCAGAGTTTTATAGAACAGAATTAAGAGATTCTGATAAAGCATTAGAATATGCAACTTTAGCCGTCAAGCAATCCAATGAATTACGAGATAAAAATTTAATTGCTCAATCTTCTATACAAGCAGGTGCATTACACAGAAACAGAGGAGAATCTGATTTTGCTCTTACTTTGCTTCTCAGAGGATTAAGTGCAGCAGAAGAAATAGGAAATGACTCTTTACAAACTGATGCTTTACACAAAATAGCTGTTACTTATCTTTTAATGAGAGATTTTGAACAGTCTTATGAGTATGCTGTAAAAGAAGAAAAACTATGGCGAAAATTAGGCTCTGAATATGGATTGGCAAGTGCATTAAACTTAAAAGGAATTAGCCTTATTTATCTCAAACGTTTAGATGAGGCCATTCAATCATTAGAACAAGGATTAGTAATTGCCAAAAAATTAGAAAATGATGATTTGTTGTATAAATTATTTTCTAATCTAGCAGACGCACATCTCAAAAAAGAAGAATTGGGAAAAGCAGTTTCTTATATTACTAAAAGTAAAGAAATTACAGAAAGAATAAATGATAACTATGGCAACATTGCAAATATGTTAAAAATGGGTGAAATTTACTCTGCCAAAGGAGAGATATCAAAAGCAATTAATACAGCCGAAAAAGGTGTAGAGTTAGCTCAAAATTTTCGTTATGCTGCTCTTGCAAGAAATGGATATGAAGCATTAAGAGAAATTTATTTTAGAGCAGGAAACTATAAAAAAGCATTTGAAAATCAGTCTCTTGCAGTTGCTATGAATGATAGCCTTTCAAATATTAGCCGTAGACATCAAGTTTCAAATATGCAAACTTACTACGAATCTGAAAGAAAAAACAGAGAAAATCAATTATTAAAAGAAGAGAGTAAAAATAAAAGTCTAACTCTTTATCTTATTTCAGCAGTTGCATTAATCGCCTTTTTATTAGTTGGTTTATTTATTTATAGAACACAGATAAAGAAAAAAACAATTACTAGACTGCGCAAACAAAACGATGAAATTCGTTATGTTTATGAACAAATGTCCAAACAAGCAACCCTTATAAATGATACAAATACAACTCTTACTGAAAGTATTAATTATGCTCGTCGTATTCAAGATGCCATGCAGGTCAATACAACCACTATTTTTGAAGTATTAAATGATTATTTTATAATAGACCGTCCTAGAGATATTGTAAGTGGAGATTGCTATTGGTTTGAACAGAGACAAGGAGAGTTTTATGTAGCTTTGGCAGACTGTACAGGACATGGAATACCAGGAGCTTTTATGACAATTCTGTGTAACTCTTTATTAAACGATATTTTTAACTCTCGTCAAGGTGTTCGTTCGCCTGCCGAAATGCTTATTGAATTACATCGTCGTTTGATTCATCATTTACATCAACAAAAAAGTAATGTACAGGATGGAATGGACATTGCGCTTTGCCGTATCAATACAACTGAAAAAACGCTAACTTACTCAGGAGCAAAACAGCCTTTGTTGTATGTTGATAAAGATGGAGAATTCAATCGCTTTAAAGCAAGTTCGCTACCTATTGGTGGACACGAAGTAAAAATAAAGCGTAAATTTGAAGATATTACTATTCATTATCAAATAGGAGATAGTCTATACATAACATCTGATGGCTTCCAAGACCAATTTGGAGGAAAGAATGATAAAAAATTTATGAGCAAACGTTTGTATGATATGCTTAGCCAAACTCATAAAATGCCTCTAGAAAAACAAAAAATTCATATAGAAAATCAGTTAGAAAAATGGCAAGCAAACAATGACCAAACTGATGATATAATGATGATAGGAATAAAACTATCTTAAAAAATAGCAAGAAAAAAGACTGGAGAATAAGGCTTTAGGTTTCTTAAACTCCTTAATTAATTTTTTATATAAATACACAAAGCTTACCTACTGCATTTAACTGGTAACTGATAACTGATAACTGATGAAAGTGATTTGGCGATTAATGGGCTTTATGCGACCTTTTCGGTCTTTTGTGCCTTTTTATATTTTGGTTTCTATATTAGCAATTATTTTTGGAGCAATTAATTTTACACTTCTAGCTCCTCTGTTAAAAATTCTTTTTTTAGATGAAACACCTACACAAATTGCTGTAGCAGTACCTACATTTTCTTGGTCATTAACTTATTTTGAAGATATTTTCAATTATTATTTTTACAAAATTATAATTGAAGAAGGAAAAATGGAAGCTCTTTACTTTGTTTGTAAAGTATTGGTTCTTACTGTTTTCTTATCTAATATATTTCGTTATTTGGCGTTATTTATTGTCAATACTGTTCGCTTGAAAGCAACTGTAAAACTTCAAAATCAACTTTTTAAAAATATACTTTCTTTGAATGTAGGTTATTTTTCACAGGAGCGAAAGGGGGATTTGATGTCTCGGTTTTCAAATGATGCTAGAGAAGTAGAAGTTTGGGTGTACAACGAATTTAAGGTTTTGATTCGTGCCCCCCTTACCTTTATAGTCTATTTCATTTTGCTAGTTTATTGGTCTTGGGAACTCACTTTATTTGCATTTATATTTTTACCTATTTCTGGTGGAATCATCGCCCTTATTTCCCGTAAACTTCGCAAAAGCAGTGATATATCTCAGACTGTATTGGGTGATATGTTGTCTATGTTAGATGAACTTTTATCAGGAATAAAGATTGTAAATGCTTTTAATGCACAAAATTTTATTCTTTCAAGGTTTGAAAAATTAAATGAACTTTACCGTTCTTCTAGAACCTCTTATGATAATAAAAGAGACATCTCTGCACCTATTTCTGAGTTTTTAGGAGTCGCTACCATTGCAGTTTTATTATTATATGGTGGAAATATGGTTTTGACAGAACAAATAACTGCTGGAACTTTTCTCGTTTATATTGCTGTCTTTTCTCAAATTATTCCTCCTATAAAAGATATGTCTACACTCATTACTAACCTACAAAGGGGAATCATTGCAGGAAAAAGAGTTTTTGAAGTGTTGGATATTCAAACTTCTATTAATGACCTTCCTGATGCGAAAGAACTAAAGCAGTTTTCTGATAAAATAGAAATTAAAGACCTTCATTTTTCTTATAAAATAAGTAAAGAAGAAGAAGGAATTATAGAAAAGCAGGTTTTAAATGGAATAAGCCTAACCATAAACAAAGGCGAAATAGTTGCTTTAGTAGGAATGTCAGGAGGAGGAAAATCTACACTTGCCGATTTGGTTGCTCGTTTTTATGACCCACAACAAGGAGATATTTTATTAGACAACCGTTCTTTGAGAGAATGGACACTTCACTCTTTGCATTCTCACATGGGAATTGTGACCCAAGAAGCTATTTTATTTAATGATACAATTTTCAATAATATTGCCTTTGGAATAGAAATGGCAACACAAGAAGATGTAGAAAAAGCTGCTAAAATTGCCAATGCACACGATTTTATCATCAAAACAGAAGAAGGTTATCAAACCAATATTGGCGATAGGGGAAGCAAACTTTCAGGAGGACAACGCCAGCGCATCAGTATTGCAAGAGCCGTTTTGAAAAACCCTGCTATTTTGATTTTAGATGAAGCTACTTCTGCCCTAGATTCTGAATCCGAACAGCTTGTACAGGAAGCTCTTTATAAATTGATGGAAGGAAGAACTACACTTGTAATTGCACACCGTTTGAGTACCATTCAGCACGCTGATAAAATTGTAGTGATAAATGATGGAAAAATAATTGAAACAGGAACTCATCAAAATCTAATAGAAGAACAAGGCGCATATTCTAAATTGGTAGAAATGCAGATGATGTAGTATTTGTATTTTCTATCTTAAAGAATAAACAAAAAGTGTATCGTTTTCAATTTTAAAAATAGTCTGACAAAATGAAATTAAACTTTGATCTTTTGGTAAAATAGTAGTCATATCATCTTGAGAAAACTCTCTTGTATCAAATTTTCCATTGATTAAACTATCAATAAGTTCTACACTTTTATCTTCATTTACTTGAATAAATCTGTATTTATTTGATTTGTATTGTTCAAAAACCAAAATCATTGAATTTTGATAAGGAATAAAACCAGATAATTTTTTAGCAATACCATTATATAAGGTATCATCAGCCGAGAACAATAATTCATCTCCTTCTTGACTTACAATTTTCATTATTTCCTCATGAGGTAACCTTCGAACTTGTCTCCTCAAAGAATCTAAATTTTGCTCTTTTGTAGGTTTCAATAATTTGGGTTCTTTTATTCTTTCTACACTCATTGAACAACCCATATGACAGCCATTTCCAATAATGCAATACGAATTATTTATCCAAAATATTCCTTTTGCTCTTCCTGTAATCGTAAAATATCTATTTTTAGTCTTCTTATCTTCAAAAACAACTAGAGAAACCATATAATCAAAGGTAATGACATAAATTATATAATTTTCATCTTCGTTAGAAATAGGTTTATTAAAAACACCTAACTGTTGAATAAAGTAAGAATCTTCTTGGTACGCTGTATCTAAACCAAATTCAGAAATATCTTTTGGAAATAAAAGACGAACTCCTACTTTTGGGTCTTTGCATGAAGCTAATTTTTCTATACAATTTCTGTCTTCGGGGTATTTTACATTGCTCAACATTCTATATTCCACAACTAATTTTGATTTCTCTCTTTCAGTAGTAAGAGAATCTAAATTTTCATTTTCTGCATTTTTATTATTCTGACAAGAAATCAAACCAACAAATAAAATACTCAAATAGACACAAAAAAGTAATTTCATAGGGTTTGAAAGAATTAAATTATCAAAATTAAAAAATGAGTTCAAAGTATTATTTTATCTTTGTAAAAAACTAAAAATCAACAGTAATTCACTGATTACTAGTAACCGATAAAACTGATAACTGAAAATATGAATTTTATAGATACTCACGCCCATTTATACGACAAAAAATTTAAGCCTGACTGGAATGAGTTAGTGGATAGACTAAATGACTCAGGAATAGAACGAGTTTACTTACCAAATATTGACCACGCTTCCATCGAACCTATGTTTGAAATTGAAGCAAAAGACAAAGAACGTTTTATTCCTATGATGGGTTTGCACCCTTGTTCGGTCAAAAAAGATTTTGAAAAGGAATTATATATTGTAGAAGAATGGTTAAATAAGCGCAAATTTTCAGCCGTTGGAGAAATTGGATTAGATTTATATTGGGATAAATCTTTTTTTGAACAACAAAAAGAAGCCTTTGAAATTCAGATAAATTGGGCTAAAAAATTCAATATTCCGATTGCAATTCATACACGAGAATCAACCGATGAAGCACTAGATATTTTAGAAAACCTCAAAGATGATAAGTTAAAAGGTGTCTTTCATTGTTTTGGTGGAACTTTGCAGCAAGCTGAACGAATCCAAAAACTAGATTTTTTGATGGGAATTGGTGGAGTAGTAACGTACAAAAATGGAGGTTTAGACAAAGTTTTGCCAAGTGTAGATTTGAAACATTTGATTTTAGAAACCGATGCACCTTATCTTTCACCTGTTCCACATAGAGGAAAACGAAATGAAAGCAGTTACATTCCAATTATTGCTAAACAAATTGCTGAAATAAAAGGACTTACAATAAAAGAAGTAGCTGAGAAAACTACTCAAAATGCGAAGGAATTATTTGGGAAATAGGAGATGGAAAATAGGAAACACAAATGAAATATAACTGTATGATATTTTAAAGTATCTACACAAAATTAATGAAATTCACTGGTTAGTGGTAACTGCTTACTGGTAACTGAAAATACTGATAACTGAAAAAAACATGCTTTTAGACCAATACAACATCATAAAATTGCGTACTGCTGCTGACGAGGATTGCAAAACGTCAATTTTGGTAATTTATACAGGAGGAACAATCGGAATGGATTACGATGAAAATGGTAGTCTCGTTCCTTTTGATTTTGAAGTTTTGTTGGAAGAAGTTCCCGAACTAACTCGTTTTAAGTTTTGGCTGACGATGCTCGTTCCCTTCGAACCTATGGATTCGTCAAATATGGGAACAGAACATTGGCTTAGTATGAGTTGGTTGATTGAAGAATTATATGATGATTTTGATGGTTTTGTAATTTTACATGGAACAGATACAATGGCATATTCTGCTTCTGCGATGAGTTTTTTACTTCAAAATTTGGCTAAACCTGTTATCTTGACTGGCGCACAAATTCCAATAAGCGCACACCGAACCGATGCAAGAGAAAATTTGATTGGTGCGTTAGAAATTGCTTCTATGCAAGAAAGCAAACAACAAGTTATAGTTACAGAAGATGGAAATGAGGTTGTGAAGGAGCAAAATGTAGCTTTAGTTCCAGAGGTTTGTATTTACTTTGACAATCTTCTTTTGAGAGGAAATCGCTCTAAGAAAGTTCAAAGTCTGAATTTTACTGCTTTCGAATCTCAAAACTATCCTCATCTTGCCGAGGCAGGAATTTATATCAACTATGCAAAAAATTCTATCTTGCCTATCCCTACAGAAAAACTGAATTTTAAAAGTGCAATGGATAATAATGTAATTGTTTGGAAAATACATCCGAGTATGAATCCAAAATTTTATCTTCCTATGTTAGAAAATGAAAATCTGAAAGGTGTAGTTTTAGAATCTTTTGGGTCTGGAAATATCCCAACTGAAAAATGGATTATCGATGTTTTAGAAAAAATTATCAAGCGTGGAGTTGTGGTAGTCAATGTTTCTCAATGTGCTGGTGGTTATGTTTTGCAAGGACATTACGAAACCAGTCACGCACTTACACAAATAGGTGTAATCAGTGGAAATGATTTAACATCAGAAGCTGCTCTCACAAAACTGATGTATCTCTTTGGAAACTATGATAACAAAACAGAAAAGAAAATAATAGTCGGACTTCTTCAAACCCCTCTTTGTGGAGAAATGACTTTGTTTTGATAATACCAAAAATGGTTACTATTTCTAAGAATAATAACCATTTTATTAAACCTAATACAAAATTTTATAAGTCATAATTTGCATTCCCTTTTCATACGACTCAGTTTCTAAAAGGTCTAGTTGATAAGGAACTTGAGAATCTCCAAAAAGTAAAATACCTGTGCCAAAAAGAATAGGATTTAGTTTGATTTTGAGAATATCAATTTTTTCATTTTGCAAAAGCCAACCTGCAAACTGTCCTCCTCCACAGAGATAAATATCAGAACCTTCTTGTTTTTGAATCTTTTCTATTTCTTCTACAAAAACTTTTCTGACATGAACATTTGCATCAGCATTTTTGAAATGTAAATTATTTGAAAAAATATAATGTTCCATATTTGGGTAAGCTCCTTGTCCCTCTTTCAGACCATATTGATAACCGAACTCATACGTAGTTCTACCCATGATTACAGTATCAAATTCCTTCAAATCATTTTGATATTTTTCTACTCCATTGCCTTCATAGATAAATTGACTCACATCTTCATTTTCTCCTGCAATAAATCCATCTAATGAACAGGCTACATAATAAATAATTTTTCTCATTGTATTTTGTGGTTAAGTTGATAATTTAATTTTTATCGCAAACTAAAGTTTACGGTACAGTTTCGCTCTCTAAAGAATATGTACAACAATATATAGCACAAAAAAAATGCTTGAAATTTATAATTATAAATTTCAAGCATTTTCTATTTATCTATAAATAATGAAGTTAATGGTTTTACATTCATAATTCACCATTCATAATTTCACTTTTTTATCCACCAAAATCATCAAACATGATGTGTTCTTGTGGAACGCCATAATCATCTAACATTTTCAAAACGGCTGCATTCATCATTGGAGGACCACAGAAATAAAATTCAATTTCTTCTGGATCTTCATGTTTAGAAAGATAATTATCTATCAAAGATTGATGAACAAAACCTACTTTACCATCCCAATTATCTTCTGGTAGTGGTTCTGAAAGTACAATATTAAATGTAAAATTCGGAAATTCTTTTTCGATAGCTCTAAATTCATCTACATAGAAAAGCTCTCTTTTCGAACGTCCACCATACCAAAACGAAACCTTACGGTCAGATTTTAATGTATGGAATAAGTGGAAAATATGAGAACGTAATGGAGCCATACCAGCACCACCACCGATATAAATCATTTCTTTGTTTGTATCCTTAATAAAGAACTCACCATAAGGTCCTGAGATATTTACTTTATCTCCTTTCTTACAGTTGAAGACATAAGAAGAACATTTACCTGGATTTACATCCATCCATTTATTGTTTGCTCTATCCCAAGGTGGAGTAGCAATACGAATGTTAAGCATGACAATATTTCCCTCTGCTGGGTGATTTGCCATAGAATAAGCTCTAAATTCTAGCTCATCATTAACCATTTTCAAATCCCAAAGACCAAATTTGTTCCATTCGTCTCTAAATTTATCTTTTCCACCTGGATCATTTGGAAGTGGACTAATATCTATGTTTTTGAAATCTACTGTAATTGGAGGGACATCAATCTGAATATATCCACCTGACTCAAAGTGTAAACTTTCCCCTGGAGGTAATTCTACTACAAACTCCTTAATGAAAGAAGCTACATTGTAGTTAGATTTGACAGTACACTCCCATTTTTTAATTCCAAAAATCTCTTCTGGAATACGGATTTGCATGTCTTTCTTTACCTTCACTTGACAAGCCAAACGAACATTTTCTTTTTGTTCAGAGCGACTCAAATGTCCGACTTCGGTAGGCAAAACATCGCCACCACCGTCATCTACAATACATTTACACATGGCACAAGTACCACCACCACCACAGGCAGAAGGTAAAAATATTTTGTTATCGCCAAGTGTAGAAAGGAGTGTTGAGCCAGCAGCAACAACAATCGGATCGCCATCATTACCATTTACAGTAATTTTTACATCTCCACTTTGTACTAATTGTGCCTTTGCAACAAGAAGCAATCCTACAAGAAGAAGTGTAACAACTCCGAAAACGGCAAGTCCTGCAAGAATTACAGTTAAATTAATCATGTATTCTGTTTTTTTAGGTCTATTTTTGCGTTTGAATAAATTACTTAATAAGGATTCGTTTATTGAATAATATAGCTACAAATATACGTTCAAAAATTATCAAATACCAATAGCAATTCATCAAAAAACACGTTTTATTTTAAAATTTTGCTATTTTTCTTAAAATATAAATTAAAACAAGATGTAAAAAGAAGTTTGAAACAAGAAATTTTTGTTGGTCTTTTATCTGTAACTTTGTGATTCAGAATAAGAAAGACATGTAGTAGAAAATTGTTTAAAAAAATTATAACTCATTCAAAAAAAATTATGAATTCAATACCTTTAATAGAATCAGATAAAATAAATCTTCTTATTGACGGTTTAGCAGATAAAGGATGGGCAACTGTTGATGATTTTTTGCCTTTAGAAATTGCAAATTCTCTTCGAAAAGAATTAAATGATGAATATGAAAAAGGAGAGTTTGATCTAGCAGGAATAGGCAGACGAGGTGTAGATTGGCAATTACGCCCAGAAATACGAAGTGATTATGTAAAATGGCTTCAACCTAGTGAAATGACAGAATTTCAACAACTTTACTGGACTCAAATAGATAATTTCAAACAAGCTCTCAATCAAGAGCTATATTTATCATTAAATAACTTTGAGGGACATTTTGCTATCTATCCTCCAAAAAGTTTTTATAAAAAGCACTTAGACAACCATCAAACAGCTCAAAGACGTTTTATTTCTTGTATTCTTTATTTTAATCAAGACTGGAAAGAAGAAGATGGTGGACAACTTAGAATCTATGATAAAGATGATAAAAATAAAGTTGAAACTGATATTTTACCTATCTTTAATCGTTTTGTCTGTATGCGAAGTGAAATGATTTGGCATGAAGTTCTGCCAAGTGAAAAACGAAACAGAATGAGCATAACAGGCTGGCTAAGAAGAGAAATATAATACGAAATATAATATTTCAGCAACTTTTAGCCTTTTAGATTCAAAATACCTGTTGGTGTAGGAGCTTGGGAACGAATTTTTTCTTGTAACTTCAAAATTCCTCCAATAAGAGCTTCTGGGCGTGGAGGACAACCAGCTACATACACATCAACAGGAATTATTCTGTCTACTCCTTTTACCACATGATAGCCATGTTCCCAATAAGGTCCTCCACAATTGGCACAACTTCCCATCGAAATTACATAACGAGGTTCTGCCATTTGTTCATAAAGGCGTTTTATTCTATCAGCCATTTTGAAAGTTACTGTTCCTGCCACAATCATAACATCAGACTGACGAGGAGAGGCACGAGGAAAAACACCAAAACGATCTAAATCGTAGTGAGCAGCATAAGTTCCCATCATTTCGATAGCACAACATGCCAAACCAAACGTCATAGGCCAAAGAGATGATAACCTAGCCCACTGAATAAGGTTTTCTAAAGAAGTAACCACCAAACCTCCTTGTCCTGTTTTTTCGGATTGTGTGAGTTTGGTGGTAGTTGGAATATTCATTTTTTTATATAAAATACGTTTCGATAAACTAAATTACACAGTAATTTTTTTGTAACCTAAATGCTACTTACTAAAAATTATAGCTACTGTTGAGTTGATTTTGAAACTTTTTAGATAGTCTTTTCTTAGTTCGGATTACATTCAAAAGATTCATATATTCAGAACGAACAGGTGCATGAGAAGGCTCATTTCTATCAAACATAGGTCTGCCATAACTATCTTGAGGAATGTTTTTAGCAATTTGTTGAAGTTTTGGTTCTTCTTCTCTAATGCTATCTTTGATAAGTTTGATTTTGAGTTTTAATTGTTCGAAACCAGTTTTTTCTTCGTAGCCTTCAAAGTTTTGTTTTGCATCATTTTCTAAAAATACATGTGTAAATATTTCACTACAAGCAGCATGAAAACGATTGTTTAATAAACGGTCTTCATCATTATTTTTAATAATGCCCATTTTTTTCCATTGCACTTGTTTTGTCTTGACATTATTCAAATGTACATTTTCAAACTTATTTGCAATTTCTTCTACCTCTTCAGTCATTTTGCGTTTGGCTTCCAAGATTCCCTCTGGAGTAGTTGGAACAGGTGGTTCTTGACGATAAGACCCATAACTATCATTGCTCTGCTCAGGATTACCAAAGAATATATCAACTTCTCTTTTATAGTTTCTATATAATTTTAGATATTTCCATTTTGGAATTACGCCTACATCTTTCCATGCTTTTTGCAAGTCTATTACTTCTTGACGCATTTCAGGTGTTTTTTCTTTCTGATAATTGAGCTTTCTAACTTTATTACTAATACGTTTGTATTTCAGAATTCGCTCATCATTGACAATTCTTTCATTGTCAAAAAATGCTTTTCGTCGTTCAAAGAAAACATCTAAGCATCTATCAAATTCTTCTGACATTTCTTCATCTTCTTCACCCACACTGCCTGTTCTTATCCAGCGCATTTTGAGGTCTTTAAGATATTCAGAAACTTCTTCCCAGTCGTCGCTATCTTTAAGCTCTTGTGCTTCGGCTAATAAAGCCGTTTTTATTTCTGTATTTTTTACTCTATTTTCAGAAATATAATTTTCAATTCCTTGTTCTAATTCTAAAATACGTTTTTCTACGGCTGTATAGTCACCAATAGAGTTGTAAGTTTCTAAAGATTCTCTAATATGAACAAGTTTCATAAGATAAGAACCTTTATTTTGAGATTCTTCGATAGCTTGTGCTACTTCTTCTACTTTCTCTAATAATTTTTGATAACGGTCTTCAAAATAAGCAATACTTGCTTCTGCACTTTCTTTGACTACTCCGATTTGTCTGTCTGATTTGTCATTATATGCTTTTAAGTAAACATTATTATCTTTAATATAACCGAAAGAATTTGATACTGAATTTGAGTCGTGATTGGTAGTTGAGTTGGCTGAATTTGTGGTGGACATTGTTTGTAGTGATTTTTTTGAGTGATTAAAATAAACCTAGTTTAAAGTAAATCTAGGCTTAAAAGGCAATGGTTTTGAGAAAATTAAAATTTGCACAATTTGTATAAAATAAAGCAATAAAAAAGCCTAATTTTATTCTAGCTACATTGTATGAATCTGTTTAAAAATTATTTTCTGTACAGAATTCCGAAACAGAATGTCGTATTAACTAAAGAATAGTTTATTTTGTTAAAAAAGAACTAAATTTATTTTTGAGATAAATAATTTAACTGTTCCAAAACTAAGATACAATTTTTTTTGGAAAAATAGAATAAAGAATAGTATAAAATTACAAGTATTTTATTAAAAAAATTCCTGATTCTTATATGCAATTATATACAACATAAACAGGGTTAAAACTATTTCTTTTTAATAAAAAATACTAACCTACTTCCATCTATTTGCTACAAAAACACCAAAAATAATCAGAGCCATTCCAATAAAATGCCCAGATTGTAAAGGCTCATCATCAATTACTCCCCAAAAAATGGCTACAATGGGAATAAAATAAGTTACTGTACTTGCAAAAACAGCATCATTGAGTTGAATCACTTTATTAAAAATAATAAGAGCGATTGCCGTTCCGACAACTCCTAAAATAACAATATAAAAAAACGATTTCCAAACTAAAGCAATAGGAGGAATAAGGGTTGTCTGTGT
Organism: Bernardetia sp.; assembly: GCA_020630575.1. Lineage (GTDB taxonomy): Bacteria > Bacteroidota > Bacteroidia > Cytophagales > Bernardetiaceae > Bernardetia. The sequence goes on from JAHDBD010000022.1 coordinate 55,452, forward strand.
AGTAATTTCTTGCGTTTCTTGAAAGTGAGACAAAAAAGGTGTTCCAAAAAACAAAAACAAAATAGAAGGAATACCCACAGTAAGAAAAGCACAAGAAGCAATAGGAAAAGAAGCCACTTCTGAAAGATTACTTTTGATTACATTTAGACTAATTCCATAAAAAAAGGCAGCCAAAATAACGAAAACCACATAAATATTTATATCTCCAAACCCTCCTCCTTTTTTGGCAATACTCAAAAGTCCTGCACCTATAAAAGCAATTCCTAAACCTACTAATTGTTTGTATTTTAGTTTCTGACTAAAAAAAAGCGCACCAACTAAAACAGTAAAAAGAGGTGTAAGTCCATTCAAAACGCCTGTAACCGAGCTCAGAAGCCGAGTTTGGGCAAGTGGAAAAAGTACAGCAGGAATAGCATTTCCCAAAAGCCCTGAAATAAGCAAATATTTCCATTTTGATTTAGGAATTTTACGTGCATGAAAAACAGCAAAAGGCAGTAGAGCTACAAAAGCAGCCGAAATACGCAGCGCACCAATTTCTAAAGGAGAAAAAACAAGTAAGCCACGCTTCATCAAAATAAATGAGCTTCCCCAAATAAGAGCAAGTAAAATAAGTAGAAACCAAGATATGACAAGAGGATTTTGAGCAGATGTAGAACTTTTCATAAGAAGAATAAAATTACTTTTTTTTTGCAGAAAAATAGTTATTTCAATAATTGAAATTGAATGCAAAGGTAGTTTTTATTGAAAGGATATGTTCTTATAAAACGTTATTTTTTAATCGCCTTTAATCAAATTATGATATAGCTAAGAAGCCCAGTTTTTGATTAATTCTTCTTCGTTTCCATTATAAATATTATAATCTATTCCACATTCTAAGTCATCAACTTTATAAAAACAAGGTTTTTCTTCGTTTATATTATCTGAACAACAATTCATTTCACAGCCAAATTGCCAAAGTGAATAAGTAGTCCAAATTTTCTTGTTAGTTTTTTTATTTTCAAAGGAATCTGTAATATCTCCATTTTCAGTAAGTGCAATAATCCAGAGTTTACATTTTTTGAATATTTGACCATAAACAGAATCTTCTAATTTTTTGAGATTAGAAACAGAAGAATAAATATGAGGATAACGTCCTGTTTTTTCATAAATACGTGTTACAAAAAGATACGCATTATAAGGCGAAATGAATTCCTTTGTCGTTTTGTGCATTTCAAAATCTAAAGCCAAAAACTCTTTTTTTATATACTCTTCTCCTACCATTTTTAAATATTCATCAGCCTGTTTTTTTCCATCTGTATTATGTTTGGGTAGCCAATACGAACCAAAAAGCAAACTATTTTTGTAGGCTTCTTTTCTTCTTTGATAAAAAATACTGCTATCTTCTGCTGATAGTTTGTGGATAATTCCCTTTATTCTTTTCTCTTTCGTGATTTGATTTATGGTATAATCATTCTTAGAATAAACATCAATAATAATCGGTTTTTCTGTATCGTTCCACGGCTTGATCAAAGAAGCAGATGCTTTCTTAGTTTGTGCATTGGAAATAGAAAAAATTAACACGAAGAAGACTAAACTAAAAACTATTTTCATTTTATGTTTTTTTTTAATTTTAAAAGTAAATATCGTGGTAAGTTATTTTTCATCAAAACTCATCAAGTCATTTTGTTCAAAAGTCCATTGAGGAGTAAAGATTTTATCAGATTTATTTGTCGGAATTTCATACCAAGGACTTATCTTATCATCATTAAAGTTTTTCAAAATATGAATATCTTGTGCAGGCATATAGCTTTGAGCCACTAAAAATATCTTTTTATTAGTTGTAGAATGTACTGCCACATCTACTATCAAAACAGCATGCCCCGGAAAACCACCTTGTATAAAAACATCTCCTATTTCAATGTCTTCTATATTTTTTGGCTTTAATTCTTTGCTAAGTGAAGCCGAACCTGCATACATAAAAACATTATCCATATACTTTAAAAAATTAGTATAGCTTGTATCTACTTTGGCTTTCAAATTCCAACTTACTTTATTTCCTTTAATAGAAGGACGATAACCTGCTGCCCACTTTTCATAAATAGCTGCATCTCCACTTGTATAATTGAATGAAATTTTATCTTTTTGATTAGTTTTGAATAAATATTCGGCACGAAGGCGCATCACAGCATCAGCACATTGTTGCAAATCTCGCTTTCCAACTGAAATATCAAGCACTCTATAATGAACTTGTTGATAATTTTTGAGTTCTCCGTTGTATAATTTTACAGGTGTATTTGGTTCTTTTAATGAAATATGACGTAGATAATGAGCAAAAGAGTTTGAAGAAACTTCTTTTCTAACATAATTTTGAGGTAATGGAATTTGATAAATTTGTTCTCTATTTTTTACTGTTTTTTGAGTAGAAGCAATTGAAAGTATTTTTTCAGTGGAATTCTCTTGAAAAGAAATAGAATTATCAGTTTTTTTTGAATCTTCAATAATTTCATTGGAATAACCTTTTTTTACTTTAGTAGAATCAAAACTACACGAAGTAATTCCAAAAGCAGTTAATAGAAAAGAAAAAAGTAAGAGAGTGTTTTTAGTTTTCATAAGTTTAGTTTGTAATTTTATAAAAAATGTTTCAATTTAAAAAGTTTAGTATCAATCAAGACAGTTGTGCCATGAAAATCTGTACAGATGCTTGTATTTTTGGTAGTTATATTGATATTTCTGAGAGTAAACGTATTTTAGACATTGGTACAGGAACAGGTCTTTTATCCTTAATGCTGGCTCAAAGAACAGATGATATATCAAGTGATTTTGATAAAAAACCAATAATAACAGCTATAGAGATAGAAAAAGAGGCATTTTTGGCAGCTAAAGATAATTTTGAAAAAAGTATCTACACAGAAAGACTAGAGATATATCATAATTCGGCACAAAAATTTTCAAAAAGCTATTCTTCTACTTTCGACCACATTATTAGTAATCCTCCTTTTTTTCTTCATCAATCTAAAACAAAAAATACTCCTAAAAACTTAGCTTTGCATAGTGAAGCTCTTTCTTTTAATGAGTTAATAGAGATAATTGACAAATTACTTTCTAAAGATGGAAAATGTGATATTTTACTTCCAGCCTATGAAATGGATATTTTTATCAAAAAAGCAAGGCATCATGATTTATCAGTTCAGAAAAAAATGAATATCTATACAAGAAAAGAACAAGGCATATTCAGAGTAATAACGAGATTTGTGCGAGATAAATTTGAAGAAAACAGAGAAAAGGAGATTCTGATAACTGATTTTGTTATCTATAAATCAAAGAATGAAAAAGATATTGATCTAAATAGAGGGTATACAGATGAATTTGTGGCACTTTTGAGAGACTTTTATATTATTTTCTAACTAAATTTGGTGTAATTTATTTTAGTTTTTTGCTCAAAATACTTGCAAATTAAATTTCAAATCTTTTACTTTGTTTATCAAACAATATTCAATTCAAATAGACTTTATAAAATTAATTATTTTATCAAAAAAAATTTAACTTTTTAATTATATGGCAGATTTACGCAGTATTATTACAGATATGGACAAAGAATTCAATAATCGTATTCGCTTAGGACTTATGGCAGCGATGATGATAGAAGATTGGATAGAATTCAAGACAATGAAACATCTTTTAGACCTCACTGATGGAAATTTAGCAAGTCATGTGGCTGCACTAGAAAACTGTGGTTATATGGAAGTTCGTAAAAAGTTTATTGGCAAACGCCCAAATACTTCTTATAAAATTACTCCAACAGGAAGACGTGCTTTCGAACATCATTTACAACAGATGGAAGAGCTTATCAAAAAAGCTAGAGCATAAAAAAGATGACAAACAAAGCGAAGAAATTACTCTCAAATTTCAGTAATTTCTTCACTTTCCATTTTTGAGTTTTTAGGAGAGTTTGGTTTTACAATCGGACGAATCAAATCAGCTATTTTTTGAGCTACCTCTTTTGAAGTTTCGTCAGTATGATGTGTAAAATAAACTTTCTTTGTTTTGATTTTTTTAGTAGATTTTTCTTTGTTTGTCTTGACTAAAAAGAAAATCCCTTTTTTGTGAAGTGTTTTTTTATCTTGATAAATTATTCTCTTTATATCCTTCCAGTTTCCTTCTTCTCCTACAAAGCCTAAAAGTCCATAATTTTTTATTGAAAAAGTATGGTTTTCTTTATCAAAACAAGCTACTTGATAACGCCCACTCACACTTAAAAACAAAAGTCCTAAAAAAGAAATTCCTGCTGCAATGCCCCAGTAACCCATATACCAATCCCAAGTATTGAGAGAAGGACGTTTATTGAGAATAAAATCATTAAAATTTTTACTAAGTAATTCGGGTGTAAAAGCCACATCAGAAATCCTACGCAATGGATAACGCTCTTGTTGTGAAGTAACAAAAGTAGGATTATAATGAACAGCTACATCAGATTCACTTTCTAATGATGAAAAATATCCTTTATCCATTCTAATAATTTCGGAAAGAAGAATTGAATCTGTTTTAACGCCATTTTTAAAATCAAAATGAGTAATATAACAACGAGTTTCGGCAGTTAATTTTTTTCGTTTCTTATTTTTTTTATTCTTTTGAGTAGTAGTTACTTCCAAAAGTGGTCGCTCACATTTAATAGAAATATATTCAAAGCTCATATAAAAACTCAAGACTAAAATAGTGAGAAATAATCCTGTCCATACAAACCCCATTGCTGTTTTACTACGTACTTCTAATGTTTTTTCAGTTTCTTTTATCTTATACATGAATATTACAACGATTTTTAAAAAAAATATTAACTAAATTTTGATTGCATTTTATGTGCCATATCAATTGTACAAAGGTCAAGAAATTTTTGCCATCAAAAAAGTAATATCATCTCTTTGATTTTCATTTCCTTGGTGATTATCTAAAAATTCTTCTAGTTTTTGTTTTTGAATAGCCAAATTCTCTTCTTTTACAGAATCTACAAAATCAAATAGATTTTGACTACCAATTCGTTCTAGGTTTTTATTATGTTGGTCGGCTATTCCATCTGTGAAAAGATAAATGGTTTCATTTTTTTGTATTTCAAAAATTTCTTGCTCAAAAACTCTTTCTTCTTCTTTTTGTCTTCCTCCTATGGATTTTCGTGTGCCTTTAACTAGATTTAATTCTCCATTTTTGGTATAATACATTGGTCTTTTTGCCCCTGCATACACTATTTTAAATGTGTTGGTTTGATTATTTTGTTCTTCATTCTTGACAACTAAACAAATCGAAATATCCATTCCATCTTGATTTACTTGTTCTAATTTTTCAAGTTTTTCTTTTTTATTTTGGCGCAAAAGCTGACGAATTCCTTCGTGTAATTGCTTCAAAATTAATTTTGGCTCTATTATTCCTCTTTGTAATACAATCTCATTCAAAAGCCCGTTTCCAATCAAAGACATAAAAGCTCCTGGAACTCCGTGTCCTGTACAATCTGCTACAGCCAAAACTCTAGCTGATACTTTTCCTTTCAAATCTATGCCTAAAAAAGGATTTTTTTCTTTTTGTTTCTCTTTGAGTAAAATTTTAGAAAACCAATAAAAATCTCCAGAAACACCACTAGAAGGACGATAGATAACTTCACACTCTACAAAGTTTCGGTATATTTTATTATGAACTGATAAAATAGACTCTTGTATCGTTTGGGCATACCGTATACTATCGGTAAGTTTTTGATTTACTTGATGTGTTTTTTCATGTGCCAAATCTAGTTCGGTATATGTTTCAGCATTTTTGAGAGCAATAGAAATATAAGTAGCTAATGATTCTAAAATACTAATATGTCTTTCTGTATAGGCATTTTTTTGAAAACTCTGTACAGTCAGAACACCAATTCGGACAGTTTGGTCTTGATTTAAAATAGACAAAGGCACATATACAATTGATTGAGGTTCTTCTCCTTCAATGAGTTCTCCTAAATATGAAATATAATTTTTATATTCTTTCTCTAAATCATTAATAAAAACAGCTTTTTGGTTATTAAATGACCAATTTCCTATACTTTCTTTATCTACATTTTCACTATGGTCTGGCAACACCACATTTTTTTCGATATAACCTGTATAAAAAAGTTCGTTTTCTTCTTCTCTAAAAAGACCAATTCCAAATCCTTCGACTGCCATAATCGTTTGAATACGCTCATACACCTGTTTTATCACCTCTCTAAGTTCTAAGTTAGATGTAATTTCTTGTCCTATGGTGGTAAGCGTATTTAGATTTTGATAGGATTGTTCTAAATTTTCATTTAGATTTTTTAATGAACTATTTTGCCCTTCAATGGCATCACGTTGCGCCAAAATTTCCTCTCTTTGTTGCTCTAATTCTTCATTTTGAACCAAAACTTCTTGGTTTTTTTCGTTCAAATCTTCATTAGTAGCCTTTAACTCCTCATTTTTTACGTTTATTTCGGCTGTTCGCTCTCTGACGGTTTGCTCTAACTTTTGATTTTGTTTTTCTATTTGTGCTACTCTATTTTTGTAAAACAAATATCCTAAACCAAGTATAAATAAAGGTGCAAAAGTCATAAACCACCAAGTTTGGTAAAAAGGAGGAGTTACTTTTATCAATATACCTTTTTCTTCACTCCAAATTCCATCTGCATTAGCTGCTTTTATCTTGAATGTATACTTTCCTGCTGGAAGACTTGTATAGGTTGCAAACTTTCGGTTTGCATCTATATAACTCCACTCTTTATCAAAGCCTTCCATTTTATAGGCAAAACGACTTTTTTGAGGTAAGTAATAGCTCAAAGCTGTAAAGTCAAACTCAATTACTCTATCTTGATGTGATAAAATAATTTGATCTACTTGATTAATAGGTCTTTCTAGAGGAGAGTTTTTATTGATAGAATCTCTAACAAAGACCTCCTTACCAAAAAGTTTGAAGCCTGTAAAAGCCATTTTTGGAGTAAAATTATTTTTTCTCAAATAATCTGGGTGAAAAGCATTAAACCCTTCTTTTCCTCCCATAAAAATAACCCCATTTGGAAGGCGAATCAATGCACCACGTTTAAAATCATTAGCTTGAAGTCCATCTAATTTGTCATAATTAATAAATTGAGATTTATTTTTATTGTTTTTCTGTGATTTGTTATAAAAAGACAATCCTTTGTTTGTAGTCAGCCAAAGGTTATTATTTGTATCTTCTATAATGGCTTGGATAACATTAGAAGGAAGTCCATTTTTTACAGTAAAGTTTTCAAAGGTAAAATCTGATTGATTATTTTCTATAAGTTTATTCAAGCCTCCATTTGTTCCTATCCAAACCGTTCCTTTTTCATCTTCAAAAATAAAATTGATTTGATTATGAGTAATTGATTTGGGATTTTTCACGTCATTCAAAACTCTCTGAAACGCATTTATTTCAGCATTGTAGAGGTGCAATCCATTTCTTGTTCCTATCCAAAGTCGATTTTTTTGGTCTTGCAAAACTGCTGTAATATATCCTTCATTCAAAGAAGTAGAATCAGAAGGTTTTGGAAAAAAATGTTCAAATTTTTTGGTTTGAATATCATATTTTGCCAGTCCATAAAGCATTCCGACCCAAATATTTCCATCATTATCCTCTCCTAGAGCTGTTATTTTATCTCCTTTTATTGCATCAGGATTATTTCTATCAACTTCAAAAACAGTTAGTTTTGCTTTTTGAGTTTGATTATTTGTTTCTAGTTTTGCCAAGCCTTGCCAAGTTCCGACCCAAAGTGAAGATTTATTTTTTGTTTTTAAGAGTGTCGTTATAAGTCCATCCAAAACTAGAGAAGTTTTGTTTGTTTCTAAATAATCTAGTGAAGTTAGTTTTTGATATTCATTTTCAAATTTTAATTTTTCTAGTCCTTTTTCTGTTGCCAGCCAAATCGTATTCTCATCTTCGTATTCAAAATCCCACGTATTTATACTCTGTAATCCTTTTATTTCTCCTGTCCAAAGTCTAAACTGCTGATTTTGAGGAGAAAAATATTCAATTCCTTCTGCATATAATCCTAACCAAATCCCTCCCATATTATCTGCATAAATATCCCAAGCTAAAGCTTCCTTCAATCCAAATTCATAATTCTCTACCGCATACCTTGCTTTAAAATTTCCATTCTCATCATATTGAAAAACTCCTGCCCCAAAAGTAGAAAACCACATATTACCCTGCATGTCTTGTGCTGCTGCTGTAACAGGAGGAGTAGGATTTTTTTTAATAAATTCTTCTTTTTCTGTATCAAAAATATAAATGCCTTCATCCCAAGTAAGTATCCAAAGTCTGTTTTTTTTATCTAAAAAAAGCTTCGAAATACTTGCCGTACCATCCGAATTTGGAAGATAGAAATTCTTAAACGTTTTATTACTTGAATTATACAATTGTAAAACTGTAGTTGCCACCCAAACCTTATTTTGTTTATCAATCTGAATAGCTGTTACATTATTATCTTTTAATGAAGTTGAATCTTTTTCATCATTTAAGAAAGTAGTGAAGTGTGTTTTTTCTACATCAAGAATTTGCAATCCTCCACGTTTTGTACCTATCCATACGAGTTCTTTTTCATTGTTTTGTTGTACTGCCAAACTTTGAATGGTAACATCTGAAATTGTGTTTTCTTTTCGTTCTGTTTGTTTTAAAATAGAAACAGGATAATGAAAAAAGCTCTTACTTTGATAATCAAAATAGTTTAAACCTCCATTATTTGTACCTATCCAAATTTTTTCTGTTTCTTGATTTTCATTTATACTTTGAGCAAGAGAGAGGATATATGTATCTGATAACCCTTCTGAAACTCCAGCTTTCAAAGTTGGTGCACTTCTATAATTTTGAAAAGAATAGGCATCAAAACGACTCAATCCATCTCTAGTCCCAAACCACATAAAACCTTTTTTGTCCTGCAAAATACACTTTACACTATTATTAGCAAGTCCATTATCAGTAGAGTATTGAGTAAAAAGCACAGAAGGAGCAACAGGCGAAACCGAGTTTTGCTGTGCTAAAATAGTTGTTGCATCTATAAAAAAAATTATTATTAGCAGAGGGAATGCTAACAAAAGGGGAAAACGCATATATTTTTGAATAAAAAAATAATTAATTAAAAGCAGAAATAAGATAAAACTAACACAAATTGCTTGATTAAATAAAAGATACATAAAGTTAATTAAATTAACTATATTAAATTATGCTTTACACTAAATTTTTATCTTCTTTCTAAATATACAATTATTCCAACAAAAAAACTATTCTTATTTCGTTGTGATTAGACGAAAGCAAGAATAGTTTAGATAAAAACGAGACTATTAGTAAAGTGATTATACAAATAATTGACTTGTCTTATTTTTTCTTTTTACCAAGAGTGATTTTGAAGCCAAAAAGTGTCGTTTCTTCATTTTTGAGCTTATCTCTTACTTTTTTGAGGTCTTCTTCCATTGGTAAATCTTCAGGTTTTATTCCTGTTTCTTTTTCAAAGGCTTCTCTAATTGTTTGATTTGAATTTGTATGAGTGTCCTTTATAGATTCCTCTCCTCTAATTTTTGGGTCTGTACTAACTTTGAATTTTGTAAAAAGAGTAGCCAAATTTTTCGAACCAATAGTTACAGCAGGCATAAAATCGGACATATTTCTTTCTTCTGGAATTTCATTTTGCTCTTTAAGTTCTTTAGGAGAAGTGCCTCCAAAAAGTGTTTTGTCACCTTCATTTCTAATACGTTGAAAACCTGCTTTACTTACGCCTCTTTCATCTGCAATCTGAAAAAGTTCGAATTCATTTTTTGCCAAAATTCTGCGCTGGCGCAAACGTTCTCTACTCTGAATTTCTTCTTCTAACAATTCTGCTTTTCGTGTTTGAAGCGCAAAATAAGTTTGAGCAAAAGCGACTTCTTGTTTGCGAGGGTCTCCATTTTGGGCAATCAAATAACAAGCATAACGAGAAAGTAAATAATCCATTTTCATACGAGAACTCACTCCCGTTTTTACTTTTCTATCTTTTCTCAAAAAATGAAAATCTACATCTTGTTCACTATTTATGCAAGCTGTTTGTGCTTTTGCGATAGTTCGTTCAAAATTTTCCCACTTTGAGTATTTCAATAAAGTTTGTAGTGTTCTAGCAGACCAAACTTCGTTGCCGTTTCCATCTTTGAGAGCAGCATTTTCGAAAGCTGATTTGAGTACAGTTATGTTTTGGTTATCCATAATTAAAAAAGAATTACGAATTACGAATTAAAAATTACGACTTGCTAAAGCAGCGAAGCCAATTACAATTATAAAAATTTGATTATCAAATAATTACAACCAAAAACGTAATAGTTTAATTTATATTTCTAAGGGTAAAAAAGAATCTATGTTTTAGTGACTTTATTCATCTAATTGCTAATTAGACTATCTAATATACAAAAATTTTAGCTAAAATCATAACATTTTTTTTAATAAAAAGTGAGATTTTGGTTATTTATTTTGTCGATATTTGTGACATAAAAAACTTGTTTTTAAATCTGTCTAGCCTCTTTAAAATGTGGTGACAGTTACAAACTTAATTTTAAAACGATGAAAAACAACTTTATATTTTTCGGTGCAATTTTGGGAGGCTTAGCAGTTGGAATTGGAGCTTTTGGCGCACATGCTTTAAAAGATTGGCTCATTTCTATTGGTCAAGCCGAAACATTTCAAACAGCTTCTAAGTATCATTTTTATCATTCTTTTTCTCTTATTTTGATAGGAATTTTGACAAAACTAAATTTAAAACATTCAGAAAAGTCATCTAAATTCTTAACTTGGGCAGGAAATTTACATCTTTTAGGAACACTTATTTTTTCTGGAACGCTTTATTTGCTTTGCCTTACAAATATAAAATGGTTGGGTGCGATTACGCCTATTGGTGGTGTTTTGTTGATTGTTGGTTGGGTATTTTTGGCTATTTCTTTTTTGAATAAAAAATAGTTTATATGAAAAGGTATAACACAAAAGAACGGTTATTTTGGAAAGTTAATCAAGACTTAGAAAATAATGACTTAAATAAAGCAATTTCAAGATTGGAAAGTTCCTTACAGTTTAATATTCTTGATGCAGCTTATAGAAAAAAGCTAGGAAATTTATACCTCCAAAAAAACAACCTTATCAAGGCAGGAAAATATTTCTACTTATTAGAAAATAACTCAGAAACAGAAGTAAAAGCTATTGAAGCCTTTGAGAAATGTTTTGGCAATGATCCTATTTTAATTTGTAAAAATATTGTTACTAAAAGTCATTTTGCATTTTCAATATTGAGTAATTTTGAAAAAAATGTTTTTAGAAATTTACTCCTTGATATTCATTCAAAATTTGGCGTTACACCTAATTTTTTGAAGGGCTTAGAAAGGCATTTGAAAAAACAGTATCTCAAAAAATAAGATAAGACTTTGTTTAAGTGAAAACTACTTTTATGTTTTTTACGTAATTGTAAGAAATGTTAATTAAAAAACACTCTTTACAAAACTACCTTATGAATTGCCCCACTTGTGAAATAAAAATACCTAGAGATGCCATAAATATTCAAAAAGACATTGCTCAATGTCAAAACTGTGGAAATGTCTTTAGTATTTCAGCTCATGTAAGTACTAAAAAAGATGACTTTTCATCATCAAAATCTAGCTCAAAAAGCTACACTGACGATTATGATTTGGCTCGCCAGTCGATGTACAAAGAAGCAGACTTGTATAATAAATCTGTCCAAAAAAGTTTTGATCAAAAAAACATCCGTAATTTTGATATAAATAACCCTCCTAAAGGAGCTTATATCAATCATTTGGATGATGGTGTGCAGATTGGAGCTTCTACTCGCTCGTGGTCTGCTCTTTTTATTATTCCTTTTGCACTTGTTTGGTCTGGTGGATCGATAGGTGGAATTTATGGTACTCAAATTTTTACAGGAGAATTTGATATTGTTACTTCTCTTTTTGGAATTCCTTTTTTGTTGGGTTCTTTATTTATATGGAGTATGGCTTTGATGACAATTGCAGGCAAAGTAGAAGTTACTCTTGATAGTAAAGGGGGACATATCTTTACAGGAGTAGGGAAAATAGGAAAACATAAACGTTTTTTATGGTCTGAAATAAATAGTATTCGTGAAGATGTAAGTATTTCTCGTTCTAGCAAAGGAGGTAGTTCCACAAATCACTATATTTCATTAGAAGGACAAAGACAAGTTCGTTTTGGTAGTGAATTGTCCACTGAAAACAGATATTATATACTCAGGACTTTAGAAGAACTTATTCATAACAGAAAATAGTTATTTTTCTACTATGTAGTTGGTGGGACACCAACAACGGCAAGTAAGACCAAAAAAAGAATGATAAATTTGAAAGAACCAAAACTATTCTTTTATCTCCACTTTTACAGAATCTAAAATTTCAACTATATCTCCATTTAGAAAACGAACTGTTCTTTTATATTTTCCATCTTCATTTGGATATCCGTAAAATTTCCAAATTCCATTCATTTCTTTTTGTTCATAATCTTTTTCTATACTGATTAGAGGAAAATAATCATGACAATAAACTCTTTTTAGTTCCCATTTCCTTCCGACTCTAGGAAAACGGTGATAATGAGCATAAATAATTTTATCATATTTATTAGATACATTTTCATAAACAACATAACTAAACTCTTTTCCAGAAAAAAGAGCGAAAGGAAGAGTTATAAAGTTGAATAACAATATAAACATAAAGATAGATACAGCTCCAAGTCGTATAAATTTTCTAAATTTCACTTTTGGATGAAGCCTTTTGTTCCAAAAACGAATAATCAATATTAATGAAGAAATACTCAATAATGAAGGATTAAAAAATCTGCTTACAAAATCAGGCATACCAAGTAAACAAACATCATACGGTAGAATAATCAATACCAAACTACTCAAAAATATTCCAATAAGAATTTTGTCAAACTTCTTTAATTCTAAGGGTTTTATCTTTTTCTCTGTATTTTTCATAATCAAATTATAATTCTGTTCTAAACATTTTACGAAATAACGTATATTTGCCTATATCTAAAACTACACAGCAGAAAGAATTAAATTCTTTTATGCCTATTTTATGTTTTTTATTATAAAATTAGAATAAGAAAATTAACAGAATTAGTAAAATGAATATACATTTTATCGGAATTGGAGGAAGCGTTATGCACAATATCGCTATTAGAGAAAAAATAAATGGAAATAGAGTTACAGGTTCGGATGATGCGTGGTATGACCCATCTGAAAGTCGTTTGAGAGAACATGGCTTACTTCCCCAAAAGGCAGGTTGGTTTCCAGAAAATATTACTCCTGATTTGGATAAAATAGTGTTAGGAATGCACGCAAAGGTAGATAATCCAGAGCTTTTGAAGGCACAAGAATTAGGTTTAAAAATTTATTCATATCCAGAATATATTTATTCCCTTTCTGAAAACAAAGAACGTGTAGTAATTGCAGGAAGTCATGGCAAAACCACTATTACAGCCATGATTATGCACACATTAAGACTTCAAAGTTATGATTTTGATTATTTAATTGGTGCGTATGTAGAAGGCTTTGATTCAACAGTGCGTTTATCTGATGCCCCTATTATTATCATTGAAGGCGACGAGTATCAAACTTCTCCGTTAGACAAAACGCCTAAATTTTTACATTACAATCATCATATTGGCGTTATTAGTGGAATTGCTTGGGATCACGCTAATGTGTATCCTGATTTTGAAGGCTATAAAAATCAGTTTCGTTTGTTTGCTGAAAACTCAGTAAAAGCAGGCGCACTTATTTATAATGAAGAAGACAAATTGGTAAAAGAAATAGTAGAAGATAATGAAAATATTCATTTTGATACGATTCAGTTGCCTTATAGAACACATCCATCAAGTGTAAAGGAAGGAAAAACTTTTTTAAAAACAGAACTTGGGCAAATGGAAGTTTCTGTTTTTGGAGAGCATAATATGTCAAATCTGAATGCTGCAAAAGTTGTTTGTAGAAGGCTAGGAATAAGAGAAAGTCAGTTTTATGATGCCATGATGTCTTTTAGAGGAGCTTCCAAACGTCTTGAACTCGTAGGAGAAAATGATCAAATGCACGTTTTTAAAGATTTTGCTCACTCACCTTCTAAAGTAGAAGCAACTATAAAAGCAGTAAAAAAACAATATCCAAAACAGCGTTTGACAGCTTGTATGGAACTTCATACCTTCAGTAGTTTGAATCAAGATTTTATACAGGAATATGCAAATACTGCCAATAACGCTGATACAGCAGCAGTTTATTATAATCCTGAATATGTGGCAGCAAAAGGATTACCTGCCATTTCTAAACAAGATTTGAAAGATGCTTTCAAAAGACAAGATTTAGAAGTATTTACTACAATTGATGAATTAGAATCTTTTCTAGTAGCTCAAAATTGGAAACAAAACAATCTTTTGATTATGTCCTCTGGAAAAATGGGCGGAATGAACATTGAAAGTTTGGCTAACCAACTTTTAGGATAATTTTTTTTAAACCTTTTTCTGCACTGAGCAGAAAAAGGTTTTTCTATTAGTTTTGTTGCTATTTAGAATTTAAAAATACTTCAATTCAATTCATTAAGAAAATTGTTATTTCTCCAAAAGCTCAAAAATTTCATCTAGTTTGGGCAGAAGTACAATTTCTATTCTTCTATTTTCACTTTTCCCTTCTGCTGTCTTATTGCTTGCAATAGGTAAATGTTCGCCATGTCCTGCTGCGACAATGCTTTGAGGAGCAATGCCATTTTCTACCAATAATTGTACTACCACAGAAGCACGCAAAGCACTAAGTTGCCAATTATCTTTAAAAGGAAGTTCTGCACCCGTTACAGGCATATTGTCTGTATGTCCTTCTACCCAAATATCTAAACCAGAAGCATTATTTTTTAATAGAGAAGCCAGTTTTTGAAGGGCCTTTCTTCCTTCTGAATTAATATCAATACTTGCTGTTTCGAAAAGTAGTTTGTTGGAAAGTGAAATATAAAGACGTCCCGATTTTTCTTTTACTGAAAAAGATTCTTTATTGAGCGAACTAAAAGCCGTTTTGATAGACTTTTGTAATTCATTAGATTGTCTTTGTCGTTGGTATTGTTTATTTTTTAGTGTAGAAATGTTTTTTTCTTTACCTAAAATCTCATTTTCTTTTTTTGTTAGTTCTACTTCTTTTTCCTGTAATTCTTTATTTAATAAATTATTTTTTTCAACTATTTTTTTAGCAATTTTTTGAAGACTATCCAATTGATAATCTTTTGTTTGTAATGAAACAATAATTTCTCTTAAAGAATCCGAACTTTGAAGTAATAATTTTTGAGCTTCATAAAATTGTCTTTTTATGCGTTCGTTTTCTTGCTCTTTGCGCTCTACTTCTGCTACTTTGGCTTTATATTTTTTCGGACTTACACACGAGAAAATAATCAAAATCAAAAGAGAAAATAAGAAAGTAGGCAGAATTATTTTTTTTATAGAATGTAGTTTTTGATTCACTTTTTTTTAGGTTTTGTAACTTTGTAGCTCTTTTTAGTAAAATTTAAAAAGAATTAATAGAATAATAAAATTCAATATGCAATTCTTCTTTGTCGCTAGTTTAAATCTTACGACTTTTGCACCAAATTAATTTTTTATTCAGAAATAGAGTTTAATTTAACTCTAAATTTCGTCAAATTGTAGTTCTATGCAAGATTTTTTTTATCAGTATCTCAATGAAGATACAATTTGGGTGTATGCCTATGTTATTCTTCCTATTCTTATTTTCTTGGCTCGTCTGACTGATGTTAGTCTTTCGACACTTCGCATCGTACTTGTAACAATGGGAAAACGCAATATTGCGCCACTTATTGGTTTTGTTGAAGCTTTTGTATGGCTACTTGCTATTGGTCAGATTATGCAAAACCTTACTAATATAATGTCTTATTTGGCGTATGCAGGAGGGTTTGCAATGGGAACTTATTTGGGAATGTGGTTAGAACAACGAATTGCTTTAGGAATGGTAATGGTCAGAATTATTACAGGAAAAACGGCTGAACATCTTATTTCCAAACTAAAAGACACCAATTATAGATTTACACATTTGCAAGCAGAAGGAAAATACGGCGATGTAGGTGTAGTTTTTTCGATTGTGAAAAGAAAAGAATTGCCTAAATTTTTACACTTAATAAATACGCACAATCCCAATGCTTTTTATACCATAGAAAATATTAGACATGTGCAAAATACAGATGATATTCCTACTTCTGACTCGGGGACATTTTCTCGTGTGGTCAGAAAAATAAAAACAATTAGAAAGTAATTGTAGATTTAGAATAAAACGAATTAGTAATCTTTTTTGAAAAATGTAGCTTTATAGTTTACTTTTGTAATCCTTAGATTAAAAATAAAATTATTTGTAGAGAAAAGGTTTGTCTTTTCCTAGCTCGTAGCCTAAAAATAAAATGAATATAAACGAAGAAATACAAAGTCAGCAAATAGATTTTGAAAAACAAAATGGACTTGTTCCTGTCATTATTCAAGATTCTAAAACCATGCGTGTTTTGATGCTTGGTTTTATGAATCAAGAAGCCTTCGAAAAAACGCAGAAAGAAAGCAAAGTGACTTTTTTTAGTCGAACAAAAAACCGTCTTTGGACAAAAGGAGAAACGTCTGGAAATTTCTTGCATGTACAAAAAATGCACTTAGATTGTGATAATGATACACTTCTAATTTTTGTAAAACCTCAAGGCGAAGTTTGTCATACAGGAACAGATACATGTTTTGGCGAAGAAAAAAATACAGCTAATATTCATTTTTTGCAGCACTTGGAAAATACGATTGAAAAAAGAAGCCAAGACACAGAAGAAAATTCGAGTTCTTATACAAATAAACTTCTCAAAAGTGGTGTTCATAAAGTAGCTCAGAAAGTTGGCGAAGAAGCCGTCGAAGTAGTTATTGATGCAATGAGAGGAAACAAAGAACGGTTCAAAGAAGAATGTGGCGATTTATTGTATCACTTGCTTGTCTTGATGCGCTCTCAAGATGTCAAAATTGATGAAGTGATGGACGTTTTGGAAAAAAGACACAAGTAAAAAGTTACCAGTAAGTAGTTACTAGTAACCAGTTAATACAGAATACATTTTTTTGATAAATTGTATTCTGTATTTTTTTTTAGCCTTATTTTGATTTTGAGTATTTTTCTCTTGATTTTTTTATGTTGTCTATATTTATTCTTGCCCAATTTACAAGCGTTTCTATATGAGGAACAAGACTTTTTCCCATATCAGTAAGTTCGTATTCTACACGAGGAGGAACTTGAGGATAAATAGTTCGCTTGACCAATCCATCTGACTCTAAGCCTTTTAGAGTTACAGAAAGCATTTTTTGTGATATACTCTCAATATATTTATTTATTTCATTAAAACGGAGTATTTTTTCTTCGTGCAAAATCAATAAAATAAGTATTGACCACTTATCACCTACTTTATCAAGGACATTTCTGACAGGACAATTATCTACGTCCGAATATTTTTCTAAATTTTCTTTTATCATAACTAGTTGATTATCAGCAATAATAACTTCAAGGTAAGTGAGTGATTTTGTTGTAAGCTCTTGTAATAACAAAAGTAACCTTTTATCTTTGACTAACCAAAAGTTAGTTACTTTATTTTAGTTTGTAAAATTAAATCATAGAAAAATAAGAAAATCATGAGCAAAATATTAATTACAGGTGCAACAGGTGGATTAGGAAGCAATGTTGCAGAATTTTTAAAAGAAAAAATTGAAGCTACAAATATTGCTGTTTTGGTAAGAGACAAAAGTGCTGAAAAAGCAAAACATTATCTTGACCAAGGCTTTGACATTCGTGTTGCTGATTATGACAATTTAGATGCTTTAAAAACTGCTTTTACAAATATTGATGTGCTTTATTTTGTATCTGGAAGTGATATTAATAATCGCTTATCACAGCATGAAAATGTAGTCAATGCTGCTAAAGAAGCTGGAATAAAGCATATTCTTTATACAATTACAGTAAGAAATGATGAAACAGAAAAATCGCCACTTCATCTTGTTGTTGATGCACACATTAAAACAGAGCAATGGATTAAAGAATCAGGAATTACTTATACCATTCTTAGACATAATCTATATGCAGAAGTTGTTCCTATGTTCATCGGTTCAAAAGAGCAATTACAGCAAACCAAAACAGTCTATTTACCTACTGGCGATGGAAAAACAGCATTTGCTCTCAGAAAAGATTTCGCTGAAGCAGAAGCAATCATTTTGAATGAGCATGCAAAACACGCTAACAAAATTTATGAATTTAATGGAAGCCAGCTTGTAACATTTAATGATATTGCTACTTATTTATCTGAAGCAATAGGTGAAACGATTAATTATGTTTCTCCAACAGTTCCAGAATTTGAAGCGACATTAAAATCTGTAGGTTTGCCAGCCGAAATTATTGGTATGACAACAGGTTTTAGTTTGGGAATAGCAAGTGGCGAGTTTGAGAAAACAAAAAATGATTTGGAAACTATTTTAGGTAGAAAAACTCAAACTCTTTCATCATTTATTAAAGAAGTGTATAAATTAGGACTTTCGCATTTTATAAGTTGAACCAAATTTTATTCGGTTTATTTT
>JAHDBD010000023.1 GCA_020630575.1 Bernardetia sp.
ATACAATGCAAAACGTATCTTTAAATTCTTTTAATGCTACTTTTGGTGGAGATGAGCAATATAAAATCCTTGTACTTGCATTTGGATAGATTCTAAATTTTATAAAACCTCAAAAAGCTATGTTTGAAAAAATGTAGCTTTTTTTGTGTTTGCTTACGTAATGCAAAAAGTGAAGCTGAACCAAGGAGCAGTTCAACAGGTGAAAACACAATCTATCCTTAAACTATCAAAAATGCACTTTTTATAAAAATGATAAAAATAGGACTTGTATTTTTTGTAAGATTTTAAGGGAAACCTTACAGAAAAAAATAACAAGGGGATTGTCATAAGTCCTATTTTATCCTACACAAAGATAGGATAAAATTATTGATTACGGAATACTCTATCAAATTCATCTTTTACACGCCATTTATCCACAATTTTAGCATAGTGTTTTTCTGTCATTTTATGTGAACGATGTCCCATCACACGAGAAACAACATTTATATCAATTCCACTATTTAAAAAAAATGCTCCTGATGTAGTGCGCCCTAAATGGCTATGAAAATGCTTATTTATTCTTGCACGATAAGCACAAATACGTATATTATCATTGTATCTATGATTTGCAGCTACTTCTAAATTAAAATTATACTTTTTCAAAATTGCCATTGGTTGAGGAAGTAATGGTATTTGTTGTAAAGTATTCGTTTTTCCTCTTCTTATTGTTATCCAGTTCCATTCTTTGTTGAATTCAATATGTTTGTATTCTAAATGTTTGATTTCATTGAAAGCAAGGCTAGTATAACATTGAAGTAAAAATAAATCTCTATCTCTTTCAAGATGCTGTTCTTTTTCTGTAAAAGTTAGATTTGCAAATTGTTCAAGTTCATTCATATCTAAATAAACATACTCTTTTACTGTATTAGAATAATGAAAGAGCTTATAGTTTTCTAGGTAGTTTTTAGATATTTTTTCCAATGAAAAGCCTAAACTAAAAGCTGCTTTTACTTTTGCAATAGATTTTCTTACAAATTCTTCTTTACATCGCTCACGCATAGAAGAACAAAGATTTTCTAAATGTTTTGGTCTGAATGTTTCAGCATAAAATGGTTCGCCTATTTGTTTACAGAAAGGAACTAACCAAACATTACGAAAAGAAATATATACTTTGATTGTTGCTTCACTCCAGCTTTCCTGCTTTTTGCGTTCAAGTAGCAAATCATAGAGTTCAATAACCGTTATCTTTTCAAATTTTTTATTATAAAAATCTGCTATTTCTTGAATGTGGCTAATATCGTCTCTATGATGATTAAAAAGGTTTGTAAGGTCAGAACGCAATCGGTTAAGTGCATCATTTACAACTTTTCCATCTGAACCAGTAGCATATCTCTTTTTCCAATGCTTTTCATTTATTCGTATTCCACTAGAATAGCGTTTTGAATGCTGTTTATTGTGAGAGAGATACCAATAAATAAGAGCAACCCCATTTTTTGATTTTTGTGCTTTTCTAAGAGAGAAAACAATATTCATAAATTTACTTTTTTTGGCATACTATATAGTTTTAGTTAAAAATAAAAAAGGCTGCAAAAATACAGTAACCAAATAATTTGTAACAGTAACTAAGTAAGTATCTAAATAAATAGGATGTAAAAAATATTAAAAAAGGCTAGTAAATTGAATTACTAGCCTTTTTTATAAAAATTGTCGTTACTTTTTACAGATAAATTTATATTCTGTGGAGAGTATCAGATTCGAACTGATGACCCTTTCACTGCCAGCGAAGTGCTCTAGCCAACTGAGCTAAATCCCCATTTTTGATTTAAAATTCAAACTAATTCTTTAAAAAATAAGTTCATTTTTTAGAATTTTTCTAGCTTAGATTTTAGTCTAGCAAATAAAAGCGTATTTTTTCATAAATACAAATTTTATTTTATTTTGTACCTTTGTGGACTGTTCTAGAAACTTCATTCAAAAATTTCATTGCGTAGCTTAACTTCTTATCTAGTCTAAGTGGTATCGCCTGAATTCCAATATATAAAGAAATCAAAAGTCATGCGTAAAGTAGCTTTTTACACCTTGGGTTGCAAACTCAATTTTTCAGAAACTTCAACCATTGCACGCCAGTTTGAGCAGCGTGGTTATCAGCGTGTAGAGTTTTCTGAAACTCCAGATATTTTTGTTATTAATACCTGTTCGGTTACAGAAAATGCAGATAAAAAATGCAAACAAATTGTAAAGCAAGCTAAAAAAACTTCACCTAATTCTTTTGTAATTATTATTGGTTGTTATGCACAGCTCAAGCCTCAAGAAATTGCAACCATAAAAGGTGTAGATGCTGTTTTGGGAGCTGCCGAAAAATTTCGTTTGTTTGAAGTTTTGAATGATTTTGAGCAAAAAGATACAGTCCAGCTTTGTGCTTCCGAAATTTCACAGGCTACTGATTTTAATACTGCGTATTCGTATGGCGACCGTACCCGTACATTTTTAAAAGTTCAAGATGGTTGTGATTATAACTGTGCTTTCTGTACGATTCCACTTGCAAGAGGAAATAGCCGAAGCGATACAGTAGAAAATATCTTGAAGGCAGCTAAAGAAATTGCAGCAACTGATGTAAAAGAAATTGTCTTGACAGGTGTAAATACAGGCGATTATGGTTTGATAAACAATGAACGTATCCATACTTTCTATGAGCTAATTCAAGAATTAGATAAAGTAGAAGGAATTGAGCGTTTTCGTATTTCATCTATCGAACCCAATTTATTATCAGATGAGATTATCGAATTTGTAGCTAAATCTAAAAAGTTTGTTCCTCATTTTCATATTCCTTTACAGTCGGGTAGTGATGAAATTTTGCGTTATATGCGTCGTCGTTACAAAACAAGTTTATATACTGAAAGAATAGAAAAAATAAAAAATCTAATGCCTGATGCTTGTATTGGTGTTGATGTAATTGTTGGATTTCCTAATGAAAGTGATACCCATTTCATGGAAACGTATAATTTTTTGCATAGCCTAGATATTTCATACTTGCATGTCTTTACCTATTCAGAACGCCAAAATACAAAGGCTGCTGATATGGGAAATCCTGTTCCAAAATCAGTTCGTGCAGAGCGTTCGAAGATGTTACATAATTTGTCTGATAAAAAACGTCGTCAGTTTTATGAATCACAATTAGGAAAAACAAAAACCGTTTTGTGGGAAAACGAAGTCAAAGAAAATAAAATATTTGGCTTTACAGAGAATTATGTTCGTGTAAATCAGTTGTATAATGTTTCATTGCCTAATACACTTCAAGAAGTGGAGTTAAAGGATTTCGACGAATCAGATTCGAAGGGAACAGTAATTGCAACACCTATTTCTGAATTGGTTTAAAAACTTTTAAATGGATAACATAGAATTATATCAAACTTCTCTATCTTATTTAAAACCTACTTTTCAAACAAACAATTCCTAAAAAAATCCTATCTTTACGTAAAAAAAGAAACTACCAATAAAATAAATTCTATTTTCCATGTTGAGTGGCTAATTATTTCATTTAGTCGATTTCTGATGGCTAGAAAGTGGATTTTATTATTTTTTTCTGTATTTTCAAGATACTATTCAATATGCTATTCAATAGAATCGTTAATTGTTTAGAATAAAAGAAATTAATTTGAAGTATTTACAGATTTGAGTGTTTCTTTCTCTCCTTTTTTAGGAGTTTTTTAATTGAAATGATTATTATTTTCCTTGTTTTATCAAATATCCTATTATTTTTTGCAATTCTATATTGAAGTAAAAAACCTTTGTAATACTGAATTTAATAAATAAGCTAAAATATTAAATGAAATATAATTATATATTATGCACAACATAAAAACTTTACTCCTTGCGCTTTTCATTTTTAGTGTTCTTCTGATTAGTCATTCTTCGTATGGACAGCTTCTTCAAGGTATTGTTACGGTAAATAATGGTGCTTCAATCAGCAATGACCCAGAAGGACGTGTTATTTTAAAGATTTTTGCTAAAGGAGCTAGTGAAATGCGTGTTAGTAATAATGCCAGTTTTATTGGCGCACGTTGGGAATCGTTTGAAGGACAAAAAAACTGGCGTTTAGATGCTCGTGAAGATGGTATAAAAACAGTTTATGTGCAGTTTAGAGATGGTTCTGGCTCACTTGTTTCTGACCCAACTGTTGCTCAATTAGAACTTGATCGTAGTCCTCCTACCGACCCTTCTATCAATATTAATTCAGGAGCAGAATATACCAATGCTAGAGACAGAAAAGTTTATTTGCAATTGTATTGTAATGAAGCATACGAAATGCAAATCAGTAATCGTAGTGATTTTCAAGATGCTCCTCGCTGGTATCCTTACAAAGAAACCATACAAGGCTGGCCACTTACTGGAGGAGAAGGTACTAAACATGTATATGCTCGTTATAGAGATTATGCAGGAAATATTTCAGAAACAGCCATTGACACAATAATTGTTGATCAAACTCCTCCTAAAGGTAAATTTGAAATAAATAATGGGGCAAAATTTACTACTTCTCGTGATGTCAAATTACAATTTAATGCAGAAGGCGCAAGTGATGTTTCCATACAGTCTTTAGGTACTTGGGTTGCTTATCAAAAAGAGATGGATTTTCAATTACCTGCCGAACAAGGTCCTCAAGTAGTAGCAGTAAAGTTTAGAGATAAAATGGGTAACCAATCTAAACCTGCCTTCGCTCGTATTATTTTAGACTTAGAACCTCCTTCTATGCCTAGAATATTAGTTAATGGAGGAAATCGTTATACCAACAGTCATAATGTAAATATTCGCCTTTCTGCTATTGGAGCATCTGAAATGATGGTTAGCAATGATCCTAATTTGCGTGGCGCAGAATGGCAATCTTACCGTTATCTACTTCCTAGCTGGACATTTGATGTCGCTGATGGAGAAAAAGTAGTATATGTAAAATTCAGAGATGAAGCTGGAAACGAAACAGAAATAAAATCAGATAAAATTATCCTTGACCAAGGAAAACCAACAGGAGGAACAATAAAGATAGTTTCTAAAGAAGGAAATCAAGGAACAACAAACAACAAAGAGGGATTAGTAAATCTTGAGCTTTCAGTAGATAATGATGATGCTCGTTATATGATGGTTAGTAATACTGAAAATTTCTTTGAAGGACGTTGGGAGATTTATCGAAATAAAGTAGAAGATTGGAAACTTGCAGTAGGAGACGGAGAAAAGGCTGTGTATGTCAAATTTAGAGATAGAGCAGGAAATGTTTCTAGTCCTGTTTCTGATAGAGTAGTATTAGACCTTACTCCTCCTATCGACACACGTATAGCTGTTGAGAAAAACTCAAAATATGTTAGAAGTACTTCTGTTGCTGTTAATTTATTTGCTCGTGGAGCAAGTGAAGTAATGCTCGGAAAATCAGAACAATTTACAGGTGGAGAATGGCAAAAATATGAAGAAGAAATAAAAGGATGGCAACTAGAAGGGGCAGACGGTAAAAAAACAGTGTATGTGAAATTTAAAGATGCAGCAGGCAATATAACTCCTCCTATCAGTACAGAAATTATTTTGGATAGAGTAGCTCCCCAAGATCCACAAATCAGAATAAATAAAGGAGATAGTGTTACCAATAACCCAAATAAAGTTGTTTTATTACAAGCAAAAGCTGATGGAGCAATTATGATGCAAATTGGAATGGATGCAACCTTTAGTGGTAGTCGTTGGATTAATTATCAAGCAGGAAAAAATGTTCCTTTTGCTTTACCAGGGGACGATGGAATGAAAGAAATTTTTGCTCGCTTCAGAGATGAAGCAGGGAATGTTTCAGAAGTAGTTTCTCAAAAAATCCTACTTGACCGTACCCCTCCTATTGTTGGAGAAGTCAAAATTAATGAAGGAGATAATGGAACAAATGTTCAGACGGTAAATCTTACCCTAAATGCGCAAGGAGCAACACACATGATGATATCTAATCGTATTGATTTTCCAGAAGCAAAATGGGAGTCTTATAACACTTCTAAACAGTTTACTCTAGTAGGAGAAGATGGGATTAAGTTTGTTTTTGTTCGTTATAGAGATGGAGTAGGTAATATTTCTGAAATTGCTTATGACAGAATTGGTCTTGACCGTACAGCACCAACTGGAGGAGAAATTACTATTAATAAAAACGCAAAATATACAACCAATATAAATAAATATGTAACACTTCAACTTCGTGCTAAAGGAGCAAGTGAAATGCGTATTGGAAAATCTCAATCTATGGACAGTGCTTCTTGGCAACCCTTCCGACCTATCATAATGAATCATATTTTAGCAGGAGAAGATGGTGAAAATAAAGTATGGGTACAATTTGGAGATAAGTCAGGAAACCAAACTGAACCAATTAGTGCAAGTATCATTTTGGATAGACAAGCACCTTTTGGGGAAGAAATTATTATCAACAATAGTGAGCCTTATACCAACAAACATCAAGTAAAATTGAGTATAATGGCAGAAGAAGCTTCTCACATGATGATTACTAATCTAAGAGGATTTCCACCTCCTGCACGTTGGGAAGAATACAATACCTCTTCTAACTGGACTTTATCAGGAGCAGACGGTTATAAGACAGTCTATATAAAATTTAGAGATGAAGCGGGAAATCAATCTTTTGTAGCTAGTTCTCAAATCTTGCTAGATACACAACCACCACAGCCTGGAATTATCAGAATTGAAGGAGGACAAACTCGTGTTAAAGATAACCAAGTAACACTTCTCTTTAATGCTCGCCAAGCAAATTATATAATGGTTTCAAACTCTGCTAAATTTGATGATGGAGCATACTGGCAAGAATATACTGATAAATTAGATTGGGTTCTTACAGGTGGAGAAGGATATAAAAGAGTATATGCCAAATTTAAAGATACAAGTGAAAACGAAACAGGGATTATCTTTGCAGAAATTACTGTAGAAGGTTTTTAGAAAAAAATGTTTCAATAAACTAAAAAGCATTGTCGTCTGGCAATGCTTTTTTTGTGGTTTGTTTTTATATCAAAATAGAAAATAATTTTGTATCTTAAATATTATAACAACATACTACTGATTTTAATTATTGAGCTATGAAAACATTTTCTAGATTTTCAACCTATTTATGTATAGCTTTTCTTCTCTATAACTCATCTTTTTCTATTGTTTTTGCTCAGAAAAATGAAAAAGATAAAATAGTTGGACAAATTGGGCAAATCGATTTGGCAGGAGTAGCTTTACTTTCTGTACCCAAAGGCTTTATTTTTATGGAAGGAAATTCGGCACAATCTCCTTATCGAATAGAATGTGATAGCATAGAATATTTAGGTTGTTTGGTGGCCATTCCTTCTGAAAATACTACTGATTCTGTTCCTCCTTTTGTCATTGAATTGGTGTATATAGAAACAGGATATATTCCTGATACGACCATTTTCAGAACGCCTGAAGATTATTTTTGGAATGATATTTTGACAATCAATCACAAAAAAAATAAATACATTAAAGAAAATGGTTGTGATACACTAACTATTCAATCTTGGGCAATGAAGCCCTACTTTTTAGAACGAGAACATCAGTTGCAATGGGCTGTTTCGTGTCATTCTAATAATCAAAATTATATTCGTCATAGTACACATAAATTGGGTAGATATGGAGTTTTGGAGATGAATATTAGCACTTCACCTACACATCTTTTAGAGGTTAATTCCCAAATTCCTCTACTTACTTCTAGTGTAGAGTTTTACAAAGGGTTCAGACACGAAGATTTTGATCCCAACTTTGATAATTTAGCAGCATTTGGTTTCGCTGGTCTTTTGGCAGGAAAAGTTTTGACAAAAGTAAAAGTTGTACCTTTTGTTTTTAAATGGCTAAAGTGGGTAATTATTGCCTTATTAGGAGCTTTTACGTTCTTTAAAAGAAAATTAATTAAAAGAGACTTGGAAAGAGATTTAGAAATACACTATCTTGAAACAGAATTAGAAAATGAAGAATAAATAGTCACTTTCTAATCTAAAAAAAAACAATAATTAACCATTAATCACTAAATAAGACGTGAAACGAATCGGAGTTTTTACTTCTGGAGGGGATTCCCCTGGTATGAATGCCTGCTTGAGAGCTGTTGTAAGAGGTGCATTATATTACGGTGTTGAAGTATATGGAATTCATAGAGGCTATCGTGGAATGATAGAAAATGATATTCACATGATGACTTCTAGAGATGTCAGTAATATTATTCAGCGTGGAGGAACAGTTCTGAAAACAGCTCGTAGCCAACGGTTTCTGACAAAAGAGGGACGAGAAAGAGCTTATCAAAATCTCAAAAATTTAGAAATTGACGGACTTATAGCCATCGGAGGAAACGGAACTTTAGCAGGAATGCAAACCTTTTGGGAAGAACACAAAATGCCTTTTGTAGGCGCACCAGGAACAATCGATAACGACCTTAATGGAACTGATTATACTATCGGATTTGACACAGCTATCAACACAGCTTTAGAAGCCATCGATAAAATTAGAGATACAGCTGATTCACTTGAAAGAGGATTTTTTATTGAAGTAATGGGAAGACATTGTGGAGATATTGCCCTTCTGACTGGAATTGGAGGGGGAGCAGAAATTGTCATGCTTCCCGAAATTGTCGATTCTTTAGATGAGATTGTGGAGTCTATAAAGGAAATGTTAGCCAATAAGAAAACTTCATTAATTGTAGTAGTAGCAGAAGGCGATGAACTTGGAAATGCTGAAGAACTAGGAAAAAAAGTAAGAGAACAAATTCCCAAATTTAAGTTTAGAGTTACTAATCTAGGACACATTCAGCGTGGAGGTTCGCCAACGGCAGCAGACCGAGTTTTGGCTAGTCAATTAGGTTTGGGCGCAGTAGAAGGTCTTTTATCTGGAAAATCAAATGTTATGGTTGGACAGTTAAAGCGAAAAATGATTTATACTTCTATAGAAGAATGCTTAAAGCCTAGAGTTATTGATAATGACCTTGTCAGAATGCTTCGTATTTTGAGTACATAAATTTTATTAGAATTTCTATAAAAATAAAAAACTCATTTTACATTACTGCAAAATGAGTTTTTGATATTTTTTATAAAAACATCTAAAAGCGATTACTAAATTGTAATTGTACTTAATGTATTCACTTCTCCATTACTAATAACTACATCAGAAATGGTAACAGGAGAATATGCCAAAGGAGGCTCAACTTTTACTTGATATGTTCCTGCTGGAAGTCCTTTGATTAAAAAACAACCATCATTTGTATATGCACTTGCTACAAATACACCATTTTGAGAAACTGTCACTAAAGATTGAATAGTCGTAGGAGAAGTACAGCCTTTGATAGAACCTCCATCACTTTCTACAAAAGTACGAATAACAGGTTTTAAGTTATATTTTCCAGAATTTCCTGCTTTTACAATAGAACGAGCAGCATCAAAATCTAGCATAATTACATATTTCAAATCAGCTTCTAAAGTTGTATTGATTTTCAATTTCAGACCTGATTGTTGTGCGCTAGGCGTTTTGAGAGCATGCGTTTCTCCATTTTCAACAAGTGTATTATTTTCTCCCAAAATCAAACGAATTTGAGATACTTTACCAGCAGGAAGTTCATTACTTGCCAAAAGAGCATCAACTCCATTAGTAAGTTCTAGCAGATTATAAATTCCTGCATTTGTGGAAAGTGTTGTCCAACCTTGGTCTTCATCAGCAGCCGTTTCAGAAGTATGAATTCTAATTTCTCTTACATCAATATAAACAGCATCATACTCAGCAGGTGCATCTACAAGACGAACTTCTAGTTTGGCATTGCCATTTTTATTCTCTTTATCACAAGAAAAAAGAGAAAGCGAAAATAGCAGAAAAAATAAATAGTAAAGTTTCATTTTTTAAAAATTAAAAGGTAAAAAAATACAGTTCTTCTTTTAGAAAAACTGTTATGTTTAAGATAAATACGTAAAGGTTATTTAGCAAAAAACGAGCTATTTTAATTTAAAAACAATGAAATCAGATTTCATTTTCAGATGTATCTGATTCTTCTTCATTAATTTTATATTTGGCTTCTATAGTTTGAATATGGTTTTCTAAATCTTCAAAATTTGAAAAGACTTGAATTTGTGAAAGTCTGTTTTCGTCTTCTACTTCATCTAGTTCTTCTAACTCTTCAAAATTATCTTTTAGCTCTTCTTTTTCTGATACTATTTCGTTTTCTAAATCAAAGGTTTTTGATTTTTTTTCTGCTATTTCTCCTAAGATGTCTTCTCCTTCTTTTACAGTTTCTTCTTTCTGAATTTCGTGCATTGGATTGATTGACAACTCTACACTATCTTCTTGATTATATTTTTTTTCTTCTTCCTCTTTTAAAATAGTCTCAAGATCAGTCGTAGTAGGATTTTCATATTCTTCCATTATTTCTTCTAGCTCATCATCACTATAGACTGGGCTTTCAGGATGCGTATATTGTCGTAACCAAACTTCTCCTTCTTCTACTGTTTTGAAAACAGCACAATTAACCAGTGAAGTGAGTTTTTCTCCCATTCCATACTTTAAAGAAAAAACAGCAAAAATATCTTTATCAGAAACAACAGTTGCAAAATGCTTTAGACCTGCATCGTGTACCATTTGAGACCAAACTTCATTTGCCCAACGTGGAATATTCGGATTTGTACCTTTAAATTTTTGAGCATCTAAAAAAAGACATTTTACCTTTGTATGACGAATCATAGCTACTTCTTTCAACAAAACCTCTCGTACTTTATCTTCACTAACAAACTGTTTCCAAATTACATCTATACGGCGTTTCTCTGGAATCCATTTCATAGAGATATAATCCGTTTCGAAATGAGTAGGTGTATCTATAAAATTTTTATGAATGGTTTGAGCTATAGGTTGCTCAACAACAGGACGTTTGACAGAAGGAAAAACAGGTTTTAGAGAAGAATTTCCTGTATTTGTATTTATATTATTATTTATGTTCATATCCGTATTGCTACAAAGTAAATAGAATAGAAAAGTATAAGACAGGCAGATTAAGCCAATTAAAAAAATATAAACTACCTGTTCTTATTTTATTAAGAGTAGTTTATAGCTTTATCTTGATTTCTTTTATTGAATTATTTATAGAATAGGATTTTTTATTGTAATGGTATTTACTTCAAATAGTTAGCCAGTAGGATTTTTTTGATAGAGGAATAATGGGTTTTTATCGAAATAATAAGTTTCTAGCAAAATCAGTATCATTAACCTTCTGAAGAAATTATCTTAAAATCTGTTGTGATGCCTGTGTCGTCGGTGAGACACCGACAACGGCAAAATATAAACTCAAATTTAAGTTAACCATTTGATAACTAATCTGTTTAGTTCCAATTTTACATTATACTCAACAGAATTAAACTACTAAAAACTACATATCTGATTAAGCACCTAATTTCTCTCTCAGCGTTTCGACAAGCCCATCCCAAAGTTCTTCCAATACTTCATCATCATTCATTTCTGAATAATCTTTTATTACTAAGTAGGTAGTGTCAGTTAGTTCGCTATAATTTAGTTTGAGTTCTAAGAAGTTGACATCTTTTTTCTTTCCTCTAGTTTTAATTTTTTCTTCTTCTATATTATCGACAAACTGATAACGAATCATAGAATTATTTCTCTGTGAAACTATTTTTGCAATATGCTGTTCGTTGTCCCAATGAATATTCAAAAATTTATCGTTTAAAACCTCTACTCTGTCAGCAAACCATTCTTCAAGCCCTTGTGGAGTGGAAATAAAAGGATAAACCATCTTGACAGCAGCACGTATTTCGTACTCAGCATTATATTCGTATTTACTCATTTTTGATAGATTATATGTGTTATTATTTTAGTTATGTCATTCAAAAGCATAAATTCATTTTTTGGACTAGAAATATAATAGTCAATAAGTGCCTAATATAATAGATTTATTTTAACTTGAGAAGCATACTAGCTTTTGTATGAGTTTTTTTTTATTTTTTTTATAGGATTCTAATTTAGAAAATCAATCTACTACACAGTTCAAACTTTCTAAAGATTTAATAATCATATATTTACTCCTTTTCAGCTTCTCTTTCTCTTTCAAAAATTTGTGCCAGCTCAATAAAATCTTGTACGGAAAGCTGTTCGGCTCTTTTGCTGAGCATTTCATTTAGTTCTTCTTTTTCTTTGAAAGCATTTGGAATTCCTAGTGGCTTTAAAGCACTACGAAGCATTTTTCTTCGCTGATTGAAACCAAATTTGACAAGCTGAAAAAATAATTTCTCATTACAATCTAATTGTTCTACTTCATTTCTCTTCAGGCGAATAACAGCAGATTTTACTCTTGGAGGTGGATTAAATACCTTTTCACTTACTGTAAAACAATATTCGATATCGTAATAAGCCTGTAACAAAACACTCAAAATACCATACGTTTTGTTTCCGTGTGGTGAGGCAATACGTTCAGCCACTTCTTTTTGAATCATTCCAACTACTTCTGGAATTTGATTTTTATATTCTAATACTTTAAAAAAAATCTGTGAAGAAATATTATAAGGAAAATTGCCAATAATTCCGAATTTTCCTTCAAAAACAGTTTCTAAATCCATTTTCAAAAAATCTTCATTTAGAAGCGTTTCATCTGTAAAACCTAAGTTTTCTTTCAAATATTCTACTGATTCGTCATCAATTTCTACAACTGTAAGATTGTATTTTTTATCATTTAAAATAAATTTTGTCAGAACGCCTGTACCTGCTCCAATTTCTAAGAGGTCTTTATAACTATCATCTTGCATCTGATTGACAATCTTACGAGCAATATTTTCATCTTTTAGGAAATGTTGTCCTAAATGTTTTTTGGGTTTTACAGGAGACTTTTTTGACATAACTTTTATTTATTGTTATTAAGTAGAGTTTAATAACAGCCAAGAATTTTTCTAATTTTACAACAAATATAATAAACTTCTTCTCACTATAAACAGAAGCATAGTTCTGATGTATTTTTGGACATTGAAAAACGGAGCAATATTTCAAAAAAAACTTCCCTTTTAGTTAGTTGAGACTATTAAAAGGGAAGTTTTTGATATTCCATAAATTCTAATCTATCTAAACATATAATTCTTCTTTTTCTTTCTTAGATTTTATTTGAGTAGGAATAATCAAACGGTTGCTACGGTCGTATGTAAAATAATTCCAAATCCAGCTTGTGAGGATAATGAAACGATTTTTGAAGCCAATTATAAACATTAAATGCACAAAAAGCCATACAAACCAAGCAAAAAAACCTTGAAAACTCATTTTATTAGGTAAATCTACAACAGCACGATTCCTTCCGACAGTTGCCATACTTCCCTTATCAAAATATTTAAACGGTTTCATTTCTTTCTTATTGAGCATTCTTTTTAAATTATCTCCTAATGTTTTTCCTTGTTGCATAGCGACAGGTGCAAGCATAGGAAAGCCTTTTGGATGATCTTCTGAAACCATTGCTGCAATATCACCAAGTGCAAAAATATTTTCTATTCCTTTGACTCTATTAAACTCATCTACAATAATTCGATTTCCTTGCAAAATAGCTTTTTCAGGAAGTCCTTTTATTAGATTTCCTGTAACTCCTGCTGCCCAAACGAGCGTAGTAGAAGGCAAAACCATTCCATTCGAAAGCTCTACATGACTACCATCAAATGCTTTTACACTCACTTCTTTCCAAATCTGAACTGTAAAATCTTTTAAATATTCTTCTGCTTTTCGACTTGCATTATTTGTCATTCCATTCAACAGACTTTTTCCTGCTTCTACTAAATGTATTTGCATTCTTCTAAAGTCTAGTTCAGGATAATCTTTTGGCAAAACATGTAATTTCAATTCCCCTAAAGCTCCTGCTACTTCTACACCTGTTGGTCCTCCACCTACAATAACTACATTCATAAGAGATTGCTGCTCTTCGATGGTTTCAGCAAGTTGAGCCTTTTCAAAGTTCTTTAATAAATGATTGCGAATAGCCAATGCTTGAGGAACTTGCTTTAAAGCAAATGCTCTTTCTTCAATCGATTTATTACCATAAAAATTAGTCTTTGAGCCGTTTGCAATCACTAAATAATCGTATCGCAGCGTTCCCAAATTAGTATCAACTATGTTTTTGTCGTGATGAATTTCTGTAACTGTTGCTACCCTAAAATAAAAATCAGACTTACTATTACTGCTCTTCAAAACTTTACGCAAAGGACCTGCAATGGCATCAGCTTCCAAACCTGCCGTCGCTACTTGATACAAAAGAGGTTGAAATGTATGAAAATTATACCTATCAATCATCACAATTTGAGCATCGACAGAACGCAGTTTTTTGGAAAGCTCCAACCCTGCAAAACCTCCTCCAATAATCACAATGCGTGGTTTGTTGGCAGCAGGAATATGTAATTCTGATGTAAAATTGAGTTCCGAGTTCGTGGCAGGCACTAACATAATAAGTTGTTTTTTTGAAAAGACGTTTTAGTATTCTTATTTTTAAGTTTGACTATTGACTAACTAAAGTCGCTTTATTGAACGTAAACTAGCTTAGTAAGTTTAGGATATTGTAAAATCAAACATTGTTTTTTGCTTTTTTATGTAATAGTTTGGCTAAATTTGATTGAAGAATAAAACACATCTTAAAACATAACCTCCTGCAAAATGAATTACTTTAAAAATAAAACAGTTTGGATTACAGGTGCATCTTCTGGAATTGGAGAAGAGCTTGTTTATGCGCTATCAAATCTCAATCTTGATACGAAAATTATTATTTCAGCAAGAAGAACGGAGGAATTAGAAAGAGTAAAAGAAATAAGCCAAAACAGAGAAAATATAGCTATTCTTCCTTTAGATTTGACAAAATCAGATTTTGAAGAAAAAACAAAAGAAGCAATTTCATTTTTTGGAAAGGTTGATATTCTAGTTCATAATGGAGGAATTAGTCAGCGTTCGTATATAAAAGATACCAAAATGGAAGTCTATCGAAAAATAATGGAAGTAAATTATTTTGGATATGTCGGACTTACACAAGCCATTTTACCTCACTTTGTAGAAAATCAAATGGGACATTTTGTAGTAATTACGAGTGTTTTGGGGAAATTATCAACTCCTATGCGTGGTGCTTACTCAAGCTCAAAACACGCTTTGTATGGCTTTTTTGATGGACTTAGAGCTGAGTTTTACAATGATAATATAAAAGTTTCGATGATTGCCCCCGGTTTTATCCGTACCAATGTTGCCATCAATGCACTCACAGAAACAGGAGAAAAATTTGCTAAAATGGGTAAAAACACAGGCGAAGGTTATCCTGCCGATAAATGTGCAAAGCAAATATTAAAAGCAATCAAAAATCAAAAAAAGGAGACTTATGTAGGCAAATCTTTCGGTAAAGAACGATTAGGATTATATGTAAGACGATTTTTTCCGAATTTATTCTTCAAAATTGCTACAAAACAAGCTCCTGAATAAAACTACACAAAAGGAGTGAGGTAATTAAAGGGAAAAGAATCTATATTTCTCAAAATCATAAATAAAAATCCTAGTATAAAAATTATTATCCAAAATAAATTTGAATACTGAATTGCCTTTAATTCTACATCAAAAAAAGTCTTAAAATAAAATTTCAAAAATTCGTATATCAATAAAGGAGAAATTAGAATTAAGAAAGCATTTTGCCGAAAAGCCGATAAAAAATCAAAATGTAAGAGTGAATAAATGCAGCGAGTAGCACCACAAAAAACACAATGAATATCAAAAAAAATATAGGTTGGACATTTTGGGTAAAATGAGTTTTCAGTTGTGTTGATTGGATTATTAAACCAAAGAAAAATAATTCCTAAAAGAAAAAATAAGGGAATAAGTACAGCAAAAAAACGATTTATCACATCTATCACTACTAAAAATTACTGAGCTAGTCCACCCAAAATATAAGTTACTATAACACATAAGATAAAATAAGCTACCAAATTAGCAGCTCCCACATAATCTTTGACCACTCTTTGCCCAAAAAAGAGCATCGTAATATTAATAGTTGCCAAAACAGAACCTATGTAAGCGAATTTTACATCTCCTGTAAGTAAAAGTGTTACGAATCCAATAGCACTAAAAACCCCTGCTGCGACTTCAAAAATAGTAACAATAACCAAAAGCACAGTTACTAATTTTTCTAAATAAGAGCCTTTGAAGTGGTCTATAAGCCAAGCCGAATTTTCATCCCAACGAAAAACCTTATTAAAGCCAGATTGAATAAATAAAATGGCTAAAAAAAGAGTACAGATTATCTTTAAAAAAAATCCTGCTTCTGATGGATTGGTGAAAAATGAAAGTATATCTAGTAACATAAATGAAATGGTAAATTGTAAGTGAAATGAAAATAAATATTTCTTTAAGGAATAAGAATTAAATGAAATTCTATTTTAGAAAAAATAATCAATTGATAATCAGTAATTTAAATTCGTAATTGATTTTCAAAAAAATCTAGTGCTAAACGGTAGCTTTCCATTCCAAAACCTACAATCACACCGATACAATTCTTACTCAAATAGCTTTTATGACGAAACTCTTCACGAGCAAAAGTATTCGAAATATGAACTTCAATAACAGGCGTAGAAATACTTGAAATAGCATCAGCAATGGCAACAGAAGTATGCGTAAAAGCTCCTGCGTTCAAGATAATTCCGTCAGTACTAAAACCAATCTGATGTAATTTGTCTATAATTTCGCCTTCATGATTAGACTGAAAATAATGTAATTCTACCAATTTATCAGAAAAAACTTTTTTCAACTCTTCAAAATACTCTTCAAAAGACTGGTTTCCATAAATAGATGGTTCTCGTTTTCCCAAAAGATTAAGATTTGCACCATTTATTATCCACAACTGTTTTTTCATAGTTTATTTATTCAAACCTTATAGGTTTATTTCTATATTTGTTCTGCAAAAAGCATATTTTAATTGATTTTTTCAAACTTATTTTGAAAAAAAATGTAATCAAATGTAGCGTACCTTTTAAGGTGCGAAAATGTATCGTACACTTTAGTGTCGGAAAAAATATATTCTCGCCGTTGTTGGTGTCCTCACCAACGACAATTTACAACATTATGAAAAAAGTAATAGTAATTGGTTCTGGTTTCGCTGGTCTTTCGGCTGCTGCTTGTTTGGCACAAAAGGGTTTTGATGTAACTGTGTTGGAAAAAAATGATTCTTTGGGAGGTCGTGCTAGGCAATGGATAACTGAAGGATTTACTTTTGATATGGGACCAAGTTGGTACTGGATGCCTGATGTTTTTGAAGAGTATTTTGCTCTTTTTGGAAAAAAAGTAAGTGATTATTACGATCTTCATCGCCTTGACCCTGGATATAGAGTTTGGTTTGAAGAACATGATTTTGTCGATATTCCTGCTTCTATGGAAGAATTAGAAAACCTTTTTGAGAGTTATGAAGAAGGAAGTAGTGAAAAGTTACGTGAATTTTTGGCGCAAGCAAAGTATAAATATGAAGTCGGAATGAGCGAATATGTTTTTCGTCCTTCGCATTCAATTACTGAATTTATAGATTATCGCTTGATGAAAGAAAGTTTGCGTATTCAGATGCTAACTTCGATGAGTAAACACGTTAGAAAATTCTTTACCCATGAAAAACTGATAAAATTATTAGAATTTCCTGTGCTTTTTTTGGGTGCAACTCCACAAAATACACCTGCATTGTACAGTATGATGAATTATGCAGATTTATCACTCGGAACTTGGTATCCAATGGGAGGAATGAATAAAATCATTGAAGCGATGGTAAAAGTAGCAGAAGAACAAGGTGTAAAATTCGAAACTGAAACCGAAGTTTATAAAATTGTTACTAAAAATGGAAAAGCTAAGTCTGTCTTGACTTCAAAAGGAGAATTTCATGCTGATTGGATTGTGGCAGGAAATGATTATCACAATACCGATCAAAAATTACTAGACAAAGCAGATCAAAACTATACAGAAAAATATTGGGATGACAGAACTATGTCGCCCTCAAGTTTATTATTTTATTTAGGAATAGATAAGAAACTTAATAACTTAGAACATCACAATTTATTTTTTGATGAAGATTTTAATAAACATGCAGAGGAAATTTATACTAATCCTCGTTGGCCTTCAAAGCCTTTATTTTATGCGTGTTGTCCTTCTCAAACTGATGACGAAGTTGCACCAGAAGGAAAAGAAAATCTGTTTTTATTAGTTCCAATTGCCCCTGGATTACCTGATGGAGAGACAATTAGAGAAAAATATTATAACCTCGTAATGGATAGATTGGAAAATCTGACAGGACAGAAAATTAGAGAACATGTCATTTTAAAACGAAGTTATGCCTTAGATGATTTTAAAGCAGATTACAATTCTTTCAAAGGCAATGCTTATGGATTAGCAAATACACTTGCACAAACAGCATTTTTCAAACCTAAAATGAAATCTAAGAAAGTCAGTAATCTATTTTTTACAGGACAACTGACTGTTCCAGGTCCTGGCGTTCCTCCTTCTATTATTTCGGGTCGTGTGGTGGCTGATGAAGTGGCGAAGGAAGCGAAGAAGATTTTTGAGAAAATGGATGTTTAGAAAAATATGGACGTGTATTTTGAAATAAAAAGTCGTTTTTAAAAAGCGACTATTATACAAACGAATACAGAATTAACCACTTTTGAAATAATTTTTAAAGGTGCTGTTGATTCTGTGTTTGTTACTTTAAAAGATGAGGATAGATTTACAGCTTCTTATCCTATCTTGAAACAGGATTATAAAAACAACCTCAAATTATCTACTCAAACCTCATCTGATATTTTACTCGCAGGAGTTATTTGGATTCTCTCTCAAGTAGAAGAAAATGGAAAAGTAATTCCAGAATTTATGTAAAGCATTATCCTTGTATGGCTAAAATTATTCCCAAGAAAAACAACACAATCAAACCCAAAATATTTATCATATAAACTCTATAATCTGATTTTTTCATCAAAAAGAGGACAAACCCTATAATTCCATTCAAGGCTATCAAAATAGGAAAAGGTATAATTATAAGAATTACAGATTTACAACTATTTGACTCAAAAGTAACAAAGAGTAATCTTGCAGCAACAAGTAGATTTATAAAGGAAACAATTAGAAAATGGATTTTAGTAGAATTTTTCATATTTTTAAATACGCAATCTTGATTCTAATTGTTTTTACTCAAAACTAATTCGCACTATGAACGGAATTACGTGGAAGACTGATTTTTGGCAACAAAAAACTTCTATTTTATACAATGAAAGGGAAATCGGTTTTTTCAAAATGAACTTTTGGAAACACAAAAGAGCTAAAGGAATGCTTTTAGATAGAGAATTTGAAATAAAACCAATTAATTTTTGGGGAACGAAAATAGTTATTATCGATAAAATTGATGAGCGAATAATTGCCACACTCACTACAAATATGTGGACTAATAAAACAGAACTTTATGTAGAAAAGGACGACGAAACATTTATTTTCAAGCAAAATATGTGGAGTTTCAATAATTGGTGGTGGGAAAGAAAATACACACAATCACAACTAGAGAACCATCAAATTGATACTTCACTACCTAGCGAAAAACTTATTAATAGCTCTATTTCCAATTTTTTGACTGGTAAAGGAGAGTTTAATTTTGGAAATACAGGAGAAAGTAATCTCAATGCACTTATTTTGGGTGGTATTTTTATTATGAAAATTCGACAACAGGCAGCAGCAGGGTAATTTTTAAATACATCAAATCCGTTTAGTTATGAAGGAAATTAAATTATACAAATCGCCTCTATCTGCCTTTTATCTATTTTTAGGTGGTTTTATTTTTGTATTAGGTGGAATTTTTATGGCTTGGTTTGCCCTTATTTTTTGTGGTTTGTGGGCTTTAGTTAGTTTGATTATTCTTTTTGACAAAACTCCTCAAATTATTATCAATCAGAAAGGAATTTGGTATAAGAAAGCAGTTTGGAAAAAACGTAATTATGAGGATATTATAGAATGGGAAACTATAAAAAACATTCATTGGTCTTCTGTAAATAATCAAAAATTTATCTGTCTGAATACCACTTCTTCAAAACCTAAAAAGCAAAATTCTATTCAGAAAAACTTAGGTAAATTAAATAGAGCAATGGGTTTTGAAGAAACTAATATCCCTTTGTCAATGATAAAAATAGATGCCAACAAACTCGTGGATTTTTTGGGTTCAATGGTAGTTTCTAATGATTCACAAAGAGAATATCTTATCCAAAATTTCATCATTCCTCTGCCTTCCTCTTTTTTCTCTAAACTAAAATCTAAGTTTAAACTTTAAAAATTACACTTATGAATTCTCAAAAACCTTTTGAAAATTTACCTCAACAAGCACAAAGTTTACTTTCTGTTTTGTCAGTCTTGCCGAGTAAAGAAATTGCTAGTTCTTTTATAGAACTACATTTTTCTTTTGATGAAGGTGAACAAAATATAGACTTACTTAGTCCGATTTTAGGAGAAAATAGTGGAGAAGATTATATAAAATCCATGTTGATGTCTATCGGCAATCCAAGTGAAGAGTATGTAGATAGTCATATTGAAAAAGTAAGATTAGAAAAAGGCAGAAAGTATATTGAAGAATCTATACAAGAATTGATTAATCAAAATTGGATTGAGAAAATAGCCAAAAATGAAACAGTTTATTATTTTCTATCAGAAGCAAACAGAATACAACTTTTAGAAACTCAAAAAGAACAAATTTGGAAACTAACTCATCCATTTTTGCAAAGTTGGGAATACAAAATGCAATCAGATACATTGCTAAACAAAAATTATGAAGAGTACACAAATTACACAAAGCATTTTTTAGAACTTAATGAAAATCAATTTCCTTTTTTGGATGTAGAAGAGGGGATTATTCAAGATTCTATTGCCAAGATTTGTAAAGAAGTTGCTTTATATGCTTTTGAAATTCCTAATCAAAAAGATGCTTTTTTCTTTATCGAAAAATCAGCTTTCCTTCAAAAGAAACTTACAGAAAAATTTCCTAATAATATAGAATATGAAGAAGAGTTAGGAACTATTTATGAA
This sequence comes from Bernardetia sp., assembly GCA_020630575.1. Classification (GTDB taxonomy): domain Bacteria; phylum Bacteroidota; class Bacteroidia; order Cytophagales; family Bernardetiaceae; genus Bernardetia. The sequence goes on from JAHDBD010000023.1 coordinate 21,052, forward strand.
AAGTGGGGTGATATTCTTTATAAATCAGGACATATCAAAACAGCTTTTACTTTTTATAATCTAAAGATTGGAATAGCAGAAAAGTTGGCTTCTCTTTTTCCTGATAATGATGATTTTATTTTTGATTTGGCTTCTTTATATGGAGGGTTGGGAAAACTAGACTTTGGGCGAGAAGAATATAAAAAATCAATGGAATGGTATGAACAACAAGCCGAATATATAAAAAATACAGAAGGTTTGATACAAGATGTTGATTATCTAAATCTGTTGAGCGAAGCTACAAATCAATTAGCTGAAATAAATAATCTAATGGGTTATCCTCTAATAGCAATAGAAAAGTATAGAGAGAATATAGAATATTTGGGAGAATTATATACTAATTTTTCAGATGTGCTTACAGTACAACAAGAATTAGAATATGGAGATTCATTAGGCAAGACAAATCAAAAAGTAGGAGATTTTTTTTATAAAAAAAAGCAGCCAAAAGTGGCCCTAGATTATTATCAAGAGCAAATAGAAACCTATCAATTCCTTATTGATGAAGCAGAAGAAATCGAAGATGAACAAATAGACTATTTCCAAAATCTTTTAGCTATCGGAATTGTAAAACTAGGAAAGTGTCGTAAGGCAATGGACGAAAATGAAATCGCCTTAGATTTATTTGAAAAAGCTGAGAATATGTTTCTTGAAATGATAGCAAAAACTTCCGACCAAGAAGACAAAGAAACTTTTACAAATAGCCTAAAAGTAGTTCAGAAACTAAAAAATCAAATTGAATAGATTTTTATTCTAATTCTTTTTATCTTTTCTTATCTTTGCGTCTTAAAGAAAAATCAACTCTACCGTTGCTCGTATCCCTACAAGCAACCTCAAAAATATAAACATGACAGCTAAAGAAGTACGCCAAACCTTTCTCAATTTTTTTCAAGAAAAACAGCATTTAATTGTTGATTCTGCGCCACTTATTCCAAAAGGCGATACTACGCTGATGTTTATCAATTCTGGAATGGCACAGTTTAAAGATTATTTTTTAGGAAATGGAAATCCTCCTTCCAAACGAATTGCAGATACCCAAAAATGTCTTCGTGTTTCTGGAAAACACAACGATTTGGACGATGTAGGAATTGATACTTACCACCATACATTTTTCGAAATGCTAGGAAACTGGTCGTTTGGCGATTATTTCAAAAAAGAAGCGTTGCCTTGGGCGTGGGAACTTTTGACAGAAGTCTATAAATTACCAAAAGAACGTTTGTATGTAACTGTTTTTGAAGGTGATAAAGACGATAAACTAGCTTTAGATACAGAATCTTTCGAAATTTGGAAACAGATTTTGGGAGGAGAAGACCGTATTTTGTACGGAAATAAAAAAGATAATTTTTGGGAAATGGGCGATGTAGGTCCTTGTGGCCCTTGTTCAGAAATTCATATTGATTTGCGTACTGATGCAGAACGTTTTGATGTAGATGGAAAAACGCTAGTAAATGCAGACCACCCACAAGTTATCGAAATTTGGAATAACGTTTTTATGGAATTTGAGCGCAAGGCTGACAAATCTCTTGTAAAACTTCCTTCGCAACACGTAGATACAGGAATGGGGTTTGAGCGTTTGGTGCGTGCCATCGAAGGCAAACAATCCAATTATGATACTGACGTTTTTACTCCACTTATCAAAACAGTTGAGGCGATTAGTGGCATTTCGTATGGTGTAGATGAAAAAACAGATATTGCCATTCGTGTTATTTCTGACCATATTCGTGCTATTTCATTTGTGATTGCAGACGGGCAGCTTCCATCAAATAACAAACAAGGCTATGTCGTTCGTCGTATTTTACGTCGTGCTGTTCGTTATGGCTATACCTATTTGGATTTGAAAGAGCCATTTTTGTTTGAGTTAGTGCATATTTTGGCAGAACAGTTTGACGATACATTCCCAGAATTAGACGCTCAAAAAGATTTTGTTGCAAGAGTTGTAAAAGAAGAAGAAAATTCATTTTTACGTACTTTAGAAAATGGAATTAAGCGTTTTGAAGAAGTAAAAAATCGCACAAAAGGAAATGTAATCGATGGAAAAGAAGTCTTTGAATTATACGATACATTCGGTTTTCCTGATGACTTGACTGATTTGATGGCAAGAGAAGCAGGAATGAAAATCGACACAGTTGGTTTTGAAAAAGCACTAGATGAGCAAAGAAAACGTTCACAAAAAGATGCTTCTTCTGAAAAATCGGATTGGCACGAAATCCAAGAAGATAAAAGTGTAAATGTTGATTTCTTGGGTTACGATACACTTCAAGCAAAGGCAAAGATTGTAAAATGGAGAGAAATTACTCAAAAAGGAAAGACACTTTATCAAATCGTTCTTGACCAAACTCCTTTTTATGCAGAAAGTGGTGGACAGGTTGGAGATAGAGGTTATATTCAAGCCATTGATTCAGACAATGAAAATAATGGAGAAAAAATTAGTATTGTTGATACACAGAAAGAAAATGATATGATTGTTCATATCACAAAAAAATTACCTTCTAATTTTACAGCAAATTATAAAGCGATTGTAAGTGAAACTTTAAGACGTTCGACAGAAAATAATCACTCTGCAACACACCTTTTACATGCTGCTTTGAGGTCTGTTTTGGGAACTCACGTGCAGCAGCGAGGTTCATTAGTTTCAGAAGATATTTTGCGTTTTGATTTTTCTCATTTTGCCAAAATGACTGACGAAGAAATTGAAAAAGTAGAAACTATTGTCAATCAAAAAATTAGAGAAAATATTGAGCTTCAAGAAATGAGAAACACACCAATAGAAGAAGCCAAAGAAATGGGTGCAATGGCTCTTTTCGGTGAAAAGTATGGTAATTCGGTTCGTGTAGTTATGTTTGATAAAAAATATTCGGTTGAGCTTTGTGGAGGAACGCACGTTTCGGCAACTGGAAAAATTGGTTTCTTCAAGATAATTTCTGAATCTTCAGTAGCCTCTGGTGTTCGTCGTTTGGAAGCTCTGACAGGAGAAAAAGCCTACAATTGGATTCAAGAACAAAACAAATTAGTTAAGGAAATTCGTTCGATAGTAAAAGGAAACAAAAACCTGAAAGACGATGTAAATTCTTTAGTAGAACAAAATGCAGTTCTTTTAAAACAGATTCAAGAGTTTCAAGAGAAAGAAGCTAAAAACATCAAGAAAAATCTTTTAAATGAAATCAAAAACGAAAATGGAATAAATATTTTGATTCAAAAAATTTCTATTCCGTCAGCTGATGCGCTCAAAAATCTTAGTTTCGAACTCAAAAACGAAGTTGAAAATCTTTTTGCTGTTTTGGCTGCCGATATTGAAGGCAAACCACAAATTGCTGTTACTATTTCTCAAGAATTAGTAGATGAAAAAGGATTAAATGCTGGAAAGATTGTAAAAGATTTAGCCAAAAACATCAAAGGTGGGGGAGGTGGACAGCCTTTCTTTGCTACGGCAGGAGGAAAAGATTTATCTGGATTAGATAAAGTAGTCGAAGAGGCTTTTGAGATTTTGTATAAGTAAGGAAAAATTACGAATTACGAATTAGAAATTACGAAATATAGTCAAAGCAACATTTTTAGTATGACTAGAAATGTTGCTTTTTTATTTGAATCTAATTTTATAAAATTTGACAGCCCTTTCAGAAGGCTGTCAATAGTTTGATTTTCAACTATTGTCAGAGTTATTTCGGATTACCGAAAAACTACTTACAAAGTTTTATATTTTCCTTATCTTTATTCAAAGAAAATACAGAAATTAATCAGTTGATTAAAAATAGAGAAAAATGAATAATTACCAATTAGAACTTACCGAAGAACAGGAAAAACTATTACTTCCTTTATTGGAAGCTCTACAAATAGATTTCAAGAAAACAGAAGAAAATAATAAAGAAAAGCATACTAAAAACGGAAGTACACCAACTTTACCTCTTCCACTTGCTCAAAAATCGGATTATACTTTTGAGGAGATTGAAGAATATGCAGCTTTATTTCCAAAAAAATATACTTGGAAAAGCTCTGATATTGAAACTTATTTTCCTCAAGATTTAAAAGTAAGCGTACAAATTATTCAAAATCAATTATTTATTATGCCTTCTCCAAATTTCAATCATCAAGCTATTTCAGAAGAACTAGGTTTTCAAATGGGTACTTTTGTACGCCAACATAAAGCAGGAAAAATTATTTATGCGCCTATTGATGTTCAATTTGATGAAGATAATTTATTACAACCTGATGTTATTTTTATTGCTGTCAGTCGTTACCATATCATAGAAAACAAAAAAGTACAAGAAGCTCCTAATTTGGTAGTAGAAATTTGGTCGCCTTCCAATGTCAAAAAAGAAAGAGAAATGAAACACAAAATCTATGAAACGCAAGGAGTAACCGAATACTGGCAAATTTTCCCTAAAAAACAAGAAGTAAAAGTAGAGGTTTTGAATGAAGAAGGAAAATATAAACTTTTTTCAGAAGCCAAAAAAACAGGAAAAGTACAATCTAAAGTTTTAAATGGTTTTGAGATAGAGATTGAAACGCTTTTTGAAGAAGTAGACAACTAATCTATTTCTAAACAGAATTTAAAAATTAACCTATCAAATCATTTCAAGCAGCAAATTTAGAACAGAACTTTAATGGAAATCAAGAAGAGTAGCCAAAAGAATATCTCAAACATTTTATTACACAAGCCAAACGAAGGAATTTATTATTTAATTCAAGGGTTGTGCTTATGAATTCTATTACGCTTGTTATTGTATGTGATATGTTTTCTTCTGTTATTTTCATAAACTTCTTACTCTCTCCTAATTTATCGAAAAATGAAAAACGATAGTATATTTTTTTATAGTGTAAGCAATGCCTATGGACAATTTTCTAATTTTGCTTTATACCCCATCAAATTAAAAGGCAAAATTTGGCAAACCTCTGAACATTATTTTCAAGCTCAAAAATTTTCTGGAACAGAACATGAAAACAAGATTAGAAAGGCATCAAGTCCCATGAAAGCAGCAGAAATGGGAAGAACTAGAAAGGTGAAAATGCGTAAAAATTGGGATAATATGAAGGATAACATTATGTATGAAGCTGTAAAAGCAAAGTTTACCCAACACGAAGAATTAAAAGATTTATTGCTATCTACACAAGATGCTACTCTTGTCGAACATACAGAGAATGATGACTATTGGGGAGATGGAAAAGATGGCAAAGGAAAAAATAAACTTGGAAAAATACTGATGAAAATTAGAGAAGAATTTCAAGAATAAACACACACTAAATAGAGTTTGATAGGACATTTGTAGATTGTCTGTCTATCTTTAACATAGGATTGAGAAATTTGTAAAGTCTTTTGATAAATGCATTTGAAATGAAAAAGCATTGTTTGTATCAACAATGCTTTTTTGTTTTCTGATAAAAATAATAGACTAAACTAAATCAGCTTTAAGTGAAATTTCTAAATTATAGGCTTTACTAACTGGGCAGTTTTCCTTAGCTTTTTTAGCAATTTCTTGAAATTTTTCATTACTGATATTTTCTATTTTGGCACTTAATACCAAATCAGACTTAGTAATTTTGCCATTATCTAATGTAATCGTAGAAGTTGTGCTAAGCTCGTCAGGCGTAAAACCTTCTTCAGTAAGGAATGCACTCAACTGCATTGTAAAACAGCCTGCGTGTGCTGCTGCCATTAATTCCTCTGGATTTGTACCTTTGCCTTTATCAAAACGAGAGACAAAAGTATAAGGTGTTTTGTCAAGAATTTGACTTTGAGAAGTTAGCGTTCCTTTTCCTTCTTTTACTGTGCCATTCCATATAGCTGTTGCGTTTCTTTGCATTGTTGTAATTTTTAAAATGTTATAAATAAATTGACATTGCAAAGGTGGAGAAAAATAAAGCGTCAGAAAATACATGTTTTACCCTTTAAATTGCACTTTTTCGCTTCTTTGATTAGTATGATAATTTTTTCTAAATTGAATGGGAGAAAAGCCTATTTGCTTGGAAAAAAATCTGTTGAAGTAAGCACAATCTTTATAACCTAACTGATAAGCTATTTCTTTTGCACTCAAATCAGTATGTGCCAAAAGGCGTTTTGCTTCAAGTATAATTCGATTTTTGATTATCTGATTTGGAGATTTTTTACTCAAAAGAGCTATTTTTTTATTTAAGTTTTTGGGTGTGATGTGAAGTAATTTTGCGTATTCAGCGACGGTATGTTTACTATAAAATTCTTTTTCGACAAGCTGACTAAATTTTCTTAAAAAATTAGTGTTTTCATTTTCTTTTAAATTATCTTCTAAGTTAGTTTCAAAATTATTTTTGCTTTTAAACATTCTTGTTGCCTTAATAATAAGTTGTTTTAGCAAAATTCGAATCATTTCTTCAGTTGCTATATCTTGCGTCTGAATTTCGGAATGGATTTCATCAAAAATATTTTCTACTTCATTAGTTTCTTTTTTTGATAATGATATACGAGGAATTTTGAACACATTATTGAATAATATACCATCACAAGACACTTCTTTTTCGTGAATTTCGACACAATAAAAATCTCTATTGTAGTAAATCATCACTCCTTGATTTTGGATAGATGATTCCTTCAAGACATATATTTGAGAACTATTAATAAAAAACAGTGTGTTGCGTTTGCATTCAAATTCTTGAAAGTCAATTATGATTTTAGCACCCTTTTTTAAATACATAACTTTGATGTATTCCTTTAATTCATTTACAAATAATCTAGATTCTGAATTTGATTCTATGGTTATGTAACCAAACTTTTTATTTGAAAAGTCTTTTTCCATTCTAAATGAGAGATTGCTTTTTTGATAAAATTACAAATCAAAGGTATTTATTCTTTGCCTTGTAATCTAAATTTCCTGTTGTATTATTTTTCCCCTTAGGAACAATTACGAATTAAAAATTACGAATTACGAATTTAAATTGCTGGTCATCAATAAATTAGTTATTCAAAAATATTAGTTTATTTAATTTACGTTCATTACTGAAAAAAGTATTGTTTGCATTGAACAATGCTTTTTTGTTTTTTGTATATTTGTAAAAGTTTAAATTTAATTAGAATTAAATAAAAATGGTTGAGGAAAAAGTACAGATAGCAGTAATAGAAAATACTAAAAATAAATACGGACAATATTTTACGCCAAAAATTATAGCTGACTTTATGATTGATTTGGCAGATATAAAGCATGATTCTAAAATCTTAGAACCTTCTTGTGGGGAAGGTGTTTTCTTGAAAAGTTTGCAAAAAGAAGGTTTTGAAAATATAACAGCCTTCGAAATTGATGAAGAATTAGTAAAAAATCTAAATCAAAATTTTGATACTATAATCTGTGAGAGTTTTGTTTCGGCAAAAATCAATAAAAAATTTGATTTAATTATTGGAAATCCTCCTTATATACGATGGAAAAATCTTGAAGAAGAATTAAAACAAGAATTAGCTAAAAGTGAGTTATGGAATACGTATTTCAATAGTTTGTGTGATTATATGTATATTTTTATTCTGAAATCTATTGAAATTTTGGAAGAAAATGGACAGCTTATTTTTATTTGTCCTGAATATTGGCTCAACACAACTCACTCTTTTTCGCTTCGAAATTATATGGTAAAAAATGGTTATTTCGAAGCCATTTATCATTTCAATGAAACTCCTATTTTTGACAATGCGACGGTTTCAGTTATTGTATTTAAGTACATTAAATCAAAAAATAAAATTCCATTTATAGACATTGTAAAGTATCACAAAAACAAAAAAATCACTACTGAAATTATAGAACAAATAAAAACAGAAAATAGTAATGAAATAGAACGTTTTAAAGTAAAACAATTTGAAGCAAATAAAAGATGGTTATTGACAGATGAAAATGAGGTTTTAGAAATAGAAAATTTTGAAAAAGCCTGTCAGATTAGTAGCAGTAATGAAGTTACAAACAATGATTTATTCAGTAATTTACCAGAAAGTAAACTAGAAAATAAGACAGATAAAAAAGTCATTTATTCTACCATAAATGATATTTGTGATATTGGAAATGGAATGGTATCTGGATTAGATAAGGCTTTTCAGTTAGACAAAAAAACAGATAAAGAAATTTTAAATTTACTTTCAGAAAAAGAAAAGCAAAGTACAATTTCAGTCATTAAAGCCAAAAATTTAATTCCTTTTACTTACAATGAAATTACGCCTTATATTTTTTTGAATGAAGAAAAAATTAAAGTAGAAAATGAATTAGAAAACAATTATCCAAACTTTTATAAAAAACTAAAACCTTTACAAGAAAAGTTAGAAAAACGCTATCAATATAACCGAAAAATAAATTATTGGGAGTGGGTTTTTCTTAGAAATTACAATCTATTTAATTCTGACAAACCTCGTATTTTTGTTCCTTGCAAGGAACGTATATCAAATAAAAACTATTTTAGATTTAGTTTTGTAGAACAAGGAATTTTCCCAACACAAGATGTAACAGCACTTTTTTTGAAAGAAAATGTAAAAGAAAATATTTTTTATGTGTTGGCATTTCTGAATAACCCTAGAGTTTTTAATTGGCTCAAAAATAAAGGAATCATAAAAGGAAATATTGTTGAGTTTTCTGAAAAACCAATTTCAAGTATTCCATTTAGAAAAATTGATTGGAATGATGAAAAAGAAATACAACTTCATAATCGAATTGTAGAATTGACAGAACTATTGATTTTGGAAAGAAAACAAGAGATTTTGGAAGAGATAAATCAGTTATTTGATGTTTTATTAAATCCTACAATCAACTAAACTAACTAAACTCAAACTATGTCAATAGTCGATTATCAAGATTTGAAGCGTAAAATAATTGGAAGTAAAGTTTCAAAACCTTTATCAGGAACGCTGTCTGGACACGCAGCAGGAGAGCCTTTTGACAAGCATGTTTATGCAGAATTAAAAAAAGAGTTTCCAAAACAGACCTTTAGACAATACGAATATTTGAATGATTTGTACAGCAAAAACCCTAAAGTAATTACTTTTGAGGAACGACTAAATTTGTTCAATTCTCCTACTGTTATGTTTCTTTTGAGTAGAGGAAAACAAGCGACTTCAAAGTGGGATTTATATAATACCTTTGAAGAAAAACAAAATGATACGGCTGATATTTTGGTTGTAAAAAAAGATTTTTATGAAATTATAGACATCAAAACAAGAAACATATCTAAAAAATCTCAACCTCCAAATATTATTTCTGCTTACAAACTCGCTCAAACATGTGCTAAAATGCTAGACAATCAAGAATATGACACTTTTAGTATTCATTATTTCGGAATTGATTGGAAATTGGAAGGCAAGTTTTTGACTTGTGTAGATGCTCATTCAGTAAATTTATTCAAAAGTAATCCTACAGAATTATACATCAACTGGGCAGCAGCTATGCAAATTCAGTTTCAAGTAGAAAATTTAGAACAGAATTTTAAAGGAAATCAAGAAGAATGGGCAAAGCAGTATCTCAACCATTTTATTACACAAGCCAAACGAAGAGCCGAAAATATGATTGAGAAATTTGTAAAGCCCTTTGAGAAGTATGTCTAGAAATATAAAACTTTTTACCATTTTTTTTCGTGTAATAATTTTTACATATCTTATATTTTCAATTTAAACGAATAACATTTATGGCTCTAGAAGAATATATGCTCAAAAAAGTTGAAACAACAAATAAATCATCAAATATAACAGAAGTATTAAGGTATGTTTATTTTAAAGTAGGAGAAAGAGTGTCTTATGACTACTTTGTCGTAAGTGTTCGTACATTTTCAGATATTAATGAAAAAAGTTACCAATATTTTGAGAAAACGATTGTAGAGGAAAAACGTTTGAATCCAGATTTTATGCATTTTATAATGAATTATAATAAAAGTATTGCGTACAATGATTGGCAAGGATTTATGGAAGAAAATTATTCACCTAAGTGGAACGATCAACATGCAGTAATAGCAAAATTTAAAACTCGTGAAGAATGTAAGACGTACATTGATGGTCTTTGGGATTACATTGTAAAGCAATTTGAATAGTAATTCTAGTTATAATAAAAAAAGCAGCTACCAAAAAGTAACTGCTTTTTCATTACAATCATAAAAAAAACCTACCCCAAATTCTTCTTCAAATTGAGATTAAATTCTTCTGCCCAGTCTAGTGCTTTTTGATAACCTGCATCAGCATGACGCAGTACGCCCATAGCAGGGTCATTGTGCAATACTCGTTTGAGTCTTTCGTGTGCTTCTTTTGTTCCGTCTGCCAAAATTACCATTCCTGCGTGGATAGAATAACCCATTCCTACGCCTCCTCCGTGATGTATCGAAACCCACGTCGCACCACCAGCCGTATTGATAAGCGCATTCAAGATAGGCCAATCTGCCACAGCATCCGAACCGTCTAGCATCGCTTCGGTTTCTCGGTTTGGAGAAGCCACCGAACCCGAATCCAAATGGTCTCTTCCAATTACGATAGGAGCTTTTAACGTTCCATTTTTGACAAGCTCATTAAATGCTAAAGCAGCTTTTTGTCTTTCTCCCAAACTCAACCAACAAATACGAGCTGGCAAACCTTGAAAAGCAATGCGTTCTTGAGCCATTTTTATCCAACGGTGCAACGATTCATTTTCAGGGAATAATTCTAACAAAACTTTATCACATTCAAAAATATCTTGCTCATCTCCCGAAAGAGCCACAAAACGGAAAGGACCTTTTCCTTCACAAAACAAAGGACGAATATAAGCAGGAACAAACCCTGGAAAATCAAAGGCATTTTTTACATCTCGTTGGTCTTTTGCTTGTCCTCTTAGATTATTTCCATAATCAAACGTAATTGCACCTCTTTTTTGAAGTTCTAGCATTTGTTTTACGTGGTGCGCCATTGTATCCAAAGAAAGTTCTGTATATTTTTCTGGATTGGTTTCTCTTAATGTATTCGCTTCTGCTACGCTCATATTTTCAGGAAAATAACCATTTAAAGCATCATGAGCAGAAGTTTGGTCGGTAAGCGTGTCAGGAGTAATATTTCTATCAATCAATCTTTGAAGTAAATCAATAATATTACAAACCACACCGATAGATTTATTTTTGCCTTCTTTTTTGTATTCTAAAGCTGCATCAATCGCTTTATCAATATCAAAATATTTTTCATCCAAATAACGAGTTTCTAAGCGTTTGTCTATTCTCCATTCTTCCATTTCGGCAGCCAAACAAACTCCTTCGTTCATTGTGATTGCAAGTGGTTGCGCTCCACCCATTCCTCCAAGTCCAGCAGTTACATTTAATGTGTTTTTGAGTGTTCCGTTGTAATGTTGTCTTGCTAATTCGGCGTAGGTTTCATACGTTCCCTGTACAATTCCTTGTGTTCCGATATAAATCCACGAACCTGCTGTCATTTGTCCGTACATCATCAAACCTTTTTTGTCTAGTTCGTTGAAGTGATCCCAAGTTGCCCAACGAGGAACAAGCATTGAATTAGAAATCAAAACACGAGGAGCATCTTTATGAGTTGGCAAAATGGCAATAGGCTTTCCTGACTGAATCAAAAGTGTTTGTTCATCACTCATATTTTTTAGAGCTTTTACAATTAAATCAAAGGATTCCCAATTTCTTGCAGCTTTTCCAATTCCACCATAAACGACTAAGTCTTCAGGTCTTTCTGCTACATCTGGGTCAAGATTATTGTAGAGCATTCTCAAAACGGCTTCTTGTTGCCAGCCTTTTGTATTTAATTTTGTTCCTGTGGGCGTTGCGCCTTTTTCAGTTGCGTTGTGTATGGTCATATCAATTAAAAATTACGATTTACAAAATCAGTATAGCTTATTATTCAATAAAGCTAAATTACTTGTTTTACTGATAAATTACAATATTCAAGTTGTAGAGATAACTTTTGATACCAATGGCTTTTCAATCTTTCTAATAAATCTTCTTTGCGACAATGACAATGGTTTTGTTATAAAATGATTCTTTTTTTCTGTTTACGATGTCTCAACGATGACATATAATAGCATTTCTAATCCCAAATTCATTTAAATAATAAATGAGCATTTTAACAAAAAAAGAAATTTTTAGTTTTAAACTCTAAAAAAACTCAACAAGTACAAAGTCTTTACTATTTTTTAGAAAGAATTTTGTATTTATAAAAAAACATAAATATTGGTGGGAATTTTGTAATATACACTTAAAAGTTACAGCCGTGCTAGTAGCATTGATTTTAAGTTTATTTTATTTGAAATTATCATATTGTTTCAAAATATATCAAAATATATCAAAATATATTTTCCTCTATTTAAATTCTATCAACTAATTATTTTTTTCCCCTTTTCTACAAAATGTAAAATGAAAAAATATTTATTTACTCTTTTATTTGTTCTATTTTTTTATCTCTCTTTTTCTATATGTGGTTTTGCACAAATAACTGTTATAGAAAGCGATTCTTTAGTTTTGGTAGATATTTATCAATCTACTAATGGTTCTGGTTGGATTAATACTTGGAAATTAGATCAAAAAATCACGACTTGGAATGGTGTAACAGTACAGAATCAGCGCGTGGTTGGTCTTAATTTTAGTAGACGTAATCTTACTGACAGTCTTCCAAGTTCATTAGGCAATCTTTCTGAATTAAGAAGTTTGAATATTTCTTTTAATAATCTGACAGGTTCTTTAGAAATGCTTACTATGCTTTATAAGTTAAAGGTCTTTAGTATGGCTGGAACTAAATATAAAGAAAGCTATGGAAATGTACCTTCTATATTTGGACAAATGCGCCAACTTACCTATCTTGATATGTCTCAAAATGGATTTACTGCGCCTATTTCAGATACAACAGGTTTCTTCTTATTGACTAATTTGCAAGAGTTATATATAAACTCTAATAGTTTTAATGGAAGAATGCAAAACGAATTTGGAGAATTCAAAAAACTTAAAAAGTTTAATATTTCAAGTTGTCGTTTTTCGGGTGCTTTACCAGCTTCATTGACAAACTTAACGCTCTTAGAAGAATTTTATTTAGCTTCTAATACTTTTGATTCCGATTTGGGGCTTATTGTTTCAGCTATGCCAAATTTAAGAGTTTTGTCAGCAGCTTCAAATAGACTAGGAAGAAATAGAGAGCTGCCTAGAGCATTATATAATTTGAATAGACTAACACATATAGATTTATCAAACAATGAATACAAACTCTATATTAGTGCGTTGATTTCAAACTTAAAAAACCTACAAACACTTTTATTACAGAATAATAAACTTTTTGGAAATCTTCCTTCTTCTATAGGTAATTTACCTAAACTGGTAACTTGTAATCTGTCCAACAATGGTTTTGGAGGAGAAATACCAATACTACTTTATTATTCTCCTTCTTTAAAAACATTAATTCTTTCTCGTAATAAATTTCAAGATGTTTTGCCTGTAGGCTTAAATTTACCTAGCAAACTTAGTTATTTAGATTTGTCGCACAATCTTTTTCAAACCAAATTTCTCAATAGTGCAGAAGCAGCTGTCGGTTCTTTCGATTATTTTCCTAATCTAACTTATTTAGATGTATCATATAATAATTTAGAAGATTTTGATAAAATAGAATTTTATACATTGAAAAACTTAGCTACAATAAAATTAAATAATAATAAACTCAAAGGACAAATTCCCATAAAGGTAGCTTCTATTGTTTCTCTTACTTCTTTTGATATTTCTGCCAATAAATTTGAAGGAACTCTGCCTGCTCAAATAGGAAATATGAGCAAAATTCAAACTTTTAGAGCTTCTACAAACAGTTTGGAAGGACAAATACCACGTTCTTTCTTTACTCCTTCTTCTACTCTCAGAACATTAGATTTGAGTAGAAATAATTTTTCATCAATAGAAAATATAGATTCTTTGACACGCTTACAAGTCGTCAATGTTAGTAATAATAACCTGACTTTTGGAGATTTGGAAGGACATATAAATAAAATTCCTAATTTTACTTACTCTCCTCAACAAACTATTCCAATTATTCAACCTTGTTATTTGCAAGTGCAAACAAGAGGAAAATTTAATCGTTATCAATGGTTTTTTAATGGAGACTCTATCAAAAATGCAACAGATTCTGTTTTTGCTGCCAAACGAATAGGTACTTATTATGTAAAAGTAAAAAATGATAGTGTTCCTAGATTAATTCTAACTTCTGAAAAAGCAATTGTTACAGAATTTACTGTTCCTGATAATAATTTTCCAAACGAAAATTTTAAAGATACTACTTTTTGTGAACCATTTGAATATCAACTTATTGCTACTGAAACAGGAATTGACTACCTATGGAGTACAGGAGATTCGACTCCAAGTATAACCATTTCAGAAGAAGGTGTTTATACTGTTTGGGTAGATAATGGGTTTTGTACAGTGGTGGATACTGTCAGAATAAATTTTGCAGGAGTAAAAAACAACATCATTTCTTCTTCTCAACGAGTTTGTAGAGAGGAAAATCCTAGCCTTTTGACAGGTGATTCTTCGCTAGTTGGTCACACTTATTTGTGGCAATCTTCTATGGATAGTTTGAATTGGACAGATTTAGACACGACACTCAATTATCAACCTCAAGAATTATTTACTTCCACTTACTTTAGAAGAAAAGTAACTCCTAATTCATCCTACAACTGTGATGCAAAGTATAGCAACGTAGTTTTGATTGAAGTTTCAAATCTAAAAGTGGAAGCCAAAACTACCAATGTATCTTGTTTTGGTGGAAACGATGGCAAAATTGAACTAGAAATAACAGGAGCTTTTGATGATTATCAAATTCTGTGGGAAAATGGAAGTACAAATAGTTCTTTAGAAAATCTCAAAAAGGGAAATTACAAAGTAAAAGTAATTGATGGTTTGGGCTGTCAGGATTCATTACTTATTGAAGTTGCAGAACCTCAAAAATTAGAGGGGAATTTTATTATTAAAGAGCCAACCTGTAATTCAGAGTTGAATAATGGATCAATTTCTTTACTAATTACAGGGGGAACAGAACCTTATCAAACTTTATGGACATATCAAGGAGCTACTCTTGCCATCAATACAAATGAAATTTCGGCTTTAGAGCCAAATGAAAACGAAAAATATGAGGTCAGAATCACAGATGCAAATGGTTGTGAGTTTACTGTATCGGATTTTGTAACTCGCCAACAACCTGTTGATTCTCGTTTTAATTATGATTATGATAGTTATTGTAAGCTAGAAATTAATCCAAAACCTACAATTTTAGGAGCGAAAAATGGCTTTTTCTTTACAAATGATACAGGAATTGAATTAGACTCTTTGAGTGGGGAGATTTATCTGAATACATCTGCACAAGGAATGTATAAAATAATCTACCAAGCTGATGAATGTTCGGCTGATACCGTTTTTGTAGAAATAAATGGAGATTGTTTTGCAGGAATTCCTAATACATTTACTCCTAACAATGATGGTACAAATGATACTTGGCAAGTTCCGTTTTTAGAACGTTATCCAAATGCTGATATAGAAATTTTTGATAGAACAGGCAAGATTCTTTTCACTCAAAAAAATGGCTACAAAACAGAATGGAATGGACTTCTCAATGGAATGAAACTCGCTGAAGGAACATATTATTATAGAATCAGAATTAGTGATTCTTTAAAACCAATTACAGGATATATATCTATTGTGCGCTAGAATATTTTTTATTGTTTTAATTCCATTCAATTTTTAAGAGCTGAATTCACCAACTACACAAAAAAAGCCTATCAAACTCAAAAGAATTTGATAGGCTTAAATATGTCAGGCTATTTCAAAATAAAATTATGCTTCTTTATTTTTATACCAATATGAATCTGTATTTACGGTAGCATTAAGTTCGTGTAATAAGAAATAAAGACCAAAATAAGTTCTATTTAAATAAAGTGAGTGCTGTGAACCTCTTGCTTGTTTTGAGTTACGAAGCTCAGGCATTTTAGAAAGACGCTCTCCAAACTCATTCAAATCATTGAAGTATTTTTTATCTCCAAAATAAAATGTATCACTATGAAAAGGTCTCATAGAAAGTGACAATAATTCTTTGAAGACACCTTTAAAAAATTCTCGCTGTTGTGGTGTATCATCTTCCATCAAAAATCCTAATCCTTCAAAAGCCGTTTCTAATTGAGCATCATCTTCCAATATGTTTTTTTCCATAATACTAAAATGCTGCAAATAATATTCTTCTGGAATAACTTTTACTGCTCCAAAATCAATAAAACCAACTCTGCCATCTTCTTTCATCAAGAAATTACCTGGATGTGGATCTGCATGAACTTCCTTCAAGACGTGCATTTGATAATCATAAAAATCCCAAAGTGTTTGAGCAGCTTTATTTTTTATTTCTTGCGTCGGATTGGTAGCTAAAAACTCTTTTAAGTGCATTCCTTCCAAAAAGTCCATTGTCAGAATTCTTTCTGATGAATATTCAGGATAGTATTCAGGAAAAATAGCATTTGGAACGGCTTCTTTTGTCAGTTTAGCTAATTTCTGTGAGCGTGCTAATTCTAAATTGTAATCGGTTTCAGACTTTAGCATGTCGCCTACTTCTTTCATGTAAATTTCCAAATCACGCTCGCTAAGTCCTAAAATCTGCATGGCAAATGGTTTTACCATTCTCAAATCAGAATCTATACTTTCAGCTACCCCTGGATATTGAATTTTGACAGCAAAAGTTTTGTCTCCAATTTTTGCTTTATGAACCTGTCCAATAGAGGCTGCATTCATTGCATCTTTGTCAAACTGTTCAAAAATATCATTCGGACTTTTCCCCAAATACTGCTTAAATGTCTTGACAACCAATGGAAAAGATAAAGGAGGCGCAGTATATTGAGCCATTTTGAATTTTTCACTATATGCGCTTGGAAGCATTCCTTCACTCATCGACATCATTTGTGCTACCTTCAAAGCACTTCCTTTTAATTCACTTAATGTATCATATACATCACTAGCATTAGCATCATCTAATTCTTGACGACTAAGACTTGGGTTTATTGTTTTCTTAGCATAGTGTTTTACGTAATTTGCACCTAATTTTACACCTGTTTTGGCAAACTTGGCAGCTCGTTGTACTTTGCTAGTGGGTATGTTGTCTTGTGATTTGCGTTCCATAAAATTTTATATATAGCTATCGTTTTTTATAATTTAGTTTGGATAATATCTTTACTATCAATTCACTAACGGTTGATTAAAAGCAATAGTTTTGAAATTTGTATACAATTATCTTTTTTCTTTATTATAGCTTCTTATTTCTATTTCTAGCATATCATCACTACCTTTTTAAAAGTTTGATTTATATCAATTCAATTTGTAAATTAGTATCTTTCAAAATTAAATAAACTATACATTCGTAGGCTAAAGTCTATGTTAGAGAATCTCAATTATGAAAGGAATCGAATTTATTCAAGAAAATGGAAAGACAGTAAAAGCAGTCATTGATTTGCGAGTTCATAAAGCTCTTTTTGATGAAATTTTTACTCGTTATCAAGCTGAAACTTTAGCGAATCCAAACTCTACTGTTCATACGCATTCAGAGGGACATATTTCAGATAATGTTTCTGGAAATCATGATGCTATCGCACAAAAAGCAATTGAAGCAGCTCGTACTTATTTAGGAACACAGCATGTGATGGGAGGAGTTTCTAGCAATGGTTTGGATTGTTCTGGACTTACTCATTTAGCTTTCAAAGAAGCAGGTATAGAGCTTTCAAGAGATTCACGTTCGCAGGCTGTAAGTGGTGTAGACGTTTCTATAGATAATGTAGAAGCAGGGGATTTGGTTTTTTTTGCAACAGGAAGTGATCCAAATCGTATTAGCCACGTGGGAATTATTACCAAAACAGGCGATAGTAGAGATGATTTGGAATTTATTCATACTTCTACATCAAGAGGAGTTGTCGAAGAGCCTTTGTTTAGATATGATTATTGGCAAAAAGCGTATCGCCATGCTAGACGTGTGATTAGTCCGTTGGCGTAATAAACATTTATGAAGAGGTATAAAACTTTTATTTATCCAATTCGTTTAATTCACAACTACTAATTAATCAATTTTATTCACAATGTCATTTACACCTCATCATTTCTACTTACTAAAAATAATTGCTAAAAAAGGATTTTTATTTTTAGAAAAATTAGGTTACTCAAAAGAAGATTTAGAAAAATTATTTACTTCTTTAGAAGAAAAAGGTTATCTAATGAAAGTAAAAGAAAAAATTGAGCTAACTCCTAAATTAGAACTAGAATTAGAATTGCAGGAAAAGAGAGAAAAAGGAGAATGGATTAGTAAAGAAGAAAAAAGTAAAATTTCGGAAGATTCAAAAAATACATTATATTTACCTTAATATTCTTTAAATTTAGAATGAAAAAATGAAAAGCGAGTCGCTTTTCTTAGTAGAGAATAGGTTTTCAAGCCTACGATTTGCAATTGCTTTGAAGTCATTTATAATAATTGAAAACAGTTATGCTTCAAAGCAATTACAAATCGCTATTCATTGGGTTTAGAAAGTAATTTCTAAACCCTTTATGATTTTATACTTATGAAGTACGAAGGATACGAACGAAAATTTAGAGAAATAGCAAGAAAAAAAAACTATCCAGAAGAATATACTAATCATTTATTGTCTTACGCAAAACAATTGATAGACAATAAACTACCAGTTATCTTTGATACTACACATTTTTCAAAATTGGTAGGATATCAAAAACAGTATATAAAAAGAGTTGCTAAAAACACTCCTTTTTTTTATAGAACATTTAAAATTGCTAAAAAAAATACGAAAGTGGCTAAAAAGTTCAGAACTATAAAAGAACCTTTGCCCAGTCTTAAAGAAATTCAAATTTGGATTTTGAATAATATTTTAGAAAAAATAGAGATAAGTAGCTATGCAAAAGCGTATAAAAAGAACTCAAGTATAAAAGACAATGCAGAATTGCATACTAATAAAAAAATGTTGCTGACCGTAGATATTAAAGATTTCTTTACTTCTATTTCTAGTGATAAAGTCGAAAAATTATTTTCAGATATAGGTTATTCAAAATTACTAGCCAATCTATTCAGTAAAATTTGTACTCTTGAAAATTCTCTTCCTCAAGGTGCACCCACAAGTCCTTATCTATCAAATATTTTATTAAAAGATTTTGATAAGAGAGTAATGGAATATTGCAAAATAAATAAACTCAATTATACTCGGTATTCAGATGATTTAGCTTTTTCAGGAGATTATATCAATAAAAAGGAGCTACTGCATAACCTAAATTTAGAGTTAAGTAAAGAAAATTTGAAGATAAATGAGAATAAAACCTATTTAATGACTACTTCTCAAAGGCAAATTGTAACAGGTTTGGTAGTAAATGAGAAACCACAAGTACCAAAAGAGAAAAGACGTGAGATAAGACAAGCCATGTTTTACATACAAAAGTATGGATTAGAGGAGCATTTACTCAAAATTAATTGTAAAAAATCAAATTATTTAGAGCATCTTTTGGGTTTAGTAAATTTTGTATTATTCATCAATCCAGATGATGAGGAATACAAACAGTATAATTCTTTATTGCATAAGTGGATTGAACAAAAAAATACAGAAAAACTCAAAGAAACTATCAATTCAATTCTGAATGGAGAAAACCAAGTGTTTTTAGATGATTTTGTATTAGCAAATAGAATTTATCCTAAAGGAATAATATGCTTACTAAGTGCTGCTGCCTATTATGATTTAACAGATATTATTCCACAAAAAATACATATTGCTATACCAAAATATCAAAAAGCTGTTTCAAAACCTGATTATCCACAAACTTATCCTATTATATATGAAGAACACTTTTATAATTTAGGTATAAATGAAGACATATCAGATTTTATGATTTATGATATTGAAAAAACACTTTGTGATATAGTTTTTTATAAGAAAGATTGGGGAGAACAGTTTGTGTATGAGGTGTTTAAAAATTATTTTTCTACTCCTAATGTGAATTTAACTAAACTTATTGAATACTCTAAAAAAATGGGTATAGATACCGTTGTTTATAATTATTTAAAGCCAAATCTAATTTAAAACTATGTCTAATTCTATTGAAGTTGAGCTAAGAAGTATTGCCCGTAAGACAAATGAGAATTTTGATGAGGTGCTTACTAAATTTTTTAGAGAGCGATTTCTCTATAGAGTTTCTATATCACATTATAAGAACAAAGTGTATTTGAAAGGAGGAACATTTTTACATGCTATATTGCCTGAAAAAAGTAGAAGTACAAAGGATATAGATTTTTTGATGGAGCAAACCCAAAATGAGGTAGAAGCAGTAAAGAAAGTAGTAATAGAAATCTTGCAGATTGATTGTGAAGATGGTATTTCTTTCGATATTTCCTCTATTCAAACTAATTCTATTAATGAGCAAGGAGCATATCAGGGCGTACAAATAAAAGTAAAACCTATTTTTAATGGTAGAAAACGAAATTATATGAAGTTAGAGTTTGGTTTTGGAGACATTATTATTCCTGAAGCTAAAGAATTAGCTTATCCAACTTATATTGATAAATTAGGAATTCCTATCATTAAAAGCATACACTACTGAGAGTGTTATTGCAGAAAAATTTGAAGCTATGATAAGTTTAGGAGAAGCGAGTAGTAGGGTAAAAGACTTGTATGATGTAAGCGAACTTCTTGATAGTAAAGGTTACAATATAGAAGACTTGCAAAAAGCGATTTATCAAACTTTTGATAGAAGAAATATACAACATATAATCAATCCTGCTGTATTTGAGGAGGAATATTATAATGAAAAAAGAAAAAATATGTGGGTAAGTTGGCTAACAAAGAGTAGTTTGGATGTAAACAAAGATTTGAAAAAGGTACTTGAAAACATAAAACAAAACTTAGAGCCTATATACAAAGGTTATCTTTCAGATAGAAGGGAATAATAGAGACAAAACTGAACGGATTACTGATTTTTTCCTAACTTTGCACTATTAACTAAACAAGACAAAAACACTCAAAAACCATAAAAAAATAACTATGCGTTATTACAATCACATCATCGACACAGTTGGTAACACACCACTTGTAAAACTAAATAGTGTAAATAAAGGAATCAAAGGAACAATTTTGGTAAAAGTAGAATATCTAAATCCAGGTAATTCTATGAAAGACCGTATTGGTTTAAAAATGATTGAAGATGCCGAAAAAGCAGGACTTCTTAAACCAGGTGGAACTGTCATCGAAGGAACTTCTGGAAATACAGGAATGGGATTGGCTCTTACTGCCATTGCAAAAGGTTATAAATGTATTTTTACGGTTTCGGATAAGCAATCACAAGAAAAAATTGATATCCTACGTGCTTTGGGTGCAGAAGTTATTGTTTGTCCTACCAATGTTTCTCCTGAAGATCCTCGTTCGTATTATTCGATTGCAAAACGTAAAAATCAAGAAATAGAAAACTCATTTTATCCAAATCAATACGACAATAAATCAAATCAGCAAGCACATTACGAAACTACTGCGCCCGAAATTTGGAAAGATACAGAGGGGAAAATTACGCATTATGTAGCAGGTGTAGGAACAGGAGGTTCGATGTGTGGAACATCAAGATATTTGAAAGAACAAAATCCTAATATTGTTACTGTTGGTGTAGATTCGTATGGTTCTATCTTCAAAAAGCTAAAAGAAACAGGAATTTTTGATGAAAAAGAAGTATATCCATATCTTACAGAAGGAATTGGAGAAGATATTTTGCCAGAAAATGTAAATATGGATTTGATAGACCATTTTGTGAAAGTAACTGATAAAGATAGTGCTATCATGACAAGAAGATTGGCTCGTGAAGAAGGTCTTTTTGTAGGCTGGTCGTGTGGTTCTGCTGTCTTTGGAGCTTTGGAATATGCTAGAGAAAATCTAAAAGAAGAAGATGTAATGGTAATTATTTTGCCTGACCACGGAACTCGTTATTTGGGTAAAATCTACAATGACAATTGGATGAAAGACCACGGATTCTTGGAAAGAGAATTTGCAACGGCTGCCGATATTATTCAAAGCAAAAATGGTCATTCAGAGCTTTTCGTTATCGATGAAGATATGAAAGTAGGAGATGCTGTTAAGATGATGAATAAAGAGGGAATTTCTCAACTTCCTGTAAGTGATAAAAATAAAGAACATATTGTTGGAAGTCTTGTAGATTCAAAAACACTTGCCAAACTTATTGATAATCCTGCTTTGAAAGATATGCCAGTAAAGGAAATTATGGATAATCCATTTACATTTGTATCCATGAATAACACGGTTGATGTTCTTTCTTCACTTATCAATAAAGATAATCCAGCCCTTTTGGTTCGTGATGCAAATCAAAATGTACATATCATTACACAACAAGATTTATTAATGGCTTTAGCTAAATAATAAAGACTTATTACAAAAAAAACTAAACCGTAATTCTATTTTTATCAGTAGAATACGGTTTTTTGTTTAAAAATAAACTCCTCAAAATCAACTAGGTATCAAAATAATTAAACAAAAATACTCTGCACGCAAAACAATTTTAGCCAAAAATGCGTATTATAAATTAGCTATGACAAATTAATGATAGAATATTGAATTTGATGACAATCAATTTTTTAAAATTCAAGACTATTCTATCCCTTCTACATCTAACACACAGTAGAACATTTTTTTAAACTTTCAACCTCATTTTTTTAACTAGCAACAAGTTATGATTCCTATTTCTTTTGAAAAAATTGCCTCTTTAAAACCTCTTTTTGAAGACCCAAAAAGCAACGAACAACAATTACTAAAAAAATATACTGATAATCGTTCTCGTTTTGTTTCCATCAATGGTTCTCTAATTCATTATAGAGAAGAAGGAACAGGTGAACCTTTAATTTTGATTCATGGAGCTTTTTCTTCGCTTCATACTTTTGAAGACTGGACAAAAACACTTTCCAAAAAATATAGAGTTATCTCATTAGATTTACCAGGTTTTGGACTTACAGGAGCAATTTCTGAAGAAGATTATTGCTTAGAGAATTATATGAACTACTTAGAAGTATTTATGGATAGATTAGATATTAAGAAATGTTATCTAGGTGGAAATTCTTTAGGTGGTTGGATTGCTTGGGAATATGCTCTGAGACACCAAGAACAAGTAGAAAAACTAGTATTAATTTCATCAGCAGGATTTATAGATGAGGGAAGTATTCCAACTCCTTTTAAGTTGGCAAAGCTGCCCATCTTTGGTAAAATGTTTAAATACGCAATTCAAAAACCTATTTTTGAGAAATTTGTAAAAGAAGTTTACTGTGACCAATCACTAATATGTCAAGAAACAATTGACCGTTATTTCGATTTTTTCACTCGTGATTGTAATATGAAAGCCTTTTTTAATATCATCAATCAAGATTTACACGATAATACTGAACAACTCAAAAACCTTTATACACCAACACTTATTATTTGGGGAAAAGATGATGCTTGGCTGCCTGCTGAAAATGCTCGTCGTTTTAGAGATTTATTACCCAACAACAGAATGTTGATTTATGAAGGTGTAGGACATGTTCCGATGGAAGAAGCTCCTCAAAAAACGGTTAAAGCAGTTTCTAAATTTTTGAGAGAAGATTTTTAAAATAATTATTCTGTAGAACACTCTTTAGAGTGTTTTGTATTGAATTTTCACACCTAATCCATTACTTTTTTGATTTTTCAAAATGATAATGGATTTTTTTTGTACTTTTGCGTATTTGAATCTCATGAAATCTTAATCATCGTACAAACTCACAAAAGAACGAAGTTATTTTTATGGAAAATCACAAAAAAGCAGTCTTACTTCTTGCAGACGGAACAAAATATGAAGGTATCGCTATTGGAAAAATAGGCACAACAGGTGGCGAAATCTGTTTTAATACAGGAATGACAGGCTATCAAGAAATTTATACCGACCCTTCTTATTTTGGACAAATTGTAATCAATACAAGTTCTCATATTGGTAATTATGGAACAATAGATGCAGAAAATGAATCTGCAAGTGTCAAAATAAATGGTCTTGTAGTTCGTAATTTTTCAGACATTCATTCTCGTTCTACAGCTGATAGTTCACTTCAAAATTACTTAGAAAAAGCTAATATTACAGGAATTGCAGAAGTTGATACTCGTGCTTTGGTACGTCATATTCGTGATAAAGGCGCAATGAATGCCATTATTTCGTCAGAAGATTTGACAGATGCAGAGCTTCAAAAAAGACTTTCAGAAGTGCCTGATATGAATGGATTAGAACTTTCTTCTAAAGTTACGACAAAACAAACGTATACAGTCGGCAATGAAAATTCAGAAATACGAGTTGCTGTTTTAGATTTTGGAATTAAAACTAATATTTTGAGAAGTTTAGCTCAAAGAGGCGTTTTTTGTAAAGTATTTCCTGCCAAAACTTCTGTAAAAGAACTTTTAGAGTTTAATCCAACAGGCTTTTTCCTTTCTAATGGTCCTGGCGATCCTGCTGCAATGGATTATGCTGTCAAGACAACAAAAGAACTTTTAGAACTTGACAAACCAATTTTTGGAATTTGTTTAGGGCATCAAATTTTAGCTCTTGCTGGTGGACTTTCTACTTATAAAATGTTCAATGGGCATAGAGGACTCAATCATCCAGTTAAGAATTTAGAGCTAGGAAATTGTGAAATTACTTCTCAAAATCACGGTTTTGGCGTAGACAGAGAATTATTAAACCAACAAAACGAAATTGTAGAGACACACAAAAACTTAAATGATAAAAGTGTGGCAGGAATTCGTTTTAAAAACAAAAAAGCCTTTTCAGTTCAATATCACCCAGAGTCTTCTCCTGGACCTCACGATTCTCGTTATCTTTTTGACCAATTTGTAGAGATGATGCAGAAGGAAAAAGTGATGGCTTAAATTATATTGTATTTGTAGGGAAAAGGCTTGCCTTTTCCCTTATTCAATTATGTGCAAAATGTAATTAGGAACTTAAAATGAACAAAAACCTAGAAACTAAAAGATTACTTCTTATTGCTTCTAATCAAAATCTATTAGAATCTGCTATTGAAGGAGACAAAAAATTATCACAACAATTGGGTGTCATCGTTCCTGAAAATTGGACAGAGTTTGGTTTAGCTCCCCTACAATATGCTTTAGATAAAATCAAATCTTCAAAAGAGGAATTGGGTTGGTGGAACTATTTTGTAATTCATAAATCTGATAATAAACTTATTGGAAATTGTGGATATAGTGGGCAACCTACTGAAGAGGGAATTGTTGAAATTGGATATGAAATTAAATCAGAATACAGAAATAAAGGACTTGCAACAGAATTAGCAAAAACTCTTATCGATAATGCTTTTAGTTTTAAACACGTAAATTCTATTCAAGCGCATACATTAGGGCAAGAAAACCCTTCGACAAAAGTCTTATCAAAATGTAACTTTCAGAAAATTGAGGAATTAGAAGATGAAGCCGAAGGAATTATTTGGAAATGGAAACTAGAACGAACATAAAACTGATTTTGTAATTAGGAGAATGAACTATCTGTTAGCTAACTTTTTTAAAATTCCTTCAAAAAAAGTCAAAGAAATTTCATTAAAGGTTATGGTATGGCATTACAAATTTTTATCTTTGTAGTCCTACAAAAAAAAATAATTTACCATTTAGGTTACCATTAAATACTGATACGATATGAAGTTTATTGTTTCGTCGGCTGCGCTGCTCAAACAACTCAATTCGCTGAAAGGACTTGTTCCTAGCAATCCTGTTATTCCAATTTTAGAAAACTTTTTATTTGAGATTAGTGATGGTCTTTTGCGTGTAACGGCTTCCGATTTACAAAATGCAATGACTTTAGAAACGGCTGTTGAAACAGATGAAAAAGCAAATGTAGCTGTTCCTGCTCGTATGCTCTTAGATACACTTCGCAACTTGCCTGAACAACCAATCACTTTTACGATTGATACAGAATCTCATGGCATCGAAATTTTGTCAGACAATGGGCGATATACTTTAGCTGGAGAAGATGCTGGCGATTTTCCTCGTCCTGCTGAGCCAAAAAATACGACAAACTTAATGTTTTCGTCTGATGTTATTTCAAGTGCTATTTCATATGCGCTTTTCGCTGTTAGTTCAGACGAAATGAAACCTGCTATGAATGGTATTTTCGTTAATTTATCAGATGGAAAGACAAATTTTGTAGCGACAGATTCACACCGTTTGGTGCGTTATCGTTATGAAGGAACAGAAGGAAATAGTAATTCTTCAATTATTATCCCTGGAAAAGCATTTGAGCAACTCAAAAATGCCTTGCCTTCTTCTCCTCAAGAAATTCAGTTGGAATTTAATGATACAAATGTATTTTTCAATTTTGGCAATATCAAAATGGTAAGTCGTTTGATTGATGAGCGTTTTCCAGATTATGAAAATGTAATTCCGACAAGCAACGACAAAAATTTAAATATTGACCGTCAGCAGCTTTTAAGTTCTTTGAAGCGTATTTCTATCTATGCTAACAAAACATCTCAACAGATTCGTTTCAAATTAGAAAATAACAACTTGCTTATTTCAGCAGAAGATGTTGATTTTTCAAATGAAGCAAAAGAAAATTTACCTTGTGATTATGATGGTGATTCTTTAGAAATTGGTTTTAATGGCAAATTCTTGATGGAAATGTTATCTAATTTAAATTGTGATACTGTTCATTTTGAGTTTTCTGAGCCAAATCGTGCAGCTTTGATGTACCCACACGAAGCAAACGAAGAGGATGTATTAATGCTCGTTATGCCAGTAATGCTTAATAATTATTATTAATAATTGCTTATTGTCGTTGGTGAGTACACCAACAAGGGTAAGTGTATATGTATCACAGACTTCCTAGTTTGTAAAATAAATAGTATTTTCTCAAAAATCCTTTATAAATTTAGATTTATAAAGGATTTTTTGTTATTAGTTCTAAAAGTCGTCGTGAAAAAAACTTCCTTTTATTTTCCATTATGGGTTTCGTTCTTCGTACTTTAATTGATTTCTATTCCTAATACACTAATTTTAAAATTATAAATGATTGATATTCAAGCACTCAAAGTCATTTATCATTCACAATTAATAATTTACGATTCCTTATATGCTTTCTCCTGTCATTTTATTCGTTTATAAGCGTTCCAATCATACTAGGCAAGTCTTGGAGGCTTTGGCAGTGTGTCAAAACTCAAAAGATACTCCTCTCATTATTTATTCAGATGGAGCAAAACCAAATGTTACTTCAAAAGACAAAGAAGAAATTGAACAAACGAGGCAAGTTTTGAGAGATTTTAAAGAAAAAAAAGAAAATCTTTTTCTAAGTATAGAAATTTATGAATCTGAATCAAACAAAGGTTTAGCCAAATCAGTCAGAGAAGGAATCACAGAGCAAATCAATAAATATGAAAAAATAATTGTTTTAGAGGATGACATTGTTCCCCAAAAAGGCTTTTTAAAATATATGAATGATGCCTTAGAAAAGTATGAAAATGAAGATAAAGTATGGGGGATTTCTGCTTCTGCTTTTCCTTTAGATAATGAAAAAATGGTGCAACAACAAACCTTTTTTCTTCCTGTAAATAGTTCATGGGGATGGGCTACTTGGAAAAGAACTTGGGATAAAATAGATTTTGATATTGAGAGTATTTTTCAAAAATTTAGTCAGAACTCAGTTACACCAAAAGAATATAACTTTGGTAGTTATTATTATTATCAAATTTTGGAAGCTCAAAAAGAGGATAAAATAGATTCTTGGGCTACTTTTTTTATGGCAACACTGTTTTTAGAAAAAGGTTGGTTCTTATTTCCTAAAAAATCACTAGTTCAAAATACAGGTTTTGATGCAACAGGAACACACTGTACTGAAGAAGATTTGTTTTTTAATACTGCTGTTACAGATTTTGTAGAAGTAAATGAAATTCCATTTTTTATTGAAAATGAAGGAAAAAAACAGACACAAAAAGCATTTCAAAAGCAGTTTGGAAAACCTTCTATTTTTAAAAGAATTCAGAATAAACTCAATCCTAATTCGCCTTATTTTATTTTAAAATAAAATTTCACTAACTATTTGTGCTTTGTCAAGTTGCTTTACTAAATGATTTCTTTTCCATCGTATGTTTTTTTTATTTTATGTTCAAAAGACCTTATCAGTATGTTCGTAAGACCTATTTAGCTCTTACAAATAGCATTATTTTTCTACCTTCTTTGATGGCTATTTTTTCGGTAGGACTTTCTATATTTATGATGACTTTTGAAAATTCTGAACTAAGTAAAGAAGCTAAAGAAGTTCTGAAATTTGCTTTAGTAACAGGTGCTGACAATGCTCGTTTTGTACTTAATGCATTTATTGGAGGGATTATTTCATTGATGGTTTTTAATTTTTCAATGGTAATGGTTGTTCTAAATCAGGCAGCAACAGCTTTTTCTCCTCGTGTTGTTCCAGGGGTTTTGACAAACAAATCTTACCAAATCGTATTAGGAACATATTTAGCAACCATTCTGTATTGCCTTTTGCTGATCGTAAATATAGGAAAAACTGAAGAAGGAATTTATATTCCTCAGCTAAGTATTTTTGTAGGAATGTGCCTTGGTGTTTTGTCGCTTGTTTTGTTCATCTATTTTATTCATTCAATTTCTCGTTCAGTACAGGTAGATAATATTATTTTGATGGTTTATAATAAGACATTTAATGAGTTAGAATCAAAGAAAGTAAGTAATTATCAGGACTATCAAACCGTTTTTGATAAAGTGTCAGACTGGCATACCATTATTAGTAATCAGAGTGGTTATTTTAGAGAATGCAATAGAGAAAAAATAGTTAAGTTGGCTAAAAAATATGATATTGAGTTATTTATCAACTTAGAAGAAGGTTCATTTATGGTTATAGGAACACCTTTATTAAAGGTAAATAAAGAAATTGGTCAAGAAGCAATTAATGAAATATTAGAAGAATTTATTTTTTATGATAATGAATATATTCAAGATAATTATGTGTATGGAATCAAACAACTAAGTGAAATAGCAACAAAAGCATTAAGTCCAGGCATAAACGACCCTGAAACAGCTATTCGAACAATTAATTATATGACTTTACTTTTTGTAGAAAAAGCTCTGCGTGAAGGGGTATATTGTTACACAGATAAAGAAGGAACTACACGACTTTGGGAAGAAACTTATTCTCTTTATAATTTGATGTATCGCTATATATCTCCTATTCTTTATTATGGAAAAGCTGATGTTATGGTAATGGATAGACTTTTTTCTATGATAGAATGTTTGCTTTCAGCCGAAAGAATCAAAGGTAAATTAGATATTGCTAAAATTGATTCACTTCTTTTAGAATTTCATTCTACTATCAAAGGTAATATAGAAGGCGAACAAAAAAATTACCTCAACAAAACACTTATACGTATCAATTTACTCTTAAGTTCAAGTGGATTTCAAGTTCCTTTTTTTGAGTAAAAACTGTTTGGTGTCGGCGAGATACCGACAAGGGCAAAGTGGCTTATTTATCAAAACACAAAAAAGTCATTTCTTCCATCATTAAGACGGAAGAAATGACTTTTTAAATATTGTAGCGTACATTTCAAAAGAGAATGCTAAAAATACGCTGCAAGTTTTTAAGGAAATGATTCTTACATCATTCCACCCATGCCACCCATACCAGGAGCAGAAGGCATAGCTTCTTTCTCTTCTGGATCATCTGCAATTACACACTCAGTAGTGAGTAAAAGAGAAGCAATAGAAGCAGCATTTTCAAGAGCTAAACGAGAAACTTTAGTTGGATCAAGAACACCAGCAGCTACTAAGTTTTCGTATCTATCTTCACGAGCATTGTAACCAAAATCGCCTTTTCCTTCTCTTACTTTCTGAACGATTACAGAACCTTCAAGACCTGCATTCGAAACGATAGTACGAAGAGGAGCTTCTAAAGCCTGACGGATAATATTTACACCTGTTTCTTGGTCTTGGTTTTCGATGCCATTTTTACCAACAACAAAGTCATTCAAAGAATCCAAAGAACGGATAAATGCTACACCACCACCAGGTACTACACCTTCTTGTACGGCTGCACGAGTTGCGTGTAATGCGTCATCTACTCTGTCTTTTTTCTCTTTCATTTCTACTTCTGTAGCTGCACCGATATAAAGGATTGCAACACCACCAGCTAATTTAGCCAAACGTTCTTGCAATTTCTCACGGTCATAGTCAGAAGTTGTTTTCTCAATTTGAGATTTGATTTCGTTGATACGACGTTTGATGTTATCGCTTTCGCCAGCACCATTGATGATTGTAGTGTTGTCTTTGTCGATAGTGATTTTTTCAGCACGTCCTAAGTAAGACACTTCTGCACTTTCCAATTTGTAACCACGCTCTTCGCTGATAAGTGTACCACCTGTAAGAGTAGCAATATCTTCCAACATAGCTTTACGACGGTCACCAAAACCTGGAGCTTTAACAGCAGCAATACGGAGAGCACCACGAATTTTGTTTACTACCAAAGTAGCCAATGCTTCGCCATCCACATCTTCTGAAATGATAACCAATGGTTTACCACTTTGAGCAACTTGTTCCAAAATAGGAAGAAGTTCTTTCATAGAAGAGATTTTTTTGTCATAAATTAGAATATAAGCATCTTCTAATTCAACTTCCATTGTTTCTGTATTAGTAACAAAATAAGGAGACAAATAACCACGGTCAAACTGCATACCTTCAACAGTTTTTACTTCTGTTTCAGTACCACGAGCTTCTTCTACTGTGATTACACCATCTTTACCCACTTTATCCATAGCATCAGCAATCATTTTACCGATTTCCATGTCATTGTTTGCAGAGATTGCACCTACTTGAGCAACTTCTGAAGACGATTTGATTGGATTAGATTGAGATTTTAAACTCTCAACTACTTTAATTACAGCTTTGTCCATACCACGTTTCAAATCCATTGGATTTGCACCAGCAGCAACATTTTTGATACCTGCATTAAAGATAGCTTGAGCCAAAACAGTTGCAGTTGTAGTACCATCACCAGCCATATCAGCCGTTTTTGAAGCTACTTCTTTTACAAGCTGTGCGCCCATGTTTTCGATCGGGTCTTTCAAATCAATTTCTTTAGCAACTGTTACACCATCTTTAGTAACTGAAGGTGCGCCAAATTTTTTGTCTATAACTACATTACGACCTTTAGGTCCTAAAGTTGTTTTTACTGCGTTTGCCAAAGCATCAACGCCTTTTTTAAGTCTTTCACGAGCTACTGTATCGAATACTACTATCTTAGCCATAATATTTTGAATGTTTTTTTTGTTCTATTAAAATTTTTGTAGAAATGTGTTTTTATGAAATTGAATAGATAGAATTTGATAAATCAAATTGCTACTTGTCTAAAAAATAAATCCATAAAAAAATCTAACATTTTTGTTTGCCGTTGTTGGTGTCTCCACCAACGACTTATTGTTTAATTAAACAACTGCATAAATGTCAGATTCACGCATGATAAGGTAATCTTGTCCTTCTACATTGATTTCTGTACCTGAATATTTACCATAAAGAACGTTATCACCTACCTTTACAGTAATTGGTTCGTCTTTTTTACCATTTCCTACTGCGATTACTTTTCCACGTTGTGGTTTTTCTTTTGCCGAATCAGGAATGATGATTCCACTTGCCGTTTTTTCTTCTGCTGCATCAGGTGCAACCAATACACGGTCTGCTAAAGGACGAATATTTACATCAGCCATAGTTGTCTAGTTTATTTAATAGTGAATGAATACGTAAATTTTTGTATCGTCTTATTTATTTTTTGAATGTGTTTGCGATACTTTCGTTGTAGTCTTTACATAGAATATGCCAATACCAAAAATGATTTTTTGAGTGTAAATTTTGTCTTTTTGTGCCGTTTTAATTTAAATTTAACTGCCATTTTGTCGCTTGTTTTGCGTATTTAGTATGTCATCTTTTGCTATTTGTAACTGGTAGTTTTACCGTTTGTAAATAACATCTTTAAAAATGTGATATAACTTGTGTTTTTAGAATGCTTTTAATTTTTTTGATTCTGTTTTGTAGATAAATTAGTAAACATACTGCTCTAAATAGAAAAATTAAGCTCTGTAAATTTTAATATACAACTTTCTGTAAATCAATTGTTTAATAGCTTTCGATTCAAATAGTTTTATTTTTTTTAAATTTTTCCTATCCTTTTTAACATTTTTGCGTATAACAACATACATACAAGATGTATAAAAATCTTTAAATAGTTCTATCTTTATTAATGTTCATCTATTAAATTTTAACTACTTTGATGTGATACAAACTTAATTTTTGTATGCCATTACTCTCAAAAAAACTATGTGGAAAAGAATCAGCAGAATTTTGCAAGCCAATGAAGAACATGCTCGTATAGAGCAAGAAAAAGCAGAAAGAGGAGATGCAAGTCAAATCTTTAAGCTGGCAATCGTGCAAATTGAACAAGCTATTCATAAAAATAGTGTCATTTGGGAAAACGTAAGAAAAAATAAAGAAGAATTATATCAAAAAATAGAACAAATAAAATATGCCATTCAGCAAGAAGAAACGGCTTTGCAGTATGCTCTAAGAAGTAAAAATAAATCACTTGCTAGTTCTCATATTCTTCAAAAAGAAAATTTAGAAAAACAAAAGAGAGAATTCGAAACACTTTATAATAATGTGTTACAGACTTGGCAGCAAATGCAACTTCAAAAGCAAAAGCTGACTTTACAACTACAAGAACTAAAAACAAAAGAAATTTTACTTACAAACAGACTTCAAAATGCCAAAAATCAGCGTGAATTACAGCAAGTTCTTGATAGTTTAGAAATTTCTGATGAAATAGATTTATTTGAAGATAAAGTAAATCAAGCTCAGATTGAAGTGGATTTGGTAGATGGTGTCTTGGATATAGAAAATCAAATTGATGGATTAGAAGCTAATTCTTTACAAGATATAGATGAAAAAATAAATAAGAAATTCGAAAACTATCAACAACAAGAACAAGAGAAAATTCAAGAAAAACAGAGAAAAAGAATTGAACAGCTTTTCAGTAGAAATGAAAATAAAACGCAGCAACAAAAGCAAAACGAGAAAAAGCAACTAGAAGAAAAACGAAAAAATCTTTTAGAACAATTTAAAACAAATCACATAAAAAATGTAAATAGCAACGACAACAAAAAATTAGAAGACGAAATTAAGGCACATTTTGATAAGGAAAATAAAACAACAGAAAATAAATCAGATGTTTTAAATAACTTTTTTTCTCAAAGTGAAAGAGGTTCAGAAAGCAAATTAATCAATACAGAAAAAGAATCAGTCATAAATGATTTTTTTGGAAAGAATGAGAAAGTAGAAAAAAAGAAACAAACACCTAAAGAAGAAGCAAAAAAGTCAGAAGAACAGCTCAGTAAAGAAGAACAAATGAAAAAGTTTTTTGGTAAATAATTATCTATTCAGTTGAAAAACAGTAATAATAGAAAAATATTTACTATGTTTTAACAACGTACAATCTAAGTTTATTTATTCAATTTCACACTTAAAATAACTCAAAAAATGGCAATTTCGCTAAAAAAAGGAGGACGTTTCAACCTCTCTAAAAACGAACCTAGTTTAGAAAAAGTAATGGTCGGACTTGGCTGGGAAATGAAGTCAGGTGTAAAATTAGATCTTGATGTATCTGTTTTTATGGTAGGAGCTTCTGGTAAAGTGCCTGCTGATGAATATTTTGTTTTTTATAATAACCTCAAATCGCCAGATGGTTCTATTCAACATACAGGCGATAACCGAACTGGTGATGGTGATGGTGATGATGAAATGGTTTTGGCAAACTTGCCTCTTGTTTCATCAGATGTAAATGAACTGATTTTTGTGGCTTCTATTCATGAAGCTGCTGCTCGCCGTCATAATTATGGAATGTTAAAAGATGCTTATATAAGAATTGTTGATGTTAGTTCGGATAGAGAAATTTTACGTTATGATTTAGATGAAGAGTTTTCTTCAAATACAGATGTAGAGTTTGGAAGATTAGTTAGAGAAAACGGAGAATGGTCTTTTATAGCTTCTGGAGTAGGCGAAAATGGAGGTTTACAGGCATTTTTAGACAAATACGCTTAAACTAATTTAGACCTACCAAAGCAGCAAAGCTAATTTAGAAGGTAGATTTTAGAATTAATTTCAATTCTATCTTCTAAATTCTGACTTTATTTTAATTCTAAATTCATAATTCTAAAATCTAAATTTATATATGAGTATTTCATTAAATAAAAAAACAGGTATTAATCTCAAAAAAGGAAGTTCTATTTCTTTAGAAAAAGCTGGTAAAACCTATGACCGAATTTGTATCGGAGTAAACTGGGGAATGATAAAAACAAAACAACTTTTTGGTTTAGTTTCTAGCAATGAAAGTGTAGATTTGGATGGAAGTGTTGCCGTTTTTGATAAAGACGGAAACCGAATTGATTTAGTTTACTATTCTTCACTTGTTTCTAAAGATAAAGCTATTGTTCATAGTGGCGATGATAGAGAAGGTGATAGCAAAACAGATGATTTTGATAATGAAGTTATAGAAATTGAACTTAACAAAATTAATGTAAAAGCAACCCAACTTATTTTCTTCTTAAACTCATACAAAGGACAAGATTTTGCAGAAATTCCTTACTCTAAGATTCGAATTTTTGAAGGAAATAGAAGAGAAGTAAGAGAAGTTTTGGCTACGTTTAATCTATCATCTGAAACAAAATTTGCAGGACATACTTCCATGGTAATGGGCAAAATGGTTCGTCATACTTCTGGTAAATGGGAGTTCAAAGCCATTGGAGAAGCGATTCGTGCGCCTCAGATGAGCCAAACATTAGATATTATTGCTAATGAATATTTGTAGAAGAATTACGAATTACGACCTGCCAAAGCAGCGAAGCTAATTACGAATTTGATTTTTTAGAAAATAGTAATTTCAAATTCTAAATCGATAATATTGTCATAATTAGTTATGCTGAATATTCATTTCGTAATTCTAATTCTCCAAAAGTCATAACTTATAATTCACAACTTATAACTCACAACTTAATTAATTATGTCAATCAAACTCACAAAAGGAAGTACACTCAATTTAACAAAAAAAGAACCTGCATTAGAAAAAATAATGATAGGATTAGGCTGGGACATGAAAACATCTAACAAACTAGATTTGGATGTATCTATGTTTATGATAGGAAAAAATGGAAAACTTATTTCGGATGAATATCTAGTTTTTTATAATAACTTGAAATCTCCTGATGGCTCTGCACAACATTTGGGTGATAACCGTACAGGTGATGGAGACGGAGATGATGAAATGATTTTGGTTAATCTTGCTACCATAAATCCTGAAGTAACTGAGCTTATTTTGGCTGTCACTATTCATGAGGCAGAAGCTCGTCGTCATCATTTTGGGCTTCTGAAAGATGCCTATATTCGTATTGTAGATGTCAAAACAGATAGACAAATCTTGATTTATGACCTTGATGAAGAATTTCCTAATGATACAGATGTAGAGTTTGGAAGACTTATAAAGCAGAATAATGAATGGTCTTTTGTAGCTTCTGGAATTGGAAACCGTGAAGGATTGCAAGGCTATGTAAATAGATATGCTTAGAGTAAGATAAAAAAAATAGATGTTAAGCCATTAAAAACCGAATCAGAAATTAATTTCTAATTCGGTTTTTAGTTTTATTTTCCATCTTCATTTATCAAAAAAGGAGTTTTTCCGTTTGTAATAATTACTTTTGCATTATTGGATTTTGAAAGGTCTTTAAATGCTTCTATACTCAAATACTTTAGCGTAATTTCATTAAGAGATTCGTTTATAATTTTTTGGGCATCACGAATAGCTTCAGCTTCAATTTTCATTCTTTCAGCTTCTTGTCTTTCACGTTCCAAAACAAATTGCATTGTTTGCGCTCTTTGTTCAGCTTGTAATTTTTCTTCTATTGTTCTTGAAAGGTTGGCAGGCAAATTAATACTTTTCAAAAGAACAGATTCTACTACAAAACCTCTATCTCCTAAGCGTTCCGTCATTTTTTTAGCAATGGCAAGTTCTATCTCATGACGCTCAGAAGTATATAAGTCTTTCGCAAAAAAGTTGGCTGTAACATCAGCTACCGAAGAGCGCAAAACACTCATAATTATATCCTCGCCATTCCTGACACCGACTGTTTTTACGATTTGTATAGCATATTCTTCTTGGATATGAAACAAAACAGACAAATCACAACTAATATTCAATCCTTCTTTTGTAGGAAGAGAAGAAAGAGAAGCATACATATTGATGGTGCGTATCGGAACTTTAACAATTTTACTAAAAAAAGGATTATGCAAGTACATACCTGGTTGTCTGACTCCTCCTTTTATTTTTCCTAAACGCTGTTTTACGCCTACTTCCCCTGGTCGGACAATGCCACAGGAAGATAGAGAGAATGAAAAAACAGTCAGTAATAATAATGATAAAGTGAATTTTGAATTGAGTTTCATTGTAGTAAATGTTTATGAGTAAAAATGGAATTAGAGTTTTTGGGTCTTCAACAACGGCTTTATACCTTGGCAGTTGAGAGGTAAACAAAACAATCAAGTTTCTATATTTTCTAATACGGCAAAAATGTAGAAAAGTATGTTCAAAAGAGAAAATAATTTTTAATAAACTGATTTTTAATAATTTGAGTTTAATGAATAAATGGTGTTAAATAAGTGTTTTATGATTTAAAAACCGACTTTGCTAAACTTTATTATAATTCTTGTTTACAATCATTTTCTATTACATTTAGCTTTTAGTCAATCAGTATTTGTAACTAAAGATGTAGAAAAAATGAAATATCTTAGATTAGTTTTAGTCATTGTTTTTAATGCTTTGTGGATTTCTTATATAGAACCAGTACACAATTTTTTCTTGATTGTAGAACTACTTGCTTGCTCAACTTTAGGCTTCGGAATTACCTTTGCTATATCTAGTAAAAAAAGTAAAAATAGAATCTTTATTTGGGCTTTGTTTTATGGTTCATTACTCTCTTTGATTTTGTTTTTAGTGCTTTCGTTTTTAGCTTTTATAGCTCTCATAGTAACGTTTTATTATTTTATTGAAATTTTATCTTCTTTTTTTGACAAATTAGATGCACTAGGTAAAATGTTGTAATAAAAAAAATAGTATCTTAGTCTATCCAAATCAAAACTATTCTCAATTAAAAAATAACTGATTTTGCAAGCTGAAAATAAACTAAATCAAACAGAAGGTCAAATCCTTAATTCTGAACAAACGAAGCAAAAAATACGCAGACTAGCCTTTGAGATTTATGAAGAAAATTTTGAAGAAAAAACGCTCATTTTGGCAGGAATTGAAGGAATGGGTATGCTTCTGACAAAAGAGTTAGCCAAAGAACTAGAACAAATATCGCCATTAGAGATAATACAAATCTGTATTCGATTGGATAAACTTCAACCTACTCAAAGTGAAGTAGTCTTAGATTGCGAAACTTCTGTTTTCGAAAACCAATCTATTGTTTTGATAGATGATGTTTTGAATACAGGCAGAACTCTTGCTTATAGTCTTCGTCCGTTTTTAAAAGTAAGAATTAAGGAACTTCATACAGCAGTTTTGATAGATAGAGGACATCATTCTTTTCCTATTGCAGCCGATTTTGCTGGGCTTCGGTTATCTACTACGTTGCAGGAGCGAATTGAAGTTATTTTAGATAATGAAAAAAAATATGGTGTTTATTTGCATTAGCCTAAAAAAATTCGGATTTTAAAGGATATTTCAAAATAAATATATTTTTGATTCTGAATTAGTTTGAAAATGACACGTAAAAGTAATATCTTGTATCACTAATAGCATTACTATAGTTGTAGTATACATATTTTACTTTGGCATAATTGCTTTCTTTCAATCAAGGATTCTGATAGCAAACTGTAAAGTCTATTCTTACAAAAAACCTAACTCACTCTTACTCTTCAACATATATTATGGACAAAATTTGGCTCAAATCATACCCAGAAGGCATTCCAGCAGAAATAAATCCTGATGAACACTCTTCACTTTTGGAATTATTCGAAGAAAGCATTGCAAAATATGGCGATAAAATCGCTTATGAAAACATGGGTGCAACACTTACATTTAATGAATTAGATGAAAAAAGTGCAGCCTTTGCAGCCTATATACAAAGAAAAGGGTTACAGAAAGGCGACCGTTTTGTTATTCAATCGCCTAATTTAATTCAGTATCCAATCGCTATTTTTGGCATATTGCGTGCAGGATTGATTGTCGTAAACACAAATCCTCTTTATACACCAAAAGAAATGGAACATCAGTTTAAAGATTCAGGTGCAAAAGGCATTCTGATTTTGGCAAACTTTGCTTCTAATCTTGAAAAAATTATTAAGCATACAAGTATAGAGCATGTAATTGTTACAGAAGTAGCTGATATGGTAGGTGGTTTGAAAGGTTGGGCTATGAATATGGCTATTAAATATTTGAAGAAAATGGTTCCTTCTTATTCTCTTCCACAAGAAATTTCTTTTAAAGATGCGCTTTATGAAGGAAAGAAATATAATTATAGCAAACCAAAATTTGATTCTGGTGATATAGCATTTTTGCAATATACAGGAGGAACGACAGGTGTTTCGAAGGGGGCAATGTTAACTCATCGAAATATTTTAGCCAATATGCAACAATTGGTTGCTTGGACAAGTGCTAGTCCGATTAAAGAAGGCGTAGAAACAGGAATTACTGCACTTCCACTCTATCATATTTTTGCACTTACCTACAATTGCTTTGGATTTTTGCGTTATGGAGTGAAAAATGTTCTGATTACAAACCCTAGAGATATGGCAGGTTTTGTAGAAGAACTCAAAAAACATAAAATGGGACTTATTAGTGGTGTAAATACCCTTTTCAATGGTCTTTTGAATCAGCCAGAATTTAAAAATGTAGATTTTTCTCATCTTAAAGTAGCTTTAGGTGGTGGAATGGCAGTACAAGAAGCTGTAAATAATCGTTGGAAAGAAGTAACAGGACAGCCGATTGCAGAAGCGTATGGCTTGACAGAAACTTCACCAGGACTTATCGTAAATCCTTTATCTGGAGATGTTCGTATTGGTTGGATTGGGCTTCCTCTTCCAAGTACAGAAGTACGTATTTTGGATGATGCAGGTAACGATGTAGAACTCGGACAACCTGGAGAGATTTGTGGAAAAGGACCTCAAATTATGAAAGGTTATTGGCAGCGTCCAGAAGAAACGGCGAATGTAATGATAGGTGATTACTTCAAAACTGGAGATATTGGAATAATGGATGAAGAAGGCTATTTCAAAATTGTTGATAGAAAGAAAGAAATGATTTTGGTTTCAGGATTCAATGTTTATCCAAACGAAATTGAAGGTGTAATTGCACTCAATGATAAAGTTTTGGAAGTAGGAGTAATCGGAATTCCAGATGAAAAGTCACACGAGGCAATTATGGCTTGTATCGTAAAGAAAGATGACAGTCTTACAAAAGAAGAAATAAGAGCTTTCTGTAAAGAACATTTGACAGGTTACAAAGTACCAAAACACGTAGTTTTTAAAGATGAATTGCCAAAATCTAATGTAGGTAAAATTCTTAGACGTGTTTTGAAAGAACAAGAACTAGGTACTGAAAAAGTATAACTTTTAGATAAAAAATTATTTCATAACTAAAAAAGGTTTCAAAAAGCATTATGTCTTTTTGAAACCTTTTTTCTTAATGTATTTTTACTCTCTATTCTCTATTCCCTGCAATTTTCTCCTATCATTCTTATTCAAATACTGTTTTGCAATTCTATTTTCAGGTTTTCGATCAAAAGTATAGAGCGTAATAATGAACATAAATTCAAGAGGCTTCATTAGAAAATAGACAGAATCAGCTACAAATTTATTATTAAAAATGCTATAATATTTGTGGACTATATTTCCAACTTTATTATAATTTCGTCTTATTAGATGATGTAGTTTTGGAAAGTTTTCTTCTAGTAATTCTTCAAAAGCATTTGCTACCAAAAGCTGGCGATTACAAATAATTTTGTTTCCACCTCTTTCTCCATATCTAACAGGCTTTACAATGTCTGAATGACCATTTGCAGCTACCGAACACAAGAAATGTTCTCCACAATTTACATTATCGCACATATAGTCAAGCTGAGAAAAACCGTGTTTATAGGTATCTGTAAAAGCACGAATTATAGAATCAGGTTTTTGACCAAATAACAATAGAAAGCAAACAACAATTACCAAAATAGGCAAAGCCAAAATCAGTAAAATAGGATATTTTAGAATTGGCTCAAGACGCAAGATTCTCCAAGCTATTTTTTCTATTGGGTTAGGCAATTTTTCTATCTCTGAAAGCTGAATAAAATTAGATTCTAGGAATTGATTTTGACTTTTTATAAGTTGGAAAACAAATACAATACTTATTGGTAGATTCCCTAAAATGGATATTTCTTTTACTTGTAAAGCCACAAAAATATTTAGAACAAATCCAAGTAATAAACTAATATTGACAAAAACTTCTAAAACAGGACTTAGTATTTTCTGTTTAAAAATAGAATAAATACCTGCTAAAATAGAAATACCCATCAAAACGTAAATTGTAAGTCTGTGTTCTGGAGAAAAAGTAGCACTTTCACTACAACAGTCATTTGTGCTTTTTTCTAGAAGTACAAAATACAAAAATGGTAATCCTACAATTACTAAAACATCAATAGTTTTTACTAAGTTTTTATTAAATACTCTTTTATTTATGAAAAAATAAATTAAAAACTCAATACTGACAAGCAAAGCAGATAGTAAGCAACCTACTACTAGCAATATTATTATAATTTTCATTAGATTTGTTATTACAAAATGTAAGAAACTCAAAACAAACCATTCATAATCAATTTTATTTTTGATAACTGATTTTACTTCATAACAGGTTCTGCAAAAACACAAGCCTTTACATTGCCAAAACGAAGTGTATCAAAACTTTGTGCTTTTTTTCGAATCTCATCAATTGAAATTTTAATCTCTCCAATAAGGTCATCATTATTATAAAAACGACCTGTTTTTACACCCATTTTTTTATCAAAATCATAGAATTTGATAGTGAGTTCTGCATTTGGTTTGGTATCTGGAATATAAAAAGGTTTTACTTTATCCCATTTTGGTGTAAACTCATCTTTTATAGATTCAGACTCAAACAAACGGTCTTGTCCTAGCCAAATTTCATAATATACATCTGGTTTGTGGTCGTAAGAAAACATATTTACAGGATCCCAATTTTTGGCATTTGTAGGCGATTCATCAATACTCAAAAAAGCAGGTTTTATCTGTACTGCATACGTATTTTCAGGTTGTTTTGTACTCTCACAACTAAAAGCTAAGAATGAGAAAGAGAGCAAAAATAGAATTGAATAAAAGTGAGTAAAAGGTGTGATTAATTTCATATAAATAATAATTGTTTTTAAGGTAGTATTGAAAATAAAATTCAAAGTTATCATCAAAAATAAAATAAGCAAAAAAACTGACTACTTAATAAAAAATAGTCAGTTTAAGTATAGATTTTTCTAAAATAAAAATTAGAAGATGATTTTATTCTTTAATTATTTTAACTTCCGTACGGCGATTTTGCTGCTTACCAGCTTCTGTACTATTATCAGCAACAGGCTTGGTGTCTCCATATCCTTTTGCTGTAATACGGTTGGCATTAATTCCTTTTTTTATCAGATAATCACGGACTGCTTCAGCTCGTTCTTGTGAAAGTTTTAGGTTGGCATCTTTGTCTCCCACATTATCTGTATGACCTGCAATTTCTATTTCCATTGTTGATTTAGCTGTCATAGCTGATGCGAGTTCGTCAATAGCTTTAAAAGAAGAACCTTTTAGATTTGCTTTTCCAGTTTCGAAGAGTACATTATCAAGTGTATAAGCTGTTGCTGGTTGAAATTTTACTAATACTTTCAATTCCTTAAGACGTGCTACATCAGGAATTTGAACTTTTTGATATTCTACATCTTTCCCAAAATTTTTATATTTGATAAGATATTCACTGCCCTTTATCAAAACAAAAAAACACTTTCCTTCTTTGTCACTAATTTTGGAGAAAACTTCACCAGTTTGGGTATTAACAAACATGATAGTTTCACCAGGTCTTACTTTTTGTTTGAAATCTACGACAGTAGTATTAATAAGCACTTTATTAGAGTCTACTTGTGCAAAAGTCAAGTTTTTTACTCCTAATAAAAGTAAAACTGAAAGTAATATAAATGTTATTCTATTTTTCATTGTATTTTTTATGCTATATAATAGTCTTTATTAGTTACTCAACTTTACAAGAACTGTGATAGTAAAGTAAAAGAGGCTGTTTTAATAGATTTTTCAATCTAATGATAATTTATGTCTTGTTATATTTGTGGTATATTTTCAATTTATGCCAAAATGATACCAATTTAATTAAAGTATATTTGCGCTATGAAATAGGCTGTTTTGATTGAAAAAAGAGTAAACCAGAAAATGAAAGCTAGATTTCTTACTTCAAAAGTACATCAAAAAATACCTAATTCATATAAATTTTATTGAATCTACTAACTTTGTTAAAAAATAATTGAAGCTGAAAAATATCTAGTAATTTTGCTTTGTATTTTATCAAACTTCAATTGGTCTAAAAAAATAAAAATTTAATTTCTTAAATTATAAAACTCTCTTGTATGAATAAATTCACTTTCCAACCGTTTATATTTATTATTTCAATCTTTTTGTTATCTGTATTCAGCTCTTGTACAGGCAGT
Organism: Bernardetia sp.; assembly: GCA_020630575.1. Classification (GTDB taxonomy): domain Bacteria; phylum Bacteroidota; class Bacteroidia; order Cytophagales; family Bernardetiaceae; genus Bernardetia. Next base: position 63,860 of record JAHDBD010000023.1, read on the forward strand.
AAGGAAAATGAAAGCTGCCCAGAAGGTGCAATTTGTAACGATAAACTACAAACTACAGAAACAGGTCTAAAATACATTCATCATATTCACTATCCTGAAAATAGAAAACCTGAATATAATGAAATTATGACAATGCACTACCTATTATTAGCAGACAATGGAGATACAATTACGGATACCTACAAACTCAATGAGCCTGTCGGACAACCTTTATTAAAACCTGCTTACCGAGGAGCAATAGAAGAAGGATTTAGAATGCTTAATGTAGGAGATAGTGCTACTTTTTATGTTGTTTTAGATTCTATCAAAGACACCAAATTACCAATTGGAGCAAAAACAAGAGAGCAAATGAAGGAAATTCGTTATGTAGTCAAACTATACAACACACAGAGTAAGGCTGCTTTTGATATAGATGAAGAGGTGAGGCTTAAAAAACGTACGCAAGAGCAAATAGCAATTCAAGATAAAAAAATTGTAGAATATATGAAAAAAGAATTGGTCTTTGAAGGCTCAAAAAAACATCCCTTAGGACTTTATTATAGATTTAAAGAAAAAGGAACAGGAATGCCAGCACAAATAGGAGATAGTGTTTCTTTTACCTATCAGACTTGGACTATCCCTTTTCAACAAGTATTAGATCAATCTAAAAAAGGTGAAACAGTAGGCTTCGTAGTAGGAGCTAGACAAGTGCTGCCTGCTTGGCAAATTGCCTTCACGCAAATTGCTAATGAAGGGTCTAAAATAAGTATTTTTTCTCCCTCTCGTTTTGCTTTTGGAAATAAAGAGCATCAAGGAATACCTCCTTTTACAATGCTGCGATTCGAAATTGAAGTAGTAGATATTGTTAGAAAAAATGAAATGAAAAAATAGTAGTAAATTACGAATTACGACCTACCAAAGTAGCGAAGCTAACTGTAAGCTCAGCAAAACCAATTACGAATTTATTTTTTATTAAAACTTGTATTTCAAAATTTATTCTTTGTGTTCTCTGTAACTCTTTGTTTAAAAATTGTATTGATTATTTAACTTAACTCTCACAAACCTCAAAAAAAATGACTATTCAAAAAACTTCAAAATTAGCTGTTCTATCAATGGCTATCTGTCTAGGCTTTTGGAACTGTACACCAGAAAAAAAGACAACAGATGATACAACTACAGATACTACAAGTGTAGTAGTAGAAGAGTCTAAAAATGAGCTTGTTCGTCCAGAAATTTATGCTCCTTTCAAACTAACAACCGATATTAGCACTCTTTCAGAAAGTGAGAAAAAAATGATTCCACTTCTTATTGAAGCTGCTAAAATAATGGATAATTTGTTTTGGAAACAGGCATATATGGGCGATAAAGATAGCTTGTTAGCTACTATCGATAATGCTGATGCCAAAAAATTTGTTCAGATAAATTATGGACTTTGGGATAGATTAGCCGAAAATCGTCCGTTTATGAAAGGTGTAGGAGAAAAACCTCTTGGCGCAAACTTCTATCCGACAAATATGACAAAAGAAGAATATGAAGCCTTTGATAACAAAGAAAAATCAAGTCTTTATACGCTTCTTCGTAGAGATGCTGATGGAAATTTAATTACTGTTCCTTATAATCAAGAATTTAAAGCTGAATTAGAAAAAGCAGCTGATTATTTGCGTCAAGCTGCTGAAGTTGCCGAAGATAAAAGCCTCAAAAATTATCTTACACTTCGTGCTGATGCGCTTGTTACAGATAATTACATGGCAAGTGATATGGCGTGGATGGATATGAAAACCAATGGAATTGACATTATCATTGGTGCGATAGAAACTTATGAAGACCATTTATTCGGACAAAAAGCTGCTTATTCGTCTTATGTTTTGGTAAAAGATAAATCTTGGAGTGAGCGTTTGGAAAAATATGCAGCACTTTTGCCACAACTTCAAAAAGATTTGCCTGTCGATGCCAAATATAAAGCTGAAAAACCTGGGTCAGATTCTCAACTTAATGCGTATGATGTAGTTTATTATGGTGGAGATTGTAACGCAGGTAGCAAAACGATTGCTGTAAATCTTCCAAATGATGAAGAAGTACAACTCAAAAAAGGTACTCGTCGTTCGCAGCTAAAGAATGCCATGAAAGCAAAGTTTGACCAAATTTTGATGCCAATTTCTGAAATGCTCATTACACCAGAACAAAGAAAACATATTACTTTTGATGCTTTCTTTGAAAATACGATGTTTCATGAGGTTGCACATGGTTTAGGAATCAAAAATACAATCAATAAAAAAGGAACAGTTAGAGAATCTTTAAAAGATATGGCTTCTGCTTTGGAAGAAGGAAAAGCTGATATTTTGGGATTGTATATGGTTACTAAATTGCGTGAAATGGGAGAGCTTTCAGAAGGAGAATTGATGGATAATTATACTACTTTCTTAGCTGGTATTTTCCGTTCTGTTCGTTTTGGTGCAGCTTCGGCACACGGAAAAGCAAATATGATTCGTTTTAATTTCTTCAATGAAAAAGGAGCTTTTGAAAAATTGGAAGACGGAACATATAAAGTAAACCCTGATAAAATGGCGATTGCTGTAAACGAACTTTCTGCCAAAATCTTAACACTTCAAGGCGATGGCGATTATGAAGGTGTCACAAAATTGGCTGATGAAATGGGAATCATAAAAGCAGATTTACAAGCAGATTTGGATAGACTTTCGGCTGCAAATATTCCTGTTGATATTATCTTTGAGCAGGGTGCTGATGTTTTAGGATTGTAAAATCTATATACTAGGGACAATGCAGATATTGTCCCTAGTAACTACAAAATTTTATTACTCATATAACCTTGTTGTACAAGACAAAGTTCAATTATGACGACCAAATTACCACTAGAGCTAGAAAGTTATCGTACTCAATTAGAGGCATCCAAAAGAAATTTTGTCAAGATAACTACTGAAAAAGTAAAAGAAACAACCTTTACAGAAAGCAAAATAGGAGGTTATCCATTTTTACCTAAAGGTTTCTCTTATCCAAAAGACAAAGACGATAAATATTTAGAGTTCTTAGCTCAAATCAATTTTGCAGAATTACCAAAGAATGACATTTATCCAGAGAGTGGAATACTACAGTTTTTCATTGGCTTTGAAGACCTTTATGGAGCAGACCTAGATTTTGATACCATTCAAGAAGGATATAGAGTTTTATTTCATGATTCTGTAGGGGGAGAAGTAGAAACAAATTTTGACTTTTTGGATAAAGAAAGAGTAGAAGATTTGACTCCTCTTTTACATAAAAATACTCTCAAAATGTACTTTAAGAATTCTAGTGAATATGTTTCAGCATCAAGTTACGAATTTGAGAAGTATTTTGAAGATTCCTTTTATGGATTTTTTGAGCGTTTTGAAGATAAAGAAGATGAAATAGCTGATTTTTATTACGAAAATATTGACAATGCAGGACACAAGCTTGGTGGATATGCTAACTTTACACAAGACGACCCAAGAAGTTTTAGTGAGAATTTTGGCAAGGAATATAACCTTCTCTTTCAGCTAGATTCTGATGCAGATTTTGATGATATTTGTTGGGGGGATGCTGGAATAGGTAATTTTTTTATAAAAAAAGAGGATTTAGTGAATAGAGATTTTTCAAAAGTAATTTTTAATTGGGATTGTAGTTGATTTTAATTTAGAACTACAAAAATCTAATGAACAAAAATTGCTACCTACCAAACTATTTTTTAGCTTTGTTGTATTAAAATTTTCTATCAAAATTTGCCGTTGTTGGTGTCCTCACCAACGACACTAACCCCACTTTTTATGTCCACTATTGCACAGAATATCGATATTTTAGCTCGTCGTATTTCCGAAATGGAAGAATCTCAAACTCTTGCTATGGCTCGTAAAAGCCGTGAACTCAAAGAGCAAGGAGTTGATGTTATCAATATGAATCTGGGAGAGCCTGATTTCAAAACACCTCTTTTCATTCAAGAAGCAGCTAAAAAAGCCATTGATGACGGACATTTTTACTACACCCCTGTTTCTGGAATTGCACCACTTCGCCAAGCAATTGCTGAAAAGTTAAAAAGAGAAAATCAGTTAGCGTATTCTGCTGACCAAATTGTAGTTTCGACAGGTGCAAAACAATCGATTGCAAATGTAATGCTTTCTATCATTGATAAAGATGATGAGGTAATTATTATTACTCCATACTGGGTTTCTTATGTCGGAATTGTACAATTAGCACAAGGAACACCTGTTTTTGTAGAAGGTAAGTTAGAAAATGACTACAAAGCAACAGCTCAAGATGTAAAAGCCGCTATTACTTCAAAAACAAAAGCAGTTATTTTTTCTTCGCCTTGTAATCCTACTGGAAGCGTTTTTTCTGAAAAAGAATTGAGAGAAATTGCAGAAGTAATCGCTCCACATCCACAAATTACAGTAATTGCAGACGAAATTTATGAATATATTAATTTTGGCGAACCTCATTTTAGTATCGGAAGAGTAGAGTCTTTGAAAGATAGAGTAGTTACTATAAATGGACTTTCAAAAGGTTTTGCTATGACAGGTTGGCGTTTGGGTTATGCTGCGTGTCCTGCTGTAATTGCAAAAGCATGTGATAAAATTCAAGGACAAGTTACTTCGGGTGCAAATTCAATCACTCAATATGCTGCTGTTGCTGCATTGAATGGAAGCCGAAAAGAAGTAGAAGAAATGAAAACTGCTTATGAAAAAAGAGGAAAACTAATCAAATCTCTTTTAGATAAAGTAGAAGGTTTCAAATGTAATACACCACAAGGAGCATTTTATGTTTTTCCTGATATAAGTGATTTTTATGGCAAAAAATATGAAGGCAAAACTATTGCTAATTCAGAAGATTTTTCTATGTTTTTGTTAGAAACAGCTCACGTAGCTGTAGTGATGGGAGATGCATTTGGTGCGCCAAATTGTGTGCGTCTTTCTTTTGCTACTTCGGAAGAACTCATCAAAAAAGCGATTGAAAGAATTTCAACTGCTGTTGAGAAATTGAGTTAACAAAAATAGTTTTCATTAAAATAAAAGCAATCGTATAAATAAGGTTGCTTTTTATTTTTTGTAAAAACTAACAAAGTATAGGCTAAAAGCCATTAAAATCAATTTTTGTTAAAAAAATACTAAGAATAAGACAACCTTTATAAAAAAAAACAGTATATTTAACATACATATACAAATAACACCTTTCTGCTTTTGTAATTACGTTAAATATGAGTTTTACTAACTATAAAGTATAACCATTCACAAACATATTTTAGTAATTTATAAAAAATGCTTTTTCATTTATAAACTCAAACGAGTACCTCTAATTCACAAATTGAATCAATTTACTTAATACTTAAATTTTATTTACCTTATGTACAAAAATTACATATTTGGTATTGTTTTATCATTTTTATTTTTGATAAATCAAAACGCCTATTCACAAAACTGGACATGTGCATCGGATGATATCCACCAAGAACAGATGGCTTCTGACCCAAATTATAGAGCTGCATTCGAAAAAATGAAAACTGATATTCGAAAACGTATAGATGAAAAAATTGCTGAAGGAGCTACTGGAAGAACAGAAGGTACTGTTTATCAAATTCCTTTAGTGGTACATGTACTTCATACAGGGGGAGTGATTGGCTCTGCATATAATCCATCAGATGCAGATATAAATGCTATGGTTACTAAAATAAATAATGATTTTAGAGCTATTACTGCAGGAAGTAATGAAGATATAGAAATAGAGTTTGTTATGGCTCAAAGACAGCCTGATTGTGTTACAACTACTAATGGTATTATCAGAGTAAATACCTCTGTTGTAGGTACACCTACTTATGTTAATGATGGAGTATCTAGAGGTGGTGTAGGTGAAGTTGATGAGACTGTAAAATCATGGAGTCGTTGGTCTAATACAGATTATTATAATATATGGGTGGTAAATAAAATTAATGGCGTAGATGGGAATTCTTTTGGAGTATTTACAGCAGGATATGCTACATTTCCTGGAACTTCTGCATTAAGAGATGGCACTGTTATACTTGCAAGTCAAGTTAATGGAACAAGTACTACGATGACTCATGAGATAGGTCATGGTCTAGCACTTTTCCATACATTCCACCGAGCAGAGGTTTTGGATGCTTTTGGAAGAGGCACTGATAGTACAACACCTGCAGAGTGTCCTGCCGATACAGATTGTACTACACAGGGAGATTTGGTTTGTGATACAGCACCACACTCATATCGTCCGTTTCAGTGTACGATTAATGACTGTAATACAGATTTAACTGTATTACAAAATTTTATGTCTTATAACTGTCCTTCCACATTTACTAATGGACAAAAAAATCGTATGCGTACTGCTTTAGAAACACAACGAGGAGGACTTATTTCTTCTTTGGGTGGAACTGCTCCTAGTGGAACATTGCCTACAACTCCAGTTTGTGTTACAACTGCACCAGAAAGTTTTTCTGCTTTAGGAGTTGGAAGAGTTAGGTTTAATACTCTTGATGTAGCTTCAGGAGGTTCAGAAGCAGAAGGAGCTTATGTAGATAGAACTTGCTCTCAAAGTACAACTGTAAATGCTGGAGATACTTATACACTTATCGTAAACGGAGTTTTTACAAATTCTCATCGTATCAGAGCTTATATAGATTATAATAATAATGGAGACTTTACAGATGTAGGAGAAGAAGTACTAATATCTAATTCAGGAAGTGGTGACCATATAGCTAGTGTAACTATTCCTTTGACTGCAACTATAGGAACTTCTTTACGCCTTAGAGTAGTAGCTGATTTTTCAGGTGGAACAGGAACAATAAACTCCTGTTTAGCAGGACAATATGGACAAGGAGAAGATTACTCAGTTACTATTCAAAGTACAGCATCAGCTTGTTCTATCACAACAATTAATAGAGGAACACAAACAGCTTGTGTTCTTGCCACAAACAACTATACACAAGAAGTTATAGTTACGTATTCAAACCCTCCAGCAAGTGGAAATTTAATAGTAAACGGACAAAGTTTTGCTATTACTTCAAGTCCTCAAACAGTAACACTTACAGGCTTGATAGCTGATGGTAATTCAGTAGATGTCGTTGCTAGTTTTTCAGCTGATGCAGGTTGTACATTTACAGAAACAAATGCTTTTACTGCTCCCACTTCGTGTACACCTATTTGTTCTATCACAGCTATAAGTGCAGGAACTCAAACGGGTTGTGTTTCAACAACAAACACTTATACACAAGAAGTTACAGTTACGTATTCAAATCCTCCAGCAAGTGGAAATTTAGTAGTAAACGGACAAAGTTTTGCTATTACTTCAAGTCCTCAAACAGTAATACTTACAGGTTTGATAGCTGATGGGAATTCAGTAGATGCAGTAGCTAGTTTTTCAGCTAATGCAGGTTGTACATTTACAGAAACGAATGCTTTTACTGCTCCTGCTAGTTGTACTTCTACAGCTTTAGCAACAGCACTTGATTTTGATGGAGTTGACGATTTTGTCAGTATAGATAATCCTTTTACAAGTTTTACCAACCAAATTACAGTAGAATGGTGGGTAAAACCGTCTAATTTACCTGTGGGTGTTGGTATTGGTCAAGCATTACCAAATGTAGATGATATGGGTACTAATCTATGGTTGATGCACCAAAATACGCTTGTTGTTGGAGGAGGAATAGGTTTTTATATTAATGATGGAGGGACTTGGCGTAGTGTCTCTGCTAGTTACACCTCAAATACTTGGACACATTTTGCAGGAGTTTCAGATGAATCAAGTACCAAAATATATAGAAATGGAGTCCTAATTGCAGAAACTTTGGGTATCAGTAGTGGAATCATAGCTTCTCCAAATTCTGAAATACATTTTGGTAAAGATGTGCGTTATATATCAGGAAGGTTTGGAGAAATGGAAATAGATGAAGTACGTATTTGGAATATAGCTAGAACTTGTTCAGAGATAAAGGCAAATATGCACAATGAATTAATAGGTAATGAATCAGGTTTAGTTGCTTATTACAATTTTAATCAAGGTAATGTAGGAGGAAATAATATAGGTGTTACAATGCTAAATGATTTGACCTCAAATAACAATGATGGTAATCTAAACAATTTTACACTAGTAGGTGCTACTTCAAATTGGATAGATGGTTCTGCTAATGGAGTTAGTGGAACAATCCCAACTCCTCAACAGGAAATAAATGTTATAGGAAATTTAGTTTCTATTATTGATGGAGATGCTACTCCAAATGTAGCTAATGATACTGATTTTGGAACTGTAGTTACGGATAGAACAATTACTTATACCATTCAAAATACAGGAACAGCAGATTTGGCAGTTTCTTCAATTGTATCAAGTGGTACACATGGAGCTGATTTTGTAGTAAGCAATATTACACTACCAGCTACAATAACAGTAGGTAATAGTGTTACTTTTGATATCACTTTTACGCCTTCTGGAGCAGGAACACGAACAGCAACAATTACTATAAATAATGATGATTGTGATGAATCTGTTTATGATTTTGCAGTACAAGGAAATAAAGTTCCCTCTTGCTCTATTACATCAATAAGTGCAGGAACACAAACGGCTTGTGATGCAGGAACAAATGAATACACTCAAGAAGTAACAGTTACTTATTCTACACCACCAGCAAGTGGCACGTTGAACGTAAACGGACAAAATTTTGCTATTACTTCAAGTCCTCAAACAGTAACACTTACAGGCTTGATAGCTGATGGGAATTCAGTAGATGCAGTAGCAGTCTTCTCAGTAGATGCAAGTTGTACTTTTACAGAAGCAAACGTTTTTACAGCACCAGCAAATTGTACACCTACTGGTGATGTGCTTTTGGTACGTACAGGGATTTTTTACCCTACTATCCAACAAGCAGTTGATGCAGCAATAGCAAATGATACTATTAAGCCAACAGGAAATAGGAATTATCCTGAAAATGTAGTTGTTGATAAAAATCTCATTTTTACCTCTGATTTTACAGATTATAAAAATGTAAATATCAATCAGATTTTAGTAGAAGATGGTAACAAATTGACTATCACAGGCGATATGAGTATTGTAGAAATACTTCACTTAGAGGCAATAGGCGAAGTAGAAGTTACAGGTTCAACGACTGATTTTGCCTTGCTTTCTTCTGCAACTCAAACGGCTTTAGTAATCAATGATTCTCCTACAAATACGGTAGTCGGTAATGTGATTATGGAACGCTACTTACCTGCTGTTTCAGATTTAGGAGGCACAGATGGAAGAG
>JAHDBD010000094.1 GCA_020630575.1 Bernardetia sp.
ATTATGGAACGCTACTTACCTGCTGTTTCAGATTTAGGAGGCACAGATGGAAGAGGGTATCATTTATTTAGTTCTCCTTTTTCAGATGCAACGGTTTCACAGTTTGGCGATGATATGAGTCTAGTTCTGACGACAGCTTACAATACAGCTCCAGAGCCTGCTTTTGTTCGTCCTTTCCCTACTTTTTTCCAGTATGAAGAAAGTAATGCAGGATCAACATCAAGTGCTTATTTCAATCCATTTATTTCCAATTACAAAGTCCCTACGACGGCTAATTTGACTGTAACTAGAGGTTATCAAGCCAATATTTCAACAGGTGTAACGGTAGATTTGAATGGAACATTGAATAATGGAAGTCAATCTATTTCTGTTACAAATAGTGGAGGAGGATTTAGCCAAGAAGGTTATAATCTGATTGGAAATCCGTATCCTTCTCCAATTGATTGGGAGTTAGTTTTGGCAGCTTCAACAGGAATTGAAGATGCTGTTTATATTGATATTCCAGTAAATCAATATGAAGGAATTTTTGCAGAATATGTCAATGGTGTATCGAATAATGGAGGTAAAAAAGAAATTGCTTCTATGCAAGGCTTTTTTGTCAGAACTCTAGGTGGAGGAACTGTAACTATGAATAATGGAGTTCGTTTGGGAACAGACACACGTTTTTACAAAACAACAGAAACCCAAAACGTAAAAGAAGGATTGATTAGAGTGGCACTCAAGAAAGACGCTTCTTTAGATGAAACCACAATTTATTTTGAATCAGGGGCAACTGCTAATTTTGATGGCAAATATGATGCAGCCAAACTTCACAAAATGAATAGTGTACGTTCTACCCTTTATTCATACAATGAAAATGCAGAAACAGCAGAAACGGAATATTTTGCTATCAATGGATTAGGACGTTTTGATTCCGACCAAAGTTTACCTTTAGCAATGAATATTCTGACAGATGGAGAGTATGAAATTACGCTTCGCAGTATGAAATATTTCCATTCAAAACACGAACTTTATTTGTATGATTCCTTGACAGATTCTTTACATAACTTAAAATCAGAAGGCGATTATAAGTTTTTAGCAAAGAAGGGAAATGAAGTAAAACGTTTTGTACTTTTATTCAAAACAGAAGCAAGTCAAGATTTCTTTGAGGATGAAAAGTTGATGGTTTATCCAAATCCAACTCCAAATCTTTTTTCATATAACTTAAGAACAAATAAAGAAGGAAATTACACCATTCGTTTGTTTGATGCCACAGGAAGAATCATCTTTGAAGCCGAGCAATCTAAAGAAGGAGCATTTTTAGAAGGCACAATTGATTTAGAAAAACAGGCTTCTGGTTTGTATCTACTTCAAGTTTCGGATTCTGAAAAAACAATGACAGTTCGTATTGTGAAAGAATAAGCACTATTTTGATATTAATAGCCGTATTAATTATATTATTACGGCTATTTATCTTACCTAAAATATCATCATTTAAATTGTACTCATTATGTTCAAAAAAATTGTATTACTCCTTATTGGATTTTTTATTGTAGACTATTTGTTTGCTCAAGGTGGAGGTTTTCCTATTGATAACCCTAATGCATTAGGCGCACCTATCGATGGAGGTCTTTCACTACTTTTGGCAGCAGGGGCAGCTTATGGAGCTAAAAAAGTCTATGATTTTAGAAATAAAGACAACCAAGAGGAGGAAAA
>JAHDBD010000052.1:0-13914 GCA_020630575.1 Bernardetia sp.
CGAATAACTTGTTTTAAACAAATTATTCGGTTTTTTTAGTAGCTTCGTTAGGAATCGAACCTAAATTTTGAGCGTCGGAAGCTCACGCACTATCCATTGTACTACGAAGCCATATTTAGTGGGACAGAGTTACATCAAAATAAAGAATAGTAATTTAATTCGTAATTAATTGTTACCAATTTCCTGCTGTGTCGTTAAAAATATCAAACACAATTCTATCCAAAATAATTTCTACTAGCTGTTCTTCTACCTGTGAAAGTGTCTGGTTTTGTTCAAAATCTTCAAATTGTGTATACACTTTATCATCAAAAGATTGGTCTTCTTCAACAGCATTATAATAAGTCACTTCCATTTTGATTTGCAAACGCTGAATAGTTGCAACTTGCGATCCTCCTTGTGGTGCAACAGGAATAACTTCATAACCTACAATTCTTCCCTCAATCTGCATATCTCCTCCAGCTTGAACTAGCCCTAGACGAGTATTTCGAAGATAAAATTCACGCAATTTTTCAGTTGCATTAATTGTAATTGTTGGAGGTCCTTGTCCTGCATCATTCAAAATTGGCTGGATAGAAAGCGTTTTGATTTTGGTATAATCAATTGTTCCACCATTTAGTTTAAAAAGAGATGCACCTGTACAGCTTGATAGAAGAAGAATCAAGCTAAAAAGGAAAGTTTTATTTATATATTTATTTATCATTTTTATTTATTTCAGCGTTATTTTCTGATTTTGTAACCAGTGTTGATACTTTGCTATTAATGAGGTTTACTCTTGTTAAAACACAAAATTATCTATTTTATTTCAGTCTAGAAATTCAATTAACCATTAATAACTCACAATTAACCATTGTTTATTTATCCAGTTCGTATTGTTTTATTTTTCTATATAAAGTACGCTCCGAAATTCCTAAATCTTGTGCTGCATATTTTCTACGATTATTATTTTTATCTAATGCCTTAATAATCATTTCTTTTTCTTTTTTCTCTAAAGAAAGTGTTTCCTCTTCTGGTTCTTTCTCTGGTTCGTTGTCATCTTCTACTTCTTTAGCATATTCTATGGCAGCATCATCTTGTTCATCTTCAACATGATTATAATTAGCAGAATTTGGATTGGACGGATTGAGATACAAAGGCAAATTAGAATTTTTATCAGAATAAGCTTCACCATTCTTAGCTACATCATCAAAAAGATGTTCATATTTTTGCAACATTCCTGCACTTCCTTGTCCTTCCAAAATATTCAAAACGAGTTGTTTGAGTTCGGTTACATCTCTACGCATATCAAACAATATTTTATACAATAAATCTCGCTCTGAAAAGTTATCTTTTGCTTGCTCACTTCCCGAAAGTGCAGGAAGTGTATTTGCTCGTGGAGCATTTTTTGGTAAATAATTTTTCAATATTTCTGCATCAATATTTCTGTTATCACCTTCTAAAACAGACATTTGTTCTACCAAATTTTTGAGCTGACGAACATTTCCAGGAAAGGGATAAGAAAGCAAAATTTGTTTGGCATCTTCATCCAAAATAATTGGTTTGCTACGATAACGCTCTGAAAAATCACCTGCAAACTTGCGAAAAAGAAGTTCTACATCATCTTCTCTATCTCTTAGAGGAGGAACAAAAATTGGAACAGTATTAAGACGATAATATAAATCTTCTCTAAATTTTCCTTCTTCAACAGCTTGAACCAAGCGTACATTTGTAGCTGCCACCACCCGAACATCTGTCTTTTGAGGTTTTGAAGAACCCACTTTTATAAACTCTCCATTTTCTAAAACTCTTAAAAGCATTGCTTGTGTATCAAGAGGCATTTCTCCAATTTCATCTAAAAAAATTGTTCCTCCGTCAGCTTCTTCAAAATATCCTTTTCGTGTTCCTGCTGCCCCTGTAAAAGAGCCTTTTTCGTGTCCAAAAAGTTCAGAATTGATTGTTCCTTCAGGAATTGCCCCACAATTGATAGCAATAAAAGTAGAATGTTTGCGTGTACTGAGTTGATGAATGATTTTAGAAAACGACTCCTTTCCTGTTCCACTTTCGCCTGTAATCAAAACGCTCATATCTGTATTGGCAACTTGTGCAGCGACTTTTATGGCATGATTGAGCAAAGGAGAATGACCAATAATTCCGAAACGTAATTTTATGGGCTGAACATCTATCATAGTCAAGGTTTACGTGTTTTTAGCAGGAAAAAACTATTTTTTATTGAAAAAATATCAATTATGTAAAATAATAATAACACAATTGCAAATATGCTTCAAAGATACGTAAAGAATTGAATTGTTATTCAAAAAATGTGTCAAAAAGTCAGTTAAAAATGAGTTTAGTGAATAGTGGTGACTTAAAAAAATAAATAATTAGAATAATTAGCGAGTGATTTGGCTTCGCTGAGTTGTTGGTTTTATGATTACTCTGACAGTATATTACTGTATTTTAATTCTTTACAAGAACAAAAGAAGTATTTTTTTAGTATACCTTTTATTTCATACTACAAATCACTTGCTAATTAGTCTTTTATTTTTTCTGACTACTTACGTGGAGTAGAATTTAATTTAGGTGTAGCAATTTTAATTTTCTGTTTTTCCATCTCTATATCTAACTGTTTTACTTCTCCACAAAACTCCCCATCAATTTGAAAACTAATTGGATAATCTGTTTGAATAAGTGCTTTTTTTGTTCTTATAATTTCGATAGCATCATCTTCTAAAGGCAGATTACCAAATAATATTTTCAATATAAGAGACAGTTCTAAACTTCTAAAAATAACAATTTCAAAGACATCATCATCTACTTTCCCTAGTGGATTTACAACTACACCTGTTCCATATTTACTTGAATTGGCTATCAAAATTACTTTTGCTTGCGTTTCAATTTGTGTATCTGGAGTAGAAATAGTAGCATTAAAAGGTTCTTTGTTTTCTAAAATGGTAGGAAACATTTGTAAAAAATAACCTAGTTTTCCATGTATTTTGCTATCGTGATAGTTTTTAATAAGTTCAGCATTGAGTCCCAAATCGCTCAAATGAAAACTCTTCATCTTGTTAATTGAAATGCTATCCACCTCTTTAAAATTATCTTGTAGAGCAATTTCTAAACAGGTTTCTAAGTCGTTGGGCAAATCCAAATCCTTGGCTAATCCATTGGCAGAACCCATTGGCAAAATCCCAAAAATAATGTCTTCTTCAAAAAGTGTTTCAAAAACGAATTTGATTGTTCCATCTCCTCCTCCAATTACTACTTTTTTAGGTTTGTACTTATTATATAGTTTTTTTATTTCTGTCTCATCAGAAGGTTCTTCTTTATTTCCTGTTGTTTCATAATAGACAAAATTATATCCTTTATTTTCTATATATTCTTTTATTACATACTTTTCATTTTTCTTATCAGTTCCTCCTGCTAGAGGGTTTATGACTAAAAAAATGAAATTATCGTTTTTATTTTTCATGGGTTTATGTGAGTTTTAGTTGTTTATATCAAACTAGATTTTGATTTGCTTGTTATGTCAGAAAAGAAATTAATTAAAAAAACTTCTATGAGTTCAAATATTATAAGAAAAGATAATCTAAAAGCTGATATAAAATTGTATAGAGGCTATGCAAGTGATAAATTATTGGTTGTTTTTGGACATGTTTTCAAAAAATCGCCTGTTCCGTTGAGTGAAAAAACAAAATTCAAGCATGCTTATTCTGTTCTTCGTACTTTCAGAAGAAAAACCATTTCGAATGCAGATGTGTATCTTCATTATAATAACAAAAAAATACATAGCAAAACGCTCAAAGATGGTTATTTTCGTTTTTCTATTCCTTTAAAAAACTTTTCTGATGATCATTTTAAAAATGGATGGAACAAAATAGAAGTAGAATTAAATCATGAAGGCAAAAGCATAAAAAGAACTACTGAAATTTTGCATCCTTATGATGGAAAGTTAGCTTTTATTTCAGACATTGATGATACTTTTTTGATTTCTCATACCAATAATTTATTTAAAAAATTATATGTTTTGTTATGGAGAAATGTAAATGACCGAAAAGTATTTGAAGATGTAACAGCACATTATGAGTTACTTAGTAAAGCTAAACAAGAAAAAGGAGAAACAAATGCTTTTTTTTACGTTTCTAGTAGTGAGTGGAATTTATATAATTTTATTGAGCGTTTTACCCAGATTCAAAATTTACCCAAAGCTGTCATTAAGCTAAAAAGCATTAAAACTAATCTTTCAGATTTTCTTTTTACAGGAAGAGGAGGGCATCATCATAAATTTGATAAAATAAAAGATATTATAGAGTTTTATCCACATCTTCGCTTTGTTCTTTTAGGAGATGATTCTCAAGCAGACCCTACTATTTATGAGGAAATTTGTAAGACCTTTCCTCAAAGTATAAAAGCAATTTATATTCGTCAGACTGAGAACAAACAAAAAAGTAGCACAAAAAAAATTCTTCAGAATATGGAAAATCTGAATGTAAAGACGTGTTATTTTATCAAAAGTGAAAAAGCCATGTTACATTCTAGAGAAATTGGTATTGTATAATTATGTATTATAATTTCTGCTGAAAAATTACATAAAAGCAAAATTTTATTTTAACAAAAAAACAAATACATTTATTATTACATTGCGACAACAAGCTGCCTTATATACTCTAACTACTTAAAATTTTCATTCAAATCTTTGATTTTTAGCACATTAGTCACTTTTGACTTGGTTTTACTTTGTAATTATATAAATATAAATTACTTTTGCATACTCAAATTCTTACATTCTATTTTACACGTATCTCATACCAATGAAAAATAACTACTTCATTAGGCTATCAGCTTTTATGTTGATAATCTTTGCATTTTTATCTGTCAGTATTCAAGACTTGTCAGCACAAACAAATATCAGAAACAGAAATAAATCTGTTGTTTATCGCTCTCATTATAGCAAAATTTCTAGCTCTGGTAGCCATACTATCGAAATTCGTGATGGTTCACTTTGGGCGTGGGGACAAAACTGGGGAGGACAATTAGGAGATGGAACAACTACAGACAGAAATACTCCTATACGTATAGGAACAGATACAGATTGGACAGCTATTCATTCTGGTAACAGTCACAATATCGCTCTCAAATCAAATGGGACACTTTGGACATGGGGATTCAACGGAGCAAGACAGTTAGGAAATGGAACAGATATAAATAGTTTGAATCCTATCCAAATAGGAACAGATACAGATTGGGTAGCTATTTCGGCTGGTACAAATAATTCTTTTGCTATCAAATCAAACGGAACACTTTGGGCTTGGGGATTTAATGGAGACGGTAGCTTAGGCAATGGTACAGGAGTAGATAGTAGTGTACCTATTCAGATAGGAACAGATACAAATTGGAAAGATATTTTTGCTGGTGGTACATCAAATAATTATGCAGCAATAAAAGCAGATGGTTCACTTTGGGTATGGGGTAAAAATGCAAATGGTCAGCTTGGTTTAGGAAATTCTAATACTAGAACAACACCTACTCGTTTGGGAACAGATACTAACTGGACACAAGTTGAGTTTGGAACAAGTCATGCATTAGCAATTCAAGCAGATGGCTCTTTATGGGCATGGGGGGATAATTCAAAAGGTCAGTTAGGATTAGGAAATCTTACAAACTTTACTACTCCTAGAAGAGTAGGAACTACAAATAACTGGGTAAGCATAAGTGCTGGAGCTGAATATTCAGCAGCAATTCAAGCAAATGGTTCTTTATGGACGTGGGGAAATAATCAATATGGACAGTTAGGACAAGGAACAAGTGGAGTAGGAACAGAATTAAATATACCTACTCGTGTTGGTACAACTAATGATTGGATAATTTTACAATGTGGATTTTATACTAGTTTAGCTGTTAAATCAAATGGAAAGTTATATATATCAGGACGTAATAATTTAGGACAATTAGGAAATGGAACTACAACAGATGAATCTACCTTTACATTCATTCATAACTCAGTTGAGAAATGGATTAGCGTAAGTGCAGGTACAAATCATAGTGTAGCTCTAAAATCAAATGGAACAATTTGGGCTTGGGGTTCAGATAGCGATGAACAACTAGGATATGATAGTTCTAATGGTATTGTAGGAATATTGGGTACGGGTTCGAATGTAGCTAAGCAAGTAGGAACAAGCAATGATTGGATTTGTGGTATAGCAATGGGTCAATTTTCAGCTGGTATAAAAGCAGATGGCTCACTTTGGACATGGGGGGGTAATCATAGTGGAGCTTTAGGAAATGGAACAACTACAAATGCTATCATTCCTACTCGTATTGGAACAGATAATGACTGGGTAAGTATTACTGGAGGTGCAGGGTTTGCTGTTGCGCTCAAAGCAAACGGAACTTTATGGAGATGGGGAAATGGAGGAGGAGCTAACAGTATTAATTCGCCTCAACAATTAGGAACGGCTAATGATTGGATAAGTGTAGACGCTGGTAATACTCATTTTTTAGCTTTAAAAGCCAACGGAACAGTTTGGGGAGCAGGTTCTAACTTTGCAGGACAATTAGGAAATGGAAACACAACTACTAATCAAATCAACTTAGTTCAATCAGGAACACATAATGATTGGATAAGTATTTCTGGTGGAGGTTCTTTTTCGGCTGCACTAAAAGCAAATGGAACATTGTGGATGAGTGGACAAAATTTTAGTGGACAATTAGGAAATGGAACAACCTTACAAAGAACGATATTTACTCAAGTAGGGAATTCAAGCAAATGGACAGTAGTTGCTTTATCTATAATAGGACAGCATTCTACAGCATTACAGGCTGATGGCTCTCTTTGGACCTGGGGGGCAAATTGGCAAGGACAATTAGGCGACGGAACTACTACAAGTACAAGCACTCCTACAAGAATAGGAACGGAAAACAAATGGATAGCTATAAATGCAGGAGGTAGCCATACTTTAGCACTCAAAGCAGACCGTTTATTGTTTTGTGGAACAGGTAATAATGAAATAGGTGAATTAGGAGATGGAACTATCATTAATAGAACTACATTTTCTTGTCAGACCAATCCTTTACCTACATCTCTGATTAGTATTTTGAGTAATAGTCTTGAAATTACAAACGGAGATATTACTCCTTCTACAACTGATGGAACAGATTTTGGAAATTTTGGAAATATAGGAAACTGTAATGCAGTTGCATCAGTAAGTAAATCATTTGTTATAAGTAATCCTTCTAGTTTACCTTTAAATCTTACAGGAACACCACTTATTTCTATTAGTGGTTCTTCTGATTTTGCAGTTGGTAATTTTACAGTTACTTCTATCGCTCCTTTTAGTAGTGAAATATTTACAATTACTTATACTCCCAATCAGATAGGCACTCAAACTGCTACTGTTTCGATTGAAAGTGATGCTCCAAATAATTCTCCTTATACGTTTGTAGTACAAGCTAATGCACAAACAGGAGCAGCAGAGCCAACGCTTTATATAGGTTCAAATGTAGGTGAAAACGACTTTTTTGGTAGTGATGTAGCTATTTCTAGTCAGTATGCTATTGTTGGAAAGCCGAATGTAGCTTTAAGGAATAATGAAGATGCTGAAGTTTATATTTACAAGAAAACAGGTTCTACTTGGTCAGAACAAATTATATTCAATGCCGATAATCCTAATGCTTGGGATTTTGGGCTTAATGTAGATATAGATGGAAATTTCGCTGTTGTGAGTTCTGAATCGGAATCTGCAATTTATGTTTATGAAAACATTGGATCTACTTGGATACGCCAAAACAAATTTGTAGCTACTGATTTTGGATTGAATGCAAACTTCAGAATAGCTAAAATTTCAAATACTACAATCGTTATTGGTGGAAAAAATGCAAGCAATATAGGAACAGTTTATACATTAGAATATGATGGAACAAACTGGAATCACACTTCTACTCTAGCAAGCGATTACATTCATACACAAAGTGAGTTTGGTAGTATATTAGCTATTGATGGAAATTATATGGCTGTTACAGATAGAATGGAAAATGCCAATATAGGTACTATTTACTTCTACAAAAAAGACGGAACAAACTGGATAAGAGAAGACAAACTATTGGCTGGTTTGGGAAATACAGTTATGAATATAGGTTGGGATTTGTCTATGTCAAATGATAGATTGATAGTAAGTACAGACCCTGCTTTTGGAATAGAAGGAGCTTATATTTTAAAACGTAATTCAGCTACTTCTGTTTGGGAACCAGAAACGACACTCAATGCTGTAGGTGGTATTCCAGCTTCAACATGGTATGGTTTAACAGTTGCTATTCATAACAATCATGTTTTGGTGGGTGCACCTCAAGACAACAGAAATGGTATTCATTTTGGAGTAGTCTATGATTATTCTTTTGATGGAACGACTTGGCAACTTGATAATACAATAGAAGTACAACCAACAAATCCAGCTTCTAATTTAGATTTTGGTAAATCAATCGCTCTTAGTGCTGATAATTATATTGTAGGAGCTACTGCATACAATACAAATGGGAATACGACGAGTTTTAATGACGGTGCAGTTTATATCGGAGAAATAACTACAAATAATGGAATTACGATTGAATCTAATAATACAGTAATTGCAAATAATTCTACAACTACTCAAACTGTTGATAATACAGATTTTGGAAGTGCAGATGCTTGCAATCCTATTCCAATCACAAAAATATTTACAATTATAAATAATGGTTGTACAAATCTAGATTTAACAGCAACACCAATTATTTCTGTTAGTGGTTCTTCTGATTTTGCTGTTGGTAATTTTACAGTTACTTCAATTCCTTCAAATGGTAGTGCTACTTTCTCAGTTACTTACACTCCAAATGCAATAGGAACTCAAACAGCAACTATTTCTATTGAAAATAGTGATGCTATTAATTCTCCTTATACATTTACAGTTCAAGCTACAAATATACAAGCAGGAACAACACAGCAAACAGCTTTCATAGGTTCAAATGTAATTGCAGATGATCATTTTGGTCAAGATGTAGCTATTTTTGGAGAATATGCTATTGTTGGAAAACCTGTTCCTTATGGAAGTGTAACACCAACAGCACAAGCAGGAGAAGCATACATTTATCAAAAAGTAAATGGTACTTGGATAGAGAATGCTGTCTTTACAACATTCGATCAAACAATGTGGAATAACTTTGGAAACAAAGTAGATATAACAGATAATTTTGCTGTGGTAAGTTCACCATCTGAATCTGCTATCTATATTTATAAAAGAAATGGAACTACTTGGAATTTCGAAAACCGATTTGTAGCATCTGATTTTGGTCTTACTGGAAGTTTTGGAACAGCAGTTGTATCAAATAATACACTTGTTATTGGTGGAAATACCTCAACAAATATTGGAGTATCTTATGTTTTTGAATATGATGAAATAGGATTGTGGTGGAATAATACTGCTACTTTGATGGGAGATAATACCACAACAAGTAATAGTTTTGGTACTCGTTTGGATGTTGATGGAGATTATATCGCTATTGCTGATAGAATGGAAGCTCCTACTTCAGGTGCAGTTTATTTCTTTAAAAAAAATGGTACTAGCTGGGTAAGAGAATCTAAAGTAGTAGCATCTGATGCGCCAAATTCAGTTGAGTTCGGTGCTGATATATCTCTTTCAAATAATAAGGCTGTAATAGGAGTAAATAATACTTCACAGAATGCAGCTTATGTTATCGAACGAAATGCTACTACTTCTACATGGCAAGAAGTAATAAAACTAACACCAAATAATCCACAAGCAGGTTGGTATGGAACGTCAGTTGCTATTTCAGAAAATCGTATTTTAGTAGGTGCGAGTTATACACCAAATAACAATCATTTTGGTTCTGTTTTCGAATATAATTTTGATGGAACAACTTGGGAGTTTACGAATGAGCTAGAAGCACAACCTACAAATCCTACTTCTCCTCTTTACTTTGGACATTCGGTAGCACTTGATACAGATTATATCATTGGAGCAATAGGAAATTGGACAAACGGTCTTTTTGGTGGTGCAGTTTATATGACCGAAACTATACAAGGAAATGCTATAAGTATTTCATCTAATAATATAGAAATTACAAACGGAGATACAACACCAGAAACGGCTGATAATACTGATTTTGGAACTGCAAATATTGGTAGTTCAATAACAAAATCATTTACAATCAAAAATAATAGTTGTACAGCTTTAGATTTAACAGGAACACCTCTTATTTCTGTTAGTGGTTCTGCTGACTTTGCAGTTGGTAATTTTACAACTACTTCCATAGCACCTCTTAGTAGTGCGACTTTTACTGTTACTTATACTCCAAATACGGTAGGAGTACAAACAGCGACCATTTCTATTGAAAATAGCGATGTAAATAATTCTCCTTATACATTTGTAGTTCAAGGTACATATAATAATAATCGCCCTTTCCGTACTACTTGGATAACAGATGATGGAACAATTACAATTCCTACAAATTCTTCAAGTACTAATTACGAGGTTACTTGGACAAATTTAACCAATGCAGGAGTAGCAGAAGGTTCTATTGCTAGTCTTTCTGGAAGCTATACTATTACAGGATTAGAAAATGGAAGTACTTATGAGTTAGCCATCAAGGGAGATTTTTATGATTTTTCTATGGACGATTATCCTAATGAAAGTACAAAAATCAGAACTATAGAGGCTTGGGGAGATATTGAATGGCGTGGACTTTCTGGAGCTTTTAAAAATTGTATCAACTTAACTTATACTGCTACCGATGTTCCTAACTTAGAAAATGTAGCGAACATAAACGGTTTATTTGAAGGTTGTGCTATTTTTGATGGAAATGTAACAATGAATGATTGGAATACAGAAAACATATCTTCTATGAGTCGAGTATTTTATGATGCTCCTTTATTTAATCAACCTATTGGAAATTGGAATACAGAACGTGTATTATCAATGACTTATACATTTGGTAATGCAACTTCTTTTAATCAACCTATTGGAAATTGGAATACTTCCTCATTGACAAGTTTGAATTATACATTCTATAATGCAACATCTTTTAATCAAGATATTGGTAATTGGAATACAGAAAACGTATCTATTTTGAGTAGAACATTCTCTGGTGCATCTTCTTTCAATCAAGATATTAATAATTGGAATACAGAAAGCGCTACTACTATGTTTGGCATGTTTTATCAAGCATCTTCTTTCAACCAAGATATTAGTAGTTGGAATACAGAAAATGTAACTTCTATGGTATGGATGTTCTATGAAGCTACTGCTTTTAATCAAAATATTGGTAACTGGAATACAGATAATGTAGTTGCTATGGGAGGAATGTTTAATGGAGCAACAGCATTTAACCAAAACCTTGGAAACTGGAATGTGAGCAATGTTGTAGAAACTACTTGGTATGATGGCATGATTAGAATGCTAGATAACTCTGGTCTAAGTACAGCCAACTATGACGCAACACTTATAGGCTGGGCAGCACAAACTGTCAATCCAAACATAAATCTAGGAGCAACTGGACTTACTTACTGTAATGGACAAAGTGCAAGAAATACACTTACTTCTGCACCTAATAACTGGATTATTACAGGTGATATGCTTGTATGTAGTTCTACGCCAGAAATAAATATACAAGGAAATGGTATAAGTATTATCGATGGAGATTTTATTCCTAACACAGGAGATGATACAGATTTTGGCACAGTTTCAAATGAAAGTTCTGTAACAAAAACTTATACTATTCAAAACACAGGAGGAACAGATCTTACCGTTTCGTCTATTGATGTAACGGGAGCAAATGCACTTGATTTTGTAGTAAGCAATATTACTTTCCCTGCTATTATTCCAGTAAATGGATCTACTACTTTCGATGTTACTCTTACGCCATCACTACAAGGCAGCCATTCAGCAACTCTTACTATCAATAATAATGATAGCGATGAAGCAGAATATGATTTTGCAGTAGGTGCAGTAGGTATAGACTTTCTACTTCCAGTTGACCAAATACAAAAACTACTCGCAGATGATACAGATAGAGGTGATAATTTTGGTAAGTCTGTAGCTATTTCAGGCGACTATGCTGTCATAGGAGCTACAGGGCTGTTTGGTACAGGAGCAGCTTATATATTTAAGCGCAATGGAACAAGCTGGGTACAAGAAGCTAAAATACAGGCAAGTGATGCAGAGGCAGGCGATCGTTTTGGTGAGTCTGTATCTATTTCAGGGGACTATATTATTATAGGATCTGTTGAAGAAAATACAGGAACTGATGCAGGAGCAGCATATATATTTAAGCGAAATGGAACAAGTTGGACACAAGAAGCTAAGCTACAAGCAAGTGATGCAGAGGCAGGCGATACTTTTGGTAAGTCTGTATCTATTTCAGGGGGCTATGCTATTGTAGGGGCTTATAGAGAAGATACAGGAGGCTTTAGTACAGGAGCTGCTTACGTGTTTAAGCTAAGTGGAACAAACTGGATAGAAGAAGCTAAAATACAAGCAAGTGATGCAGAGGCAGGCGATAATTTTGGTTATTCTGTAGCTATTTCAGGAGACTATGCTATCATAGGGGCTATTCATGAAGATACACAAGGTCATGCTTCAGGGGCAGCTTATGTGTTTAAACGAAATAGGACAAACTGGATAGAAGAGGTCAAGCTTCAATCAAATGATATAGAGGAAGGAGATTTTTTTGGTTATTCTGTAGCTATTTCAGGGCACTACGCCATCGTAACGGCTAGAGATGAAGATACAGGAGGTACTAATGCAGGAGCTGCTTATATGTTTAAAAGAAGTGGAACAAGTTGGGTACAAGAAGCTAAAATACAGGCAAATGATGCACAAGCAAATGACTGGTTTGGTGAGTCTGCATCTATTTCAGGAGACTATGCTATTGTAGGAACAATTTTCGAAGATACAGGAGGTACTAATGCAGGAGCTGCTTATATGTTTAAACGAAATGGAACAAGCTGGGTACAAGAAGCTAAAATACAGGCAAGTGATGCAGAGGGATTTGACAGGTTTGGTACGGCTGTAGCTATTTCAGGAGACTACGCTATAGTAGGAGCTGATGCAGAAACTACAAGAGGTAATGGTGCAGGAGCAGCTTATATATTTGGCACTTCTCTAGATATTAATGTACAAGGAGGAAATCCGTTAGTGGATATTGCAGATGGATCTACTACTGTTTCTACTGCAAATGATACAGATTTTGGAAACGTAACCACAAGTAGAGTAGTTACTTACACTATCAGAAATACAGGAAGTCTAGCATTAAATATTAGTTCAATCGTTTCGAGTAATACTACTGACTTTATGATAACAGGTACTGGACCTACTCTAGTAACTGCTGGTGGAATGGCAACTTTTGATGTAACTTTTATACCTTCCAGTTTAGGAACTAGAACAGCTACTATTACAATTAATAGTGATCACCCTAATCCTAATGAAGCTACTTATGATTTTGCTATTCAAGGAGTAGGAACAATTATAATCTTTGACCCAGAAATAAATATACAAGGAAACGGTATTGATATTGTGAATGGAGATGTTACACCTTCTACGACTGATGGTACTGATTTTGGAAGTGTTAGTAATTGTAACTCAACACCAATTAATCAATCGTTTACAATACAAAATACTTCGAATGTAGATTTGAATCTTACAGGGAATCCTGTTATTTCTATTAGTGGTTCTGCTGATTTTACAGTTGGTAATTTCAATACTACTTCAATAGCTCCATTGAGTAGCGCAACTTTTACAGTTACTTACAATCCTAATACAGTAGGAATTCAAAGTGCTACAATTTCTATTGAAAGTAATGATGCAACCAACTCTATTTATACTTTTGCTATTCAAGCAGAGAAATTAGTAGATACTCAAAACCCAACGATTACAGCACCTTTAACTGTATCTGTAA
>JAHDBD010000052.1:14014-14278 GCA_020630575.1 Bernardetia sp.
ACACAGATGCAGGAAACTGTACAGCTTCAAATGTAGATTTAGGAACACCAGTAACGGATGATAACTGTGGAATTGCAACTACTACAAATGATGCGCCTACTGTTTTCCCTATCGGAACAACAACTGTAACTTGGACAGTAACTGATAATAGTGGAAATACAGCAACAGATACACAAGAGGTGGTTATTACAGATACTCAAAATCCAACAATTACAGCACCTTTAACTGTATCTGTAAACACAGATGCAGGAAACTGTACAGCTT
>JAHDBD010000002.1:0-284953 GCA_020630575.1 Bernardetia sp.
TAGTGATTAGTGATTAGTGATTAGTGATTAGTGATTAGTGATTAGTGATTAGTGAAAAAACACTTTCTGAAATAATTGTTTCAGAGTTCTTATTATTAAAAAAATAAATACGTAATTCGTAATTCTACAAATAAATTTTATGAAAAAAAAGGTTCTTAATCTTACTTATTATTTTTGGTTTTTCTTAGTTTTATTTGCCATTCCTATTAGTTGCGCCTTATTTGCAGAAGGAATTTTAAAGCTATTTTTTCTGAAAAATCAATATCTCCTTTCACTTTTTCAAAATGGAAAGTTAGATTATAGTGTGCCTTATTATATTTCTTTAGCTTTGAGTTTAGGAGCTACTATGTTAGTTGTTATTTTTTTAAAAAGGCGTTTTATGCTTTATGATTTAGAAAAAAACAATGTTGGAACACTTTTTTGGATAGTTAATATCTGCTACTTACTTACCCAACATATTCAGATGTATTTTTTTGAAAAGTGGTGGAAGTATGACAACTATACTCGTCTTAGAAGTCTTGATATTGAGTTATTGGAAAATGCTCTTGCTGATTATAGCAATTTATATGTTTATATTTTACCTCATTTATTAAATGCTTTTTTTCTATTTTTTGCTATTCAAACATTGATTTGGATATCAGATATTGAAGAAAATTTCAAAATTGTTCGTCTTATTTTGAGAAAAGTTTTTTTTACTAAAGAAGAATTAGAAAAAATAATTGATTACAAAACAGATGTGCCAGTAGATAAAGAAATTGAATTCAAACATGAGAAGGAAATTTTTCTGAATCAGAAAAAATATTTTACCTATTCCGACTACAAGCATTTTATTAAAAAAGTACAATTAGAAAATTAAATAAGACAAAACACCCCTATTTAACCTATAAATACCTAAAAAACAATCCTTTAAAGTCCTATTTTAGTATAAAAAAAATACGTATATTGGCTATGTATTTGTGTTTCCCCTATCTATACAGATACAAAACTCTACTTATTCCCTTTGATCTTATTTCATGTTGACTTTTCAAATAAATAAGATGCTATTTCTAATAAAAATATATGCGTTATTCCAATACAATCAAATATGCCATTGGTGGGCTAGTATTTGGTTTATTCTTTCCTTTATTTGCTTGGCTTCTTGATGGGTTCTTTTTCAAACAGCTTGCTTTCAATTGGGCAATGATTGTAAAGCTACACCAAGTCAATCCTATTCACTTTGTTATTGATGTTGCACCCTTAATTTTAGGAGGTGCTTTTGCTTATATGGGTTCTTTGGCAGATAAACTTATTTCTAATTATGAAAGAAAGGAAATTGATTCAGAACAATATGCAAAAGAAAACAATGCAATTCTAAAGAAACTACGAATTGGAAATATAGCTGCGCCACTTATTATTACAGTTCTATTATTAGGAGGTTGTCTAGTTGTTCAAAGTTTTATATCTGACCAGCAAAATGACGCACCTGTAATCAATACATCAGGAAGGCAACGCATGTTGAGTCAAAAAATAGCTAAAAGTTCTTTATACATAGCTACTACAACTTCGCAAAGCGAACAGCAAGTTCCTTATATAAATGCATTAGATTTAGATATTAAAGAATTCAAAACAGCACATTTAAATTTGATAGGCAAAGAAAATACATTAAATTTTAGTAACAATCATATAAATTCTGAAGAAGTAAAATCTTTATATGATTCACTTACACCTTATTATAATGGGCTTTGGGCAGGTGTAGAGCAGCTTTTAGAAGCTAACCAAGTAACAGACCCAGAAAGCAGTCAAAGAAGTATGCGAGATGCGATTCAGAAAATAGAACGTAATGAAAATTCTTTTCTTCCTATAATGAACAAAATTGTTGTTATGTATGAAGCAGAGGCAGAAGAAAAACTTGCTTACTTACAAATAGCACAACTTGGAGTAATTGGCTTTTTGCTTGTTTTTATTTGGACTATTGCATTCATTGTTTTAAAACCAATGGTTCAGCAAGTAAAAATGGCTTTTACAGATGTAGAAATAGCTACGAAAACTTTAGAAGAAAATAATCAAGAGTTACAAGCATCAGAAGAAGAGTTAAAGCAAAGTGCTGAACAAATGAAAATTATTAATGACAACTTAAATAGCTCACAAAGAGAACTAAAGCTGTATGTAGATAGAGTTTCACAGGCAAAGAAAATGGCAAAACTTGCAGCTTATGACTTAAATATCAAAACAAATGAAATTACACATACCGAACACTTAAATTATATATTAGGTGTTGATAAAGACGTAAAAATTGACTCTCCATTTTTAGAAAGTGTTATTCACTCTGAAGATTATCAAATACTACTGTCAAATCAAAAAAAGGCTATAGAAAATGATGAAGATACCTTTTATCGTTTGCGTATCAAAACTGATTATTTCAAAGATTGGCATTGGTTTCAAGGAGCTACACATTGTCTTTTTAATAAGAGAGGTAAGCTAACTTATATCGTAAATAGCCTACAAGATATTACAGAAAGTGTAAAAAAAGAACAAGAAATAGCAAAACTTCTTCAACAAGGAAACTTGCAGAATCAAGAGTTACAAGCCTCAGAAGAAGAACTGCGTCAAAATACAGAGCAACTGCAAATCATTAATGACAATCTCTTTGTAGCTCAACGAGAAGTAGAGGAAAGACAAAGGTTACTTTCTCGTGCCGAAAAAATTTCTCAAATTGGTAGTTTTGATATGGTTTTAGATAACCTATCTTTTTCTTATTCTGAAAATCTAGCTGAAATATATGGATTAGAAGCATCTGAAATGAAAGATATGAACACCCACGCAAAATATTATGACAAAGCAAGTAGAGAAAAAATTACAAATTACTTATCTGAATTATCAAAAGGAAAAATTGATACTTTTTCTATGATAGGAAATTTCAAAAATAACACTCAAAAAGAATGGAAAACATTAAAAATTGAAGCAAATTTATTAAAAGATAGCACAGGGAAACCAGAACGTGTATTGGGTGTAATTCAAGATATTACTCAAATCACTCTACAACAAGAAGCCCTAGAACATTCTCAAAGACAACTAGAGTCACTTAGTAATAATCTGCAAGGAATTATGTATCGTGCCTTGATAGATGAAGATTGGACAATGAAATTTATTTCTAAAGGAGTCGAAAGAATTACTGGTTATCCAATTTCTGATTTTATAAATAATAAAATGCGTTCTTTTGCTAGTATTATTCATGAAGATGACAATTTTATTGATGCAGAAATTAGTCAAGCTATCGAAACAAAATTGCCTTATAAAATAGAATATCGTCTTATTCATAAAAATGGTTCTATCATTTGGGTAGAAGAATCTGGACAAGTAGTAGAAGACAAGATAAGCAAAGTAAATTATCTTGATGGTGTTTTGATGGACATTACACAAAGAAAACAAGCTGAACAAATCATAGAAACCCAAACAGAAAAACTTCTGATTTCTCAAAAAGAACTAGAACAACAACAACAAATGCTTACTGATGCCGAAAAAATGGCAAAAATGGGTAGTTATGTTTGGAATTTGCATACAAGACAAATCAAACACTCTGAAAATTTACCTAATATTTATGGATTAGAAAAAGATACACTCATCAATCAAATTATTTTTGATGCTATTATTCATCCAGAAGAAAGAGAGCAACATCAACGAGCGATTGCAGAGGCTATGATGAGTGGAAAAAAAGAGGTATTTACTACCTATAGAGCAAAACCACCCCATTTATCAGAAGAGCATTGGAAATATTATCGTACTTACTCTATCATAAAATATAATGATGATGGAGAACCAGTTACACTAATAGGCACAGCACAGGATATTAGTGAAGAAGTTGCACAACAAAAAATGCAGGAAGAACTACTAAACTACGTAAAAGAAAATAAAGAAAACCTAGAAGAATCTCAACGTCTTGCTCAAATTGTGAGTTATGATATGGATATTATTACAAAAAAAGTGAAATGGTCAGATAGTTTTGATAAAGTATTTAAAGTAGAAAATTATCAAATACCACAAGATACACAGGTTTTTCAATCTTGGATAGAAGAAGAAGATTTGCCTCAACTCAATGAAGCATGGACTATTGCTGTAACCCAAAACGAGGATTTTAATGCTATATATCGCATTACTACTCCAAGCAAAGAAACAATTTATGTAAGAGAAAAAGGCTATCCTGTTTTTGATGAAAAAGGGACTCTGATAAAAATGAAAGGAACACTTCAAGATGTTACAAAAGCCGAATTAGCTAAAAGGAAACTTCAAGAAACCTCTTCTGAAATAGAAAAACAAAATAAAAACCTTGTTTCTAGTATCAATTATGCACAGCGCATTCAGTCAGCCATGTTAGGAGGTACACAAGATTTAAAGCAAATTTTTAAAGATGCTTTTGTGTTTTTTGAACCCAAAGATGTAGTTTCAGGAGATTTTTATTGGTATAATGAAATAGGAACACGACAAATTGCTGTTGTAGGAGATTGTACAGGGCATGGAGTACCAGGAGCATTTATGTCATTACTTGGAACAACTCTTCTTAATGATGTTATTCTTCAACAACAAATTACTACACCTAGTAAAATTCTTGATTTTATGCAATCTGAAATAAGAAGAATTTTGAAACAAGACACCACAGGAAATCGTGATGGAATGGATATGGCTGTCGTGGTGGTTGATAAATCTGTTGGAATGATGGAATTTGCAGGAGCAAAAAATCCTTTAGTTTATTTACATAAAAAGCGCAAAAAAGGTGGTGCAGAAGTAAATCTAACTTTTATAAAAGGAGATGTTCATCCTATTGGAGGACGAACTGAAAAATTTATGAATGAAGAATATACAAATCATATAATCGAATTAGAAGATGTAGAAGCGTTTTATATTTATTCTGATGGTTATCAAGACCAATTTGGAGGAGAAGAAGGACGAAAATTCATGTCCAATAAATTTAGACAACTTTTATATGATACTCATAGTACATCTATGCGTCATCAGCGTGTTTCTCTCAAAAGAAATCTAATGAACTGGATGGGAACAGATTATGAACAAGTTGATGATATTTGTGTAATGGGAATTAGTATATAAATTTATCAGTTATCACGAAATTACTTTTTGAATTTACTGTTTTGAAAAAAGCCATTATTCTTCTTTTTAGAAAAATAATGGCTTTTGTATTTTCAATTATTACCTCAACGACGGCAAAGCCTCGTTGACGGTTAAAAGAATATTGCATTTATAAACAAACAATTTGTTCCATACCAAAATGCTCTAAAATTTGGATTATCAGCAAAAGCAACAAATTTCCCTCTTCCTATATTCTTTGAAATAATAGAAACACTGTTTTGCAACTTTTCTTTATTCAATTCTGATAAATAGCCACTTACAATATTTGTTTTAGGATTTTGAGTATAAATAAGAGGCATTGTATATGGATTATCAGGATATTCTAAAAAAATACTATTGTCTTTAAAAATACGTATTGTTTCAGATTCGTAACCAAAAGCAATTGGATTAGAAAGGTCTAATTGTCCTTCTAAAATCAATCCACCTACATAATTCGAACCTCTGTTATTATCTCTAGTTGAGTACATTAAACGCTCTTTTTGTCCTGAATTATTCTGACTAGAAGATTGTTTTTGATTCAAATTGAAATAAGAACTTCCTTTCAAAAAATTAATCGAAGAACCAATAGCAATCAAAGTCCCTCCATTTTCTGTCCAACTAGAAAGTGCATTTGGATTCAAATTTCTAGGATATCCACTTGGCAAAACAATCGTTGTATAGTCGTGTAAGTCAATCAATGATAAATCACTGGCTTCAATCAAAGAAACTTTCATTCCATAGCGAGCATCTAATAAATGCCAAATTTCGCCAGCCTCATACGAATCAACACCTTCTCCCACAACCACCAAAACTTTAGGTAATTTCAAGGTTTGAAAACTTGGGCTTCCCAAATCAATTCCATTATCAGTCAATCCCGTTTCTAAAGAAGTAATTTGTATAGAATGTTCTTTGCTCATCTCTGAAAGTAACTGCACTACATTTTCAGCTTCATTTTTATTATCAGGAGCTTTTACAAAAATAGTTCCTCTACCAAACTCGGTCTTCTTGTCGTTCATTATATACGAAAACACTTCCTCACTTACTTTGACATTCAGATTATTTTCCAATAATTGATTTACTAATCTTGGTGCATAATAATTCTTCCAATCAATCAAATAGCCAATTTCACTTTTTTGTAAGGCTACATTTTCCTTAGCAAATGAGTCAGAAAAGTAAGAAGCATTTATTTTTTCTCCTTTCAGATTTGAAACTTCACTGTGAGAAAGTATTTTTTGTTCTAATCCAAAAGAATAAGTAAACGTCCAAGCCGAAACATCATAAAAAATACTGTCTTTAAAAGTCTTTGGCGTATCAAAGATAGCTTTTACTAATCTGCCTTGGGTCTGATTTACAGGAATGACAACCGAATTTTTATCAGAAAAAATAACTGAATTCTTTCCTTGATTTTCTTTCACTTCATTTTTAGAAGTATAAAATTCAATTTGATGAGTTTCTAAGATTTTTAAAAGAGCCTCAAAACGTGGAATATCATTCTTTGCTCCAATCAAATATCCTTTTTCAGTAGAATTGTTGGCAAAATCAGCAGTAGTTTTATAAAAATTTTGTTGATAATCTAACAGTTCCTTTCTAAGATTTACAGCAGCTTCTAAGGTAGATAGCGAAGTAGTAAGTTGATTACGAATAGCAAATTCAAAGGTAATAATTCCGTTTTCGCTCTCTTGTGCATGTCCTCTTGCGCTTGCCTGTTCGAAAAGAATTCCTACCGAACCATTTACATCTGGATATGTCGAACCTTTGCCATAATAAAAATCATCAAAACTTTGTTCGGTATAATACAATGAACCAATATTATCTAAAAACTTTGCGTGAAATTTACCAATTTTAGCCGTCAGTTCTTGATTTTTTTGTGGCGTAATCGGATTTGTACGCTGTGGAACACCAGGTTGAAAAAAGAAACTACTATTTGTTCCCATTTCGTGATGGTCTGTCAGAATATTTGGTTTCCAGTCGTGAAAACGCTTTAAACGTGCCTTACTTTCAGGCTGTTGAACAGGCAACCAATCTCTATTTAGGTCAAACCAATAATGATTGGTTCTTCCCATGGGAAAAGGTTCGTTGGTTTCTCTTCGATTTGGGTCACTTACTTGTGATTTACTTTTGTGCATATTTACCCAACTTGCAAAACGATTCAGACCATCAGGATTAAAACTTGGGTCAAGAATAATAACTGCATTTTTGAGTTTGTTTTCAATTTCATTTCCTTGAGCAGCAGCCAAATAATAAGCATATAAAAGAGCTGCATTACTTCCACTGGCTTCATTTCCATGAATGCTATACCCTTGCCAA
The DNA here is from genome assembly GCA_020630575.1 of Bernardetia sp. Lineage (GTDB taxonomy): Bacteria > Bacteroidota > Bacteroidia > Cytophagales > Bernardetiaceae > Bernardetia. The sequence goes on from JAHDBD010000002.1 coordinate 7,405, forward strand.
ACCACAACAGGCATACTTTCAGTAGAAACAGTTGCAGAACTAGAATTTGTAAGTTGAATATGTTTTTTACGTATTTCCTCTAAATTTGATTGATTTGCAAGATTTGTTATAATAAGTTGAATAAGAGGACGCTGTTCGTGCGTAAATCCGATAGTATCAATACTGATTCTATTAGATTGCTTTGCTAGAGTATGTAAATAAAAAAGAAGTTTATCGTGCGAAACGTGCCAGTCACCGATTTCAAAACCTAAAACTTGTTTAGGAGTAGAAATAACTGGGTCAAAGGTTAATTTGTCACCTTTCTTTTCATACTGTTTTTGTAGAGTTTGAAAATAATAATCTTGAATTTTTGAAGATGTAGAATTTATTTTTTGTGCAAAAATGGGATTTATGAAAAACAGAAAAACAAAAAATACAATAGGGAATACTCTTAATTTCATTCGTTTTAGGACTTTTTTTACTAGTTATAATAATCTGAAAAGGGAAATTACTAAAAAAACAGTAACCAAACTTGAATTTATTGTATTAATATAGTTCAGACTTTCAGTCTAAACATCAAAAACAGTATTTTATCAAATTCAACAGTTTGGAAGACTGTTATACAAAAATAACTGTATTAACCTTTTAAAAATACCCAAAACTACGTATGGACTTTGTTTCATAAGGCTTGTAAATTTGTTTTATAGTTTTATACAAAAAAGATAATTTTTAAAAACCTTAAAACACCAAATTTATGAAAACCACAAAAAAAATATTTTCAGCGTTTAATTTTAGCAAATTGTTCATTCTTCTTTTAGTTTGTTCGATAGCTTTTGTAGGCTGTAAAGATGATGACGAGGATGAAAATCCAGATGAAGGAACAGAATTAGCAGGAGGAAGTATGTCTGCAAAAGTAGATGGACAAGCATTTGAAGCTACTTTAGCTGTACAGGCAACCGTTTCGGGTGGTGTTTTTACCTTTGCAGGAACAGCAAATTCTTCTTCTTCAGTTCGTCAGATTAATATTGTTATTGCAGATTATGATGGAACAGGAACATATACTTTTAATTCGCCAGCAAGCACTGCTGTTTGGTCAGAAGGAACTACAGCTGATAAAATTTTTACAGCAAACTTTATTTTGGGAAGTGGACAAGTAAATATCACAGAAGTAGCAGATGGAAGAGCAAAAGGAACATTTGAATTTACTGGAAGTAATGGCTCTGAAACAAGAACGATTACAGAAGGGAAATTTAATGTAAAAATCTAGTTTTTTTGATATTAGTAGTAAAAATTTACTTTGGGTAAGAAAGTATTTATCAAAAAGCAAATTCTATTTTTAGATTTTGCTTTTTTTATTCTGACATTATTTCATAAAGCATTTTAATACTCAGGAAAATACTTCAAAAAAGGATTGATAATTTTTTCTTGATTGGTTTTGATGGCAAAGACAACTTCTTCAAAGCAGTTTTCAAATTTTGTAGTGAGAAGGTCGTGAAAAATTTTAGCAATATCTTTGGGTTCGTTTTGAAAAACTCCACAGCCCCACGCTCCCAAAACTAAATTTTTATAGCCGTTACGATGAGCAATAGCCAATACTTTTTCGGTTCGCTGATACATAACAGGAATAATTTGGTCTATTTTGTTTCGTTCTTGTCTTTTGACAACTCCTGCATTTACGGCTGCCGAAGTCAGAACACTTACTTTTTGAGGTTTGTCTAAATATTCTCCTTCATCATTTTTGAAAATCGGAACAGCAGGCGAATAAATCATCGTATCGGTATAAAGCATACTTTTTCTACTGCGATGAAACTGATAATATTCCTCAAAAAACTCAAAACAACACGCACTTAATCCTGTTACTCGTGCGATAGATTCCTCTTGTGCTTGTGCGCCTGTCAGAAAGCCACCTCCAATATTTTTGGCAGAAGCAAAATTTAGACAAAAAACAGGTTCATTATTCGACTTCAACAGATTATCAATGACGACCATAACCGATTCATTTTGAGTATAAAATTTTCTTTTTACGCTTTTTAGAGGTTCGTAATGAGCTTCTAACATAAAATTATCTTTTGCTTCAAAAAGCTCTGAATTTCTCTGTGCTTGTTCTTGAATTTCTACTATATCTACTTTTTGATTTTTCTGATTGATATAAAAACCATTTTTGATTACCTCAACGGTATCTTTTGCAATGCTTATACGTTTTGATTTTTGCATTTCTGTTTGTTTTAGTTGTTAGTTGTTTTTTTGATTTCTATACAAACAGTTTTTTTGGGGGGTTTAGTTTCCTTTTAGTTATATATTCAGCGTATTAAATTATCTAATCAGTTTAGCACTCTTTTTAACTTAAAATTTTTGAAGACAAATGACATTTACAAAAACAGCCTTTTTGACAGTTTTATTTTATATTAAGACAGACTGACAATCATAAAAAATAAAATATGGTTATTTTGTCAGCAATATTTCTAACACTGTATTTTTTACGATATAAAAAAGTTAAATTAAAATAATGGTTAAGTAGTTGTAATAAATTTGCTAAATAATTTAGCAAAAATAAACTTAAACGGAACTTAAATTAAGTTTTAAGGGTTTCTAAAAAAATATTGTGAATAAAATAACACAAACACGCAAGGCAATAATAATAACAGTTTTCATTATAATCGTGGTTATAACTACATATTTGTTATTGCTCTTTTCAAGATATATGGAATTTGATGAAGCAATGCTTAAAAAGCCTTTCGTTCCTAGTCTTATTATATCAGTAGCACCTGCAATTCTTTTTTGGTTTTTTACTAAAATACACAATTTGCTTTATTTAAATATTCAAATGATATTATTATATTATGATTTTTTTATTATGAAGTATAATAAAGAAATTATTGTAACAGTTTCTTATTTATTTAGAATTAAAGTTGATGAGAAATATCTATTAGTTTATAATTCAAAATATGATATGGAGATGTATCAACCTGTTGGTGGAAAATATAAAATATTTAGTTTTGGATATGAAAAATTAAAAGAACTTGGAGTTAATTTTAAAGGTGATGATCAAATGGATAAAGACAAAAGCACCGAAAATGATATAAGAGGTATAATATTAGGAAAGAATATTTTCAAATTTATAGAGTGGTTTGAAAGTGGAAAAGGTAGAGAAATATCTGTTGAAAGAGAGTTTCGAGAAGAGTTAATACAATCTAAAATATTAGACATTAAAGTTTTTCCTTATGCTAATGTAGTGTTTTGTGACTCAAAAATTTTTTATAAAAATGAAGACCCTTATCATAAAAAGCCTATTTTCAAATACTTCGAAGTATTTGATATAAAATTAAATGATCAACAAACAGACTTTATTAGAAATCTGTCTGACAAAAAAGAAAAAAAATATATTAAACTTTCAGAAAGAGAAATTAAACATATTCAAAGTATTAGTAGAGGTGTTTCAACTAATCATCCTAAACTAGCAGACGACAACCTTAGTGCAATTCTATAAATTTAAACTTTCAATTATGTACCCAATGTTACCTAAAAAAGATTATGAAAATCTTTCAAGAATTCAAGAAATTGATAAATTATTACTCTTAGTTTGTGAAACACTACAACTAGATGAAACAAGAAGAGCAAGAGCTGATTCTGCTTATCTTGCAGTAGGTTCTTTATTAGAATCAGACCCTAATTATTTTGGAGCAAATTATGTAAATATATTTTCTCATGGCTCTTTTAGCTTAGGAACAACTTCAAAACCTTTAAATAAAGAAGAGTATGACTTAGATGCAGTTTTTTATATTGATAATAGTCATATCAATGAATGTCCCATTGAAATCCTTGATAAACTAGAGAAAAAACTAAAAGATAATGAAGTATATAAAGACAAAGTTGAGCGTAAAAATCGATGTATTCGTTTAAACTACGCAGGAGATTTTCATATGGATATACAACCCTCCTTTCCTAACACGCCTCCTTCTTCTCCTAAAGATTATGATATTAGAGTTCCAGACAGATTAAGCCAAGATTGGGTTTTTAGCAGTCCTAAAAAATATACTTTATGGTTTAAAAGTGCTTATTTAGAAGACCTTGATATTCGTAACTTTAAAAATAGCACAAAAGTTAAAGCACAAGAAGCATTACCAGCAGAACAATCTGTAAGAGAAAAACAACCCATACAAAGAGCTGTACAGCTTTTCAAAAGGCTTAGAGATATATATTTTGATAAACTAGGTCTCTCTCAAGAAAAACCTTCAAGTGTAGTTCTTACCACATTAACAAGAGAAAGTTATAAGGGAGATTTGTCAGAATTTATGGCAATAAAAGAAGCCGTAAATTATACAAGAAATAGAATTTTAAATGAAGGACAAAATTTTCATGTGTGGAATCCTGTAAATAGTTATGAGTGTTTTACAGATAAATGGATTAAAGAACCACAACGAAGAACATATTTTGAAGAGTTTATATTTTTTTGCCACAAAAATCTTGATAAATTACTTTACATCCAAGAAATGCATGAAATAGAACGAATTTTCACTCCTTTAATTGGAGAAACATTAAGTAAAAAAGTATTAGGTTTATATAAAGAAAAAAATAAATCTTTAGGACTTCTAAAAAGTATTGCTGTAATAAATAGTGGTAATGCCTATACAGATAGACAAGGAAAGATAACAAATGACAATAATAATGTAAAAAATCAACCTCATAGATTTTATGGCGACTAGCAACTCTTTCAGAAATAATAAAACTTATTCTATACTCTTGAGGCAGCAGAAATTTATCGAAAAATATTATGACAACATAAACTGTCATATAACAAGCGAACAGCTTATTTGCAATGGTATTTTTCAACCTAATAATTTTTGTTCAGAGTATAAGGTAAGAATAACCTATAAAGTAGGCAGAAAGCCAAGAGTAATTATTATTGACCCAAAAATTGTTTATAATGAGCATATTCATTTATATAAAGATGGTTCATTATGCTTATTTTATCCTCAAGATTTAGAGTGGAATGATCATAAAATAATTATAGGTAAAACTATTATTCCTTGGATTTCTGAGTGGATTATATTTTATGAGTTTTGGAAGATTAACGGAATATGGCTGGGTAAGGAAGTAAAACATAAAATTGCAGAAGATGAAGAATAAATGTATTATTTACTTTCTATTCTTTTGAAAAAGTAGATAGTTTTTCAATAAAAAACTATCTACCTCTTCTCTCTAGTAATCGCCAAAACATTTGAAGGAGCTTCAAAAAGATGTAGGTTAAAATAAGGAACGGCAGCAAACAAATGGTCAAAAATATCAGACACTACTTTTTCATATTCTAACCATTCTTTACTCTTACTAAACGCATAAATTTCTAAAGGAACACCTTGTGGAGTAGCTTCTAGTTGTCTGCTCATCATTAGCATATCGTTATTGATATGAGGATTTTGTTTGAGATATTCTTCAATATAAATTCTGAAAACACCCAAATTTGTCATGTTTTTTCCATTTAAAAGAAGTGTTTTGTTACTGTTGTGTTCTTTATTGTAATTGTTTACTTCGCTATCCATTGTTTCCAAATAGCCTTTTATCAAATCAATATTTTTGAGTTCTTTTATATCTTCTTCGCTCAAATAATGAATACTAGATACTTTCAAAAGGATAGAACGTTTTATTCTTCTTCCACCTGCTTTTTGCATTCCTCGCCAGTTTCTGAATGAATCTGAAATGAGATAATAAGTAGGAATAGTTGTAATAGTGTTATCAAAATTCTGAACTTTTACAGTGGCTAAACTAATTTCTATCACATCGCCATCAGCACCATATTTTTCCATCGTTATCCAGTCGCCAATCCTGACCATGTCATTGACTGTAACTTGAATACTTGCCACAAAACCCAAAATTGTATCTCTAAAAATGAGTAAAATAACAGCAGAAAGCGCACCTAGAGCAGAAAAAAATGTCCAAGGAGATTTATTTGTCAGAATTGTAAAAATATAAACTACAGCAGCCAGCCAAGCAAAAATCATAAAAACTTGCACATAACTATGGATTGGCTTATCTCTAAAAGTAGGCATCGTTTTGAGATAATCACTAAAAGTTCTCAAAACGCTCTGAACTAACAAAACCACTACAAAAGCTCCAAATATATCGACAGCTTTTTCTATATAAATGTATGTTTGAGGAAAATCCCAAAGCACAAAAGGCAGTGCATAAACGATAAACAAAAGTATAAAAAGATGTGCTGTAAGTCCAGCAGCATTATTTTTCACCAAAAAATTATCAAATTGATTTCTAGTTCGGGTAGAGATTTTTGTAATCAGATTTACAAAAAACTGCTTAACAATACGATCTAAAATATAAACTACAATGAGTAAAATAATGATGCAAATGAACGCATTTAAAAATTTTGCAGTCTCTACTTCTACACCTGCACTACGAAATAGACGATAAAAATAATGTATAATTTGTTCTGGAGTAGGCATAATTAGATTTAAAATTTGAAAACATGAATAGCTAAAATACGGTTATAGAACAAAGAACTTTAAAAAATAGAAGAAATTCAAACTCATTGCATCTCTATTCTGATTCTATTATTATTTATAGTATAAAACTAAATTATTCAAAATTATATACCACTATTTCAAATTATTTTGAGAACTTTGCATTTTGTATTATTAAAATGATGCAATAAAAAAAATACATATTATATTCATTTGAAATTCAATCAAAATTTGAAATTAAGTTATTTAACTATCATCAAATTTAGGTTATAAATTGACTTAATAAATGTTTCGGAAGTTTCGCAATCTAAAATCTTATATATCTTATAAATCCTATTCATCGATACCTATGCGTAAAAAAATTGTAGTCTTGACAGGTGCTGGCGTAAGTGCAGAAAGTGGAATTGCAACCTTTAGAGCTTCTGATGGGCTTTGGGAAGGACACCGAGTAGAAGAAGTAGCTTCTCCAGAAGGTTGGGAAGCAGACCCACAGAAAGTATTAAATTTTTATAATGAGCGTAGAAGAGGTCTTTTAGATGCACAACCTAATGAAGCACACAAAATTTTGGCTCAATTAGAAAGAAACTTTGATGTAACCATCATTACTCAAAATGTAGATGATTTGCATGAACGAGCAGGCTCAACACACGTTTTGCATCTTCATGGAGAACTCATGAAAGCGAGAAGTTCGGTTGATGAATCCTATATTGTTAAAATGGATAATTGGGAATTAAATATGGGTGAAAGATGTCCGAAAGGCTCACAGATGCGTCCGTATATTGTATGGTTTGGCGAACCTGTTCCGATGATGGAACAAGCTATGATGGAGGCCATGGGTGCAGATATTTTTGTAGTGGTCGGAACTTCTCTTTTGGTTTATCCTGCTGCTGGTCTTTTGGATTATGCTCCTCGTCAAACTCCTAAATATATCATTGACCCAAAAATTCCTTCTGTTCGTTCGCTACCCAATCTTCATTTTATAGAAGAAGTTGCAACAAAAGGAGTGAAAAAATTAGAAGCTATCTTGATGAGGGATTATACGCACTAAGAAATTATAAATGTTGAATGGTAAAATATGAATGAAAGGCAAAATACTATTTTATGTATCTTGCCTTTTGTTTTTTAGACTAATAAATAAGTGTTATTGCTATTTTCAGAAATCTGTGTTTTATCAGTTTAATCTATTAAAATCCGTTTTCCATTGCATTTTTAGTATTAAAAATCTATTTTTTCATCGACACGAACAGCCAAAAATTCAAATTCAATACCGTTGTGGGTGTTTTACCGAAGCGACACCAACAACCAAATAACTTATCATACTTTTTAAATTCAATTATAAAAATAATCTCCAACAAATCACTAAATTAGTAGCACTTTCAAAAAAACAACATCAAGTATATGAGCAACCTAGAATACCTAAAAGAAAATCCTTATTTTCAAGAAGTTCCAGAAAATCAATTAGAATGGCTTTTGGAAGAATCAGTATGTCAAGATTTGGAAGAAGGAGAGTTTTTGTTTCAACCAGATCAAGAAATAACTTGCATGCATATCGTTTTGTGTGGCAGAATTCGTCTTTATATTGCTCAAAATGGACAAATGCGACAACTTGCTATTTATGAACCTCACGAAATTACAGGACAGCTTCCGTATTCTCGCATGACAAAATCGACAGGTTATGGAATTGCTTTAGAACCCACAAAGTTATTATGTTTTGAGAAGACAAAATTTCAAGAGCTTATTCAAAATAATTACGAACTCACAGAGGCACTTGTAAGAAGAATGACAACCCGAGTCAGAGAATTTACCAAAAATCAGCAAATGACTGAAAAAATGGTTTCGCTTGGAAAGCTTTCAGCAGGACTAGCACACGAACTCAATAACCCAGCTTCGGCAGTTGTACGAAGTGCAGAGTCTTTACAAAAACATCTTCAAAACACACCAGAGCAATTTAAAGATGTAATTTCTATAAAAGTAAGTCCTGAGCAAGTTGATCAAATCAATGATTTTTTATTTGAAAAAATAAATAATTTAAAAAACAGAGATAAGAATACTTCTCAAAAAACCAAAAAGTCTATCCTCCAAAAAAGTAATTTAGAAGATGAGTTACTGGATTATATGGAAGATAAAGATGTCAAAGATGCTTTTGATATTGCGCCAACTTTTGTAGAGTACGATTTTGAAATAAATGATTTGGAAAGAGTAGAAGAAATTGTTTCAGAAGCACATTTGAGTCCTATTTTGAATTGGATTTGTAATAATTTAATTACTGAAAAAACGATTCAAGAAATAAAGGATGCCTCGGAAAGAATCGGTCATTTGGTGCAGTCTATCAAATCGTATACTCACATGGACAAAGGTTCGGATGCTACACAAGTTTCGATTGTGGAAGGAATAGAAAATACTTTGACTTTGCTCAATCATAAAATCAAAGTCAAAAATATAAATGTAGAATTAGATTTTGAAGATAATTTACCAAAAATACAAGCACAAGCAGGTGAAATTAATCAAGTTTGGACAAATATTATCGATAATGCTCTTGATGTATTACCTGAAAATGGAGAAGGAAAACTAAAAATACAAAGTAAAAATGACCATGATTTTGTCCTAACAAAAATTACAGACAATGGTGGAGGAATTCCAAAAGAAATAATAAATAATATTTTTGATCCATTTTTCACAACAAAAGAAATTGGAAAAGGAACAGGTTTAGGCTTGGATATTACACACCGAATTATCCAACAACACAATGGAAGCATAAAAGTAAATTCTGAAAACGGACAAACTACCTTTGAGATTTGTATTCCGATAAAAGGACAATCTTAATATTTTTAGTTGTGAAAATTATCTTCTCTACAATCAGTTTGTAAAGTCATTTTTCATAGAAATTTTATTTTGTTCTTTTACCAACAATAGTTTACCTTTGATAGACAGATTGGATATAAATTTCTTCATTTTGTTTAGTTTACTACTACAAAAGAAATTTTTTAATTTTCAATATCCTGCTTTCTTTGCATTAACTATAAAACATAATGAATAAGATAAAAATAATTATAGAAAGAGAATATTTGACTAGAGTGCGCAAAAAGTCATTTATTGTTATGTCACTTTTAGCTCCTTTTTTGGTGGTTGCTTTGATGGTTATTCCTGCTTGGCTAACATCTTTAGACACAGGACAAACTATAGTTCAGGTAGTTGACGAAGGAAATTTATTAGATGGTCTTTCAGATATAGAAAATGTCAAGTTAATTTATCCCATTCAAAATAATCTTCAAGAAGCAAAAGAAAATTTAAAAGAAAAATCTAAAGACTTTGATGCTTTACTACTGATTCCGAAAGGCATAACGGCTGACAATACAGAAGGTGTTTTACTTTTGGCTGACAAAAACATTCCTATTCAATTAGAAAAAAAGATTGAAAGAGAAATTGCTAAAAAACTAGAGGAAAAAAAATTGGTTCAATTAGGAATGAATCCTGTTTTGATAAAAGAAGCCAAAACAAAAGTACAGTTAAAAGTAACTCCTCTCTACTCAACAGAAACTCGTACCGATTCGACAGTTGCTAGTATTGTTGCTTATTTGAGTGCTGTAATGATTTATTTTTTCATTTTCTTGTACGGAGCGCAAGTGATGCGTGGTGTAATGGAGGAAAAAACAAACCGAATTGTAGAAGTAATTATTTCTTCTGTAAAGCCTTTTCAACTTATGTTAGGTAAAATAATTGGTGTGGCTTGTGTGGCTTTTACTCAATTTTTAATTTGGATTGTACTCGGTTTAGTTTTGTTTTTTGTAGTTTCTTCCGTTTTTTCCTTAGAGAATAATATGACTCAAGAAGAAGCACAAGCAATTATTGCACAATCTGGAGGGATGGCAGGACAATTAGAAACTGATTTGGCTGTTCAAAATATTTTAGAAACTGTACAAACACTTAATTTTCCTCTTATTATTGGAGCTTTTGGTTTTTATTTCATAATGGGTTATTTGGTGTATGGTGCGCTTTATGGTGCTGTTGGTTCGATTGTAGACAATCAAACAGATACACAGCAATTTATGCTTCCTCTTACTATTCCACTTATTACAGCTATCGGAATTATAGGTTTAGTTGTCAATGACCCAGACGGAACAGTTGCTTTTTGGGCTTCGATGTTTCCTCTTACTTCCCCTATTATTATGATGGTCAGGATTCCATTTGAGCCACCTCTTTGGGAAGTATTTTTATCAATGATTATTTTATTCTTGACTTTCTTAGGAACAACTTGGCTTGTAGGCAGAATTTATAGAATAGGAATTTTGATGTACGGAAAAAAACCAACATACAGAGAAGTTTCTAAATGGCTTTTTTATAAGGCATAGAAATAAAATTAGAAGTTAGATTTTAGAAGTCAGAAGTTTGAAATACGTTATTTCACTCTTTGACCTCATGTTTCAATAGAATAAAGTCAATTACTTTAATCATCTTTTCAAAAAAGTATTGAGAGGGAATTCTGTTATTTTTCTCTTCGTTTTCTAGTACATCTCTGTCTAAACCTCGTTTTTGATGAGCAATTTGTAGCATGCACAAATCTTTACAAACAACTTTATTAGTCTGCTTTATATATACATTAGCCAAACTATTAAATCTCTCTAACTCATCATACATAAAATCATAATTACTTTCTGTAAAAATCTGATTCTCAAATTTAGAGGTAATTTCCTTGAGAACTTCTAATTTTTCTCGTTCTATTTTGGGTCTTGTGAAGATTTTTTTAAAGAACATAATCCATAAATTTGTTTAAGAATAAGGATAATAGGTTTATTCTTGTCGTTAAGTTAAAATATTATAAAGGCAGTGTTAGCTCAAACACTTTTTATCCCAAAATTCGTACAGCTAATTCTCTCAAAATCTCCCCATCTTTTGCACTACTATTTATTCCTTTTGATTGAGCATCAGCAATACGGAGAGCATGTAAGACAAATAAAATTTTTGGAATATTATAATTACGAGCTGCAGCCGAATAATCTTTGACAAAAAACGGACTTACTTTCAAAATGCCTGCTAATTCATTATTACTCTTTCCTTGATTTTTATGTATCAAGATAAGTTTGCAAAAATATCCAAAAAGAGAGGACACAATCGGAATAACAGGATTGTCCTTTGGATTGGCTGCAAATGTATTTATTATTTTATGTGTTTTTAGGCTATTTTTTTGTGCAATTGCTCGTTGCAAATCAAAGACGTTATATTCTTTTGTTGTTCCAATATATTTTTTGACTAGCTCAGTGGTAATTTGTGAAGGCTGCGAACCCACTTCTGCCTTACCAAAATTGAGCAATAATTTATCTATTTCATTGGCTAATCTTGAGAGTTCTATACCCACATTTTCAATGAGCCAAGCTGTTGCGTCAGGTGTAATTCTATATTTTTTTTGTTGTAAGTAATTGCCAATCCAAGCAGGAACTTGGTTTTCATAAAGTGGTTTGGATTCTACCAAAATAGCATGTTTGTCTATCGCCTTAGCAAGTTTTGTATTGAGAGCTAACTTTTTATGTTTGTACAAAAATACCAAAACCGTAGTAGGAACTGCTTTTTCTGCATAATTTTGAAGTTGAGTTTTGGCAGTTTCTCTTCCAAAATCACTAATTTCCTGTGCTTCTTTCACAATTACTACTTGGCGCATTGCCATAACAGGAAACTGTTTTGCTTGCGAAATAATATCCTTCATCTGAATATCTTTTCCATACAAAACTGTTTGATTAAAACTTCTTTCTGACTTTTCTAAAGCATTTTTCTCAATATAATCTGAAATTTTGTCTATATAAAAAGACTCTTCTCCCATCAAAAAATAAAAAGGGGAAAATTTTCCTGCACTTAAATCTTTTAAAATTTCTTCTGGCTTCTTTGGCATAAATAGTTTTTTTTGTCGTCGCTAAAAGTGATTTTATTCTATTTTCCTACAAATATAATCTAAATTTGAGTGTATGTGTTGAATTGATTTTACAAAAATGTGTTTTTAAACTGATTTTACAAATGGCATATACATTGTAAACCATAAAGTATATTTGTTCGTTAAAACCACTTTTAGGTTTTACTACTTTTAATTTACTTATCTAATTTTATTTATTTTATGAAAAATATTTTCAGACGATTTTACAGTTTAGCCATCGTAGCCATTTTAGCTATTTCACTTACTAGTTGTTTTGACTTGAAAGAAGAAGTTACCATCAATAAAGACGGTTCGGGTTCTTTTATTCAGACAATTGATTTGGGAAATAATCCGATGATACAAATGGCACTCAATATGCAAAGTGATTCGGCAAAGAGTGTAAATAAGGAAATGAACAAAATGGACTCTACTTTAGAAGAAACAAAAGCAAAATTATCTAAAGTAAAAGGAATTTCAAATATCAAAACAGCAGCTTCAACAGAAGGAATGAAGTTTACAGTAATGTATGATTTTGAAGATGTAGATGCGCTTAATAGAGCTATAAATGCTTCTAAAGAGGAAAAAGAAGGCGAAGTAAAAATAATGCAGAAACAATATTCTTTTAAAAAAGGAGAGTTTACTAGAGCAAATTCTTTTTCAATGGGAGACAATGGAATGGATATGTCAGAAATTATGGGAGGAAAAAAGGATGATGATAAAGAACAAACTGAAGAAGAAAAAGCACAGATGAAACAGATGATGCAAATGTTTTTTGGAGGTGCAAACTATACTTATATTGTTCATGTGCCTAATCAAGTAAAATCATATTCTAATAAATCAAATACGACAGTTTCCGAAGATAAAAAAACATTAACTATGACAATTCCTTTTTTGGATTTGATGCAAGAAGATAAAAAAGTAGATGTTGGAAATTCTGTAAAATTCAAATAATCTGCTCTTATGAATTATTTTCCTATGTCATCGATGATAGATAGATGCACCAAAGAGGGCAAAGAAAATACTGAACAAGAAATTTTGATTTATTCTTTTATAAAAAACGGATTCAAGCTATTTTGAATCCGTTTTTTATTGAGTTTTCTCTAGTTCTGTCTTCTTTTGATTATCTCCCTTGCACGTCTAATACTTTCGTAAATTTCTTTAGTATTTTAAGTGTTGCAAAGATTAACAAACTTACTCCAAAAATAATATACCATTCGTTAGGAAGTCCGTACATAAATGTCTTAAAATAAAAACGAATACCAATAAAAACAGTAAAAATAAGCATCAAAGCAAAGAATCCGTTATACTCACGTTTCAAGACATTTTTAGCAGAAAACTCTAAGTTTGCACCATTGAAATTAGAAAAACGAGGAATAAAAGGAGGAACAGTTGAAGCCCAATCTAAATACTGTTGACCAAATTTGTTGCGCAAAAAATATTCTTCTGCATACATAATTCGCTCATAATATAACCAATATGCCAAAACAAAACACGTAATAAACCAAAAATTAGCTGTTAGCATTGCCACACCTAACCACATCAAGAAATTCCCTACATAAAGTGGATGTCTCACAATTGAATAAATTCCACTTGTATTAAGAGTTTCAGCTACTTGCTCTTTTGTATTTCTGCCAGAAGTTCCTTTTGGCGTGTGTCCAACAGTATAAGCTCGCACAAACTGCCCTAAAAGTCCGATGGCTAAACAAACATATTCGTAATACGGAAACCATTCTGGAAAGCCTTGACTCTGAGCTTGCCATGCATAAAGTCCTAATGCTACAAAAACAAAAGGAATTGGAAGAGTTCCTCTATGTTTGAATAAGAAATTACCTTCTTTGTCTAGTTCTTCAATTAATGCCATTTAGTAAGTTGGATTATGAGTTAATAGTTTTGTAAAAATGTTCTTGTTTTTTTAGTGTTGCAAAGGTAAGGTATTTTATTTAGCTCTTAAAGTATGTAAAAACTTTATTATAACTTTAAATTATTATTTTTCAAAAACTCAATTTCTTCTTTTACCTCAATTTTAAATTCTTTCTCTACTTTTTCTATATCAGAAATCAATTTTTGAATAAAATCTTGATGACTTTTTCGGTTAGGAAAAAAAGGTTTATGAGCTAACGAAGAAGCTATTTTTTGCCACCTTTTTAAGAATAACTGTGTTTTATCATCAAAATTATTTTCAGAAAACTTTCTCCAAATGTAGTCTATCGCTTGACTGTTTGGGTGCAGTAAATCAGATTCATAAAAACGATAATCACGCAAATCATCCAAAACGAGTTCATAAGAAGGAAAGTAAAAAGTATTTCCGAAATTTTCTGTAATAAAATGCGCCAAGACTCTCAAAATAGATTTACTGACACTATTCTCCACTAAACCTTCCTTCAAATGACGTACAGGACTGACAGTAATGATAATTTGCTTTTCTTTATTTCCGAGTGAATTTAATTTTTTGATAAAATCCTCAAATTTTGTTTTGGCTGTTTCTAAATTAATCAGTTTTTTATCGAATAGATTTTTTGGTTGTTTGTGGCAATTTGAAATGGGTACTTTATTATTTCCATTTTCTCCCACTAATTCATACATAAAAGCCGTTCCGAAAGTCAGAATGATTGTATCTGCTTTTTCTAAAAATTCAAAAGTTTGCTTTGCCTTTTCTTTGATAATTTCTTTTAGTTCTTCTTTATCCTGACTAGCAATTTTAGAATGCAAATGATAATTATACCAAACTTCATCGTGCTGGATATAAAAATTTTCTAAATTCTCTTCTATTCTTTTTCCTTTTTCTTCTGAGTTTTCATCTTCTATTATCCATTCTAAAAGTTGAATAACTGAAAGAGGATTAAAGATAACACCAAAAGGGTTAATTAGTGTTTCGAATTTATTTTGAAGGAGTTTTTGTCCAATATTTTCTGAAAAACAAGAACCCATCGTAACTATTTTATTCGATAAATTTATTTTTTTTTGTAATGAAATAGGATGTAGTTCGGTTCTGAATTTCACGTTATTGAATTTATGAGTTGATTTTAGAATTTAGTTTACCTTATTTTGCAAAAAAAATAATACACAGACTAGGAAGTCTGCGATACAGATAATTACAAAACTATGAAATATTTAATTGTTGGACTTGGAAATATTGGTTCAGAATACAAAAATACACGACACAATGTAGGTTTTATGGCTGTCGATAAAATGGCAGAGTCAAAAGGAGTAACTTTTGAAACCAAACGCTATGCTGATATAGCTTCTTTCAAACATAAAGGGAGAGCAATTTATATGATAAAACCTTCTACCTATATGAATTTGAGTGGAAAGGCTGTTCGTCATTGGCTGACCGAACTCAAAATAGAAATTGAAAACTGTTTGGTTATTGTTGATGATTTGGCTTTGCCTTTAGAAACACTTAGAATGCGCAAAAAAGGTTCTGATGCAGGACATAACGGACTAAAAAATATTCAAGATTTGCTACAAACTCAAAATTACCCTCGTTTGCGTGTCGGAATTGGAGATAATTTTTCGAAAGGAAAACAAATTAATTTTGTTTTGGGAGAATTTGATAAAAATGAATCGGCTGCACTTCCTTTAATTTTGGATAAAATAGAAGAAATGACACTTTCTTTTTGTAGTATTGGAATTGATAGAACGATGAGTCAGTATAATTCATAATAGAATGGAGCTAGAAATAAAAAACTGCTTCAAGCGTAGCAATTTGAAGCAGTTTTTTTAAAATAAAGAATGAGAAACTAAACAAGCTCAACAGATTTATCAGCTAAAGTATTTTCATTCATTCATAATTTACCATTCACAATTCTGCTTAGGCAACTTTCAAGCTACGCATCATTTCAGACTTTGTAAATTGATCTTTCGCATATTCTTGTGTTATAACCAATTCTGTTTGATTCGGATTTGAAGGAACTTCATACATAGCTTCCAAAACAATCGTCTCACAAATAGAACGTAATCCTCTTGCTCCCAAACCAGATTCCATAGCTTGTTCGACAATATAATCTAATGCTTCTTCTTCAAATGTCAAATCTACATTTTCCATCTTGAAGAGTTTTTGATACTGTTTGGTAATCGCATTTCTAGGTTCTGTCAAAATATTTCTCAATGCTTCTTTATCTAATGGGTTGAGATGTGTAACGACAGGCATACGACCAATAAGTTCTGGTATAAGTCCGAAAGAACGCAAATCTTGAGCATTTACATATTGTAATATATTTCTCTCATCAATATTTCGGTTGCGTTCAGAATTACTTTCAAAACCTAACGATTTAGTATTCAATCTTTTAGCAATTTTTTTATCAATGCCATCAAATGCTCCTCCACAAATAAATAAAATATTTTCTGTATTAACAGCAATCATCTTTTGGTCTGGGTGCTTGCGTCCTCCTTGTGGTGGAACATTTACAATACTTCCTTCCAAAAGTTTTAAAAGTGCTTGCTGAACGCCTTCACCACTTACATCACGAGTAATAGACGGATTATCTGACTTACGAGCAATTTTATCAATCTCGTCAATAAAAACAATTCCACGTTCGGCAGCATAGACATCATAATCAGCAGCTTGCAGAAGACGAGTAAGAATGGTTTCTACATCTTCACCTACATAACCTGCTTCTGTAATAACAGTGGCATCAGCAATACAAAACGGAACTTGTAAAGCTCTAGCTAATGTTTTGGCAAGCAATGTTTTTCCTGTTCCTGTTTTACCAACCATCAAGATATTTGATTTTTCGATAACAATTCCGTCATCGATATCTGAATGAACTCCCATTGCCTGACCAGAACGCATCAATCTTTTATAATGATTATAGACAGCAACTGAAAGAATTTTCTTTGCTTTTTCTTGTCCAATAACATATTCATCTAAAAGTTTTCGCATTTCCATTGGTTTAATCAAATTCAATTTGACTTTACCTTTTTTGCGTGATAACTCTTCTTGTTGCCAAATTTGATGCGCTTGTTCGATACATTGATTACAAATTGTTACACCACCAGGTCCATCAACCATAAGCTGACGAGAACGAGCCGACGAACCACAAAAATTACATGATTTTTCTTTAGCCATATTTTTAAAGACAATTACGAATTACGAATTAAAAATTACGAATTAGTAATTTATTAACTGTTATTCCAATGCATAATGAGCTAATATAAAATAGTTAAATTTCAATTAGCTTATTTGGTTTAGATTTTAAGATTACACAAATATCGTATTTTTTTTTCACTTATTTCCGAAGTGATTTAATATGTGTAATGACAGCATCAATTTGTTTGTCATTCAATATTCCATCATAAGCAGGCATATTTCCTTTTCCATTTTTGATTTGCATTTTAGAATCTGCATCAGAAATATTGCTTGTTTGAAGATTTTTTGCACCTGAAAGTCCTGCTGCACCATCTGCCCCATGACAATTTTCACAATATTGAGTATATAATTGTTTGCCATAAACACTTGTTTCGGCTTCATTATAAACCATATCTTGTTTTTCTGGCTTCAAATAACTTTTCTTTTTTACTTCTGCAATTCCATACGCTGCAAAAAGCAAAACTACCGAAAGCACTGCTAATGCCTTATTTTTCTTTTTAAAACCAATAACAGCCAAAGGAATAGATGCAAAAACGGCTACAATTTTAATTAAGAAGAGAGTTTGAAATGGCTCTGCAACATTTGTCCACATTGCAATTCCTGTAACTAAAAAAAGAACACTCAAAATCACTTCAAAAATACGTGCAGGTTTGCTTGCTCGCATTTTATCCAAATTAGCTTCACTAAAAAGCAATAGAGCTAATTTAATAACATAAATAACTAGAAAAAGAAGGACAACTAATTTGTGTGTGTGCAAAAGTCCTGTATATGCACCTGTTGGGATAGCGTTTAGCATTTGATTTTGAGTTTATTATTTTTTAAAAAACAGGGTTAAAACCCTGTTCAATTTATAGAAATTTGCCCATAACTAAAGTTATGGATTTTGTTTGGTAAATAAAACCCACGAATTTATTCGTGGGAAACTTTACTAATTCCAAACTAAACAGCTACATCATTCTGACGTAAAGCCTCATTCAAAGAAGTTTTTAAGTCTGTACTTTCACTGCGTTGTCCAATAATCAAGGCACAAGGAACATTGTATTTTCCAGCAGGGAATTTTTTGAGATAACTTCCAGGGATTACTACCGAACGAGGAGGAACATAACCACGATAAGTAACTGCTTCTTGTTTGGTAACATCAATGATTTTTGAGCTTCCTGTAATGGTTACATTTGCGCCCAAAACAGCTTCTTTTCCAACTCTGACACCTTCTACCAAAATACAACGAGAGCCAATAAAAGCACCGTCTTCAATAATTACTGGGGCAGCCTGTACAGGTTCTAAAACGCCTCCAATTCCGACCCCACCACTCAAATGTACGTGTTTTCCTATTTGAGCGCAGCTTCCGACTGTTGCCCAAGTGTCCACCATTGTACCACTATCAACATACGCACCGATATTGATGTAAGAAGGCATCATAACGACATCTCTATTAATAAAAGCTCCATGTCTTGCAATCGCATGAGGAACTACACGAACCCCTAGGTCTGCATAATTTTTCTTCAATGGAATTTTGTCATGAAATTCAAAAGGAGGGCATTCGATAGTTTCCATTTTACGAAGAGGAAAATAAAGAATAACAGCTTTTTTTATCCATTCATGAACTGTCCATTCAGAAGCTATTTGTTGGTCAGCAAATTCAGTTGTTTCATCAATATTGAGATTCAAATTTGGTTCTGCAACTCTTAAAACTCCTTTGTCTAAATCTTCAATTGTCTGAAAGACAGCTTCTTGTACGACTGTATTTTGTAATAAAGTACGATCTAACCAAGCTGCTTCTATTAATTTTATGCGTTCGTTCATGACTTTTATAGGAAATGTTGTATTTTTAGTTATTTATTTTGATTTGCTAATTTACAAATGTACGAAGCAATAAAAAAACAGACAATTTTTAAAAGTGTCTGTTTTGTTTTTTTATGAAGTTGGAAATTTATCTTTCCAACTTATCAAAAGTCTTATTTTTCTTTGCAAAATACTGCCACACAATACTTTTAGGATAAACAATAGAGGGATATTTTAATGTACCAAATCTATTTTGATTATCTTTTCTTTTCTTCAAAATAGAAGAAAGATTTGCATACATATAAAAATGAGCTTTTAAGATAGCTAGTGTAAACTTTGGTTTTCCATCCAAAAGAAACTTAATTCCTGCTATTCCATCCAAAATCATTCTAAAATAGATTTTAAAGAATAGATTTTTTGAAGGTAAATTTTTCAATAAAAGTGTCAATCCATTTCTAAAATTGAGATAGGTTTTTCTTTCACTCATCGGATTCAATGTTCCTCCTCCCAAATGAAAAACGGTACTTTCAGGACAATAAACAATCTTTTTACCTGTATGATGAATTCGCCAACACAAATCTATTTCTTCCATGTGAGCAAAGAAATCTTTATCTAATCCACCTAAATTATGATAGACTTCTGCACGAATTGCCATTGCAGCACCAGATGCCCAAAAGATAGAAATTTGATTATTATATTGACCTTTATCTTCTTCTAAAGTATCAAAAATTCGTCCTCTACAAAAAGGATAACCCAAATAATCAATTATTCCACCTGCTGCTCCTGCGTGTTCGAAAAGGTGTTTGTGAGCATGCATTCTGATTTTTGGCTGAATAGCTGAAATATTCTTTTCTGTATCTTTTTCAAAAATTTCTAAGATAGGAGTAAGCCAATTTTGCGTAACTTCTACATCAGAATTGAGCAAAATATAATAATCAAACTGTTTTTGTTGATTCTGTTCGCCTTCATTTTTCAAGATAGTTAAGGCTTGATTATATCCTTCTGCAAAACCGTGATTTTGAGTAAGTTCTATTCTTCTAATTTGTGGATAATTTTCTTTCAAATAATCAATAGAATTATCAGTAGAGGCATTATCAGCAATGATAATTTCAGTAAATTCATTTGTGCTATGCTTAATTACAGAAGGTAAAAAAACTGGAAATAATTTTTCACCATTATAATTTAAGATAACGACAGCTATTTTTGAATTCAATTTCTTAGAGGTTGGGAAATGGATAATAGGAAATGGATATTGGGAATTTTCATTGCCTAATCCCCATTTTCCTTGTATTTATAAACAAAATTAGATGTTTTTAGTGGAATAATTCCTTCTTGGTAATTTTTATCTAAATAATTTATGCCGTTATTGGTGTCCTCACCAACGACATAGGCAGAATTATCTGCTACTTCTTTACGAAATGAAAATGCCATAAATGCCCCTACAATTCCACCAATAAGATGCGATTCCCACGAAATATGTTCTAAAGCTGTTTTTTCTGATGGAAAAATGGTCTCTAGCATTCCTGCATAAACAAACATTATTGTAAAACTAATCAAAAGCGAACGCCTATCTCTTCGAAAAACACCACTAAAAAACAGAAAACTAGCCAACGAATAAATCCAACCACTTGCGCCAATATGATAAGCAGGACGAGCAAAAAGCCAAACTCCGATGCCAGTTAGAAACAAATTTATCCACAAAACTTTTTCAGACAACGCAGGATAAAGCACAAAAAGTCCACTTCCAAGCATAATAAAAGCAACTGTATTCGAACCCAAATGAATCCAATCACCATGTAACCATGCACTCAAAAAAATACCGATAATTCCCTCTTTGCTTCTAGGATAACCGACCCAGTGTGACCAGTTTTGTTCCCACATCCATTCTGTCAAATAAACTACCCAAAAAACAGAGGCTATAAGTAAAATATAGCGAATAGATTGCGAGATGGTTTGTGATTCTTTCATAATTAGTAATGGTCAATTATCAATGGTTAATGATATGCAAGTGATTTTATTAAAAATTTGTCAAATATTCATTTACAATTTATCATTAACCATTTACAATTATTTATACAGAAGCTACTTCTGCATTTCTTTCAATTTTCTTTACAAGTCCTTGCAAAACTTTTCCTGCTCCACATTCTGTAAACTTAGTAACTCCATCGTTGTGCATATTTTGGATAGTTTGTGTCCAACGCACAGGCGCAGTCAGTTGAGCAATCAGATTTTCTTTGATTTTTGCAGGTTCTGTATAAGGCTTTGCATCCACATTTTGATAAATCGGACAAGAGGGCGATTCGATATTCACTTCGTTGATAGCAGCAGCCAGTTCTTCTCTAGCTGATTCCATCAAAGGCGAATGAAAAGCACCACCTACATTGAGCATCAAAGCACGTTTTGCACCTGCTTGTTTCATTGCTTCACAAGCCAGTTCTACACCTTTTATCGAACCTGAAATTACAAGCTGACCAGGGCAGTTATAATTAGCAGGAACTACAATTTCGTCTATTCCTTCACATACTTTCTCAGCTGTTTCATCGTCTAAAGCTAAGATAGCAGCCATAGTAGAAGGCTCTTTTTCACAGGCTTTTTGCATGGCTTCTGCACGGACTTTCACAAGTCTTAGTCCATCTTCGAAAGAGAGCGCACCAGCAGCCACAAGAGCCGAAAATTCACCCAAAGAATGTCCTGCAACAGCATCAGGTTTGAAATTTTCAGTTACTTTTGCCAAAATGACAGAGTGAAGAAAAATAGCAGGCTGAGTAACATTGGTTTGTTTGAGGTCTTCATCTGTTCCTTCAAACATCAAATCAGTGATTCTGAAACCTAAAATTTCATTTCCTTTTTCGAAAAGCTCTTTGGCTGTTTCATTAGTTTCATATAATTCTTTGCCCATTCCGACAAATTGTGAGCCTTGCCCAGGAAAAACGTATGCATTCATGTATTTTGTTGTGTTTTATGATTTTTGTAAATTAAGATTTGTAAATTGATTCAAAATTACTAAAATTATAGAATTCAACAGCTTTTTGGATTATCAGAATAGAAACAAAGACAAAAAATAAGCAGAAATGGAAGCAACTATAAAAAACAAATCCCAAAAAAAGCTAAAGATAGAACAAAAAAAGCAGTCAAAATTGCCTGCACGTTTTTCTACGAATTGGATTGTAAGCTCTCGTTATGATGGTTTCTTTTTTATAGGAAGTTGTGTTTTTACGCTCTTTTTTTTAGGGATTTTTATGTGGGCAGAAACGCAAGATTTAGCTCCTCATGGCGATTCAGTTATTCTGACTTATTTTGTTTTTACAGCTATTTTTGACCATCCTCATATTTTTCAAACCTTTTCACGAACGCACGCTGACAAAGAAGAATTCGAAGAACGAAAACACATGCATACGTGGGGATTGGCTGCTTTTATTGTGGCTGGACTTATTGTAACAGGAATGGGATTTGAAAAAGAACTGATTGTTTTTGCTGCATTTTTTGGAAGTTGGCATATTATCCGTCAGCATTCTGGTTTTTTGAAAGCCTATAAAGGAATTAATCAAGATTTTGATAAAATTGATGATTATTTGGATACTGGTCTTTTTTATTCGGGTATGTTTGCTTGTTTTTTTAGAGATTATTCGGATATCAAAATTCCTGTTGTGGTGTATAAAGAACTGACAGCTAATTTTCCTTACCTTCCTCCACAGATTACGGAGATAATTTGGAGTATTTTTATTTTCTTTTTAGTTGTTTTTTCTTTTCGCCAAATGTGGAGACTTTACAAACGAAAACCAATCAATATTCCTAAAATACTATTTTTATTAGCTGCACTTTCTACGCATTATTTTGTATTTTTTCTTACTACTTTACCCTTTTTAGTTGCAGAATCACTAGAAACTGTCTTTCATAATATTCAGTATCAAGGCTTTGTGATGCACTATCAAAGAAAGCGTTTTTCACATATCAAAAATGTAGTTTTGAAATGGTTTATTGTAGCAATGATTTATGGATTTGTAGTTGGAACGATAGAAATTATAGGCTTAATGACTAATGGATGGGCTAAATGGCTTTTTGTTCCCTTTACAATGGTTGTGATATATCACTATTATATCGACGGACTGATATGGAAATTTGGTAAAAACCCAGAGCTTCGAAAACTGCTTTTTGATAAAACGGCTGTTGTTTCTTCTGATTATTCTTCTTCTGATGCTAAAAATATTGATTAATTGAATAAAAATTATGTATTAAAAATAGGATTTAATTTATTTTTATTAAAAATAAAAATGTATCTTTGCTTTTACATTCCCCTTATAATTATAAATAATTATTTAACTTACCTATTATCACAAATGATTTTTGGTAGAAATAAATATCCCTTATTTTATTTCTCTATCTATCAAGAGTAGTAATTTTTAAGTTCTTATTCAATTCATTCAGATAAATGAACAACTTTAAAACAACTTTTTACAGGCTATTTTCAGTCTGTATAATTCTATTGTGGAGTAATTTTTATTCCAATAGTGCTTGGGGGCAATGTAATCCAGCAGCAAGCGACCCTAATTTTAATCCAAATGATGTAGGTTTTGGATTTGGACAAGGAAGTGTATCAGGTATAAGCAAATTTGTTGTTATGTCAGACAATAAAATAATTGTAATAGGTACTTCTGATAAATACAACAATCAACCTGTTGATAACCTTTATCGCTTAAATGAAGATGGAACACTTGATAATTCATTTACTCTCTTTTCTGCTACACCGTATGCAAATGCTAGTTTTTCAGATATAGAATTATTATCTAATCAACAACTATTAGTTTCTGGAAATATAGTAGATGGTTCAAATCAGCAGAAACATATCATTCGTGTTAATCCTGATGGAAGTGTAGATAATACATTTAATGTTACAGGATTAGAAACTACAAGTAATGTTAGAAACATTACTCTACAACCTGACGGAAAAATTATTGTGGTTGGATCCTTATTAATAGCAGGAACTAACCAAGATATAGTTCGCTTAAATGCCGACGGAAGTTTAGATACTTCTTTTATCGTAGGAAATGCAGATAATACTTTTAATCAGTATAACGTAGGAACAATAACAAGTGCCACTGTTCAGAACGATGGAAAAATAATTGTTATAGGAGATTTTAATCAATATAATACCATTAATAAGAAAAATATAGCACGCTTAAACACAGATGGAACAATAGACAATTCTTTTTTAACCCTTGTTACTGGTGCTGCGACGATGGATGATATAAATAATGTTGCTATCCAACAACCAAGTGGAAAAATAATTGTTACAGGTAATTTTGAGGAGCTTAATGGAACTTCTGTCAGTAATATTGCACGATTAAATTTAGATGGGAGTTTAGATATGAGTTTCATACAAGGAGTTGGGTTTAATTGGTACACAGATAGAGTTAGTTTTCAGTCTGATGGAAAAATGATTGTGGCAGGTTCATTTAGTTCTTACAATGGAGCTACTGTATATAATTTAGTACGGTTAAATGCAGATGGAGCATTGGATAATTCTTTTTCAGTACGAAATATAAAAAGAAGTCAAGGTTATGTAGTTGAATTAGCAAACGGGAAATTTCTTACTACTATCAATGCTTCTGAATCAGGAATAGATAGATTAAATGCAGATGGCAGTCATGATGATACTTTTAACCCAAACACAGGATTTAATAATACAATTCTTCAAACAGCTTCCCTACCCAATGGACAATTTTATGCCTCGGGCTATCAAATGGGGAAATATAACAGAGTAGCGACAGGTGCGATAGCTAAGATAAATGCAGATGGAAGTCTAGACCCTACTTTTAATTATGATGCAAATCAACTTGGAAATGGGATATTAGTTCATATTAGTTACCATACTTCTTTGACTATTCAAGCTGATGGAAAGTTATTAGTAGGAACAATTACGATTACACCCTCTAATACGAGTGAATCGGTTAAGTTATTTCGTCTAAATACGGATGGGACACTAGATAATACGTTTGTTGTAGAAGGAGAGTTTGCAAGCTCATTAACAGCAGGTATGGTTGCAAAAGTAATTGTTCAAGATAATGGAAAAATAATTGTTAGTGGTACGACCAACATAACAAGTGGTAATAGAGATTTTAAGATTGTACGTCTTAATAGTGATGGAAGTTTAGATACTTCTTTTCTAGAAATAACTGCAAATGAGAGTATAAGTGATATGATTCTTTTACCTGATGGAAAAATTCTTGTTGCAGGTGGTTTTAGTAGTTTGAATGGTAGTCCTGTAAACAAACTTGCTTGTCTTCTTCCTAATGGCACTATCGATAATACTTTTTATACAGATTTAGATTTACATTCTATTTCTGACATAGACACACTAAATAATGAAATTTATGTATCAGGAGAGTTTGATAATGGTTCTGCTGCATTTGTTGGAGCTATTAGAAAAGTAAGTAATACAGGTATTATGAATCCTACTTTTGATGTTATTCTTACAGGTAGTGGAGCTACTGTTCCTCTTACAAATATACTTGTAGAGAGTAATGGAAAAATTATTTTGGCAGGAGAATTTGACCAAGTAAATGGAGTAAATCAAAAAAATCTTGCTAAACTAAATGCTGATGGTAGTTTAGTTGCAAACTTTGATGTGGGTACAAGTACAGATGGAAGAATTAATAGCGCATTTCTTCAACCTGATAATACTATAGTAATTGCAGGAGGTTTTTTAAGTTATAATGGAACAGGAAGAAATAGAATTGCCAAAATCACAAATACGAGTGTTTTAGTTAGAAATACAACTCCTACCAATCAACAAACAGGTCTTTGTCAAGGAAATTCTACTACACTAACAGCATCAGGTTTAGGAACAGTTTATTGGTATGATTCGCCTACAAGCACAACACCCATCCAAACAGGAACATCATTTACAACACCTATACTTACACAAGATTCTACATATTATTATGTATTAGATTCGATTGCAAGTTGTGGTGCAACTGATCGTTTAGAAATTTTGGTAAAAGCATCACCAACTTTAGAAGCTGTTAGTAAACCCAATTACACACTTTTTTTAGATGCTAACGGACAAGTAGAATTACAGGCTTCTGCGTTGGATAGTGCAAGTACAGGAGGTTGTACAGGAACGATTGCTTCTTTCCTTTTTGATGATACAGGTTTGCCTACTCGTACTTTTGATTGTGCTGATACGGCAGGTGTTCATAATTTACTGTTGAGAATAACTGACATAAATGCAAATACGGCTACTTCGCCAACAGTTGTAAAAGTAAAAGATGTCATTGCACCAACTCTAACTACTCAATCTATCAATATTGCTTTTGATGCAAGTAATACAGCTACTATTTCAGCGCTAGATTTTGTTACTTCTTTGAGTGATAATTGTAGTGATTCGGCAAATATCAATGTAGTCTTTAGTGATACAAGAACTCAAACAAGAGTTTTGAATTGTGCAAGTGATTCAATTAACTATTTTGATTTAAGAGTTACAGATTTGGCAGGTAATACTGTTATTACACCTGTTTTTGTTGCTGTTACGGCAGTTACTCACGATTTTAATGTAAATATTGTTGCTCAAAACTTCCGTCCTAGCAGAACAAGTTATGTTAGTGTTTATGTAAATAATAATTCGTGTGCTATCAAATCAGGACAAGTAAAATTTACTATTCCAGCAAGTCTAACTTATGAACCAACTTATACTGGAAATACAATCCCACCAGATAATATTGTAGGAAATGATTTGTTTTGGAATATTACAAATTTGAATTTTGCTCAAAACTTTGTTGCTACAGTAGCTTTAAGAGCTGATAATAGTATCAATATTGGTGATAATGTTTGTTTTACAACTTCTGCAACTCCGACATTAAATGATCATAATCTAGCTAACAATACAAAAAATCACTGCTTCCCTGTAGTAAACTCGTACGATCCGAACGACAAACAAGTCTATCCACAAGGAATTTGTGATGATAAATTTACACAGCGTTCAGACTTACCTCTTACTTATACAATCCGTTTCCAAAATACAGGAAATGCACCTGCTTTGAATGTAAATATTGTGGATTCGTTGAGCAGTTTATTGGATAGAAGCTCTTTGCGAGTTGTTGGAAGTAGCCATCCGATGGTGGTTGATACGACAGCAAATAATAATGTCATCAATTTTGTTTTCAATGATATTAATCTTCCTGATAGCACTTCTAGTCCTGCTTTAAGTCAAGGGTATGTTATTTTTGAACTTGATGAAATTGCAGCACATACAGATACTTCAAGAATTGAAAATAAATCCTACATTTATTTTGATACAAATGCTCCAATTATCACAAATACAGTCAAAAATACAATTTTGGATGTATTGCCTTTATGTGATCCTGCTGGTGGTTCAAACCCACCAATTGCAGATTGTCAGTTGCCAACGAATTTGACAGCAGAAGCACTTTCTGCAACCAAAGCAAAACTTTCTTGGACAACTCCAGCAAATTCAAATGCTATCAATTATGAAATTTGGAGAAACAACCAGTTATTAGAAACAGTTGTTGCTTCTCAATTATCTTTTGTTGATTCATTATTGAATCCAAGTACACAGTATACGTATTCTATAAAAGCAATTTGTGGAAATAATACAGCCACTTCAAACTTTGTTCAAGTACGTACAATTCCATCAACGCCAACTTTATTCTCTTTAGAAGCTGCTTGTAAAGGAGAAACAGGAACGATTGAAGTTCGTAGTAATGGAGCTGTCTATCGTGTGTATGCTTCTCAAAATGCTGCAAGTCCGCTTTTTGAAACAAATAATGCAACTATTCAAACGCCTGCTTTGAATGATACAACTACGTTTTATATTTCTGTCGTTGTAAATAGCTTAGAAAGTGAACGATTAGAAGTTGTTGTTCCAATTAAAGAAGTATTTGAAGCCATTGTTGAGCAAGGAAGTTTGTTTGAAACGTGTACAAATACATTTACACTTTCAGCTAATGAAGTAGAAAATGCTTCTTATCTTTGGTTTAGAGGAAATATCCAAGTAGGAAACACAAGAGCATTGGTTGTTTCTTTTGAAGGAAATTATACTGTAAGAATTGAAAGAGAGGGTTGTTTTGCTGTTTCTGAAGCTACAAAAGTGGTGTTTGTTGATGCTCCAACTGCCAAAATAGAACAAGGAAGTGAAGTTTCTTTCTGTGGAAATGGAATGTTAAATGCACAAGATACAAGCTCAAATGTAACGTATACTTGGTCTCTCAATGGAACAGATGTAGGAACTGGAACATCAATTTCAGTTTCAGAGTCTGGAAACTATACTTTAACAGCAAGTCAGCCTTCGTGTTTGGATAGTGTGAGTATTGCTGTTACAATTACAGATTTGCCTGCTATGGTTCTTGCTGCTGATAAAACAGAAATTTGTTCAAGTGAAGAAACAACGCTGTCTGTAACAACTGGCACAGGTTTTACTTACAAGTGGTTCAGAAATCAAACAGCAATTTCAAATGATTCATCTACTTTAGTTACTTCTGAAATTGGAACTTACAAAGTAGAAATCACAACAACAGAAGGTTGTCAAGTAGAATCAAATGAAGTAGAAATCACAGAAGCACAAGCTCCAGATGCAACGATTACGATAAACAAAGAGAATTCTGTTGACAAAACAATTACTGTTTCGTCTTCTGATTCTATTGTTGCAGTAGTTTGGTTTAAAGATGGAAATGAAATAGCTAGTTTCAATAATCAGAAAATGATTCAACCAACTGAGAGTGGAAATTACAAAGCAAAAGTAACTTATCTTTCAGGCTGTGAATTTGAAACGGAAGAAAAAGTCTTTACTTTCGATATAGAAACTGGAATTGAAGAAGAATCTGCAAAAATCTTTACGGTTTATCCAAATCCAAATACTGGTTCATTCAAAGTAGAGTTTGCAACAACAACAAATCAAAAAACAAATATTGTTGTAGTAGATGCACTGGGTAGAACTATTTACAGGAAAGAAATTTCTAGAAACGAGAAAACGACTAACATTACACTTCCAAAAATAAGTGCAGGTGTTTATGTAGTACAGATTGTTTCTCAAGGAAAAGTATATACAAAACAACTGGTTGTTCAATAAAAAATAATTGTATAATCCTGAAAAAAGAAAAATCAGACAGTCTTATAGATTGCCTGATTTTTCTTTTTTATTCTTATTTGAATATTTTCTTCTTGATGAGTTGTTTCTGGTGTTTGCAAATGTAAAGAAAAGAGGTGTTTCTTGATTATGTATTTTAATACTTTGTTTTACCATTTTTTTCATCCATTCTAAACTGACTTTTGAACACCTTTGATGTTTTCCCAGAGTAAGAAAATGATGAGGAAAAAGAATCATTTGCAATTGATTGAGACTTTTAGTGAGTATAAAAAACAACAATCTCTACAAGGTTTTGACTACTTCATATCATACAATAAACTTTGCAATGTGGGATACTAAATTTTCTCTAACATTAGCAAAAAGCACCCATTTGTGTAACTTAAAAGGATGTTTTTTCAGCACAAAAGATTAAAAGCACATAACTTTATATAATTAATTTAATTAATTATATAAAGTTATTTTTTTTATAAAAAAATATACTAAAATTTCAACTATACAATTCAATTTCACACCACTCAATATGTTAAAATATAGCTTAATTAGTAATAAATAAACATCATATACATCTAGCTAAATTTTTAAATTTCCTGTTCTTTACAAAACTCACCAATTAAGTTAATTAATTATGAGCATTAATCTTTTTTTTAATTGTAACTAAATGAAAATCAAATAATTATCAATTAAATATATGTTTCATCAAAAAAAACATTGACTATTATTTGTTTATTATGAATAAAAATTGTTACATTTGGGAGTAGGCATTTTAAATAAAATTGTACAAATCAAATTTAATTTAATACTTTTATTTCATAAATATAAGTTATAATTATCTATAAACACGTATTTACATTGTTGTACTATTGATGTATAATTTATAATGCTATACTAAAAAACACTACCAAGACTCATTAAATAATCCCTTAAATATTTATAAAAACTTATACTCTAACAGTAATGAAAAGAATTATCCCCTTAATAGCCTTATTTTGGCTATCAGTTATGTTTTATGCTACGGCACAGAACGATAGAATCCTTCTAAAAAATGAGGGTTCTGCTCAAGAAAACCTAACCCTTTCTCAAAGTAGTAATTTGAGTTTGCAAAAAAACTTGATACAACAAAAAAATGGACTTACTCTAAACAGTTTGAAACAAGCAGGTAGCTTTACTACAAAAGCTATCAAAATTGAACTTAAAAACCCTACTCCATTTATTTCGGCTTATACTACTTGGAAAGGCGAAAACCTACACCACGAATTTTTGACTATTGAACAAAGAACTTCTATAGATGGCAAAAATTGGAATCTTTGGGAAAAAACTGATTTTGATGGACACGTAAACGTAGAAAATCACAAGGAAGCAAAACGCCTTACTTCGGTAGCTAGTTTCTTACCAAAAGAAACTCGTTTTATACAATATAGAATTTCTTGGAAAACAGGAAATGAACAAGCTGCAAACATCAAAGATGTAGAAGTTTCGTTTTATAGTCCTGGAGAAACTCCCAAACAAACTATCAAAAAAGCAAAAGATGATATGACAAACTACGTACAGAGTGGTAGCTGTTCGCAACCTCCAGTAGTTTCTCGTGCTAGTTGGGGCGCACGTGCTTCAAAAAGCAGCTATTCTTATACAAATGTTACACATTTGGTAGTTCATCATGCGTATGGATACGACTGGAATGATGGTGCAGCAGCCGTTAGAGCTATTCAAGATTTGCATCAAAATTCAAATGGATGGTCAGATATTGGATATAACTATTTGATTCATAAAAGTGGAACTATCTATCAAGGTCGTCCTGAAAACGTTATTGGAGCGCATTTTTGTGGATATAATTCAAAAACACAAGGAATTTGTATGTTAGGAACTTTTTCAAGCACTACTCCTACCACTGCAGCTATGAATAGCTTGAAATCTTTATTAGCATGGAAAGCTAACAAAGATGGAATTAATCCAACTGGTTCTTCTTATCACTACTCTACTGGAGGAAATGTAAAAAATATTGCAGGTCATAGAGACGGTGGTGGTTGTACTGAGTGTCCAGGTAACAGTTTGTATGCTTTATTACCAGGTGTACGTAACGATGTAAAAGCACTTATTGATAATGGATGTAGTGGAGGAGGAACTCCATCAGACACAGTTGATCCAACTACAAGTATTACAGCACCAAGTAGTTCAACAAGTGACTTTACGGCTAGTTTTACAGATGCTGATAATGTAGCTGTAACAGGTCGTTTTTATCAAGTTTTAGAAAATCAGGGTTCTGAAACTCGTGCTAATCGTGGCAATGGTTTTTATAATGATAATTTTTCTACTGGTTCGCTTCATTCAGATTATAATGTAGGTGCTGGAAGTTGGTCAGCTAATTCTTCTGGACGTTTGGTTCAATCAAATACAACAATTACCAATACTTCTTTATCTACTTTTTTATCTCAAACAAACGGACAAAGTTATTTGTATAATTTTGCAGCCAAACTAAATAGCACAACTGGAAATCGTCGTTTTGGTATTCATATTATGGCAAGTTCTCAAACCGATTCTGAAAGAGGAAATTCTTATTTAGTTTGGTTTTCAGGCGATGGTGCAACTGTAAATATTCTTGAAACAGTAAATAATGTTTTGAATACGAGAGCAAGTGCTTCTCTCACTACAGGTACAAGTTGGGCAGATTATAAAGTGGCGTATTCTACTACTACAGGGAAAATAGAAGTATTTAGAAATGATGCTTTGGTTCTTCAATGGACAGATTCAACTCCACTTACTTCGGGAAGTTATATTTCATTTCGTACAAATCAAGCAAATGTAGAATTTGATGATTTGAAAGTCTATAAAGGTCGTAGCACTGGCGTTACTGTTACAGTTGGAAATACAAATGGAAAAGATTTGCGTACTAATTTGGCTTCAACAGGTCAAGTAAAATCTATTGTAAGAGATGCAGCAGGTAATTTTTCTAGTGTTGCTAATGCTAATGTAACTATTGGCGCACCTGTTATCACAGATATTACAGGCAACTGGGCAGAAAATGAAATTCGTTATATGTTGAATAATGGATTTATGTCTGGATATAGTGATAATACATTCCGTCCAAACAATACCACAACTCGTGCCGAATTTGCAACTATGATAGCTATTATCATCGATCCAACTATTTCAACTGACCCTGCTATTGCTAATCGTAGTTTTACTGATATTAGTGGACATTGGGCAGAGGCAAATATCTTAAAAGCTGCTCGTGCTGGGTATTTGAGTGGTTATACTGACGGAACATTCCGACCAAATGACCCAATTACAAGAATGCAAGTAACGCTATCTATTTCAAATGGACTAGGAGTAACAGGTGGAACAAGCACATTATTAAATTTATTTACAGATAAAAATGATGTCCCTTCTTGGGCGACTACTTCGGTTACAAATGGAATAGCAAATCGTTTTGTAGCAAATCATCCAGACAAAAATTACTACAAACCAAATGAAAATAGTACAAGAGCAAATGCTACGGTAGTTATGTATCAAGCGTTGCGTTACTTGAGTCGTGCGCCAGAATTATTCAATCAATACATTGTTGTTCCTGCAAATCCAGCTTCAAAAATTGCTGCACATTCACAAGCAAATCCAATAGAAGGAATGACTTTATTTCCCAATCCAATAGAAAACTCTCGTTTGAATGTTTCTTATTCTTTGAAAGAAGCATCTGAAGTAAGCATTCGTTTATACAGCATTTTGGGAGAAGAAATTTCTATTCTTTATCAAGGAAATAAAGCAGTAGGAACTCACAAAGAAGAGTTCGAACTCTCTAATCTTCGCCTAAAAGCAGGAACTTATATAATTAGAATTTCTTCAAAAGAAGGAACTAAAACGCTGCGTTTAATTAAACTATAAAATGTAGTAGAATACTTTTAATCTACCCAATTTCACAAAAATAAAAGAAGTCAATTAATCATTTTTTCAGATTATTTTTTTTTAAACTGCTTCATTGACTTCTTTATTCCTTTTTAAATAATAAAATTAAAAAAACATGAAACTTTCAAAAATTTTTCAAAACCTTATTTTAGGTGTTGGAATAACATTAGCAGGAAACGTTCTTGCACAAGATGCTCAAATTGCTTTCTATAATGGAAATAATTTGATGAATACAAATCTTAAAAAACATAGTACTAAAAATATAGGCGAAAATCTTAGATATGAACAAGATGATTTTGTCAAAATTGATGAAATTGCTTTATTTCCAAAGGATATTTCGGCAACTCTTTCTATTCCAAAAGACTGGGTATTTTTTCAAGGATTAAAATCTCCTTATTCGAATACATGGATTTATATGGAACGTACTCAAATAGGAACAGAATTTTCACTTTGGCTTTATGATGCAGATACACATCAAAAAACGCTTTTGATGAATCAGAAAACTACTCCAAAAGAAAATTATTCGTTCAAACCAATAGCTTGGAGTGCTGATAAATCGGTATTTTATTTAGAAATGCTAAAATTTGATACAGATTTTGACCATGAAGGAGTTTGGAAATACGACTTGAAAACAAATCAGATGAGTAAATTATCTATTTCGAAAGATTATTTTACTACTCCAATGCTTTCTCCAGACCGAAATTATTTTTTGTATCTCAATAGTAATGAAGCCAAAAGAGATTTATTACACGGCTATGCTGATGAGATTATAGTGTATGATATTGAAGGAGCAAAAGAAAAATCTACCTACAAAAAAGAGGGAACACCTTTACAGTTAGCAGGTTGGGTTAAAGAAAAAGGAAATAATGATATAAAAGTTCATAAAATTTCCCCAAATGAAACAAAAGATGAAAACCAAGTTTCTTCTACTATTGATTACTTCTTACCTTGGGATTCAGGAAGAGCTTATTATGTTTCTCGTCATGGTACCCCTGCACCTAGTGGTTTTCATAACCCTACTGGTTCAAGAACTTCTATTTATGATGGAATTGGACAACACGGATATGCAGCAGTTGATTTTGATACACCTGACAATGCAGACCATAATTTAAGAGCAGCAGCAGCAGGAACAGTAACTTCAGCAGG
The DNA here is from genome assembly GCA_020630575.1 of Bernardetia sp. GTDB lineage: Bacteria > Bacteroidota > Bacteroidia > Cytophagales > Bernardetiaceae > Bernardetia. The sequence continues at coordinate 41,766 of JAHDBD010000002.1, forward strand.
AGATTGTGGTTGTGGGTATGGAAACTTGGTAATCGTTCAGCATTCTGACGGAACTCGTACCTATTATGCTCATATGAAACAAATTTTAGCTAGTTCAGGGCAGAGTGTACAGCAAGGAACTATATTAGGATTAGAAGGAACAACAGGACAATCTTCAGGAGACCATTTGCATTTTGAATGGAGAGCTGCTGGAGGAAATTCTTCTACCATAGGTACTTTTTCAGATGTAGGACAACCTCGCCAAGGCTATAAATATACAGCAGGAACAGGAACACCTCCACCTCCATCAGATACTGTAGATCCAACAACAAGTATTACAGCTCCAAGTAGTGCCACAAGTGATTTTACAGCTAGTTTTACAGATGCTGATAATGTAGCTGTAACAGGGCGTTTTTATCAAGTATTAGAAAATCAGGGTTCTGAAACACGTGCTAATCGTGGAAATGGATTCTATAACGATAATTTTTCTACAGGTTCGCTTCATTCAGATTATACAGTAGGTGCAGGTACATGGGCTGCTAATTCTTCTGGGCGTTTGGTTCAATCTAATACCACAAGTACAAATACTTCTTTATCTACATTTTTATCTCAAACAAACGGACAAAGTTATCTGTATAATTTTGCTGCAAAACTCAATAGCACAACTGGAAACCGTCGTTTTGGTATTCATATTATGGCAAGTTCACAAACTGATTCTGAAAGAGGAAACTCGTATCTAGTTTGGTTCTCAGAAGATGCGGGTTCTGTTACTATTTATGAAACAATTAATAATACTCTCAATACTCGTGCAAGTGCTTCTATTAATGTAGGTACAAGTTGGGCTGACTACAAAGTTGCTTATTCTACCACAACAGGTAAAATAGAAGTATTCAGAAATGATGCTTTACTTACAGAATGGACAGATTCTAGTCCTCTTACTTCTGGAAATTATATTTCTCTTCGTACTAATCAAGCCAATGTAGAATTTGATGATTTGAAAGTTTATAAAGGACGTAGTACTGGCGTTACTGTTACAGTTGGAAACACAAATGGAAAAGATTTGCGTACTAATTTAGCTGCAACAGGACAAGTAAAATCTATTGTAAGAGATGCAGCAGGTAATTTTTCAAGCGTAGCAAATGCAAATGTAACCATTGGCGCACCTGTTATTACAGATATTACTGGAAACTGGGCAGAAAATGAAATTCGTTATATGTTAGATAATGGATTTATGTCTGGATATAGTGATAATACATTCCGTCCAAATAACACGACAACTCGTGCTGAATTTGCAACGATGATAGCAGCTATTATTGACCCTGCTATTTCAACTGACCCTGCTGTGGCTAGTCGTAGTTTTACTGATATTAGTGGACATTGGGCAGAAGTAAATATCTTAAAAGCTGCTCGTGCTGGGTATTTGAGTGGTTATACGGATGGAACATTCAGACCAAATGACCCAATTACAAGAATGCAAGTAACACTATCTATTTCAAATGGACTAGGAGTAACAGGTGGAACAACTACATTATTAAATCTCTTTACAGATAAAAATGATGTTCCTTTGTGGGCAACTACTTCGGTTACAAATGGTATTTCTAATCGTTTTGTAGCAAATCACCCAGATAAAAACTATTACAAGCCAAATGAAAATAGTACAAGAGCAAATGCTACTGTGGTAATGTATCAAGCGTTGCGTTACTTGAGTCGTGCGCCAGAATTATTCAATTCTTATATTGTTTTGCCTACAAATCCAGCTTCTAAAATAGCTGTAAAGTCAGAAGATAAAGCACTACAAAGTCTAGTTTTATATCCAAATCCATTAGAGGGTAATAATTTAAAACTGAAATTTTTATTAGAAGAATCTACTCCTATTCAAATACGACTTTATAATATTTTAGGAGAAGAAATTTCGATATTATTTAATAAAGATAGTAAAGAAGGAAGGTTTGAAGAAGAGTTTGACTTATCGAAACTCAATCTTCAGACAGGAACTTATATTTTACGCATTATTTCTACTACCCAAACACAAACTGTGAGGTTTATTAAAAATTAATTTTTTTAATAGAACTTTCTCAATTTATTAGAAATAAAATTCTATTAATAACTCTCTTTGAGAAAGTTCTATCCAACCAAACTTAGTATTTATACACAACAATTCTAACAAATTGTTGTGTATAATTTTTTTAACCAATATTGTATTAAAATAACGTGAACTCGGTATTAGAATTTATGTATTTATCAGTCTATGCCTCTTTAGTTAGCTGATTTGCGAACTATCTTGTCAGTACACCTTCAAGGTGTCAGACAATTTAGCCCAACATAGCTGTCTGACACTCTGAAGTGTCTGACAGGGGCATAAAAGTAAGAATATAATACTGAGTTCACGTTAAAATACAATCACAAAATAATTAATATGTCTATCAAATTTCATTTAAAGTTATTTTTGATGTTTTTTATATTTTCTCTATCTGCTTGTGTAGATGAAGGGCAAATTATAAATCAAGAGATTATGGAGAATGCTTCTCATCACGATTGTACTGAGACCTCTGCCAAATCCTATCAAAAAACAAGTTCTTCTAAAAATTTAAACTCTCCTCAACAAGTATTCTCTGTTTCTGATATTAATGGACATTGGGCAAAGTTTGAAATAGAATATCTTATTTCTAATAATTACGCTTCAGGTTATCCTGATGGAACATTTAAGCCAAATAATTCTCTAACTAGAGCCGAGTTTGCAGCTTTTATTTCAAGTGTTTTGAATCCTGTTCCTATACGTCCTGCCATTCAATTTCCTGATGTTCCTACAACACATTGGGCTTATAATGCAATTCAGACAGCCTATCGTGGTGGTTTTCTTTCAGGATTTAATGATGGAACATTTCAACCTAATGCAAACCTAACTCGTACACAATCTTTAGTAGCAATTTCGAATGGATTAAAACTAACTGATGGAGATATAAATCGTTTGTCTTCTTATTATGATGATGCTTCTCAAATAGCAACATGGGCTAAACCTTCCATAGCTAATGCCACAATCAATAATTTGGTCGCTAACTATCCAAACAAACGTAATTTCAGAGCAAATGAAAATACTACTCGTGGAGAAGTTTCTGTAACCCTTTATCGTGCTTTGGTGAAGCAAAATAGAGCTACAGACTACAAAAATTCCTATTTGATAACGTATGATAGAATGCCTTTGGTAGTGATGTATCATGAAGTTTTGGCAACTCCTATATATGGTAGTGATGTAAGTACACCTAATTTTGTCGAACAAATGAATTTCTTCAAATCTCAAGGCTATCGTACGCTTTCTTTAGATGAATTTTATGAGGTAGTTACAAATCATGCTATTGTTCCTCAAAAAAGTGTTTTGCTTACTTTTGATGATGGATACATTGGAAACTACACCAATGCGCTACCTATTTTAGAGCAACATAATTTTAAAGCTGCTTTTTTTGTTCATACAGGTTTTGTAGGAACTACAGGAGGTTCACACTCAAAAATGAGTTGGAATCAGTTGCGTAGTATTGAAGCAAATTCACTTTTTGAAGTAGAATCACATACTGTAAACCATGGGTATTTAGAAAATATGACTCCTACACAAGTAACCACCGAACTTGCTAACTCAAAGGCTGCTATTGAAAGTCAGTTAAGTAAAACCTGTGATTATTTAGCCTATCCATTTGGTTCGTATAGCGAAGAAGTAACAAAACAAGCTCCTAGTTATTTTAAAATTGCTTTTGCAGTCAATTTTTTTGGATATAAAAATGCGCCTGAAGCCTATTCTATTCCACGCATCGGAATTGGCAAAGATTTGACTACACTTGCTTTGTTTAGACAAAGAATTAATAGATAGAAGAGTAGGCATCAAGCAGCATAAAATTGTGATTATTTCAAATTATTGATTTCAATCAATGTTTTGAAATGTAAAGGCTTGTATTTTTGTAGTAAATAATCAAACTATTAAAATTCTTTCTCTATGAAAATACAAACCTCAAAACTTAATCAGAGTCTAATTGAAGAAATCAAAACAATTCTTCAAAAAACAGTTCAGATTCAAAAATTATCAAATGATGAATTAAATTTTCGTCCGAATACAGAAAGTTGGACAGTCTTAGAATGTATCGAACATCTAAATCGTTATAGTATTTTTTATTTGGAAGAGATCGAAAAGCGAATTGATGAAAAAATAGACAAAAATAAACTCAAATCAAATCAAGATTACGTTTTCAAAAGTGGTTTTTTAGGAAATTATTCAGCTAATTCTATGCTTCCTGTTCAGAAAGGAATCGTTTCGATAAGTGAGAATAAAAGTCCGACAGCAAATCATTCTTTGCGAATTGGAAACAAAATGAAGACTTTCAAAGACAAAAACCCAATTCATAGTGGCGTAGATAGACGAGTTTTAGATACTTTTATCGACGACCAAAATGAATTTATGCGACTTTTAGCAAAGGCTCAACAGGTAGATTGGAATAAAACAAAGGTTTCTCTTACACTTCCTCTTCTGAAATTTAATTTGGGTGATACATTTCGTTTTGTGATAAACCATGAAATTAGACACTTTATTCAAATTAAAAATATTTTATCAAATGGGCAATTAAAAAGCTAGTTATCAAATCCTTTTATTCACTCACAATAAAAGGATTTGTTATTTAATTACAAATTTTTCATAGTGAATTGGAACAAACGTTCTGATTTATATATCTTTACAAGAAAAATACAGGGAAAGAAATACACCAATCAATTATATTTTTTTTAGAAAATTCATTTCAAAAATGACTAACAAAACATTTAAGTTATCAAAAATTTTATTTATTCTTTCTTTGTTGCTGACTTTTGGCTTTTTTTCATGTTTCAATAACAAAAAAGCACAAAGCGAAGAGCAGGTAGAAGTAACAACACCAAAAACAGAATTGCTTGTAGATGAAACTAACCAAACAGAAATGCAATCACTAACCGAACAACTAGAAAATAAAGCAATTGCTTTCAAAGAGCGTGCAGACCCAGAAAAAGTAAAAACGTATGAAGCTGCCATCGAAAAAGTAGCTGCAAGTGGAATTATAGAAAAATCTAAAAAAGAAGGCGATAAAGCTCCTAATTTTACACTTCCAAATGCAACAGGACAAAAAATAACTTTAGCCGACAAAACAAAAAATGGTTATACTATCATTACGTGGTATAGAGGAGGCTGGTGTCCATATTGTAACCTTACTCTAGCTGCTTGGCAAGATATTTTACCAGAAATCAAAGCTGAAAATATTGAGTTAATTGCCATTACTCCAGAACTTCCTGATAGCACGCTTTCTACAAAAGAAAAAAATGCGTTGGAATTTGAAGTATTGAGTGATGTAGGAAATAAAGTAGCAAAAGACTATGGAATTGTTTTTCCATTGGATGAATCTATCAGAGAAGCCTATAAAAATATGGGTTTAGAAAAGTATAATGGAGATGCTTCTTATACATTGCCTTTGGCTGCGACCTATATTATAAATTCTGAAAATGAAATTGTATATGCTTTCTTAGATGCAGATTATAAAAAACGTGCAGAACCTAGAGACGTTTTGCAGAAAGTAAAGGATATGAAATAAAATAAAATACAGATTCTAAGAGTTTCAGCAACCGTTAAGATAATGTGTTTAGAATTTCAAAAATTATTCGTTCATTTTTCTAAATATAGTTTAGAAGAATCAATTGTATTCTAGCTGCTTAGTTGCGTGATATTGAAATTTAACTCCTATGGAACGAAAATAGCGATATTACGCAGCTAAACATCTAAAAACTGTCCAAAAAAAATCAAATTCTACTTTCTAAAAATCCATTTTTTTTCTCTAATTATAGCAGACGGCAGCGCATTAGCTAATTCTTTATCATTTTCAAATTTTAACTGATCAAGACAATGCACCTCCACACTTACCTCAAATTCAGATTCTTCAAAAATCCAAGGCGTAATACAAATCGTTTTGTCTTCTCGTTGATGTAAATAGCTTTTTTCTTTGTTTGGCAAAATAAAAACTTCTACTTTACGTCCATCTTCGGGAATATTCTGTTGACATAAAATCAGTGAACATCTATCACAAAAATGAATAAGATTATAGGCTTTTTGAGCTTCTTGTTGATTTACTTTCAAATTTTTTCGGAAAAACTTCTGATTTTCTTTCTGTAAATCCAAAAAATCAATCGTTTCTTTGTGTTCTTTCAAAGTCAGTCCTGCTTCTTTTGCAGCTTTTTCTTCTCTCAAAGGTTCGTATAAATAAGACAAATGCATCGAAATCATCAAGGCAATCCATTGAGATTTGTAACGAGAAACGGCTGCAATCCTCTGTGCTTGTTCTAATGAAAATTTGGATAAAGAAAAATCTTGAGGTGCGCCAGCTTCTGTGATATGGTACATTCCTTTCCAACCGATTTGCTCGTCGTCGTGTTCGGCAATGGCTGTAAGAGTTTCTAACCATCTTTTTGGGCGTTCTTTTTTTTGCCAATAAAAACCAATTTTGGAAGCCAAAAGTCCGTGCGCTCGTTGAAAAATTATTTCCCAACCTTGAGTAGAAGTATTGACAATCATAGATACCAATTTAGAAGTTAGAAATCAGAATTAAGAAGTAATTACACTACTCTTTTTGTTTGATTAAATTTTAATTTATAACTACTTTTATTAAAACAAGTTTAACAAAAGTAGCATTTTTACTAATTTCTAATTTTCTCCTAAATCCTAACATGAATCCCTTTTTCAAAAAGTTCTTTTTTCAAAACAGGAACAGGAATTTCTCCAAAGTGAAAAATACTGGCAGCAAGGGCAGCATCAGCTTTTCCTTCATTAAAAACATCTATAAAATGCTGTGTAGTTCCTGCTCCTCCACTTGCAATAATTGGAATGCTACAAATTTGACTCAATTTTGAATAGACATCACAAGCAAATCCATTTTTTGTTCCATCGTGGCTCATTGAGGTAAACAAAATTTCTCCTGCTCCTCGTTCTTGTGCTTCTTTTGCCCATTCATACAGGTCAATTCCTAAATTTTTTCGTCCTCCTCCTGTGTGTACTTCCCATTTTCCTGCGTTATTCACTTTTGCATCAATTGCAATGACGATACACTGATTACCAAATCTTTTGGAAGTTTCTTCAATGAGTTTTGGATTCAGAACGGCAGCCGAATTAATCGTAACTTTATCTGCACCAGCTTCTAACAAAACAGAAACATCTTCAACGCTACTCACACCACCACCAACTGTAAACGGAATATTTAAGTTTTTGGCAATTCGGAGAGCTAGTTCTTTAAGTGTTTTTCTCTTTTCATGTGTGGCTGTAATATCTAAAAAAACAAGTTCGTCAGCTCCTTCTTTTGCGTATTTTTCGCCTAACTCAACAGGGTCGCCAGCAAAACGAAGTTCTTCAAACTGAACTCCTTTTACCGTCTGACCGTCTTTTATATCTAAACAGGGGATTATTCTTTTGGATAACAAAATATATATGAATTGTGAATGGTAAATTATAAATGAAATACGAATACTCTATACTAATTAAATACTTGAACAGAAGTAAATAAGTGTATCTTTTATTTTGTCTAAGTCAGACCTAAGATACAGACCGATTTAAAATAGAAATACAAATGAATTTTAAAATAGATACTCTTATTTCGTAATTCGTAATTTGTAATTTTTAATTGGCAATATAATTCGTTCTTCATAAATTGCTTTTCCTACGATTGCACCATCAACTCCTAATTTATCAAGTAAAATTAAATCATCTTGGCTTGTTACACCACCACTTGCAATGACTGTAAGAGCAGGGAATTTAGTTTTTAATTCTCCATAAAAATCAGTATTTAAGCCTTCCAATGCTCCATCTTTGGTAATATCGGTACAAAAAAACTGTGTAAGTCCTTTTTGTTTCCAATTCTCTATGAATTCAAAAATGGTAAATTCACTTTCTTTTTTCCAAGCATCGGTAAGTAATTTTTCTCCACGTACATCGGCAGCCAATAAGATAGAGTTTCCACCAAACTCAGAAAGCCAACTTTCAAACATTTCTGGATTTTTTACGGCTACGCTTCCTACACTTACCATTTTTGCGCCACTAGAAAGAATGCTTTTAATAGAATCTGAATGACGAATTCCTCCACCAAAATCGATAATTAAATCCGTCTGAGAAGCTATTTTTTCTAAAACTTGTAGATGTTGAGGTTTTCCAACCTTTGCGCCATCTAAGTCGACAATATGAAGGCGTTTTATTCCCTTATCTTCAAAGATTTTGGCTTGGTCTAAAGGATCTGAATTGTATATTTTTTGAGTGTCATAATCGCCATGAGTGAGACGGACACATTTGCCATCAATTAAATCAATGGCAGGAATGAGTTGAAGATTCATAGTTATTTTATCTAATTATAAATCGCAGTCTAAATACTACGTTACATTTTACTCACTCTAAAGAGGGAGCTACATAATTGAGATTATAGTGAGCTATATTTATTTCTTTACTTTATCCACTACCAAACCGACTTCCAAGACGGGATTTATAGGGTCTTGTTTTGGCATTGCGTGTTTTATTTTGAAAGTATATGTTCCCTTTTCTAATGCGAAATTAGACATCACCACTTGTCTTGTATCATAGGTATCACCTACACCTTCGCCTACTGCACGTCCACCAGCATCACGTAATGTAAAATCTACTTTTTCTTCAGATGCTTTTCCATCTGGAGTTTCGTAAGTAAGTGTAAGTAAAAGATTTTGATAAGGAATACTAATTCCATGACGTAATTCTATCGAAATATCATACATTCCTGCTTCTTCTACATTTACTTTATAGGTTTTCTCATCACTCATATTCCATTTAAAACCTACCGAACTCACATCTTCATGATTTCTATAAATATTGTTTTCATCACAAGAAGAAAATAAAAACAAAACAGCTAATGTAATGACTGGAAAAACGGATTTGATAAATTTCATGATTTTTTTGGTTTAATGTAGAACAGACATTTTGTCTGTTTGGTAATTTTATTGATTAATATTCGTGGACAAACTCTATTCCTGCATATTGAGTTTCAATTTCGTTTAGAATATCAAATACTTCTTGTGAACTACTAGACTGAACAAGTCGCATTCTATATTGTTTAATTCCTCTTAATCCTTTAAAATAAGCTGCATAATGACGTTTCATTTCATTGATGGCTGTTATTTCACTTCTTTTCCATTCTAAAGAAAACATAAAATGTTTTCTACAAATGTCCAAACGCTCTTCTAATGTTGGAGGTGGTAAAAGCTCACCAGTAGCCAAATAATGTTTTATTTCTCTAAAAATCCAAGGATAACCAATGGCTGCACGTCCTATCATAATTCCATCAACACCAAAACGATTTTTGTATTCTAATGCTTTTTGGGGAGAATCAATATCACCATTTCCAAAGATAGGAATATGAATATCAGGACTATTTTTGACTTCTGCAATATACGACCAGTCAGCTTCTCCTGTATACATCTGCTTACGAGTACGCCCATGAATAGAAAGTGCCTGAACACCCACACCTTGCAAACGCTTGGCAACTTCTAAAATTTTTATAGAATCATGATCCCAACCCAAACGGGTTTTTACAGTAACAGGAAGTTTTGTTTTATTTACAATCTCTTTTGATAAGAGTTCCATTTTAGGAATATCTTTCAAAATTGCAGCTCCTGCTCCTTTACAAACTACTTTTTTGACAGGACAACCAAAATTTATATCCAAAACTTCTGGATTTTCTCGTTCAACAATTTCGGTAGCCAAAAGCATAGAATCTAGCTCAGCACCAAAAATTTGAATACCAACAGGACGCTCATAATCAAAAATATCTAATTTCTCTACGCTCTTATCTGCATCTCTTATCAATCCTTCTACCGAAATAAATTCGGTGTACATCATATCTGCACCACAGGCTTTACAGACAGCACGAAAAGGAGGATCACTTACATCTTCCATCGGTGCCAGCAAAAGGGGGAAGTCTCCTAACTCTACATTTCCAATCTTTACCATATTATTTTATCTTATCTTCTTGCTTTTTATTTAAAGTTAATTTTAACACTACAAATTTACAAAAAATACTATTTCAAACGTCATTCAGAATAAATATTCTAAACTCTACCACCAATTACAAGTACATCGTCGATTGGTTTATGTTCATTTCCTATCCAATCTTTAAAAGTTTGATAGAGAATTTGTTTTTGTTCTGCTGTATCTTCTGTATGAATCTCAAATAATAGCTCTCTAAAGTTTTTTACCATAAATTTACGTCCTCGCTCTCCTCCAAATTGGTCTTGAAAACCATCAGAAAAAATATAAAATGTAGTGGGAGTAGAAATATCAATAACATGCTCTGTAAACTCACTTTTATGTTCTCTTTCTGAACCACCAATAGGCATCTTGTCACCTTTTATTACCTCTAATTGATTATTTTGAATATAGAAAATAGGGTTTTTTGCTCCTGCAAAAGTAAGTGTTTTATTCTTTTTGTCTATACAAACAAGAGCTAAATCCATTCCGTCGTGGATATTTGTTTCGTCTTTGTGTAAAGCTGTCGTGATTCCTTTATCTAACTGAGTCAGAATTTTTGCAGGCGAACATATATTATTTTCTGCTACAATTCTACTCAAAATTTCATTTCCTATCATAGACATAAATGCCCCTGGTACGCCATGACCTGTACAATCAACAGCAGCTAAAACTACTTTTTGTTCTTCCTCAAAATGATGAAAAAAGTAAAAATCGCCACTTACAATATCACGAGGACGAAAAAATACAAATGATTCGGGTAGTGCTTTTTGAATATTGGCAATATTGGGAAGCATCGCTTCTTGAATGCGTTTTGCGTAAGTAATACTAGATGTAATTTGATGATTTTTATCTTCAATTTCATTTACAGCTTTCGCTAACTCATGGTTTTGTTCCATGATGTGCATTTGCTGAAAACTAATTTCTTCATTTTTTTCTTGTAAATCCAAATTGGCTCGTTTTTTCTGCTGTTTACTTCTATAAGTAAAAAATGTAGCTACAAAAGACAGTAATAAAATAGCTGCAATGCCTCCAATATAAAGTCTTTGTCTTGCTATTTTCTGTTCATTTTCAGCTTGTTCTTGTGCAAATTTGGCTTCTTGTAAATCTGTTTGTTGTTGAAGGACTTTATAAGCTAGTTCTTGTTTTGTAAAATTAGATTCTAGTTTATCTAAAGCGGCATTTTTATTTTCAATATTTTTTTCTTGTTCTTTTAATTTAGTGTTTTTTAAGGCAATTTCTAATTCTGCTCGTTGTTTTTCTGTTTCTGCTAAAGCTGCTTGTAGTCTTGCTTTGTCTGCTTCTGCACTCACAACAGCCATTTTTCTTTGTTGTGACATCTCATGAAAATTTCGATACAATTCAAAATATTCTTTTGTTTTTTCGGAGTTTCCTGCTTTTTCGTAGGTTTCGGCAAGCATTCCATAAATGCTTCTCATTTGTTCCAAATCCAAGGATTCTTTTGCTAAATTTAATCCATCTACTAGTTGTTGGGCTGCTTCATCGTGTCTTTTGAGATTATTTAAAACAACAGCCGTATTTATTTGAGCTGAAATAATAGGTTCTTTTATACCTTGTTTTTTTCGTCCTTCTAATGTTCTTTGGAAGAAAATAAGTGCAGAATCAAATTTTTCTAAATCGGCATAAATAGTAGCAAGGTTACTATAAATGCCATACATTCCACTCTGATTATCTACTTTCTGATTGAAAATTAATGACTTTTGAAAATAAGTAATGGCTGGTCGCAATTCTTTTTTGTGCCAATGGATTAGAGCTGCTTTATTCAAAAAATCACTTGCTCCTCTATAATCACCTTGATTTTTGCGTTCTTCAGATTTTTCTAAACACATTTCAACAGTCAGCCTTTCACCATCATTTGTTACAAACTGAGCTTTTATAGGAAACACACAAAATGATAGGAAAAATAAAATTAAAAAAGAACTAAATAAATAATTTCGCATTGTTGCTGATTAGAATAGACAGAAGGATTACTAAAAAAACATATTCTAACCCAAATATAACGCTATTTTATGTAAGAAATTAAAAATCAATGACGAAATTTTATTTTATAGTAGCTGCCAAGGTTCAAATTAACAAGCCTTGACAGCATTTCTATCTTTTATAATCTAACACGAACAGCATTTGCATGAGCTTTTAACTCTTCTGCTTCTGCCATCTCAATTACTGTTTGTCCAATTTGATTCAAACCTTCTTTTGTAAGTGATTGGAAGGTAATTTTTTTAACGAAACTATCTAATGAAACTCCACTATAAGCTCTTGCATGTCCATCTGTTGGAAGCGTATGATTTGTTCCAGACGCATAATCTCCCACCGACTCAGGTGTGTAATTTCCTAAAAACACAGAACCTGCGTTAATGATATGTTCGGCTGCTTCTTCTGGATTTTCAAGAGCAATAATCAAATGCTCAGGAGCATAAAAATTACTCATATCTAAAATTTCTTGTCTGTTTTTCAAAACAACAAAACGACTATTTTCTAACGATTTTTGAGCAAACTCTTTTCTAGGAAGTGATTCTAGCTGTTTTTTGACTTCTGTTTTTATTTGATTTGCTGTTTCTTCATTGTCTGTCATCAAAATAACTTGGCTATCTTTTCCATGTTCGGCTTGAGAAAGCAAATCAGCAGCTACAAAGCTAGGAACACAACTTTTATCAGCCAAAACAGCAACCTCAGAAGGACCTGCTGGCATGTCAATAGCAATACCTTCATTTTGAATAAGTTGTTTGGCAACAGTTACATACTGATTTCCAGGACCAAAAATTTTATATACTTTTGGCACAGACTCCGTTCCATACGCCATTGCACCAATCGCCTGTATGCCTCCAATCTTGAAAATATCAGTTGCACCTACAAGATGAGCAGCATAGAGAATAGCAGGGTGAATTTTGCCTTCTTTATTGGGAGGAGAACACAAAACTACATTCTTACAGCCAGCAATTTTGGCAGGAATTCCAAGCATCAAAACAGTAGAAAAAAGAGGAGCAGTCCCCCCTGGAATATACAAACCTACTTTTTCTATACCTACACTTTTTCTCCAACACGTAATTCCTTTTGTAATTTCAACTTTCTTTACTTGGTCTTGTTGACTTTGGTGAAAGATTAAAATATTTTTATAAGCGTGATTAATAGCCGTTTTGAGTGACTCAGAAACTAGACTTTCAGCTTCTTGAAGTTCTTCTACGCTTACTCTAAAATCTTCTACATCTATTTTATCAAATTCTTTTGTAAATTTTTTGAGAGCTGTATCGCCTTCTTCTTTAATAGATTGTAGAATATTTTGAACTTGTGCTTCAATTTGTTTTAAAGAAAAAGTAGGACGAGTACAGATAGATTCCCACTCGTTGCGAGTAGGTTGATTATATATTTTCATTGGAAAAATAAAGGCTATAATTTTAAATAAACATTAGATATAAATTTGAATCAAAAAAAGCTAATCTTTTGAGAAACCATAATGTTAGGCAAAAGTAGTCATGAAGTTAGTTTTTTCAAAATTGGGTGATTAATTAACTATCTCGTCGGTGAGAAAATGACAACGGCATTCATGTTGATATAGTGTTTTAAAATTTGTTTATATTTTTGTCTGCTTACTTTATCAGAAGTTTTATTAAAGCTATATCATTCTTATTAGTAAACAAAATAATCTATAATCTTAGAGAATTTTCAACAATTTATTGAAACAAAAGTCATTGATTTACAGACTCTTCAAAAAAAGTTTTATCTTTTTGAATCAAAACTAAAGAAAATGGGTTATTGAGTTTATCTAAGCATTACAAAATAAAAATACTAAAACAGTTTCATAAGAATCACTCTATTTCTGACAGTTGAAGTGGCTTCAGCCCTCAACGAAGTTAAACTGTCAGCTACTTGAAATTAACTGGTCACTGTTTCACTGATTACTGATAACTGAACATGGTTTATCCCGAAAATATAGAATCAAAATTAGGATTTGATAAAGTCCGAGAACTTTTAGCTGATGAATGCCAAGGAATTTTGGGCAGACAGCTTATAGATAAAATGGAATTTCATAATAATTATGAAACCATTGCCAGCCTTACCGAACAGACTGAAGAATTTAAAAAACTCATAGAAACAGGACAAAGTCCACCAGAAAGTTATTATTTTGATGTTACAGCCTATCTTGCAAAGGCTTCAATTGTCAATAATTTCCTTACAGAAAGTGAATTTTATGATGTCAAACGCTCTTTAGATACATTATATCAGACTTTAAGGGTGATTCGACGACAACCAAAAGAAGAATTTCCACGCCTGCAATCTATGTGTCAAGATATAGAAGTTCCTTATGAAGTCATTCAAGATATAGAAAGAGTAATTGATGATAAAGGACAGATGAGAAGCAATGCTTCGCCAGAACTTCAAAAAATTCGTCAAGCCATTGTCAGAACGCAGGTTACACTTCGAAAAAAATTAGTTTCTATCGTAGAAGACCTCCGAAAAAACGATTATTTACGCTCTGATGTCGACACAACTGTCAGAGAAGGCAGAATGGTAGTTCCTATCAAAACAGAATATCGAAAACAGCTAAAAGGAATTGTTCATGATACCTCTTCAACAGGACAAACTATTTTTATAGAACCTGAAGCAATTGTAGATTTGAATAACGATATTAAACAGTTTATGCACCAAGAGCGATTCGAAATTGTGCGTATTCTGACTGACCTCACAACGTTTTTACGTCCTCATTTATATACTTTAAAGTATGCGTATGAATTTTTGGCGCAAGTAGATTTTATTCGTGCAAAAGCTCGTTTTGCCATAAAATTAAATGCCATAAATCCAGATTTTCAAAAACGTGCTTTGATAGATTGGCAAAATGCCTACCATCCTCTTCTTTATTTATCGTATAAAAAACAAGGAAAAACAGTTCTTCCAAACACACTGTTTTTAGATGGAAATCAACGAATTTTACTTATTTCAGGACCAAATGCAGGTGGTAAATCAGTTCTTTTAAAAACAGTTGGTTTGCTACAATATATGTTTCAAAGTGGTTTACTTATTCCAGTACAAGAAGGCTCAAAAATTGGTATTTTCGATCAGCTTTTTATAGATATAGGCGACGAACAATCAATTGACAATGATTTGAGTACATATAGTTCGCATCTTTATAACATGAAAAAATTCCTTATTGCAGGAAACAAACGAACACTTGCTTTAATAGATGAATTTGGAACAGGAACAGAGCCACAAGTAGGTGCATCGATAGCAGAAGCCATCTTAGAAGAGTTTGAAAAGCAGAGAATGTATGCCGTAATTACGACACACTATGCGAACCTGAAATTTATGGCAGAAAAATCGCAGTTTATTGTCAATGGAGCAATGCGCTACGATGTCGATAAATTAGAACCTCTCTTTAAACTAGAAATAGGAAAACCAGGGAGTTCGTTTGCATTAGAGATTGCTAAAAAAATTGGTCTACCTTCTGATGTTATTAAATCAGCTCATTCAAAACTAGGTGGCGAACAGTTAGAAGTAGAACGATTATTAAGACAACTAGAAAAACAGCGTTCGAATTTAGATAGAGAACAAACTTCCCTCAGAAAACAAGGTTTGGAAGTAGACAAATTGCTTAGAGAAAATCAAGCATTGAAAGATGATTTGAAAAAAAATAAGCAAAAATATATGCAAGAAGCTAAAAAAGAAGCAGAGGCTTTACTACAAAAGGCAAATCAACGCATCGAAAACACTATCCGAACTATCAAAGAACAACAAGCTGACAAGCAAATTACAAAGTCAGTCAGAAAAGATTTGGATAGCCTACAAGACGAACTCAACCGAGTAGAATACGAATCAGAAGAAAAACAACTTCCTAAAAACGATGAAGAAATGATTCGTTATGTAGATACTGAAATAAAACAAGGTGATTTTGTACAGATAAAAGGACAAACGGCTGTGGCAGAAGTTCTTTCAATTAAAAATAAAGATGCCTTGCTTCGTATTGGTTCGCTCAAAACTACTGTGAAAATGAATCGTTTGCAGAAAGTAGATGAAAAGATACTACCTACTTCTATTACAGGAAATATGAATTCTACTACTAATTCTGGTTCGGGTTCAGGTTCTACACTTCACAATAAAGTTTTAAATTTTAGTCCAGATTTGGATGTGCGTGGAAAGCGTGCCGAAGAAGTAAACCCAATAGTAACTGAGTTTATGGATGATGCTGTCATGCTTTCTCAAAAAAATCTTCGAATACTGCATGGAAAGGGAGAAGGTGTTTTGCGTCAAGTAGTCAGAGATGCGTTGCGTCAATATCCACAAGTTCAGAGTATTAAAGATGAACACGCTGATAGAGGTGGTGCAGGTGTTACTTTGGTGACCTTGAAGTAAGCAACTAATTAATCTATTTATAAACTTTGACAGTCCTTTCACAAGGCTGTCAATAGTTTTTTAGACTAGAGAAGAATATAGGAATTGATTTATTTTTTATCTCCAAAGTGAGAGTTTCGAACATGCCTGATTCATTTGTTGCATTTCTGTATTCAGAAATTTTTCTATCACTCTTTCCTGAAATTCCATTCCTATCAAAATAAGCATACCACTTATATTTCGCTCTTTAAATCGAACAATAGCACCTACTTTTTTTTGTTTTTCATTATAAACATCAGCTACTACTACCTCTGCATTCGAATTTGATAATTTGATAACTCTAAAAGCTGACAAAATAAGTCCTTCTGAAAGGTAAGTTTTACTAGCTTCTCCATAGGCTTCATACGTAAAATTTGCTGCTTGTGCAGATGATTCTACCCATAAGAGTTCGTGTAACCATAAATCGGAATCTTCAAATTCGTATGTATAAAGGAGTGATCCATCCCCATAATCTTCCTTTTCTATTTCTTCGCCTGCACTTGCATTTTCATATACAATTCCTAAAGGTTCAAGATTTTCTATGGTTGTAAATAATTTTCTTTCTTCATCAGAAATAACAGCTTGAGCAAATAATGAATTTAAAAATCCACTTATTAGGAATAAGAAGGTAAACAATAGAAAATAATTTATTTTATTGCGAGCTAACATATAAGATTATTTTTTGTAGAAGATAGAAAATTATTTTTAGCAAAGAAAGCAAATACTATTCTATTTATATAGATTTTGATAAAAAAAACGTATTCAAACACAATTCGTTTTTCTAGGTTAATCTATTAAGATAATTTTCTATGTATATTTACAAAAAAAACACTTAACATTGAAGCAGTATAAAGTATTTTGCCTATTTTCTAATTATTTAGTATATATGAAATTTTTATTTTTATTTCTCACAGCATTTTTTATGTTTATCAGTATTCCTTCTTTTTCACAAAGTAATGCTGATGATTTTGATTATGAAACTCAGTTTGTTTATGGTATTAATTTGAATACACAATCTGGTCTGATTGGTGGTTTTTCTTTTCGTTATTCAAAAGCAATAAATGAAACTATGTTTCATAGTTTTTCATTAGAGCTTGTTGATGTAAGACATCCCAAAGAACAACGAAGAGCAAGTCGCTTGTCAGGTGAATTTTTTACACCTGGTAAACGTAACTTTTTGTATGTTTTGCGTCCTCAATATGGTAGAGAATGGGTTTTGTTCAGAAAGGCAGAAGAACGTGGTATTCAAGTAAATGCTATTGGCGCAGTAGGTCCAACTATTGGCATTGTAGCACCTTATATTATTGACTATCAATTTACTAATGAAATAATTCGAACTGAACAGTATGACCCAAATGTCCATACTTCTTTTGAAGCTGTAATAGGCACAGGTTCATTTGGAAAACGTATAACAGATGCCAAAATTCAGTTAGGAGCTAGTCTAAAAACATCTCTCGCTTTAGAATTTAGTGCTTTCAAAGGCTCTCAAGTAGGTTTTGAAGCTGGGATGATGATTGATGCCTACTCAAAAAAAATAGAGATTATGGGATTAGCAGAAAACAAGCAAATTTTCCCGTCTGCATTTTTTACCCTTTTCTATGGAATAAGTAAATAACTCCTATAACTTTAACGAAATTTACATTTCATTGGATTAATTCTTGTAAAATCGATATTTATCTTATTAATTAATTCCAAAAAAAGCAGAAAACCTATTATTTCTCTACAAAAACCTATTTTTACATAATTATTTTTTGTTACCTATTTTTCAAAATGTATTTGTTGGATAAGTAGTGATTTTATTTAATCCTTAATTTTATTTATCCAAACTCATTCTTAAATTTATACTTTCATGATATATTCATCATCTCCTTCTCATTCAATGAGAACTTTTCAAAACTCCCTTTCTAAGATTTGTTTTGTATTATTACTATTGTTTTCTTCCTCATTGTTTTACTCTACAGTCTACGCTCAAAAAAATTCAAAAATAAGTGAAGAAGAAAAACAAAAAGCTAGAGACAAAGCTGCTGAGGTAATTATTAAGAAAAACTTGATGGAATTTGCAGATGCTTATTCAAAATTAGGTGATACTAAAGACGTAAAATCAGTGATGCAACACATGGCAAAAGACGTTACATCTACATTAGTTACTTTCAATATTTCAGATAGAGGTTCTGTTTTGAATAGTGATTATGAAGGTTTTTTGAGTTATTTGACCAAAATCACACGTACAGAAGGCTTAAAGATAAGTTATTCTATAAAAGAAGTTTTGAAAAATGAGGTAAAAGGAGCAATCGGTGTTATTGTTTATGTCGTAGAATATACAATTACAAAAGATAAAGAAATTTGGTCTAAGGGAACTGAAACGGTTTCGATGGTTTTCAGAAATGAAAAGCAAACTAGTGATTGGAAAATTGCTCATTATTCAGTTATCGGAACAGAAGATGAGCGCATCAAAGGAATTTGTTCATGTGAACTCTATAAGTCTAGCACAGGTGTAAACTCTGGAAATTATTTGGTAAAGACAATTGTTCCTAGTGGAAAAAATTACTCTACTATGGTAAGTAACTTTGAATTTTTGTACGAAAATCAGGGTGGACAGAGTGGCGAACGCACCGTAAGAGTAGGTGACAATGTTTATAAATGGACACAAACAGGTGATATCTTCAAACAAAATGCAGATGGAACTCAAGGAGATTTAATAGCAAAATCTCATCCTAATGACGAAGTATTAGCTATTATGTCTATACTCAAATATGATGTATATTCTGAAAACTGTACAAATATCAATTTGAAAAGATAAATGTTATTTTTTCATACCTCAAAAAAGCACTTCCTAAAAAATAGAAAGTGCTTTTTTATTGATTTTATTTTTATAATTTCCCTGTTAAGTCATACACTACATAGCCTATTATTTCGTGAATAATCTTTCCCCATTTTGACATTGCATCTTCTGTCGGAATCAAACTCAAAATAGTAAACATATTTTTTCTTTCAGTAGCTATAAAATCTGTAGAAAAACCATCAACTTGTAATCCTGCTTGCTCAAAACAGCCTAAAGAGCGTCTTAAATGAAAAGCCGAAGTGATAACTAAAATTTGACCCTGATGGATTGAGTCAGAGGTAAATATTAAATTTAATTTGTCTTTATTTTTTTGTAAAAATTGTGCTGAAAACTGTGCATTTTCGTATGTATTTTTTGATTTGGGTTCTATCAAAATGTCTTCTTCTTTTATACACATAGATTTTAACATATCCTTGTATTTATAGGTTCGTTTTGGTAGTTTTTCTTTACCACTTATCCAGTCTATTTCTTCTGACATTCCAACAATCATTATTTTTTTAATCTTACCTTCTTTATATAAACGAACAGCTTGCAAGAGTCTATCAATACCTGAACCTGCATAAATCCTGTCTTTTGGTTCTTTTCCTGCATTACTCATTCCTGTCAAAACTATTCCTATTTCATAATTTCTGACCTCTTTTATTGGTGTTGGTGGAACTTCCCACAGTAAATACATTTCATTTGCCAAAAAAGGATTTGTAAACAACAAAAACAAAACGACACCTATTCTCAGTGATTTTATGCGCCATTTTTTGATAAAAACAGCTATCAATAAAAAAAATGTAACCCAAGTAATGGGCATCAAAAAATAAAATAACGTTTTTGATAAAAAGAAAAACATAGTATTTTGATTACGAATTAAAAATTACAATTAGACAAAATATTCCTTTACCTCTTTCAAATTTATTTTACTGACTCATGACTAAGAAAAGGCTCATACATTAAAAGTGCATGATTTTGTGCAATAATTTCTCTCATTATTTCTTGATTTGTTTCTTTATCTGTCAGAATTCTTTCCAATTCATTATGACGAGAATAGCCTCCCCAGTCTTCTTGACGAAAAAAATGTTTGTTTTCTTTTATTTGATAGTTTTCTTTCAAATCTATAGTCGTCAATAACTCTCCTTTCAGATGGGTTTCGTTTATCTCAAAATTTAATTGAAAGTCTTGTAAAGTAGTATTTTTAAACTGCAAATCTATATAATTATAAGCTACTGTTGCACCACTTCCAAAAGGTACTTTTCGCTGAGCATCAGGAAAAACATCATAACTATGTCGCCAACGTTCAGTTATTTCCAAAGGTGAATGTAATAAAATCCAATGTAGAAGGTTAGCAAGCTGACACAATCCTCCCCCAATTCCAACAGCTGTTTTTCCTTTTTTTAAAACTAAACCTTCTAAAAAGCCTCTTTTTTTGGTTGGTTTTCCTACCAAAAACCAAAAAGAAAAAGTTTGATTTGGTTTTATAATAAGTCCATTTATTCTATCGGTAGCAAGTTTCAAATTTGTAATTTTTTGTTCTTGGAGTTTCATATCTACACCCATAAGTGGACGCAGAAGCATAGATTGATGATTTTTGACTAAAAAAGGGAGTTTTTTTTGAGTTTGTCTTTCTTTTGCAAAATTATTTGTATAAAAATACCAACGAAAATATCGTTTAATACGATAGTATTTTTTACCTAAAAAGATTCTTAATTTTGTTCTTGTAATAGGTTTGGGTAAATAGAGTTGCATAAGGTAAGGTTTTAATGACTATTTTTTTGTAATTTCGATTTACAATCTAAAGTAAAACTCGGTTCATCAGTATTTTTATTTTACAGTTTTATATCATCTATAAATAATCTATTTTTAGATAAAATATGTAAATGTGTTAATTTTTTGGATTCAGAGAAAATATATTCATTAAATAAAGATAATTGTATTCTAATTTTTCTTCATCAAGAAAATAATTTTTATGTCAAAAAATAATATACTACTATTTATATTCTTTCTCCTTTTTACTTTACAGCCTACTTTTGGTTTTGCACAAGAAAATGGAGCTGAAAGACAATTACAGAGAAACTTAGAAATCTGTGAACGCTATTTTGAAGATGGAGATTATAAAAAAGCTTTATCTGAAGCTGAAAAACTCTATAAAAAAACTCAAAGAAGAGGAAATATTGATTTATCTACAAAAATAGAAAAGTATTTAATCAAATATTACGAAGCAACAGGCGAAATTTCAAAGTTTCATGCCATAACACGAAAATTTATAGCTAATCGCAAAAAACAAGGTGAGAATAGTAAAGGATATGGATTAGCACTCTTACAGGCTGCAAAATATTATGCTGAATATTCATTTACACAGCAAGCAGAAAACTATTTGAACGACGCTAAAAAAATAGTAGGAGAAAAACCAACTGAAAATTATATTTTTTCAGATTTATATTATACACAAATACTGATTGATTTTCAAAGAGGGAACTTTTTAAATTTATTAGATTATCAAATTCAAGATTTATTGAGTGTACGCAAATCACTTATTGGAAAAGAAACTCAGTTTTTTAGTGATGTTAGCAAGCAAACTGAAACTCGTAATCTGTCGGATAGAGAAGAAATACGAAAAAAAACAGATTATGCTGAAATACTATCTTTACAGGCAGATGCTGCCCGACTAGCAGGAAGATATAATGAAGCAAGTAAATATATAGAACAAGCAGATAACTTTATAAAACAAGAATTATCTATTCGTCAGCTTGCTTATGTGCGTAATCAATATGTCAGAATTCAACTCATGATTGATAATGGAGAGGAACGAGATGAAATACGAAAACTACTAGAAAAGACACTCTATCGTGCTGAAAGAACTGTCGGAACAGTACACAAAGATTATATCAAATTACATGCTTTATTAATTGATTATTATGTAAATAGTGGTTTTGTGGTTCAGCAAGACGAAGAAAGCAAAGGATTTTCTTTAAAGCCAAGATTTTTACAAAATATAAAGTATAGCACCCAAAATGTTCGTCAGCGTTGGGAGTTAGAACGCAATGCAGCAAAATATTATGGTACAGGACATTTGCAATATTCTACGGCACTTCAAGCAGATGCAATGTGGAACTATGAAAACCAACGCTATTCTCAATCGCTGAAAATGCTGACAGATATGTATAAAAATACAGCATTAGTTCCTAAAGATCATCAAAAACGTTTGGCTATCATAGAAGATATTTATTATGTTCGTTTGGCTGCTGATGATTACAAAGAAGCAGGAAAGTTAATGGAAGAGTGGGTAGATTCTCATGCACGTATTCATGGAAAAAATACGCTTGGTTATCATTTAGCAAATCTAAAACTTGCTAAATATTATTTTAATTATACTGAAAAATTTAAAGAAGCTGGTCAGCTTTATAGCACTCACATGCAGTCATTGACAAAGTTTGTCGAACCTAAAAGTCTTATTTATATCAATTCATTAAATGATTGGATTGATTATTATATGGCAAATGACCAGTTTGAAGAAGCAAACAAAAAATCAAAGGAAGCACTAGATTTGATTCAACAAAGATATGGCGACAAACACCCACGTTATGCTGCTCAACTTGAAATTGCTGCACGTCTGAATATGCAACAAAGTAACTACAAAAAAGTAGATGCACAAGTAAGCCAAATGCTACAAATCTATGAAAAACAATATAACCCTTCTTTAGCTTTCGAACATGCTCAAGCACTAGAAACGGCAGCTCATTATTATATGATAATGGGACTTTATGACCGTGCAGAAGATTTATTAAATCAAGCTAAAAGAAGATTTAATCGTTCTAGTCAATCCATTGCAAACTCCAGTACAGCAGAAGAATTAGCTTTTTTATATATAGAAACGGCTGATTTTAGTGCAGCCGAACAGCTTTTAAAAGAAACAATTGCAGAAAAAGAAAAAAGATATGGAACAAATAGTCGTTTTCTAATCAATACATATAATCAGAGTGCACATTTAGAATTTGCCAACGGAAAGTATGTAGAAGCAGAGCAGTTTGCTAATAAAGCATTACTGATTGCTCAAAATATATTCGGTCAAAACTCGCTTCGTACAGTAGAAAGTTTGAGTATTTTGGCTGATTACAATCTAGCTATTGGAGATTATGAAAAAGCTCAAGAATTTGCTCAAAAAGCACTCAAAATAAAAACGGATATACTTGGCAGTGAGCATTTGGATAGAGCAAGTACACTTATTCAACTTGCCAGAATTAATTTTTACTCTACAGCTGATTGGAAAAAGGTAACCAATGAGCTTGATGAAGCTGATAAAATGCTTGTAGCCAATTTAGGAGAAAATACGCCTGTTTATGCAGGATTTTTGAAAACATCGGCAGAACTTTATGTGGCTCATAAAGACATAAAAAGTGCTTCTGATAAGCTAGGAAAGGCATTAAATATCCTAGAAAAACTTCCTTCGGCATCACTTGTAAGTTTGGCAGAAATAAATGTTTTGCTGGGAGACTTACAGATTCAACAAGACAACCCTGATAAAGCAAAGGATTTTTATGAAGATGCTCGTAAGAAATATGCTAAGGTTTTTAGTGAAGTTCATCCAAAATACGTGCATGTATTGGCTCGTATTGCTCGTATGTATTATGTGAAAAATGATTACAAAAAAGCTGAAAAATACTTGAGCGAAGTTTTGGATAAACATAAAGAGTATATCAATACTACTTTTGCTGTACTTAGTGAACGAGAAAAAGCAAAAAACTGGGAACAGATTCGTCCAGACTTTGAGTTTTTCACACATTTAGTCATTCAATTACAACCCAAAAAGAAAAAATTGTTACGTGATTTGTATGATAATATTTTACTTACAAAAGGAATTTTGTTAGGGCAATCTCAAAAACTGCGTAATGAAATTTACAAAAGAAGTCCTGATGACACATTGCGTATTAATTTTGAAAAATGGCAATTAAAGAAGATTAGGCTCAATGCAGCTTTGGCGTTAAATCCAGAACAGTTAAAGCAAGAAAATATAGATGTTCGTAATTTGCAGAAAGAAATTGAGGATTTATCAAAAATACTTTCTCGTCAGTCTTCTGATTTTGCAGCAGCTACTAATCAAAAAGCAATTAGTTGGAAAGATATTCAGAAAAATTTAGAAAATAAAGAGTATGCTGTCGAAATTATTCGCTATCGTCAGTTTGATAAAGAATTTACAGATAGTATTAAATATATTGCTTTAGTGTTGCCTTCTTCTGGTAATATCAAGTTGGCTCAAATGCCAAATGGAAATAAAATGGAAGACGGTGATTTACAATATTACAGAAATACAGTAGAATTCTCTTTAGAAGATTATGATTCTTATAAAATTTATTGGAAACCTATCGGAGATAAAATAGATAAAAATGCAGGTAAAATTTATCTTGCTTGTGATGGAGTTTATAATCAGCTTAATGTGGAAACATTTAGAATGGCAGATAATGATTTTGTGATAGATAATTATTTCGTTGCACAGCTTACTAGCACTCGCCAAATTGTTGAAGAAAAAGTAAAAAATGTATTTCCTAATAATTTTGTTTTGTTTGGAAATCCTCTTTTTTATGTAGATTATAAAGGTGCGCAAAGTTTCCCTACACTTTTAGGAGCAGAACGTGAGGTAGAAATTATTTCTACTCAACTAGAAGGAGGAAATAAAAATGTAACTACCTACTTAAAAGAAAATGCAAAGGAAAAACAAATAAAAGAACTAAATAGTCAGAATAATACTGTTTATCATATTGCTACCCATGGTATCTTTAAAGAAGATATTTCAGAGAAAGAACGTGAACGTTCGGCTGTTTTGGGAACATATAATGATCCTTTGATGCGTTCTGGATTACTTTTTACAGGTGGTGGCGATATGGTTCAAAATAAAAGTGTACACGAATATAACAAAGCTGATGGTGTTCTAACAGCTTCTGAAGTAGCTACAATGAATATTAATTCTCCTCTTTTTATTCTTAGTGCTTGTGAAACGGGGCGTGGAGAAAGTAAAGTGGGAGAAGGTGTGTATGGTTTGCAAAGTGCCTTTTTACTTGCTGGTGCAGATGCACTTCTAATGTCTTTATTTAAAGTAGATGACGATGCAACTCAAGAGTTAATGCGTATTTTCTATACAAGATGGAAAGAAACAGGTGACAAACGAGTAGCTATCAGAGAAGCAAAACGAGAACTTCGTCAAAATCCAAAATATGTAGATCCTATTTATTGGGGTGCGTTTGTAATGATAGGAAGATAAAAACAAGAGACAAAAATTTACACTTGTGAAAGGAGTTGATAAATTAAGGTAAAAAAGTTACCTTTGCACTCCCTTTTATCAAAACCAAGATGGGACATATCACACGAAATAAAATTAATTAGCACTATTTATTCTAATACAAATAAAAAAATAATGGCAGATCAAAAAGATTTTACTTTTGACGTTATCGTTGAGATACCAAAAGGAAGCAGAAACAAATACGAATACGATGCTGAAAAACGCATGATTCGTTATGACCGTATGATTTTTTCTTCAATGCACTATCCAAGCGACTATGGATTTGTTCCTGAAACACTTGCTTTAGATGGAGATGCCTTGGATGTTTTGGTTTTAGTTTCTGAGCCTACTTTTCCTGGGTGTTTGATTGAAGTACGTGCTGTTGGTATTTTCAATATGACAGATGAAAAAGGTCCTGATGCAAAAGTGCTTTGTGTACCTGTTTCTGATCCTATTTGGAATAGCATCCATAAATTTGAAGATGTAAATCCTCACTTACTAAAAGAGATTGGACACTTCTTTGAAGTTTATAAAGACTTAGAAAAGAAAAAAGTTTCAGTAGAAGATTGGCAAGACGAAAAACATGCTGTTGAAATCGTTTTACAATGTCAGGAGCGTTACAAAGAAAACAAAAAAGAAGTATTTTCTATCCGTCCAGGAATATAAAATATATCAAAATTATTATTAAAAAAGGCATAGATTATTACAATCTATGCCTTTTTTGAAACTAAAATAATTCACTTTGTATTTCAAAATAATTTCTAATTATTCATTTTAGTAATCTCCATACGTAGATTCATTTTGAGTTAAAGCAGTTTCTAATTGTTCATCATTTGGAGCTACACCATGCCATTTATGAGTTCCCATCATATAATCTACACCATGTCCCATTTCAGTTTTCATTAAGATAACTGTTGGTTTATGATTTCCTGTAAGGTCTTTTGCTTGTCTAATGATTGGGATTAAAGTATCAAAATCATTTCCATTCTGACATGTCAAAACGTTCCAACCAAAGGCTTTATATTTTTGCTCTAATCCTTTTAAGTCGCCTAAATCCATTACATCTTTTACATCTCCATCAATTTGTCTTCCATTGGCATCAATAATTGCAATTAGATTATCTACTTTTTGATGGGCTGCAAAAATAGCAGCTTCCCAAACCTGTCCTTCTTGCTGCTCACCATCTCCCATCAAAACAAAGACAGTTTTGTTGTCATTGTTCATTTTTTTAGAAAGAGCTGCACCAATAGCTACTGAAAGTCCTTGCCCCAATGAACCTGAAGCAATACGAATTCCTTCCAAACCTTCTTCTGTTGCTGGGTGTCCTTGCAAGCGAGAATTTATTTTACGAAAAGTAGCCAAATCATTGATGCTAAAATAGCCACTACGAGCCAAAACACTATACCAAACAGGGGAGATATGCCCATTTGATAAGAAAAACAAATCCTCATTATTTCCGTCCATATCAAAAGAAGGATTGTGTTCCATAATCTCAAAATAAAGTGCTACCAACAGTTCGGCACAACCCAAAGAACCTCCAGGGTGTCCAGAATTTACTTGATGAACCATTCTGACAATGTCTCTACGGACTTGTGAGACCATATTTTCTAAGAATTCCTTATCATTTTTTTTGTACGAAGCCATTTTGAAGTAGATTTGAAATGAGTTTTATAGTTGATTTTTTATAGTTACATCGTTGAAATGTGTCTATTTTACAAAAGTACGAAAGTGTAGCTATTCAAACTAGAATTAAGAATGCAAATTTTGGATAAATATGAGTTTATGAAATAGCTTCTTGATTTTTCTTGTATGAAACAGCAGCACGTAATTTTACATAACTCATTTTTTCTTCTAAATATTCATAGACAAATTTCATTCGGAATGTTTCATCTTTTGGAATACGCTTTCTAACTGTCTTGATAGCTTTTTCAATAATTTCAATTTCTTCCAAACTTACAAACTCTAACCAATCGATTTCAAAACCATCTTGACTTGCTTTATATAAATGTCCTAAAGCAGTTCCTTCGGTAATATTTCGCTCTTTGGCTATTTGTGCTAGTGATTTATTTTCGTTGGCAAACATTTCATAAGTTACTTGGTGCGAACTGGTCAGTTTTGCTTGGTCTGCTACCTCTTGATTTTTGAGATAACTTACTACTGTATCTAAAAATATTTGTCCAAATTCTCTCAATTTTACATCTCCAACTCCAGAAACTTGACGCATCTGAAACAAATGAGTAGGCGATTTATCAACCATATCTTTCAGTGTTGCATCTCCAAAGACCATATAAGGAGCAATTCCTTTTGAGTCTGCAATTTGTTTTCGGAGCTGACGCAATTCTTCGAATAATCCGTCTTGAAGTTCACGTTTTTTGCTTTTTGGTCTTTCAAACTCTTTTTCTCTTTCTTTCTTAGATTTAAACTCAAACTTAACCAAATCTACTTTCTTTTTTTGAAACAAAACAGCTTTAGCAGCGTCAGTAAGTTTCAACGCATTGTTTTGGTCATAAGCAATTTCTATAAGTCCCATATTGAGAAATTGTAACAAATGCTGTTGCCAAATGCCTGCTGAAATATCCGAACCTGCGCCATACGTTTTTATTTTATCATATCCTTTTTCCAAAACTTCCTGACGCTGCGAACCACGCAAAACATCAATTAGCATCGTAAAACCCACTTTTTCATCCATTCGCATCATTGCAGAAAATGCTTTTTGTGCGATAATTGTTCCATCAAAATGCTTAGGAGGATTTCTACACACATCACAATTCCCACAATTTTCACTTAGTGTTTCTCCAAAATAACTCAATAGAATTTTCCGTCTACAAATCTGAGCATCTGCATATTGTTGCATACGTTCTAGTTTTGCAAGTTGCAATTCTTTTTGACCACTTTCTTCTGCAAAACCCTTCAAAACTTCCAAATCATTAAAGCTATAAAAAAGCATTGTGTCGCCTTTCAAGCCGTCTCGTCCTGCCCTTCCAATTTCTTGATAATAGCCTTCAATATTTTTGGGAATATTGTAGTGCATAACCCAACGAACATTTGGCTTGTCAATCCCCATTCCGAAGGCGACTGTTGCGCAAACAATAGGAGTTCGGTCTGCAATAAAATCATCCTGAACTCGGTTTCGTTCGTGGGCATTTAGTCCTGCATGGTAAAAATCAGCTTTTACACCTGCTTTTTGAAGTCGTGCAGCTACATTTTCAGTATTTTTTCTACTCAAACAATATATAATTCCTGACTCATTTGGTCGTCTTAAAATATAACTCACAATGCTATCCATACGTTTGTAAGCTGGCAAAACATTGAGCGAAAGGTTAGGACGATTAAAAGAAGCTACAAATTCTGTCGGATTTTCAAGTCCCAATTGACTGACAATATCTCGTCTTGTTATTTTGTCTGCCGTTGCAGTAAGAGCAATCATTGGAACGAAAGGAAAACGGTCTTTCAATGTCTTTAGCTGTGTATATTCAGGGCGAAAATCGTGTCCCCATTGCGAAATACAGTGTGCTTCATCTACTGCAAAAAGCGAAACATTAAGAGATTGTAAAAAATAGAGAAACGAATCTGTCAATAATTTTTCAGGTGAAACATACAGAAGTTTGATTATTCCTTGTTTTACTTCTGACTCAATTTCTCTTTGTTCTCCCATATCTTGAGAAGAATTGAGAAAAGCTGCCGAAATTCCATTTGTTTGGAGTGCATTTACTTGGTCTTTCATTAGGGCAATCAAAGGCGAAATAACGATACAAATTCCGTCTAAAGTAACAGCAGGAATTTGATAACAAATAGATTTTCCTCCACCTGTTGGCATCAAAACAAGCGTATCATTTTTTGCATACACAGAAGAAATAATATCTTCTTGCAAAGGACGAAAAGATGAGTAACCAAAATATTGTTGTAAGGCGTGGCGAGCTTTATTGAGATTCATTTATTTTTTTTGAGTGGGCAATTAGTAAAACCATTCGATTTATTTTTACAGCTTTAAAGGTAAGTATTTTTTGCAAAAAACTATTTTCTTTAGCACAAAAAATACAGATTTATAAAAAACAACCCAAAATTGAAATAAATCAGTTGTCTAATATTTTTTGTGATAAGATAAAAAATCGTTGATGAGAACATCAAAAATGAGGAAGTATTGTCAGATAACCAAAAAATTTTCTATTAAAATACTCGTTTTTTCAGATAAAATTACTTTATTGAATAAAGAGAAATATTGTTAAATTTGTAAGACTTAGGAATATTACAATGAATAAATTTACACTTTGAAAAATTCACGCATTAATAAACAGGGTTAAAACTCTGTTCAATTAAAAAACTACCTTTTATGATTTTTCAAAAAGATATGTTTTTCAAAAATAGGCTATGAATTATAAATTGGTTTTTATAGATAGCTAAAAATGTAAATTTATTTTTTTAGTCTTCCTTATTTATATCTATCCTCCCAAACAAAAAAAATATTTATGATAAAAACTATTCTAGAAGCCGAATCGGGTTATCAATGGATAGACGTAATCAGTCCGAGTGATAAAGATTTAAGAGAACTTATCCGTCAATACAAAATGCCAGCTTCTGCTGTCAAAGATTGTATGGCTGCTTTTCATATGCCAAAAGTAGAACCAATAGGTGACTGGACTTATTTTATTGTAAGATATTACGACCTCTATTGTGAAGATGATGCAGATACAATTCAAGAAATTACAAATAAAGTAGCCATTTTTGTAAGCAAAGAATATATTCTTACCATTCACAGAACAGGTCAGCCTACACTTGCACAACTTGCCAACGAATGGCGCAATGGCTCACATACACGTTATGAAAACAGCGAACATTTTACATACAAACTTTTAGACATGCTCTTAAAAACGTATGAGTTAGGAATGAATCAGGCTAGTGAGCGTTTGGATGCGTATGAAAAAGAGGTTTTTAGAGAAATGAAAGACGGCTCAATCTTCGAAAGATTGTATCAGTTAAAAAGACGAGGTTCTGTTTTTAAAAGAATGCTTTATCTTACCAAAGAACTCATTCAGAACTATATGAGGTATTCTAAAGATTATCCTTTAGCACATCACAATATCGAATTTGCAGACTCTCTTTATTATAGAGTGGATGAGTTACATGAAAATGCAAACAACCTAATTAATCTTCGTTTGTCTTTGGCTTCTCATAGAACTAACGAAATTATGGGAATTCTGACAATTTTCTCAGTTTTTTTTCTTCCTCTAACTTTTATTGTAGGAGTTTATGGAATGAATTTTAAAGATATTCCAGAGCTAGAAGTAGAAAACGGTTATGCTATTGTTTGGATGGTAATGATTTCGATGGTAGTAGGTATTTATTTTTGGTTTAAGAAAAAAGGCTGGATTTAAATTAAAATTTAGATTCTCTAAAGAAATTATGAAATTATCAAAAAATATAACTCAAAAACCTACAAATTTGCTTGTAGGTTTTTTTTATACTTTTCATTTAGCAAATCATTTTTTTATCTTTGGTACAGCTATTTATCTTAAATTCTGTTTTTTTATGAAAAAATAGCTAATTATTCTATTCCCTTTCCCTTTCTAAGCTGAAATAAACTAAGTAAAGCAAAATTATGAAAATAAATATCCTAATCTATATCTCGTTTCTTAGTGTTTTTCTTTTTTGTTCTACTTTAATGGCTCAAACTAATGAAGCAAGTGGAAATGAAGAGGATACAGAAGAAACAGAAAAACAACCTCCTTATGATAAAAAGTGGAATGTAGATATTACAGGAAAGTTTTTTGAAAATCAACGAACAGCACCACTTATAGTAATTGATTCGGTAGAGAATATATATTTAGCAGGAACTTTTTCAGATGAACTAAAAATTAATGAGCAAACAAGTCTGAACAGTAAAGGAGGAACAGATGCGTTTTTATTAAAATTTGATACAAATGGAAAACTTCTTTGGAAAAAACAAGCAGGAGGAATAGGAAATGATTATGTAGGTTCGATGCGAATTTCTCAAGAAGGAGGTGTAATTCTATCTGGACATTTTGCAGATTCAACTTTTTTTGATAGAATAAAAGCCGATAAAAAAGAAGGTGGGTATGTTGCTAATTACGATAAAAGTGGTGTTGTTCTTTGGGTAAAGACAGAAAACAAAACAGCTTATTCTCTACCTCAAACTGACCGTCAGCTTAATCTTTATTTAGCAGAAGCCTATAAAGACAAAGTAAAAATAGACACCACCTTGATAAATAACCCTACTCGTTATTACAATAGTTATTTATCCAAATATGACAATAATGATAATTTAGAATGGTTTACTATTATTAATAAAATGAATAAAAATGGACGTGGAGAGGTCAAAACATCAGATATGGCAATTGATAGAGAGGGAAATATTTTTTTAGGAGGAACATTCAAATATGCTCCTGTTTTTGACAATATAGAAGTTCGTAGTGGTAAAGAAGACGATGTATTTTTAGCAAAGTACAATAATGAAGGTAAATTAGGTTGGGTTTTACAGCTTACCAACAGCGACGATGCCTATACAGTAGACCGAGTTTATATACACGATGGTAATATTTGCCTACGTGCAACAGCTAAGGTTATAGAAAATGGAGATACAACCGAAACACATCATCAATTTGAATATAATGAACATGCTACTTCAGTAGAATACCATTCCTTTTATGGTTGGGAAGTAGGCGAAAATATTACAGGAGACTCACTCAATTATCAGTACAGCAATTTTACACAAAATACAGTCAAAAATACAGTCTATAAATTTGGAATAATAGGCGAGAAATTAATGCTTATGAAATTTCTTAGAAAACCTCTTACAAATGCTAGAAAAGAAGATGAATAGAATTTAGATAAGATTTTAATAGAAGTTACACCATATATGAGATAATCCTTTAATGTGAAACCGATTTTTATCTACTTTCCTTTTCATCTTTTATTCCAAGAAAACAAATGCTCAATAGACAGAAAAAATATGAATTTCTGTTATACAAGTGAATGAAAGATGGTATTATTCGGAAGAAAGATTTAATTAAAAATACAGCTAAGAGTATTATTTTGAAATTATTAGTGAAAAATTTGTAATTTTGATACACACAACTCGTTCAAGCGTCGACGCCTAAACGAGTTGTGTGTAAAATTTTCCTAAGAATTTCCACGCAAATCAGTATTTGATTAAAATAGAATTGATTATAATATAATATTCCTAATACAGGATTTATAAACATAATTGACTACATCGTCTTTCAATTCGTAATTATTTCTAATACTTTGCGTCAAAATATATATAAAAATGAGTTGTAATTCATGTGCAACTAATGCACAACAAACCAATACAGAATTAGATGAGCAAAACGAAAACAATCCAAATGAAGAAGCAAAAGGCTGTAAAAGCAATGGAAATTGTGGAACTTCGGGCTGTAATCGTCTAAATTCGTTTGATTGGCTTTCTCAAATGGAACTCCCTGATACAAAACCATTTGAAATTGTAGAAGTAAAATTTAAAGGAGGTAGAAAAGCCTTTTGTAGAAATATAAATAACATCCATTTAATTACAGGTGATGCCGTAACATTGGAAGTAGAAAGAGGTTTTCATGTAGGTCATATATCTTTACAAGGTGAACTTGTGCGTCTTCAAATGCGAAAAAAACGCATCAAAATGGACGATGAAAGTATTTGTAATATTGAAAGAAAAGCTACCCAAGACGATTTAGACAAACTCATTGAAGCTAGAAATAGAGAGCTTCCAACAATGTACCGAACACGAGAAATCATTAACCAAACTCATTTGGCAATGAAACTCTCTGATGTAGAATACCAAGCAGACTGTACAAAAGCAACTTTTTATTATTCGGCTGACTCAAGGGTAGATTTTCGTGAACTTATCCGAATGTTGGCAGGAGAATTCAGAATTCGTATCGAAATGCGACAAATTAGCCTCCGACAAGAAGCCAGCCGAGTAGGTGGAATTGGTGTTTGTGGGCGTGAGCTTTGCTGTTCGACGTGGCTTTCAGATTTCAAACCTGTCAGCACAACAGCAGCACGTTATCAAAATCTTTCTTTGAACACATCCAAACTTTCAGGACAATGTGGAAAACTAAAATGCTGTCTAAATTATGAATTGGACACTTATTTAGATGCTCTTAAAGATATTCCAGAAGTAAAATATTTACGTACTCAAGAAGGTGAAGCACAGTTACAGAAAACAGATATTTTCAAAAAACTGATGTGGTTTAGCTATAATTCTGAAAATGTTTGGTATGCTTTAAACATTGAAGAAGTAAATTTAATTTTAAAACTCAATGAAAAAAACGAGTTTCCTCCATCCTTAAAACCATCTGAATGGCTTTTAGAAGGCGAAACATTAGATACAACACTTCAAGACAATCATATTATTGATGCTGAAGAATTTGAACGAAATGTAAGGCGAAAAGCTGAAAGTGGAAATTCTAATACAGAGAAGCCTCGTAAAAAAAGACCACGTACAAGAAAACCACGTAAAAATATCTCAAAGGCAGAAGAAGTAAACAAAACAACTTCTAGTTTAGAAAATGGTAAAGAGAATAATAAGCAAAATCAGGCAAACAAACGCAAAAAAAGAAAGGGTAATCCTTTAAGACAAAAAAAAATACAAAATGGGGAATCAAAAAATAATCAAAATTAATTAATTTTCTAGTAATTACTATTAAACAACCACTATTAGAAAGATGAATCAAGTAGAAGAATTCAATGCCTATCGCAGCAAAATGAACGAAAAAATTATGGCTGCTGATAATAAAGTATTAAAACGTATTTTTAATTTAGATACTAATGCGTATGCAGAAGGAACGCTAGATATCAAAACAAAAGAACTTATTGGACTTACTTGTTCGATGGTTTTGCGCTGTGATGATTGTATCAAATATCACTTAGGAAAAGCAAAAGAAGCAGGTATTTCAGACGAACAAATCATTGAAGCGATGGCAATTGCAAATCTTGTAGGAGGAACAATCGTAATTCCACATCTTAGAAGAGCAATGGAATATTTGGAAGAGTTGAATAAATAATAAGTAAACTCTGTTTCAAGTTTTGACACTTGAAGCAGAGTTTTTTTTAATAAAAAAGCACGACACAAACCATGAAAAAACTAAACAACTACATAGGAGGAGATTTTATCAATCCTTTTTCAGATAAATATATTGAAAATGTCAATCCATCAACAGGAAAAATTTTCTCATTGATTGCTGATTCTGATGAAAATGATGTAAACTTAGCTGTCGAAGCTGCAAAGGCTGCTTTTCCAGAATGGTCTTCTAAAGGTGCTGAATTTCGCTCAAAATGGCTTTTAAAATTAGCCAATTACATAGAGGAAAATATAGAAAAATTTGCACAAGCAGAAACTGAAGACAACGGAAAACCAATTTCCCTTTCTCGTTCGATGGACATTCCTCGTGCTGTTCAGAATTTATCATTTTTTGCAACGGCTATTTTACACGATAAAGATGAAGCCTATCATACTTCTACACATGTTTTGAATTACACACTGCGCCAACCTTTGGGAGTTGTGGGTTGTATTTCGCCTTGGAATTTGCCTTTGTATTTATTTACTTGGAAAATTGCGCCTGCACTTGCTAGTGGTAATTGTGTCGTTGCCAAACCTTCTGAACTTACGCCTTACACTGCTTATTTACTCTCCGAAGCCTGCCAAGCAATAGATTTTCCTGCTGGTGTTTTGAATATTGTACACGGTTACGGACAAAAAACAGGTGCTGCCATTGTTGCACATAATGATACAAAAGCAATTTCTTTCACAGGAGGAACACAGACAGGAAAAACAATTGCCTCAGTAGCTGCTCCCATGTTTAAAAAACTTTCTTTAGAATTAGGAGGAAAAAATGCAACAGTTATTTTTGCAGATGCTGATTTAGAAGAAGCTACAGAAACAGCTGTAAAAGCTGCTTTTACCAATCAAGGACAAATTTGTTTATGTGGTTCTAGAATTTTGGTAGAAAATAAAATCTATGAGAAATTCAAAACAAAGTTTGTAGAAAAAGTAAAGCAATTACAATTAGGTGACCCTTTGGACGAAACGACACAACAAGGTGCGACAGTTTCACAAGCACATCAAGAGAAGGTTTTATCTTATATAGAACTTGCCAAACATGAAGGAGGAATTGTTTTGACAGGAGGCAATAAAGTAACTTCTGAAAACCTTCCAGAAGGATGTAAAGATGGATTTTTTATAGAGCCAACTGTTATTGAAGGACTTTCTGCTTTTTGTAGAACCAATCAAGAGGAAATTTTTGGTGCAGTAACGACACTCATTCCTTTCGAAAATGAAAACGAAGCCATAGAGTTTGCCAATTGTACTCCTTACGGACTTTCTACATCAGTTTGGACTCAAAACTTACCAAAAGCGCACCGAGTAGCAAGTCAGCTAGAAACAGGTATTGTTTGGATAAATACGTGGTTATTGCGTGATTTGAGAACGCCTTTTGGTGGTGCAAAACAATCAGGTGTAGGACGAGAAGGTGGCTATGAAGCTCTTCGTTTCTTTACAGAAGAAAAAAATGTTTGTCTGAAATTTTAACACAACTATTAAAGGTTATCACGGTTATTTTTGTATAACAGTCTTCCAGACTGTTGAATTTGATAAAATACTGTCTTTGATGTTCAGACTGGAAGTCTGAACTACCTTAATGCAAACCTTGATAAAGTTTATTTTTGTATTTTCTATTCTATTCGAATAGTTGCAATTCTAAAACTTTCCTACTAACTTTCTATTCTAATCAATAGTAGTCTAAACTATCTTTTTGTGATTTTTTTGAACTCTTAAAAGCAATATATTCCATTTCAATGAAAAAGCCTATCATTTTTTCCATAGACGACGACCCACAAGTAGCAAGAGCAATTGAGAGGGATTTGCGTAGTGAGTTTCGTAAAGAATACAAAATCATTAGTACCACTTCGGCAAATGAAGCATTAGAAAGTCTAGAAGAATTTAAAAAACAGAATGAAGAAATTGCGCTTTTTTTGGTTGACCAAAGAATGCCTGATATGCTTGGAGTAGAATTTTTAGAGAAAGCAAAACCATTTTATCCGAGTGCAAAACGTGTGTTATTGACAGCTTATTCAGATATTGATGCAGCCATAAAAGCAATTAATGATGTCCAGTTAGACTATTATTTGCACAAACCTTGGAATCCTCCACAAGATAAATTATATCCCGTTTTATATGATTTATTAGAAAGTTGGAAAACTTCTTATCAGCCAGATTTTGATGGACTTAGAGTAATTGGTTATCAATTTTCACCACAATCTCATGAGTTAAAAGACTTTTTGGCAAGTAATCTTTTTCCCTATCAATGGCTAGATTTTCAACAAGACCAAAAGGCAAAACAGCTTTCAGAACTTCATAAATTTAATGAAAATGATTTGCCTGTCGTGGTTTTTGAAGAAGGAGAAATTTTAAAAAAACCATCAAAAACAGAGTTAGCCGAAAAGCTAGGACTTTCCACAACGGCTTCACAAGACATTTATGATGTAGTAATTATTGGAGGAGGACCTGCTGGACTTGCAGCAGCCGTTTATGGTGGCTCAGAAGGATTAAGAACACTTTTAATAGAAAAACATGCCCCCGGTGGACAGGCAGGAACAAGTTCAAGAATAGAAAATTATTTAGGTTTTCCGACTGGATTAAGTGGTTCAGAACTTGCCAAACGAGCAACTACACAAGCACAACGTTTTGGAGTAGAGTTTTTAGTTCCACAAGAAGTAACAGGAATTTCTTTAAAAGACAAGTATAAAATTTTGAAATTAGCTGACGATAAAGAAATTATTGCTAAAAGTGTAGTGATTACTTCTGGTGTTTCGTATCGAAAACTAGAAGCAAAAGGAATGGATGATTTCACAGGGGCAGGAATTTATTATGGCGCAGCTACAACAGAAGCACTTTCTTGTTCAGAAAAGAGTGTTTATATAGTTGGTGGTGGAAATTCGGCAGGTCAGGGTGCTATGTATCTTTCTCGTTATGCAAAAAAAGTAAATATTGTAGTCAGAAGAGAAGATTTATCTTCCTCAATGTCGCAGTATTTGATTGACCAAATTGATGGAACAGAAAATATAGAAGTTTTGCCATTTACTGAAATCATAGAAGCAAAAGGCGATGGACATTTACAAAGTATAACTCTACAAGATACAAAAGATAATTCTACAAGAGAAGCAGAAGCTGATGCTATGTTTATTTTTATTGGAACAAAACCTCATACTGAATGGATTGATTTAGAAATAATTAAAGATGAAAAAGGATTTGTAGAAACTGGGAGAAATCTCTTAGGTTATGATCAAATAAAGAAAATTTGGAAACACAAAAGAGAACCATTTACATTAGAAACTTCTATAAAAGGAATTTTTGCAGCAGGCGATGTACGTGCAACAGCTATGAATCGTGTTGCTTCAGCAGTTGGAGAAGGGGCAATGGCAATTAGCTTTGTGCATAAATATTTGGCTGAGAACTAAATGTAAAACCCTTTTCAATTTATAATTCGTCGGTGTTCACACTGACAAGAACAAAAAAAACCTTCACTCAAAAAGTGAAGGTTTTTGCTTTTAATTGTTTATTTAAATTATTCAATGATAATTTTCTTGATGATAGTTCCTTGTTCTGTGTCAATAGTAAGCGCATACATTCCTGCTGCATACTGACTCAAATCAAGTGTTTGAAGTGTAGAAACTTCATTTGCTTTTATAGTTTTGCTCTCCAAAACACGTCCAATATTATCTGTAAATGTAAAAGTAACATCAGAAGTAATTGAGCTAGAAAGCTGAACTCTAAAAACACCTGTATTACTTGGATTTGGATAAATAACTGTTTCTACATCAATTATTTCTTCTTCTCCTGTAACAACATCAGGTACTTTGTAATACGCTGTACGAGTAGTATTTTCACAACCTGTATCAAATGTAACACGAGCAGAATAATAACCTGTTACATCTGGTGTAAAGCTCATTTGTCCTTCAAGTGCTGTATTTTCTTCATTATCTAAGAACCAAACTACATTTGTAATTGGTGTAACAGATTCTAATGATAAGGCATTATCAATTAAACGCAAATAAACTGGCTCTAAAGCAATGCGAGTAATAACAACTGATTCAGAAGAACGAACAGTACAATTATTTTTAGAAGCCTGTACACTATACTCTCCTTGACTAGAAGTTGTATATTCAGCTCCTGTAACATTAAGAATTCTACCGTTTCTCATCCATGTATATGTAACATCTGTTTCTGGATTTTCTACGTTTAGAGTTACTTCTTCTGTTGGACAGAAAGAAGTTTTAGACGCTAAAACAGTAATGCTTGAATTCAATGTAGTAACCTCTACTGTAACTTCGTCAGTTGCAGTACAACCATTTTGAGTTACTGTCAATGTATAATTTCCAGATTCAGAAACTGAAACAGAAGCAGTATTTCCAACTACTACATTATTACTTGTCCATTCGTAAATTGCATCAGTACCTGCATCTTTTGCACTAAGTATAGCATCTACATTACAAGCACGAACTAATGAACCTTGAGTAATTTCTGCCAAAGGAACAAAGTTTAAACGAACAGGAGTAATACTTGAAGTAGTAGCACAACCATTCGCTACTACTCGTACTTGATAATTACCAGAACGAGTTACTTCAAAAGAAGAAGTAGTAGTAGTTGCTACAGAAGTACCATTCAATAACCAGAAATAAGTAGCTCCAGTCACTTCTTCAGCTGTTAAGGTTGCTGTAGCAGAACAAGAGAAAATACTTTCTTCAATAATATTTGCAGTAGGCAAAGGATTTACAATTACTTCAACTTCAGTACGCTCGCTTTCCAAACCATTACTCAATACACTTACATAAAAAGTAGTTGTTTGAGTAAGAACTGGAGTAACAATTTGATTATTATCTATTTCAAATAATGGAGTTGTAGAAGTAGCATCTGCATAAATACGATAAACTACACCTGTTGAATTAACAGTAATGATTCCTGTACTTCCGTTACAAGCATTTATTACAGAAACTAAAGAAGGAGCAGCAGGCAAAGTACGTGCATTTGTTTGTGCTGGGTCAGACTGTGCACCTCCATTTGTAGCTACTAGTTTGTACCCATAAAATGTATCAGCATTCAATCCTGTATCTTCAAAAGAAGTAACACTAGCTAATGTAGCAATTACTGTATTATCTCTATAAAGAATATAACCTGTTGCACCACTTACAGCAGTCCAAGTAAGATTGATTTGAGAAGTAGAAACAGCTAAAGCTCTAAAATTAGTTGGTCTACCTACCGAGGTAGTTCCACCACCTCCACCACCTGTGGTAGCAGTAGCAGTTGTAAAGTTCCAATTTCCAGTAACTAAGCCTGCAAAA
Source organism: Bernardetia sp. (assembly GCA_020630575.1). Classification (GTDB taxonomy): domain Bacteria; phylum Bacteroidota; class Bacteroidia; order Cytophagales; family Bernardetiaceae; genus Bernardetia. The sequence goes on from JAHDBD010000002.1 coordinate 81,624, forward strand.
TCAGCACCTGTACCAGCTTCTTCTATTACACCAGCATCAATAAGAACATCGTAATCTGTACTGTTTGCTAAGTTAGCTGTAAGGTTTATAGTTAATTCATCATTTGAAATGGTAACTGTTGCATCAGCATTACCAGCAATAGGAAACGTAATTGGCGTAGTTCCATCTGTAACTGTAATATTTCCTGTTCCTGCTTGTATATTTCTATCAAAAGTAACTACAAGGTTTGTAGTAATAGCTACGTTTGTAGCATTATCAGCAGGTGATAGAGTTACTACTGTTGGAGGAGTTGGCGTTAGAGCTAAAGTAGTTGCATCTGTAAATACCCATTCAGAGAAATTACTTGCAGATTCTTCTGCACGAACACGGAAGAAATATTGTGTACTTGCATTCAAACCTGTAACAACTGCATTGATACTATTAGCTGCAAATGGAGAGCCTGTAATAGCAGTCCAACCTGTTGTTCCATCTAAAGAAACTTCCACTACATAGCTAGTTTCTATATTTGTGCTATCTGTCCAGTCTAATGTAATTTGGCTACTACTATTTGCAGTTGCTGTAAATTCACAAGAAGCAATAGGAACAATTTCGAAACGAGCTGATACTAAGAAGTGATCCGAAACCGTATTTGTATAATCTGAATCAAAAAATTCATATCCAACACTTACAGAATTTGGAATATAACCAGAAGCAAGTTCATTAGAAGCCATAATATGGTCAATCATATTTTCACGGAAAGCATACGAACGACGACCTGCTAAACTCAAAGCCTCAGAAACAATTGTGTAATCAGTAGGACGAGTAGTAAACGCATCAAAAGAAGTAAGTGTAGAAGGAATATCAGCAACTGTAAAATCTACATCATCGTTATAATCTCCACTCATAATGATTTTCTTACCTGCAAGCATACTGTTTGCACGGATAGAATCTTCTAAAACAGTTACATCATAACGACGCATATCATATCTTCCTTGTGCATCCGATGAGTTGTTTGCACGTCCGTGTATAACAATAAAATCAACTTCTTGGCTAGAACCGTTTAAAGTAACATTTGCACGCATCCAAAATGGAAGACGACCACTTGCCCAAAAACGACTTCTATCAGCATCAGGGTAACCTACTAAAGCAGAATTATCACCACCATTATAGCTTGGGTGCACACTCTGAAGCATTGCATAACTAAAGACAGGATCAATGATATTTGCTTTATACAAAAATCCTACTCGTTGAGAAGTTGAATTTGCAGGAGGATTAGAAGTAAAATCAGAAAAGAGTGCAGCCCAAGGCTCTCCTGTTTCAGTAGTAAGCTCGGCTGCAAGTTGATTGATAAGAGCTATATCAACAATTTCTACTAATGTATAAATATCGGCATTATTTGCTTTGATAATTACTTTTACACTATCTTTTTGTACTACATCTGCTTGCGCTCCAGCAGGACTATTTCCCTCATCTCCAAACCATTCGATATTGAAAGTAGAAACTTCCAATGTTTTGGCAGCAGAAATACAAGAAGTAATAGTAGATGAAGTAGAAGATACATAAGGAGTTGCACAAGGCAAATCAGCTCTAAAGCGAGGAATAAGTTGAGAGAATCCTGTAGGATTAGTTGAGCTAAAATAAGCAATTACACCTGTGACATCACAAGTAGCAGGTTGTGTATACCCTGATAAATTAGTATCTCCATCAATGCGAACATCTCCAGAATTACCACCATTTGTTACTGTATAATTTGAATTTCCGAAAAGCAAATCACCTGCTTGTGGGAAAGCTACATTTGAGATAGTTACTAACTTACCTCTGTTTGCTTCCATTTGGTCAAGTGTAATTACTTGAGGAACAACTGGCGTTGCTGCACCCAAATCAGTTAAAGCAGTTACACTAGAAAGTTGAATTTGATTATTAAAATCAACACGTTCAGCAGTGAATCTAAGTCTCTGACCAATAGGATAAGTTCCACCATGTACTTGTGAATCAAAAACAGCTATACCACCTGTTGCATCTTGTATAAATGCAGGGCCATTTAACTGGTCAGCTACTGTTAATATACCTTCAATAGTTACTAACTCCCCAACAGGGCGAGTACGAGCCGTTGCAATATCCATCAAAGAAGGAGGTACTGTTCCTGTAACAGCTATATTTTGAGTAGTTGCTCCTGTACTTGCATTTGCAACATCTCCAGAGTGAGAAGTACCAGCAGTAGGTAAATAACGAACAAAAATAGTAGTATTTCCTGCATTTGCATCAGCAAAAGCAACTGTTACACTATTTCCAAAACCTGCTCCACTTGTTAATGAAACTTGAAAACTTGCAGGAGCAGTAATAGTAATATCAGTAGTAAGAGCTGTTCCACTTACTTGATAAGACTGTTCAGCAGAAGGAATATTTAAAGCAGTAGTAGTGAATGCTGTTAATGGTGTTCCCGTTATATTTATAAGTTGTGTTGGGCAATGTTCTCCTAATCCATCAATAGTATTTTGAGGAAAAACATCCCAATCTGTAGGCGCATAAGCATCTGTCTCGTCAGTATCTCCAGAGGTTACAGAGCAATTACGACGAAGCGTAAATTCAGAAGTAGCACCAGTTCCTACTGTCCAGTTTATTCCTGGATCACCACCACCAACTTGACCAATCGCATCTATAACAACTCCATTCTTTTTTAATACAATAGCATCATCACCATTATAAAAAGTTATACTTCCTGTATTAATATTTACAAAAGGAGAAGATGCAAAAGTAGCACTAGGGTTGGCAATTACAAATGTACCTCCTGCTGCAATCGATCCAGTAAGATTTAATACATCTGAAACGGTTGCACCACCACTATTATACCTCTCAATAGTATAGAATCCTGCAGCCAAATCTACTGCAGCACCAGTAGGATTATAAATTTCAAGTGCTTTTTCATTACTGCTTCCCTCTACATATTCTGAGAAAAATAATGTAGTAGTAGCAGGTGTTCCTTGTATTTTTACATTATCAAAACGCCAAGTTCCTGTACTAGCTTCTGCATTATAACCATAGATACGAAAATAAATAGTAGCTTGATTATTTAGTGCAGTTATACTTGATAAGTCAAAGGAATGTGAACGATAAGATGTATTATCAGGCACATTTGTTACAGTAGTAGGAATAGTTGTAAAAGTTGTTTCATCTGTACTGTATCTAACTTCTAAATCCCTAATACCTGTACTTGAGCGACGCTCATCAAATAAAAACTGAATATCTTCAAATCCAGAAGTAGAAGTAGAGAACTGAACATAAGCATCTGTATCTATTGCTCCATCACTCCAACCAGTAAAAGACCAAGAATCTCCACCACCATTACCAGCTGGAAAACTCTCATTACCTACACCTGTTCCAGCAGTAGCTGTTCCAGTTCCTGTTGCAGTAGTGGATACATCTCCTTCAAATGTCCACGTGACAATATCAGTTTGTGCTTGTACTTGCAATCCAAAAATGGAAAACAATAAAATCACAGCAAACGACATTTTTTTTAGTATGCTTTTTTGCATCATCAAATATGAATAAATTGTTAATAAAAAAGAAAAATTCTATTGAGTAGTAAAGACAGAATAAAATAAATTTATTAAATCAGCTTTTAAATTCTAAATTTTAAGAGTCTAGAAGGTAAAAAATCAGCATTTGACAAACATTTTAGAATGAGTGCTACTCAAATCTATTATTCACAAAATTAACTACTTTATATTACTTGAATGTGAACAAACAAAGGAGATTTGATGGAGTGTAAGAAAATAATGCAATTAACTGTTTTGATTTTTACTGAATTGTGCGTTTTCATGAAAACTTAGGATTTTATTTTTTCACATAAAATGACGATTTTTTCATCTAAAGATTTTGAGGTAATAGTAGTAAAAAACAAAAATTGATTATCTCCTTCTAAAATAGAAAATTGTTTTCTTAGCTCTTTTACACTCATGGGAAAATTACGAGTAACAATATTAAGCTGTTTTTTACCAAACTTTCTTTTAACTTCCTTCTTAGAAAAAGAAATTACTTCTATTATTTTAAATATTTTCCCTACAAAATCTTTTTTTAACTTTTGTGAAGTATACAAATGAGTATTATTAGAAAATTTATTTAATTGATATTTTTTAGCAATACTTTTAAAAGCTCCTGCCTTTAAAACAGCTACATTAGGCTCATACAAAAAATTTTGAATTTCATTTTTTATAGAATAATCAATAAAAATTTCCTTTTCTGACTCTAAAAGAAAATCAAAACTTTCTATTTGAGTTTTTTCAAAATTTTCTTCTGAAAAATTTTGTTCGTGTAAGTTTATTGTATTTATACCTATTTTTTCACTATCTGCCTTTCTAAGAGAACTATTAGAGCTATCAAGCTGATACAGAACCTCTTTGCATTCATTTTTAAGAGCTACTACTTCTACTTTTTTTATATGAGTTAATCTATTGATAACCAATTGAATATCCAGTAAAGGAGCTGTTTTGAGAAGCCATTTTTTACCAACATCTTTAAAAGACTTCCATAACTCAACCATATTTGGTTGAGAGTCTTCTAACAAAAAAACTTTTTTTTGTATGTTATCTCTACGAGCAGGGTCAAGATAAATCCAGTCAAAGACTATATTTTCATTTTTTACTTTTTCTAAAAAATCTTCTGAATTACCACAAAGCACTTCTATATTTTTTGCCCCCAACTGTTCGAAATTATGCTTTGCTATATTTGCCAAAAGCTCATTTTGTTCTATGTAAATAACCTTTTTTACTTTTTTAGAAAAATAAAAACTATCTACTCCCATTCCTCCTGTCAAATCTACAAGAGTTTGATTTTCGCCATTTATTTTATCATTGTTTTCTATTAAACTCGCCTTGTACTCTGCCGTAATTTCAGAAGAAGCCTGTTCTATGGATAAAGAAGGAGGAAAAATAATATTATCAGAAGTATACCAAAGAGCAAGTTTTGACTTTGATTTTTGAAGTGATTTGATTTGATTACCAATTTCTATTCGTAATTCTTGATATTCTTTAGGAAGCTTCAGAAGGGTTTGCGTGATTTCTTTGTCTTTATTTTCTTCTATAAAAATCTGAATATCATCTTGTAAAAGCGCATTGTAATTGGGATAATTTTCTGATAAGGATAAACTAGACAAAATAGGTTTCATAGATATAAAATTGGATAAATAAGACTACAAAAATACATCAAATCTACTATCCTTCAAAAAAATATTTGCAACACTGTTGCATTTAGTTTTATATTTGCAACACTGTTGCATTTAAGCAATAGTATATATTATCTAATTCAACCATAAAAATGAACATTTTAAAAAAATTAAGTCTTGTAGTTTTAGCTATTTCTATCCTTTCTAGTTGTCAAAAAAATGATGACGTTGTTCCTACGACTGATGCAAAAGAGTTTAAATTTATTAATCTCTTGGTAAGTGATGCAAACACCAAGCAATTATCTTTGATAACTCCCCAAACAGGACTCATTAGAAATTACGATGCTAAGTTTGCTAAATCAGCACTTTATGCCACTTCATCAGGACGTTTTGCTGTCTTAGTGCATCGTGCTGACAACTTCGTAGAAACTTTTGACACAGGTTTCGAAACTCACAGCGACCACGTAGATATAAAAGGTACGCCTAAGTTTGGAGCTATAACAGGGAGTGGTATTTTACCTACGCATTTTAAATCACATGGTAGTGAAATTGCTGTTTTTAATGACGGTGATGGTACTTTACTTACTGCCAATGAAAACGATTTTCACATTTCAGGTATGAAAATGACGTCCGTTCAGGTAGGAAATGATGCTCATCATGGTGCTATGGCAAAATTTGATAATGGCTCGTATGCCATTACCGAAAAAGACGGTTCAATAGCTGGTACTTTGCCAGAAAGAGTAAAAATTATAAATACAGATGGTACATTGATAGCTCCATCAACCATACAAACAAAAGGTATTCATGGTAATGCTACAAATGGAAAATTTGCTGTTTTTGGCTCTGCAAGTGGGATATTAGTAGTTGGAAGCGACGGTGAACAAAAATTAATTGATTATCCTAAAAACTTTGAAACAGCTTGGTTTGGGACAATTTTGGAAGGTAAAAAAGTAGGTAAATTTATTGGTTATACTGCTGCAAAAGGTGCTTATTTTATTGATATACAAGCAGATAAAGTTACACCAATTATAGAAAATACAGATATTATGCAGTGTAAAGTAGATTATGAAGGTGCTAATTTGTTAGTTTTACTTTATAGTGGAGAACTTCATATTTTTGACCTTGTTTCAGGAACATTGAAAAATAAAGCTATTGTAATAAATCAAACAGATAAAACAGTGACACAGAAACCACAACTCGTTGGTACACAAAAATATATTTATATAGCCTCTCCCAATACAGGTGAAATTATGCAAATACAAACGTCAAATTTATCAAATATCACTAAATTTAAAATAGGTGGTACGCCAACTAACCTAGTTATTTTGGGTACAGAAACTAGCAAAGGACATGACTAAACTAGCTTTATTCTATTTTATCACAATATAAAATATAAAAAAGGGTTAAAACCTGTTCAATTTATAATTTTGCCATTATTGGTGTCCCCACCGACGATAGTAAAACGCAAATAAACTTATGTTAAGTAATTGAGCAGAATTCATACTGCTATCCCATAACTAAAGTTATGGGTTTCATTCTATAAAAATAACTTACAAATAATTTTGCTCAATTACTTACCACACTGTATTAGTAAAGTATTTAATAAATTTTATTAGGTTTTGAATGTGTACTCAGTTCTGAGTACACAAACTGAATCACAAAAATACATAAAACCCATTTTCTATTCGAAAAAACAATTGCAACATAGTTGCATTTACAAAAAATCGGTTTTATATTTGCAGTCATCATTTGCAACATAGTTGCATTTATAATAATTTTTATTTTATATTCTCTCAATTTTTTAATGTTATGATTTTATCAAAAAATGTATCTTCATTCCTAATTTTATTTTTCTCTAGTTTAGTTTTATTTTCTTCTTGTAAAGATGACGAAGATCCAATAATTCCAAACGAAGAGGAATTAATTACAACATTTACTTATACACTAACTCCAGAAAATGGTGGAAATGCTGTTGTTTTGTCTTTTAAAGATTTGGATGGTGAGGGTGGAACTGCTCCTACAATTACAGGAGGAACATTAGCTGCCAATACAGTTTACAAGGGTTCTATTGATTTATTAAATGAAATAGAAAGTCCTGCTGAAAGCATCACAGAAGAAATTGAGGAAGAAGATGACGAGCATCAATTTTTCTTTGCTACCACAGGTGGTTTGAATGCTACAGTAGTTTATGATGATAATGATGGAACAAATCCAGTAGGTTTGAAAACTAAAGTTACAACTGGTGAAGGCTCTCAAGGAAAATTACGTATTACTCTGCGTCACGAACCAAACAAAAACGCAAGTGGTGTAAGTGATGGAAATATCGCTAATGCAGGAGGGGAAACAGATATTGAAGTAGAATTTGATGTAACAGTTGAATAATCTTTAATTTTAAAAGTTATATGAAGTTAGAGTTTAGAAAAACTAAACTCTAACTTCATAAATCTAATTTCATTTAGGAGCTTTATATCCACCAAAAACACCTTCTAAATGCTTTCCAACAGCAAAACAAATATCTTCTCTAAACATATTTGCTGTTATCTGAACACCAATAGGCAAACCTTCTTTTGAAGTTCCACAACGAACCACTAAAGTAGGCAAACCAGAAAGATTATGAATTTGGGTATAAATAAAATCACTTATAGAATCATAGGTTGTTCCATGTAAAGGTGCTGCACTTATCGTAACAGGAGAAATAATAACATCAGCTTGTTGAAAAATGCCATTTAATTGTTTAGTTATAATATCCCATTGCATCAAAAACATCTGAAAATCAGTTAGAGAAACTATATTTTCAGGTTTATCCATTTCAGCAAAAAGTTTTTGCAAAACAATTCCATATTCTGTTGTATTAAAAAATTGCTCTAACGCAAATTTTGTAGGCATACTTCCTCCTCCTCCAGTAAAAAGAGTAAACCAAGTAGAAAATGCTTTTTCTAAAAAAACAGGATTTATTTCTTTTATTGAATGTACATCTTTTTTGAGTGCTTCAACTACATTAGTTACTGTTTGTAATGTATCTGAGTCAATTTCTACAATTCCTTCAAAACCTGTATAATAGGCTACTTTTAGCTTTTTTATATCTACTTTTTTACTTGACGCTAATGGATAAGTAATAGAGCGTGGGTCTTTTCCATCATTCCCAATAAGTTGATGATAAACAAATTCAACATCATCTACATAACGAGCCATTGGTGAAACATACGCCAAAAAACTAATCATTCCATTTGTTTCAGGCAAAATTCCAGTCAGAGGAACACGTCCACGAGTAGGTTTTATTCCTACAATTCCTGTATAATGAGCTGGAACACGAATACTTCCACCTGCATCTGTTCCAATTCCTAAAGGCGAACCTTGCGCTGAAATTAAAGCTGATTCTCCTCCACTGCTTCCACCTGAAGTGCGATTTGTGTCATAAGGATTATTTGTTCTGCCATAAATCAAATTATCAGTTTCATAAGCTCCACCAAATTCTGCCATATTACTACATCCCAAAACGATAGCACCAGCATCTTCCAAACGCTGAACAATAGTAGAGTTAGTTTTATTTACATTTCCTTCCAAGCCTTTAAGACCAAATGTAGAAATTCCTCCTTTTACTTGTACGTGGTCTTTCACTGTTACTGGCAATCCTAAAAGAGGTTGTTTTTTATCTTTTTCTTTATTGTTGCTTTTATTATCTAACTCTTTTGCTTTTTCTCTTGCTTGTTCGTACAACGGAACAGCCATTGCATTTAGGGTAGGATTAATTTCTTCAATTTTAGAAATATGAGCATCTATAACTTCAGAAATTTTAAATTCATTTTTTTTTATACCTTTTAGAATATCAATAGCAGATAATTCTGTTATATTTTTTTTAATCATGTGAGAATAGAATTTTGTTACATTTTTTAATAAACGTTAAATGTATAAAATTCTTTCATTTTTGCAAATTCATATTCTTTTTAATTATCATTCGTGCAATAAAAAAGCTCAAATAAGATTTATTTGAGCTTTTTTATTTTGTTTCATAATTCAATTTATAGTCTAACTTCCTAATTGCTTCTTAATTCCTATTCCTAAGCTAATCAAAACAACAAGTAAGACAAGCCACGAAGAGATTTGAGTAATTAGTGCGCCTGTTTTGTAGGAGTCAGATTCAAAAGTAAAGACAATTTTGTGTTTTCCTTTCGGAATCTCTAAACCACGAAGAACATAATTTACAGAAACAATATTTGCTTCTTGTCCGTCAATAGTAGCAGTCCAGCCTTTTGGATAATAGATTTCTGAAAAAACAGCAAAACCATCATTAGAATTATTGCTTTCATATTCTAACACTTTCGAATCGTATTTTGTCAGTTTTATAGTTGCTGTACTATCTTTTTGAAAGTCGGTTTTTGCAACATTAAATTTTGACTTATCTAAAATAGCTGTTTCTTCTAAATTAATTGCTTTTGCTGTACTTGCACTCATCAAAGCAGCCATTTCTTCATCAGGATTATTTACTTGATTTATTTTAGAAACAAACCAAGCATTTCCATACGCATTCGGATTGAAAAGCATTTGTTCTTTTTGCATTCCATACGTAATATAACGAGTATTGAGCATATTCAAAACCTGTGTCTGAGCAAAATCTGGGCGTTTTTGAGATTGAAGAGAAGACATAATAAAGCCTTGTTCTTGTCCTAGAGGTCTTTCTAATAAATCTTGATAACGTTGCATTTTGGCAGCAAAATATCCTCCAATAGAACGATGAAAATAAGAAGTATGTGTCTCTTGTTGGAAATTTTGAAGCGACATAACTCTATAACCTAAATCTTTATCTTTAAGAATTTCTACATCAACTGGTGCAGGATTCATAGTAGCTTGTGCAGCTCCTTTTTCAAATTTTGAAGCAGGAAGATAGTTTTTCCCTATCAAAAACACATCTCCAACAGCCAAAAGAGCAATCAAAGCAAAAGCAGCCATAGCAGGAATTGTCTTTTTGACATATAAATAAATTGCACCTACTACTAAAACAATCAAAAATAAAGAACGAAAAGCACTAGAACGAATCATTGATAAACGGTCTTGACGAACATAATCAGCAAGCTGACCAAGCTGAGAATCTGAAGCTGCATTCAAATCTATATTTCCAGAGAAAAGTAAAATCAAAATTACTGTTCCTGCCGTAATTCCTCCAGCAATAAAAAGATTTTTGAGAAATGTTTTTTCTTTAATTACATCATGTTTTTCATTTCCTTTTATAAAATAATTTTCAAGTTTTTGACTCAGGGTTTCAAAAGCTAAAACAGTCATTAATAAAATCGTCAAGGCAAGAGCCATCGAAACTGAACGGAATTTATTAAATCCAGGTACGTAATCAAATAAGAAATAATTAAGAGCAGCAAAATTTTGTCCCCAAGCGAGCATTGCCATAAAAAGTGCAGCTACTAAAATCCACCATTTTTCACGATTATCTAATACTACTAATCCCCAAACAAATAAGAAACACAAAACTGCTCCTGCATAAATAGGTGCAGCCGTAAATGGTTGGTCGCCATGATAAAGAGGAATAGGCAGTTCTTGAAGTTGTTTCTCTGAATATTGTCCACTTTGTCTTAAAATATTATATGTTTCAGAATCTTTGTCTAAAATTTCAGAAGACGAACCACCATATAAATAAGGAACAAGCAAAGTAAACGTTTCTCCAATTCCTTGACTCCAACTAAAAGCATAATCTTTACTTAATCCATCATTACTTTGAGATTGGCTGTTTGGATTTGTATTCGTTTTATCAACAGTTAGTTCTGTACCTCCACGAGTAGAATAAGGACTATATTCCATTGTGGTCAAAATCTTTCCTGCATTTACACCTACTCCTAAAATAAAAGCAACAATTAAAAAACCTGCTTGCTTCACAAAAACAGGAATTTGATTATTCTTTACAGAGAAAATAAGTTCATTTATTCCAAAAATCAAACAAATAAAGCCTAAATAATAGGTAATTTGATAATGACTCGCTTTGACTTCTAAAGCCATTCCTAAAGCTGTCAGTGCAAAACCTAGCCAATACTTTTTATCAAAAGTGAGTTTCATTCCTCCTAAAATAAGTGCAGCATAAGCAATTGCCCAAAGTTTGGTAACATGTCCAACTTCTATCAAAATCAAATTGTAGGTCGTAAAAGCAAAAACAGCCCCTCCCACAGCACTCCAAATAGGTTTAGTACCAAAACACAAAAGCATTATATAGGTACAAAACATAGCCAAAAACAAAAGATGTGCTCCTGTCTGCTCGGCAAAACCACCACGCAAAATAGCTTCAAAAATAGGCAATGCACCATAGGGAAAAATTGGATAGGTCATGTAGGCAGGCATTCCCGAAAACATACGCCCATTCCACATAGAAGGCTCATCGTGATTTTGAAGGTATTGCGAATTTTCTTGTACCATTCCTTTATATTGCATCATATCACTTTGTCTGAGTGATTTGTCATCTAATAATTCGGGAGCGAAATAAGCAAAAGTAAGGAGGTAGAAAGCTACAATAGCAATCAGATGAGGTAAAAGACGAGCAAAAGAAAAGTTTTTCATGGATTGAACTATATAAAATTCTGTTGTAGTTTTTTTAGTGTTACAAATATAGAACAAATTATTTAGTCTGTAAATTTATGATGCAGGAAAGAAATTTAGTTTTTATCAAGCATTCTTCTTTTATGAAGTTTTTTTCAGAACTGAAAAAATAAATACACTTTTATTCGTTTCGATAGAAATAAATTTCAAATTCGAAATCTATTGAACTATTTAACTTAATGAAAATGACAATTAACAAATTTAATCCATAAAAATATGACACAGAATACCAACACTAATTCATCTCCCACTATTCATACTGTATTCCAACAAACTTACTTTCATGGCACAAAAGCCAACTTACAAATTGGAGATTTAATCCAAGTTGGCTTTAACTCAAACTATGGAAAAAGAAAAAATGCAAAGTATATCTTTCTGACAGCAACACTAGATGCTGCTATTTGGGGTGCTGAACTTGCTGTAGGGGAAGGAAAAGAAAGAATTTATTTAGTAGAACCAACAGGAGTTATTGAAGATGATCCAGATTTAACTGATAAAAAATTTGTAGGCAATCCAACAAAATCATATCGTTCAATACATCCATTTAAAGTTGTAGGCGAAGTTACAAGTTGGCAAGGACACCCAACAGAACAAGTAAAAGCCATGAAAGACGGATTAGCTAAACTTAAAGAACAAGGTATTGATTCTTTAAATGACCAATAAGTTATATTCTTGTATTTAAAAAAGTGACTTTTTTAAGTTTGTAGATTTATGATTTAGAAGAAGAAAATTAGTTCTGTTCAATCACGCTTCCTTTAGGTTTGTAATATATTAAATAGGTGTAATTTCTTATCTTGTATTTAAGAATTCATCTAACAGATAAAGAACTTAAGACGCTTCTTGATTTATAAATCTATCCTCAGATTTAGTCTTTATCTGCCTTTATTCCATCTCAAACTTAGATAGTTTTCGCAGTATTTTTATTGAGCTAAAAATAAACTCATTAGTTAAGGTACTAAGTCTGATTGAATAGGATTAATCACTTTTAAATTAGCCACCCTAAATTAACTTTTTTATGCCAACTTACCAAAATTTTATAGGTATTGATGTTAGTAAAGACCATTTAGATATTGCTCTTTTTCAGGAAGGTAAATCAATAAAATCCGACCACATTGTCAATAGTTTAGAAGCTATAAAAGCCTATCTTTCTTCTTTTCAAAACCTGTATGAAATTAGAGAGAGTCTATTTTGTATGGAGCATACAGGTGTTTATATTAACTGGCTTTTGATTGCTTTAGGTGATTTTAACTGTTCCATTTGGGTAGAAAATGCCCTTGAAATAAAGCGTTCTGGAGGAGTTACAAGAGGTAAAAATGACAAAGTAGATGCTGAGCGTATTGCTATTTATGCTTTCCGTTTTCAAGATAAAGTCAATCTATATTGTCCTGCTAGTGAACAATTAGAAGCCTTAAAAACACTTCAAACACTACGAAAAACGCTAGTTAATCATAAACAAGAGTTAGAAACCTATGTGAATGAACAAAGCCAATTTAGTAAAACTTCTATTCAAAAATTACTTAAAGAAAATTCTAAAACTACTTTAGAACATTTGACAGAAAGGATAAAAGAGCTTGAAGAAAAAATGATTCAAATTATAAAAGAAGACCCACAACTCAAAGAATTATATCGGCTCACTATTTCTGTAACAGGAGTAGGAAAAGTAACTGCCATTCAATTGTTGATAGTTACAGAGGGATTTACCAAGTTTGATACAGCGAAACAATTAGCTTGTTACTGTGGAGTTGTTCCCTTTGAAAACTCTTCTGGAAAATTCAAAGGAAAAGCTAGAGTATCAAAAATGGCTAACAAAGCACTTAAAACAACCTTGTATATGTGTGCTTTATCAGCTTTACGAGTGAAAGGAGAATTAAGAACTTATTATTTAAGAAAAGTAGCAGAAGGCAAGAACAAAATGAGTGTCATTAATGCCTTACGCAATAAAATTATTCAACATATTTTTGCTTGTGTAAAAAACAAAATTTTATACGATAGAAAGGGAATAGATTTTAACAATTTTTCTAAAGGTTAGATTTGGTTTTACCATAGTTTTCTGAAGAAGCGACAAATTCGTTTGTTAGCAAACGAATGCACAAAAATAACTGTGATAACGGTTAAAAATTAAACAACAAAAAAAAGCATTTCCAAATTTAATTAGAAATGCTTTTTGTATTCAAATGAATACTAAGTAGGATAGAATTGGATAAATTCTTAAAAATAGAACTAATATCAATTCATAATGTCTTAAAAATGTAGCCGACAATACACCGCTCAACCATCTACCCTTGCTGCCTTCCGACCCTGGGGGAGTTCAACAGGAGCTAGTCACGCCGACCACGATGCAAAGGTACTACTTTTTTTTAGAGATGCAAGCAAAAGGCAGTATTTTTTTTATCTTTTTTCTTATTATTTTCAAATAAGTCAATAACTACTTAAAAATCATTGAGTTACAAATAGTATTTTTTTTGAAGAAAAAAATAAGCATTAAAAAAAACTCAATAAAAAAAGGTATTTCTAAATCAGAATAAAACTGAGTTAAAAATACCTTTTCAATGTCTTCTATTTTCATAAGAAAATGTAGCCAGCAATACACCGCTCAACCATCTACCCTTGCTGCCTTCCGACCCTGGGGGAGTTCAACAGGAGCTAGTCACGCTGACTACGATGCAAAGGTACGAATCTTTTTCAGACATGCAATAGCTTCAATAAAAATTTATGAAGAAATTTGGCTAAAAACAGTCTTTAAATTTTGAATTGTGATTTAAGTTACTTATTTTCAAGGTTTTGTGTAAATTAATTAATTTTTAAAATATATCTAAAAAGTATTTTTTCAAGCAGATTTCAGTTCCAAGACCGTAATTTCTGGCAAAATTCCAATTCTTCCTGGGTAACCCAAATAACCAAAACCACGATTGACATATAGATACTGGTTTTCATGTTTGTACAAATCTGCCCATTGTTCATACATATATTTCACAGGACTCCATTTGAAAACTTCTGTATCGATACCAAACTGCATTCCGTGTGTGTGTCCTGCTAAAGTCAAATCAATATCTTTGAAAGCTCGTTTTTGAATATTCATTTTATCATAATAGTCTGTATAAAGTTTTGCCTTCGAACCATTTACTTGTGCATCCCAATGACTAGGGTCATGAGAAAGTAAAATCTTTACAGGTGCATCTTCACTTCCTTTATAGGCTTTTTCCAAATCTCCATGACGAGCAAAATTTCCTTTTGCACCCCAGTTTTCAATTCCGATAAGAGCAATTTTTTCACTATTAGTTTCTAAAAAATGGTGTTCATTCATAAGTAACTTCCAACCCATTCTACCATGGGTTGCTTTTAAATCTTCTAAGTTTTTGCGTTTCGCTGCTGGAGATTCCCATTGTACATAATCCCCGTAATCATGATTTCCTAACGTAGAATAAACCCCCATTGGAGCTTTGAGTTTACTAAAAATATCTTGATAGTCTTTCATTTCCTTTGCCATATTATTTACCAAATCACCCGTAAATAAAATAACATCAGGCTTTTGTTTCATAATCAAATCAATTCCACCCTCAACGGCTTTTTTATTAAAAAAACTTCCCGAATGAACATCTGAAATCTGAACCATTTTTATTCCATCAAAAGCCTTTGGAAGATTTGGCAAAACGATTGTCTTTTTTCTGACCGTGTAATCATGCGCCCCTGAAACAATTCCCCAACTAAGTGTAACTAAGGGAGTAGCCATTGCTACAACACCTGCTTTCATCAAAAACTCTGAACGAGGAATTTTATTTGCTCCCTCTTTAATTTCTTCTGTATTTTGAGCAGTCGTTCCTACGACATCAGAAATTTCAGGAGTAATTGACGGATTTATTTTGTAATATACCCAAGTGAAAAGACGAATTACATCATCAATTATAAGAAATAAAGCACCAAAAATTTTAGAAATATAGAGCATAAATGCCCAAGTCAGTAAAAACTGCCTAAATGTATAAGGAATTTGGTCAGCAGGAAAGAAATTATAGACTACAATTCCTCCAAGTGTCAGAGCATTTATTCCCCAATAAATAAAATGAATAGTTTTGCGAGTACTTTCACTTGAGGAAATAGTAAGTGTTTTGACAAGTTGAAAAATATAAACATCTAATAAAAGAAGTGTAACAACAAAGACAAGTGAGAATAATTGTCGATTCATAAAAGTAAAAAGTGGAAAGTGAAAATTTAAAGAAGATCATTTATTGACTTCTATTTTGAAGCAAAATCATCAACCCTTGATTTATTTCGACGAGTAAATTAAAAAAGCCGATTGATAAATTCAGTTTGGTAAACGAATTGAACTTTGTTTGGTTAGTTTTAAAACGTTATTTGATAGAAATTAAACACTATTTAACTTCATTGTAAATTATCTAATTAAGATATGTTTTACCTAGTAATTTATGTAGTTAATTAATTATGATTATTTCGCTTCGTTTTCTTCAAAGTTTTGTTTGAAGTTTTAGGAAAATCAATATCTATCTACTATTTTTAGGCTAGTTTGAATAAACAAGCTGACAAAACTAAAAAATACAGATTATACCAATTCATTTAATTCAATTTTTAAATAATTGAGTTCAAATAATAAAATTTAGCATACAGACATTTAATAGCTTAATATTTTTTTGATGAAACAACGCTCTACCTTTCTTTTATCTCTTCAAAAATTCACTCGTTATTTAGGCAGAGAGTGGCTTTCTAGTCTTATCTTTCAACGTATTTTTCTAGTTGTTTTTGCTATTGGTATTTATACCAATACATTTACACATGAGTATGCAACAGAAGGTTCTCGTTTGCTTTCTCAGAGTGATATGGCTCATAAAGGTTTGGGAGTAGATGGAATCATGAACATCTTTAAACAAGATAGTTATGCAGATGTAAATAGTTCAAAATCAAAATTTATTCCTGCCAATGAGCATTATCAGCCTGTTACACTTCTTACTTTTGCCATTGAATATACACTTTTTGGAGAAAGTCCAAACATAAGTCATGTCATAAATGTACTCTTGTATGCACTTACAGGAATGCTTTTGTTATCTGTTTTGAATCGGATTTTTTCTGGTTATTTGGAAGAGCGTCCTCGTAAAATTCTAGCCTTTGTAGCTACTCTTATTTTTATTGCACATCCTGTTCATACTGAAATTGTAGCTAGTATAAAAGGACGAAATGAACTTCTTTCATTTTTGTGGTTACTTTTGATGACTTATTTATTGCTTCGTACGGCTTTTGCTAGAGGAGCAATTCGTTTTGTATATCTTCCCTTAGTTGCAGTTTCATTTTTTCTAGCTCTTTTGACAGAAGAAACGGCAATTTCTTTTATGTTTATTTTGCCTTTAATTCTTTATTATTTTATTCCACTTCGAAAGGTAGATATTTTTGTTTTAGCTATTCCTATTTTATTTACAGCTTTTGGCTATTGGCAGCTACGGGACTTTTTTACAAAGGATGTAGAACAAGCACATCTGATGCACAGTATTTTAAACAATCCATTTGTATATGCTGATTTGTCTCAAAAAATAAGTACACTCATTTTTGCTTTTGCCAAATATATAGAACTTTTAATAGCTCCTATTAATCTTTCTCACGATTATTCTTTCAATCAAATTACAATTAAAGAATGGACAGATGTTCGTGTAGTAATGACATTTTTGGGAATAGTAGGTGCAGGCGTTATTTCAGTTATAAATATTAGGAAAAAAGGAATTTATACTTTTGCTTATTTTTATTTTATTGGCTATTTACTATTTATTTATGTAACTGAATTTTTAATTAACCCTAATGAATTTGTTTTTCTTTCTCCTGGAACTATTATTTCGGAAAGATTACTTTATTTGCCTTCTTTAGCTTTTTGTATTGCAACAGCGTTCGGCTTATATGATTTGTTTGGTTGGTTGGTCGCTAATAAAAAAAGGGCTGCACGATGGGTTTATACTTATACTTTTGTAGGAACTTCGCTAGTATTGGTGCTTTATAGCATCAAAACAGTTGTTAGAAATGAATCGTGGAAAAACGACATGACACTTATGAAAGCTGATGTTGATAATTCCCCTAATAGTGTTCGACTTCGTTATATGCTTGGTAGAAGCTATATTATTGAAGCTGATAGTACGGTTTCATTTAGACAAAAGGCGAGGTATTTGGAAAAAGCAGCCGATCAACTTCGAAAAGCTGTTACTATCTATCCAAGTTATGCTGATGCAATTGCACTTCTAGGAACTGTTTATACTGATTTAGGACAAGAAGATAAAGCAGGGCGTTATTACAAAAGAGCCATTCAAATCAATCCTCAATCTATTGTAACCCAAGAAGAATATGGAAAAATGTGTTTAGCAAATGGTGATTATCATCAAGCTGTAGAGTGTTTTAAACAGTGGGGAATTTTGGAAATGAACCCAATAGCCTTTTTATACTTAGGAAAAACTTATGAGTTTTTGGAAGAACCTGATTCTGCTACGGCTGCTTATGGACTTGTAGTTTCTTTTAAAGATTCAGACCATAATGAAGTGGTTGGAGATGCTTATTATAGAATGGCAAATATTTATGTTAGTGAAAGTTTGAACGACTCAACAACTAATAAAACCAAAGATGCAGTTGATTTGTATATGAAAGCTGTAAGTAAAAATAAGCGAAATTTAGATGCTTATCTAAAACTAAGTAGCCTTTATGAAAAAGAAGGAAAAGTAACAAAAGCCATTTATACACTTGAAGGTGCAATTATTTACTTCCCAAAATCAGAAGAGTTGTATAGAACAATAGCTAGGTTATATGGAATCGAAGAAGATGAAGAAAAACAACAACTTTATATAAAACAGGCTGATTCTGTTTCGGGATTGAATGGAGAATAAACAGATTTTGTTTTAAAAAGAAATTGTCTGTTATAATCTAAAAAATTAATAGAAATAATCTTTTTGCCGTTGTCAGTGTCTTACCGACAACATAAATTAAAAAATCCATAGAACTGATTTATAAAATAAATTCTATGGAAAAAATAAGCTATCTATAAAAACAGGGTTGAAACCCTGTCCAATTTATAATTCATAGCATATTTTTGAAAATATATCTTTAGTAAAAAATCACAAAAGGTAGTTTTTTAATTGAACAGGGTTTTAACCCTGTTTATTAATGCGTGAATTTTTCAAAGTATAAACTTATTCATTTTATATTCCTTAGCTAACTTTACTAGCGAATAATTTTATTTTTATTATCTCCAAACATAAGATTTTGAGCATTATCAGACTTCAAAAACTTGTGAGGAAATCCTAAATCAATTTCGCTTACTTTATGTAATTCTTCCAAATTGTCGTTGGAAAGTTCTACTTTCAAACAACCCAAAGAATCTTCTAATTGATTTACCTTTCTACTTCCAATAATTGGAATCACACTTGAATCTTGTACTTTAAGCCAAGCCAATGCAACTTGTGCAGGAGAAACACCTAAATTTTCAGCTATTTCTACCACTTTCTTAGCAATTTTTAGATTATGCTCATTATACTTGACGCTTTCAGCTGAAAGGCGACTACCTTCAATCATCTTGTCATTGTATTTTCCTGTCAGAATACCAGAACCCAACGGACTCCAAGGCGTAATGGCAAGGTCAAAATCTTTAGCCATCGGAACTAAATCACGTTCTACAGTGCGTTCTATCAAGCTCCACTCAATCTGTAAACCCACAAATTGTGACCAACCTCTAAAATGAGCTAATGTATTTGCTTTCGAAACTACCCAAGCAGGCGTGTCAGAAATTCCGATATAATGAACTTTTCCACTACTGATAAGGTCATCTAGTCCACGCATCATTTCTTCTTCTTGTGTTGTACCATCCCACATATGCACCCAAAGCAAATCTATGTATTCTGTATTCAAACGCTTTAGACTAGCTTCCACAGAACGCATCATATTTTTACGATGATTTCCTGCTGCATTTGGGTCTTTTTTATTATCGTAAAGTGTGTATTTTGTAGCCAAAACAAAATAATCTCTATCTGAATGGATAAATTCGCCTACATATTTTTCACTTGTTCCTTCAGTGTAACGATTGGCAGTATCTAAAAAATTTCCACCTTCATTAGCAAAGGTTTCAAATAGTTGCTTGCTTGTTTCTTTGTCTGCTCCGTTGCCCCATTCTTCTCCAAAGGTCATTGTTCCCAAACAAAGTTCAGAAACACGTAAACCACTTTTTCCAAAAAGTTTATAATTCATAATTGTTGTGTTGTTTTAATTCAAATAAGTTTTTTATTTGGATATTATTTAGTTTCCTAATACTCATCAAACTCGTCATCATCATCTGATTCAGGCATAGAGAACATAGAACTAAATAAATCTTTGAATACCATTCCGTTTGCCAAGATATTTTTGTTGAGAGCCGAATATTCAGCCAAACCGTGCAACAAAAATTCCATCAAAAACAGCTTTTCATCGCCTTTTGCTTTTGGATGTTTTTGAGCTACAATTTTTTCTAACAAAGGAACTTGTTTTAATTGTTTCTCATATTCTTTCTGTGAAGCATCATTCATAATATCGACAGTATTTCCGTCGCCAAACCATTTGAGCATCATATAATACAAACTATCCTCTTTGAGTTTCTTTTGTTTTTCTGGATCTGGAAAGTATTTTAAGAACTGCTCACGAATAGATTTATTTATCAAACTTTCGGCTACAATTCCTGCACCTTCTTGTTCGCCTTCATAAACCAATTCAATTTTACCAGCAATGGCAGGAATAACACCTCTAAAATCACTCATTCTGACAGAAGTGGTTTTTTCATTATTGATAAGCATCCTTCTTTCAGCAGCAGAAACCAAATTTTCATACGCCGAAATAGTCAGACGAGCAGAGACTCCACTTTTTTCATCTACATATTCACTATCTCTTGCTACAAAAGAAATTTGTTCTACCAAATCAGTTGCAATTTCTCCTACTTTAATTTTCTCTTTTTGGGCTTCTGCAAGGCTAGATTCTTGATGTGTAATTTTTTTACTAATTTCTAAAGTCGTCGGATAATGCGTAATAATCTGGCTACCAATTCTATCTTTAAGAGGCGTTACGATACTTCCACGATTGGTATAATCTTCTGGATTGGCAGTAAAAACAAATTGAATATCTAAAGGCAAACGAAGTTTAAAGCCACGAATTTGAATATCTCCTTCTTGTAAAATATTAAAAAGTGCCACCTGAATTCTTGCTTGAAGATCAGGAAGCTCATTAATTACAAAAATACAACGGTGTGAACGTGGAATAAGTCCAAAATTAATAACTCGCTCATCTGAATAATTGAGTTTTAAATTTGCTGCACGAATAGGATCGACATCACCAATCAAATCTGACACAGTAACATCAGGAGTAGCTAATTTTTCTGTATAGCGTTCATTTCTGTGTAACCATTCTATTTCTGTTGAATCTCCTTTTTCAGCTATCAAATCTTTTGCAAAGCGAGAAAGAGGGCTAAGAGGGTCGTCATTGAGTTCAGAACCTTTCACAAAAGGAATATATTCATCTAAAAGACCAACCATAAGGCGAGCAATACGTGTTTTTGCCTGTCCACGAAGTCCTAAAAGATTGATATTATGACGTGAAAGAATAGCTCTTTCTATATCTGGAATAACTGTTTCTTCATATCCATAAATTCCTTCAAATGGATTTCCATTGTTTTGTAGACTACTAATTAGGTTATCTCTTAATTCTTCTTTTATCGTTTTGGACTGATAACCTGCATTTTTGAGGTCTTGAATAGTTTTGAGTTCTAAAAGCTGATTGCTTTTGAGTTCGTTATAAGCCATAAATTTTTTATAGATTTTTGTTTAAAAAAACACCAAACTGTATTTTTTTAAATGGTATGTAAGTCTTTGCTTTAAAACTCTAAGAACTACTTGTCTTTAAAATAGTTTAGACAAAATTTTACAAAAAAAATCCTATTAAAAATTAATTTAATAGGATTTTGTATTTTATCTTATAAAAAATACTGAAATATCAGATTTGAAGATTACTTGATAAATCCACCACGGATTCCATTCAATAATGCGCCAAGTTCAGCAGCATGTTTGTCAGACATTGTAAAAGTAGTTCCACCAGTATTTACTACTTCAGGACCATTTTCAGTAATTACTGTTTTAGTGTCACCTGTAGTAGTTTCCTCTGTTACATTACGATATACTTTTTGTACTTCTTTAAGTTGTGCAATAAGTGTATTGAATTTAGGCTGTGTTTTATGTGCATCTAAAGCCATCATAAGACGATCAAGAACTAATTTTTGTTCTGCCAAACGCTCTTTCAATTTAGCATTTTTAGTCTTTTTATGCATATCAGCAAGTAAGTGAGTAGATTCTATCCAACCACCCGTTACAAACAAAACGCTCAAATGCTCACGCTTTTCAGTTTGAAGTTGCTCATTGATATCTTGCAAGTTGCGAGTTGAGCTACGAATAAGTTCTTCTAAATTATCACTATTAGAAGTAAGTTCTTTCAATGTTTCAGCGTCGAAGAATTGTCCAATATTAAGACCATTTGCAAGTTCTTTGATAGCAGAGAGATAGTCTAATACATCTTGATTTTTGTTATAAATACTTGCGAAACCTAAGTCTGTACCATAAACACCTAAGTTGAGCGCACGCTCATAACTGTCTGTGTATTTACTAGCAGAAGAAGAGTTTGCAAGCTCACCTTTCACATATTCTGTACCTGTTTCTTTAATAAGAGTGGTAAGTTCTAATGGATTTGGAATAGATTCGATGATTGATTTAATAAAATCATCTTTTGGGCTCATATTCATTGTTGCAGCAGTGCTGAACATCAAGAAAATAACGCCTACAATACCAGCATATACTTTTGTCATAATGGCTATACAGTTTTAAAGTTTAGAATAAAGATTATTTTGGAATTAACTTGTTTTGTTTTAAAAAAAGCTAAACTAATTTAGAGTATTGAATAATATATTTTGATATATTTTAATAAATTCTTAGATTATTTAAAGAGATATATAGCTAATATACAAATACACTACCAACTTTCTGCCTTAATTGAGAAACTACTTGAAAAATATAAAAATAACTATTTCTTTTTTAGTTTGTTTCTAGCTTTTCTTTCAACTTATTTATTAATTGCTTAATAGAATTTTATGAGTTTTGCTTAATTAAATTTTCAAAGTTATTAGCTATAATACAACTGTCTTGCCAAATAGCAAATTTATTCAAAAAGGTGTAAAATATTCTTTTCATTAAAGATGTAATAGGATTTATTATCGACAAACTATTAGTATAGAACTATTAAACTAATAGCAAAAAATTGGTTGCTGTATCGTTTTTTTGACTAGAAATAAAAAAAGTAAAAACCAATACTCTATTATTTATCTATCTTAAGTAAAATCTGAAACTTTTACTCCCAGTACAATAATATCATCAGTTTGTTTTTGGTCAGAAATTTTACTCCAAGCCATTACTTCTTCATCTAAAATTTCCATTTGGCGTTGCATTGGTTTTTGATGAATTTCATAAAGTAATTTCTTAAAACGTTTACTTGAAAAAACACGCCCTAGCTCTCCTCCAAATTGGTCTTTGTATCCATCAGAGAAGAGATAAAAAACATCATCTTTTTGAAGCTGAATTTCGTGAGTAGTAAGCTCTAAGTTTTGTAGTTTTCTCTTACGAATTTTACTTACACCACCCAAAGAAGCTCTATCAGCTTTTATTTCTGTAAATTCACCATTTCTAAAAAAATACAGAGAACGATGCGCTCCTGAATATTTCATTTTGAGTGTATCTAAATCAACTGTACAAAAGGCGATTTCCATTCCATCTTGACTATTTTCTGAATGTTCGTCTTGGTGAAGTACCTTTCTAATATCATAATCTACTTCTTCCAAAACTATAGCTGGTTCTATTTGACCTCCAATAGTTACTACAGTTGTAAGTAAATTATTTCCGAGCATAGACATAAATCCACCTGGAACTCCGTGTCCTGTACAATCTCCAACAGCAAATACCAAATAGTTTTTTCCATCTTTGGTAACTTCATCAAACCAATAAAAATCACCTGAAACTATATCACGAGGTTTGTAAAGAACAAAAGAATGAGGAAAGTATTTATTAAAAATATTGTGTTCTGGAAGTGTCGAACGTTGAATTCGTTCGGCATAATGAATACTTGAGGTAATAGATTTGTTTTGTTTCTCAATTTCTTTAAAAGCCTCTCCAAGTGCGCTGTTTTGCATCTCAATTTGGTCTTTTGAAAGTTCAATTTCTACTTTTTGTTCATTAATCTGTATATATTTTGATTCTATACGTTCATTAATGGCAGCAAGTTCGATGTTGAGTTCATCTTGCTCTCTCATTTTGGCTTTGAGTTTATTTGCCATTTGTCCAAAACTCTGTGCTAGTTTTCCTATTTCATCTCGTGTTTTGATATTTGGAACAGCTTCTAAGTTTCCTTCTCCCATTTCTTTTGCTGATGCTGTTAGGCTTAGAATAGGTTTAGCAAACAGACGAGCTACTACAAAAGCTATTAAGGAAGCAACCAAAATAACAAGGGCTAAAGTAACTGCAATTTGTGTACGCAAATCATAGATTGGCTCATAAACTACATCTTCAGGTAAAGCAATTAAAAGAATCCAGTTATTTCCTGCGTAACTTAAATAACCAGTTTCTAATGTATAAAAATAGATTTTATCTCCAAAAAGATGATATTTTACTTTATCATTCTCAGCAAAATAAGAAAGTTGTTTCATATCGTGATACTTTTCCTTCAAAACTCCATCAGGATTAGTATTAGAATACAAAATTGTACCTTCTTTATCTAGTAAGTTAATATCTGCATTTCTCATAAGGGAATCTGTAGCCATAGATTCTTCAAAAATACTATTGATCCAAGATAAGTCGGCACGAGTAACCACTGTACCTACACGAGTTCCGATATCACTTCTCACAACAGCTGCAAAGTGCATTACAGGAATTTGTAGTGAAACAGATGGTGAAATATCCATAGTAACCTCTTGCTGTCCTTGGTCTATTTTTTCCCAGTAGGTAGTAAGGTCGTGAGTTTTTCCAACATTTAGGTTACGAGAATCAGCTAAGCGAAGACGAGTAGGGTCAAAAAACGAAATGCTTTTATACATTCCATTTTTAAGTTGTAGTTCTTTAATACGATCAGTTAGTTCTGCTTGACTAATAGACTCATCAGAAAGAATTGGGTCTTGAGAAAGTTGTTGAATATCTGTAACACGCTCATAGATAAAACGATCAATATTACTGATAGCAAAAGAGGATTGTTTTTCGATACGTGCTGTAATTTGCCTTTCTAATGTCTGTCGTGATTCATAATCTACAAAGAAAAAAACTGTTCCTCCTGTAAAAGCAACCATAAATAGACAAAGTAGTACAAGTTTTATATATATATTCATTATTCAAAAAGGCAATATAATAGCAATTTTTGGACGGATTATTCTACAAGGCAAAACTGATTAACTAAAAATGAGTAAAAGTATTATTTTATGTTTTGTTCTAGCTTTACTTAAGTTAGGCAAATGACTATGCAATATGCGTATTTTTTCTTAAAAAACACAAAGAATTCCATAAAAATAGAACTTTCATAACCAATAAACAATGGATTGAGTATAAACTTTAAAGCTCTTTGAAAGAAATAGGAGTGCATCGTATGTTTAGCATATTAAAAATTCGTGCCTATTCCCCCAAAAAATATAGTTTTTATACTAAAAGGTTCTATTTTTCGCTCAATTAGCGTATTTTTAGCATTAATAAACAAGAAAATTCATTTTTATTTCAATTTAATCATTCATTTTATGTCTATCAATACTGAAAATTTATCAAAAACACCATTAGAATCGTTAATTGAAGCTGAAAAAAAAGCAATTCAGTTGTTTTCTGAAATAGAAAAACGAAATCTCATACAAACAGGAAAATCAGAAGAGCAGCTCAGTCAAGAAATTTATGAATTAGCAAATGAAATGTTTGGAACTACTCGCCATTGGCACACACGTATTGTAAGAGCAGGAATAAATACACTATTACCTTACTATGAAAATCCACCATTGTTGAGGTTACAAGAAGATGATATTTTATTTTTAGATTTAGGTCCTATTTTTCAAGAGTGGGAAGCAGATTTAGGAAGAACTTATGTAATTGGAAATAACCCAAAGAAACTCAAACTCAAAAATGATGTAGAAAGTATTTGGAATGAATGCAGAAATTGGTATTTAGATAAAATAGAAAACGAAATTCAAGTAACAGGTGCAGAGCTTTATCAAAAAGCAACAGATTTAGCCAATCAAAATGGTTGGGAGTTTGGAGGAGAAATCGCAGGGCATATTGTCGGACAATTTCCACACGAAAAACTAGAGCAAGAAGACAAAACACTTTATATCCACCCAGAAAATCATTCTTCTATGTTAAGCAAAGACAAAGATGGAAATACTAGAAATTTTATCTTAGAAATTCATTTAGTAGATAGAGAATTAGGAATTGGAGGTTTTTATGAACAATTACTTACTGGCAGTTACCAATAAATAGTAATCAGTTAGTAGTTGAATACAGTTTTTATTTTTTGAATAATGATTTGATTTTGCTCAATATTCTAACCAAAAAAGGACGAGAATTTAGATATATCTGCATTACTTGTTTGCTTGTTTCTTCCAATTGAATTATATCTTCATGCTTTTCTCCGAATGCAATATGTTTCATATAGATAAGTGAATCTGTGTTATGTTCGGCTGGATGAGAACAAAATAAATCACTATCCCATTTCATTTGATGAATACAAAGCATACGATAACTTACTGGTAAATTTTCAGAGGTATTATTATATTTCTGCATCAAACCATTAAAATCAATGAGTGTTTTATAAGAAGTATCTACATTTTCTCTTGTAATGGTAGGATTATTCTCAAAAAAATCTATTATTTCATAAATTCGTTTGGCTTCTTCTGGCTTTACTTTATCAATTAAATAGTTCATTTTATACTCCCTTCTTCTTTGATTATTTTTTTGGTTTTGGTTAGAGAAAGCTGATTTTCTAACATTTACAAACCGTATTCTGTTAGAGCAGCTTCTGGATGAAACTGAATTGATTTTATGGGAAGTGTTATATAAAAAAATGCCATTAACTTACCATAAAATATATCTAAACATCCTACTTATGTAAACATAATGTATAACTAAGACAACTCAAAACTAGGTAAAAACAAAGTTTCTAATTTTGAAGAAGAAGTTTGCTGAGTAGCATAGTATTTTTGAATAATTGTCTGTACAAGACGGTGAGCCGAATATTCAAATTTAATTGGCTTTGGATTTTCTTTTTTGAGCCATTTTTCTACTTTATGATATTTTTTTGATTTTATATTCTTCAAAATAGTTGCTCCGAGAGCTTCCAAACCTGCTGCGTTGTAATGCTGTTCGTATTGATTTTTCATTGGAATAATCAATAATTTTTTACCTAAAAAAAGAGCTTCTGCTGGTGCTTCAAAACCTGCTCCACAAACAAAGCCTTTACATGTCCTCAAACTTTCTGTAAAATTTTCCTTATTGACTGGACGAATATGAGCATTTTCATCTCTATATTCTGTATCTGTGTGTTTAGAAAAAATTTCCCAATCGATATAAAAAAAGTGTTTACAAAACTTCAAAAGCTGTTTTTGGTCGTAAGCAGGAAGATAAATTGTATAATGTTCTTTCATTTCTGTAACTGCATTACGAATTTCGGAACGCACCAAAGGAGGAAAGACTGTATCAGCCAAAGATAAAAAATGAAAACCATAACCTTCTGAAGTGGGAGCATAATTTTTGATTACAAAATCACCTACTTTATCGCTGTGTTTTGGTTTGGGAATATTTGGTAATTTTATGGCTTCTTGATTGCTAACTCCGATACATTTTTTTCCTTTTAGTTTGCACGCCCAAGCCGAAACCGGTTCAAAATCAGAAAGTATAATATCATATTTTTCGACGGGAAATGACGTAATTGCTTGTATGAAGGGTTTAAACTTTAGTTTTTTGAAAGTATCTATAAAATCTATCCCTCCATTTTTCCCAAATGTAAAACTAAGACCTTTAAAATTATACTCTACGTCAAAAGGTAATTTGAGTTCGGCAGAAGTTCCACTAATCAAAACATCTACATCAGCATATTTCTTAAAAATCGGAATCAGTTCGCAAGCACGGCTAATATGTCCATTTCCTGTGGCTTGAAGTGCGTAAAGTAAGCGAGGTTTTGAGTGATTATTTTTCATAAATTTTGATTTAAACCCTAAGTATCTTCAGAGACTCTTAAGATTTTTTTACTTTGTTATTCAAATTCCTTCAAAAGTTGTTCAAATAAATATTCGTTTGTCAATGGATTTTCTGAAACGATTTTCAAATCTGCTTCTGTTAGATTTTCATCTATTTTATGCACATAAAGTGTCCATTTTTTATCATTGTATTCTAAGGCTGTCATGTTTTCTACCCAATCGCCCGAATTTAGATAACATACTTTTTCATTTTCTATTTCTATGTCTTTTATTATGGGCTGGTGAATGTGTCCACAAATCACATAGTCATATCCATTTTGAATAGCAATTTCAGCAGCCGTAGTTTCAAAATTATTTTTAGATTTAACAGCCGATTTTACGCTATTTTTGATTTGCTTAGAAAGTGAAATTTTTCCTTTTCCTACTTTTTTAAGAACAGAATTAACTGCTTTATTGAGAAGAATCAGAAAGCCATATCCATCTGCACCCATTTTGGCAATCCATTTGGAATGACGCATCGTAACATCAAATACATCTCCGTGAAAAATCCACGCTTGTTTTCCATCTAATTGTAAAACTACTTTATTGACAATTTTGGCATTCGAAACTCCAAAACCAACAAACTTTCTCATCATTTCATCATGATTTCCAGTGACATAATAAAGCTGAGTACCTTTACTTATCCAATCCAAAATTTTTTTGACCACTTCTACATGCGAAGTAGGAAAGTATTTTCTACTAAACTGCCATCCATCTATAATATCACCATTCAATACAACTATTTTGGGTTCTATGCTATTCAGATAATCTAAAAGGGGAAGAGCTTTTGAGCCATACGTTCCCAAATGCACATCTGAAATAATGACTACTTCTACTTTGCGTTTCATAGTATTTTTTGATTAAATAGACTAAATCTTTTGTTTGGTTATACGATTTATCTATGTGCAAATTATCGAAAACAAATCAACTCCACTTTATAAAAAAGTGAAGTTGTGATAAAGATTTTAGAAAAAAAAGGCGTAAATGTGAATAAATAGTGTCTAAAAAAAATGACACTCTCTCAAAATAAGAAAGTGTCATTATCAAAAATTAGCGTTATTTCTTTACAAAAAAATATATTTTCTAAAAATACTGCTGAATTTCTTCTTTCATAAATTGTAGAGAGGCTTCATTTTGAGATATTTCTTTTTCTCCTTGTAGTTCAAAGATACGTCTTGAGAGGTCAAAACCTGTTGCACCTTCAGGAAGTTCTCGGTAGGCTTGATTAATAACTGAAATAAACTCTTCGACAGCACTTTTTATGTATTCCCAAGCTGGTTGGCTAATATAAATTTGTTGTGCTACATTATGGTTAAACTCTTCACGGATAGTAAATAATAAAACTTGATGTAGTTCTACAGCAGACTGTCCTCCTTCTGTAAGACGAGGAATAAGATTATTGACAGAATTTCGCTCTAAAAAAATAGCCATTCTTTCGTACGCCTGTAAGCGAATAGGAAGTGCAATTTCACTATTTTTAGATTTGAGTTGAAGTAAAGATTGATTCATCTCTCGTCCTATAAACGATTTAACAACTAAAAACATGCCGTATAAAACTGCACCTGCTGGCAGTGTAATAATTAAAAGGTCTTTGATTAAAGAGCCGTAATCCATAAAAAACGTATTGAATAGGTAATTTTTATCTTAAAAAATCTGATTGTGATTTTGTATAACTACAAAGGTAAATATTTTTTTGTTCTTTAAATAGGGTTTTCTAATCTAAATTTGACAGTCCATTCATTTAAGGCATCTCCTGCTCTTCTCAAACGTAGTTCAATTTTACGTCCTTCTTTACTTCGAAAAAGTTCATATATTTCATGAATGGTAAACTTATTTATGTTTATTCCATTTATAGCTACTATTTGATCATCTAGTTTTACATCAAGTTGAGCAACAGGCGAATCTTTTTCTATATTTGAAATCAAGTAAATAGCTGTTTCAGGAACTGGACTAGATAATTCTATTCCAGCCATGTTATAGTTAAATTCATCTTTAAAATTTCGATTAGGTCTCAAAATCATTCTATTTTTTGAATAATCAAAAATAACATGAAAACGTCTTAAAATCTCTGCTCCCAAACTACCATTTCGCTCTCCTTGTCCTTTTACAGTTGCAATAGAAGTAGAATCTGGAAAAGCAGTTGTGACATTTTTTAATTCAATATCATTCAAGATAAGTTTCGAAGAACGCCCCAAATAGCCTGTAATATCGCCTCGCATTCCTTTTCCAAGATATGCTTCTTTATTTTTTTGTGGAATTTGTAGCCTTTCATCAGAAGAAATATCTAACCAAATAGCATGTCCTCCTCCTGTATCGATCAACAACTTTGTAGGAATTGCTGTAGTATCTTTCTGTATAGAATCATTATCATTCAAAATAACTGGATTTTGCTGTATTTTAGCCCAAATATAAGGCTTTAGATTAATGATTTCGATAGGAATAACAATATCTTTTTTATGTGGCTTATATCGATATTTTTCTTTATTATAAAAAACAATTGTTTTGCTTTCATAGTTTACCTTCACTACAAAATCTGCAAAAATACCATACCCCATAATTCCGTGAATACGCATTCCGAAGCGAGAAGACAAATGAAAAATATCTTCTTTCAAAATTAGTAAATCTTGATGATGCCCTATAATTCCAGAAATATTAAAATTATTATTAGGAGAAGCGTAAGCAATTAATTTTTTACCTGCACCTAGACCTGAGAGTTCTATTTCTTTTATATAATCTACTTGTAATTTATCACCTACCCCCAATTCTGTTATGAGCATATTTTGAACTCCACTATCTAAAATAAAATGAAGTGTATCTGAATCATTTATCTTAATAGGAATAATAATTAGATTATTAACTAGATTAAATTTCAGAATCAAAGCACGTTTATTAGGTCTTTTAAAACTAAACCCATTATATTTATCTCTTTGAGAGTTTTGGGAGTATTTACAAGAACTTAAGGAAAAAATAAATAAAGTAAGAGAACTAAAAAATAGAATATAAAAAAAGAGCTTAGAAAAACAATAAGGTGTTTTTTTATTAAATGATAAAAGTATATTTTTTCTCATAAAAAAGTATAAAGTAAGTTTGTATGTTAAATTGGGTCATATTTTTTAATTCAAAATACTATTTTAACCTTTATAAACCAAAATTTAAAATTGCTTTTTACTTTAATTGTGAAAATTGATAACTATGAAAGATTTGTTGTATATGATTAATTAATTAGACAAACTTTCTTTCAAAATCTATTGTGATGAATACAGATTACAGACTAGAATATGAAATTTTTGAAAGCCAAAATGAGAATAGAGAAAATAAAACAAAAGCTCAAATTTGGTTTGCCTTTCACGGAATCGGACAAAATACAGAAGCATTTAAAAACTTTGCAATTCAAAACAATTTAAAAATATATAGCTTTGGATTGTTTTATCATGAAAAAAATCAAACTAATTTAGAAAAGTTATCAGATAATGAGAGAAAAACTACATTAAAAAACTGGCTTGTTTTGATGCAGCAATTTTTGGAAGAAGAAAAAATAAACCTTGATTACTCTATTACTATCATTGGGTTTTCTTTGGGGGTGCGTCCTGCACTACAGTTTGTTTCTAATTTTTCAAAGTCTGTTTCTATACATCAAATTATCTTAATCGCTCCCGAAACTTTAGCAATCAGTAACTGGTACAGACTTGGAACACAAACTCTTTTTGGAAATGCTTTGCTCAAAAAAGTTGTTTCTTCTAAAGTATTTAAAGAAATAATTATTTCTACTTCCTCATTTATTTTTCCAAAAAACGCCCAAAAACTTATTCGATATCAAGTATATCATGGCATAAATTCGCTTACTTCTGCTTGGCTGGCTTACCGTTCTTTTGAAATTTATGAAAAGCAGTGGAAAGAAATTTATGAAAATTATGAAGGCAAAATTACGATTGTGGCAAGTGAAAAAGATGCTTTCGTAAATTTAAACACCATTCGAAAATTTGTTAGAAAAAATAGCTCTGATAAAGGAAAATCTATAAAATGGATTCTTTCAAAATCCCCTCACGCTCATTTGCTTAGGGAATTCAGATTATAAAATTAGAATATAAAAAAAGGAAAAGGCAAGCCTTTTCCTTACAAATTATAATATTTATAATTCTATTTCTTATTTTTCATATTCAGTTACATCCACCTCAATACCACCAATAAACATATCAGCTCTAATTTTGAGTGGAATTCGATCTTCATCTGCTGACATCCAAATTTTGATAGATTCTTTTCCACTAAAAAGACCATTTTCAGGCATAATTGGAGTCATTACAAATGTCTCTTTTTTACCTATTTTAGTTTTGATAGTTTCTTTTCCAATATAACGCACCTTAAAATCATACACTGAATCTTCAAAGAACGCATCCATTCTGATAATTTCATTTTTAGTCAGTTTTTCATAGTCCACTCTACGCAGAAAATAATATCCACTAATCATGTCTTGTACGTTTGTAGGAATTGGATATTCTTTTTTTGTCCAATTTTTATCATCTCTTTTTTTGTACTTTACATTAGCTTGTTTTCCTGAGTGGTCAAACTCTACTGTTTCTTCTTTTCTATATTTGTTTTCTTTTATTTTTCTATAAAATTTGCGTGGAATGTGTTTTTGTCTGTCAATATAAGAACTCCATTTGTCATCTACATTAGTTGTCCAACCAAAAACACCAACTGTTTTGCCTTCTACATCTACTTTATAACAACTATTTCCATTTATAGTATGAAAATTATTATCTACTTTAACTACAGCTTCACCAGCATTGATAAAACCATAATGCACTAAATAAGAAATTTTTTCTCCCTTTGTAAAATTAACATTAGAGAGCATAGCCACTCGGTTTCCATTTTGATAAGTCATAAATGCAGATGTAGAAAAAAGCAGAAAACTAACAGCAACTGCCAAAATGACAAACATTCGTAAAGGAGAATTTTTCAATTTACTCAAAAATGAAGAACTAGAAATTGTATAAGTATGTAATTTTTTCATAATAGGTATAATAAGGAATTTAGGAATAGATTTTAGGCTTATTTTAAAGACGTTTTGAGTAAAAAAATCCCTCATCTACATCTATAAAAATTTAGCAACTAAAATGCTTACTGATGGTAATTTTGCAATAACTATTCCTAAATTTAATTTCGATATAATAGATAAACAGTTATACATCGATTTAGTTTAAATCACCGTATTCAAACTTAGGAGCTGGTTTTATCTTTACAAATTGTTCTCCCAAAGTAGGAATTTCATCTTTTTTAACCATCAAGAGTTCATTGAGTTGGCTTGCATAATCTGTATAATTTTTACGCAATAAAAAGTCTGTATCGTCTAATTCTGAAAAATAAGTAATGACAGAATAAGGAATCGGATAACGCTCAAGTTCTGGATTATTTTCCTTGATTTGTTTGATAAGAGTCTGAATTTCTACTAGTTTTTTGTCATAAGCATCCATTGTTTTTGCACTTTGCATGGTCTTATCATCATAACGTAGTTTGAGAAGAGCTTTTCTTTCTGTTTCCAATTTATCTATCAATTCTTTTCCATTAAAACCTTCTACAAAACGAGCTTCACGAACAAATTTTTGTAACATGTCATCCTTTTCACGCTCAGCAGACAAAAGACGATTCCAAGTTACAACAACACTATCATTAAGCATAGTGAGTTTGTCAGGTAAAGCAAGTGTATCAGCATCAGGCATATTTGAAGTAGCTTTTTCCCAAAGAGCTTCCTGTTCTGCCATCTCTTGATTTTCTTGTGAGGTGGTTTCTATATTTTCTTCTTGTGTTTTTTTATCTTTACAAGAGGATAAAAAAAATATATTACTTAAGAGTAAAGCAGCTAAGACGACAAACGAAAAATGATTTAGTTTTTTCATAGAAATTAAGTTTTTAGTTTTGTTGTTGGTTAAACACTAACAACAGTAACTATTTTTTATTAAATAGAGTTACTTTTTTTTAAATTGATACAAAGATAATCAAAGAAAAACGTTTTTTGTTTGTTCTCAAAACTGTAAAAGTCCAAAATTATTGTAGCAAAATAATAATCAATTTTAAAAACTAGCTAGATTCAATTAGAGTTTGTACTTTTACAGACTATAACTAAAATTACTTTCCTATTCTTTCTAAGGAATGAGTTACAGAATGTAGTTTCTCACTCTGAGAAGCAAACTACAGAGCTAAATATTAAATCACAAAAATCAAATTATCGTGCGAGTAATCATAAGTGGAGGTGGAACAGGTGGACATATTTATCCAGGAATTGCTATTGCTGATGCCCTCAAAGCTATAAATCCAAATACAGAAATTTTGTTTGTGGGCGCAGAGGGAAAAATGGAAATGGAAAAAGTACCAAAGGCAGGTTATCGTGTCATTGGTCTTCCTATTCGTGGTTTACAGCGCAGTTTTTCACCCAAAAATATCTTGGAAAACTTAAAATTTCCAGTTCGCCTTTTTGGAAGTTTAAATCAAGCACGCAACGTAATAAAAGAATTTAAACCTGATGTAGTCGTCGGAACAGGTGGTTATGCAAGTGGGGCAGTTTTGCAAGTAGCTACAACAATGGGGATTCCTACCCTTATACAAGAGCAAAACGGACACGCAGGACTTACCAACAAACTTCTTTCACGCCAAGTAAAAGCAATTTGTGTGGCTTATCCGAATATGGATAGTTATTTTCCAAAACAAAAAATACAGTTTACTGGTAATCCTGTTCGTTCAGATCTAAAAAACTTGCCTAATTCAACTCAATCCGATTTTGATTATTTTAATCTTATGAAAGGCAAAAAAACCATTTTGGTAATGGGTGGAAGTGGTGGCGCAAAGGTCATCAATGAAGCTATTCTGAATGGTCTTGAAACGATTTTAGAACATGATTTTCAGCTTATTTGGCAAACAGGAAAGTTTTATATTGATTCTATAAAAAAACAACTAGCTGCAAAGAATCTTCTCCATCATCCTCTTCTTTTTGTAAATGACTTTATTTACGATATGAAAAAAGCCTATCAATGTGCTGATATTGTCATTGGTCGTGCTGGTGCTTTGACAATTTCTGAACTTACTTTGGTAGAAAAACCTGCTATTTTAATTCCTTCGCCAAACGTAGCTGAAGACCACCAAACCAAAAATGCAATGGCACTTGCAAAAGAAGATGCTGCTATGCTTATAAAAGATAATGAAGCTGATGAAAGACTTATTCCAACGCTTATTTATGTTTTGAATGATGAAAACCAACAAGAAAAATTAAAGAATAACATCAAAACTTTTGCTCGTCCTGATGCAGCAAAGGATATTGCTAGACGTGTGATGGAGTTGGGAAGTAGAAAATAGACTGTAAGATTATGAGTAAAAATAGTAGGATAAAACTTTTTGGAGGAGAAAAAGGTATGCAAAAGATAAAACTTACACTCTTACAAAAAAACGAGTTTAATGTTCCTTTAGATACTGCTATTTCTAATATTGATAAATTATTAAATGACGAAGAGGTTTATTTAGAATTTGAGAATTTAGAGAAAGCATTATCTTTTATTGAAAAAGCTAAAGATTTAGGAGTATCTTCTATAACTATACTTTAATTTTCCGAAAAGATAGTAACCTTAGGGGAAGACAAAAAAGCTACTCGTTTTTTGTAGAAAATTTATAGAAAGTAGTTGGTTTTCAATTATTCAGGCAACTCTTATTTCTATGATTAAAATAGAAGTTCAAAAGAAGATGCCTTACTTTATTTTGAAGTAGAACAATTTTTTTAAACTTTATAACAAAAAAAACACAAACTTAAAAAATGAAACAAATACTAAAGGAATTTATACGAAAACTAAGAAGCATTTTATTAGGCATTTTCAATAAGGATAATCCCAATTTATCTTATATTATTACTGCTATAATAGCTTTTATTGTAGTTGTAGGTGGAATGAATGTGTTTATTGAGCTTACAGAACATATAAAGGAAGATATATTAGCTAGTTATGACACACAAATTGCTGACTACATTATATCTTTTCGTACTCCTTTTCTTACCCGTTATTTTACCTTTGTCACTCATGTAGGCGATCGTAATGGTTATTTAATTGCCCTTGCTTTGTTTGCCATAATTACTTATTTAGCTTTTAAAAGATGGCGATATGTTCTTCAAACAACAGGTGTTTTGTTGCTTTCCTCAATTTCTAATATAATGCTTAAAAGATTTATAGATAGAGCAAGACCTAGTGCAGAACATCTAGTTACAGTTACTACGCTGAGTTATCCAAGTGGACATGCAATGAGTGCAATGGCTTTTTATGGCTTCTTAATCTATTTATGCTATAAATTTCAAATGAATAAATTTTTAAAAATTGGTATCATTACATTCTTTGTTCTACTTATTTTGAGTATCGGAATTAGCCGTATTTATTTGGGGGTTCATTTCCCTACAGATATAGCAGGAGGTTTTATTGCTGGATTAATTTGGGTAATCTTTTGTATTTTTATAATCAACCTTATTGATATTTATAGAAAAAAACCTGTAGAATAATTTGAACTAGAGGACACAGTTGAGTATAAATAGTAAAGAGAAAAAATTTACTTTCTCTTTACTATTAATTATAGAAAAATGGTATTTTTTACTCAAATTTCTTTGTCAGATTTTCTACCACTTCTCTAATTTTGCTTTTACCAGAAGTTAAGTCACTTTGAATATCCATAATTGTTTTATCTCCAGCCAAAACAAATGTATTTCGTTTGGGAATAGAAACGATAGGAAGTAAAGAATCATACAGTTTTGCTACTTTGCCTTTTGTGTCTGCTAAGAGTTCGAAAGGTAATTTATATTCTTCTTTAAAACGCAAATGTGTTTCAATATCATCTTTACTAATTCCGATAACTGTAACACCCAAATCTCTAAATGCCCCAAACTCATCTCTAAACGAACAAGCCTGTTCAGTACAAACACTCGTAAAATCTTTTGGGTAAAAATAAATAATACAAGGTTCGTTTCCTACCGAATCATAAAGAGTAAACTGTTCACCTGAAGTAGAATCTAAAGTAAAATTTGGTGCTTTTTCTCCGATTTTTAGTCCCATAAGTATATTTTTTAAATTATAAATGAAATATTTAATTGCAAATAATCAAACTGGTTTGATAGTGATTAGTTTGAAAACAAGTAAATTTTATATTTGTCTAAAAAATCAAAACTATTTTTGATATAGGAGGTTTTGATATTGAAGTTATTCAATGAATAGAAAAATTATTTTTCCATAAAGTAGGGTTTGCAAATCTTACTTGGAAAATACACAGCCTTTGTTAGTGTGTTAGTGTAGCGATACCAATAAATACACAAACTATTCTTAAACAACTTCATAGAAAATTAAGTAAGTGAGTTATTTTAGAAATCGATTTTTTTTCTTAGCTCAAAGTGCTTAATTTTGCATCTTAGTTTTCACAAAGAATAATTAATATTAATTTTCTTACCATTTTAAACAGAATCTATACTATGAATTTAGTGAATCATCCTGCGCCTCGTTTTTCTGCTCCTGCTGTAATTGAAGGCGAAGAAATCATTAACGACTTTTCATTAGACCAATATATTGGCAAAAAAAATGTAATCCTTTTCTTTTATCCAAAAGATTTTACATTTGTTTGCCCAACTGAAATTTTAGCTTTTCAAGAAAAATTAGCTCTTTTTGAATCTAAAGATACAGCTATTGTAGGGTGTTCTACTGATACAGAAGAAACTCACCTTGCTTGGCTTATGACTCCAAAAAATAAAGGTGGAATTGAAGGTGTAACTTTCCCAATGGTAGCTGATACAGCTAAAACAATCGCTACAAATTATGGCGTTTTGGGTGGAGACTACACATATGACGATAGAAACAATCTTGTTTTTGAAGGCGCACCAATTTGTCTTCGTGGAACATATTTAATCAATAAAGAAGGAATTATCAAGCATATTTCTATTAATGATTTTCCTTTGGGTCGTAATATTGACGAATATATCCGTTTAGTAGATGCTCTTCGTTATGTTGAGAAACATGGTGAGGTTTGTCCTGCAAACTGGGAAGAAGGAAAAGAAGCAATGCACGAAACTAGAGAAAGTGTAGCTAATTATTTAGGTAAAAAGTAATTTTTGCTTTCTAATTGCTCAAACTTAAAAAAACAGATTATCTAAAATAAAGATTATCTGTTTTTTTTGTTTGCACCTTTATAAAGTTTCTGTTTCATGAAAAAACCTTTGCCTACCCACTAAGCAAAGGTTTTATTTTATTTATATTTTATATAAAAATGAAATGCTATTTTTTAGAATAGTTCAATATATTACTTATTGTCTGATTTGATGGCTTGTGTCTTGTTTGGCAATCATCCATTTGTTTTTTCAGACTTACTATTTCATAGAAAAACTGATTTAGTTTTTCATTAGATTGAAGTAACGACTCTACTTTTGAGTTTTCTAATGAGGAAGTTTCTTGATACACATAACGCACTACCATATTTTGAAGATACTGAAAATCAGTTTCTTTATCATTTGAGGCAGTTGTTGATGTAGAATTAATTAATGAGTTAATTTTAGATAGGATTGGATTTTTCATACGCTTTTTCGCTTATATAGATAGAATAACCTGTGTTTTTTTGAGTTGTTCTGATTCAAGCTCGTATTCAATCTCTTCAATCACTTATAATCTAACAAATTAATTAACTGATTTTCTCATATCATTATTGACATCATTGTTAATTCCTTCGCTTGCCTCCATAAGTTTTCTAAGATTGATAAGAGCATAACGCATTCTTCCTAGTGCAGTATTTATACTTACATGTGTGGCATCTGCAATTTCTTGAAAACTCATATTAAAATACTGACGCATAATCAATACTTCTCTTTGAGCATCAGGCAACTGACGCACATGTCTTTTCAAATTTTCACAAATCTCTTGCTCAATGTGAGCTTCTTCAGAAGATTTTTGAGTAAATTCAATTGTATTAAAAACTGTACTACCGTCTTCTACAGTAATGGTAGGATAACGTTTTTGCTTTCTAAAGTAATCTATTGCCAAGTTATGAGCAATACGTGAGAGCCAAGGTAAAAATTTTCCTTCCTCATTATATTTGCCCAAACGAATAGTATCTACTACCTTTATAAATGCTTCTTGCATCAAATCTTCAGCTATATAAGTATCTTTTACAATTGTGATAAGAATAGTAAAAATTCTATTTTTATGACGATTCAACAGAACAGCAAAGGCGTTATCATCGCCTGATTTGTAAAGTGTAATAAGCTGACTATCATTAGCTTGCAATAAGTCTTCTAAAGAAAGAGAATTCTTGTTTCTCTTAGTAGTATTAAAATTAATTTGAGTCTCAGTCTTAGACTTTATAGACTTTTTTTCTTTGCGTAAGTTACTTTTAGTTTGCATCTTCTTAACGTGGCTTAGTAGTGGGTATTGCTTTAAAAAGAAGTACGAAGTGTACTGTGTCTGTAATAATTGATTGATATATACAAATATAACAACGTTTTATTAAAAATGAAAGTTACATAGAAAATTTTTATTCGTCATACAAAAACACGCCTATCATTAACAATGCCAATTTACATAAACAATAGCTTTACATCGGCAAACAAATCAATATTTTCGACGAATGAACAAAAATCAACGATTAATTTTAATATAAATATAGATTTATAGAGCGTTATATTTGTTAAAATTAATCAAATAACACATTATAAATTACATAAGATAATTAAACAACAAATGAGTAATTTTTTAACATCTTTTCCACACGATTTTTTTATGAAAGAAGCTTTAAAAGAAGCTCAAAAAAGTTTTGAAGCTGGAGAGATTCCTGTGGGTGCTATCATTGTCCATAACCAAAAAATCATTGCTAGAGCGCATAACATGACTGAAAAACTACAAGATATAACTGCTCACGCCGAACTGATTGCTATTACTTCTGCTGCCAATACATTAAATTTTAAGTATTTAACAGGTTGTAAGCTCTATGTAACACTTGAACCTTGTGTGATGTGTGCTGGCGCATTGGCTTGGTCACAGATTTCAGAAATTTATTATGGTGCAAATGACTTTCAACGAGGTTTTTCTATTCTTACACATTCAAATTTGTTTCCAAAAAAGATAAAAATAGAAAATGAAATTTTGGCGCAAGAATGTGAAGAGTTATTAAAAAAATTCTTTAAAAAATTGCGTAGCTAACGATTTATTTTGAAAAATAGTGTTTTAGGAGTAATTACATTGGTTTGCAGATAAAGCGAAAAAAGTAAAATTATGAGTTTTTCATTTTTTTTTATTTTTTTTTGTTTCCAACTTTTTGCCTAGAAAAAATCAAAAATAGGAGATAAAAAAAAGTCAATTTAAAAGCTGTATTCTACAATTTTTAAATTAACTAAAAATTTAACATTTTTTTATTTAATGTTTTTTAACTTTTAAAAAGAGGTAAATTTTCAACATTTGTCCATTCAAATTTCCAAATAGTCGTTTTTTGAGCAGAAAATCAGAGTAAATCATTCAAAGCCAGCTACCAAATTTGTCATTTCCAAAAAGGAAGTTGGCAATTCTTCAATATTACTTATCAAATTGGGATGCTTGGTATTGTAAGTATGATCAGCTTCTTCTACTAAAATCAGTTTTGCATTTTGATTTTGGCTAGTGGTAGACTGACTCCATTCAAAAATATCTTGGGCATCTTGTGGTGTCACTGACATATCTTTAACTCCGTGAAGAATAAGCTGTGGTGTATTTGCTGTATTGAGTTTTTGAGTTGCCTCCTTTACCGAATAGTTTGCAGGATTTTTCTTAAAATCTTCGTGGAAAGATTCAAATAAGGGCATTTTCTGATTTGTACGTCCATTTTCGATAATTACTACTCCGTTTTTATGCCATTCTTTTTTATTTTTTTCATTAAAATAACGCTCTTCCAAATTACTAACTGCTGAAAGTGTAATTACTTTTTTGATTCGTCTGTCTTTAGAAGCATAAATAATAGCCGTACTTCCTCCTCTACTATGCCCAACAAGGCGAATATCTTCTATATTTCTTTTTGGTAAGTCTGACTTTTTATTAAAAATGAAATTGATTGCTGTTGCTGTATCAGAAAGTTCTTTTGTAATTGTATTTTGTCCAAAGGCTTCCAAATCTTCAAAATCAAGAGGATTTTCGGTTGTCGTTCCATTATGAGAGAAATTGACTTTAAAAACTAAAAACCCTTTTTGTGTCCAAATTTGAGCCATTTGATTGAAAGCTCCCCAATCTTTAAAGCCTTTAAAACCGTGTAGAAAAACAATAATAGGGGTTTGAGAATTTGTTCTTTGTTCTGGAAGATGATAATCTATAAGAATAGATTTTGCTGGTGCAAGTGGATTAGGTAGTTTTATTTCTATTTTTTTCATAGTTTAGAAATGGGAATTAGGAAATTAACTGATAATAATTCTACTGGTTAGTAATTTTCAACTCTTTTACAAAAGAAAAATAATCAAAGGAAAATTTTGTAAAGTCTTTATAATCAATTTTAGTTTTTTTGTCGGTAATATTGGGATACATTTCTTGCCATGTCTGTAAAATAAAATCAATTCGTTTTATAACTAGATTCTTTTGTAAAATAATTTGATTTTCTTTTTTTTCTGAGAAAGTATGGTTTGCTCCCAATGCTTCAAAATAATCTGGACAAATAATCTGAAAATAAAGATGTAAAAACTCTTTTGTCGGACGTGGTAATCCATAATTAAATAGACAATATCCAGCAATATATTCAAAAACAAAAGGAGTAAACTCTTGCTGTTCGTTTTTATCAAACCAAGAAGCAGCCTGCAACTGTTTTTCTATTATCTCCTTTATATCTTGTCCATAAGCAGGCT
Organism: Bernardetia sp.; assembly: GCA_020630575.1. Taxonomy (GTDB): domain Bacteria; phylum Bacteroidota; class Bacteroidia; order Cytophagales; family Bernardetiaceae; genus Bernardetia. The sequence goes on from JAHDBD010000002.1 coordinate 123,489, forward strand.
TTGAAATACCAAATGTAGCTTTAGTTTCATAAAAATTAGATGCTAATTCTTTATCAGAGAGAGCGAGTAATTTTTCAAATTCTTTTATTGCATAATCATTGCGCTGTACAGGTAATCTATTTTGGTCATAAAAAACTACTTTATGAATGTCTTCTAATATAGCTGTTATTGTTCCTTCTGGAGTCAGTAAATAATCTATTCGGTACAAGAGTGTCAATAACATATACGAAATAGCAGAAGCAAGCCGCTCGGTATTTAGTTTTTTTATTTCATCTAATGCTTCTTTTATCCATTTTTTCAAAAAATGGAGTTTTACCTGCTGCTGTTTTTCTGATAAAAACTCAATATGTTTGTCGTCAATAGATTCTAATTGATTTGTAAATTCATTTAATAATAAATCATCTTGGGCATCCGAACGGGTAGCAATTTCTCTAAGTCCATTATATAACTTACCTGCAAAGCTATCTACTGTATTAGTTGTAAAACGAATCCAAATTACGCCATCTTCATCTAACGAAAATCCACTGTACAAAAGGTTATAATTCATTTCCATTAATCGTCTTCCTAACGCAACATGCAAATCACCTTTTACCTGAACGAGTTTTACTTCTCCTACAAACTCTTCCGAATTAGCAAAACCACGAACTATTTTTGAGCCTTGTTGCAATGTAAAATCTATTTTAAAATCTGCTACATTTCCATCTTTATTAATCTGAACTGTATCATAATTCAGATTGCTTTCGTTATCATCTAATAAGTAATTAAAAAATTCTAAATAGGCTTGCAAATAATTTTTCTCTTCGAAAAAACCTGTCGATCTTGCCCACGAATCATATTTTTCTAATGTTTTGTGGGCGTCAGAATATCTACCGAATCGTATATCAATTCCGTCATTGGTGTCTGTCTGTCCGACAAAAGCAGTTATAATTTTTTTAAAAAGCATATATCTTTTTTGAATTGGTAAAAATGCAAGTTTTCGAAATTATGTATTCTAACTTTATAAATCAAATTACAACTTTATTATTATGTAGTCAATTGATTTAGAAAGTAAAACATAAGTTTTAAAATCAATTTAAGGAAAGAATCTCAAAAATAAGTGGTATTTTTTTGAAAATACTCTTTATTGTTTGTATTTTTAATAAAAAAAGAAGTCTTAGACTTTAAAGTGCTAGTAAAACCTTAACTTTGAATCTCATTTACTGATTTTATGTAAGTAACTCAAATTGTAGGTTATAACTATTTCAGTCTTCCTAGTCTGAATAAATCGGTCTTTTTTAATAGTATTCACTATAAAGACAAGCTATACTAATTATAAAATTTATGAAATTTTTATTCTATAAATCACTCTATAAAAAATATTCATTTCTATCATTATTCTTTTTCGGATTGATAGTTGGCTTTTTTAGATGTGTTCCTATTGAAGACCTTTCTCAGCCTCTTATTGGAGAATTTGCTCTAAATAATCAGTATAATGTATCAGATACAATTTTTTTGAATACTGTTTTGTCTGATAACTTTGGAATAGATACAGTAATAATTGATATAAAACCAGCAGAAAATCTTTCTCGTCCGTGGACAAATACTAAAAAAATAAATAATGTAGGAGCAAGAGTATTAGAATTAAAAGATTCTTCTATTATCGTTCCCTCTTCTTTTTCTTTGGGCAAATACGAACTTACAATTACAACCATTGATATTAGTGGATTACAAAATACTATTTCAAGAGAATTTATTGTGGGGGCTGATGCTACAAAACCCACGTTTCCAGATGTTTTATTGCCCAATATTCAAGCTTTTGATGATGGTAGTTATCCTGCTTGTAGATTAGAAAAAGTTCCCTTAGGAGGTTTTATTACAGATAATGTTGGAATAAAGCTTATAACAGCACAGTTTGAGACAGGTACTAGGATTATTAATCGCACATTTTCTACCAATAATGTTGATTCAGTAAATTTAGCAACTGTTTTTGGTAATGAATTAGTATTTCTAGATGTACCTAATGACTCCTTGCTTACTTTAACAATAACAGCAGAAGACTTTGAAAACAACGTTAGAAGTGTTAGTATTAATTTTACAATGAATTGCGATACTCAAAGTCCAATCATTGAAAAAATTAAAGTCAACCGTCCTTTTAATGAAATAAATGAAATAGAAGTCATACAAGGACAAAAATTATTTATTACTGGTGGAATTATAAGAGATAGCCTTGGAACATTAAAAGATGTTTATGTCTATTTTAATAATGATCCAACTCCTTTAATTAGTGGTGAAAATATTAATAACCTAATTTTTAATCTTGTGGGAAATGATTCTGTTTTTGTTCCTATTCCATCGAATGCTCAAAATCAAGATACTTATACAATTAAATTAGAAGCGACAGATGTTGCTGGTAATGCTCCAACAACAAGAGAATTTATTATTAGAATTGTAGAAAATAAACTTCCTGATTTATCAGAACTTCGTTTTGCACTAGATAGTGATTTTTCTGATATAATAAACTTTAGTCCTAACCGTGATCAACCTGTATATATTTCTGCGGGCACTTCTTATCGATTAATTAATAGAATCAGAGATGACTTATTGTTAGATAGTTATAAATTAGAATGGGGAAAAGAGAATCAAACACCTATTATTACTAAAGAAAAAAATGGTCTCAATAGGTCAGATGTATATTTTTCTGCTCTACAAGAAAACTTTACATTTGGGGCTGAAGAAAATACAAGAATAGGTGTGAAGTATACTTTAACTATACATGCAAAAGATATTTTAGGAGCAGAAAGCCAAATAATATACTACTTCGAAATCCAATAAAAAAGTAGAGCAACCTAATTTCCAAACAAAACGAGGATAATTCATAAAAAATTATCCTTGTTTTGATTTTATATTTATTTTTGAAAGAATAAGAAATGAAGCAAAAAACAGTTTTTCTAGTATTAGGAGGAAATCTAGGAGATAGAGAACAAAATATTTTAGAAGCAAAAAAATATATTTCTTTACAGATTGGAGAGATTGAACTAGAATCAAGCATGTATCAAACAGCTGCTTGGGGCGTAGAAAATCAGCCTTCTTTTCTCAATCAAGTTATTCAAGTATCTTCTCTATTGTCTCCACAAGAAATATTGACTCAGATTGATGAGATAGAGAAAAAATTAGGTAGAAAACGTTATCAAAAATGGTATGCCCGAACAATTGATATAGATATTTTATATTATGAAAATTTAGTTGTAGAAGAAAAAGAAGATACTACTAAAGAGAAAAAAGACTTAAAAATCCCTCATCCATTTTTACACCAACGTCGTTTTACGCTTGTTCCGTTGGCAGAGATTGCACCTAATTTTGTGCATCCTGTTTTTGATAAAACGAATAAGCAGCTTTTGGAAGACTGTTTGGATAAATTGAATGTTACACAGTTAGCAGTAAGTAGTTACCAGTAATCAGTTGATGTAGTTTTAGTTTTGAGTATCCGTTTGACTGTCATTGAGGCTTTACCATCGTTGATGTTATGGATTCGAATCTCATGCACGATGAAATCTCAACGAAGGTTGATAAAAATAGTTTTTTTATAGATATTCTTACTGATTTACAAAATCTTTAAAACAAAAAACAGCCGTTTAATCGCTTAAACATCTGTTTTTTGTTAGAAAATAAGTCTTAGTTAATCTTATTCTTTCATTAGTTTACTAACATAAATTTTGTTACCACATTGAAGTTCTACAAAATAAACACCTACAGGCTGATTAGCAATGTTAAACGATTTTTGAGAAGTGAAGCTATTTATTTCAAAAGTAACTTCGTTGATAGTTCTTCCTAGCATATCTATAACTCTTACCTTAGCTGTTCCCTTCAACTGTTTACTTGAAAAAGCTTTCCAGTTGAGTGTAAAAGTATTTGAAGTAGGATTAGGATATAACAAAAGTTTATCTGCTTCATTGTTCTCTGATATATCTTCTTTAGAAGAAGCAGCTATTTTTGCTACACGGTTTCCAGAAGGCGTACATCCTAAGAAACTAATATCTCCTGTTTTACCATTGGTATCATCATAGGCAGTACCATAAACATTTACAACTGCTCTCCATTCAGTAGCATAATTACTACTCCCTGTGTAGATGAGTTCAAAATTTTTGTAGAACTTAATACTATTGCCTTCTCTGATAATACGTAACTTATCTGATGGAATATAAGATACTTGGTTAGTAGATAGAGGAGTTATTTGGAAACCTCCCCTACGACTATAAGATACATTTACAGGTGTAGCAAATCCATTACTTACAGACCAAGCAAACTCAACATTGATAGGTATATCACGATATGTCGCATTTGTCAATCCGAAAACGTATGAAGAAGTCATTGAAGCAGAAGTAATTTTACAAAACATCTCTCCATCAGTAGAGGGATTTATAGTATTTACAGAAGCTGCAGCACTATTCCAATTGTTTCCAGTTCGTCCACCATTCGTACTATGAAGGCTATTATCAACAATGGTCATCTCTCTGAGAACTTTCCATCTAATAGTACATCTTATATCAGTTCCATTTGCCTCTAGCGCATATTCAAAAACAGGATTACTACAATCATCACTTGTTATGGTAATTACTGTAGTCTTTGCCCCAACAGACGTTGGAATAAAACGAATAGTAACAGGCACATATCCCATAGCTGGAATATCAGTAGGCATATTTTCAATAACAAACTCTGCGTCACTACTTGTGATAGTATTTATTCGAATAGCTTCATTTCCTGTATTGTTAAGAGTAAAAGTTTGAGAAATAGAGTTACCTATGTTTGCGCTTCCCATTAGAGTTCCATTGAAAAATGAGGGTGTCATATCATTGTCTTGAATCAAGATACCATTTTCTCCAATTACTTGAAGGTTTCTATCATCTAACACTTCTACTATTTGGGTGCTTGTTGCTGTATTTCCTGCTAAATCAGTCGCTATCCAAGTTACAGTTGTTGTTCCAGCAGGGAAAATGGCAGGAGCATCGTTTGAAAAAGTAACTGTTCCACAATTGTCTGCTCCTGTTGGAGTACCTAAATCTATTGCAGATGCCGTACAAAATCCTATATCTGCATTTACTATTATATTTTCAGGTGCTGTAATTGTTGGATTTTCTGTATCCTCAATAATTATATTTTGACTTGCTGTAACTGAATTTCCTGCTGCATCTGTAAATGTCCAAGTTACAATATTCGTTCCTTGTGTAGTTATTGGTAACACCTGTAAAGTAGTTCCAGTAACTGTGCCACTACAATTATCTGTCGTTGTTGGAGCAGTAAGAGAAGTAACTTCACATTGTGCTATTACATCATCTAAAGTAGGCACATCTGGATTTTGCGTATCATCTGTAATTACTACATTCTGATTTGCTGTAACCGAATTTCCTACATTATCTGTAAATATCCAAGTTACGAGAGTTGAGCTTGTAATAGGAAAAGTCTGTGCTGTTGTTCCTATAACTATTCCACTACAATTATCTGTTGTTGTTGGTGCAGTAAGAGAACTCAAATCACATTGTGAAGTGATGGTAGGTAAGATAGGTATTACTGGATTTTCTGTATCTATAATAATTATATTTTGATTTGCAGTAACCAAATTTCCAGCATTGTCTGTAAATGTCCAAACTACCATAGTCGAATTTGTAATTGGAAATTGTTGTGTTGTTGTTCCAGTAACTACTCCACTACAATTATCTGTCGTAGTTGGGGGAATAATAGAAGATAAAGAACAAGCTACTGTAATATCTGCCAAGGTAGGCACAAGAGGAGCTTCAGTATCTGTAATAATTACTTGTTGATGTGAATAAGATATATTTCCATGTCTATCATCAAATCTCCAAGCTACATTTGTTGTGCTTGTAATCGGAAATAGTTGAGTAGTGGTAGCTGTAATCCTTCCAGCACAATTATCAACTGTTGTCGGAAAAGGCAATGAATTTACAGAACACGGTGCAGTTATGGTAGGCAAATTAACACTAGGAGGAGCTACACGATCAGTAATAACTACAAATTGATTCATAGTAATCGAATTGCCTGCTTGGTCAGTGAATGTCCAAACTATTCTAGTCAGTCCTTGTCTTGTAATAGGAAATGTTTGATTTGTTGTTCCTATAATAGTACCACTACAATTATCTGTTGTACTCGGAGGATTGAATCCATAAGAACATTCTCTGTTTATGACTGGCATATTTATATACTCAGGGGCTACATTATCTTCAAAACCTGTACCTGCTATATCAAATACAAAAGGATTTTCATCAGCATCATTACTAGTTATGGAAATAGTAGCTGTGCGCTCGCCTATTTCAGAAGGTGTAAAGCTGACAAGGAAGTTTTGACTAGCATTCGGTGCAAGAGTAAAAGGCAAAGTAGGAATACCACTAGCTACAAAATCAAGAGCTCCAGCACTTGAAGTAATAGTTATCTCACTAACAATCAAATCTTCTGTACCTACATTATGAATCTTGTATGCCATGGAGTTACTATTTGAATTACATATCATTACATTTCCAAAATGCGTATTATTATCTGTTGATGGGGTATTGCCATTAGGTATGTAATAATTGCCAGAACCACTATATACATTTAGTTCTGCAAAATCAGACGGAGGTGGTGGAGTAGTGCAACTCAAAACATCGCCTATTATGTTCCAATTTTTTGAATTAGTAAGAACAGAACGCTCAAGGTGAGAATAACAGTATCTCAAATTAGTAGCTCCTAATTCTACATTTGGCTTTACATTTTTGAGTGACCAACCACTAAGTGTTGCATCATAATTATCTATACTCAAACCAGAATTAGATAGCATATCATTCATTGCAGTAACACTTGTTACGTTCCAACGGTAAAGACTTTGATTGAAAGCAGTAGCACGATGAAACATATTTTGCATATCTGTAACAGCAGAAACATTCCAGTTTTCTATATTTTGATTGAAAGAAGAAGCTCTTTCAAACATATAACTCATATCAGTTACTTTTCTTGTATCCCAACTTCCTATGTATCTATTATAAGCTGTCGCATTTTGAAACATACCAGACATATCAGTAACATTTCCTGTGTACCATCCTGTTCCAACACTTTGATTGAATGAAGAAGCACCTTTAAACATATTCTTCATAGTAGTAACTGCTGATACATTCCAACTACCGATGTATGTATTGAAAGAAGTAGCTCCTTCAAACATAGATTCTGTGTTAGTAACGCTCTGCGTATTCCAACTTCCAAGATCTCCATTGAAAGATGAAGCACCTGCAAACATAGATTGCATGTTTGTAACATTCTCTGTATTCCAGTTATTAAGATTTTGATTGAACATAGTAGCATCTTTAAATACATTTGTCATGTCTGTAATACCACTTACATTCCATCCTCCAATATTTTGATTGAAAACAGATGCTCCATAGAACATAGCAGCCATATCTGTAACACTAGATATATCCCAGTCCCCGATATATTGGTTAAAAGAAGATGCTCCTTCAAACATTCCTAAAGAGTAATGTACATAACTAGCTCCCATTTTCGTAACATTAGATACATTCCAGTTTCCAATATTTTGATTGAAAGATGAGGCATTTCTAAACATTCCAGTCATATCTGTAACATTGGAAGTGTTCCAATCTCCTATATCTTGATTAAAAGATGAAGCTCCATTAAACATTTCGTACATGCTTGTAACATTCGACACATCCCAATTTCCGATATCTTGATTAAAATAGTTTGCTCGCTCAAACATCCATCTCATATCAGTAACATTCGACACATCCCAATCGCCAATATCTTGATTGAAAGAGGAAGCTCTAAGAAACATAGCTTGCATATCAGTAACATTCGACACATTCCAATTTCCAATATCTTGATTGAAAGAGGAAGCATCTTCAAACATCCATCTCATATCAGTAACATTCGACACATCCCAATTTCCAATATCTTGATTGAAAGAATTTGCCCCCCCGAACATGTTATTCATATCCCTAACATTAGAAACATCCCAATTTCCAATATCTTGATTGAAGGATCTAACGTGTACAAACATCCAATGCATATCAGTAACACGAGCAGTATTCCAGTTTCCAATATCTTGATTGAAATTGGTACAACCTTTGAACATAAGTTCCATGCTACTAACACGAGCAGTATTCCAGCTTCCAATATTTTGATTGAAACTGGTACAATCTATGAACATGTAATGCATATCTGTTACATTTTCTGTATTCCAGTTTCCAATATCTCCATTGAAGTTTATACAACCTCTAAACATACCACCTAAAGACATACTTGTTACAGCACTAAAGTTTGGAATATCAGTAGCATTATACGTCATGTTTTCACTCCCCTCAAACATACCAGCCATAGTTCTCCAAGCTATATTCCCCCATTGTTCTACAGTACGAAGTTTTAATTTTTCGCTTCCACCATTCATATAAAAACTAGCAAGTCCATTCTTTATAGAAATTTCATAAGTATCTCCATTTGTTAGTCCAGTAATTAAATAGTTATCAGAACTTATACGTGTAGCAGAACCATTTCCTTGTCCTGCATGTGTTAGGTTTGTCCAAGTAATATCGTAGTTTGTTCCTCTTGTAGGAAGGTTTATTTGTCCGTTGTCAGTTACCCAAGTGGTTATAAAAGCTACATCACACTCTACTTCATCGCCTATAATAGTCCAAGTAGAACTGTAATGATTAATAAGGCTGTTTCTTGCACTTGTACCACTACAATATTTTCTTCCTACTGCTCCTAAGTTTACATTTTGTTGTACAGGTTGTCTTTCCCAACCAATTAGAGTAGCATCATAATTTGATCTACCTACACCTGAATTAGAAAGCATATTAGTCATATCTGTAACATTAGCGATATTCCAATCTCTAAGACTTTGATTGAAAGCAGTAGCATTATAGAACATGCTACTCATAGTTGTTACGGCTGCTGTGTTCCAACTGCCAATATTTTGATTGAAGGCAGAAGCATTGTGAAACATTCCTCTCATATCTGTAACAGATTCTGTATTCCAAGAACCAATATTTCCATTGAAGGCAGTAGCATTTTGAAACATACTACTCATATCTGTAACTGCTGCTGTGTTCCAATTATCAAGGTTTTGATTAAAAGCTGTAGCACCTTGAAACATGCTGCTCACATCGGCAACAACTGATGTATTCCAACTACCAATATTTTGATTGAAAGAAGTAGCAAAGAAAAACATATTACTCATATCGGTAACTGCCGACGTATTCCAACTGCCAATATTTTGATTGAAAGCAGAAGCACTATAAAACATGTTGCTCATATTGGTAACGGCTGCTGTGTTCCAAGAAGCAATACTTTGATTGAAGGTAGATGCACCTCTAAACATATTACTCATATTAGTAATTGTTGAGGTGTTCCAAGAAGCAATATTTCCATTAAAGTTACTACAGTTAGCAAACATATAAGACATGTCTGTTACTTGGCTAAGATCAGGATTATCAGTAGCATTATAGGTAAGATAAGTACAACCTTTAAAAGCATTTTGCATACTTTTCCACTCTATTTCTCCCCACTCTTCTATAGTTTTGAGTTTTGTTTTTTCGCTACCATCATTCATATAAAAGCGAGGAAAATCTCCTGTAATCTCTATCTCATAAGTAATTCCATTTGATAAGCCTGTAATTGTGTAAGCTCCTCCTTGTCTTATTGCTGTACCACCCTGTAAAGTAATAGTGTTTTTCCATGTGATATTGTAATTATAGCCATTTCCAGTAACAGGAATGGTAATTTTTCCATCAGATGTTATCCATGTAGTACGGAAAGGTCTGCCTGGGCAAAATAAAGCATCACCCGTGATATTCCAGTTTTTAGAAGCAGTAAGTATATTTCTTGCTGTTGTTGCAGTACAATATTGCAGATTTGTAGCTCCTAGAGTTATAGCTGAGTTTACGTTTTGAGCAGCCCAGCCTGTAAGTATAGCGTCGTAATTATCTATATTTATACCAGAGTTAGATAACATGCCTGTCATACCAGCCACACCATAGTTATTAGATGCAACAATATTACTAATATTCCAGTTTCCAATATTTTGATTAAAAGAAGTGGCATCACGAAACATTGAACGCATATCGTAAACAGATGCTGTGTTCCAGTTTCCAATATCTTGATTGAAGGAAGTCGCTCCATAAAACATGCCTTCCATGTCTTCGACAGAACTTGTGTTCCAGTTTTCTATATTTTGATTGAAGGAAACAGCACCATTAAACATCAATGCCATATGTGTAACTGCTCCAATATTCCAACCTCCAATATTTTGATTAAAAGAAGTAGCATTAGAGAACATCCCAGCCATATTTGTAACATTTTCTGTGTACCAACCTCCAATATTTTGATTGAAAGAGGTAGCTCCATTGAACATACTTCCCATATTTGTAACTGCTCTTGTATTCCATCCTGCTATGTTTTTATTAAAACTATAACAATTAATGAATACACCGCTCATGTTAGTAACGTGTTGTGTATCCCAGCTTCCTATATTTCCATTAAAGTTACTACAGTTAGCAAACATGCTAGATATATCTGTTACTTGACTAAGATCAGGATTATCTGTAGCATTATAAATAAGGTTTGGACAATCTTTAAAAGCTTTTATCATTCTTTTCCAACGAATATCTCCCCATTCTTCTATGGTTCTAAGTTTTAGCCTTTCGTCATTATAATCCCCCATATAAAAATGAGGAAAAGTTCCAGTAATAGATATTTCATAAGTATTTCCATTTGTTAAGCCACTTATAGTACAATTACCTCTTTGTCCTGTTACAGAACCAGTAACTGATGTAGTAAGATTTTTCCATGAAACAGTGTAATCATAGAAATTACCATAGTTTGAGATAGTAGGAATTGTAATCGTCCCATCATTGGTTATCCATGTAGTACGAAAGGCTTGAGCATTTGCTGTTTGTATGCTTAGTCCTGTAAAGAACAAGGTAAGAAATAGCAATAAAGCAAAAATAGTTATTGCTTTCACTTTGCTAGAAAGTAGTAGTAGAAGTGACTTCATTTTTGAATATGTAAGTTGCGAGTTAAAAATTACAAGTGTTTGTTGTATCTAATAAAAGGATATTCTTAGAGTAGAATGGTTATTTTTGGCTTATATACTTGATAACAAACTCTTTATATGATTACAAAGGTAAAATACAATTACTCATAAAGCAAAAATATATTCTATTTACACACATTACTTACATAACAAAAACAAATCAATAGATCAGTATAATTCTGCTTTTCTCTTAATAATTACACTTTTATTGGGTATAAAAGGTTTTTTTAAGAATTTTAACAATACTTCTCTCAAAATAGCAGTATTTAAAAAAAATAGAGAAATAGTAATATTTTTCGAATTATACTTAAATAACTTTGACTTTTTTGTAATAAGAATATAAAAATGCTATCTAAATACATAAAGAGATTTAAATAGGATTTCTGTATTAGAATTTTAAGTTATACTCAATAGAAATTGTTTTTAGAAAATTGGACGTGAAAATTTGGAACTAGTAGTGTCTCCAGTTCATCTATATAATCATCGATATGTTTGAAAAATTTAGGACAAACGTCCTTGCATTTTTCAAAGGTATCGTAGTAGTTATGGTCAATCACTTTTTTTCTCATAAACTTCCAAAGCCTTTCAATCAAGTTTAAATTTGGTGAGTAGGTTGGTAAATAAATGAGTTCTATTTTAGATCCATATGTCCAGTCTTGAACAAGGTAGGACTTAAAATAAGAGGCTTGGTCTACGACAAGATAAATTTTGCTTTTTTCTGTATAAGTGTCTTCTATTTGGTCTAAAAATGCTCTTATTACATCAGAATTAACGATGTCTGATTCTTTAATGTGTATATCACTTGGAGCTTCTACATTGACTGCTCCTGTTAAATGAATACGTTTCCTACCACTAACACTCTTGACTTCAAACTCTTTTCCCTTACGAATCCATCCATAATTACTACGTGTATTCCACTCTGGATGGACAGAATCAACAAACAAAAAAACTTCATTTTCTCTATCTTAAACCTTCAATTTTAGCTAACATTTCTGCTAAAAAATATTCTTGCTTTTCTGTATCTGCTTTTGCAGGAATTGCCTTTGTCTTCTTATAAGAGAAACCTAAACGATGAAGCAAAGCAATTAAGCCTTTAGTAGTATAACATACGCCAAAGTTTTCATAAACCCATTCACAAATCTGCTGACTAGTAGTGTATAAATTAACTTCTAGTTCAGCAGAAAGAAGTGCTAGTTCATTATCGGTTAGATAACTAGAAGAACCTTGATAATGAAAGGATAAAGAATAAGATAGACCCTTTTCTTGATAAACAGAATGGTAATGATAAACTGAAGACAAACTAATGCACAACAAACTACTCAAACTTTCTGCACTATGACCACTATCTAAGCCAAGCAAAACCGTAACTTTTACGTACAACTTCTTATTATTTGAAGTGCTACGTTGAAGTTTTTCCAGTTCTTTACGTGTGTCGTGACCTAAAAATGATTTCATAAAATAAAAATAAAACTATTTTTGCAATTTTCTAAATCTCATTAAGTTTGAGTATAAGTAACTGAGCAAACTTATTTATATGCAAATGGAATCTGTCTGACACCTCAAAGGTATCTTGAGAGTTTAAACTTACAGTCTGAACATTAGAAACAGTATTTTATCAAATTCAACAGTCTGGAAGACTGTTATACAAAAATAATTATGATAACCTTTGCTATTTTTAAGCAATAGATATTTTCATAAACCTTTGTTTTAGTCTGTACGTTGTTGATTTAGTTGTAAAAATTTCAACTCTAAAGAAAAATTACTAAATTAGTTTAACTATTATCTAAGAATCTAATCTTATAATTCTGAAAAAACATTATGAAAACAATTTATTTACCTTCTCTATCTGTTCATTTTTATAAAAAAATCTATTTTATTCTATTAGTAAGTTTAGTAAGCCTTTTTAGTTTTACTACCTTACTTCAAGCGCAAACATCAACTCAACAGATTACTTATCAAGGGAAATTAGTTCAAGATGGAATTCCTTTTTCAGGTTCGGTTAGTATGATTTTCGAATTAGTTAATCCTACAACAAATACAGTTGATTGGACAGAAACACAAACTATAAATGTACAAGACGGACTTTATTCTGTTGTTTTGGGTTCTCAGACTCCATTTACTAGCAATTTTTTCTCACAACATCCCTCTTTGGGTTTGCGTGTTAGTGTCAATGGAAATGCACTTACTCCAGTTACTGTTTTGCATGCTGTTCCTTATGCTCATACTGCTAGTTCAGTTTCTGATAATTCTATTACATCCCTCAAAATTGTCAATGGAACTATCCAAACAATTGATATAGCAAGTGGAGGAGCAAACAAAGTACTTGTAACTGATGCAACTGGTCAGGTAATTTGGATTGATAGAACAGCTATCACTGCAGAATCAGATCCAAAAGTAGGTTCACTTACTAATGAAACTGTTCCATTTTGGAATGGAACAACTTTAGTAGATGGTTCAATTACAGATGATGGCTCAAATGTAAATATATCTAATTCTACAAGTATAAACGACTTATCTGTAAATGATTTATATTTAGGAGGTTTTAATGCAAACTCTCTCACTACAAATAGTGGTGGAGGGGTTACAAGTCCTTTTTCTGATAATGCTTTGGTAAGTGAACTAGCAATGACAGATTATATCGCATCACAACTTAGTGGTATTCCCACTTACACAGCTGGTGATGGTATTGATATTATAGGCAATCAAATATCAGCTAAATCTACAAATGGATTAACAACAACAGCACTTGGGATTTCTTTAGGAGGTACTTTATCAAATGCCACAACAATAAACGCTAATAGTAATAACGTATCTTTGACTAATATCAATACATTATCGCTTTCAGGAACAACTGGTTCTAATGTAGCTATTATAAACTCAGCCTTTAGTATTACTGATGGAACAAACTCCTCTTTTTTTTCATCAGCAGCTCCCTCAAATCTATATACAACAAATGTGTATCTAAATAACATTGGAAGTAAATTTGATATTAGAGATCAAGCATTGGGAATAAGTTTGTTTTCTATTGAAAAACTAAGCACTGAAACAAATCTTACTGTAGATAATATAAATGCCTTTGATATAAATGCCGATGGAGATATAGAACTTGATGCCGATGGAAACATAGAAATCGATGCAGATGGAGATATACAAATGCAGTCAGCAGGTGGAAATGTAGAAATAGGAGATAACACCTCTTCTGATTCTGAATTATTAGTAAATGGGTGGCTCAATTTACCTAATTCTGCTCCTTCTTTTCCATTAACAAACAAATTGTATTCTGATGGCTCAGGAAACTTACGTTGGGGGCTTTCTTTCATCAATACAAGTTCTAGTCCGTTGACTTTTGAAAGTGGACTTACTAATGCGCTAAATACTGTTAGATTGGGAGGAGCATTGACACAAAATACTCAAATAACAACAGCTCCTACTTTCAATTTAGAAATCAATGGAGCAGGTAGTTTTGCAGCTAATCTAGGAGGAGATATTTCGGTAGGAACAGATAGAGATGAAACAGGTGTAGTTAGTAACTATTTATATGCAACAAACCAAAATACTACAAATGATGCTGAAGTAAATGTAGTAGCTAATACACAAGGTACTGGTACAAGTATAGTTACATTATCTACTGTAACACAAGCAGGTTCAGAAGAAGGATATTTGAGACTAGAAACCAACGGTTCAGGTGCATCAAAAGCAGAATTTTATGATGTAGATGATATTACTCAAGTTAATGATGGCAGAACTGATATTACTATCAACAGTAGAAGCAATACAGAAACATCTTCTATAATACTACAAAGGTCAAGAGGAGATTTAACAAACCCAACAACTATAGCAGCAGGAGATATATTAGGTAATATAAATTTTGATGGCTTTGAGGGATCAGGTTTTTCAAATGCTGGAGGAATATCAATGACTGCAACATCTGCACCCCTTGGTTCTGGCATTCCTTCTACATTATCGTTTCACACAGGTAATCCAACTAATGGATCAGTAGAGGAAAAAATGACTATTAATTCTAGAGGAATAATAGGAATAAAAAAAGATATTATAGTAAGTGCTTTTGCAAGCAATAATGACTTTGGAAGACTTTATGTAAAAGATTCTGATGGAGATTTGTATTATATTCCACCTTCTATTGGTACACCTTCTCCTATTAATTTATCCTCTGCTGTTAATGTTAATTATATAGATGGAATAGAAATAAATGGTTCTAATGAAGTTCGTTTAGGAGGAAGATTATCTAATAATGTTGTTATCGATGGAGCTACGTCTATATCAGGTACAGCAGGTCCTGTTAATTATAATAACTTTGATTTTAATATAAAACAAATAAAAAATCTTGATCTTGGTTCTACAGATAAAACTATTTTAGAATCCAGAATAGCTTATTTTTCTCCCTCAACATTCAGATTAGCCAACTTAGAACTTACAGCATTAGACCAGACTTTTAAATTCAATACCCAAATTCAGACAGAACCTGCACCTACAACTCGTTTTAGTATAAACCCAGATAATGTAATTATATCTGATGCAAATCTAAAAGTTACAGATTCAGGCTTTCCTTTTGACATTCTTTCTTTAGATAAAAATGTAGGTGGAATATTTAATTTTACATTAAATTTAGCTTCTACACCAAACCCTTCTGGTGGTGGAATTTCAATGACAGCAGGAGAATCAACATATCCAAGTGGACAAGGAGGAAACATGAATTTATCAGGTGGAAATGGTACTACTATAGGAAACGTAAATATTCAACCGAGTGGTGGAAATACTTCAATTGGAGGTAATAATTCAAATACTACTATTAATGGAAATATGTTTGTAGGCAACCCCATAGGAGCTAGTGCTAAATTGCATATTAGACCAATAAGCTCAGATGGCTTATTAGGAGCTATAAGTGCTATCAGCAATAATACTAACTCTACTCCTGTTGTTAAGACAATATCTTCAGGAGGACATATTGGAGCTGCTATAGAGGCTATAGGAACACAGGGCAAAGTAGCTAATTTTTACAGACAGGATGCAAGTTCTTCCAGTCCTAACTTACCTGTATTTACAGTAGAAGAAAAAGATTTAACAGCTACTGGAACAGTATTACAAGTAATGGGGAAAAATGAAACTGACACTCTACTTTCTTTGCATAATAGAAATTCAAATACAGATGCTTTAGTTATTTTGGCTAAAAATAGTGGAAACATTAACATATTTGAATTGAGAGATAATGGAAATGCATTTTTAGCAGGTGGCACTCTTATAACAAGTGACCGTCGTTATAAAAAACAAATCAATACACTAGATAATTCTCTGTCAAATATTCTTTCCCTTCGTGGAACAAATTATTATTGGAAAGACAAAAGCAAAGATGACCAATTACAGTTTGGTGTTATTGCACAAGAAATAGAAGAAGTATTTCCTAATTTGGTTCATACAAACAATGAAGGTTATAAATCTGTAAACTATATAGGTCTTGTACCTGTTTTAATAGAAGCAACAAAAGAACAGCAAACTATAATAGATGAACAAAAAGAGGAAATTGAAACACAAAAAATAGAACTTGAAAATCTCAAAAAGCAGATTACAGAGCTAAAAACCATTGTTGCAAGTCTTCAAGAAAATCAAAATACTAAAGAAAATACTGATTCCGTTTTGGCTAAAAAAGTGGAAGCATTGGAAAAACAACTTACTATTTTGGTAGAATCTTTAGGAACAAAAGAAGTCAATACTAAACTCAATACTACATCAACAGCTTCTTTAGAAGAAGAATAGTTTTAATAATTAATTCTTAGAAAAATTGCTCAGTAAAAAACCTATTCAATTATATATTTTGTATAATTGAATAGGTTTTTTATAGTTTACTAAAACTGAATTTTTATACACGAATACCCATAATAGCAATATCATCACGTTGTTTGGTATCTCCTTGGTGTACAAGTAACATATCTGTAAGTTCTTGTTTTTGCTTCTGAGCTGGTAGAGAAGCAATATTCTTTAACGTTTCTTGTAATTGCAAACTACCAATTTTTTTACCTTTACTGTTAGGCTGATCAGCATATCCATCCGAAGTTAGATAAATCATATCTCCACTTTCAAGCTGAATTTCTGTTGTGGTAAATACTTTTTCATCTTTCTCTCTTTTCCTTCCTCCAATAGATTTTCTATCTCCTTTTATCTCTTTAAAAACGCCATCTTTTTTGGTAATGTAGAGAGGTCTTTTTGCACCTGAAAACCATACTTGATGTGTCTTTAAATTAATTTTACAGAAACAAATATCCATTCCATCTGTATTTCTGTTGTCTTGTTGTGAAAGTGATGTTCTTATTTTTGTATTTAATAACTCAAGAGTTTCACAAGGTTTTAAAGTTCGGTTTTGCTGTACCATATCACTCAAAAGTGAACTACCAATCATAGACATAAATGCTCCTGGGACTCCGTGTCCCGTACAATCTGCCACAGCCACATAAACAATATCTCCTAAATTTTTGAACCAATAAAAATCTCCAGAAACAATATCTAAAGGTTCATAAACTGTAAATACTTCAGGCAAATGTTCTTTTAAATCAGTTTCAGTAGGTAAAATAGCTTTTTGAATGGTTTCAGCATAGCGCAAACTATCTGTCATATTCTTGTTTTTTTCTTGAAGTTCTTTTGTACGTTCTGCTACTTGCGTTTCTAAGTAAAGTTGTTGATTTTTACTTCTTCTAATTTTGGCAATATAAAAAGTAGAAATAATACCCACAATCATAAAAACACCCAATATTCTAAACCAAAGACGCTCCCAAACAGGCGTAGAAACATTGATATAAAGTGCTATTCCTTCTTCGTTCCATACTTCATCCGAATTAGAAGCCTTTACTCTAAAAACATAATTACCATAAGGTAGAGTTGGATAATTTACAAATCTACGTCCTGAATTTACATACGTCCATTCTTCGTCAAGTCCTTCCATTTTGTAAGCATACATATTCTTTTTTGGGTCAGAAAAATGCAGAGCTGCAAACTCTAAAGAAAAACCAGTTTTTTCATAATCTAAAGTAAGACTATCTGCTGTCAAGATATAACTATCTAACGGGTTTTCTACTCTAGTGATAAAGTCTATAAAAGGAAGTGATTTAGAAAAAATTTCTATTTCTGTAAAAACAAGTTGTGGAGGTAATGGATCATCTTTTATTTCTGTTGGAAAGAAAGCATTGTATCCATCTTTTCCTCCAAAAAACAACTCTCCTTTTTCACTTTCATAATATGAACCTGCTAAAAAATCTTGCCCTTGTAAACCATTTGTCTCATCGTATGACTTTGCTGTTAATGTTTTTAAAGAAAAGCGAGAAATCCCTTTATTTGTAGAAAGCCAAAGGTTTTTATCTTCTCCTAAAATAACCGAATAAATCATATCAGTAGGCAAACCATCTTTTCTTGAAAAATAACTCAAAGAATCTTGTTTTGGATAATAACGAATCAAACCTTTACTAGAGCTAAACCAGACACTATTTTCACCTACTTCTTCGATAGCACTCACCCAAACTTTAAGATCCTTTCGTTTGTCTAAAATAATTTTTTCTGTTGCAACATCATACAAATATGCTCCTGTAGGCGTTCCTACCCAAATGGTATTTTTATCTGTTGCTTTTGCTGAAAGCATAATTTCATTATCTGTCAGATTAGGCTCTCCTTCTATTTTTACTTCAAAATCATTAAGTGAACGATTATATTTACACAAATCACCTTCAAAAGTAAGTACCCAAATTTCGCCTTTTTTGTCTGTAAATAATTTTGAAATTCTGCTTGAAGGCAACCCTTCCCAATGTTTTTTGTATTGAACAATTGTCAGATTTCCATTTTTATATGAAAAACGACCTACTCCTCTATCTCTTGTGCTACACCAAGTTGTTCCATACAAATCCTGTGTAATCCCTGTTACATCATCGCTTGGCATTCCATGAGAATAACGAGAGTATTGCGTAAACCAACCGTTTGCAATGTTAGGATTATATCTGAAAATACCTGCTTTTTTTGTTCCTATCCACGTTTTTCCTTCATCATCTTTATAAAAACAAGTTATATTATTATCCTGAATTCCATTTTTACGAAGGTCATTTACTGAGCGATACAATCTAAATTTAATTTTTTCAGGGTCATATTTATTTAATCCTCCTTGTGCCGTTCCAAACCAAAAAACACCTGTACGGTCTTGAAACAGAACTTTTATTCCTGTATTATCACTCAAACTAAACGGATTATAAACATCTTTTTGAAAACGAAGAAAGCCTGATTTCTCATTCAAATATTTATTCAAACCTTGTGAAGCAGTTCCTACCCAAAGATTTCCACTTTTGTCTATCAAAAGACCTGTAATATGATTATCACTTATAGAATTTTCATCATTAGATTTATGAACAAAAGATGTAAATGATTTATCATTTTTTTGCTCTTGAGTTGCTTGCTGATTAGTCAAATTATCTAAATGAAGAGCTTGTAATCCTTTTTTTGTACCTATCCAAATGACATTTGCTGTTGCATCTATTGCTAATGAAGTAACATGATTGTCTAAAAGTCCATCATTTAAATCAAAATGCTTTACTTGTTCGTTGGTCTGGGCGAGTGCAACTCTATATAGACCTAATGAATCTGAGCCTACCCACATTGCTCCTTTTGTATCTTGAGCAATCGCTGAAATAGGTAAATCTTTCAAAATAGATAATTTCTGGTTGTTGGAAGCAAAATGCACCCATTCATTTTTCTTATCTTGATAAAAACTGAGTCCTTCTTGACTTCCTACCCAAATATTGTCTTTATTATCCTTAAATAAACTATTAATTTTTGTATGTGGAATAGCTCCAGTTTCGCCAAACTGAACTTGTAAGAAGGTATTTTTATTTCTAATCCATTTACTAATTCCTTTTTCTGTTCCTATCCAAATATCCCCATTTTTATCTTCACAAAGTGCTGTAATAGAATTATCTACTAAAGAAGTTGAATCATTAGGAAGGTGTTTGTAGTCTATCAATGAATAACCATCATACCTATGCAAACCATCAGGAGTTCCTATCCATAAAAACCCTTGATTATCTTGGATAAGTGTGGTAATAGTATTCTGAGAAAGTCCCTCTGCTGTTGTCATTGCTGAAAAACGAACGCCTTGAGCATAGGAAGAAGAAAAATAAAAGGTAGAGAAATACACTACGAAAAGTAGTTGAAGTAAAAAGGCAGACGAGTAACCAAATAAATTATTAAAATAAAATAATCTGCTGTTCTTTTTTTGAAGGAAAAAAAAGTGCATAAATTTGCAAAAAATTAGTAGTTTCTAGGATAGAATAATATGGATAATAGTGACCTAAAAATACGCAAATTCTATAAAGTAAAAAAATATAATTTCAATTTGGACTCAAAACTAAGTAAACTATTCAAAAATAAGTACAACAAAATTATTTAATTGTAAATTTGTAGAAAGGAGAAGTATTTATAGGGTTGTTATATTATAAATTTTATCCTTAATAAAAATACCTTATGACGTTTTTGGTATTACCACCAACGACAATATGAAAAAAAATTTATAACACTATAAAAAACAAACATGGAATTAGGAGTAATACTATCATTTATTGGTGCATCAATAATTTTAACATTGATGCCAGGACCTGATAATTTATTTGTACTAACAGAAAGTTTAACAAAAGGACAAAAAGATGGAATTGCCATATCTCTTGGACTTTCATTAGGTGTACTTATACATACTTTGGCAGCAGCTACAGGTTTATCAATTATTATTCAAAAATCGGCTCTTGCATTTTCTATAATCAAATATTTAGGTGCTGCATATCTATTTTATTTAGCTTTTAAGGCTTTTAAAGAGAAAAAAACTGACTTAGATTTAAAATCGCCTAGTCATATTGAAAAAACTAAAATTTTTCCTCTTGTAAAGAAGGGATTTTTAATGAACGTCCTAAACCCAAAAGTTTCTTTATTTTTTATTGCTTTTCTACCTCAATTTATAAGTCCAAATGGATACAATATAACGCTACAGATGATTATACTTGGACTTATATTTATGTCGCAAGCATTTTTAATTTTTTCAACAATTGCCATTTTAGCAAGTAAATTGACCAAATATATAAATAATCCAAAATTTTGGAAAATTACAAAATGGAGTAAAATAGGTGTATTGTCAATTTTAGGATTAGCCTTGGTTTTTTCTAGAAAGTAATTATTTCCTTAAATACACTAAAACTTATTGGTATTTAGAATTCTACAACAAACTTATTTAATTGTAAAAATATAAGAGTTACAGATATGAATCAATTCTATTTATTTCTATGGAAAAAATATTAGACAGAGAAGAAAAAATAAAGCTCAAAAAAAATAAAACTTGGCTAATTATTATACTCACAAATGTTATTTTGATAAGTGGTATGTTTTGTATTTTCAAATCAACACAAGACGCAGGAAAATTACTTGTAGCTGGACTAGGGGTTGTTTCAGTTCTTGCAATAAATCCTATTATGACCATAATTTCACTTTTATTCACAAATTCAAAGGATTGGAAAAAATGGTGCTTTACTTCATTTATTGTATCTTTGGTAATTTCTGTACTCTATTTTTCTATTATGTTTTGAAAAGACCACACTAGGAAAACACAAGCTCTTTCCACTACTTCATTTCGTTATTTCTAAATTCTCACTTCTAAATTCTAAATTTATTTTGGATAATCTTCGTTCTATTTTAGATACTTTTTCGGAAGAGGAAAAAAAAGCTCTTCATGCTTTCGTACAGCGTCAAAAAATTCGTAAAAACCGAAAAGACCTTCAGCTTTTAGAACTCTTGCAAGAAGAAACTATCTATAATGGAAAAGAATTATTGATACGTCTTTATCCAAAAACCAAGAATAAAGTGGCTTATCATGCTCTTCGTAGAAGATTAATGCAACATTTTATAGATTTTATTACGCTTTCAAGAAGTACAGACCAAACCATTGAAGGAACAGATATTATGGGTATAATTTCTCTTTCTCATTATCTTTTTGAAGTAAATTTAGAAAATATTGCTTGGAAATACCTCAAAAAAGCTCAAAATCAAGCTCAACAAAACGAACAATATCATCTTCTCAACTCAATTTATAATCTTGCTCTTGCCAATACAGATAATGAGTTTTCCCCTCCCTTTGAAGAACTTTTAGAGCTACGCAATCAGAATAAAATCTTTGCAGAACAAGAAGAACGAGCGCACATTGCCAACTGCATCTTAAAAAACCAACTTGCAGAAGCAAAACGAGAAGGAAAGGTATTAGATTTTGATAAAATGATGAATCAGATTTTAGAAGAATGGGATTTGACAAAAGCAGTAAGCGAACGCCCCAGAATTCGTTTTAATTTACTTTCCATTGCTAGAAATGCCGTAGTTGCTAAAAAAGATTATTATAATTTTGAGTTTTTTTTACGTGCAAATTATGATGAATTATTAAAAGATATGATGATTTCTGAAAAAAATCAGTCTTACAATCAATATTACAGACTTTCATTGCTTTATATGTTGGCTCACGTTTTATATCGCAACAAAAAATTTAAAGAATCACTGTCTTACCTTGAGGAATTTAAAAGCATTTTAGATTCTTCCACCAAAAATTCAAAAAGCTATAAAACTTCTTTTTATTCAAAATTTATTTTGCTTACAGCTGCAAATCTTGCCTTTACAGAACAACGAGAAAAGGCCATTGATTTATTAGAAAATTTACTCAAAAAAAATAAATCTATTCTTTCTACAAATGATATTTTGAATACGCATCTCAATCTTGTTTTTTATCATTTTCAAAAAAGTAATTTCAAACAAGCTCACAAAGTGTTATTAGACTTTGGTCATTCTGATACTTGGGTAGAGAAAAAAATGGGGAAAGAATGGGTGGTTAGAAAATGGCTCATTGAATCGGTTTTACAGTTCGAACTCAAAAACGATGATATTGCAAGAAAAATTATCTCAAAAATAAAACAAAAATATGCTTCTCTTTTAGGACAATCCAATTATCAAAACAGCAGACCTTTCTTAAATCTTTTGGAAGAATATATGCGTTATCCACAGCGAGTTACACACCCAGATTTTTCAGAAAAAGTTGATAAAGTAATTACTTTTGCAGAAAGTAGCCAGCAAGAAGATTTACAAGAAATGGCTTTCTATGCGTGGCTCAAATCCAAAATGGAAAGACGAGAATATTATGAAACGCTTTTAGAGATAGCAAACAAGAGAAACTAAGATTTTACTACATAATTTGGAAATAGACAGAAATCTATGTTTATTTAACGTACAATTAGATAAATTAGTGATAAATATTTAAATAAAAACAGCATATAACATCATTTTTAATAAAGGTAATGTAATTTTTATATATGAATTATTATTTATAAATAGTACATTGATTCAATATTTTAAACTGTAACTCCAAGTCATAAAACACTAAAAATATTCTTACCCTTAAAATCTATAAAGTAAAATTATGCTTGAAATTGGAAATACTTTAATTGATGATGAAATTGCGAAAAGTTTCTTTGTTTGCGATTTGAATAAATGTAAAGGTGGCTGTTGTAAAGCTGGAGAATTAGGTGCGCCTTTAAAAGAAGAAGAAGCATTACAAATCAATAAAGACATTGATAAAATTACGCCGTTACTACCACAAGAAAACCAAGAATATTTACAATCTAATAAACCGACAGAACGTGTAGAAAACACTTGGCGTACTCCATCTTTAGATGATGGACAATGTGTCTATGCCATAGAAAAAAATAATATACTAACTTGTAGCATTGAATTGGCACACAATGAAAATCTAATAGAATTTAATAAACCTATATCTTGTCATCTATATCCAATACGCAGCAAAAGTTATGAAATAGAAGGAGAACATTATGAACTTTTATTTTATCACCATTGGCAAATTTGTAATGCTGCTTGTCAGCTTGGGCAAAAATTAAATGTGCCTTTGTATGTATTTTTGAAAGATGCCCTAATAAGATCATACGGAGAATCTTGGTATCAAAAACTTCTTACTATTATAGAAAAATGAAATTTCCTTTTAAGAGTTTTCCACATATTCCACAAATGGGAATGGAATGTGGTACGACTTCATTAGCAATTATTTTTAGATACTATGGATTGCGAAATATTCAAAATTTATTAGCTTATTTGGCATCTGTTGATCAAGCAGGAACTTCCATAAACTCATTAATTGAAGTAGCTCGGAAATTTGGTTTCGCAGCCGATGGCTATAAAATAGAATACGAAGATTTGCAACATGTTACTATGCCGTGTATTGTGCATACAAGTGGTGTACATTTTATGGTACTCTATAAATTTGATGAGAAACATGTTTGGCTTTCAGACCCAAGTCATGGTTTACGAAAATTAAGTAAGACAGAGTTTGAAAAAGTATGGTCAGGTGCTACACTCAATATGGAACCAACTGATTTGGTTTTTAACAATCGTGAAATAGATGAATTACTGCAAGCTGTAGAAGATAATCAAAATAATGTTAGTCAAAAATATTATAAAACTCCACTAAAAACCTATTCAAAAATTATAATAGAAATTCTAGGGGCAACTTTTCTTGTGCAACTCTTAGCATTAAGTCTTCCTGTCTTTACACAATCTATTATTGATAATGTATTTTCTACACTCAATGAAAATCTTCTTTATAGCATTTTATTAGCTATGATGTTTATTTTTTTGTTGCATCTTGCTATTACTTATACTCGTAATATGTTAGTCGTACAGTTTAAAACTAAATTTGAATTGGTATTTTTTGGCAACTTTTTTCGGCATTTTATCTATCTCAAACAAAATTATTTCGATAGCCATAGTTCAGAAGATTTAATTTTCAGATTTGCTGATAACCAACGAGTTAGACAGTTTTTAGCTCCCAATACAATCAGAACATTTGTTGATCTCATTTTTATTCTTGCCTACCTGACTTTGTGTTTTTTTTATCACATAGCACTAGCTTCTTTAGCTCTTTTTCTAATTATAGTTTATATTGGTATTATGGCTTGGATATCACCAAAACTCAAAAATGCAGAGCATAAAGCTACTGAGGCTTCTCAAAAAAGTCTAGGTGGTTTTTTGGATACACTTTTAGGAATTCTGAATGTAAAGATGCTCGGTATAGAAGAAGACAGATTTTCAGATTGGCGAAATAAGCAGATTCATTCACTAAATGTTTCTATGGATAGTGAAAAATTATTTGTGGGTTTGGATAGCTTATTAACAACAGTACATTTTTTTAGTCAAATTTGTATTTATTGGGTTGGAGCTTATTTAGTACTTAAACAAGAATTGAGTATTGGAGAATATGTTGCCTTTATTACAATTTTTATGACAATACTCAATCAGTTACATACTGCAACCGATTTATGGACAAGTTTAACAGAATTATACGTTTCCTTTACTCGTTTAAATGATATTTTGATACAACCAATCGAACAAAATGAAACGAAAGAAGTAAAATTAATTCCTAAAAATCCAAATTTAAGTATCAATAATTTATCATTTACTTATAATAATTCAGAAGCAGAATACATCCTAAAAAACATTAATTTAGAGTTTAAATATGGTGAAAAGATAGGAATAGTAGGACGTAATGGTTCTGGAAAAACCACTTTAGTTAAACTAATTGCCAAACTATATGACGAATATGAGGGTAACATATCACTTTCTAAAGTAAATATTCGTACTATTCAACCAAAAGTTTTAAGAAAACGAATTTTTATCTTTCCACAAGATATTTTTATTTTTAGTACTACAATTAAAGAAAATATTAGCTTTGGTAATCCAAATGCAAGTATAGAAGAAATTATCGCAGCAGCTCAAAAAGCAGATATTCATGATTTTGTAAAGCAGCTTTATTTTGGTTATAATCATAGAATTGGACGTGCTGGAACAAAATTATCAGGAGGGCAGAAGCTAAAAATAGCATTCGCAAGATTATTTTTGAGTAATCCTGATATTATTATTATTGATGAAGCAAGTAGTGCCTTAGATGTAGAAAGTGAGGCAATAATTTTGAAAAATTTGTACGAAAAATTTGCAGACAAAACCATTATTACTATTGCACACCGATTAAACACACTAAAAACATGTGATAAACTTGTAGTTTTGGATAAAGGAGAAGTTATAGAAACTGGCTCACACGAAGAATTACTACAACAAAATGGTATTTATAGCCAATTCGTAAAAACATATGTGAGTTATTGATAAATTTAAATGTAAATAATATGTCTCTAATTGATGACTTAGAACCACAACAATATCAAGAAATTTATATCCGTACACAAGAGCCTTTGGATCAGCTTCGTACTTTTATTTATAGAAAAGTTTTGTTTTTTTCTGTAACTACGTTTTTGGTATTCTTTATTTTAGGATTTATTATAAAAATACCTAGAGAATTGCGTTTAGATTTTACGCTTATGGATAGACAAAACGAACAAGAATATATAACAGAACAAGATATTTTTGTATCCGAAATTTATGTCAAACAACAACAAAATGTTGATTTAGGACAAGCAATAGCAAAAATTACATCTACAGAAATTCTCAGCCAAATTAATAAATATAATGAAATTAAAGAATTAGTAGAACAGCACAATCAATATGGTAAATTACTGCTCAAAAATAAGATTGAGCTTTTAGAAATTGAAATAATGAGTTTGGCACAAGAGAAAGAGCAAGCTGAATTTGTGTTTTCTAACAAGCAAGAAGAATCAAAAATTAGAGTAGAACAATTAAAATATGACCAAGAAGAAGCACAACAACGGTTAAAAGAAAATCAACTCCTTTATGATTCAAAAACTATTAGTAAATGGGAATTTAAAAATGTTGAGGCAGATTATACGAGTAAAAAAATGCAGTTAGATACTGCTTTATTATCTCAAAAATATCAAATTAACTCTTTTGAAAAAAAGTTGATAGAAATAAATTTAAAGAAAAATAGTCTACAAAAACAACAAGAACAATTACAACTTAATTTCCAGTCTAAATTAGGAAACCTTCAACAAGAACTAGCACGAATCAATAAAATTTTTGATGCACAATACAAAAATATGTCTTTGGATAAAGACGGAATTATTCTGAAAACAGCACAAAAAGGAAAAGTAGGTTTCTTATACGAAATTGATAAATTGTTACCAAAGTCTAGCACACTTTACAAAATAATTAGCACAAAAAGTAACACAACAGCTCAAATTCAAATAAATTCTGATAATATTGGATTATTAAAAAATGGAATGAATACACACTTACAACTCAATACTTTTCCCTATTATGAATATGGCTTTTTAAATGCAAAAATTGATAATATTAGTGTTGTTCCTAATAAAGATGGAAATTATTTAATTAACATAGTTATTTTAGATTATGGAAAACTAAAAGATAAAATCAATACGGGAATGAAGGGTAATGCTGTCGTAGTTTTGGAAGAAAAAAGTTTCTTTAGTTATATTTTTCATAAAATAACCCAAATTACAGATTAATAAATCTACAATTTGGGTTATTTTAAATACATTATAGACAACAAAAACTATTTTCCGTTTCTATTAAAAGTTTCTTTTGCACCACCTTTGATAGTTTTGAGGTCTTGTGCAATAAGTTTTTTAGCTTCAAGATTTTTGATGTCTGATTTTTTTTGAACTTTTTTCATGATAGTTTGTCTTTAGAGTTAAAATAAAATTAGCAAATATATTAAGAGCTAGAAAAGTTTTTTTAAAATAAAATAAACTAGGACTTAGACTAAAATATATTAGACGAGTCAAGGTTATATTGTTAGACCTTTTCTAAGCCTTTAAACAAATATAATACTTTTTTTTAAAAAACAAGTACAAACTAAAGTTTTATCACAACTTTTATGTCATTTTTATTACTTTGGATTATAAATGTACTATATTACGTATTATTGAGTAGTTTTGTAAAGTAAAAATAATGGATTTTGAGATTTTTTTTTAGAATTACAGAAAAGAATCCATTCAAAATTTAAAAACCTGGAAAAAAAAATCTCAAACAGATGATATTATGGTGGTGGGAATAGAGTTTTAGCAAAAACATTCAGTTATTTTTGTTTACCATTCAACAAAAAAAGAGTATTTATTATACGCTATACATAAACAAAAATTAAAGAATAGAGTTAATAAATCACTAGGAAAAATATCTCATAATACTATTCCTCATTTTTTAATCTTTATTTTTTATGTTTATGAATAGTCAAGCACAAGCAACTGCTCAATTTAAGAATGCTAAACAAGCAAAAGCAGATTTCACAAAATTTATCATTGAAGCTAACCATCCATGTTTAATGGCTCAAACTGTTTTTAAAAAGAATCAGTTACGAGTTCGTACTTATTCTGATTTTGGTTCAGAGGAAACAGCCAAGAAACTTCTTACAGATTTGGAAGATTATTTGGATAATTACGATTTTGAATCTAAAGACTTTTTCACTTTCATAGCTACCTTCAATACAACTGAAAATTATTCAGAAAAACAGTTTGAAGAGTTATTATGGAAACAGTTACAAAATTTACATAAACTAGATAGTCAAAAATGGGATGAAACAGTGAGTAGTAACCCAGCAGACAAAGATTTTAGTTTTAGTATTGCAGGGAAAGCATTTTATATTGTAGGATTGCATCCAAATAGCTCAAGAAAAGCTCGTCAATCTCCTTTGCCTGCTCTCGTTTTTAATCTGCACGACCAATTTGAAAAACTTAGAAAAATGGGAGCTTATCAAAAAGTAAGAGATTCGATTCGTGAGCGAGATACAAAACTTCAAGGAAATATTAATCCTATGTTAGAAGATTTTGGTACAAAGAATAGCGAAGCCAGACAGTACAGTGGACGAGCTGTAAATGCTAAATGGAAATGTCCTTTTCATAGCAAAGCATAATTTTATATTTTTCCCATTTTCCCATAACTAAAGTTATGGGTTTCGTTCTTCTTTTTGGTAAAAAAGAGAAATTAATTTTCAGAATTAAAACTAAACCCACGAATTTATTCTTAGGAAAATAATTTTTTTAGAATTTTAGAATCAAAAAAACAGATTAAAAAATGGTTTATACCATCGAAAAACAAACAGGAAGTGCCTTTGAACTCAGAAAAGGACAAAAACTAAAAGTCATTGACCCAAAAGGTCAACAGGTAAGCGATATGGTTTTGTTCAACACAGAAGATAAGCGAGAAAAAATCTCTTCTGGTAAAACTCTTGACTTTGAAGAGACTATCCTCATCACACAAGGAAATTTTATTTGGAGTAATCGTAGCCAAAAAATGATGGAAATATTGGAAGATACAAACGGCAGAAATGACTTTTTACTTGCGCCATGTAGTCCAGAAACATTTCAGATTATGTACAAAAACCCTGAATATCATCCAAGTTGTTTTGAAAATTTATATACAAATTTGGAAAAATATGGAATCGAACCCGATGATGTTCCGACAGCATTTAATATTTTTATGAATGTGCAGTTTGCAGCAGATGGAAAATTGAGCGTTTTGCCTCCTTTGAGTAAAGCTGGCGATTATGTTATTTTTGAAGCCAAAATGAATTTGATTGTTGCGCTTACAGCCTGTTCAGCAGAAGATAGCAATGGAGGAAGTTTCAAACCTATTCAATATCAAATTATAGACTAATTATTTATATTTCTTTCAGTAAAAAGGCTTATTTATGGTCTTATGTAGAAGAATAAAACAACCTAAATTAATCACTTTAAAAATCTGATTTTTATTAAAAAATCAGGTTTTTTTGTTAATTAAAATTACACAAAATACAATCAAATGGAAAACATATTTTTTAATAATTGGGAAAGCATTGTAAGAGTAATCATAATGACCTTTATGGGTTATATAGCTATGATTTTCTTGCTTCGAATCTCTGGTAAACGTACACTTTCGAAAATGAATGCTTTTGACTTTGTCATTACCGTCGTCTTCGGTTCAAGTTTGGCTGCAGTAGCTTTAAATAAAAGTATATCATTATCGGAAGGAGTAGTCTGTTTTTCTATGCTCGTTTTCATGCAATTTACAATTACTTGGCTTTCAGTACGCTTCAAGTTTGTGAAAAATATAGTTACTAGCAAACCCACTTTATTACTCTATAAAGGAGAGTTATACGAAAGTATTTTGAAAAAAGAACGAATTACTATTGATGAATTATATGTAGCAGCAAGAAGGAAAGGAATTGAAGATTTGAAAAATATTGATGCAATTATTTTGGAAACAACTGGCGATATAAACATCATGGAAAAAGTAAGTAACAGAGAAGCACAAACAATTAAAAACTTGGAAGTGAGTAATTTTTAAGAGTAACTTTACAAATATTTTACTCTAAAATTTAGTCCTCAAAACAAACTCAAAACTACGCCCTACCATTGGATAAAAAGCCATAGATTGATATTGATAATTAAAAACATTCTGACAATTTAGCTCTAAAACAAACTTCACTTTTTTATAATTGATTGTTTTTCCTAAAGAAAAGTTAGCCAAAAAATAAGAAGGTAAATATTCTGTATTTGTCGTTGTGGTAAATCGTTTGCCTACAAACTGTTGTTCAATTCTCAAAAACTGACTTTTATAAGCTGCATAAACAAAACTTTTTTGCTGATGAAAAGGTGTATAAATAAGCTGTTTTCCTTCTGACTCATCCAAATCTCTAATCTTTTTTAAGTTTTTCGAATTGGTATAAGTATAAGAAACATTCGCTTCAAGATTGAAATTTTGACTCGTTTTTTTGAAGAAAAGATTACTTTCAATTCCCTGTGAAAAGACAGAACGCAAATTTTCTGGTCGCCAATAACCAGCCACAGCAGGAGACCACAAAATCCAATCATCAATATTAGCCCAAAAATAAAGCGAAGAAAAAGATAGTTTTGTGCCTTTTTTATCTATAAAATGATAAATTGCCGAAAATTCTCCATTCCAACCCTCTTCATTTTTCAAATCAGGATTGCCAACAGGAAACCAATATCTATCATTCAAGGTAGGCGCACGGAAATTACGAGCTGCGTTAACTTTGACATCCAAATTATTTTTAATGAAATTGATACCAAAAGAAGGCAAAAAGGCTTGAAATTGATTATCCAAAACAACTTGACGAGCTAAAAAATTAGTTTGAAAAAATGGAGAAGGCGAATATTCTACCGAAGCAAAAATGCTTTGTTGTGCCTGTGAATGTCTTTGATTATAACCATCTACATCAGCAAAATCTTGTCTTATTCGGATTCCTGTTTGTAAAAGTAGTTTTTGATGAGGAGCATATTTCATTTCTGAGAGAAAATGATAGGATTGATTTTTTGTTTTTGAAACAATAGCCGAAGTTTCATTTCTATATTCTAAAAAGTCATACAAATAACCTGCTTTCGTACTAATTTCAAAATTTCGTTTTTTGTATTTCCATTGTAAAAGATTCCGAACAGAGAAATCATCTTGCGTTTCTTTGTTTATAGGAACTGTTATAGGTGGTGGAAGTTCTCGGCTTGCATCTTGCGCCCAAAAATGAAACGAAAATTGATGATTTGAAAGTCTTGATGTGTTTTTGGGAAGAAAATAAAATTCTTGAACAATTCCTTTTTGCTCTGTGGCTGCTCGTTTTCTAGTAAATGTTTCTTTATTGTAATTATAGGAATAATTATTTTTGGCAGATTTATAAAAAAAACGACTTGTAGCTTTTATATGTAATCGTTCTGAGTTTGAAATAGAATAGGAAGTCGTCAAAAGCTGTTTGAAAGCCTGAAAGCTGCCTATGGATTGAATCCAATTCAATGAAAAGTCTTTTTGTGTATTTTTAGGATTGTGATTTAATGAAATTCCACCTCCAAAACCTCCTTCTCCATAACGCAAACTTGCTGCTCCATAATGAACATTCACTTCGTCCAACAATCCAATAGGAAAAAGCGAAAAATCTACCTGCCCCAAAGTAGGAGAGTTAAGAGGAATTCCTTCCCAAAAAACCTGTGTATGTCCTGCGCTTGTTCCACGAAAAGACGGAGAAGCCAAACCAGAGATGCTATAAAACTTCAAAAAAATAGGCGTTCGATACGATAAAAGTCTGCCCAAATCAGAAGTCTGATAACTTGCCATTGCCAAAGAATCCAGTTTCTGAACCTCAAAACCTGCTGCTTTTTCTTCTAAGGAATTAGATTGAATTTCGACAGCATTTAACTGAATGACAGAATCTTGTTCGGAATTAGTTTGAGAAAAAGAATATGAAAAAATAAAGAAAAATGATAAAATGAAGAAGGATTTTAACACAATATTTTTTTGTAGCATACCTTTTAAGGTGCGAAGATGTACCGAAGACTAAAGTCTTCGTAAAATAAATATACTTTCCGAAGACTAAAGCCTACGGTACATGTTACACACGCTAAAGCGTATGCTACATGGCTACGCAAAATTACAATTTTTCTATAAACTCTTTGCACGCTTGTGCAGGGTTTTGTTGTTTCATAAAATATTCTCCCATCAAAAAGCCTTCAAAACCTTTTTCTCTTAATCTTAAAACTGTTTCTATATCTGATAAACCACTTTCAGAAATTACTACAAAATCATTTTGAGTTGTTTCTTTTATAGATTGAATTTCATCAAAAAGTCGCATTGATTCCTCAATATCAACATCAAATGTTTTTAGATTTCTATTATTTACACCAACAGCATCAACAATATGAGCAATTTCTTTGACCTGTTCTAGTTCTTCTGTTGCATGAATTTCTAACAAAATTTCTAAACCAAGTTCCTTTGCTTTTTCGGCAAGTTCTAGGCATCTTTTGGGCGAAAGAACGGCAGCAATAAGCAAAATTAAATCTGCCCCACTCGCTTTTGCACGATATATTTGAAATTCATCTATCATAAAATCTTTTCTCAAAATAGGAATTTCATTATATGCACGAGCAATTTCTAAATCGCTAATTTGTCCACCAAAAAACTCTGTATCTGTCAGAACGGAAAGTGCAGAAGCACCAGCAGAGGCATAACCTTGTGTAATTTCAATAACATCAACCGAATCATTAATTATTCCTTTTGAGGGAGATTTTCGTTTGAATTCTGCAATAATTCCAGATCCATTTTTGATAGAATTTTTAAAAGAAATTGTTTCTCTATTAAAAAAAGGCTTTTGCTTTAGACTTTCAATAGAAATTTCTTTTTTGAGCTGGGCAACTTCTTTTTGTTTATGAAGGATTATTTTTTCTAGCATTCTTTCAGTTGTCAGTTATCAGTAAACAGTTATCAAGATGAAAATTCAATTCTGTTTACCATATTAGTATAAATATTTTCTAAGGGAAAAATAATTCGTAATTCGTAATTAGCTTCGCTGCTTTGGCAAGTCGTAATCTAAACCAATTGAGGAGAAAGTTTTAATAATTTCTGCAAGGCTTCATACGCCTTTCCACTTTCTAAAGATTCTTTTGCCAGTTCTTTCGCTTCTTCAAAAGAAGTTTCCTTATTTGTGTTTCTAAAAGAAGTTTGAAGTGCAATAGCAGAATTTGTCAAAACGACTTCCTTTTGTGCTTCTGTTGCTTTGTTATTCAAAACACTTAAAAATATATCGGCAGCTTCTTTTATATTTGTTCCTCCTTCAATTTGATTTGGCTTTAAAATATTTGTTCCCAAATCTTTTGGAGAAATAATAAATTCGCCTTCATTGGTAATCATTTTGAAAGGAGAAGTAAGCGAAATTTCATCATATCCAGCCAAAGAATGAACAATCGAAAATTGCGAATTTTCTTGTTTTTGATAGAGATACGCATACAAACGAGCCAATTCCAAACTGAAAACACCAATCATCTGACGTTTCACAAAAGCAGGATTTACCATTGGCCCTAGCATATTGAAGAACGTTTTTGTTCCCAAACGCAAACGAATAGGTGCAACAGCCTTCGCAGCAGGGTGAAAAAGAGGTGCATGTAAAAAACAAATATTTGCTTCTTCAATTTGCCTTTGTAAAACAGATTTATCTGTCGTAAAAACTACGCCCAAATGTTCCAATACATTCGACGAACCACAAGGCGAAGAAACGCCATAATTTCCATGTTTGGCAACCTTCACACCTGCACCAGCGACCACAAAAGAAGTAATCGTCGAAATATTAAAGGTATTTTTGCCATCACCACCTGTTCCACATAAATCTATCGCATCATAAGCCGACAAATCTACACGCAAACACGTTTCTAGCATCGCATCACGAAAGCCCAAAAGCTCATCCACCGTAATACTTCGCATATTAAAAACCGTCAGAAAAGACGCAATTTGTAGTTGATTATATTCTCCATTAGCCATTTGTAGTAAGAGATTTTTTGCTTCTTCTCTTGTGATAGTGTGGTGTTCGTATAAGTGATTTAGTATGTTTTTCATTTTTTTGTATGTTTTTGAACTATTGTCAAATTCTGATTACAGACTATTGACAGAGTTTTGATTTATATTTTATTGCAAACTTTCTCTAAGCATTTGTTCTAAATAAGGAATAGTTGAAGGAAAAGAAATGTTATAGCCTTTATCATCTATTTGTATTTGAATATTTCCTTTCCAATTAGGAACACCAAACAACCATTTACCTAACGAATCTATTTCAATATCCTTATCTACGTTTGCATCATAACCCAATTCATTATTATCAATTTCTACTTTGATTTTATAACAAATATGTTTTTGACAATTCTTTCTTACAGAAGAAAAAGGATAATTACTTTTAGCTATTTTTGAAGAAAAAAGAAATTGAATTGTTTTATCTAAAGTATGAATATGATTAGGTAATTTTAATGGCGATTTTCTATGAACTGGAACATATTTTATTAGCTTTGCCTTTTCATTATCTCTACCATAAATTAAAAAATTACGTTTGAGACTAAAGTTCAAAGACAAATCATCTAATCCATTTAATGGAATAGCTCGTTCTTCTAATTTTTTATATTCTGAATCAAGTATTTCTTCGCTAACAAATTCATATAGATTTGAACTATACGGAACATTATTTTTGAATTTTTCAAATGATTCTTGAGTAAGAAAATATATTTTACTTTCCATCTTATTTATTTTTGTGATTTTATCAAACCTTAGCCACCGTTTCTTTCTCCAACCAATTTTTAATAATTGCTTTTCCTTCTGGTGTAAGGATAGATTCTGGGTGGAATTGAATGCCTTTGAGTTTATATTTTTTGTGAGCAATCGCCATAATTTCGCCTTGTTCATCTACGGCAGTTATTTCAAAATCGGCTGGCAAACTGTCCTTTTGAATAACCCAAGAATGATAACGCCCTACATTTATTTTGGCTGGAAGTCCTGCAAATAAACTATCTTCTGTCAAAACTTTAATAGGCGTAGCAACTCCATGATAGACTTTTGAAAGATTTTCTAGTTTTGCGCCAAATGCTTCTCCCAATGCTTGATGTCCCAAACAGACACCTAACATATCTTTTGTAGGTGCAAAATGACGGATAATTTCTAATAATTTTCCGGCTTCTGACGGAATTCCACCACCAGGCGAAAGTAAGATTTTATCAAATTTTTCTAGTTCTTCTAGTTTTACTTCGTCATTTCTAAAAACAGTAATTTGTGCTTGTTGTTCTTTGTTTGTTGAAAGTTCACTAGTTAGTTCTCTCAAATAATGAACTAAATTATAAACGAAAGAATCGTAATTATCTATGACTGCTATTTGTTTCATTTTTTCGTTTTTGTAACCGTCATTGAGATTGAAATACAATTCTCAACAACGGTTGGGTTTATAAATTATTATTATATTAGTAAAGGGGTATAGAGTAAATTAAAGATAACTTTTCGCCACTCTACAAGACGATTTCTTCTGCTAATTTTAAGGCTTTTCGAAGGGCTGCTAATTTATTTCCTACTTCTGCCAATTCATTTTCAGGAACAGAACTTTCTACAATTCCTGCACCTGCTTGAAAATAAAGTGCATTTTCTTTACTCAAAAATGAACGTATCATAATAGCATGATTATAATCGCCATTGAAACCAATAAAACCAATCGCACCACCGTAATAACTACGATTTTCAGGTTCATATTTATGAATGAGAGAAAGAGCATTTGGTTTTGGAGAACCTGAAAGCGTACCTGCTGGGAATGTATCAGCAGCAATCTGCAAAGGAGAAACTTCTGGCAAAAGCTCGCCACTCACTTCCGAAACCAAATGAATAACATGAGAGAAATACTGAACTTCTCTAAAAACATCAACATTTACATTTGTTCCGTTTCTACTCAAATCATTTCTTGCCAAATCAACAAGCATAACATGTTCGGCATTTTCTTTTGGGTCATTTTGAAGTTGAACAGCCAAGGCAGCATCAGCAGAATCATTTCCTGTTCGTTTGAAAGTTCCTGCAATCGGGTGGATAGTTGCTTTTCTATTTTTGACTACAAGTTGCGCCTCTGGCGAAGAACCCATTAACTTGAAACTTCCATAATCAAAATAAAACAAATAAGGGGAAGGATTTACACTGCGTAAGGCACGATAAACATTAAAATCATCGCCTTCAAATTTTTGTTTGTAACGTCTTGAAAGAACAATTTGAAAAACATCACCACGCTTGCAATGCGAAATTCCATGATTTACATTATCCAAAAAGTCTTCATCTGTCATATTTGAAGTTTCTTCTCCTTCTGTTTTGAATGAATAGGTAGGTGCATTTTTGTTTTGAAGAACATCTAATACTTTTTTGAAAGTTGGCTCATTTCCGTTTTCATTTTCTAGTTGATGTTCAAAAATATGAAGTTCATTTTTGAAGTGATTGATAGCAATTACATACTTGAAAACGTGATATTGAACTAATGGAATTTTAAGTTTTTGTGTCTTGGGTTCTGGTATTTTTTCAAAATACTTAACAGCATCATAGGTAGTATAACCAAAAAGTCCGTTTGTAATAAAGTTGTGTTTATTCTTTTCAGCTTTAAAACTCTTTGAAAATTTTGTAAGAGCTTCTGTTACTTCTGATGGATTTTCAATCTCTTTTTCTGTCGTACTTCCATCAGGAAAAGACTGATAAATAGTTTCATTTTCTACCTTAAAATTCGCTATTGGCTCACAACAGATATATGTAAAAGCATTTTGATTGCCATGATAATCTGAAGATTCCAACAAAAAACTCATTGGATATTTATCTCTCAATTTTAAATAAATCCCGACAGGCGTAAGCGTATCAGCTAATATTTTTTGAGTGAAAGTTTTTAATTTGAAATTCATAGATTTTTGTATTATGTGTTGTTGATGTCTCCACCAACAACGGCAA
This sequence comes from Bernardetia sp., assembly GCA_020630575.1. GTDB lineage: Bacteria > Bacteroidota > Bacteroidia > Cytophagales > Bernardetiaceae > Bernardetia. The sequence goes on from JAHDBD010000002.1 coordinate 160,804, forward strand.
GAAATTTTAAACAAAAAAAAGACTTATCACATTTTGCGATAAGTCTTTTATATATAAATCAAAGATATAATTTTCTGTATTCCTTTTATTTTCTTAGGTTCAGAATGCACACGACTTATCGCCTATATCTTTGATATAGTGCCACCACCATGCAGAATTTGCAGAAGTAGATAGATAAGTAATATTTAAAATTATGTTTGTCATTCTGTTTTTGATAGACAATATTTTTGTTTTTGGTATATTTCTGATTGTCTCTACGCAAATCTACAAAAGTTTTTTGAGTTTGCAAGTTTTTTTTTTGATAAACCTAATAAATTTAATTTTGTAAACCTAGAAAGTATTAATTCATCTAATTCAATCTATACTGTATATTTTGATTTTCAGATTCGATAAAAGTTGAGAACAGTTTTTACATCAGAATTCCATTTTTTGGAAGAATATCTTCTGGTAAATCGGTTTCTCCTAACATTTCTCTCAAATCATTTTCAATGGTTCTACATAGAGAAAGCATCGGAATATCATTTGCCATTCCTTGAAATGGATTTTCAGAATAATCGCCTACAATTTCCATTACCACATACACCCAACCTATCAGAATAGTAAAAGGAATAGACAACCAAACTCCCCAAGGAGCAATTTTTTCAAATTCAGAAATCATTCCGAAAGGCAACAAGAAAATAAATATTCCTATAAAAACAGCACTCATATTGGCATACTGACGAGGAAGAGGAAATTTTTTGATGCGCTCACATTTTCCCTGATGGTCGTAAAAATCTTGTAGTATTTGTTGGAGGGCAATATGCCTAAAATCATCAATAAAAGAATCTTCTCTTAGTTTTGCAAGGTCTTGAAATTGCTGATCAATGATTTGGGTAGCCGTATTTTTATATTGAATACAACTTTTATACTCTTCAGGAGGAAGTAATAATTCTAATTCTATTTTAGTTACTTCATCATCTACCATTCCTACTCCAAACTTTCTACGATAACGATGTGCTGCTCTACCAATCAAGCCTCCCTGATTAGCATGTTCCCAAGAAACTACCACAAGTAATTGACTTCTTAAAGCATACAACCACGCAATATGACGATAGATTATTTTACGTTTGATGCTCAAAAGTTCATCCTCTGAAAGTTTATTATCTGCAAATTGGTTACTTACCAAACTCTTCACAGCACTTCCCCACGAACGACTACTATTGACAATTCCTCCCCATATTTTACGAGCTTCCCACATACGGTCATACGCACTATTATTTTTGAAGCCCACATAAAAAGCAACAGCAGTACCAATAATAGAAAGAGGAAGCCAAGGAATAACAAGCCATCTTACCCCTAAATATTTATGAATTAATGCCACAACAAATACCCACAAAGAAATCCAAATCAAATGATGTCCTGTAAATTGAAATGCATTTTTAAGACTAATATTTTTAGTAATTATCATTGTTAAAAACTATTTATTTGTACCTAAATCATATATTTCTCTAATAGACTGTGCTATGCCTTGAACATCAATATTCAAATCTATCAATGTACCTGAATGAATATCGAAGACTAATCCATGAACAGTAGGCAATGTATTTTTCAAAAAGCTTTTTTGCCAAACTGCTGTCTTTATGATATTGATACATTGCTCTTGTACATTCAATTCTACCAGTCTTTTATAACGATTTGTTTCATCAGCAATGGCATTTAACTCTTCTTTGTGCAAACGATAAACGTCACGAATATTTCTTAACCAAGGGTTCAAAATACCCAAATCTTCGCTTTGCATTGCTGCTTTAATTCCTCCACAAAAATAATGACCACAAACTATAATATGTTTTACCTTTAAATGAGCAATCGCATATTCGATGACAGAAGCCGAATTGTTATCATTATTAGGAACGAGATTCGCAACATTCCGATGAACAAACATTTGTCCTGGTTGAACACCCATCATATCTTCTGCTGTTACTCGGCTATCACTACAACCAATATAAAGAATGTCAGGATTTTGTCCTTCTGATAAATCTTTGAAATAATTTTTATCAATAGCTTTTTTTTGAGTTGCCCACATTTTATTGTTTTCAAACAACTGTTCGAATATATTCATAGATAATATTTTTAGATGAGAAAAAGGAATTCATTTTAATAAAAAAGCAGATTTCTACAAAAATAGCATTAAAAATGATTTTATTTTGAAATAACTCAGAATATTCAAAATTGTCAATTCGTTTGAATTTAAAGAAGTATCTTTTTTATATTTTTGTTTTTGTATCTTACAAGTCAGTGCTTTAAAAAGTATATTCAAATTAGTTCCCACAAAACTAAGATTATAGCAGACTAAATCAATAAAAAATCATACTCCAAAAGATAAATCAAACATGAAAACCCTATTTTTATCTTTCATTACCTTTTTGTTTTCTATTTCACTTATGGCTCAAAATTTTGAAAAACCTCTTCTAGGAGACTGGAAAGGGGAATTATCTATTTCTGGAATGAAACTACCTTTAATTTTTCATATTTCAAAAATCGAAAATGAACAAGATGAAAATACAAATATTTTTTCTGCTACAATGGACAGTCCAGCACAAGGCGCAAAAGATATTCCTGTAAGTGAAGTTAGTTTTTTAGATAATAATTTAACAATCAAAATTTCAAATTTAGGAGCTTCTTATGAAGGAAAAATAATATCTGAAACTCAAATTGAAGGAATATTCAAGCAAGCAGGACAAAGTTTCCCTATGGTTTTGAATAAAATGGAAAAAGGTTCAGAAAAAGAAATTTTAAACCGTCCACAAGAACCCAAAGCACCTTTTGATTATAAAACTGAAGAAGTACAATTTCAAAACAGAAAAGCGAAAGAAGAAACTATTTTAGCAGGTACACTTACTTTACCAAAAAATACAAATCAAGAAACTCCTGTTGTTATTTTAATTTCGGGTAGTGGGGCGCAAAATCGAAATCAAGAAATTTTGGGACACAAACCTTTTTTAGTAATTGCAGATTATCTTACAAAAAATGGAATTGCTGTTTTGCGTTATGATGATAGAGGAACGGCACAATCAACTGGCGTTTTTGAAGGTTCTACATCTAAGGATTTTGCGACTGATGTAGAAGCAGCAATTGATTTTTTGAAAACTAGAAAAGACATTAATACAAAAAAAATAGGTTTAATCGGACATAGTGAAGGTGGAATGATTGCACCAATGATTGCAGCAAATCGTCAAAAAGATGTTGCTTTTATTGTTCTTTTAGCTGGAGTTGGTGTAAATGGAAGCGAACTTTTAGTAGAGCAACAACAAGCTATCGGAAAGTTAAGTGGAATGAGTCAGCAAGATTTAGCAAAATCAAAAAGAGAAAATGAAGGTGCATTCAGAATTATAAATGAAATTACCGATGAGAAATTACTTCAAGAAAAAATGACTTTATATCTTACAGATTCAGTCAATCAAGATGATTTTCCACCTTCTATGACTAAAGAAGAGTATATAAATGCACAACTTTCTCTTATTACATCGCCTTGGATGTCTTATTTTTTGAGATACAATCCAAAAGAAAATTTATCCAAAACGGTTTGTCCTATTTTAGCAGTTAATGGAGATAAAGATGTTCAAGTAGATGCAAAAATCAATCTTACAGCCATAGAAAAGGCAACACAAGAAGCAGCAAATGCAACTATAAAATACTTTCCAAATCTAAACCATTTATTTCAAACAGCAGAAACAGGTTTACCTTCTGAGTACGGAGAAATAGAAGAAACATTTTCGCCTTTGGTTTTGAAGTTTGTAACAGATTGGATAAAAGAAGAAATAAAATAATAGAAAAACAAAACCCTAAGGGCTTCAAAGGCTCTTAGGGTTTAAAACTAATTTGTAATTGAGTTCAATTAACTTCTCTGAATTACCATATCTTCCAATGATTCTATCCAAAGTGGATGTGAATTAAGACTATCAACCATATCCCAACGCTCTCCACCAAGTTCTAAAAAGTCTTCGTGGTAGGTTTCTGCAACTTCAACTGTTGTTTCCAAACAATCAGCTACAAAAGAAGGTACAAAAACAATTAGTTTGCGATACCCTTTTTCATACATTTGCTTAATTACATCATCTGTATAAGGTGGAATCCAAGGGTCAGAACCCAAACGAGATTGAAAACAAACTGTATAATCTTTTTCTGTAATTCCTAATTCTTTTGCCAAATGACGTGAAGTTTCATAACATTGCGCTCTATAACACAAACGGTTTGTTGCATTATAAGAATTACAACATGTCCCAATTTTACAGTACGAACTTGCTTTTTTTAGTTGGCGTTGTGGCAAACCATGATATGAAAAAACGTAATGATCGTAATCATGTTTAGATAAAAGTTCTTGACCCTGTAAAGCAAATGCTTTTATCATTTTTTTATCTGTTGGATATGCATCTACAAAAGAAACTTCTGGAATAAGCTGCCATTTAGAAACGAGTTGCATTACTTTTTCCAAAACCGAGCCTGTCGAAGCAGAAGCATATTGAGGAAACATTGGAATAACAATAATTTTTTTACAATTCATTTCTTGCAATTCTGTCAAAACAGCAGAAAGTGCAGGACTTTGATAACGCATTGCCAAACGAACTACATAATTTTCTCTTTTACTTTTATCCGTTTCTTTTTCTGAATGATTATCTAAAGAATGTTGTAGCTTTTCGGCTACATCTACTCCATGATACAACAGAGGAGAACCTCTATCTGTCCATAGTTTTTGATATTCAGCTGCTGATTTGGGCGCACGAAAAGGAGCAATAATTCCATTTACAAGTCCATAACGAAGTGGTGCAGCAATATCGATAACTCTTGCATCAAGCAAAAACTCACGTAAATATTTTCTAACATCAGGGGTGTTTGGAGAGTCTGGAGTTCCTAAATTGACTAGCAGAACACCAATAGGGGCATTTTTCATAGATTTATTTTCTATATCTTTATTAATTCTTTGTTTCTTCATTTTTCAAAATGCTTCTCTAACTTAGCGTTAGGTAAAAGAGTTTTGAAATTATGATGCAAAAGTAGGGATTTTTTTGATAGTGTATTGGTGGTGAAAGAAGAGCGAGTAGAATAAAGTCTAATTACTTATTCATTGCAAAATACTCTTCCATAATTTCCACTCCAGATGAAGTACCAATTCGTTCTGCACCTGCTTTCACAAAATCTTGTACTTGCTGATAGGTTTTGATTCCTCCAGATGCTTTTATTCCAACCATTTCAGAAACTGTATTTCTGATAAGTTGTACATCTTCTAATTTTGCACCTGCATAAAAATCAGTAGTATCAGATACAAATCCAGCACTTGCAAAACCTGTAGAAGTTTTTACAAAATCTGCTCCTGCTTCCTGACAAATTAAGGCCGTTTCTTTTATTTCTTTTTGGGATAAATAAGCCGTTTCTATAATTACTTTTAGCATTTTTTCGGCTTGATGTGCAATTTCTGCCAGTCTTACAATTTCAACTTTCGCCCAAAATGGATTTGTTTTAAAGCCTGTCATCGAAATTACTAAATCCAACTCATCTGCTCCATCTTTCAATGCTACTTCGGCTTCTGTTACCTTTGTTTCTGTACGGTTATAGCCCAATGGAAAACCAATAACTGTAACTACTTTAGTATCTGTTTTGAGTAAATCTCGCTTCAATTTCTTAACCCAAAAAGGAGGAGCACAGACACCCATAAATTTATATTTTAGGGTTTGTTTTATCAGTTCTTCAATTTCTTTGTCTGAAATGGTTGGTCTAAGATTGGTTTGTTCTATATATTGAGCAGGATTCATCTTTAAATTAGGGGTTATTTTGTTGTTGGTGTCGCTACACTAAAACACCAACAACGGCAAGAGATAGTTATGGAATAATTGATTTGTATAGATCTAATTTTAGTTTACATATCAGTTTGAAGAACAGAAAAGTAATACAGTTGTTTAGACAATACATTTTATCAGATTATTATTCCTCTCCAAAATACTCTACATAATTTTTTTCTGTCTCAAATAAGGTAAGCGAATGCAAGACAGCATTTTTATCCGATAAATCTGAAATTTTTGGCGCAAGAATTTTCCAAAATTCCATAATCACTATTTCACAAGACGGAATTTTGCCTTTTAAAAACTCTACTTCAATATTTAGATTTTTGTGATCGACTTTGTCTATAATTTCAGTTCGGATAAGTTTTCCTAACTTTTTCAAGTCCAATACACAGCCTGTATCTGGATTAATTTTTCCTTTTACTTTTACAATCAACTCAAAATTATGTCCGTGAAAATACTGATTCGAACAAATTCCAAACTCTTCTTCGTTTCTCTCATCGCTCCAAGCAGGATTAAATAATCGGTGTGAAGCACAAAAATGTTCTTTTCGGCACAAGTAAACCATCTTTTTTATCTTTTACTTATTTTATCGTCTTTATTTTATTTGAAACCACAAAATTACGCTTATTCTATCAAAATTGATAATTTTATTTGAAGAATAGAACTGCGAGTGTAAGATTATAAAAGATTTACATTTTTTTTAGTTTTCACATTATTTCAAATAAAACTATTTCTTCTAGATACGTATTCCCATAAAAGTGATGTCATCCCGTTGTGGTGTATCTAATTGATGATTGTCTAATAAATCTGTTAGTTTTTGTTTTTGCTCAGATACAGAAAAATCTGAAATTTCAGAAATACAAGACAATAAAGTAGAAGTTCCTATTTTTTTGCCTTCTGGATTGCTTTGATCAACAAAACCATCACTAAAGATATAAATCATTGTTTCTTTTTCAACTTCTACAACTTGGTTGGTAAAAGGGCTATTGGCAACTTTTCTAGCTGTTTTCTCATTCACATGACCTCCAATAGAACGTCGGTCACCTTTTATAGTTTCTATTGATGCATCTGGTTCTACATAAACAAGAGGTCTTTTTGCTCCTGAATAAGTAATTTTTGTGCGATATTTATTAATGTTACTATCATATATAGGAAGTTTGTCAATTACACATAGGGAAACATCCATTCCATCAGCATTTGCATTTTGATCTTGTAATAGGGAGTGTTTTATTTCTCCATCCAGCCATTCCAAAGTAGCAGCAGGGTCAGAGAGTTTTTTCTGATTAACAGCTTCATTCAAGAAAGCATTTCCGAGCATAGACATAAATGCACCTGGAACACCATGTCCTGTACAATCTATCACAGCAACAAAAATTTGTTTTTCGGTTTGACGTACCCAATAAAAATCTCCACTTACAATATCTTTAGCTCTAAATATCACAAAATAATTCTCAAAATAATTTTTGAGTTCTTCATCAATTCTCAAAACAGCCTTCTGAATTGTTTCAGCATAACGAATAGAATCAGTAATATTTTTATTTTTACTTTCTATAATCTGATAAGCCTTAATATTATCTAAGGCAATGGCTGTATAAGCACCTAAGGTATCCAAAATACTAAGTTCTAGCTCATTATAGACATTTTTATCCATACTTTGAACAGTCAAAACGCCTACTATTTTACCCTCTGATGTAAGAGGCAGATACACTAATGAATTGGGAAGCTCTCCTATTTCAGCTTCAGACACAGGAGCTTCAAAGTAATCTAAAAAGTCATTTTGAAGATCATTTATAACAATTCTTTTATTATTATTAAAACTTTGTGCTGATAGTTTTTTGTTATTTTCTACAGAATCAGAATGAGTTGGTAATACTTTGCCTTTTTCTCTAAAACCTTCAAAATCTAAACGTTTTTTACTTTCATTAAAAATTCCAATCCCAAAAGCATCAGCAGACATCAGTTTATTTACATTTTGATAAACTGTATCTGTAAGCTCCTCTACATTTAAAATGGTAGTTATTTTTTGTCCAATTTCACTCAAAACTTTAATATTTTGATATGATTTTTCTATTTCCTGTTTTTGAGTTTGAATAGAATTATTTGCTTCCAATAGATTTTGAGCCTGTGCTTCTAACTCTTCTTTTTGCTGCATTACTTCTGCTGTACGTTGTGTTATGGTATTTTCAAGATTTCTTTTATCTCTTTCTAATCGTTGTGTATTTAATTTTACAACCAACCAAATTAATATGATAAAACTTACAAAATAAATAAGATATGCCCACCAAGTACGATAAAGTGGAGGGAGAATTCTAAATTCATAGATTGTTTCTTCACTTATGGCATTCCATATATTTTTTGATTGAACTCTAAATTTATAATTTCCTTCGGATAAATTAGTATATTCTTTTTGTGATTTATTTGACCAAACTGACCATTTATCATCTAATCCATCTAATTTATAACGATATTTATTATGTTCTTCAAAAATCATGTAGGGACTTGAAAATGAAAAACGTAGTGCATTGAATTCAAATTCTAATTCTAATTGTTGAGGATTAGTTTGTTTTTCTACACTAGAAGCACTCTCAGAAAAAGCTCCTCCAAAAAGTAATGAATCTTTTTCTCCTAGAAACTCTATTTTTCTGATAAATACTGTAGGTTTTTGCTCAATATTAAATTTATTTTCTGTATCTAAAATCCAAAATTTATTATTTGTTCCAAAAGATATTTTGTTGGGCAAAAAATCATTGATATTTTCTATTGAGACAGCTACTAAAGGGGCTAAAAGATTAGTTTGTTGCTCATAAATAGTATCCGTTTTTTTCCAAAGAACACCTGTTTCATTTTCGGTAGTGTACCAAATATTTCCTTTTTTATCTTGATACAATTTATTAATAAATCCATCTTCAAAAAACTTTTCTAATAAAGGTTCTTTTATAAATCTATCTTGCTTTTCATCATAGTGGTATATTCCTTTTTGAGTCGCAACTACTAATTTTTGATTAATAAAATAGACTTTGTTCTCGTTTTCATGAGGTAAACCTTCATCAACGGAATACAGTTTTGTAGTAATTATGCTATCATAATTTTCAGATAATTTTACTTTCAAAACTCCTTTCTGAGAATTTAACCAAAAATAATCTTGATAAAAAACAGCATCTTCTGCACTACTTTCAAAATTTGCAATGGGTTTTACTGTCCAATTTACTATTGTTGTGTCTCGTTTAGTTTTTGCATTCCTTATTACTTCACTATTTTTTTTAGCTATTGATATTCCTTCTCTTCTTCCTATAAAGTATTTACCTGTATTTTTTATTGGAATGAGTACAGCATTATTTAATCCTGCATCAATAATGGTTGCTACAGTATCTTTGATAGAAAATAATTTAAAATTTCCACCAAAAATCACTTCCTTTTCTTCTATTAAAGCATCTAATCCAAAACCTTCTGTTCCATTTAAAAACGTAAAATCTTGATGAAGTTGATTTAGTTTTTGTGGAAATGGTTGTGTATAAATTCCTGCTGTTGTTCCTGCATATAAACGCTGATAGAAAGGAGAGTAGATCAGTTGCAAACCAAAGCCTTCTACATTTTGAGCAGCACCTATATAAGAATAAGGAATAGATAAATAAACAATATCAATTCCATCATTTCCAGCAACTAAAAGATTTCCATTCCTATCTACTGAAAGATCATAAATAGCATTACTTTGTAATCCTGTTTTTTTATTTAAATGAAGCTTGATGTTTCCTTTTTGGTCGGTGATAAAGATACCATCAATATACGTTCCGATAGCAATATCTCCATTTGGTAAAGCTGTAACACAGTATGCTATTTTAGAAGCAAGATAATCTTGAGAAGCAAATGGAAAAGCTGTCAGCTTTTTGTCTTTTACTTTGAATGTCCCATTTGGAGGAGCAAAAAGTAAACTTTCATTTTCTGAAATAGAAATCATTCCATAAATTTTGGCTTGTCCAAAGGAAGAATCTGTTATGGGTTCTAAAACATTGTTTTCGTTTAGATATAAAAGTCCATTCTTATTTCCTTTAACATAAAAATTATCATTAACAAAGGAAGACCTTTTTAAGCCCCCTTCTACTTCTAAAGTAGTTGTTTTATCTGTTTTTGGATTATAGATAAAAAGGTAATGGTTTGTTCTTAGAATAACTCCTTTTTGCTTGCTATAAAATATTTCCCACACGTCACCAAATTCTCTTTTATCTTGTGGGATTTTATCTAAAAGTGACACAAAGTGCAATGTATGAGTAGAATCAGGTCTCAAAATGCCAAAATCATTTCTTGCTCCCACAAATACATCTCCTTCTTGATTGGTAGCTAAAGAACGAACAACTAAATTTTCATTAGGTATGTAGGTACGCCAATTGCTTCCATCAAACTCCAGTACACCTCCACTATTAGCAAAATATAAAAATCCATTAGGAGCTTCCATAACTTGCCAGCTTTGTATAGCTGCATTATACTCATTTACTGAATAGTTTTTGATAAAAGGCAAACCGATTGCATCACTACTATTTTCTTGAGTAAGCTGTTGAGAAAAAGCCGACTTAAAAATAAGTAGAAAAATTAAAGAATATAAATATGGCGTTTTGAAAACACTTTTAATAGTAAAAAAGGAATGCATTAAAAGTTAGAAATATAATGAACAAATATTTTTCTGATATTGATTAAGCAATATACCTATTTTTTTATTACAATCTAAATTCAATTTTCAATTAATCTAGAAGTCGCATTACCTGATTTTCATTTTAAGAAAAAATTTATATTCTTATTCCCATAAAAGTGATGTCATCCCGTTGTGGTGTGTCTCGTTGATGATTGTCTAATAAATCTGTTAGTTGTTGTTGCTGTTTTTGTGTAGAAAGAGAAGCCAAAGAAGAAAGCTGTTCTGTAAGCTTTGGTGTACCTAGTTTTATTCCCTCTGGGTTAGATTGGTCTGTAAATCCATCAGAAAAAAGATAAAGCATTGTTCCTTTTGGTAAAACTATTTCTTCATTTTCAAAGTCATTGTATTTTTTCTTTCTTACATAACCACCAATAGAACGTCTATTTCCTTTTACCAGTTTTAAATTATTGGAAGGCAATACATAAAAAAGAGGACGTTTTGCTCCACAATAAGTTATTTTGATATTTTCTTCTGCATTATTTTCTAACTGGTTTTTATCGATAACACAAAGTGAAATATCCATTCCATCAGCATTCACTTTTTGTTCTTGCCTTAAAGAACTCTTTATTTCTTCATTGAGCCACTCTAAAATTGCAGCAGGGTTAGTTAAATGTTGTTGAGAAACAGCTTCATTGAGAAAAGCATGTCCAAGCATAGACATAAATGCCCCCGGAACTCCATGTCCTGTACAATCTACCACAGCAACAAAGATTTTATGTTCTGTTTCTGTTTTTAGTTCTGTTGCCCAATAAAAATCTCCACTGACAATATCTTTAGGACGAAAAATAACAAAATGTTCTTCAAAATACTCTTCTAGCTCTTGTTCAATTGGCAAAACAGCTTGCTGAATAGTTTGAGCATAACGAATTGAATCAGTAATATTTGTATTTTTATCAGAAATAATTTGATATGCCTTTATATTATCTAAGGCAATAGCTGTATAAGCGCCCAAAGTATCTAACATATCTAACTCTATAGAAGAATATTTATGCTCTATCATACTCTGAACTGTCAATACTCCAATTGTTTCTCCTTCTGAGTTTAAAGGTAGATATACCAAAGAATAAGGTAGTTTACCAATTTCTACCTCTTCTAAATCTATATTAAAGTATTCTTTGTATTGTGATTGTGCATCTGTAATTACTAACCTCTCGTTATTTATTAAACTCCTCACAGATAGTTTAGTTGTATCCTCTAGATGGTCTGAATGAGCAGGTAGAGTTTCATTATTTTCTACGAAACCTTCAAACTCAATTTTTCTAGTTGCCTCATTTAAAATTCCAATACCAAAACCATCAGCAGGCATAAGTGTATTTACACTCTCATACACAGTTTGAATTAGTGTTTTTACATCAAGAATATTTGTTATTTTCTGTCCAATTTCACTAAGAACACGTACATTTTGATACGATTTTTCAATTTCTTGTTTTTGCTCACTAATGGCAGTATTAGCAAGAGATAAATTTTCGGCCTGTAATTCTAACTCTTCTTTTTGATTGTTGATAGCTGCGTTTGCTTGTGAAAGATTATCAGCTTGCATTTGTAGCTCTTCTTTTTGTTGAACAACCTCGGCTGTGCGTTCAGTAATTACTTTTTCTAACTTTTTCTTATCTCTTTCTAACCTTTTTGTATTGAGTTTTACGATTACCCAAACAAGTAAGACTGCCAAAATAACATAAATACTATAGGCTATTGGTGTTTTATAAAAAGGCGAACGAATTTCAAACTCGTAAAGTGTTTCTTCACTTTCTACTCCCCAAATTGTACGAGCTTGTACTCTAAATTTATATTTTTTATCAGAAAGGTTAGTATATTCTTTTTGAGCTTTAGATGACCAAGATGACCATTTTTCATCTAATCCTTCTAGTTTATATCGATATTCTGTTTGCTCTGGAAAACTCATCTCTGGACAGGCAAAAGAAAAACGCAGTGCATTAAAACGATAGTCTAATTTTAGTTGTTGATTCTTAGGTTGTAAATAAGTAACTAAGCTATCTTCTCCCAAAAATGAACCACCAAAAAGCAGTGAATCTGTTTCTCCTAAAAATTCTATTTTACGAACCTGTACAGTTGGCTTCTGATTAATCTCAAAATTTCGTTTTGAATCTATAAAAACAAATCCATCTCCTACACCTAAAACTAATTTCCCATCAGGAAGTGTTTTGTTTAGATTGATTTCACTATAAATAGATTGTAAGGCTGTAAAATCAGTTTGTTGCCTATATTTATTTCCTTGTTCTTTCCATAAAACGCCTCTTTCTCCACTGATTTCATACCAAATATTGTCCTCTTTATCTTCATAGAGACGAGATATATTTTTATCTTTAAAATAAGCATCAAAAAATTTATCTTTGACAAATGTGTCTTGTTTCTCATCATATTTTAATACTGTGTTTTCATTTACTACCACCAATTTATCTTGTATTCGATGGATGTTATTGCCCATTTCAGAAAATAAACCTTCCTCAGCAGTATATAATTTTGCTTCTAATAAACTATCATAGTTATCAGAAAACGTCAAACGATAAACTCCTTTATTATTACTTTGAGTCCACCAATATCCTTTATATTGATTCAAAGAACGCACACTTTCATCAAAATTTGAGTACATTTTCTCTTCCCACTCTTGACCTTTTATATTACTAACTTTAGTAACAAGACTAATTCCTTTCGAAGGGATTACCAAAAAACGAGTTGTAGTTTCAATAGAAAGAGGTTTTATCGACCAAATAGCTTTTCGTATAATAGCAAATTTATTTGCTATTGTATCAATAATTTCAAATATTCCTAAACTATGTCCTTGATAAATTTTGTCATTATAAGAAGTTGAAGTTAGAGCATATCCTTCTGTTCCCTCAAGTAAAGAAAAATCTTTTTGTTTTCCATCTGTAGGGTTTGTTGTGATTGGATAATTGTTCTGATAAATTCCTAAAGTAGTTCCTAGATATAATTTATTGTGGATTTCTGAATACTCAACTGTTAGTCCTTTTCCTGCTGCTCCCTGTTTTTCACCAATAGTAGAGTAGGGAACACCTAGATAAACACAGGAGATTCCATTATCTGTAGCAAGCCACAAGTTATTTTTGTTATCTAAAAACACATCGTAGATGGTGTTACTGTTTAAGATATTTTTTTTAGTTAAGTGTAGTTTTGTATTCCCATTCAAATCTGTAATAAAAACACCATTTCTTAGTGTGCCAATAGCAATTTCTTGAGAAGGAAGCATACTAGAAACATAGCCTCTAGCTTCATTGAGAGTAGATAAAGAAGCAAAGTCAATGCGTTTAGTATTTTTATCTTTGACTTGAAAAACTCCTTCTGGACGAGTAAGTACAATTATACTATTATCATTATTTTTGGATACAACTCCATAGACATTATTTAATCCTATAGTTTGTTCTGAAAATGCTTCTAATTGATAGTTTTCATTTAATTTTAGTACTCCTTCTTCATCTTCCTTGACATAGAAATTATCATTCGCAAGAAAAGCTGTTCCAAATGTATTTTGGGGTTCAATAATTTTTATAAAAGTATCATTCTTATAAACTAAGACTTGTTCAGTTGTTCGAAAATAGACTTCTTGCTTATCTTCTTTGATAAAAATCTGCCAGACATCATTAAAATTTCTTTTGTCTTCAGGAATTTTATTCATTAAGGAAACATAATGTAACGTATTTGTCGAATCAGGCTTAAGCATTCCAAGTTCGCCTTTTGCTCCAACAAATATTTCTCCTTTTGCTGTTATGGCTAATGACTTTATCGTTGAATTATTAGTTACTCTATATTTACGCCAATTTTTGCCATCAAATTCTAGAACACCTTCATTATTTCCAACATAAATAAGTCCGTTTGGGCTTTGAGCAATTGCCCAGTTTTGAGAAGAACCATTATATTCTTCTGGTGAGAAATTATGCACTAAAGGAAAACCTATTTCAGGAACAAGAGTAGAAAATATTTGATTTTGAGTAGATTGAGCTACTGCATGTTTTTCTACTATAAAAAATTGAATTAATACAAAAATAAAAAAACAAGATAAAAAACTATTTTCTTTGAAAATAGAGTAACTTTTCATCATACAAAAAGAGGTTAAATAATAAAAGGTTTGCAAGTGAAATACAAAATGACTCAACAGTTATTCTGCTTTTTTAAGAGACTATACAATAATAACTTAAAAAAATTAAAAATTAAAAAATATTTCTTAATTTTTTTAATTTCTACTTTCTTCCAAAGCCTCTTTTATCCTTTTTTCAGTCTCAGCAATAAGCGAAGTAGAGCTATTTCCTTCTTCTAGCCATATTTTCATGTCAATTGGTTCTAATACTTTCAAGAAAAAATTAATTCCAAAAGGAATTGGTTTGAAGCTATAGCGTTGCATTTTCCAAAAATTATCTATCACTACAGGAACAACAATAGGGGGATTTTTTGCCATACTTTTAAACATCATTAGCATTCCTGCTGGTTTGAAATCCAATATATTTCCATCTCTAGAGCGTGTTCCTTCTGGAAAAATACAACCTGCATAATTATTTTCCTCTATGTACTTTGAAAATTGAGTCATGGCTGTCAGAGCCTGTTTTCTATCTTTTCTATCAATCAAAACAGAACCTCCATGACGTAAATTATAAGAAATTGCAGGCGTTCCGTATTCTAATTCTTTTTTACTCACAAATTTTGGATGGTATTTTCTGAATGTCCACAAGATAGCAGGAACATCATAAATACTCTGATGATTCGAAACAATAATAATAGGTCTATCAGTTGGAAGGCTTGGCTGTTTCATATTTGGAAGCCTTGCCCCTACTGTTCTTAAGCCCTGCATAAGCCAAAAAACCATATAATCTACACTTTTTTTGTGTCCTTTGTATCCCCAAAGATTAAGAGAAATCACTTGTAAAACGTGAAAAACACAAAGTGTAAGGTAAAAAACAACTATAAAAATAGATGTTGTAATCCAAGAAATGAGTTTGTGAAAGATATTCATTTTATGATAATTGAGTTTCTGATTGTGTGTTTTAGTAGTTTTTGATGCAAAGTTGCTTATTTTTTCTTGAAAAAACAGACTTTTTTTGAAAATGAAAAAACGCTACTTCAAATGTATTGAAATAGCGTTTTTATTTTTTTGTAGTTGGTGGAGACAACAACAATGACAGAGGGGATTATATATAAAGCAAAAATAGCCGTTGTAGGTGTCCTTACCGACGACTTACATATCAATCACCATCACCACTATCATAGGTAATCGTAATTCCTAAAAGAGAAATCATTTCACTTTTAAAGAAACGAGTTAGTTTTTGCATTTCTGTCAAAAGGTTATTTATAGCTGTGGGATTTGAGCTAATTTGAGTTTGTAAATCTTCATTTGGCAAAAGATTAATTGCTTTTTTTACTTCTTCTAATTGTGTTTTGGTTTCCAAGACTACAGCTTCTCCTCCTTCTACACTCATTAAATATTCTTCAAAACCAATTCCATCTTGTCCATTCAATGATTTTCCGTACCAAATACGTTCAATATTCTCAAAATGAGCTTTCAAAAACAGAATTGATTCTTTGCTATAATAGGCTTCTACTAACTTTGGGTCAGCTTGTGTTTGTCCTGCTCGTCTTCCTAATGGCAAACCTAATTTGAAATTTTTGATACTCTCAAAACTTTTATTCCATTCATTAAATAAAATAGAAACGCCACTTCCTGCGTCTGTTCCTGTGTTGTTTGTAAAAGTTTCTTTATAGCCGTTTGTCCAAGAATCACTTACTTTTTTTACTTCAGTTTGAATGTTTTGAACTACTGCCAACAAATATTCTTTTCTATTTGGGTCTGTATATTTTTCTACTACACTTGTTTTATTTTCTTTATCAAAAAGCAAATATTCTACTCCCAAAAAGCCTCTTGAATCTCTATCAAAATTATTCAAAGATGAGTTTCCAGCAGCAATATAATTTTCAATTTTGGTTTCACTTACAGGAAAAGTTCCTACATTTTCCAACAATGAACCAAGCGTTCCTTGTGCTGCACCAAAATTATAAACATTAGCATCTTGAAAAGACAAATAAGCTGATTTCCAAGCAGTTTGAGCAGTCTCCAGTGTAGAAACTGATGGGTTTTGTGTAAAATCTTGAGTAGCCTCTACAAGTAAATTAGTATTACTTTCTAAGTTTTGATAGGAAGGAACAATCAAATTAGTAGCTATATTTTCTAATAATTCTTTTCGGTCAAATTCCGTTTTTTTAGTTTCCGAATCACTTCCACACGACGAAAGCCAAAAAAAAGATAGAATTGTAAAGAAAATAAAATAGTATTTTAAAAAAATATTTTTCATAGATTTAGTTGTATATAAAAACAGTATAAGTTTTAAAAATTATTAAATAACAAACAACTCAAAAGGTTGTTTTTGCGTATATGATAGAATTAGCCTAGTTCTGATTGGTGTTAAAATAAGAATTACATGATTACTATTTTTGTTTAGACTAATTTTAAATAACGTTTTAATTTTCGACAAAAGTACATTCTACGCCTTTATTTTGCAAATCTGTTTCAATTTTTTCATTCCAAAGTATGTCCTACCACTCCCACAAATTAAGTTCAAATCACTCTCACATTATAGAAAGAACTGACCCAATTACGGGCGATTGTGTCAAAGAAAATGATACAGTTGTTTTTTGTGCAGTCTGTAAATCTTGTTTTTTGGAAGATAGTTGGATTTATATGAATAAAAGGCATTGTGAGCAAAATCAAACGCTTAGTTCTGTTCCTGCTCTGCCCTCCAAACTTACTATTAAAAATAGAAGTGAAGAAATTATTGCACAACTGAAAAATAAGGGAGTAAATTTTACTATCGTTGTTGCTGTTATAATTCTATCTTTTTTATTTTCCTTTTTTGGTGTGGCTACGTCAAGCACTTTTTTCTCTTTTGATGTAAAAGCAACTTTGATTGCTTCGTTGCTTACGACAATAACTATAGGCATTTTATCTGCTGTTATAACAGTAACTAACAAATTCAAAAGTTTAATTGGAAGTAATAAAAATGATATACGCCTTTTTCGAAATCGAATAGAAATAGGAAAAGATAGTTTTTCTTGGAGTGACATAAAACAAATCAAGTATCAAAGAGAAGTGTCAACATCAACCTATGAAATACATGGATCATTAGAAACAGAAATTACCTCTTATACTCCTTACCTATTGATTTATTTCAATAAAGGGAAATTTGTAAACTATCGTTTGCCTACTAACAGTTACAAACAGAGTAAATTATTTTTAGAAGGTTTAGCAAGAATTTCACACTTTACACAAGTCTTTTTTTATAGTGAAAACTATACAGAATTACGTACTATAAACCTAATTCAATCAAGTTGTGATGGAAATATACAAGTAGGTAAACCTAGAAAAGTAGTCAATAACAAAGGAATACCTGTATTTACTACATCAGATAGATAAAATTATTGTTATTTCAAAAAATCAAAAATGCCCTACCACTCTCACATATTGAACTGCTCAACTCATTCTCATATCATCGGCAGAACTGACCCAATTACGGGCGATTGTGTCAAAGAAAATGATACAGTTGTTTTTTGTGCTGCTTGTCATTCTTGCTTTTTGGAAGATAGTTGGAAATATATGAAGAGAAGGCATTGCGAGCAAAATCAAACGCTTGATGCTGTTCCTGCTTTGTCTCCTACAATTCTTGTCAGAAAGCGAAGTGAAAAATTGCTTACAATACTAAAGGAAAGTTCTGTTGAAAATTCTGATTATACTGTCTTTTCCTTTATTCTCGTAGCTGTGTGTCTGACTATCTTGTTTTGTATAATTTATCCCGACAAATTTATATTTTCTGTTTTATGGGGTGGTAGTATAAGTCTTGGATTATTTTTTATTACTCACGTTTTTTTTTCAAAAGACTCCATCAATTTCTTAATGGGAAATATTAAAATAAAAGAAAATAAAAACATTTATCTTTTTGAAGATAGATTAGAGACACAAAAAGAAATCTTTTATTGGGGAGATATAAAGCAAATTAAGTTTGAACGAAAAATGAGAAATTATAGATTAAACTCATTATCTACAATTCCAACTTTGTCTCTTTATTTTAAAGATGGAGACAGACAAATTAAAACTCTTCCAACTAAAGATCATACACGCATTCATTTATTCTTAGAACAACTAGCCAAAATATCAAAATTTACAGAAGTATATTTATACAGTGAGCAATTACAAGAATATCAAACTATCAGACAAATCAAGAAAAATACGAAAGGAAATATTATTGTAGGAGAACCATACAAACTATATAGCTAATTCGATTTTATCTTTCTTAATAAATTTTAAAGAAAATGTCTTACACTTCTCATACATTAAATTCTAATCATTCTCATATCATTGGCAGAACTGACCCTATTACAGGCGATTCTGTCAAAGAAAATGATAAGGTTGTTTTTTGTACTGTCTGTAAATCTTGTTTTTTGGAAGATAGTTGGGTTTATATGAATGAAAGGCATTGCGAGCAAAATCAAACGCTTGATACTATTCCTGCTTTGGCATCTAGACTTGTTTCTAAGAAAATAAAAGACGAGCTTATTACAGAATTAAAACATGGAGGAGTTGTTTTTCAAGCTGTGCTAGTTACTTTGGTAGTTTCTTTTTTAGTCTCTCTTTCTGCTTTACAACAGACTGTTTATCAAGTTGATACTGAAGCTATTGGTGCATTTTCTATTTTAATAAGTGCATGTTTAGGATTTATTGTTGGAGTTATTACTGCTAATGATTCATTTGATGAACTTATGGGACTTACAAAAAATAATGTGCGTCTTTTCACTAATCGTATAGAAATAGGAAAAGATAGTTTTTCTTGGAGTGACATAAAGCAAGTTAAGTTTCAACGAGAAATGGAGGTTATACCTAATGGAAATTATCCAACAACATCAAAAATCCCAACTTTATTTATTTATTTCCATGATGAAACAAGACAAATCAAAAACCTTCCTACAAAAGATTATGCTACAATAGAGTTATTTTTGAAAGGATTAGCCAAAATATCAAACTTTACAGAAGTATATTTGTACAGCGAGCAATCACAAGAATATATAATTATCAAAAGAATTAAAGAAAATACCAAAGGAAATATCATCGTAGGAGAACCATTTAGATTATTAGCTGATTCTACCTATCCTAATCAATTTTAAAGAAATGCCTTACAATTCCCACAAATTAAATTTATTCATTCTCTACAGTTTGTATTTAGGTAGTTCAGACATCTTGTCTGAACATAAAAAAGCAGTATTTTATCCTATTCAATAGTCTAGAGGACTCTCATACAAAATAACCGTGATAATCTTTATTGCAAAACGAAAGTTAGAAATGTATATTTGTCTTTAATTTTGACAAAATATAAAAAACCAATAAAAATATAGTGAATTTTTCGCTTTTCATAGCCAAACGCATCCGAAGTCAGAAGGGAAGTAGTTTTTCGAAAGTCATTACACGCATTGCTATCGGAAGTATTGCGCTCGGAATTGCTGCTCTTATTATTTCGATGGCAATTTTTGAAGGTTTCAAACAGACTATTTTGGATAAAATAGTGAGCCAAACAGGGCATATTCAGATTCTTAAATTTGATATGAATAATTCTTTCGAAACAAGTCCACTTTCTACACAACGAGATTTTTATGAAGAATTAAAAAAACAAGATTATATTTCTCATATTCATCCTTACACACAAAAACCTGTTTTACTACGAACAGATGAAGATTTAATGGGATTAGTTTTGAAAGGAGTGGATAAGCAATATGATACAGTAAGTTTTAAGAAAAATCTTGTAGAAGGTCGTTTTATTACTTTTGATACAAGTAGTTATTCAAAGGAAATTATTATTAGTCAGGATACAAAAGACAAATTACGTCTTAAAGTGGGTGATGATTTACTTGCTTTTTTCTTGCAAGACCCACCAAGACAGCGAAAACTAGAAGTTGTAGGCATTTATCAAACAGGAATTGAGGATTTTGATGAGCGTTTGGTGTATTGCGACCAAGGACTTTTACAGCGTCTCAATGACTGGGGCGATACGCTTGTCGGTGGTTATGAGGTTTTTTTGAAGGATTTTGATAATATAGATACTCTCTATAATGAAATAGAAGCTAATAGCGATTATGATATGTATCTTCAAAAAGTAACCAATACGTTTGCTCACTTTTTTGAGTGGTTTTCGATGGTAAACAAAAATGTAACTATCTTTTTGAGTGTTATTCTGTTTGTTGCTCTTTTCAATGTTGTTTCTGTGCTTTTGATTCTGATTACTGAACGTGTTACGATGATAGGAATGCTCAAAGCACTAGGCGCAACAAGTAGTCAGATTCTGAAAATATTCTTTCAAAATGGCTTAGTTATTCTTTGGAAAGGAATTTTGATAGGAAACATAATCGGAATTTTGTTTTGTCTGATTCAAGATACTTTCAAAATTATTCCTTTAGATATTGAAACTTATTATATGAGTAGCGTTCCAATTTCGTGGAATATTCCTTTGATTTTGATGCTCAACTTTGTTATAATTGCTTTAGTTCTTTTCATTCTTTGGATTCCTTCTATTTTTATTAGTAGAATAAAGCCTATTAGAGCTATACGATTTGATTAGATTTTTAATTGTTTTGGGATATTAGGCTAGAAAACAAAAAGAACTTTTGATTTTTTATAAAAAAAACTCCTAATTTCTTTTTTTGGAAATTAGGAGTTTGTGCTTTTTTAGATTTTATCAAAAGATTGATTATTCTTTTTCAATTTTAGGAAGTCCATGTTTAGCAATTATTTCTTGTACTTTCGCTAATTTTTCAGGGAACATATTCCTATTTTTGTATTGTTCTAATCGTTTACTAAAAACGACTTTTGAATCTTTTTCTTTGTTTGAGTCTTCTGTTTTCATAATTTTTGGTTGATTTATTTTTTGGTTATTAAAAATGCTTCGTAATTTTTACCTACTACAAATTTTTCCCATTCTTCTTGTTCTGTAAATCCAAAAATAGAAAAATTAGTTTGAATTTCTTTTAGGTTGTTTGAAATACCTATCCTATACAATCGTGTTCTGACAGCCGTACTTCCTGTGGCTACTATCATAGCATTTGGATATTTTTCAGTAAAATCAAAAATCGTCGCTGCAACTGTAGATAAAACTTTCTCACTATCTCCATTATTAGTAACGGATAAATCGTCTATTTCGTTCGTTTCTTCATTCAAATCTCCAAAACCTAAATTATATACGTTCTCAACTCCTGTATAAGAATAAGTAATCATTTTTCTAATACTCCCTTTTATTCCTACACTTACAAATTCAAAAATTAATAAATCTTCTTCAAATTCATATACATATTTAGGTTTATTCATTTTTATAACTTTATGAAATAATATACTTATCTTGCTCTATTGGTGCAGGAGTATTGTGTGATTTGAAATTTATTTATAGCTAATTTAATAAAAACTTTTGGGTTTGTGAAAATTGTAATTCATAGTTTTATTTATAACATAGCCAATAATTCTCAATTCTGTTTGTAGTGAACCTATAAAGCTACTTTAAACCACATGACAGCTATCTAATATCCTTCATATTTATGAAAAATACACCAATAATAGTTAAGTTCAGGAAAAATATTTTCTCTTTCAACGTTGATACTTTGAACTAGAAATTCATTTAAGATAACTTTAGTAATTCCATAAGAATACACATGATCTTTTATCTGAGGAATTATATCTTCATTAATTCTTTGTAAGTTAAATTTGTTAGTTCATTCGCAAAAATTACTAACTCTAGTTCGTTATTTTTTGGCATTGCAATATAAGCTCCCAACATATTATCTGTTATATTATGTACAAAAGCTCCATTTACAATTAGAAAAATATCATCAAATATTTTATCATTTGTCCATTTTTTGTTTAGCATGATTTTTATTTCCTAAGAAGAATTAACTAGATTTTATCGAACATTTTTTACTCAGCTTTCAACTGTGTATTTTGTATTTCAAATATAGTACAAACTCACTCGTTTCTAAAATTTTATATTATATTTGGAATACAAGGCTAAAAACAAAATTATGAGAAATATACTCTACGAAACAGACAAGTTAAAAATAGAACATGAATTTGAAAACACTCGGCTGGTAGATAAAATGACTGGTAAAGTTTTATTAGAAGATGATTTTTATGGAGAACCTGATGTTGCTTTAATTGATAAAAATAATAAATGTGCAATAGTTGCTAATTTACATTTGAGTATTTGGACAGATACAGGTCGTACTGCTTCAATACAAACAAAAGAATTTAGATGGATACATTCTTTGAGAGTAAAAACAGAAAGAATAGTTGAAGTTCTAACTGACCCTTGGAGTGAGATATCTGCTATTTGGGAATTAGATATAGAAACTTTTGACACAAATAAAATCAAAAACTTTACAGATTATCATTTAAAAGAACATATAGAAAATATAATTTGGTAAACAAAAATTATTCCTTATGCAACACTATTCAGCAGGTTATACCAACACAACCAATCATTTTGTCATTCAGAATTTACCTTTTTTCTCTCAAAAAGTGGTTGAGGAAGAAAAGACTAAATTTGCTTTTTTATTGCGTTTTTTGCAGCGCAGTTTGGTAATGCCATTGCCTGAAGAATTGGCTGAGAGATTTAATACACAAGACAATCAAGTAGAAAATTACATTCCTCTGCTTCCTTTACAGATTTCAGAAAAAAATAAATACATCCCAAAATGGAAATTTGAGCAGCAGAGCAAACAAAATAGTTCTGAAAAAGCCATGCGTTTGTTTTTGCGTGAACGCTTACAAAGTTATTTACCCGAATGGGGATTTTTAGAGTTTTTATTTTGGTCAAATGCTTCTTTATCAGATGTTTTACAGTTAGAAATTACTCAAGATGATGTAAATACAGAATTAAAAGATACAGTTATAAATTTTTATTTGCCAATTGCAGAACTAGCCGTTTTGATTGTTGTTAGCAGTAAAGAAAGAGAAAAACAACAAAAAATTGAACAAAAACTACGTTCGAAGGGAATTTATGTCGTGAGCTTTACAGCTGAAGAGATTATAAACGAAACTGATTTGATTCGTGAAAAAATGGAATGGATTCGCCACCAAGTAGAAAAACCTATTTTTTCAAATAAACTCAGAGAGTGGTACAGAACAGCAACCAATCAGCCTAGAGAAACAATTATTACCCAAGTTTGGTGGAAAGCTGCTCTTATTCGTGTCCAGATTCTGACAGCAGAGATGCTTTTTAGAGGAGTTTGGAAACTAGATGATAAAGCATGGAAAGCTGTTTTTTTGATGCGAGAAAAGGAACAAATTCCAAAAGAAATTATAGAATTAGCTATTGAGAGCATTCAAAAATTAGTTTCGCAGTTATTTCCAGAATTACCATTTGTAGCTCCTAAAGTTTCTATCACTACCGTTTTTTCCGAAATAGAATTAAAACAAAGCGACAATAGAGAAAACAATCAAGAAATACTAAAAATAGATTTTAGTATTCTGCATCGTTGGACAGATTCTGATAAGAATAGAAATTGGATAAAAATACGAA
Source organism: Bernardetia sp. (assembly GCA_020630575.1). Classification (GTDB taxonomy): domain Bacteria; phylum Bacteroidota; class Bacteroidia; order Cytophagales; family Bernardetiaceae; genus Bernardetia. The sequence continues at coordinate 184,869 of JAHDBD010000002.1, forward strand.
ATGAATATGCTGAAAATTATCGTTTTTCATTTCATTCTGATGAAGGAAAACCTTTATCCAAACAGTTTCCTGTTCTTTCTCACTCTTTTTTTCAGTCTGATTTTCACAACTGGAGTTTTGATGATAATAATGATTTAAAACGCTCCAAATTTTTACTCAATCATTTTTTCAATTCAGAAACAAGCCCAAGTTTAAAAGAAAATTCATCTTCTTTTATTCAAATTTTGCTTGCAAAAGCTCTGAATGGTCAGTCTGTTTTGGCAAATATTCCTTTACAGATTGACTCTAATTTCATTTTTGGTTGGCTTTCTGTTTTACAATCTTCTCCTTCACTTCTTGTCTGTGCTTCTACTGATGTTGCTTTGGATAAAATGGAAGAATTGGCTAAAAATGGAGTAGATAAAATCACGGTTTGGCATTCTGAAATGAGCAGTCAAGAAGTAAAACAGGCACAAGATTTAGTAAAAGAAAATAAAGTTTTCTTGCTAATCTTGACAGCCGATTTACTTAACACAAAGGAGTTTAAAAACTTTATAAGAAGTGAAGACTCTACTACTAAAAATCAAATAAACTGGGCATACTTCTTAGTTGATGAAATTCATCGTTTTTCAGAGTGGAGTTCTCAACATAAAGAAGAATATATTGCTTTAGAAAGTATTTATTACAATTATTTTGATGCAGCAAAAACACCTTTTGTATTTCTATCCCATTTTTTAGATCAATCTGCTTCAAAGTCTATTCAAAATACTTTCAAAGTAGAAGAAAATGATTTTTATGCTTCTGTAAGTGCTTCTGAATTTTTGGAAAATAAAATATCTAATTTTGAATTTATAGAAACAGAGAATACATATTCTGCTCTTGTAAATATTCTCAAAAATATTCAAAATGAGACAAATAAAGAAAGTATAAAAAATAAAGGAATAATTTTTACTTCGGGAGTAAATGGAAGTACAGGCTCTTATCTGCTTTCCGAACGATTAGAGTTTGATTTGAAGCGAAAAGTTTATCCCTATTCTGTCAAAATTCCACAAGGCTCACATGACGACAAAGAAACACATTTTATAAAACGAAATTATTTAAGACATGCTCTCAAAACTTCTCAAGACGTACTTGTAGCTTCTACTTCTGCGCTTAACTCTGGGATTAATTTGGAGAATTTAGATTTTGTTATTCAATATGGATTACCAAAATCTTTGACTCAACTTTTAGATATTTCGAATAGAATAAAACAGAAAAACTCAAAAACCTACATCATTTTTCAAAAAGAAAAAGATGAAAAAACACTATTAAAACTTTTTGAACCAACTACTCGCCTTTCAGATATTCGCAATATGAATAGAGATGTAAGTTGGCTGGGTGGCGATATGTATAGGCATCTGTTGGAATGGGCTTCTAAAGTTGAGCCTGTTGAGGAAGAAGTAGAGTTTATGAAGCAATTTTATGATAAATATTGTTTAATAACAGATACAAAAAACGATGCAGAAGAACAAAAAGATAAGATTATCAAAACTTCAGAAGTGGAAATTTCAGATTTAGACTTTAGACTTTTTTCTCAAAAAGTAGATAGAAAACTAACTGTAGAAAGAACAATTATTCGTTTTCATCAAATGGGAATTTTATCTAATTGGGAATATTCAACACATATTTCGAATACAAAATTCAAGATTTGGGTGCAAGCACATAATCAAAATACAGTTAGGAAATATATTTTCGATATTATTCAAACTCATCAATCTGATTTTGAGATTCATAAAGATGAAAAATATGCAGGTATTTTCTCAAGAAAAAATTATTCTATTTTAGAAAAATACTGTTTCTTGTTTCTACAATGGATTCATGAAAATAGTATTTATCATCTCAAAAACGATTTAAAAGAACTCTATCACTACGCCAAAAGTCAAGTAGAAAAAAATCAACCTATTACGTCTGTTTTTGTAGAGCCTTTTCTTCATCCTTCTTCTATAAATAGGCTACTTTATTTTATTGAAAAAGAAAATAATTTAATTCAAGAGAATAAAATATATTTATTATCCAATCAAGAAATAGATTGGATTTTTGAAGAACTTAAAAAGATGAATCAAGATGAAGATGAAAATAAACAAATTAGCTTATTTTTTATAGAAAAATGGCGAAAAAGAGTAAACCAAAATACGCATCAAAAAGTAAATCAGCATACCGTTTTAGATTTTTATAAAGCCATTTTAGAGCTTTCTTTAGGAATAAAACCAAATAACAATAAAGGGTATTTTGATATAGAAAACGCTCCCAAAACATTATTTGGTTCAGTTGAAAAGATAATAAAAAGTACAATCAATACTAACAACATTGATTATTTTATAGAAAAATATGTATCTTTTGGAATTGATTTTTCAGAAGAAGCAAAAGCATATATTTCAGAAAGTATTTTGATGAGTGAAAGTAATTTAGAAAATAAGCCGTTACGAGCTACTCAAATTTATTCGTATTTAAAAGATATGCATAGTCTTACTGTCTTGCTTCAATTAGAAGTAGAAAAAATGAAAACAATTCATCTTGAAGTACAAGGAGTTTAATTTCATTATCTGCTAACAAAATTATTGACTTATTATGGAAACTATCAAAAAACCGTACGCTATTTTTGATTATTCAGAATTTCCTTTAGTTCACATTAAACTGACTAATGTTGAAATTACAGACCAAAATTTTCAAGATTATGTAGATGAAGTAGGCAAGATTTATGAAAAGGGACGCTATGCAATCCTTTTAGATGCAACAGACACAAAATATGTAGAAGCAAAACATCGTATTATGCAAGGAAATGCTCTAAAATTAAATAAAAATAATGTTGCTCAATTTTCTATTGGAATGGCAATTATTGCTCCCTCAGTATTACAGAGAATGCTTTTGGAAGCTGTCTTTATAATAAAACCGTATCCAAGTGCAGTAAAAGTTTGTAAAACGAAAGAAGAAGCTACTCAATGGATAAATGACCTTTTAGAAAATGAGAATCTAGAAATAGAAAAATAAAAAATGGAAAACCAATCTTTAGCAATTTTTGAATTTGAAAAGCCTATTATCTATGTGACTTTTACAGAAAATACTGCCACAGATGAAAATTTTGAAGAATATACTCTACAATCTCACAAAGCGTTTGAATGGGAACGCTATGCACTTGTATATGATATTTCAAAAATGCAATATTTGGCAGCCAAGTATCGTATTATGCAAGGAAAAGATTTAGAAAACACCAAAGACAAAATAGCTAAACAATCTATTGGACTTGCATTGATAGCTCCTTCTTTTCTTCAGCGAACAATTGTACAAGCTATTTTTTTAGTAAAACCGTATCCAAGCAAAGTAAAAGTTTGTAAAGACAAAGAAGAGGCTATGGAATGGATAAACGAACTTTTAAAAGAAGAACAGATACCTATAAAAAAGTAAAGAAATGGAAAATCAACCCTATGCAATTTTCGATTATTCAGAGCTTCCACTTGTAAAAATAGAGTTTACAGGAGAAAATGCAACTGATCAAAATTTTGAGGCTTATTTAAAAGAAACAGCTGCAATTCCATCAAAAACAGAGCGTTACATTTCTATTATGGATACTTCCAAAACCTCTTATTTAGCAGCTAAATATAGAATTTTGCAAGGAAAATATTTAGAAGAAAACAAAGAACGCATAGCAGAAAAAGCCATTGCAGCAATATTTATTGCTCCCTCATTTTTACACAGAACAGTATTAAAAGCTATTTTTTTAGTAAAATCTTATCCTAGTCCTGTTTTTATTATGGGTAGTAGAGAAGAAGCACGAGAAAAAGCACAAGAACTGTTGGAACAAGAAAATACAAAATGAGTAGATAAGTTATGAATCAGTTTAGAGAAGTAAGCACCTTTTTCAAAAAACAATATCCTCTCAATAAACATGGATTAGAGGAACTCTTTTCCCTATTCGAACTTAAAAAAATTGATAAAAACACTATTCTTCTACAAGAAAATGATTTTGAAAAAGAACTTCGTTTTTTAAATAAAGGACTAATTAGGGAATATTATTTGACATCAGAAAGGGAAATAAATATAAATTTTTATACCCAACCTCAATTCATTACAGATTTGTCAGCATTTAATAGTGGAATAGCTACCAAGAAAAATCAAGAAAGCCTGACTAAAGTAGAACTATTAGTCATTGATAAAATAAAATTTGAGCAATTATTAGAAAAATATCAATGTGGAAAAAGTATTATAGAATCTTCTTTTCAAAAGCTATTAAAACACAAAGAACTTTTAGAATACAACAGAATCACAAAAACACCTGAAGAACTCTATCAAGAATTATTTATCTACAAAAAAGATTGGTTAGAATTTATACCTCAATACCATATCGCTTCTTTTTTGAATATCACACCCGAAACATTAAGCCGAATTCGAAAACGCATTTCTTGATTTGAATCAAGTAGTTTTGATTTTCAAAGGATTTATTTTGTAACATTCAAATAGTAATTCTAAACTTAGATTTAATTTTTATGCTTCAAATTCATCATCTCCGAAATGCTACAATAGTTATCGAAACCGAAAAAGATATAATTCTTGTCGATCCTATGTTAGGAGAAAAAGGAACATTACCCACTTTTACTTTTTTTCGCTTTAAGGCACAAAAGAATCCCATTGTTTCACTTCCAAATAATTCTCAAGCAATTTTAAGCAAAGTAACTCATTGTTTGATTACTCATGCACACCCAGACCACATAGATACAGCAGCAGAACGCTTTTTGATTAAAAATAATATACCTGTTACATGTAGCATCAAAGACGAAAAATTATTTAAAAAGAAAGGTTTAGATGTGATTCAGACCATAGACTATTGGAAAAAAAGTGATTTTCTAGGAGGAACAATAGAAGGAATTCCAGCCAAACATGGCTACGGATTTATCTCAAAACCAATGGGAAATGTAATGGGATTTTATATTGAGTTACCAAGTCAAAAATCAATTTATTTAAGTTCAGATACTATTTACACAAGTTCAGTTGATAAGGTTTTAAAAGAATACAAACCTGCTATAAGTGTCATCGCTTGTGGTAGCGCACAACTTGATATTTTTCAGCCTTTACTTATGAAAATGAAAGACATCCTAAAATTTGTCAAAAATACTGATGGAATAGTGATTGCAAATCATTTAGAAGCCGTAAACCATTGTCCTACAACACGAGCAGAATTAGAAAAAGAACTAGAAAAAAATAGTTTATCTCATAAAGTTCATATTCCAAATGATGGGGAAATGATTGTTTTTTAAATAAATTACTTACCGAACAGTTCGCTTTGAGCGAACCGTTCGGTAAATAAATTAATTCCCAATCCTAACACCAACAAAAAAAGTTCTCGGTGCAGCACTTCCATAAATATAATTACTATCTCTATTTTTTCCACTATCAAAGTCATTTTGATAGGCATTAAATAGATTTTTTATTCCTCCAAAAAGCTGCAATTTTGAATTTATTTTCTTCAAATCAAAATCATAACTCGTTTTGACGCTAAATTCGGTAAAAGTTTCAGAGGTTTTATATTCATCAATGATTTGTTCTGGCGCACCTGCAAAATGAACAAGTTGCATTTTTCCTGTATAAACAATATTCATATTGAAAGAAAAACGTTTGTTTGGTGTAAATGAAAATGTTGCAAAACCATAATCATTTGGCGTTCTTAAAAATTCTCTTTTGAGGTCTAAGCCTTCAATATTCTCTACTGGCGAATCAAAAAGGCTTTTTTGAAGTGTAAAACCGACTTCTAACTGTGCTTTTTTGTTATAATTTGCTCGTGTTTCTAGCGTAATCCCTTGAACTGTTGCGCCATCTCCATTTCGTTTTTCAAATTTTTGTCCGAAATTATCCTCTCCATTTGGCGATAAATAAAAAGCATTTTGAAGATGTGTATAAAAACCTTCTAGCGTAAAACCTGCAATAAAATTTTCAGTTGATTTATCATAATTCAAAGACGTACTAAAGCTATTCGAACGCTCTTGTTTTAGATTTTCAGCTAGACTAATTCTTGAAATTCCACCTCCTGCAAAAGCAATATGCATATCTGCATCAAAAGCCTGTGGCGCACGAAAACCTGTACTCCAAGTAGCACGAAACTGCATTTTTGATTTGATTTTATACAAAAAAGACAAACGAGGACTAAAAATAGGATTCTCAACAAAATTATGTATATCCATTCGAATTCCTGAAAGTAGATTTAATTTGTTGGTAATCTGCCAATCACTTTGAAGAAAAACACCTAGATTCTTTGTAATTTGGTTAATTTTGTAATTATACGAATCAATTTTATCCAAAACATCATCAGTTACATATTCAGAACCGAAAGTGAGAATATTATTTCCACTTAAAAAATCAAGATTATGATTGAATTGTAAACCAGCTTGATAGGTTGAGTTTTCAGAAATTCCATAAGGAGGATTTTCTAAATGATTTTGATAGGCTTCTGTTTCATTTTCATCTGGAAAAATTCCTGTATAATGTTTTCTATCTGTGTTTTGAGTAGCAAAATAAGTAATCAAAGAAGAGTTTCCACCATTAAAATTAATTTGATAATCAATATTTCCTACCAAAACATTGTGCGTTCGTTCTTCGGACTGTAAAGCCAAATGAGCAGGTTTATTTGTCATTTCTCCACCAAAACGATATTCATTGATACTACTAAAACTGACTTCTAATTTTTGATTATCGGTAGGACAAAAAAACAGATTTGCACCAAAAGAATTATTTTCTAGTTTTGGTAATTCTGAAAAATTATCTCTGTTGTGGTCGTAAAAATCTCGTTTTCTATTATTGATGAAAAAAGAAACTCCTGCATTTTTTTTCTCTGTCAAAACAGTTGCATTTCCTGTAATAATGTTGTCGTTTGATTGTCCATTTATGTTTTGATAGGTATAAGCTAAATTGTAATTATTTTCTTTTGGAATCTTCGTAATTACGTTCACAACGCCACCAATGGCACTAGAGCCATACAAAACCGAACCACCACCACGCACAATTTCAATACGCTCAATCATATTTACAGGAAGTTGTTCCATTCCATACAATCCCATCAACGGACTAAAAATAGGTCGTCCATTTATCAAAATCTGTGAATAGCCACCAGCAAGTCCATTCATTCGAAGTTGCGTATAATTACACGTCTGACAATCCGTTTCTACTCTCAAACCTGCTTGAAACTTCAATCCTTCCGACAAATTACAAGATTGTGTATTTATCAAAGTTTTGCTGTCGATAATATCCACCATAACAGCAGCATCGGTTTGTTTTTTTTCTGTGCGTGTTGCCGTAACTACAATTTGATTTAATTCAGAAATAGATTCTTTCAAGTCAAAATTAACTTCCAAAACTGAATTTTCTTGACTTAAAACAACTATTTTACTTTGTGTTTCAAATCCTAAATAAGAAGCTAATAAAGTATAAGTTCCGAAGGGAATGTTTTTTAATTCATAGTTTCCATTTTTATCAGTTGTAGTTCCGACTATTTTATCATTTATTTTTTCTTTTACCTGAATGGTTGCAAACCCAATAATTGAGCTTTCCAAGGTTATTTTTCCTTTGATTTCTCCTTGTGATTGATGTTGAAGGCTATTTTGAGAATAAGTAGAAAATGAAATAAATAATAAAGTTACTGTAAAGAGTAGATTTTGTATTCGCATAAAAAAAATATAAGTTTTATTAATCTGTTTTATATATTTGACAATGCAAATATATAAAGTTAGACTAATCTAACAAAATTATTAAGCAATCATTTTTCCTTGTTTTTTAAAATAAAAGGCAATTCTTATTTTTAAGTTTGGGTTTTGGTGCGTAATTTTGACCTATTGAAAAACTATCTTTTACACAGATTGTAATAGAGTAGTCATTACATTAATAATTAACAATTAATCCGTATTAAAAAATACAGAAAAAAATACAGAAATATGTTGAAACAATTCAGAACAATTTTAGCTTTTGCAGCCCTTTTAGTTTTCTTTACAGCTTGTGGTGAGCATAACCAACCTGCTCCAAACAAAGGTAAAAACTTAGAAAGTGAGCGCATTTATGGTACAAGTAGAGAAGCAGAACCAAAGCAACTTCCTAATCAATATGAAGACCCAGAGGGAATCAATGATCGTTCGAAGGCTATTTATGCTAAAATGTATGCACCTCAAGAGGTAAAAAGCACAAGACAAGATTATCCTGTAAAAATAACAGGAACAACTGAGGAAGCAAAAGCAGAAGAAACAACGACTGAAGAAACTACAACTACACAAGAGTAATTTTACTTTTTATAAAAAAATAAAAATTCCTATTTTAAATAGAACCCAAATGAGTTTTATTGAAATAGGACTTTTTTTTGCACTATTTTTTATTAAAAAAACCTTTTAACGAAAAATATGAAATAAGGTTTGTGTTTTTTGCAACCAAAATGCCATCTTGTAGGGTCATTATATTAGAAAATAGATAAATTTGTAGAACAGCTAATTATATGACTACAGTTAAAAATGAATTAAAGGTACTTCTAAAGAAGTTTTAAAGAATATTGATAAATGATTGCACACGCACCTAAACATATACTTTCTCTATTTTTTTTCTGGCTAATTTTTATAACAATTAATTTTGAAATAAAAGCACAAGATGAAACAGAGAAAACAACAATAAGTAATAATAAAGAAAGTAAAAAAATAAATTCTTCAAAAAAACAAACTAAAAAATCGCCTGATGAATCAGCAACCTATTTTTCTAGTGATAGTGTAACTATTTCTCATATTCATTTAGAATGTCACAAGAAGACCAAAGACAGAATTATTTTCAGAGAACTTGCCATATATGAAGGTTATAAAATTCATAGAAAAGACATAGAAGAGATTTTAGAGCAAGAATCTAATAAAATTTTTAATACTCGTCTTTTTGTTACAGTAGATATTTTTTATGAAGAATTTAGAAAAGGAGAATTAGATGTTATAATCAGTCTTACTGAACAATGGTATATTTATCCCATTCCACTTATCGAACTTGCAGACCGAAATTTTAATGTTTGGTGGAATCAACAAGGTAGGGATTTGAGACGTTTAGAGTATGGAATCAGAGTAAAACATAATAATTTTAGAGGAAGAAATGAAAATCTATCTCTTCTCCTGCAAACAGGTTTTACCAACAAATATGATCTTCGTTATTCTATTCCTTATATCAATAAAGCACAAACTTTAGGATTAAATATTTCGATAGGTTATGCTGAAAACACAAATTTAGGGTATATCACAGACCGTGATACAGTTCGTTTTATAGAAACTCCTGATAGAGAAATACTTAGTTCTAGATTTTATAGTGGTCTTTCTCTTACAGCTCGCAGTCGCTTTTATGACCGTCATACTTTCTTTGTAGGATACAGAAACCAAAATATTGCTGATACAGTAGCACAATTGAATGCAAACTTTTTTGGAGAAGGAAAAACAAATCAGCGTTATGTAGAATTAGAATATAATTTTTTTAGAGATTTGAGAGATAGGGCTAATTATCCATTAAAAGGCTATTATTTTTTATTTGCTGTTCAGCAGCAAGGTTTGGGAATCGAAAAAAATGACTTTAGTTTATTTATGGCTCGCACTGAATTTGCTAAATTTGTTCCTCTTTCCAAAAAATTCTTCTTTCATTCTTCTGCCAGTATGAAACTGACTTTTGCTCAAAATACACCTTATACAAACCTGCGTGGAATTGGGTATGGACGTGATGTAATTCGTGGCTTTGAATATAATGTAGTGGAAAGCGAACAGCATTTTATTTTGAAAAACACATTACGATTTAAGCTATTTGAAAATACATTTCGATTTAATAAAATGCCTTCTCAATTTTCAAAAGTACCTGTTGCTATTTATCCAAAAATTTATTTTGATACAGGATATGCACAGCTTTTAAATCCTTACCAGTCAAATTCACTTCCTAATCAATGGATGTACGGAACAGGTGCAGGAATTGATATAGTACTTTATTTTAATATGGTTTTGAGAGCAGAATATTCATTGACAAATACAGGAGTTGCTGGACTTCGTTTGGGGTGGAAAGCTGATTTTTAGAACTTAACCTTTTTTACCAATCTTTATCCTTCTAAAATTCTGTTTTTTCATTAAAAATGAATAGTTTTATTGACTAGGAAATATTCTATCTTTTTCTGTACTTATGATTTATTGTATTTATTAATAATTAATCACTACTAACTAATCACTACTTTGTTTGACTTAGATAAATGGCAAGAAATATTTTTTACCATAAAACAGAACAAACTGCGTACTTTTCTGACAGCATTTGGTGTTTTTTGGGGAATTTTTATGCTCGTTTTTATGCTTGGTGCAGGAAGTGGACTTGAAAACGGAGTAAAGCAAGAGTTTACTGGCTTTGCTTCCAATGCACTTTTTGTGTGGTCAAGAAAAACTACCATTCCTTATAATGGCTTACAGGCAGGCAGGCGTTTTCAATATACACTTGCTAATGTAGAAGCACTCAAAAAGAAAGTCAAAGAAATTGAAGTGGTTGCACCTAGAATAGAAGTAGGAACTGTTCCGATGAGCTATGGAACAAAATATGCGTCCTATTCTATGCGTGGAGAAACACCAGAACTTACTCAAATAAATGCAAAAATTATTTTGGCAGGACGTTTCTTAAATCAAATTGATATTGACCAAAAAAGAAAAGTAGCCATTTTAGGTCAATCTGTTGCTAAAGAACTTTTTGGAACAGAAACAGTAGAAAAAAATCCAGAAAAAATTGTAGGAAAATATTTTAAGGCTAGAAATGTATTTTTTCAGATTGTAGGAGTTTGTAGAGAAGTGAGAAGTGGAAATAATGCACAAGAAGAAGAAGAGGCTGTTTTTATTCCTGTCACTACAGCACAACAAATTTTTAATATGTCAGACAAGATAGATTGGTTTGTCTGTACAATAGATCCAAAAGCTGATGCCACTGAAATAGAAAAAGAAGTAAAACTAACTTTAGGAAAATATCATTCTGTTTCTCCTGAAGATTTTTCTGCGATTGGTTCGTGGAACACAAGCAAAGAGTTTCAAAAATTTGATACTATTTTTATTGCTATTCGTGGTTTTATTTGGTTTGTAGGAGTTTTTACGCTTTTAGCTGGAATTATTGGAGTAGGTAATATTATGATAATTACGGTAAAAGAACGCACTCGTGAAATTGGTGTTAGAAAAGCTCTAGGGGCTACACCAAGTTCTATTATTTCACTTATCTTACAAGAAGCTATTTTTCTGACAGCTCTTCCAGGGTATATAGGTTTGGTTACTGGTACGGCTGTTGTTTTTGGAGTAAATACACTTTTAAAGACAATGAAAGCTGAAAATCAGTTTTTTGCTAACCCTTTAATTGAATGGAAAGTAGCTGTTGGTGCGCTTATTTTGCTTGTCATTTCTGGAATAATTGCTGGACTTATTCCTGCAATTTTGGCAGCGAGAGTAAACCCAATTGAAGCTCTTAGAGATGAGTAAATTAGTATTAAACCGTCGTTGAGGCTCAAATGAAGCCATCAACGAGGATTTAATTTAATAAATTACTTATGCAAATTCTCCCAAATTTTATCTTTCAAGACATCTAAATTTGTTTGAGCAACTGCTGAGATAAAAATATGCTCAATTTCTTTTGGCAAATCAGGTTCTAATAGTGTTCTAAGTTCGTCATCTATCAAATCCATTTTTGAAATAGCTAAAAGACGTTTTTTGTCTAATAATTCTGGGTTGTATTTTTCAAGTTCTCCAACCAAAATATCATATTCTGCTTGGATATTTTTTGTATCTGCCGAAATGACAAACAAAAGCATCGAATTTCTTTCAATATGTCTTAAAAAACGAACTCCTAAGCCTTTTCCTTCTGCTGCACCTTCAATAATTCCTGGTATGTCAGCCATCACAAACGAACGATGATCACGATAAGGAACAACTCCCAAATTAGGAACAAGCGTAGTAAAAGCATAATTTGCAATCTTTGGTTTGGCTGCCGAAACAACGGAAAGTAAAGTCGATTTCCCTGCATTTGGAAAACCTACCAATCCAACATCTGCCAAAACTTTTAGTTCTAGTGTAAACCAATCTTCAACACATGGCTCACCTGGCTGAGCGTATTCAGGAGCTTGATTGACAGAAGTACGAAAGTGAAAATTACCTAATCCTCCTCGTCCTCCGTTTACTAAAATCACTTCTTGTCCGTCTTCCAATACTTCGGCTACTTTTTCACCTGTTTCGGAGTTTTTTACAACTGTTCCCAACGGAACTTCCAAAATAGTATCTTCGCCTTGTTTGCCCGAACTTTTTTGTCCACTTCCATTTCCTCCATCTTCTGCAAAGATGTGTTTTTGGTAACGCAAATGTATAAGTGTCCAAAGTTGGGAATTGGCACGAATGATAATATGACCACCTCGCCCACCATCGCCACCATCAGGACCACCCAAAGGAACGTGTTTTTCTTTGCGAAAATGTCTAGAACCTGCTCCACCCTTACCAGAGCGAAGAAATAATTTAACGTAATCTATGAAGTTAGGAGAATCCAAATCTTTTTTTCAGTTATCAGTTAATAACAATTACGAATTACGAATTAAAAATTACGAATTAATATACTCATGATAATACTATTCTTTTTTTTAATTACTAGTACATTAGATAATTGTAATAATTTTTTGAGCAAATTGAATAATTGATAAATTAATCAACTATCTATTAATCTACAAAGGTAGGAATTTTTGAGTAAGTAATTAGATTAAAATTTTCAGAAATTAAACTAACTGATTTTTAAAAGCAAATTTTATCAGTCCAACTACATTTTTCACATTGATTTTTTGTAAAATATTTTTTCGGTGTGTTTCTACAGTTCTTGTACTAATAAAAAGGGTTTCAGCTATTTCTGCACTTGAATATTCTTTACAGATAAGCTGTACAATTTCAGTTTCTCGTTTAGTGAGCGAATTTGCAGGAGTTTCTTGATTTTGTTCTTTTTTCTTTTGCATAATGACCTCCAAAACTTCTGGACTATAATGCGAACTTCCTTCTGCTACTTTTTTGATGGCTTTTATAAGTTCTTTCCTACCAATATTCTTTAAAATATAACCTTCTGCTTCTACTGTCAAAATCTGTTCTATTAAAGCTCTTTCGTCGTGCATTGTCAAAACCAAGACCTTCAAATCTGGAAAACGAAGTTTGGCTAATCGTGTCAGTTCTACACCATCCATTTGAGGCATACTAATATCAGTCAACAAAACATCAATTGGGGTATTATTTTCTGCTTGTTTTTGTAAAATTTCTAAAGCTGTTTTTCCATTTGTTGCCTCAGCAATAATTTCAATCTCAGGTTCTCTTTTTAATAGCGAACGAATTCCATCCAAAAGCATTTGGTGGTCATCAGTAAGGAGTAATTTTATGGTTTGTTTTTCTTCCTGCATTTTTTTTGTGCCAATTAAATAAAACGAATATTCAAGTATTCACTACATTTTCTCACGCTAAATTGTAAAGTACATTTTTATTTATAAGGGAAAGTTATGTGTATAACCATTCCATTTTTACTCAAAATATCAATTTTTCCTTTTGCCATAGCCACTCTTGAATAAATATTCTTCCATCCCAATCCCTTACTTTCTGTAATCTGAGTGATTTCAAATCCTTTTCCATTGTCTTTCAAAAGTAATAAAATTTCAGGATTTGCATCTTCTATTTTTTGATTTAATGTAATTTCAAACTGATTAGCTTCTGCGTGTTTGAGTGAATTTCCGATTACTTCTTGTACAATTCTGAAAATAGAAACCTCTAAAGAAGAATTTAAACGCTCCTGCAATGATTCTTGATTTATGAGATTTGTTGAAAAACTGATTTTCATTTTATTGTTTTCTACCTCATTTATATTTTGTATTAAGTCTTTAATAGCTGAAACTAATCCCCGTTCAATGAGTGCGTAAGGCATCATTTGATGAGAGACATTACGAATTTCTTTACAAGCTAAATCCAATGTTTGCACCGATTTTTCAAATGTCTCTTTATCTTCTTGTCTTTCTTCTTCATTTGTACCCAGTTCAATCAAAGGCTCTAAAGAAGAAACCTGCATTCTAGCCACTGCCAAAAGTTGTCCTAAACCGTCATGCAAATCAGCTGCAATACGTTTACGTTCTTGTTCTTGAGCTTCTACAAGTGCTGCAAAATAAAAATTATCTTTTTCAGCGAGTTGTATTTTTTGTTTGTATTGATTTCTCTTCTGATTTGAAATAATTCCTATTATTGATAAAATTAGTATAAAAATAAAACTTCCAATCTGTATTCTTTCTCTATTTTTTGCTTGTGAGAGTTCTAGGCTTTTAATTTGATTTTCTTGGTTGAGTGTAATTATTTCCTGTTCTTTTTTCTCTGTTTCATATTTTTCTCGTAGTCGTGCTATTTCTTTTTGATTAGATTCATTTAAGATACTATCTTGTAAATTCTGTCTTTTTGTTCGATACTGATATGCTTCTTCAAACTGACTTTGCTTTTCATAATAATTTGCTAACGAATTATAGGTATTGCTAATAAGTGGTTTTGCATTAATCTCAGAAGCTATTTCTAAAGCTGTTTCTAAATATGGTTTTGCTTTCTTAAACTCTTTTTTCTCAATATAAACTCCACCAATATTCAGACTAGAAAGAACAATTCCACCTTTATTTTTTTGTTTTTTATAAATTTCTAAAGTCATTTTGGAATAATACAGTGAGCTGTCATAATTTTGACGTAATGCGTGCCATTCCCCTAAATTACCAAAAGCAGTAGCAAAAACACTTGAATCTTGTATAATTTTTCCTTTTTCAAGGGCAGCAAAATAATACGGTTTTGCTTCTTCATATTCCTTTAATTCTTGATGAACTACACCTATATTATTCAGAATCATTCCCGAACCTTTGTGCATTTTTATTTCCTCACAAATTTCTAAAGCATCCTTATAATAAGGCAATGCACGTTCAAAATTTCCTGTATTCTTGTATAAAAGTCCTATATCATTATTCAGACTTGCTAAACTTACTTTATTATCAGTCTTTTTTTGTAGAGGCAAAGCCAACAAAAACACATGTAACGCCTCTTGATAATCTCCTTCATGCTTCAAAAACATTCCTAACAAATTCAAGGACGGGGCAAGAATATACGATTGTTTAGGAGTAGCTTCTAAGATAGCTTCTTTTACATATTTTTTTGCTTTCTGAGGCTCAGAATATCTGTAAGCATACGCCAAATTATATAGGGTGTGTGCCTTCGCAGTATCTGTTTGGGTAGGCAATATATGTTTTAAACTATCTATTCGTTTTTGTATGTTTTGTTCATTTTTTTGAGCAAAGCAAAAGGTATTGACTAAAAATAAAGTGAATAACGAAATTGAAAAAAAAATAATTCTAGTATGCCTCATAAGATAAATGGATTAATGAATTAAGACTTAATTCCAAATCTAATATAATTATTTTTTTAATTAATTTATGAATTTATAGATATATAATTAATATACTTAACTGTATTAATCAACAATTAGATTGTATTTCTCAAATAGATTAGTTATTTTTAGTCTTAGAGAGTTTCCCTTATTCTCTTTCTCTTAATTTTTATTCAGATATTTTATTTTTTTCCCTTGAAAAAATTATTTTCGTCTTTTACTATAAATCACATTAAAAATAATTTTAAGTCAAAACATATTGTTTTTTCTTATTTGTTTTTTCTATGCTTTTTAATTTATATTCCTTCAAAGGCACAAGTAGGGAAACCATTTATCCATAACTATAGTTCAAAAGTATACAAAGCACATGTTCAGAACTGGAGCTTGACACAAGATAGTCGTGGTGTAATATATATAGGAAATGGCGATGGTGTTTTAGAGTTTGATGGAAATAATTGGCGAATAATTCCTATTACTAAGGGTAAAGGAACTTCTTTTTCCATGTTTTATCCCAACTTTGCTGAAGAACAGAAAAATAAAGTATATGTTGGCTCAACAAATGAATTTGGCTATCTGTCTCCTAATCAAAAAGGATATTTAGAATATCAATCTTTGAGTGATTCATTAGATAGTATTCCTCAGTTTGATAGAATTTTGAAGATTGTTCAGCAAAAAACAGAAACAAACAATGAGCTTATTTTTTATGCTCTTTCATTACGAAAGTTTTTTGTTTTAGAAGACAATGGAAAAAACATAAAAATAGATACTATTTCTTATAATGCTTATCAAGTTATTTTTGATATAAATCAACGAGCTTATTTTTGGGATTTCAATAAAGGAGTTCAAAAACTTGAAAATAAAAAGTTTTCACCTATTTCAGCTAATTCATTTTATCAAAATCATATTATTGATTTTGTATTAAAAGAAAATGAAAATTCCTATCTTATATATGCTAGAGAATATACTCGTGCAGAAGATAGAAGGATTACAGTTATCAACAGAAAATTATACCGTATTTCTAGCTCTAAGTTTGAGACCAGCGAACCACAAGACATTTCAGAAGAATACCCTGAATTTTTAAGTTTTTTACAAGAAACAAAATATACGTATGGAGTTTATAATAAGGTTGTTCGCTTGCCTTCCAATAAAATAGCTGTTTTAGACACACGAAGTGGAATTTATATTTTAGATGAAAAAGGCATTTTACAGCAAAAAATTGTAGAAGAAACTGGACTTCTGACAAATGCTATTTATGATATGATTGTTACAGACAAAGGAAATTTGTTTGTAGCAATGAATAAAGGAGTAGCTCATGTAGAAACGGCTTCTCCAATCTCGTTTTGGGATAAAAACTCAGGTTTAGATGGAGTTGTAGAAGCAATACATTATTTTGAGGGTAAAACTTATGTTGCAACACATCAAGGTTTGTATTATTTAGATGGAGATAAAGCAAAAAGAATAAAAGGAGATACACCATTTGATACTCAGACTTGGGCGTTTACTCGTTTTACACCTGTTTCTAAAGATGGTACACCTCAAAAAGAACAGATTTTAGTAAGTGATAATTATGGACTACATCAAATTACAGACTCAACTGCAAAGCGAGTATTCATAAATAGAGATAATATTTTTGATTTTTATCAATCTGAAAAAAACCCTAATCGTATTTTCTTACTTACTGGAAATGGTGTAAATGCTATACGATATGAAAATGGCAAATGGACAAATGAAGGACGAATAAAAGATTTGAATGATGATGTTCGAATGATGGCAGAAGATAAAAATGGTAATCTTTGGTTAGGAACATTTAGAAATGGAGCGATTAAAATACCTTATTATGAAAATCCTGAAGAAATTACGGCTGATAAAATAAAATATTACAAAGAAGAACAAGGATTTTTATCACTCAAAAACGTATTAGTTTATCCTTTCAAAGATGAAATTATTTTTGCAACAGAAACAGGATTATATAAATACGATGAAACAACTGATAAAATGATTTCTGCACCAGAGCTAGAAGGTACAACTCTTACAGATAAAAGCAGAGATATTTTTTCATTTACAGAGGCTTCTAATGGTGATTTGTGGTATGCTGGTCTTCAAAGTGCAACAGGTGCAATCGGAATAGCAAAAAAACAAGCTGATGGAAGTTATCAGTTATATGAAACTCCTTTTAAGAAAATACCTGAAATGATGGTTTTGGCTCATTATTTAGCTCCTGACGGAACCATGTGGTTTGGAGGTTCAGAGGGAGTTTTTAGATATGACCCAAAAGCAGATACTGATTATTATAAAGCAAGAAATATTTTGATTCGTAAGGTTCAAATAGGTAAAGATTCTGTTATTTATGGTGGATTTGCACAAAAATATCTTACTAATAAAAATCCTTCCTATCAAGTTATTTCATTAGATGAAGATTTATCGTATGAATTTAATTCCCTTACTTTTGAATTTGCGTTGCCTGATTTTGGAGAAGGGAAAAACAATTATCGTTATCGTTTGAAGGGATTTAATGAGCAATGGAGCGAATGGACAGCTGATAGTAAAGCTATTTATACTAATCTTTTTGAAGGAAAATATACCTTTGAAGTAGAAGGAAAAAATGGATATGAACAGGTAAGTAATATTGCTGGTTATTCTTTTGAGATAACCCCTCCTTGGTATCGTATGTGGTGGGCATATATTGTATATAGTATTTTTGCGATTGCTTTAGTTTGGCTTGTAGTAAAATGGAATACTCGTCGTTTAGAGAAAGAAAAAGCTAATTTAGAATCAATTGTACAACAGCGAACTGCCGAAATTCAGCAACAGAAAGAAGAAATAGAACAACAAGCAAATAATGTAATGCTTGCCAATGCTGAAATAAACCAACAAAAAGAAGAGATTGAAGCACAAGCAGAAAGTTTGAGAGAAGCAAATTTATCTATTACAGAACAAAATGAAGAAATCTATCTTCAAAAAGAGGAAGTAGAAAAATCATACAAAAATATTCAAATACTCTCTGAAATTGGTCAGAAAATTACTCAAATCTTGAATCAAAAAGATTTGGTAAAAACTGTTTATAGTAATGTAAATGCACTAATGCCTGCCGAGTTTTTTGGTATTGGACTTTACAATCCACAATTACAACGCATTGAGTTTTCTGGTTTTATAGAGAATGATGAAGAAATGCCTTTTCATTATGATAGATTAGAGGAAGCTGAAAGTAAAGCTGTCATTTGTTTCACACAGCAAAAAGAACTTATCGAAAATAATTTTCTAGCACATTTACAAAAAATTCAAGAAGAAAAAGGAGAAGAGTTTATTACTAAAGTAGGACAAATTCCTCAATCTTTTGTTTATCTTCCTTTGTTTGTGGAGCAAAAACCAGTTGGAGTAATTACGGTTCAGAGCTTAGAAAAAAATGCCTATGGCGAACAACAACTTACCATTCTAAGAACACTTGCAGCCTATACATCAATTGCTTTAGACAATGTTTCTGCTTATCAAATGATTGAAGAAAAGAATCGTAATATTACTGATTCTATTCGTTATGCAAATACTATTCAGGGTGCAGTTTTGCCTCATCAAAATGAATTTGCAAAATTATTTAAAGAACATTTTATACTCTACAATCCAAAAGACATCGTTTCAGGTGATTTTTATTGGTTAGCTCACAAAAAAGGTGTTACCTACTTGGCAGCTATTGACTGTACTGGACACGGAGTTCCAGGAGCATTTATGTCTATGATAGGACATTCTATTTTGACAGAAGTAATTAATGAAACTCCAAATGCTAATCCATCTCAAATTTTGGAAGACATGAATAAGCGTTTGGTAGCAGCTCTTCATCAAAATCAAGAATCAAATTCTGATGGAATGGATATGTGTTTATGTGCTTTTCATATTGCAGAATCAGAAAATAATTCAACTGTAAAAATACAATATGCAGGAGCAAAGAGAGCTTTATATTATGCTTTACCACCATCACACTCTAGTACAGAAAAAACTGAATTGAAAATTGTAGCAGCTACTAGACGTTCTATTGGAGGAAAGCAGTATCTTGAAAAACCATTTGAAAACAACGAGTTTCAAGTTCCAAAAGGCTCTACTTTTTATCTTACTACCGACGGTTATGTTGATCAAAATAATCCAAGTGGAGATAAAATAGGAACTCTCAAGTTTTTGAATATAATGAGTCAAATTTCAAATAAATCACTTGCTGAACAACATTTATTTTTAGTAGATTATTTGGATAAATTTCAACAAACAACTAATCAGCGTGATGATATTACAATTATCGGAATTAGAGTTTAAGGCATAAACTAAAATTAAGGTATAAACTAAAAAACGAGTTAGATAATTTATTATCCAACTCGTTTTTTAGTGTTTCTTGCTATTTTAAAACTAATTTTTTATCCAGTGTATAAGTTCTTCTTCTATTTTTTCAACTAAACTCAAATCGGTTTTTGCAATTGTGATAAAAAACTGGTTTCCTTCTATCACTCCTGTTATTTCTAAAATATCTTCTAATTTTAATTTGAAAGAATCTTTTGCTAAAGGAGAAAACGAAGAAAAATTTTGAATTTCTAAATAACCATAATCTTCTAATTGATGCAATAATTTTTTATCAATCAATTTAGAAAGTGTATAGCAATTTCGTATAAATCTACGACAGTTTTTGATTTGTTTTATTTCGAAATAAGTGTTCATCAAAATAATAAAACTAATTTGAGTTTGTAAGTCTTAAATTGCAATTGAGGATACTGTAATTTGGTCAAACTGACTGTGTTCTTTTACTCTGCAAATATGTTTTTGGGCTTGGAACAAAGAAGATTTTTGAATCAATTTTTTATACTCACTTTCATCTAACGTGATAAAGTCTTCTGTTAGAGAGGTGTTATATACCAAATTCATAATTCCTGCTATTCCTCCAGAGGCTAAAAAAGAAATTGGTAAATCAGTATGACTATCAAAATGAGCTAGATAATTATTTGGTTCATATCCACTCACAATTTTCATTTTGAGTTTTTGATTAGGTTCTAATTCTTCTATTTCCCAAAATCCCCAACCAAAAGCATTAACAACAGCTGTTATTCCGTGTACCCAATCTTCTTTTTTACCAATCATTGGCTTTATCATAGCATTCCATTCTGTTGATTGCATTACGCCACCAAAGGTATTATAAGCACAAACATGACCAGCTTCTGTGAGAAGTTCTGCTGCCAAAGGAAGACCATCTTTGCCCATTTCATCTTCAAAAAGGCGTAATAATTTATAAGAAATTAAACAGTAGTAATTGGCATACATACGAGTAAGCAAAACTCCGAAAGCATCAATTAAGCCTGTTTGAGAATCTCCCTGCAAATCCATATTTGTAAGAGCTTGTCTTATTCCCTCATAATCAATGGTTGTATTTGATGGTTGTTTGAGCTGATAGGTTTGATATTTGCCTTCTTGTGGAGAAGGAACTAAATCAGTATGATTTTCATCTTCTATATTATTTTTTCTAAAAAACACTTCAAAACTACTTTTTGTGTCTCCTTGAGAAATACATTCTTTTTGTTCTGTACAAAGAGTTCCTAAAGGCAAATCAAAAATAGCTTCTGTCGCACCTGCTATATAACCAGCAGCAAAAAAAGCAACTCCTTTTTTATTCTTTTCACGAAGACCAAATTTAGTTTTCCAGCCAATTCCATAATGTTCGAAAGGAGCAATTACTTCCCCCCCTTCTTTTGTGAGATTTGTTAAATCAATTATTCCAAAGCCACAAAAACGAAAATAATCCTGACAAATATATTTTTTATCTTCTATTGATAAATCTTGATTTTCTGTTTCCTTAAAAAAATTAGAAAACTGGGTATAAACAATTTCTTGTGCGCTGTCTGAAAGCATTGGATAAACATTTAAATAAGAGCTAGTATCTTCAATGACAGCTTGTAAATAAACATTGTAATGATGACAATGAAAAATCATTGGTTCACCAGCAGCGATATAGGCATTTCTATCATATTGATAGTTTCCTCGCAAAAGTTGGGTCGTCTGTTGCATAAATTTTATAAATGAATAAAAGGGGAATAATAATTATCTATATTAAATCATCTAAATTAGTTGAATTATCTTTAAAGAGGTCTTCTTCTTGACTTTGATTTGATTTATTTTGTAAATCAGTATCAGAAGCTAAATTTATTTTTTGATTAGAATTCCTAAAAAAATCTCTTGAAAGTTCTAATTTATAGGTATCAAAAAGAGCTTCAGATATTTTTTCTAAAAGTGTAGACGAAAGTTTACTATCATCTTTTATAGTATGAAAAAAGAAACCTTCCTTTTTGAATTCGGGTAAGAGTTTGAATAAAATACGTTGCCAAGCAAATGGACTAGCATTGATATTTATCCACGATTTAACAGTTGCTACTTCTTGCATAAGTGATTTGAAAAAGGGTAGAAAATATTTTTTACTGAAAAATAAATTTTAATTTGCAACAAAGGGACATAAGAAATTTACAATTATAATTAACTAATTTTTAGATTAAAAAGCAAATAATATTCTATGAAATAAGTATTTTAAGCGACTAAAATTAGATAACAATCTTCTTTTTTTGAAAGCTATTTTATATATATTCAGTATGGTTTAAAGGTAATTCTATATTTTATCCTTTGTGTCTTTGTAATTGGTAAACAAAACCCTTAAATTTCTGCTACTTTAAAAAATAATACCAAAAAACTAAAACAATAATTAGTAAATATGACAAAATTAAAAGAATCTGTAACCTTTGAAGTAGAAGGAGGAACACCACTAAAAGGAGAAATTACACCCCAAGGCGCAAAAAATGAAGCCTTACAAATTCTGTGTGCTGTTTTATTGACTGCCGAACCTGTCATAGTCAATAATATTCCCCTAATTCGTGATGTATTAAAACTTATTGACTTATTAGGACATTTAGGAGTAGAAACTGAAAAATTAAGTGACCATTCCTATAAATTTGAAGCAAAAAACATAGATTTAGATTTTTTATACAGCCCAGATTTTATAAAACAAGGAGGAGCTTTGCGTGGCTCTGTCATGATTATGGGACCTTTATTGGCTCGTTTTGGAAAATGTCGTTTAGGGCAACCAGGGGGAGATAAAATTGGAAGGCGAAGATTAGATACACACTTTAGAGGGTTTGAAGAATTGGGAGCAAGATTTAGTTATGATGCTGAAAACAAATATTATAATGTTGATGCGACTGACTTAAAAGGAAAATATATTTTATTAGAAGAGGCTTCTGTAACAGGAACAGCAAATATATTGATGGCTGCTGTGCTTGCAAAAGGAAAAACTACACTTTATAATGCAGCTTGCGAACCTTATATTCAGCAGCTTTGTGATATGCTTTGCAGAATGGGTGCAAAAATAGAAGGAATTGGCTCAAATCTTTTGACTATTGAAGGAGTTGAAAAATTAGGAGGAACAGAGCATACAATGCTTCCTGATATGATAGAAATAGGCAGTTTTATTGGACTTGCTGCCCTGACAGCCTCTGAAATTCGCATCAAAAATGCTCGCATAGACAAACTGGGTTGCATTCCAGATACATTTAAAAAACTAGGAATTCATCTCATTTTTGAGAATGATGATATTATTATTCCTGCACAAGAACATTATCATATAGATTCTTATATTGATGGCTCTATTCTGACAATTGCAGATGCACCTTGGCCAGGTTTTACACCTGATTTGATTTCCATTGTTTTGGTAGTGGCTACACAAGCACATGGAACGCTTATGATTCATCAAAAAATGTTTGAAAGTCGTTTGTTTTTTGTAGATAAATTGATTGATATGGGAGCAAAAATAATCTTATGTGACCCACATCGTGCTACTGTTTTAGGACTTGGAAGGCAACAAGATTTGAGAGGAATTCCGATGACATCACCAGATATTCGTGCAGGTGTGTCGCTTCTTTTGGCTGCTCTTTCGGCACAAGGTAAAAGTGTTATTCATAGCGCAGAACAAATAGATAGAGGTTATCAGTTTATTGATAAGCGTTTGAATGCTTTAGGAGCAAAAATTAAACGTATTGAAGAATAATTTTTTTAAACAATTGACTTAAAACGAACAAAGAAAAATGATTCTATTCGAAAAACCATCTGTATTAAACTTGAAAATCATTTTTCTTTTTTTGTGTATTTTACCTTTTTTTATTTTAGCATTCTTTGTACATCCAGTAGCTGATGAATATGGCTATTCTATTAACACAGCATCAATGAGTATGTGGGAGTTTTGTTACTCTACTTATGTAGGTTGGTCAGGACGTTTTTTCTCTATTTTCATGTCCTATATTTTTCTAAAAATGATAATATACTGGCAAGGGTTTTATCAAATTTTTGTGTTTTTAATACTTATAATTATTTTTATGAGTTATTACTGGATCATAAACAAGCTTAACTTCACAAATTCTGTCAAAGAAAAATTACTCCTTACAAATAGTTTTTTCTTGCTTTATATGTATGGACTGCCTACTCAGGCAGAAGGTTTTTATTGGTTTATTTGCGCTTTAAATTATATTTTAGTAAATTCTTTTCTTATTTTTTTAATAGGTTTTTTATGTGATAGAGAGTATAACATTCAGAATCAAAAATCTATTTCACAAAACCTAATTATCTTTTTTTTTACATTTGCACTCTGTGGAAGTGTCGAGATTATGTCTGCTGTTGTTGTTGGTTTGATAGCTGTAATTTGGATTACTAAATTTGTTACTATTAAAAAAATAGATAAATTCTATAGCTTATTATTTCTTTTTGCTCTTGTCTGCTTTTGTTTTTCCATTTTTGCAGCAGGAAATTCTGTAAGAGCTTCTAGCTTTTCGGGTCTATCTAACCCGCTACTTATTCTACCCAAACTTATTCCTAATTCATTAAACTATATCTTTTATTGGTTTTTCGAAACACCTGTTTTAGTTTTTACTTTATTTTATCTTCCCTTTGCTCAAAAAATTGTTACAAAAACTTCTTTTGAATTTGTTTTCAAAGTAAATCCTTTTTTGGCTTTACTTGTTTGGATAGGAGTTATTTTTGGGAGTTTTTCTATTGGTTATATTTCTATTGGTGGTGAGCTTCCAATGCGTGCCAATAATATTATTTATTTTCTGTTTTTAATGGGTTGGTTTTATGTAGTAAGTGTTTTGGTTTGTTTTTATTCTAATGAAGATTCTAGTAAAAACCTTGACTTTTCCATTTTCTCAAAGCCTTCTGTTTTCACAAAACTGATTGCACCTTTAGTTATTTTTATGTTTTTGTATAAAGAAAACAATCCAATTCGAGTAGCTTATTCAGATATTTTGAAGGGAAGAGCCTATAATTATGCTATGCAATTAGATGATAGAAAAACGCTATTATTAAACTGTAAATCAGATACTTGCATTGTTCCTTTTATCAAAAATCCTCCACATATAATTTATGAGCCTACACTAGATTTAACAACTGATCCAAATGATTGGAAAAATAAATCACAAGCTACTTATTTTGGTGTGAAGGCTATAAAAGTAGAATGATTGTCAAATAGTTCACTTTGAGCAAGCTATTCGACAATCAAAACCTTATAAAAATTCTTTTATAAAATCGCTATACGCATCTTTCATTTCTAAATCCATATCAACATATAACTTCCTTCTTTCTGTCAATTTTATTTCTTTAGTAATCGGATTTATACCTCTTTTTTGATAGTCTTTCCAATAGATTCCAATTCCTCTTTTTTGCCAACTTGGTAAATCATTGAAATTTATGCCATAATTAAAGAGAAGTTCATTTTTCTCAGCTACTGAAACAGTTTCAAGACTTTGAGTTGCTTTTTTGGCTGTAAATCCATCTTTCCTCAATGTCCAATAACAGTGAGCATTGAGCGCATTTCTGAAAGCATCTTCATTGCGCCAACGAAAATAATCTACAACATCTTCTTTAGTCGGAAGTTGAGAAATACGACAATCAAAAGCAGCTAGGTCATTTAATAAAAGTGAAAATTTGGCACTCGCTTCTCCTGCAAGTATAGAATTATACTTTCTAGTTTTTCTACCAAAAGCTGTTTCATTTTGATTGAAAAGCAATGAAATCTCATCACTTTCTGTATATCCATAAATGACATTGAAACCTACATTCATTAAGTGTTTTACCGTTTCTACCATAGCATCTCTAAAACGAGTATCAAATGGAGCTTCAAAATTATGTTTTTGCTTAGTTAAGGTCGTAAAGTTTCTGCCATCAATTCTGGCAACCATATAAATTTTGGGAAGTACGCATATATCACAATTGGTTTCATAGATTCGCATACGTTTATCTAAATCATCAAATTTCATGTTTTTTCTTTTTAAGTTGAGAGTTTACTTCTTCTGTGTTGATTGTATATATTTCATCAAAACCCTCTTCATACGTAGGAAGTTCCATTTTTTTATACGTAGATAAAACCCCAACTTTGGCAATTTTTGCCTTGCCTTCCCTCAATTCATTTCTTTCTAAGGCTGTCTTTAATGTCGTTTCAAAATAAATTCCGATAATTTTAAATCCTCTTTTCTTTAATTTTTGAATATATTTTGAACGTTGTTCTTGTGTTGGATTTGTATTATTGATAACCAAACGCTGTTGAAACTCTAAGCAAAAATCTAATAATTTAGACTCTTTATTTCTTGTATTGAGTAAATCCAAGCTAATTCTCAAATGAGAATTAAAATATTTTTTTTTATAAAAAGTTGATTTTCCACTCCCTTGTAATCCTATAAAAAGTATTGCTTCCATTATTTTATTTTTTGAAAACAGGAAAAAGAAAGACTTTTCCCTACACTTTTTTTGCACAAAAAATATCACGAATTATGCAGCCAATCCTTTTTCAATAACAGTTCTTCTTCTGTTTCGGGAAAATTCTCATCAGATACACAGCAATCAACAGGACAAACAAAAGCACATTGAGGCTCATCATGAAAACCATTGCATTCTGTACATTTTTCAGCAACGATATAATAAATAAAATCATCTAAAGGAGGAAATTCTGTATGTGCATCTAAAATTCTTCCATCTTCAGTTTCTACTTGTTTTAGATCTGTTCCCTCTGCAAAAGACCAGTTTTGAGAACCTTCATAAATTGCATTATTCGGACATTCTATTTGGCAAGCTCCACAATTTATACACGCATCTGTTATTTTTAATGCCATTTTATTTCTTTACTAATTTTAATATTTTTGGAACTACAAATTTAATCAAAATAGAATTCACTAAAAAACACTTTGCTTTGAATAACAAATATATTTTTAAATCACAAAGATTAGGTTTCAGAAATTGGAAAGATTCTGATACAAAAAATCTGTTTGCTCTCAACTCTGATAAAGATGTAATGGAATTTTTCCCTTATTTGCCTTCTTTAGAACAAACAAAGGACTTTATAGAAAGAATGACAACTCAGTTTGAAAATAATGGCTTTTGCTATTTTGCTGTTGATAAAATGGAAACAGAAGAGTTTGTTGGCTTTATCGGAATTGCAAAACAGACTTTTGAAGCTGATTTCACGCCTTGTATAGATATTGGTTGGCGATTAGATAAAAAATACTGGAACAAAGGTTATGCAAGTGAAGGCGCAAAACGCTCTTTGGAGTTTGCTTTTAATGATATAAAATTAGAATCTATAAAAGCAGTAGCACCAAAAATAAATCTAAAATCTAGAAAAGTAATGGAAAAAATTGGAATGAAATACGTAAAAGATTTCAAACACCCAGCTTTACAAAATGATAAACGATTAGAAACTTGTGTTCTTTATGAGATAAATAAAGAGGATTTTTAGATTTATTTTAGCTATTCGCTCAAGTTTTGACACTTGAACGAATAGCTAAAAAATTATTATTTCATTAATACAAGTTCTGTTTCTGCTGGAAGTTTAGTAACATTTCTCATTGTATAGCCTTCATCAGTTTTAACAAGTTCGAAAGAAACCTTATCATCTTTTGCTATTTCACTCAAATAAGCAACATTTGATTTGAATGCCATTTTCATAGCACCCATTACTTCAGGAATTTCTTCATGACTAACCATAACCATAGCATTTCCTTCTGAGTCGGCTGCTGGAATTTCAACAATCATTCCACGAACTTCATAAACTGTTTCTTGGGGAGTTTCGTCCACCACAATCGTTTCTTCTGTTGGAGTTTCTTCTAAAAGTTCCATTTCTTCAACAGGAGTTTCTTCAGTAGCTTCTGTTTTCTTGGTCTGACAAGCAAACATAAAAGTAGCTGCAAGAGCTACAAGTGCAATCTTTTTCATAAAAAATGAGTTTTGATAAATTTGAATAAGTAAAAGTTGTAAAATCTCAAACTAAAGTTTGAAAGCACAATTTAATCAAAATATAATTATTCTTACTTTTCCTTATTCATTTTCTTTTTATCTTCTTTCTCTAATAGAAAAATAAGCTCACTGACCAAGTGAGCAGCATTAAAAGAAGCCACCTTCAAAAATTTCTTATACAACTTAGCTGCATTTTCATCAGCCGTATCACTGATACTTCTAATAACTACAAATGGAACTCCTTGTTGATAACAAATTTGAGCCACTGCGCCCCCTTCCATCTCAACAGCTTTAGCTTTAAACTCTTTTTCTAAACGATTTTTGAATTGTGTTGAAGCCACAAAAACATCTCCTGTTACTATTGTACCTGTATTTACAGTTGGTTTGCGTTTGGCATCATAGGTTCTGATAAATTTTATTCTTGCTTTTTCTCCTGCTTCTTGTGTTTTGGCAATGAGCAAAGAATCACACGGAAAATACAATGGGTTTGAAGTCTCATCATAATCAAAAGTTTGCCAAACCGTAATTCCTTCCGTTGTTAGCTGTCCAAAATCATGTTGTGCTGCTCTATCTCCCACTACAATATCTCCTGGTAAAAGCAATGGGTCAATTCCTCCAGCAATTCCTGTAAAAATCACTTCTGATGGATTAAAGTGTTCCAATAAAAGAGCTGCTGTCATCGCTGAATTTACTTTACCAATTCCAGATTTTACTACCACTACATCACGAGTACGCATTTTGCCTACTGTAAAAGTAACTCCCATAATAACTGTATCTCTTTTTGGATGAACTTTAAGTTTAAATAAATCTACTTCTACTTGCATCGCTCCAATAACGGCTGTAAAAGGCTTGCGATTCGGATTTTTGAGTTCTTGTTTTTGACGAGCAGAAAGTTCATCTTTCTTACCTTCTTCTACTTTTCCTTCAATATCGGAAGCTGTTTGAGCCATAGAGGTAAGAGAAATTATACTAAAAAAACTACACAGAATAACAAAAGCTATTTTAGACAATGACAATAGAGATACTGACTTATTCATACAATTAATTAGGGTCTATTTTATAAAAAACAAAAGATGCTACAAATTAAGCAACTTTTTTATAAACATACTTAAAAATATAACTACGAACAAAAACCTAGCAAATCATAAAACTGTCATTTTATTAGCCTATATATACAAGTATATATTCGACAAACGAATAAAAAAACTACATAAGGATACAGAACATCAAAATAAGTTAAAGCAAGTTAAAGCTAATTTATTTCTGTAAACTAAATAGGGGAAAGCAAACTTATAGTTCGTCAAAGACTTAAATGAAGAGAAAAATTACTTTGTATGATTACCTTAAAATTAATTTTATTGACTTAGGTTAATAAAACAATTAGAAAAGCAACTTTTACAAACAAACCTGCATCTTTTTCATTTGTAATACAGACCTTCCGAAATAAAAAAAACAAACACACTATTCACTAAATCAATTACCTTTCTCAACTTACTTTTTAATTTTATGAAACAATATACTACGCATTTTTTATGCGTTCTGTACACCGTGTTTTTAACTTTTATTTTTTCTCCTACAGCTCTTTTTGCACAACAAGACAGCCGTTATACATTAAGTGGCAAAATTAGAGATGCAGCCAATGGAGAAGAACTTATTGGAGCAACTGTTTTGGTAGAAAATATGCCTGGAACAGGTGCAGTTGCTAACGAATATGGTTTTTATTCTTTGACACTTCCAACAGCAAAATATAGAGTTTTGGTTTCCTATATTGGCTTTGAAAATCAAATTTTTGAAGTAGACTTGACCAAAGATATTACTCTGAATATAGAAATGAGTGAAGCCAAAGACCTAAAAGAAGTTGTCATCACAGGGGAGCGTGAGGCTGATGCAAATGTAACAGAGGTACAGATGAGTACACAAATATTAGAAGTAGAACAAGTCAAAAAACTTCCTGCTCTTTTAGGAGAAGTTGATGTTTTGCGCACACTTACACTTTTACCTGGGGTTCAGAGTGCAGGAGAAGGAACAGGAGGAATTTTTGTTCGGGGTGGTGCAAACGACCAAAACCTAATTCTTTTAGATGATGCACCCGTTTATAATGCTTCTCACTTATTAGGCTTTTTCTCTGTCTTTAACTCTGATGCCATAAAAAGTGTAAAACTCTATAAAGGTGGAATTCCTGCACAATATGGAGGACGTTTGTCTTCTATTATTGATATTAGAATGAAAAATGGCAATAACAAAAAATTCAATGCTTCTGGTGGAATTGGAACAGTATCTAGTCGTTTGACGGTTGAAGCACCAATTAATGAAAAAAGTTCATTTATTTTATCAGGTCGCAGAACTTACGCCGACCAATTTTTGAGATTTGCTAAAGATACAGCATTGAGAGAAAACAAATTATATTTTTATGATTTTAATGCTAAAGCAAATTATGAAATTTCGGATAAAGACCGTATTTATTTATCAGGTTATTTTGGTAGAGATGTGTTTAAGTTTGGAGAAGGTTTTGGGCTAAATTGGGGAAATGGCACAGCTACTTTGCGTTGGAATCATATTTTCAATCAAAAATTATTCTTAAATACAACTGCGATTTATAGTAATTTTAATTATGGATTTGAAGTAAATGATGGCGCACAAAACTTTACTTGGGATTCTGGAATTACGGATTATTCAGTCAAATTAGATTTTGATTATTTTATCAATCCTAAAAATACCATGACTTTCGGAACAGAAAATATTTATCATCATTTTAATCCAACAGAAATAAAACCCCAAAACGATGAGTCTATTTTTAATACATTCAAACTAACTGATAAATTTGCTTTCGAAAATGCTTTTTATGTAGCTAATGAACAAAAACTAGGTAGTAAATTTATACTTCAATACGGCTTACGTTTTTCTATGTTCCAAAATGTCGGAAAAACAGAAGAATATGAATACGCAGAAGGGCAACCAAAAAGTGATGCAAACATTACAGATACACTCCGTTATGATAAACTTGAAGCCTATAGTTTCTATGCAGGTTTTGAGCCTCGTTTAGCTGTAAATTATAAAATCAATGAAAAATCAGCTATAAAAGCATCATATAATCGTACTCGTCAGTATCTACAAACTGTTTCTCCAAATACGGCAGCTCTTCCTTTTGACCGTTGGATTCCGACAAACAAGCACATTGACCCACAACTTTCTGACCAAGTGGCACTCGGTTTTTTCCAAAACTTTGCTGACAACAAATGGGAAGCATCAGTAGAGGGTTATTACAAATATATGCAAAATCAGATTGATGTTAGAGATGGAGAAGATTTATTATTGAATGACAATATTGAGGAAGCTCTTGCAGCAGGCGATGCTTGGTCGTATGGTTTAGAACTTTATGTAAAGAAAAATTATGGTAAAACAACAGGCTGGATTAGCTATACACTTTCTACTACTCAGCGTCAGATTGAAGAGATTAACTTAGGAAATGCTTATAGTCCTCGTTATAATCGTCCTCATAATTTAGCCGTCATTATTGCTCACCAGTTTTCACCTAGAGTTACTCTAGCAGGTAATTTCATCTTTACTTCAGGTGCTGCTGTTACTTTCCCTGTCGGAAGATATAAAGTAGGAAATAGTGTAGTAGATTATTATGAGTCAGGAAAACGTAATAATAGTCGTTTGCCTGATTATCATAGAGCTGATATTTCCCTTACTATTGATGGAAAACAACGTAGAAACTGGAAAGGAAGTTGGAATTTTTCTATCTATAATTTCTATAATCGTAAAAATGCGTTTTCTATCTATTTTAGAGAAAAACAAGATGCAAATGAAGAAGGAACAGGAGAGTATGAGGCTGTCCAAACTACCCTTTTCGGAATTATTCCTTCTATTACTTACAATTTTAAATTTTCTTTTGATAAAAAATAAACTTTAAACACCCTAACGATTTCGAAATCCTTAGGGTGTAAATTCATCTATTATGAAAAATATATCATTTTTAAATAAAGCATTTACTCTGCTTTTTATTTTAATTGCTTTTTCTTCGTGTGAAGAAGTAATTGACTTATCTCTCAAAGGTGCAGAATCTCCCGCTCTAATTGTTGAAGCAGAAGTTGTCGATGTAAAAGGCTATTCTTTTGTTAGATTAGGCGAAACCTTAGATTATTATGACCCAAAAGAAGAGCCAAAAGTATCGGGTGCAATCGTTTCGGTAACTGACCAAGATGGCAATAAAATGGACTTTTTGGAAAATAATGAAGAAGCTGGACTCTATTTGCCACAAGACCCAGAATATAAAGGAGTTGTAGGAAATACATATAATTTGCTCATCGAATACAAAGGAAATACGTTTACTTCAGAGAGTAAAATATATCGTGTAACAGGTATAGATTCTTTACAAATTCGTTTTGTTCCTGAAAGTCGTTTCCAAGATGAAGGTTATTATCTGTATTTTTATGCCAAAGAACCACAAGATACACAGGACTATTATTTTTGGAGAAATTATAAAAATGACACACTTAATTATGAAGATGCAGGCGACTTAATTTTTGCTAGTGATCAAGGAATCGGAGAAAATATAGATGGACTACAATTTCCATTTATTTATGAGGCTGGAGATACAGTGCGCTTAGAACAGTATTCTATCACAAAAGAAACCTATGATTATTATAATGACCTCACAACAGTAGTATTTAATGATGGTGGTCTTTTTAGTCCACCTCCTGTTAATCCAAGAACAAACATAAAAGGGGAAAATGTGTTAGGTGTTTTTATGACTTCCTCTATGATTTCAGAAATAATTTATGTTCCCAAGGAATAATTAAACGAAAAATAGAGAACAAGTAATAAGACAAAATAAAAAACTACTAGAACTGATTAGCAAGTGACTTTTATTATTTTTAAGAGAAAATACAAATATTATCAAAATGTATTATTCTGTAATTTTATACAAATCACTCGCTAATCATTTTTGGCTACTTAGAATAAATTAATATATTTATTTCATACTTTTGACTTTCTTTTAACTGGTTACTGATGACTAGTAACTGATAACTGATAAAAAAATGCGTTTTCAACCTTATCCCCATAAAAGTGGCAAAATTGTTCGATGGCTTTTTCCACGCCTATTATGGTTTAAGCCTTCCGAAAAACCAACTATTTACTTGACTTTCGATGATGGTCCTATTCCAGAAATTACCGAGAATGTATTAACTATTTTAGAAAAATTTGAAGCAAAAGCTACTTTTTTTTGTATTGGAGATAATGTAATCAAACACCCACATATTTTCAAAAAAATTGTAGAAGCTGGACACTCAATAGGCAATCATACTCACAATCATTTAAATGGTTGGAAGAACGAAAATGAAATTTATTATGAAAATATAAATAAATGTAAAAAAACTATCTTAGAAGAATATTCTAATTTAGAACTCTTTGAGCAAGTTTCTTTGTTTCGTCCTCCCTATGGAAAACTAACTCCTGAGCAGTTTCAAAAAATTTCCACGGAATATCAAGTCGTCATGTGGGACGTTCTGACAGGTGACTTTGATAAATTTCTTTCTCGTAAAATATGCCTTCAAAAATCTATTGAATGTACCGAATCAGGTTCTATTGTTACCTTTCATGACAGTATAAAAGCTGCAAAAAATATGCTTTATACTTTGCCTCGTTATTTAGAACATTTTTCTGAAAAAGGTTTTGTTTTTGAAAGATTGTGATGATAAATGTATTTTAAAATAAATATTTTCTATTTTATTTAAAAAATCTAAAAACTTATCTGATAAAGCAACTTAGTAATTAAATAATGTATCTAGTATCTGAAAAAATTCACTAAAACTAAATACAATTTAATTTACATTCATGAAAAATCACTTTTTTTTCGTTTCACTTTTAATTGCTTTTAATCTTTTATCAACCCATCTGAAAGCACAAGACTCTTTACAATTCATTCCCAAAATAGAAATTGGATTAATACAAGGAATTGGATTAGGTTTTGAGATTCCGTTAAGTCAAAAATCTGTATTTGAAATTGGTGCTGGCGTAGGTAGTGGTTATACTATTTTTGAAAATGAATTTGAGAATACGTGGGCGATTGCTCAACCTGCTTTTTATGCTCAAGCTAAATACAAACTTTATTACAACAGACAAAAGAGACTAGACAAAGGAAAATCTGTCTTGAATAATAGTGGTAATTATGTAGGTTTTCGCTTTAAATATGCTTCAAGAGAATTAAGTCCAGATAATTTAGATGGCTTAAATATATATCAATTTCATAAAGTTACACTTTTTGATGTTCATTGGGGGATTCAAAGATCTATGGGAAAACGTTTTTTATTTAATCTCAATTTAGGTTTAGGATATGGATATGATTGGGATTTAGAGAATGGTATGATTTATCCTGCTGGAGATGTGCGCTTTGCTTACAAACTTTGGAAATAATAATAATCTTATACTAAAATAAAAAAATGAGATACATTTCTATAAAAGAAATATATCTCATTTTTAGTATATCAGAAACTGTGTTGTTAGTTTAAGAAATTGATAAACCTAAATTTATCTTTTTCCACCACCTCCACCACCACGGTTATTTCCACCACCAGAGTTTCCACCACGGTTGTTTCCACCACCACGATTGTTTCCACCTCTAGAGTCTCCACCACCTTCGTTTCTGTCATTGCGATTTCCACCACGACGGTTTCCACCACGATCATTTCTGTCATTACGGTTTCCACCACGACGATTGCCACGGTCATTTCCACCACGTCCACCACTACGTTCTTGTTTTTCAGCAAGAGCAGCAGGAGATAAATCTTGCTTTCCGTAAAGCTGACCTTTATAGATCCATACTTTGATACCTATTTTTCCATAAATAGTATTTGCTTCACTGATAGCATAATCAATATCTGCACGAAGTGTGTGAAGAGGCGTGCTTCCTTCTTTATAAAGTTCTACACGAGCCATCTCAGCACCACCCAAACGACCAGCCAATTTGACTTTGATACCTTCTGCTCCAGCACGCATAGCAGCTTGAATCGCTTGTTTCATTGCACGACGGTGTGACATACGAGCTTCTAATTGTTGAGCAATATTTTCACCTACCAAACGAGCATCCATTTCAGGGCGTTTGATTTCGAAGATATTGATTTGTACTTCTTTCGAAGTCAATTTTTGAAGTTCGTTTTTGAGGTTATCAACCTCTTTACCTTCACGTCCGATTACTACGCCAGGGCGAGATGTATGAACAGTAACGGTAATGCGCTTGAGTGTACGTTCGATGATAATTTTAGAAATACCACCACGTTGAATTCTAGCACGGATATATTTACGAATTTTTTCGTCTTCTACGAGCTTATCTGCGAAAGTTTTGCCACCGTACCAGTTTGAGTCCCAGCCTTTAACAATACCCAAGCGAAAGCCAACAGGATTTACTTTTTGTCCCATAGTGTTAGTTTTTAGTTATCTTGGTTTGATTTGTCGTTTGATTCCAAAGCCTCTGCTGCTTGCTCTGCTGCCTGATTCGCAATCGATTCAGTCATGTCTGCAAGTGAAGCACCTTCTGATGGTAATCCCACAACAAGTGTAATGTGGTTAGAACGCTTACGTACACGGTGAGCACGTCCTTGAGGAGCTGGCTGAATGCGTTTAAGCATTTTACCACCATCAACAAAAACAGTTTTTACAACTAAGCTACCAATTTCGTTAGCGAAATCTTCGTGTTTAACTTCCCAGTTGGCTACTGCCGAGAGAAGTAATTTTTCCATATAACGAGCACCAATTTTGGGCTCAAATTTTAACATATTTATTGCAGAACTTACTTTTTTCCCACGAATCATATCAGCGACTAAGCGCATCTTGCGTGGAGATGTAGGTACGTTCTGTAATTTAGCAACAGCTTCCATTAATTAGTTGTTTAGAAAGATGAAACAAAATAAAAAAAACGACTACCTTACTTCTTACCACGCTTATCTTTCTTAGCAATATGCCCACGAAAGTTACGAGTAGGTGCAAATTCACCTAATTTATGACCAACCATGTTGTCAGTTACATAAACAGGGATAAATTTGTTGCCGTTATGAACAGCGAAAGTATGTCCGATAAAGTCTGGAGAAATCATAGAACGGCGAGACCAAGTCTTTACAACGGTCTTCTTGCCAGTCTGCTCTAAAGCAGCTACTTTTTTCTCTAAGCGATAGTCTATATAGGGACCTTTTCTGAGTGAACGAGCCATAATTAAGAGTTACGAGTTTTACGACGAGTAATAATAAAGCTATTGGAGTATTTATTGACCTTACGAGTCTTTTGTCCTTTAGCATATAAGCCATTGCGTGAGCGAGGGTGACCACCAGATGATTTACCTTCACCACCACCCATTGGGTGATCGACAGGGTTCATTGCAACACCACGAGTACGAGGGCGACGACCGTGCCAACGCTTACGACCAGCTTTACCCATAATAACATTCATATGGTCACCATTAGATACTGTACCAACAGTAGCATAACATGTACCTAGAATCATGCGAGTTTCACCAGAAGGAAGTCTAAGAATAGCATATTTGCCATCACGAGCTACCAATTGAGCATAAGCTCCAGCACTACGAGCAAGGCTTGCACCTTGACCAGGTTTCATTTCAATACAATGTACGATTGTACCTAAAGGCATAACACCAAGAGGAAGACAGTTTCCTACATCAGGAGAAGCACCTTCTCCAGACATAACAGTCTGACCTACTTTGATTCCTTGAGGCGCAATCATATACGCTTTTGCACCGTCTGCATAAAAAAGCAGAGCGATACGAGCCGTACGGATTGGGTCATATTCAATAGACTTAACCGTTGCAGGCACACCGTGCTTTAAACGTTTGAAGTCTATGATACGGTAGCGTTTTTTGTGTCCACCACCACGTTGACGAATTGTCATTTTCCCTGATCCGTTACGACCACCTGTCCTTTTCCAAGGAGCAAGTAAAGACTTCTCAGGAGTGCTTGTCGTAATTTCCTCAAATGTAGGAGCAATACGAAAACGCTGACCTGGAGTCATTGGTTTTAACTTTTTAACAGCCATGTTGATTTTGATTAAACGAAAAAGGCTTTGCAGCACAATAATAATCAGTTACCAGTTATCAGTAATCAGTTAAATTAACTGCTTGGCAGTTTTTGATAACTTTCTATTACTTTGAATACGAGTATTCTTGACAAATGAATAAGCGTTTTTCTGCGCTATTACTGCTACTTTTTCGTGGTTTCTTCTATAAGAAACAGTACAACTAAAATGGAAAAAAAAGAGAACTAGCCTTGACACTATTTCAGGAAAATTGTGAATTGTTAGTTATGAATTATAAATGTAATACAACATCTACTGGCTCATAACTTATTCTATTTCCTTTACTAAACAACTCTATAATTAATATATTAAAAGAATAAACTTAGTAGTGTTCTCTTACAGAATAAAAAAAGAAACTTTTTTGAATGGTAAATTGTAAATTATTAAGGGTTAATAAATACATATTAAACTACTAATGAAAGTAGTTTAATATGTATTTTAATTTCGTTTATAATTTACAATTAATAATTTACCATTTTTTTAGTTTTCTTCAGTATCAAATATATCAATTGTGCTTCCTTCTGCAAGTTGCACAAATGCTTTTTTATAAGTCGAAGTATGACCTTTAGTAATTGCAGTTTTTAAGTAGCGAAATTTCGGCTTACCGAAAATAATTGCTGTACGTACCTTAACAACTTTAGCATCTTGGTCTTCATACATTTTCTCAACAGCAGTTTTGATTTCTGCCTTTGTAGCTTTTTTGTCTACAATGAAAACATATACACCATTTTCGTTCATTGCTGTTGCTTTCTCGGTAATTACAGGCTTCTTTAAAATAGTTTTCATATTTCTTTTTGTATAATCTATTAAAAATAACTTTTTAAAAAGTTGTAATAATTTAGTTAGCTTCAGCTTGAATTACTTCTAATGCACCTTCTGCAAGTACAATCACATCACTGTTCATGATATGGTAGGTATGTAATTGATTAGCTGGCAAAACTTTAGTTTTAGGCAAGTTGCGAGCCGAACGATATACTACATCGTTTTGTTCTCCTGTTACAACTAGCACTTTTTTACCTGAAAGATTCAAGTTATTAAGTAATGAAATAAACTCTTTTGTTTTTGGAGTATCCATTACTAGATTTTCCATAACAGTGATAGCTTCTGCTTTTGCTTTGTGAGAAAGAGCAGAACGACGAGCTAATTGTTTTACTTTACGGTTCAATTTGAAGCCATAATCACGTGGCTCTGGTCCAAAGATACGACCACCACCTACAAATACAGGAGACTTGATACTACCTGCACGTGCGCCTCCAGTTCCCTTTTGGCGTTTGATTTTACGAGTAGAACCTGACACTATACCTCTGTGTTTAGAAGAGTGCGTTCCCTGACGTTGGTTAGCTAAATATTGCTTAACGTCTAGGTAAATAGCATGGTCATTTGGTTCGATGGCAAATACTGCATCTGATAATGTAGCGTTTTTGCCGATTTCTTTTCCTTCTTTATTTAAGATAGGTAATTCCATAATGATATTTCGTTTTTTGTTATTGTTGGTATTAGATACCAACAACGGCAAGATTGGAATGAAAGTAATCTAAAAGTAAATTCCGAACTAATGTTCAGATAAATTCCAAGTTAAAATTAGAAGTGAATTAAGTATTAATCCAGTATCTAAAAATTAACGTTGAATAAGAATAGTAGAATTGTTTGCACCTGGAATTGCACCTGAAACGACAATAAGATTTGCCTCAGGCATAATTTTTTCTACACGCAAGTTTTTCACTTTCACACGATTACCACCCATACGCCCAGCCATACGCATACCTTTGAATACACGAGAAGGATAAGAAGAAGCACCAATTGAACCTGGAGCACGTAAACGGTTATGCTGACCGTGAGTAGCTTGACCTACACCACCGAAGTTATAACGTTTAACTACACCTTGAAAACCTTTACCTTTAGAAGTTCCAACAACATCTACAAATTGACCTTCTTCGAAAAGATCTGTAATGTTTAATTCTTGACCTACTTCGTATTTTGCTTCAGCTTCTAAGCCCATGTTGCGAAATTCTACAAGAGTACGCTTAGGAGTAGTACCTGATTTTTTGAAGTGTCCTTGAAGTGGCTTAGGAGTATTTTTTTCTTTGCGCTCTCCAAAACCCATTTGTACGGCACGATAACCGTCTGTATCTTCAGTCTTGACTTGTGTAACTACACAAGGACCAGCTTGTATTACTGTGCATGCGACACTGCGTCCATCGGCATCAAACAAACTAGTCATTCCGATTTTTTTACCAATTAAACCTATCGGCATTATACTGGAATTTAATTATTAGTCGAAGTCATAAAAGTGTAAATCATTTTTTTCAAAATTCATTTCCCAAAATTTACTTTTATACCTCTAAATTTGAATAGTTGAAGGAAAGAAGAGTCTTTTGAGTATCAGCATTTTATAAGCAAAAACACTAACTAAAAAGCATAGTCTTCCTATATTTGGGAGTGCAAAAATACTAACTCTTTAATTAACAAGCAACTAATAACCTAAAAAACATGTAAAATATTGATTTATTTTTCATAAATGACTGTAAAACAAACTAAATTATCAAGATACTGATAGATCAAAAAGTATTAAAGTCAATAATTAAAACTAAAAGTCAAGAATAGTATATTCAATCAGAATCGGTTCTAAATCTCAATAAGTAACTAGACGAAAACAAAACCTATCGAAGAAAAGATTTAGACAGTGAAAATTATAAACTATCAAAACACCTTTGAGATGTCATACAAACTTTCGTAGCCTAATAAATAATTTTATCTAGAAAATTATCTTTCATAATCTTAGCAGTAATAGCCTCAACTAAATATGTTGGCATTTGTATTAAAAAATGACATAAATATTACCTAGTATATTTTTTTTAGACTAAACCTCCTTTTTTTTAGTTAAAAACCGTAAATTTGGTAAAAATATTGTTGTACTTTATTAAGATTCTATTCTACCTCAAATATCCCTTAAATACAAATTACATTCAGTAATAGTCTAACAATTAATATAGTTAAAGTCATTTTTTGCTATTAAATTATTGGATGATAATTATTTCGATTACAATTCTCTATGTCAGTATTTTCTTGAAAGAACAGAATAACCCTTTATTGAATACAACCCTGCTATGAAATTATTATAATTACCCTTATTTATAAAAAATATGAAAGCTCCTCCAATAGTATATAAAAATATTCTTGTTATTTCCTTTTTTTTACTGTTAATAAATATTTCTGTTTCACAAGCTCAAACAGATACACGTTTTTGGTTTGCTGCTCCTAGTGTTAGTCAGTCGCATGGAGATCGTCCTATTCGGATTGTGGTATCTGCTTTTGATGTTGATGCAGTTGTAACGGTTACACAACCTTCTAACTTAGCTTTTCCCACTTATATAGTAAATGTTCCAGCCAACACTTCTCAAACCATAGATATTACAGGTAGTATAAATTTAGTAGAAACTCCTTTTTCTGATGGTGGTACACCTGTTCGTATAAGTAGTACAGGTTTATTAGTAGAATCTACAGCTAAGATTACAGCTTATTATGAAGTAAATAATAATACGAATAATGATATTTTTGCTTTAAAAGGTAGAAATGGACTAGGAAACGACTTTTATGTTCCTTTTCAAAATACGTGGAATCATCAACAAAACTTGGCTGATAGAGGTAGAAGTGGTTTTGTGATAGTAGCTACTGAAGATAATACGTTAGTAACTGTAACCCCTACAAGAGTATTAGAAGGAGGACAGGCAGCTAATGCCCCTTTTACTTTTACTCTTAATAGAGGAGAAACCTATACAGGCACTGTTTTTCAGCCTTTAGCAACAGGTTTTCCTTCAGGTTCACGTATTCAATCTGACAAACCTGTGGCAGTCACAAAGTTTAGTGATTCTATAAATAGTGGAGCAGGAGGCTGTTATGATTTAGCAGGTGATCAGCTTGTTCCAGTCAATATAGTAGGAACTGAATATGTAGTTTTGAGAGGACGATTGGGAGTGGGTAGTGGAACACCTGCTGGTAATCCTGAATTAGCTGTTGTTACAGCAACTCAAAACGGGACTACTGTTTCTGTTAATGGGACTCTTGTTGCTACAATTAATGCAGGGCAAAGTTATACACATACACTACCAACAGCAGGACAACGAGTTTTCATACAAACAAGTTTACCTGCTTATGTAGGACATTATGCTGGATATGGGTGTGAAACTGGTTTTGCTATTCTCCCTCCTGTAAACTGTACAGGTTCATTAACAACAAGAATTGTACGTTCTACAACTGAAAACTTTACGATTAATTTAATGACTAGAGGTACTCCAGTAGGTAGCAACTTCGATTTTACAAATAACTTTACTATTAGAGTTAATGGTGCTATATTATTTCAGCCAACAGCATTAGGTGGGCCTGCTTTCCCTGCTACTTTTACTCAAATAGGTGCAAGTAATTATTATGGAACACAATACACCTTTAACACAACTCAAGTACCTGCAGGAGCAGTAGTAACATTAGAAAGTACCACAGTAACGGCTGGTACTGATGAAGCTGGTTTATTTCATTTAGGATTTGTAAATGGTGGGGCAGATACAGGAACACGCTACGGATATTTTTCTGACTTTAGAACTTTAGATTTAGGAGCAGATATAAATATTAATTATGGTACTGATGCTACGGTAACAGCAGATATACAGGCTACTAATTTTACATGGTATAGTGATGGTGTACTTGTTCAAAGTGGAGCAAGTAACAGTTATACAGTTATTGATATTCAACGTAGACAAATAATACGAGTAGAAGCTACAGTAGGAGATTGTGTTCTTAGTGATGAAATTTGTGTTGGTACACTTGAATATGTTTGGGATGGTAGAGACAACCCCGCATTGGGAGTGGATCATCCACCAAACTGGAGTACTCCTTGTGGTGTTTCAGGAATACCAGACTGTACTATAGATATTATTATTCCTCCTACTCCTATTGCATTTTCTACTCTGACTGTTGGAAGCACTCAAACTTTGAATGTACGCAATATTACTATATTAGATGGTGGAAATCTAAATGTAGCTACTGGAGGACAAGTAAATGTATGTGGAAACATGATACACGATGGCAATATGAGTATGCAACCTAACTCTACTTTCAGATTTGTAGGAACAGGCAGACAAGACTACTCAAAAGCACTTAGTGGGAATGGAGAGTTTGAAAACTTATTTATTGATAATACAATCGGAACTTCTACATTTAATAATGTTGCTGGTGTTACTCTACTTTCTTCTAGCAATCAAGATTTGACTGTAAGTGCTACAGGAACATTAAATTTTGTACAAGGCTATATTATTCCTGAAGGATTTCCAACTACTAATGGTGTAGATATTTCTCGTTCTGTTATTGTAAATAATCCAAACCCTAATGCAATTACTGGGTTTACTACTACTGCTACAGGTACTACTCTTCCAACTGATTATTTTGTAGCAGGAAAATTAAATAGAGCCAAAAATGCAACAGGTAATTATTCTTTCCCTGTTGGATTAGCCTTGCAAGAACCTTCTACAATTTTGCCAGAAGCCAATAAAAATGGCGCAATGCCTGCTGAATTCGAAAACTCAGATTGGCAGACAGCTACGTATGGAGGAATGACTTGTAACCCAAATCCAAATGGTGTTTTAACAATGACAGAAAATGCTGAATATGTAAATTTTGGAGCTAATACAGGAAATATAGGAGTGGCAGGAAACAATTCTCGTACAGTAGAAATATGGGCAAATGTGACCAACTTTAATGGCGCAGGTTTATTTCAATTTGGAAATAGCACAGGAACTAATAATTCGCAAGATTTTGCTTTAGTGACAGGAACAACCAATAATTCATGGTTTATTCGTTTAAATAATGGATTTGACTTAGAGCTTATCAATTTACCAAATAGTTTGAATAACTGGCATCACTATGCTCTGACTTACGATGAAATAAGTCAACAAGTAACATTTTATTATGATGGATTACGTATTCGTACCTACGACTTACCTGCACCTTTAAATACAATTTTGACAAGTGGATTTATAGGGCGTTGGAGTGGTAGTAATACATTAGCTCTTAGAGGACAAGTTGATGAGTTAAAAGTTTGGAGTGAAACACGTACAGAAGCACAAATACAAGCCTCATTTAGTCAGGGTTGTGCTGCTAATGCGTTGCAATGCCCGCAAGCAAATAACTTGAGAGCTTACTACAACTTCGAAGATGCAAATATAAATGGAGCTGCCATTAGAACAATTCAATCACGTACAATACAATGTCCAGACCCAACTTTTACTTATCAAAGAGCTGATGCCAATTTCAATGTCTCCAATACAGTAGATAATGTTACAGCTTATTTTAAGCAATTTACTAATTTACCAAGTCCAGTTACAGGACAAACTAATATTTGTGGTGTTGACTTTGATACAGATCCAGCTTTGGATAATGGTTTTTGGGATTTCTCTTCTTTTGATGCTACTAATAATCCTGTTCCAGTAAATGCAGCCTATCAAATGTATTTATTTAACCGAGATTATGGAAATTTTGTAGGAGCTTCTACAACTGTTATGCAGCTTGATGAAACTGAAAATCCTTTTGCTGTAAATCCACCTTGGACTATTCCTGATGGATTATGTATAACTAATATTCCACAGTTTACTTCAAGAACTGGCTTTATAGGAAACATGGGCTTTTTTGCAACAGCTCAATCACAAGATATTACACTTCTTCCTATCGAACTTTTGTTTATATCAGCCAAACCAACCGAAAATGCTATTTTGGTAGAATGGGCAACTTTACAAGAAAAAGATAATTATGGATTTGAAGTATTTAGAGCTGAAGAAGACGGAGATTTTGTCAAAATTGGTTTTATGGCTAGTAAAAAACAAGGACAATCAAGACAAGATTATCAATTTTTAGATGTAGAGGTAAGACCTAATGTAACCTATTATTACAAACTAAAACAGATAGATAATAATGGTAAGTTTACCTTTACAAAAATAGTTTCTGCTACACTTTCTGATAGTGATTTTACAGAACAACAAACCAATACAATTTATCCAAATCCAACTGATGATGAGTTTACGCTTTCTTTGCAAGGGAAAGAGTTTAGAAATGGAGAAGAAGTAGAAATAATACTCATCAATGCGATTGGAGAAGAACTAGAAAGAAGAACTATCAATACTCAAATTAATAACCGTCTGACATTTAGACTGGGACGTTATCCAAATGGTATGTATTTATTAAAAATAGTTAGTCAAAGCTCTTCTACTATAATGAAAGTAGTTAAGGAATAGCAACGAGACCTATTTGTTATACTCAAAAAGCCATTTCTATTTTATTAGAAATGGCTTTTTAAGTATATTATAAGATAATTTTCTTTCATTTATGACACACACACAACTTTTCACAAACTATTTTACTAAGAGTCTCTTCTCTTTTTGGGTTATTATCTTCTGACAAAAGAATTTTCATTGTCCCATCATATTTTTCTATTTCTAAGAC
This sequence comes from Bernardetia sp., assembly GCA_020630575.1. Classification (GTDB taxonomy): domain Bacteria; phylum Bacteroidota; class Bacteroidia; order Cytophagales; family Bernardetiaceae; genus Bernardetia. The sequence goes on from JAHDBD010000002.1 coordinate 229,143, forward strand.
TTCCAACTCTAAACCTAAGCTAATTTTTCGGCTATTAAGAAATTGCAAAAACTCTAGTGAAGATTCAGAAACAGCTATAATTTTAACTTTATCCTTTTCCTTACAATCACTTAGTTTTAATTCTGAATCCACTCTATTTTCTATTTGTCCTTCTTTATTGGGAATAGGTGAACCGTGTGGGTCAATGTTTGGATAGCCCAAAAGCTCGTCCATTTTATCAAAGAAAATAGGTGATTTTATGTGTTCGATTTGCTCTGCAATAGCGTGAACTTTTTCCCAACCAAAACCCATTTTCTCTACTAAGAACATTTCTGTAAGTCGATGTTTTCTAACAATAAGGGCTGCCGTAGTTTTACCTTTTTCGGTTAGTTTTATAGGTTTATACTTTTCATAAATCACCAACTCTTTTTCGTGCAAACGCTTAATCATGCTGTTTGCTGTTGGCGTACTAACAGATAATTTTTTACTCAAATCGGATAAACTTATTTCATTTTCTTGAGAAGCAAGTTTGAAAAGAGCCTTTAAGTAATTTTCTTCTGTCTGTGAATTCATTATTTCTTGATTTTGCTATTTAATTATTCAATTCAAAAATACGTATTTTTATTAGTTTATTAACCATTCCAAAATCTTTGGAAAGTGATCGTTTATTGCGTCTTTGTGTGTCAGCATGTTGTTATGGTCATAATCATGTAAATTCTGATTTGATTTTGACAACAACCAAAACTCATCTGTCGAATTATCAATCTCATCCATCAATAATTTTACATCATTTGGGTTTCCCAAAATAGTATCGTTTGCTGCTGCAATATGAAGAGTAGGAGGGAAGTATCGTTGTTTCTGTTTTAAATTTTGGAAGCCGCTTTGGTAATCAAATTTATCTTTACAGAGCCATTTATCTTCCTTAATCCATTTATTAGATTCTGTTATAAATCCTCTGCTTTCGTCATCTGTTCCAAAGCCAATTTTTGTAGTAGGTAAATAACCTAGTGTTTTTCCAGAAACTTTACCCAAAAAATTCCATACAAAATCTATTTTTACTATTTTTTCTATTCCTTTTGTTCTGATTCTTCTTTTACTTCCAAAAAACACCATTTTTTTTGTAGCTTCTGCTATTTGTGGAAAACGTAACATAAAAGGAGGGATTATCACTCCACCCCAAGAATGAGCAGCCCAAAAATTAGGAAAATGACCTTTTATTTCTCTTATTTTATTAGCAAAAGTTGGCAAGTCTTCTAAAATATATTCAGTCTGTCCGAAAGTAGATTTAGAATTTACTTTTGGTTTACTCTCTCCTTTTCCCCTCAAGTCTGCAACAAAAACATCAAAACCATTTTCAGCTAAATAACTTCCAAACCCTTTTCCCTGTACAGAATAAAAGATACGACCATTTTCGACACTTCCATGAATAAGTAAAATAGTAGGTAGAGTTTGAAGATCTGAACCTTCTTTATAAATTCTTTTTAAATGTAAAGTATCATTATATTCTGTTTTTAAATCAATAAAAATAGATTCGTAATTTAATGGCATTATTTTTTGATTTATCTTTTAGCTTTATGTATTCAATAATCTTTCTCAAAACTTTATACAAAAAAACGTGTTTTGAAAACAACAAACAAGTTTTATAAAACTTTCTATCTTTAAGAGTCTATTTGAAAACAAAATTTAACATTTTCATTCGACTTCTTATTACCCTATTTTCAACTCACTTTTTAAACTTTATTTTTTTATGAAAAAATTTTCTTATTTATCATTTATTGTTTTATTCTACTTTGTAACAGCATGTGCAACAGCACCACTTACGGGGCGAAAACAACTTATTTTACTTCCTGCATCTGAAATAAATTCGATGAGTTTTCAGGCTTATAACGAAATGCTTAGTGAACAAAAAGTAGTAAAAGGAACAACAGAGGCACAAACTATAACTAATGTAGGGCAGCGAATTCAATATGCTGTCGAAACGTATCTTAAATCAGTAAACAAAACTGATTTAATTAAAGGTTTTCAGTGGGAATATAATTTAGTACAAGAACCTTCTGCAAATGCGTCGTGTATGCCTGGGGGAAAAGTGATTTTTCATACTGGAATTATGCCTATTTGCCAAACTCCAACAGGGGTTGGTGTGGTAATGGGACACGAAGTTGCACATGCTGTAGCTAGTCATGGTAATGAGCGAATGAGCCAAGGAATGGCTGCACAAGGAGTTTTATCTTTGGGAGCAGCTCTCATGAATCAAAAACCAACACTAGGAAAACAATTAATTTTACAAGCTGCTGGATTAGGAACACAGGTAGGACTTTTGAAGTTTTCAAGAGATCAAGAATCAGAAGCTGACCATTTAGGAATTATTTTTATGGCAATGGCAGGTTATAACCCAGCCGAATCAATTGCTTTTTGGCAACGTATGGCTGCACAAGCAGGAGGACAAGCACCACCAGAATTTTTATCTACACACCCAAGTTCTTCTACACGTATCAATAACCTCAAAAAATGGCTTCCAGAAGCAATGAAGTATTATAATGCTTCTCCATATAAAGGAAAACCGTAATTATTTTGCAATAAATACTTTACAATCAAAAAAAACCTAGAACATATTATTTTGCTCTAGGTTTTTTGTTATGCAGTTAGAAGAAATACAGTTTAGCTTCTAGTATTTGGGTCATAGGCATCTCTCAGACCATTTCCTAAAAGATTAAAAGCAAGAACTAAAATACTAATACAAAGACTTGGAAAGACAATCAAATGCCAACTATTACTTGTTCCAATAACGGAATATCCTTCCGAAACCATCATTCCCCAAGAAGGTGTGGGAGGCTGAACACCCAAGCCTAAAAAGCTCAGACCTGCTTCTATCAAAATAGCAGCTGCAAAATTTGAAGTCGTAACCACTACTATTTCGCCCAACATATTAGGCAAAATATGTCTAAAAATAATTCTCCAATGACTCATTCCAAAAGCATGGGTAGCTTCGATAAATGGTTTTCTTTTAATTGTTTTTATTTTTCCTCTTACAATACGAGCAATTTCTACCCACATCGTCAGACCAACAGCCACAAAAGCAACCCAAATCCCTTTACTTTGAAGCACAATGGTAATTGCAATTACAAGCATAATACTAGGAATAGACCACACTACTGTCATAAACCAATGAATGACACTATCTATCCAGCCACCAAAATAACCAGAAATTGCGCCCAAACTTACTCCCAAAACGAGTGAAATCAAAACAGCAATTGCACCAATAGTAAGAGAAATTCGTGTTCCATACATCAAACGACTCAAAATATCTCTACCCGAACGGTCAGTTCCGAGCCAATACGTACGAGTTTCTATATTTTCTTTTTGAAATTCTTCTGCCAGCTCAAATAAAGTAGTTGTTCGTATTCTTTTCTGAATATCAACATAGCGCACTGTGTCACCTTTTATTTGATAGTTATAGTTAAGAGAATCATCTGAAAGCAGTCCTGAAACACCTGCAAAAACGGGTTTAGTAGCATAAATGAGCGAATAGGAAAGTTCTTTTTTCTCTCTTCCATAAATTTTAAAAAATACTGTATCTCCCACAATCCTAAACGTATCTATTGGTGTAATTGTGTAGTCAGTTTCATCGCCATTATAAATACTTTCAAAAAAACCTGTATGTTCAGTAGAAATTCGTTTTCTAAACTTCAACATTTTTGTTTCAAAAACAGGTAATTCTTTACCTATCTGCACAGCTCCATCATTTGCATTTGGGGTTTTGTCAGGCATAATTGTATGACCTGCAAGGGCTACAAAAACAGCAAATAAAATAACAAAAAGCCCAAACATGGCTGGTTTGTGTTTTAATAAGCGTTTGCGTATTTGTGAAGAAGGCGATATATGCTCAAATTCTGCTGCCATTTAGAGAAATAAACGAATGCAATATTAATTGAGAATGGAAATAAAAAATATTGGTGTTTTTCTTTTCCATTGCTAGAAATTACTTTAAACGACTAATTTACTAAGAAAGTAACATAAAAACTATTCTTATTTAAAATAAACGATTGATAAAGTCAGATTACTTAGCATTAGTTACATTTGTTTACTATTTTGTTCTTCTACCTTTCCAATTATAGCCTTTTTTCTGTGCAGCAATTCCAAAAAATATAGCATAAAAACTATAAAACATCCACCAAAAAGGCAGTGTAAAAATTGCTTTTAGTTGTCTCAAAAAATGCAATACAGAAAATAAAAACAGAAATTCTATACTCATTTTAATAAAAAAAGTAAGATAAAGATACTTTCTTAGTTCTGAATTTATCAGATAAAAATCAGTTGTAAATATATCAAAAGCCATAAAAACAAACATTAATAAAGTAAAAACTTGAACCAAAAACACAAACATACTAATTGCTGCATGACTTATTTTTTTATGTTGATTCCATTTACTTGCCCAACGTTTGCGCTGATTATAAAATTGATTCCAAGTTTGAGTTGCTTCTGTTTCAACGATTGCTTTATCTGATTTTAAGAAAAAAATATTCTTAGGATAAACTTTGTGAAATTTATGTAATAAAAACTCATCATCTCCAGACGAAATTTGATAGCCATCTTGTATAGTGTTATTTTTCTCTTGGTTTTCATATCCTCCCAATTCTTCAAATACCTTTTTGGAATATGCCATATTTGCGCCATTGCAAGTAAAAGGAAAACCAAAATTGAGAGCAGCACCTCCTGAGCCAATTAATGTAGCAAATTCAGAAGCCTGTAAAGCTGCAAAAAAATCTCTTTTATGATTTAAACGAACAGCTCCAGCAACAAAAAAGGCTTTTTCATCTCTTTTTTCTTTATAATCAATGAAATTTGAAAAAGTGGAAAGCCAACTTTTTTGAACTCTACAATCTCCGTCTGTTGTGATGATATATTCAAACTTTGCTTTCGAAACTCCTAAAGTAATTGCTCGTTTTTTGTGTGCAGAATCAGCAGCAGTAACGGAAATAAGTTGCAAAGAATATGGCATTTTTTGGACTAAATTGGTTACAATTTCTGCCGTCTTATCATCCGAATTATCATCTAAAACTAAAACTTCAAAATTATTAGTATCTAAATCTTGTAAAGCCAAATCATTCAATAAAGCTGCAATATTTTGAGCCTCATTTCGGACAGGAATTAAAACAGAAAAACGGATTTTGTTGCTTTCTAAGTCTATCTTGCCATTGTTGGTGTTCTTGTCATCAACTTCGCCGTTGTTGGTGTCCCCACCAACTACATTATCACAAACAAAAACACCTTCTTTATGCCAACCGTAAATAACGAAAAGCAAAACGCAACTATAAATCCAAAAAATGAGTAGAGTGAGGTAGAAAATACACTTATTTGATTAGTGAAGGATTGATAAGATCGAAAATACAGATAAATACAAGATAGGATTAAAATAATAATTCAAAAAATCCGTTTTTTCATCTGTCTAATCAGTAAAATCCGTGTTCTATAAAAAAGATAGTGTAAAATACCATATTTTTTAAAACTGAAAATAAATAAAAGGCTGAATTCCTGCTGTCTTGAATTGGAAGAGAACTAAAAGAATGGTTACAATAACAATTGCTTTCACTACATCTGGCAATTCTGCAAAGGCAATTCTTGTCGCTGCTTTTATATCTTCTGGTAACCAATGGATTACAAAACCTAAAAGCAAGACGGCATAAATAGTTTTGTATGCTGCAATCCTTTCAAAAATCCCTGCAAATTCGAACTTATAAAAAATCTGTTCTAACATTAAATTGACCGTCGCAACGTCAGCAGCACGAAAATACATCCAACAAAAACAAACAAAATGAAAGGTAATGATGAGCATTACTAAGTTATAAACCTTTGATTTTTGCCAAGATTCTGGAATATCAACGAAAGTAAGCCATAGTTTATGAACAGCTAAAGCAACTCCATGAAGCGCACCCCAAATTACAAAACGCCAAGCGTTTCCGTGCCAAAGTCCACCCAAAAGCATTGTCAGAAATAAGTTTACATACGTTCTCGCTTTTCCTTTTCTGTTTCCACCCAAAGGAATATACAAATAATCTCTAAGCCAAGAAGAAAGCGAAATATGCCATCTACGCCAAAAATCAGTAATACTCACAGACTTGTAAGGAGAATTGAAATTGATAGGCAAACGAAAACCCAAAAGCAAAGCTACACCAATCGCAATATCTGTGTAGCCTGAAAAATCGCAATAAATCTGAATTGCATAGCCATAAACAGCCATTAAATTTTCAAAACCTGTGTATTGAAAAGGCTCGGCAAAAACTCTATCGACATAATTAGACGAAATATAATCTGAAATCAACATCTTCTTAACTAATCCATTGATAATCAGAAAAATAGCTTCATTATATTCTGTACTTGACAGTTTATATTTTTTATAAATCTGTGGTACAAACTCAGATGCTCTCACAATAGGTCCTGCAACAAGTTGAGGAAAAAAGCTTACATAAAACCCAAAATCTACTATATTTTTGACAGGTTCTAACTGCCTTCTATAAATATCTATGGAATAGCTAATTGTCTGAAAGGTATAAAACGAAATACCAACAGGAAGGAAAATAGAAGTGGTATCAAAATATGGTTTTCCTACAATTAGATTAAGGAAATACGAAAAATAGTCTGTTTTGGCAATATCCCACGAAGTTCCTGAAATCCATTCAGAAGTTGTATTAAGAGAATCAACAAAGAAAAAAGTATATTTAAAATAAGCTAAAACAGAGAGATTAATGAATACACTAAGCGTAACAAGTAATTTCCGATGTTTTTCGTCTTCACTTTTAAAAATAGATTCCCCAATAAAATAATCTACAATAGTAGAAAAAATCAGGAGCAGAAAAAACCAACCACTTGATAGATAATAAAAATAAAGACTAAAAATAGCTAGAAAAGAAGTTCTGGCAATCTGTTTATCTTTTGCAAACTGATAAACGAAAAGTACGAGCGCAAAGAAAAACCAAAATAATACTTTCGTAAAAATCAGTGGGTCATTTTCTTTGTACAATAAAATACTTTTCCAAATACTTTCCATAGAGGCTAAAGAAATCAGTTTGTACGTTTGGTTGGATAATGGTTATTAGCAAAACAGTTTCAAAACTACTAAAAAAAAGGATTCTATTTTAGAAAAAATGGAAAAAATTAAAATTAAAATGAAAAGCATTACAAATTTGATTGTGCTTTATGTAGAAAAACCAAATTTGATTTATTTTTTTCGTATATTTTCTAACTTTAACCTAACACTATCATTTTATCTAACTTTACCCACAAATAAAATTAAAATATGTATCTACTTTATCAAAGTGTCGATGAATGTGCTAGTTCTTATATTGATACAGAAACCAATTACTATCTTATTCGATTACAAAAAAAAGTAGCCGAAGAAGATTACAAAGCTGCTTATTCTGCTATATTAGAAAGTAGTGAAACAAAACCGTATAGAAAAATTATTCTCTCTGTAGTAGATGATAAAGACTTTCCACTTTCTGTTCCTTTTTCAGCTCGCAGTTGGTTTGCTTCTTATTTTGCGCCTAAATTTTATGCGATGGCAGAAAAAGATGTAACTGTAGGAATAGTAAAGCCTAAAACTAAGTTTCAAGAAAACATGATGAATGTTATTTTAGGTGTAGTTGATAAAGCCAACATAAAAATAAATGCCGAATATTTTGAAAGTGAAGAAGAAGCTAGAGAATGGATAAAAAATGCTGCCTAACTTTATTTAGATAAAAAAACAGATTCAAATAACTGTAAGATATTTTAAATCTGTTTTTTATTTCTAGGATAAGGAAAAAAGTTTTTATTTTTTTTTAGATTTTGCCACAAAGATTGTTTAGTCTTCGTAGTTATTTAAATTTACTAGATAATTATTCTTTAAAAGAAAACAAATTATGTTATAATATCTAACTAAAAAAACAATGACCTTCATATACTTAAAAAACAATTGTATTTATTTCATTTTCACTTTAATAATACTCTTTTTTTATTTTACAAATAGCTATGCTCAGGTGGATGTCATAGAAGATGAGTATGAGTACGATACAATTATTATAAAAAGAAAAGTGAAACAACAATTTATTTATTCTAATTATAAAAAATCTGACCTAGATTTTTATCTTTCTCCTATTGCCCTTCTAGAACCTTTTGCAACAGTTTATTTTGGAACAGAATATTTTTTAGAAGATAAAATTTCTCTTTATACAGATATAGGATATATCCTAAACTTCAGAAAAGAAAGAAATCTAGAAAATAGTGGAATTCCTTTGCCTCACTCTAATTATCCTAGTTATGTTATAAAACCTGAAATACGATTTTATACGAAAAATAATCCTCAAAAGGCTTCGTATCATGCCATAAAATTTATGTTTCGAAATATGAATTATAAGGAGAAACAAATAGTATATGATGAATATTTTTTTGATCCGACAACGCAAAGTTGGACAGTGGCAGGAGCTAGTTATGAATCAGATTATAGAGTCAGAAGACGTTCTATAGGAATACAATATAGTAAAGGTTGGAAAGGAAAGTTTGTCAAGACATGGACAAGCAACTTTTATTTTGGGGTAGGTGCAAGACTTATTTCAAATAAACTCATAGATAAACGTCCAACTCCCTTTACTGATGATTGGATAGAATTGGGATTAGATTTTTTAGATTTAGAAAAACAGTATAAACTTTTTTCTATGGATATTTCGGTTGGTGTAAGAATTGGAACTAAGCTCAAAGCAAGAGCAGCTAATTAAAAGCTATTCTTGTTTAGTAGTATCAAAATACAATTAAGGTAAAGTCTTTTGCAAAAAAACGCAAAAGACTTTTTTGATAGACAGAATGTATATTAATGTGAAATTGATATAAAAAATAAAATGGCAGATAACTTATGGTGTTTCAACGACGACATAGATTATTGCCAACACTAAGTTCATATTAGAAGTAATTAGTATGCAGAGCGAATTTTGAGCATTTTTTTATAATAAATTCCTTTAATACAAGAATTATTTGTATTTTTAAAATAAAAGAGACAAATTGCTATCCTATTTCAGTGCAGAACAGCAAATTATTCTACCACAATTTTAATAAATAACAGTTATTTATGCAAAAAATCAAATTTATATATTTTATAAAAACTCGTATGATTTGATTACATTTGCAAAATATAAACATAGACACTATCCTACATAAATAATAGATTATAAAAAATTTTACACAGAATTGATTTAAAGGTTAATTAAGCAAACAGAATAGCAAAAGCTATCTTGTACAAATCATTAAAATAAAAAATATTTATGGCTATGTTCCAATCGAAAAAACAAACAGTAGGCTCAACAGAGGTAGAAGCAAATAATATTATAGGTAAAGGCACTAAAATTATAGGTGACCTGATAACACAAGGAAATATTCGAATTGATGGAGAAATCAACGGAAATATCACATCCAAATCTAAAGTAGCTTTAGGAAGTGGATCAAACCTAAAGGGAAATCTTGTATCTAGTAATGCAGAAATAGAAGGCGAAGTTACAGGAAATCTTTTTATTGCTGAACTGCTTATCTTGAAAGCAAATGCTGTTATTAATGGTGATGTTTGTGCGCTGCGCATGATAACTGAACCAGGTGCTAAAATAAATGGTCAGTGCAAAGTAGGAGAAGCTCCAAAAGTAACAACCTCATTACAAAATCCAACTCTAAATAGCTCTTCTAATTCTGGAATAAACGGTAAAAAGAATGAACGACAAATCGAACAAAAATCAGAACGAGAACTTCAAACCTCAAGATAATTCAACCTCATCAGATAAATTCTCTGATTTAGAAGATAAATTTCATAGACAATTGAAAGAAACTGAAGATAAATTAGATAGGGAATTTGAAGAAGAATTGAATAAAAATTTTAATACTCATACCGATAAGATTAGCAAAACAATTTCTGTAGAAAATATAGAACCTGTTCCTACTTTTAAAAACTCTTATACAGAAAAATTAGATGTTGCTTCTAAAAAAAGAGAAGATGCTCTAAAAAAAGGATCTAATAAATACATCAAATACTCTAGTATTGGAATGGAGATGATAGGTTCTGTAATTTTAGGAGGTTTTGGAGGAAATTGGTTAGATGAAAAATTAGAGTTTAGCTTTCCTTTCTTTACAATTACACTCATTTTACTTGGTTTAACAGCTACGTTTGCACATCTTATTATGCAACTCAATACTGACAGAAAAGCTGAGGAAGAGGAAGCTAAAAAGTCCAAAAAATAAATCAAGGAATGATTTATTTTTTGGACTTTTTCACTTGCTTATTTTTATATTATATATTTCCAAAAACAAGTTCTTCTATCTGATTAAATGGCAAGTGGTCTGGAATATCTTTTCCATAATGTGCTTTTATAATATTCAGATTTTCATCTACTAAAAAGTCAGCTGGAATAGAATGAATTTGAGTTTCACCAGAATCTATTTCATAACCTTTTTCAACTAATTTGGAATAAATAGCCATTTGTTCTTTTGAATTAATGGTGGCATTAAATTTTTCAGCAGACACTTCTGTACCATATTTTCGATACATTGTTCTTCCAAAGTCTGCAATAATCGGAATAGGAGAAACTCCTTGATGAAAAGAGCTACGCAAGATTATATCTTTTTTTGCTTCCAAAAAGAAAATCATTTCCAAATTATCTTTCCATTGGTCATTTTTAGCTGTCAATTGATGAATTCGAAAATTACAAAAAGGGCAAGCTACATTTCTAAAAAAAGAAATCAATATTTTTTTGCCTTTATTTTTATAAGCTGACAAATCAATTTCTCTATCATAAATATCAGTCAAGCAGAATAAAGGAGCTGGCTGACCTGTTTCTAAACGGTTAGACATAAGTTTTTTAAAAGTAAAAGGAATTAAAATCTAAAGTAAATACTAAGTGAGTAAGGCAATTGTTTATTCGTAAAAATAAAGCCAAAAATGAATTTAATTTTCTATAAAACAGCTTCTATTCTTTCAAAAGGCAAATGGTCAGCTGCACTAGCACCATAATAGACTTCTATGATATTCAGATTTTCATCTAATAAAAAATCAGCTGGAATAGTTGTCGTCACGTCCTCACCAGAATCTACAGCCAGCCCCATTTCTTTGGCTGTCTTAAATGTGGTTCTATGTTTTGCAGAAAGCAAAGTTCCATAAAATTTGAAAGTAGATTTTTCTATTCCATATTCTTGATAGAGAACCTTTTTTTCATCACTAATAATTGGAATAGGAGAAACATCTTGATGAAATGTGCTACGCAAAACAACTTCTTTTTTAGATTCTAAGAAAAAAATCATTTCTAGCTTGTCTTTCCATTTTTCATTTTTTCTTGTCAATTGATGAATTCTAAAATTACAAAATGGACAAGCTACATTTCTGAAAAAAGAAATCAAGATTTTTTTATTTTTGTCCTTATAGGAAGATAAATCTATTTTTCTGCCATAAATATCTTCTAAAGAAAACAAAGGTGCAGTTTGACCAGCTTTTAAACGCATAATAAATATTTTTGGAGAGTCATACCTAAACAATTCAGCAAAATAACGTATTTAGACCAGTTTTGGTTACTTGGTTAACTGATATGTATTAATTATTCTTTTATTCTTAACAAATTATAGGTTTCGAAGTTTTTACACTTTACTCTTTTGTCAAAATAGCTTATTATTGCACTCTTTTTTTTATATATTGCGTTTTAAATCCTTTCCCTAAAGAAGAAATGGATTTATAAAAGTTATTTTGTTTTTTTTATTACTTCATTTAATCTAAAATACTCTTTATGAATACTCTAAAAATCCACGTTTTGGCAGACGAAGAAAGTAGCAAAGAAGCTAAAAATCTAAAAAATTGGTTAGAAAATGATGAAGATTTGGATTATCAAAAAATAAATCAAGAACGTGCAGAACTGAAAGAAGACGAAGCAGGAGGAGCTATGGAAGCTACTTTAGCTGTTGTTTTGGGTGCACCAGCCGTGGTTCAACTTGTAAAAGCTCTACAAACTTGGTTTACACAAAAAGGACAAACCAAAAGAGGAGAAGAAATAACAGTTGAGTTTGAAAAAGCTGATGGAACAAAATTTAAAGTAAATGCAAAACAGCTTAATGACCAATCAGCAGACCTTATTAGAGAACTAGCTTCTCTTTCAAAATAATTTTTTTATTTAAACACAGGGTTCACAGAGGAACGCAGAGAATACTTTTTTTAAATTCACTATAATTGTATTTTAATTCTGACTTCTAAATTCTAAATTCTTACTTTATTTCATGAGGTTAATAGACGCAGCAAAGACACAAGCCGTTTTGATAGGCATTAGCAGTTATACTGCTGATGAGTCGCTGCATGACCTTGCTGCTGCCAAAACCAATGTCGACAAACTTGAAAAAGTGCTTGCTTCACCTACTGTTGGAATAAACAAGGAGAACATCACCACACTTCATAATGCAGCTCAACCTCAAGAAATTTTGCGAGTAATCAAAACAGCAGCTCAAAATGCTCAAAAAAGTTTGGTTATTTATTATTCTGGACACGGAATATTGGATGAGGATTTTAATCTTTATTTAAGTACGACTGAAACCAAAGTAGAAGATATTTTTTTTACAGGTGTTTCGATTGATGCCATTAATAGAGTTATTCAGAAAGAAAGATTATTGGTTGTTTTGGTGTTGGATGCATGTTTTAGTGAGAAAGCATTTGAGCAGTTTCGCAAAACTAATTTTTATGTTTTGGCTTCTTCTAAGAAAAATACTCCTTCAAAGTATCCTCCAGCAGAAGAATATTCAGCTTTTACAAGTGAGTTTATAAATATCTTAGAAAATGGAATTAATATTCGCAAAACAGAACTTGCCTTGCGTGATATTTATCTTCAATTAGAAAAAAATCTGACTTCAAAGGGATTTCCTCAACCTCGCCAAGTAAATACAAATTTGGTTCAGGAACTTATTTTCGCCAAAAATAATTCGAATACAGTTGTTCCTTCTACACAGCTTAATAGAAATATAATTTTACCTGTTTTTTATGCTGTTGCTAAATATAGAAACCTACAAATCGGAACAGTTGTAGAAGAAGGAGATTTAGAAATCGAAAATCCATTTGCTGATGATGAGTTGAGTTCTTATTTTGAAGATGATGAAGGCGATACAAATTATACAGAAAACCTTCAACTAACTCAACGAGCCAATCAGATTGTACGTTATTTCCCTTTATTCATAGCCGAAGAACTCAAACGACTTTTTGCGCCTTCGCCTTCCGAACAAGAGCGAAATTTAGGTAGAATAAATCAAATTTTGCGTACTTATTTTGCTACTATGCGTTATATGGCGTATCTCCTTTTGGCAGAGCTTTGGGACGAAAAAGTAAAACATTCTATTTCACTTTCCACTACTTTCAGCTCTCTTTTTAAGGAAATAGATAATCCTACACCTTCATTATATTTACCTTTAATAGAGGAAATTTTGGATTTATTTTTAAAAAATAACAAATCACCTTATATTTCAGAACTTCAAGAATGGAAAAAAGAATTTGAGCAAACAAAATTTCAAGATGCTTATCATTCTTTAGAGAGTTTGTATCAAAATTGGCGTACACAAGCAGCTACATGGAATAACGAAATGATTGAAAATCAATGTTTAGATGCTGAAAATCATTTAACTATTATTTTAGAACAATTATCTTTCCTGACTAACTACGAACTCATTTCTATCAGAAGTATTCGTGTTATTAAACTCAAAAATAGTAAAGCTAACTTTGTGCATTCCTTGAATCATCTTTTTGCTGACACCAACCAATCTGGACAAATCAAAAAAGAACCTTTGACTTATTATACGGATAGTCATTCGGTCTGTATTACCAAACAAACCAATCTACAAGAAGAAATACTAAATCTTTCACCCTTATTTTTTGATAAAAATACATATACGAATAATATTCCTAGTATTTATTTTTATGAACGAAAAGATAATATTACTGGAGGTTATTTGTATCGTCCAACTTTTTCAAGAGATGTAGCTGCCGAACCTTTGGCATCTACAAGTGGAGATATTCGTCTTTTAGAGCTTTTTGAAGCCTTTAAGAAAAGTCTTTCTTGATTTTTTTGCTCTGTGTCGTCGGTGAGATACTGACAACGGCAAGCTGTTTCAAGCGTCGACGCTTGAGACAGATATTATAATTTAATATTCGTTTTTATAAATTTTACCTTCAGCTTGATATTTTGCCATCAATTCTTCTTGTTTTTTGGTGTTTTTATTTTTGATAGCTTCATAATAAGGTTTTATGATAGCAGCTGTTTCTGTATCTGAATAACTACTTGTAACAGTTTGATAAGCTTCTTGAAAATCTTGAGTTATTTCTTTGGTTTGGTAATCAAAGAGTGGTGTGTTATCCATTCCTTCTAAAAGATAGGTTAGATATATTTTTTTAGAACCTTTCAATTCGTCCATTAATTCAGAGTAAAAATCAGGATTTTCTTTTATAAAATTCTCTGCCCAAATTATACGTTCTGCCAAACGAGTAGGAGAAATAATCAGCCCTCCATCGCTTGCAAACATTTCTTTTGCTTCTTTATTTTTCTGAATAAGATATTTTTGTAATGGTTCAGAAATTTTGTCATAAAAATATTGTTTTAGAAAATCTCTATTTTGAAGGATAAAAGTTGAGCCTTCTACCATTCCGATTCCGAAACCATGACTAGCAAGTTCTTTATGATAAGCCATTATTTCAGGTGAAGCATCTTTTCCATCATTGTAGCCATTATATATTCCTGCAATTTGGTCATATTTATCATATTGCCCACTTTGTTCTCCATTTTTGTAATGTTGCTCATCCAAATTATAGGCAAGAGAAGTATATAATTTATCAAAAATCAGAAAACCTTCATCAGCTTGTTTAGGTGTAGCAGAGGCATATAATTCTTGAAATTTTTCAGCAGCCTGTTTGGAAGAACTGATTTTTGTAGTGTCTAAAGCAGATACAAAAGTCTGATATTCTTCTGATGGATTAACTATTTCAACTACTGTTTCAGTTTCTACAGTTACAGAGTCCGTTTCGTTACCTTCAGTAGTTTCTTTTTGGTCAGTTCCTCCACACGAAAATAATAAACCACTTGAAAAAGTAAGTAGCAATAGAAAAAATACAGAATATAAATTGGTAGTTTTCATAAATAAAGTAGTTAGAGGAAATTATGAATTAAAAATTACGAATTTAAACTATTTATTATCAGTTAGTTCGTTGAAAATAGTAACTTATTTCATTATTATTCCTAGTTGAGAAAATCGGTATTCCTAAAGATAAAAAATAAAATTGTGAGTAAGCTGTTTGAGAGATTGTTTTATCTTTCAAAGGATTCTAGAGTATAATCGAAGCGATAAATTGCAGGATAACAAATATAATAAATCCTTCCTTCAAAATTCATCTGCTTTGGAGTAAATCTATCAATGATTATTCTCCAGTTCGCAGTTGGGTCTTGCTTAAATAATTCTCTTATTCCAAACCACTCTTGTTGAGTAAGCTGTTGTTTTTTTTCTGTAAATAAATCATTCATAACTACTTCATTGTTTTTTACTAAAATTGATGTAAATTCAATAGAATAACGAGCATCTAACGGACAATTTTTAAGAAAATTCTTATCTGGAATTACATCTACTCGTAACCTTCTAGGAAATTTATCTTTAGTAAGAATACACTTTATTTCAGGTGCAGGAACTAGTTTTACATTATATTTTCTACTAAAAAGCTCTTTTCCATTATACAAAACTCGTAGAGTAGAATTAGCAGAAACAGGAATTAGAATAACTTTAGAAACTGAAAGAATTTGATAAATATTTCCTCCCTTTACTTCAAAAGTAATCTTTGTAGTATCTATATCTTTTGGATAATTAATAATCACTTCATTTGCACATTTCAAATACAAACTTCTCTTTGTAGAATCTATTTGAGCAGTCACAAAATGAGAACAAGTAAAATAAGAAAGGAAGAAAATGATGAAAATTTTGATATTCATTCCAAAGATTGTTTAAATGAGAAGATACAATTACCTATTCACTCTCCAAAAATAATTTAATTTCTTGAAAAAGCTATCCCAGTTCTTACCTTTGTCTTCTATAAAAAAAGTATGAATAGCATTACTTTTCATATAAATCTCTAACTGATAACGTCCTTTGACTCCATAATAAAAAAGGAGTAAACCAACAGCTCCTAATCCCATTCCAATCCAAAGATTCAAAGGACCTTTCAGACTTGCAACAATAGAAAAAGCACCTCCAATTCCACCCAAAAGTAAAGGAAACATCAAACGTTTGTAACGAAGTTCTATTTTTTCAACTTGAGAAAGAATAAAACGTTTTTGTTTTCCTTCTCGCTTATAAATTAGCGTTTTGTCTGTGAGTGTCCAACGAGAAATTAAATTGGTCTGAATTGTTGCCTGTTCTTGTTCTGGAAAAGCAATCCAAAAAGGACTAAAACTAGCCGTTTGTTCAAATTGGGGAATAGAAACCGTTTTTGGAGAAATCAGCTCAGAATTTAAGCTAGGAAGAGACACAGAATAAGAAGGTTCTGAAAAATATTTTTTCCTTTTATTGTTTCGAACTAAAAAATCCTTCGAAATAGAAGAAGAATTTGCTAAAACTTCTTTATTTTCTAAAGGATTTTCCTTAGGCTGTAAAAATTTAAAAAATGATAAAATACTCAAAGTAATTGTGAATGGTAAATTGTAAGGCTGTTAGTGTCGCTTCGTTAAAACACCAACAACTGCATTAAATTAAAATGATTTTTTGTGTAATTGTATTTCCCAATTCCCAATCCCTGTTCCCTAATCTCCAAAATTACTCAAATCTCATGTGTTTCATTGATTCACCTGATTTTGCAATACGTTGTAATGTTTCAATTCCAACTTGCAAATGACGTTCTGCAAATAATGATGTAACTGAGGAATCACTTTTTGAAGTCTTTACTCCTTCTGGAATCATTGGATTATCTGATACCATAAGTAGCGCACCACGAGGAATTTCATTGACAAAACCAACTGTAAAAATGGTAGCTGTTTCCATATCAATTGCCATTACACGCATATCTTCCAAGTATTTTTTAAAACCTGTATCGTGTTCCCAAACTCTACGGTTTGTTGTATAAACTGTTCCTGTATAGTAATCTAATTGATGATTTCGGATAACAATAGAAGCCGATTTGTGAATACGGAAAGAAGGCAAAGCAGGAACTTCATTTGGTAAATAATCGTTACTTGTTCCTTCACCACGAATAGCAGCAATAGGCAAGACGAAACTTCCTAGTTCATTTTTTTTCTTTAAGCCTCCACATTTTCCCAAAAACAACAAGGCTTTTATCTCAATAGCAGAAAGTAAATCCATAACTGTTGCAGCCATAGCACTTCCCATTCCAAAATTAATAATCGTAATATTATCAGCCGTTGCTGTTTGCATAGGCTTATCTCTTCCATTTACTTCTACGCCAAAACGCTCAGCAAATTTTTCTACATAACCAATAAAATTGGTAAGTAAAATAAATTCACCAAAATCCTCTAACTTGCGTCCTGTATAACGTGGCAACCAATCTTTGACAATATTTTCTTTCTTAGACATGTCGTGTTGCGAGTGATCTTCTTCATACGAAGTCGTATAATTTTTTCCCAATGTAGTTGTGTGTTTAAGTTATTAATTATTTAATTCTTATTGCTTTATAGCTATTCTAAAGAATTTAATTTTCAAAATTACATATAAATCCTTATAAAATAGTGCAAAATATATTCCCCAAACTCAATATTCCTTCTTTTGAAGCCAAAATCAAGCAAGTAGAAAGTAATACTGACAAACTTACCGATAAGATTAAAGATAAATCTACTAAAAAATATCAAATTTTTGATATAATACGAAAAAAATGGATTTTACTTACTCCTGAAGAGTGGGTTCGTCAGCATGTCATTCATTTTCTACTTTCTCAAAACTATTCTAAAAACTTAATGCAAATAGAAAGTGAACATCATTTTCAGGAGCGTAGGAAACGAACTGATATTCTGATTTTTGATAGAAATGGAAATCCTTTTTTGGTTGTGGAGTGTAAAGCTGCTCATATTTCGCTTTCTTCTGATGTTTTTTCACAAGTTGCTGTTTATAATTATTGCATTGATGCGCCTTTTGTTATGATAACCAACGGAATGCAATTAGGAGTTTTTGAAAAAAATACTACTACAAATTCTTATAAAATGATTAAAGATTTACCTATTTTTTAGATTTACAAAAATTAATTTTTCTAAATTTTCGTGTTTATGAAAGATGCTCAAAAAACTAAAACTTCTTATTCTACTTGGATTTGGTTAGTAGTCATAATTCTATTTTGGATTGGATTAGCAAAAGGAATTCCTATTTTACTAAGTCATCTAGCTGATACAGAAATCAAACAAACTTTGCTCCCTTTTCAAAATGAATATTTTTCGTGGTGGGCATACTTCAAAACAGATTCGTATATTTTTCTCAACGCTCCTTTAGTTCGTGCAAATAGTAGCTGGCGACTATTTTTTGCAATTATTATTTGGCTTGTTTTGATGACACTTATTTATATTCCTTTTTCAGCTTTTAAGAATAATAAAGTAACTGATACTATTTTTAGAAGCATTGTTTGGATACTGTTTTTTGTAATCACTTTAGCTGTTTATTTTTTACCCTTGCGAGAAACTATCATTGACACCACTAATAAAGTCTTTTTTGTAAGAGAACAGCCTTTTACTAAAGCTATAAAAATCAATTTTTCGGAAGTAACAGAATTACAATTTGAAACAAAACGAACTTCAACAGCAGATGAAAATTATTATCTAATTACCTTAGAAGTTTATGTTGCACAACAAAACGGAACAAAAATAAAATTAGGAGAACGCCCTTTGCAAGAAATTGATATTAGAAAAGAGAACGAAAGAGAATTGTATAGAAGAGAACCTGCATCCCAAAAGACATTAGATTATATGAAAAATTTAGAGCTAAAATTGAATGAAATTATTGGAATAAAGGATGATTATAAGCCTTACTAATTTTTAATAAAAATGATTTAGTTATAATTCCGTATTTTTGCATAAAATTTCAATCCGTAATTTGAATACTTATTTATTCATAAAGAAAAAGCTGTTTTATGGCAATTAGCAATACAGAATTAGAGCAACAAGGAAAACATGAAGACCTCCACAAAAGAGAAGCTGATTTTCATGACGATTGGGCAACCTCCGAAGACCTTGCAGAAATAGATGTAGTAGCACTTTTTGAAGGACTTTGTGCCATCGAAAATAGATATATGATTGAGCAAATGGGCAATCTGCAAGGTAAAAAAATACTTGATGTTGGTGCAGGATTGGGCGAAAGCTCAGTTTATTTTGCTATGCAAGGCGCAGAAGTAACCTATACAGATATTTCTCCACAAATGGGCGAACTTGCAAAAGAGTTAGCCAAACAATATGGAGTAAAAATTAATGTTGTGATTTCTCCTGCCGAAAAAATGGTTTTTGAGAAGGATTATTTTGATATTGTCTATTGTGCAAACCTAATGCACCACGTTCCCGAATCTGAACATACAATTTGGTTAGAAAATATACATCAGTTTTTGAGAAAAGGTGGAAAACTCTATACTTGGGATCCAATAAAATATAATCCTGTGATTAATGTTTATCGAAAAATGGCAATGGATGTCAGAACGATTGATGAAATGCCTTTGGGTTTTGATATTCTAAAAAAATATAAAGCTACTTTTTCCAATGTTCATCACAAAGAATTTTGGCTTTCTACACTTTGGTTATTCTTGTATTATTATTTGATAAAAGGTTACAATCCTAATAAAATTAGATATTGGAAACGCATTTATAAGGAAAATGAAAAAACAATCGGTTGGTGGTTTAAGCCTCTTTCAGCGTTAGATAATTTATTATTAAAAATTCCTCTAATTAATAGATTGGCTTGGAATATTGTTATTGTAGCCGAAAAGTAATTTGTAGTATAATTTCGCTTATTTTTTAAAGCAGAATATAATTCGATTTATGTTCTGCTTTGTTTTATTCGTTGTAAAGTCATTCTTCACACATCCATTCAAGCACAAAAACATAAAAATTATCAGAGTTTTCAAAATTATAACCCTTAATTACATCAATCACTATATGAGTTGCATACTCTTCTAACTCTTCTGGAATCTTCATAGTTGGCATAGTATATTTTTCTTTTTCTAAGTTACGCATCGAAATATAATCTAAAAATAGAAATTCATATTCCAAATACTCTCTTATATCTTCACTTTTATCTCCATAAGCACAAATAACAATATGCTTTTTAGGATAAATATTTTTAAACTCTTTGGTAAGAGTAATTAAAGAATTTATAGATTTTACTCTTGCTTGAGCAAACATAGTATACTCTTTGAAGTCAGCATATACTTCTACTCTTCTATTTGCCGATTGATTAAACTTATCTGGAATACCATTTACAGTATTAGGATATTTAGGTTGGTTTGCTCCATAAAATTCAATTTTTAGACGACAACTATCCACACCGTTTTCTATTAAAAAATTTCTACAAAAATAAACTCTTTCTCTACTAAGGTTCATTGCTTCAACAGAGTCTTTGCATTCATAAGCATCTGTGTGTCCAATCACTATAAAACTTGCTAACTCATAATCCTGTAATTCGTCTAATAATATATATAGCATTTCCTTTTCATCTTTACTTGGTTCTATTTTTCCTTTTTCAAAGTTTATACTAGAAAGTTTATCTGCAAAACTCAAAAAACAATAAAAACAAAACAGAAAAGTCAGAATATATTTTTTCATTTTATATCATGATTTTTAATATAAAATAATGTACTTAAATCACTCTTCACATGTCCATTCAAGAACACAAACATAAAAACCAAACGTTTTATCAATTTTACGTTCCTCTATAAAATAAGCAAAGTCTAACCCTAAATGTGTATTTTGTTTTACTAATTCACTCAATAAAAAAGTATCTTCAAAAATATAATTCTCTTCATTTGAAAGTTTGATTACAATTAAATGCCTACCCAAATCTGTCATGTAATCATCAAATTTCTTCATATTTTTTCTATCAACTGTACCAAAAATAATAAGTTGGCTATTTTCCAAAAATTTATAATCTTCATTAAATTTGATTGTAAATCTTAATAGAGAATCAACCGAACTTAATTTTTTAGCTGCATACAACCTATATTTTTTATATGTTGGAATAAACTCTACTCTCCTATTGATTGCTTTATTTGCTGCATTTTCTTTTCCATCAATTACATTTGGAACAGTAGGACTGTTTTTTCCAAAAGAATAAATAGGTAATCTACATTTATCAATTCCTCTTTTCACTAAATATTGCTGTGAATTGTATGCTCTTTTCCACCCTAAAAGAATAGCATCTAAGGAATCCTCACATTCATAAAAATCTGTATGTCCTTGTATTTTGAGACAAGAAGAAGGCGCATTTTTCAAATACTCTACTATTTTATCTAACTCATATTTAGAATCATTATTTAGTTCAGACTTTCCTGTATAAAAATTGATATTAGAAAAACCAGATGCAAAACTCAAAAAGCAATAAAAACAAAACAGAAAAGTCAGAATATATTTTTTCATTTTTGATAGAAGATTAAAGTAAAAATAGCCTTACACCCAAAAGTAAGCGAAGCTAAATATAAAAAAATCAAAACGAATTTAGTTTATTATACGAATGGATAGAATTTTGGTAAATTAGCTTATTATTACTGAACTCTATACACAACACAAAAAAATAAAATTATGTCATTACTATTCGATTCATTTAAAGACTGGCAAAACCATTGCGAAACCAATAACGAACCTCTTTATAAATCTGTTTTAGAATATGAAACAGAACTTAGAGGAAAATCCGAAACACAGATTTTTGAAAACCTTAGTAAAGCATTTGGAGTGATGAAAGATGCCGTCGAAACAGGACTAAAAGAAGAAATGATTTCTCGTTCTGGAATGATAAACAATGGTGCAAAGAAAGTTTATCGCTATCCTACGCCTGTTTTATCATTAGAATTTCAACATTTGATAGCTCGCTCACTAGCTGCAAAAGAAGTCAATTCGTGTATGGGACGTATTGTGGCTGCACCGACGGCAGGAGCTTCTGGGATTCTCCCAGGGACTCTTTATACGCTGCAAGAAATTCATGGAATAGAAGAACATAAAATTTTAGAAGGACTTTTGGTAGCTGCTGGAATTGCACTTATTATCGAACAAAATGCTTCTTTGGCTGGTGCTGTTGGTGGCTGTCAAGCTGAAACAGGAAGTGCTGCTGCAATGGCTTCAGGTGCAATGGTTTATTGTTTGGAAGGAGATATAAATCAAGTTTTTGGAGCTGTGGCAATTACAATTCAATGTATGCTTGGTTTGGTTTGTGACCCTGTGGCTGGTCTTGTCGAAGTTCCTTGTGTGGTTAGAAATGCAAGTGCAGCAGCCATTGCTTTTTCTTCGGCTCAAATTTCGCTGGCTAATGTAAATGCTGTTATTCCTGTTGATGAATGTGTCGCTGCGATGGGCGAAATTGGACAAAGTATGGAAGCAAGATATAAAGAAACGGCTTTGGGAGGACTTGCAGCAACTTCTACTGGTCAGCAAATTTCAAAACGGGTCTTGATTCATGATATTGAAATGCTTCCCGATGAGGACGAAGAAAATTAGAAATTACAGATTACAGAAATTAGTTTTTTCATTTTAGTAATAGCAAATTTAGTTTTATAATTTTAAATAAAAACATGTCAAAAAATAAATATTCAAAGATACTAGGACTTTTACTCCTAGCATTTGCTCTTTTTTCATTCGTTCCAAAACACGCTATTCATTTGAGCATTACAGAAATGGATTTCAGAGTAAAAGAAGACAAAACAGAAATTCAAATTTCTCATAAAATTTTTATAGACGATTTGGAAAAAGCACTTCGAAAGAATTATAAAATAGCTTTTGAAAAATCTAAACCAAATCTTTCTACCAAAACACAACATAAAGAAGCCGAAAAATATATTTATGAATATCTAAAAAAAGTAGTTGATATAACTATTAATTCTCAAAAAACAGAGATAAACTATGTTGGGCTAGAGTTTGAAGGAGATGTAGTTTGGATATATGGAACTTTGGAAAAAGAAAGTTCAAGTGAAAAAGAATCTATTTCTATAAAAAATATGATTTTGATGGATTTATTTAATGACCAAAGAAATATGCTTTATATGACTAAAGAAAAAACGAAAGAGTTTCTAAATTTTACAAATGATGAACGTAGTCAAGCAATAAAATTTTAAAATATCTGCTAAAATTTATTTTTTTTAAGTAAATAGAAATATAAATTGGTTTTTGATTTTATTTTTTGATATATTTTGATTGTCAAAACTCACACTATGAAGTAAATAACTAACTACATCACTACTAACTATTTTTTTTATGGAAAATAATTCCTCTTCTACTGAAAAAACCTCTTCAAAAGCTAATTTTTCTGGACAGTCTTATAATCACAATCCACAAGAAAGAACAGTTGCTCTTATGAGTGATGAAGAGTATATCAATGAACGTTTAGTAGCTCAAATGAATTGGTATGATAGAAAAAGTAGTGATAATAAGAAAAAATATAAGCGTATTAAAAGAACTGAATCAGTTATTGCAGCTCTTATTCCTGTCGTAATTACTTTTGGTGCTTTTAAGATTGTTCAAGAAAATGACTTGGGTGTTTATCTTCAGGTTATTGCTGCTTTAGCTGGTGTTGCTTTAGTAATTATGAATAGCTTTTTAGAACTAGATGAACATCACAAACTTTGGAAAGAATATCGTGTAACGTGCGAAATGATGCGCCATGAGCGTTATATGTACATGACACGTAGTGAACCTTATGACGAAGCTGATGCTTTTCCTCTTTTGGTAGAAAAAATTGAAGCTATTCTAAATTCTGAAACGCAACGTTGGAAGCAAATTGATAAAAAATCTGATAAACAAGCAAAAAATCCTGTCCTACAAAACGAAGACGAAATAGCATCGAAAGACAATAAAAAGACTTCAATTAATTAAAAATTAGTAATTTATTTTTTTAAATTATAAGAAAATGCCAAAAGTATTTTTAGGAGGAACTGTAAATGGTTCGAAATGGAGAAATTATGTAATGCCTCGCCTACATATAGATTATTTTGACCCTGTGGTGGAAGAATGGAACGATGAAGCCTACCAAAAAGAGCTACACGAAAGAGAACATTGTGAATATTGTCTGTATGTACTTACTCCAATGATGAAAGGAGTTTATTCGGTGGCAGAAGTAGTAGATGACTCAAATAAGAGACCTAAAAAAACTCTTTTTTGTTTTCTGACAAGAGATGGAGATAAAGAATTTGACCCTGTACAAATAAAATCTATGAATGCTGTTACTAAAATGGTAATTGCTAATGGTGCAAAGCATTTTGAAAACTTAGATGAAGTAATTTCGTTTCTCAATACTGCACCTAGAAAAATTAGACACGCTTCTCCAACCTATTAAAAAAAAACATGCAAAACGATAATTTTTTAGATAAAGACTCTTTTTATTCAGAAACAGGATTTCAAATTACTAACCGTTCGAAAAATTTTCTTGCTACGGCAGCTTTTTGGGGAAAAATAGTAGCCATCTTGGGATTTTTGTTTACAGCTCTTATGGTTTTGATTATTGTAGCTGTTTTTTTTACAGACTCATCTGATATTAACCAAGAATTTGGAGATTTTGGGCTTGTTAGTACAAAAATAGGCATCGTACTAATTTATTTTTTAACTGCCTTAGCTTATTTTATTCCTTCTTTATATTTATTTTTCTTTGCTCAGAAAACACAAGAATCGATACGTCATTCAGACAATAAAGCCTTAGAAGAAGGATTCAAAAACTTAAAATCACTTTTCAAATTTGCAGGAATCATTACACTTCTTACTTTAGTTTTGTTTGGTCTTGTTCTTGTATTTTTTATGTTTGTAGGAGCTAGTATGTAAAACTTCATTTATAACTTCATCTTATCAAAAACATTCATTTTTTCTTTTTTGAATTGCATAGCATATAAATAACTACCTATTTCAAAAATTCCATAAAATGGAGAAGATTCTGTTTCCAAATTTGTTGGAAACCATTCTTTTTTAATTTCATTATTTGGTAGAAGAAATAATCCTTCTTGTGTTCCATTTGTACCAAACCTTTCCAAATCTCCTTTCCAAAACTTTGAATTTAGCTCAGTTTCTAGTTTTTGGTTTACTTCTCTTATATTTTTGGTAGGCATTCCAATTTCATTTACACAAAGGATTTGAGATAAATCAAATTCTTTCTTAGCTGTTTCATTTTTTAGGTCATAACGAACAATAAACTCTGCAATATTTCCAGCACCATCATAAAAATAAATAGAATCAGCATTCCAACTCTCAAAACGTTGAATAATCCTTTTATCTTCAATTTTTATAATATCTAACCTACTACTCAACCATTTTATGGCTGCTTCCAACTGATTAGAGGGAATAAGAAAACAATAATGATAAATATGCTTTTGCTGACTAGCTTCGAAAGTAATTTTGGTAAAACCTATCTGTAGAGTAAAATTTCTAATACTCGTTTTGCTTATTTCGAAACCAAGAGTTTTTTTATAAAAATAAAGTTGTTCTGTTAATTGGTTTGTAAATAATGTTAGTTCCCTGATTTTCATAAAATGGAGGATTTGATTGAAGCTGTTTACTAGTAAACTTCAAAATAGTTATTTTATTTAATCCAATCAATAACTTTCGATTTTCTCTTCTTTATGTTTAGCTAATAAAAATCCATACGCTTCAAGTCCGTTTATATGCGTAAAAATCACTTTTAAAACACCTGTTACAGGAAGCGCAATTACAGCACCTACTACTCCCCAAAGAGCTGAAAAAACCACTACTCCAAAAATAGTAGCAAATGGATTTAAGTCTATTTCGTCGCCAACAATCCAAGGTGTAAGAATATAACTTTCCAATATTTGAGCTATCACAAGCACGCCCAAGACAATAAGACCAGAAGTCAGACCAGAATACAAAGAAGCTAAAACAAGAGCAGAACCACTTCCAATAATATTTCCAACATAAGGAATAATAGAAAATAAAGCTGCAAAAAGAGCCAAAAACAGCGCATAAGGAACATTTCCTATCAAAAAACCAATATAATACATAACAAATAAAATTGTCATGATTTTACCTTTTCCTATTAAATAATTACTAACTGTTTCGCCTGATTCTTTAATAATTTCTCTCATGGCTGATAGTTCTGTAGAAGGAGTGAGTGTATAGAAAAAACCCTGCAACATTTTTTTTTGCATCAATAGTAGAACAATATAAATAAGAATAATAAAAGATTGAGAAAGAAGAGTCACTAAAGACTCAGCCATTTTTTTACCATAGCCTTTCAATTGATCTTTGAAGGATTCAGAATTAGAAGCCATTCTGATAGGATTGAAACCCAAATTTTGCTCAGACCAACTTTCCATTTTATCTATTTTTTGAGTAGATTTTTTTTGAATCTCTTCCCAATCTTCCGAAATATTTTCTACTCGGTTGGTCACAACTGCACTTATCGCAACACCAGCAGTTATCAATAAAAACATAGAACAAGTAATAGCCAACCACTTTGGGAATTTCCATTTTTGCATAAAAAATTCATTAGGCTTATCCAAAACAGCAGCCAAAATGATAGCTAGAAAAAGAGGTAACAAAACAGAAGAAGCAAAATAACAAATTGCCACAACAGCAATCGAAACAACAAGAACTTTTAAAAAATGATTTGTAGAAATAGTGAGTTTGAGAGAATTATTCATAGCAAAAAATGTTTCCTAATAAATTGTGAAAGTTAAAAAAATGGGAAGCTACACTATAAACAAACTATGAAAATCAATATTGTTTAGTATTTGCTTTGAAATAAAGAGTTTTAAAAAAATAAATTCTATCAAAAATACAAACTAATCACTTTGAATATCAAACTTGTTTAAATATTTAATTGTATAATCATATCCAATTTGAAATGGTATATCTATTTTTAGATTAGAGAATTTTACATCTGCAACAGCAGCAGGTTCTAAAAATAAATCACATTTTTTTTGTTCTTCTTTCAGTGTAAATACAGCTAATGACTGAAAATATCTTTCGATGACAGAACGAGTGGAAGTAGGAATAAAATTCTCAGAAAGAGGATTCGAATGAATTCCAATTATAAAATAATCTGATTCGTTTTCCATATTATTACTTGGAAAAAAGTTTCTAATAGGCATATTCTCTAACAAACCACTATCTACATAATCGTATTTTCCAATTCTGATAGGTGCAAAAACAGCAGGAATAGACATGGTAGCCATTAGAGGAGTAATTAAATCTCCTGATTCAAAGTAATGAACTTTTGCATCTTGCAAACAAAAAGCAGAAAGCATGAAAGGAGTTTTAAGCTCTTCAAAAGTCTTGGGAAGATACTTAGCGAACAGCCTTCCGAATTGTTGAATAGATACAAGTCCATTTTCTTCCCACGTTGGTCTAATCCATTTCATAATTTTTTCTTTCTTCAAAATTTGAATAATTTCATCAGTAGAATATCCTGCTGCCCACATTGCCCCTAGTATTCCCCCCATACTAACACCACTTATTTTTTGAGGATAGACTCCTTTTTCTTCTAATGCTTTCCAAATTCCTAAATGCACTAATGCACGTCCACCACCACCAGAAAGAACAATTCCGATAGGTTTTTGATTTGGATTGAATTGCTGTTTTGATTGATTTTCTGACATTTTAATAAAAATTTGAAGTTGATTCTTAGACGAACACTAAAGTATTCGGTACACTTTCTCACTCTAAAGGATGCGCTACACGAAAAACGCTTTACCTCTTTGAGATAAAGCGTTTTTTGATTAAAATGTTATGTTATTATTTCTATCAATAGTTTCTTTTTAATCTTGGCGAAAAACAAAAACAGGTATTTCAGAATGGTTAGCTACGTTTTCAGCAATACTTCCCATCATAAACCTAGAAAATCCTTTTCTTCCATGTGTTCCTAGCAAAATCATATCAGCTTTAGATTCTTCTGCAAAAGTCAGAATTCCTTCTTCTTCAGTATAATAATTATAAATATTAGTTGTGTAGTCTTCTGCTTCTAGTTTTGTATGCTCTGCAAATTCTTTCATTCGCTTGGTTGTTGTAGGAGTGGCTTCAAAAGTGCTTGGCGTAACAATATTTAAAAAGTGCATTGTACTTCCATATAACTTTTTAAAGACTGGGAACAACTTAGCTGCTTGACCTCCCATTTCTGAAAAATCAGAAGCAAAAACGATATTGCGAGGGTTAAAATTACCTTCATCATCTTTAATTACCAAAACAGGACAGCTCGCATTTCTGACTACTTTTTGTGTGTTCGAACCAATAAAAACCTCTCCCAAACCAGATGCTCCACTAGAACCCATTACAATCAAATCTACATCTGTACCTTCCACCACACTATAAATCTGACGATGCACTCTATCAAAAACTACCTTTTCAACAAACGTAATTTTAGGATATTTTTCTCTTGCTTCACGAAGTTTTCTTTTTGTTTCCTTCATTGTAAAGAGAATTAAAGGCATATCTTTTTCAAAGCCTCCTTCATGGTCGCCAAATGTATCTAATGCTCTGCGATATTCAGGTTGTTGAGATTCTGGAACATCAATGATATGCAAAAGCGTAATTTTTCCATCACACTGATTAGCAATATCAGCAGCAGCTTCTAAAGCAGCATTCGAACGAGGAGAAAAATCAATAGGAACGAGAATGTTTTTAAAAGACATAGTAATTTGGGTTTGATGTGAATCTTAGCGTAAAAAAATTTGATAACGCTTGAGAGTGTAATATATAAATTATCTGCTTGCTTATCTTACTTAACGTAAAATTACTACTTTAGATACGCAAATTTATATGATTGTTACGTTGTGTTTTTATGATTTTTGTTAGGTTTTTATTGATATGATGTCGCTTGTCGGCACATAAGCAACAATAGGTTAGTCTAACGTTTAAAACATAAATTACAACAACAAAAAAACTCCCTAAAAACGAAAGTAATTAGGGAGTTAGAATATCAAGCGTCGACGCTTGAAACAGATAAAAAACACGTTTTACACGTGCATAGCACGATTTTCAGTTGCAGCCAAACACGCTTCTTTTACAGCTTCCATATAGGTTGGGTGAGCATGGCTTTGTCTTGCAATATCTTCGGCTGATGCTCTGAATTCCATTGCTGTTACGCCTGTTGCAATCATATCGGCTGCTCTTGCACCTATGATGTGCATTCCAAGTATTTCGTCTGTTTTATCGTCTGCCAAAACTTTTACAAGTCCGTCAGTGTCCATTGACGCTCTTGCTCTTCCGAGTGCCATAAATGGAAACGAACCTACTTTATATTTTCTACCTGATTCTTTGAGTTGTTCTTCTGTGTAACCTACACTAGCCACTTCTGGCCAAGTATAAACAACCCCTGGAATTAATAAATAATTGATATGAGGTTTTTGTCCTGCCATAAGTTCGGCAACCATAACACCTTCTTCTTCGGCTTTGTGTGCGAGCATTGCGCCACGAACAACATCACCGATGGCATAAACACCTTTTACTTCTGTTTCTAAATGGTCATTTACTGCGATTGTTCCTCTTTTGTCAGTTTTGATACCAATATTTTCTAATCCTAAACCTTCTGTATAAGCCTGACGACCAACAGAAAGCAAGCAATAATCAGCTCTAAATTCTACTTCTTTGCCTTTTTTATCAACAGCTTTAATGACTACTTCGTCGCCATCTTGTTTTGCTTCTTCTACTTTGTGTTGTAAAAAGAATTTCATTTTGAGTGACTTTTTACTTACTCTTTCTAATTCTTTTCCCATTGTACTATCCATTGTTGGAATAATAGAAGGCATAAATTCGATAACAGAAACTTCTGTTCCTAAGCGAGCATACACAGACCCAAGTTCCATTCCGATTACTCCACCACCAATAACAATCATTTTCTTAGGAACTTCTTTCAATTCCAAGGCTTCTGTTGAAGTAATAAAACGTTTTTTGTCGTAAGGAAAGAAAGGAAAAATAGTTGGTTTTGAGCCTGTTGCAATGATAACTTTATCGGTTTCAATTTTAGTTTCCTTGCCTTTTTCTTTACTATCTGTTGCTGTAACCTTGATATTGTTTTTGTCAATGAAAGAACCTACTCCTTGATAAACATCAATTTTATTTTTTTTCATCAAATAATCAACGCCATCACAAGTTTTCTTTACAACGCCACGTTTACGCTCAATCATTTGCTCAAAATTTACTTTTGGCTCATTGATATCGATTCCGTGTTCTTTAAAGTTTTTTTGAGCAGTATGGAAATGCTCTGAAGAATCTAAAAGTGCCTTTGAAGGAATACAGCCTACATTAAGACACGTTCCACCCAAAGTAGCATATTTTTCTATAATTGCAGTTTTGAGTCCTAACTGTGCTGCACGAATGGCAGCTACATAACCACCAGGACCTGAACCAATAATTGTTACGTCGTATTTCATCTATAAAAATGGATTAAAAAATAATTCTAGTTGTCTAAATTTATATATACGTAAAATTAACTTGTTTTTGTCAGTAATTCAAATCTTAAATTTCTGAAATATTTTTTAAACATAGAGAAATTAAAATGAGAAATACATTTTGACCACAGAGAAAAAAGAGGAAAAAAAGAATTAAAAAAATAAAATCAACTCAAATTTGAGAGTATTTTATCTAAAATTAGTTCAAATTCATCGTATTCATTGATTTTTGTGATATGAGAATAATGCTCTGTTTCTGTTTTGATTTCTATGGTTAATTGTTTTTTTTTTTTGACATTTTTGTTCTGTTTCTGAAAACATTTTTTTGTCTTCCTTAGTAAATTTATCTCTGATACTATCTAGTGAATTAAGAATGTTTTGGTTTATAAATATTCTATTAAAACCAAAAACAATTCTTATATCGTTATTTTGATCTTTCCACCAATTCAAATCTTCAACTAAAATCAAATCATAATGAGAAAAAGAAGCATAAAAAAGTTCATCACAACCTTTAGAAATTAACCACTCTACAGTTGGCAAAATAAAACTTATTTTTTCGAATTTATCAGTTCTATACATTATTCTCTCCCAAGATTCTTTTTTTGTATGATTCATAATTGAAGTTTTTTGAAAGTTGAAATCTAAATTTACTCAATTCTCTATACTTTCTTAAAATACTTGTCTAAGTGTTTTCTAGTTTGTTACTTTGTACTTCATTTTTATAAAAGACTAAAACCTCAAAACACATATACAGCTCATTTTAAACATTTCAATTTTTCTTATTTTATAATTTTAATAAACGCCACAAAAAAGCGTTTGTACATTTATGTTACATGTATTCAAATTTGGTGGTGCGTCTGTGAAAGATGCCCCTGCTGTCAGAAATGTAAGTAATATTTTACGTTCATTTATTGACAAAAAAGATAAACTCGTTATTGTTGTTTCTGCCATGGGCAAGACAACAAACCACTTGGAAGATATTTTTAAGGCAGCCAAATCGAAACCCAAACATGAGAAAAATGATGAATGTGAACGCATTTTAAAACAAATTGAAGACTATCATTATGCTCTTGCAGACGAACTTTTTGATGGAGAACGTGAAAAAATTGTCTATAAAATTCTTCAAAAATATATTTTTCAGCTTTCAGCAACCTTAAAAGATGACGAACCTAACTGGGACAAGCATTACGACCAAGTAATTTGTTTTGGCGAACTTATGTCTTCAGCTATTGTTTCCGAATATCTCAAAATGCAACACGACGATAAATGTTTATGGGTAGATGCTCGTCGTTTTGTTCAGACCAATGAGCGTTGGAGAGAAGGACAAATAGACTGGGAATGGTCAGAACAACTCATTAGAGCCGAACTTTTGCCCATGTTAGAACAGCGTTTTGTTTTGACGCAAGGTTTTATTGGGGGAACAATTGGAGGGAAAACGACAACTTTAGGGCGTGAAGGTTCAGATTTTACGGCTGCTGTTTTTGCTTATTGTCTAAAAGCAGATGGTGTTACAATTTGGAAAGATGTTTCTGGAATTTTGAATGCTGACCCAAAAAGAATTAAAAACACTCGTCTTTTTCAGCAGATTAATTATTCTGATGCTGCTGAAATGACATATTATGGAGCAACAGTTATTCACCCCAAAACTATCCGTCCGTTGGCTGCAAAAGGAATTCCTTTATATGTTCGTTCGTTTCTAAATGCAGAAGTAGAAGGAACAAAAATTGGAAACTTCCCTACTCAGCCTTCTATTCCTTCAATTATTGTAAAAGGAAATCAGAGCATGTTCGTTTTTAAAGCAAAAGATTTGGCTGCTATCAATGAGCGCAATCAACTGGCTTATATCCACTCTGAGCTCAATCGTTATAATATCAAAATCAATTTATTACAAGTTTCTGCTACTTCGTTTTCGGTTTGTACTGATAATGATGAGCGAAAATTAGCTTCTTTAAAAGAATCTCTGAGTAATGATTTTGAGCTAGATAATTTGGATAATTTAGAACTGATTACAGTGAAAAATTATGATACTGAAACACTTAACAACTTTACAGGACTTGGAAATGCACTTGTAGCACAACGTTCGGAAGATGTTTTTCAAGTAGTTGTTAGTAAGTAGATTATTTTTGATTAAAAAAACAAAGTATTCTTTGCCTCAAACAAAAAGTGGTTATTGCAGAATAACCACTTTTTTTTGTTTAAATTTGCACTCTATTTGAAATTATTTATCGAATCATTATTCATTTTATGCAGCCACAAGAAATTCCAGCATCTTATAATGAGGCATGTAAAGCCTACGAAACAAGAAAATACGATATTGCTTTAGAAAAATTAGAAACTACTTTGGCAGAAAGTCCAGACTTTGCACCTGCGTTTTATATAAAAGGACTTACTTATATGCAGCTTCAAGACTGGAGAAATGCGTATGATAACTTTAAAGCCTATTCACAAATTACACCTGAAAAGGGAGATACTTATTTGAATATGGGAACAGCAATGCTCAATATGAAACAACCAAGAACAGCTGTTTCTTATTTTGACTTTGCTCTTTCTTTAAGAATGACTGAGAATCGTCCAGAGAGAGCTCATTTAAACAAAGCTTTAGCATTCAGGCAAATAAATGATAATGAAAAAGCTCTAGAATCATTTGAAGCTGCTCTAAAAATACACCCTCATTTTGATGATGCCTTGCTAGAAATGGCTAAATTACAGTTAGATTTAGATAAAAATGAAGAAGCAATTACTTATTATCAAAGAGTAGTTGATTTACCAAAACAGCGTAAGAGTTTTCCTCTTTGGGAGGCTTGGGTAGGTTTAGCTATTGCACAATCTGAACTCAAACAATTTTCAAAAGCTCTTATTTCAATAGAGGAAGCTGTTGAATTACAACCTAATACTATAGGCTTTTTCAAATCAAATGAGTCATTTAATTCACTAAGAGAAAGTGAATATAAAGATGATTTTGAAAACATTCTTAGTTAGATTTATAATTCAATGATTAAGATAATATAAGTTAAAGGGAATGACTCAAATTTATGAAGTCATTTCCTTTTTTTGTTCAGTTTTTAGTAAAAAGAATAAACAATTTTTAAATATACTCGTTTAAAAAGGTAAAGAATCACATTTTTTAACCTAATTTATTTTTATACGATGGCTCAAGAAAAACTAAAAAACAAAAATACACTTAAAGCAATTAACTCTACTGTAAATACAATAGAATCAGTAGTACGTTTCCTACCAGGAGATTTGCATCATCAACCTATGTATGAGGCTAGTTTTGGAGGAGTTGCTGCTGTAATAGGTGGGCTTTCTATGGGAGAAGCACTTATTCGAAAAGATGCTTTTAAACGAGGAAATCGCTTAAATACAGCTATTATTGTTACTTTAGGCATAGCCAGTGTTTTACAAGGAATGAAAAAAATGAAACAAGCCTACGCCAAAAAAACAGGACAATATGATTTAGTAGCAGAAGAAATGGCTGATTAATTTTTATCAAAAAAGCTTTATCTAATTAAAATTCTTATTTGCTTTATTATAAAGAGCAGATAAGAATTTTTCTATATATGTGGATTTGTAAAAATAAATTCTGCTTCCTCTAAAATTTAACATAGTATTTACCTTTATTTTTTTGTTTTTTGTAAGTGATAGCATAATTTTTGCGTATTTTTGTGAGAATAATAGCTTTACTACTTTTTTATATAGTTGATTTATAAAAAAATACTAATTTTAAGAAAGGGAGATAAAATTTTTTGAGTTTTTTTGAGTTTATTTAATAGGTAATCTACTTATTTCATCAAAACTCTTGGTAAAATTTTGAAAATACAGCATTGTTTTTCAACTTAGTTAATCAATAGTTATCAGACTAGTTAAATTAAACTTTGATTCCTTAATCAACTTCCATAAATTTGATATTCTAAAAATTGCTCTATACATCTGTCTTGCTTTTTAGTTAATTACTAATTTATAGCTTGCCTTAAAAACTCGTTTCTATGAAAAAAATTCTTTTTACATTATTATTTACCTTACTTGGAATAGCTTTTTTAGCAACTGAAGAAGTTCAGGCACAGGTAGGAAATAAATATTACTACAAAAAAACAACTCCTCGTAGAGGGCCTCATAACCATCAATGGGTTTGGACAAAGCGTCGCCAATATGTAAGTGTTGGTTTGAATGTTAATTCAATGAATTATTTTGGTGATATTGTACCTAAACCTAGCTTTTGGAGTACAGATTTACGTTTTACTCGTCCAAATATTGGAATATTCGTTGAGAAAAAATTTCGCCCACAATTTTCAGCTCGTTTAGGACTGAATTGGGGAAGACTTTTGAGCTACGACTCAGAAACTGCTGATCCGACTGATGGACACGATTTTTTCCGTTATATTCGTAATGCTCACTTCAGAAACGATATTTTCGAACTCAATACTACTTTTCGTTGGGACTTGATGAGTAGTGAGCTTTTAAATAAAGAATTTTATCAAAGACCAAAGCAATTTGTACCTTATGTAATGGGTGGGTTGGCTGTATTTTATCATGCTCCTAAAGCAAAAGCTCCTGAAACTAAAATTGGAGGAGGTTCTCCAGACTGGGGTGCAGGTGAATGGACAGACCTACAACCTCTTGGTACAGAAGGACAAGGACGTGGAGATTCATATAAAGCTCTTATACAAGGAGATACAGTTGTTAGAAATTTGGGTAAAAAATATTCTAAAGTTCAGATTGCAATTCCCCTTGGATTTGGTATTCGCAAAAAGTTATCTAATCGAATAGATATTGCTTTTGAGTTTTCATACCGTTTCTTGCTTACAGATTATTTAGATGACATAAGTGGTAATTATGTAGATTTAGGAGTTTTTGGAGACGATGAACTTGCAAAAGCATTTCACGACCGTTCTTTAGAAGGAGACAGAGAGGCAATATTAAAAGAGATGGCTAGTAGAGGAGAATTAGTTAGATTACTTGATCCTTACTCTTATACAGGAATAGATGGA
Source organism: Bernardetia sp. (assembly GCA_020630575.1). GTDB lineage: Bacteria > Bacteroidota > Bacteroidia > Cytophagales > Bernardetiaceae > Bernardetia. The sequence goes on from JAHDBD010000002.1 coordinate 264,681, forward strand.
ACTCGTTATAATACTTTTGATGGTTTTGGTAGTGATCCTTATAAACTAGAACCCAGTATCCGTGGAAATCAAAATGATAATGATGTTTATATGCTTACAGGATTTCATTTGATTTATATCATTCCTCCTCATGGAGTGCGTTGTCCTGTTCGTTTTAAATAATGAAGCAAAAAAAATAAAACATAAAAAAAGAGTTTTCTCAAAAGTGTGCAAGAATTTTGTTCTTGTACGCTTTTTTTATGAGCTTTTTTAGATATTTCTAGTAAATGGCTATAAATTTGTCAATTAACTAAAAATAAAATTGTTTACAGAAACTTTGTTCTAATCAATAAAAATAAATTTTCTTTATGAAAAATATGAATTATAAATTTATTCTCTTCCTTGTCTTCTTTTCAATTCTTTCAGTTGCAGCTTCTCAAGCTCAAGACATAGAATTTGGTTTTGGAGCAGGAGTTTCAAATTATACAGGAGATATTTCTCCTTCTTACAAACTACAAAATGCCCGTCCAGCAGGAGAAATTTTTGTTCGTTATAATCCAAGTCCTGCTTTTTCTTTGCGTTTTGGCGCAATGATAGGAGTAATAAAGGCAGATGAAACTAAATCAGATGATCCTTTTTCTCAAAGAAGATTAGCTAAGTTTGTAGGAACAGTATATGAGACATCAGCAAGAATGGAATATAATTTTAGAGATTATAGAGCAATGAGTGAACTCAACCGTCTTTCACCTTATGTATTTTTTGGTGGTTCGGTAGCACATATTGCTGTAAATAGTAATTATTTTGATAATCAACCTAAGGCATTAGAAATTGCTTTGCCTATCGGCGTAGGATTAAAATATATGTTGGCTCATAATTATAATCTAGGATTTGAGTTTGGAGCAAGACCTACTTTTACAGATGCTATTGATGGAATGCTTCAAGATGATACTATAGATAATGTTAGTAATGTAGGCAAATTTCAAATGACTAATTTGTTTACTAAAGACATGTATTACTACACAGGAATTTCTCTCAGTTTTACAATAAATAGAGTCGTTTGTCCGACAGAATTTAGATAAATTTTGCAACAAGACTTTCAATTTAAAAAATAAGAACTTCTGTAACACTTTCTATAAAAAGAGAGTGTTATTTTTTTTGATAAAATAAATCAGGTAAAAAGCTGAAAATAAAGGTATAATACTCAAATGAAGCTAAAAATATAAAATAAAATGACTTTTCATTTGAATTTGCTAACTAGTGTAGTTATTTTTGTCTTAAATCTTTTTCTATACTTCTTGTTCCTACTTCTATGAATTCTGTCAAACTCTTTGCTGGTTCAGCTTCTCGTTATTTAGCCGAAAAAATTGCACACTCCTATGGAAAGCCTTTAGGACAACACAATATTCAAATTTTTAGTGATGGCGAAATGTGTCCTAATTATAGCGAATCTATTCGTGGTGCAGATGTTTTTATTATTCAATCGACCTTTCCCCCTGCTGACAATCTGATGGAGCTTTTACTGATGATTGATGCTGCAAAGCGTGCTTCGGCTGGTTCGGTTACGGTTGTGATGCCTTATTTTGGGTATGCTCGTCAAGATAGAAAGGATAAACCTCGTGTGGCTATTGGTGCAAAACTGGTAGCCAATCTTATTTCTGCGGCTGGCGCAACTCGTATTATGACTTGCGATTTACATGCAGGACAAATTCAGGGCTTTTTTGATATTCCTGTAGATCATCTTTATGCAACAGCTATTTTTATTCCTTATATCGAATCTCTAAACATTGATAATCTAGTTTTTGCTTCACCTGATGTAGGAGGAGTTGCTAGAGCTAGAAGCTATGCTTCACAATTTCATGCTGATATGGTTGTTTGTGACAAACACAGAAAAAGAGCTAATGAAATTGCTTCTATGCAAGTGATTGGAGATGTAGAAGGTGCAAATGTAATAATTGTAGATGACCTTATCGATACAGCAGGAACAATTTCAAAAGCAGCTCAGGTTTTGCTTGACAATGGTGCTGTTTCTGTACGTGCTATTGCTACACACCCTGTTTTGTCTGGAAAGGCGTATGAAAATATTAATAACTCTCCACTTTTAGAACTGGCTGTAATGGATACTATTCCATTAAAAGAAAAGTCAGATAAGATAAAAGTATTATCTGTGGCTGAACTTTTTGCGAAGGCTATTCGTAAGATTCACGATCAAGAATCTATTAGTACATTGTTTATCTAAAAAAAAAACCTTATTTCATTTTGTTGAAATAAGGTTTTTTTCATTAAATGCCAGTTTGCTTATAGCCCAGATGTCTGATTACCACCAGTCATTGTAGCTTGATTATAAAGCAAGTCATGGTCATAATACTTTTTGGTACGACCAATATAAGGCTCTAAATGAATATCTGGATGTTGTGTATAATATCCGTGTAATAAATATTCATAGTCCATGTGAACATCAGAACCATCATAACGAGGATAGTTTACAAATGCTTCTGCATCAATAGAATCCACGTTTACTGTTTTGGCATCATGGTTAAGTTTTGCAAGTCCAATAGGAACAAGAATATACAAGTGTGTATCTCCTTCATTGCACATACTTTGTTCTATTTCAATATCTAGATACAGAACTCTCTCTAGTTCCTTTGAGGCTATAAGTCCTCTTACTTTTCCAAGTTCTAGCCTACCATCTGCAAATACTTTCCAATCTTGTACGTTATCATAGCCATCAGCTACTTTATAACTATCTAAATCTTCTAGACGTTCTAGAGTAATTTCTTCGTGAAAATCCGTAGTATCTACGGTAGTGTTTTTGTTGTATTCCATAATAAAAATAAAGTTAAAAAAATGAGGTAATATTTTGAAAATCTATAATCTAAGCTAATATAGCTTACTCCATAGCTATTTTCTTCATCACACTGGCTGCTTTATCAATAAAATCTTTTACATCAGCTTTTTGTTCTAATGTCAAAGTATTTGGATCAATATCTTTTGCTTCTTTCTTTAGGCTCTCATTTATAGAACCATCAGTAAGTTGATTCAATGCTCCACTGACTTGCAAAAATGCGTTTCTGATATGATCAGCGTGATCAGTTTCTTTCCAATTTTTTTGGATTTCATCGGCTGCTGTATCTAAATTTTTATGTAAACTTTCTATATTCATCTGTTCAGCCATTCCTTTTTTATTAGCAAGAGCTTCCAAAGCATCTCCCATGTGGCGAAGTGCATTTGCTGTATATTCGTGATGAATATCCATTTGTGCGTCTGTATAAGGGTTTTCTTCATTTGCAAACATCACAAAAGTATTTACTTCTGCTGGAAGGGTTGTTGTCTCTGTGTTATTTTCTTCAGGAAGAATTTCGTTTTCAGGAACTTCATTAGCCACTACTTCTGTTTCTACATTATCATCTACTCGGAATCCGAAATAAATACCTGCTCCAATTAATAAAAGTAGCAAAAGACCTAATAACCAAGGAATAATTGGGGTTTTCTTTTCAATTTTAATTTCTGCCATAATAATTTCTAGTTTAAAAAGTTTAGTTTAAAAAATGAATATCAATTGTCTGATATTCTTACTTCTATAACAAAGCTAATTAGATTTTGTTTAAAAAAATATATTTTAACTTGAATTCTTTATATATCTCACTCTGAGAAGTTCTTGATGTTTTTTTTATTCCAACTGATTAATTAAAAATTTTTATTGAATAGAATTAAACCTTTGCTTTATTTTACGGTCTAAGTATAAAAGTCAAACACGAAATATATTGTAAAACATAACTTCGTTAGTTTGTAATTCTAAATATTAATTTATTTTTCTTTGTCAGAAACAGCTCAACCTAGTCAGACAGAACAAGAACAAAAGTGGATTCAGCAATTACAGCATCCACAAACGACTTCGAAAGAACGCACAATTGCCTTTGATGGAATTATGCGCCTTCACCGACGAGCCATTTATTCTCATATACGAAAAATGGTTATTGATGCTGATGATACAGATGATTTGTTACAAGAAACATTTGTAAAAGTGTGGAAAAACATAGATAAATTTAAAAATGAATCTAAACTATATACTTGGATTTATAGAATAGCAACCAATGAGACATTGCGTTTTTTGGAGAGAAAAAAGAAAAAACAAGGACTTCCGATGAATGAAACATCAGAACAACTTATGCAGAACCTAGAAAGTGATGAACAGTTTTCAGGAGAAGAAGTACAGTTAATTCTTCAAAAAGCAATCCTGACTTTACCTGACAAACAGCGTTTGGTTTTTAATATGAAGTATTTTGATGAAATGAAATATGAAGATATTTCGGAAATAGTAGATACTTCTGTCGGAGCTTTGAAAGCCTCATATCATTTGGCAACAAAAAAAATTGAAGCCTATTTAAAAGAAAATTATCAGTAAGCAAATAAAATATAGAATACGCTTTAGCTTGTTTAAACAACATTCAAAATATAACCTAGCATTACAATGAAATTAGAAGACATACCCAAAAAACAGCCTTTTCAGATGCCTAATGAAGCGCATTTTGATAGTATTTCTAGTAAAATTTATGCTCAGCTAGAAAAAGAGGATGAAAATCAGAATTTGATTGAAATAAATAAAGAAACCAAATCAGTTTCTCTTGATTCTCAAAAAACTAAAAGCACGACTCTTTGGATTAAACCTCAAATTATGGGAATTGCTGCAACATTACTTTTACTATTTGTTGCAATAGCAGGCATCTATACTTATACTAATAAATCAAATATGGATAAAGCTCAAACAAATTTAGTCCAAGAAAATACTCAAAATTCAGAAGTAGATTTTTCAAAAATTTCAACTGAACAAATCAATGACTTTTTATTAAATGAAGATATTTCTGAAACTGAATTGGTCAGTTTTATACCTCAAAATTCTAGTTTGGAAATAAATAATGTTTTTAAAGATTCTGATTTGAATTCTATTGATGCTGAATCATTAGATTTGATGTTAGAAGAAGAATATCTTTAAATATAAACTACGAATTACAATCCGAAATAAAAAACCACTCAAAATCAAAATCTATGAAAAATCAATTCTATATAGCATCTCTATTTTTTCTCTTTTTATCTGTTTCAGCTTTTGCTCAAAAAGGCAGAGGTGGAGGAGATGATCAAATGAGTGAACAATTAAAAGCAATGCGAGTAGCTATGATTACTCAAAACCTTAATTTGTCTTCGGATGAAGCAGCCAAATTTTTTCCTATTTATAATGAATATTCAACCAAAAGGGAAAACATCAAAAAACAACTTAAACAAAATAGAAGAGAAAGTAAAAATCTTACAGGAGCAAAACTAGAAATCTCTTTCAAGAAATCATTTGAGCTGCGTGAACAAGAACTAGTTTTAGATAAACTCTACTTCGAAAAATTCAAAACTGTTATTCCAGTAGAAAAAATAATGGAATTATATAGAACAGAAAGGCAATTTAGAAGAATGCTTTTAAAAGAACTTTCCAAACGAGGAGGAGGACATCATCGACCTGATGACGATGATGAAAATTAGGATTTATTATACCACTATCTATCAAAAAACACTTATTTCAAAGCATTGAGATAAGTGTTTTTTTGTTTTATAGGAAGGAGAAAATTCCCAAAAATACTTTGTGGTATAGAATCATAAACAGAATATAAATACTCTTTGATTTAGTAAAAAGAAGATTTTATTCTTCAACGAATTTACTTTTGTTGAAGTCCTAATTTATAGATTTGTTGATTTAGTTATGCTAAACCATCAGAAAAAGCTATATAATTAAATTTATTTACCTATAACTAGTTACTATTTACGGATAACTGGTAACTGATTTAGATTATTTTCCTTAATTTTGCAATCAAATTAAAATAGTAATTCAACTCACAAAAAATTCACTACGAATTCATTTTTTATGATTGTCAAAACAAAAAAATATAAAATAGATCCAGATATTTACGTCAAAATTTCATTTGTAAATGCCCTCAAACAATGGTGGTGGGTTTGGTTTATTCCTCCTGCTATTTTTCTCATCTTCCTTGCTTTTGGTTTGTGGGGTTGGGGATTAGGTGTTGCACTTGTTCTTTCAGGTTTGTATCTTCTTTTTTGGTATATCCAGTTTAAAGGACTTACAATGCACGAAAAATCTAAACCTCTCTTTGATAAATATGCGTATGACATTAATAGCCAGCGCATTATGATGATGGTGGATGCAAAAAGAGGTTCAGAAATAAAATGGGACAAAATTATTAAAGTAGAAAAGAGAGAAGATGCTTTTGTTCTTTATCTTTCAAAATATGAATTTTTGTATTTTCCTTTTACTATCTTCAAATCTGAAAATGAAATAAAATTTGTAGAAACAGTTATCCGTCGCAAAGGTTATTTGAATACAGAGATTAAAAAATAATTAAGAAAAAAGACCCTAAGGGTTTATAAAAACCCTTAGGGTCTAAATTATATATCAAAATGGCTAATTCAAAAAAAGAAAATTCTAAAGGCAAAATCAGTCTGAAATACAAAATATTTTTAGGGATTTTTGCAGGCTTATCTGTCTTTGCTATTGCTACAAGTTATTATATTTATCAAATGGCTTATACACCTTCTGTACTGACACAGAAAGGAGCAGAGCAAAAATACTTATATATTCCCAAAGGAATGAGTTATGATCAGCTTGCTAAACAACTTCGTGAAGATGGAACAATTCAGCATCCTGTTGCTTTTGGTGTCTTCTCAAAATGGCTTAATTATGTTGATAATGTAAAAGCAGGTCGTTATATTCTTACTCCAAAAATGAATACGATTGATTTTGTGCGTCAGCTTCGTTCTGGAAATCAAGCTCCTGTAAATGTTACTTTTAATGAAAACTTACGTTTTTTACCCGAGTTAGCAGGAAAAATAACAAACAATTTAGAAATTGATTCGGCAGAGTTTGCAACGTATTTACTTGATGAGAATACAGCCAAAGAATTTGGTTTTGATAAGGACAATTTCATTTCTATGTTTTTACCAAATACGTATGAAATGTATTGGACAGATTCGAAGGAAGAAGTTGTAGAAAGAATGAAAAAAGAGTATGACAAATTTTGGACAGACGAGAGAAAAGAACTAGCTAAAGCTCAAGGACTCTCTCAAAAAGAAGTTGCTATTTTGGCTTCTATTGTTGATGCAGAGACTCGTTATGCTGATGAAAAACCTCGTGTTGCTGGTGTATATCTCAATCGTTTGGAAAAAGAAATGTTACTTCAAGCTGATCCAACACTTGTTTTTGCTCACAATGATTTTACTATAAAAAGGGTTTTAAATTCTCACAAAGAAATAGAATCTCCTTTTAATACGTATAAATATACAGGTTTGCCACCTTCTCCGATTCGTTTGCCTTCTATTGCTGGTCTGAATGCTGTTTTAAAACCTGAAAATCATGAATATATTTTCTTTTGTGCAAAAGAAGATTTATCTGGTTATCATGCCTTTGCAAAAACGAATGCAGAACATGAAGCAAATGCAAGACGTTATCATAATGCTTTGAATGCTAGAGGGATAAAATAAAGAATTTTCTTAAAAAAATATTTCTATAAAAAAGCCTTTCAGAATCTATATACTATTTATATAATTCTGAAAGGTTTTTTTGATAAAACTAAATTCGAAAACAACTTATTTATTCTGCTGCTGTTTCTGTCTCTATTTCTACTTTAGGAGTAGCAATATCTTCTTTACAGTTATCTAACATAGCTTGGAACATTCCAATAATATCAGTAAGTTCATTTAAGAAGAAACGATGTGGATGAATTTGAATAGTATCACCCTCTAAACGTAAGAAAAGCCATTGTTCCCCTGTGGTTACACAACCATAAATAGTAGTGATTTGATTGTCTTCACGCTCGTTAAAAATATCTGCTGCAATCATTTGAGCCACACATTTTCCTAAACCTAAATCAAGATTATTTTTGTAGGCTTGAACAATTGACATTACAGGCGAAGAAATAGAGTATGATTCTGCTCCCATCGATAAAATAATATCAGAAGGACCTGCTAAACCTTCACGAGGCTCTACATTAAAATATTCTCCTGAATAAATTGTAAACATACGTTCAGTACGTTTGCGAAGTTCCAAAAGAACAGGCATTAAAATAAATTCTGTACGTGCTTTTTCTGTCTTAATTGGCAAATCTGCCGTTATTTCCATTGTTTGTTTTAACCATTCACTTGGCTCAACTGGAGTAATGCCTTCAAATAAATCTTTTTGTACTTCATTGAGATTAAAACGTCTTTTTATACGATCAAAACTAAATTTGTTATAATTCAAAAACTCTCTTTTATTATAACGAGAATAGTTATTATGTCCTCCATTGTTATTGTAATTAGAATTATGTCCATTACCAGAACGCTCATTGTGGTTAGAATTATGATTTGAGCCTTGGTAACCTCCATTATTGTTAGAGGTGCGTGAGTTGGAATATGAGGACTGTTGATGTGAATCTTCTTCTTGGTTTCTTGAACGATTTGGGTACTTAGGTGTTTTCATTATTATTTGTTCGATATAAATACTATTACTATTGAAAGTAAACTAAATTGATTAAAATTACTATATAAAATAAACTTAAATTAAGCTGATAGGCTTCTTCTTTTAACTACACGTTCTTTTTTTTAAGATAAACAGATTTTTCTCTGTTTTTTATTCTTATTTCTTATTGCATTCTATTAAATAATAGATTAAAGGTTTCCAAAAATAGCGAAAATTTATATAAAAATAAAAAATATATACAATTCTATTAAAAAGATGCTTTAATAAGACTTGTGGTTCTTATTATCCACCTATATTTTTATCTTGTTCATTATCAGGTTTTTGAACAGGACTTTCTTTTAATTTCTTATCTGCTACTTCTAAGAGTTTTTTTGCATACTCTTGTTCTTTACTTCCTTCATATTTTGTAACGAAAGTAGTTAACTTTTCTACATAAACAGGCAAAGATTCGATGTGAGAAGCACTCATGATTCGGAGTAACTCTATTTTTGCATTGTAGCTATTTTGAGGATATTCATTTTGAATTGTATCTAACTTTTCAATGGCTTTTTCATAATTTTTAGCCAAATAAAGTTCATAGCTTTCTTTATATAAGCTAGTCACAATCGTATCATTTACGGCTGCTTCTTCTAAATAATCAGGGTCAGAAATAAGTTTTGCAAAAGTAGATTCAGGATATTTTTCTTGCAGCTTTTTTTCATAGCTCGCTACATCACACTTTTCTAATGTTTTGTTTTCCAAACATATCTTACGCAGCAAAAATAAGGCTTCTGGAATGTTTGTATTGGTTGGAAAATCTTTTATAAAACGTTCGAAGGTAGCCCTAGCATTTTGATCTTCTTTAAGTTGATAATGATATACTTTTCCAAGTTCGAATAAAGCAACTTCTATTTTTTGCTCCAAAAGGCTAATTTCTTCTATTGTTTTAGGTACTTCTTTTAATCTTTCCTCTACACCTGCAACAGTTGCATATAGATTTTCTTGGTCTGTTTTGCTATCTGCTGTTGTGGCAGTTGGATCAACAGTATTATCAATTGAACTATTTATTTTATTGCTTCTTCGCCAGTTATCTTCTAAAGGACGATTTTTCCAAACTCTAACAAATGTATTTTTTCCTTGTCTGACAGCTTGGTCATTATAAAAATACCACGTTTGAGCAGGATTTGCAGTATTTGCAAATGGATTTGTAGTTCCTTGCTTGACCAAATTTCCACTTTTGGCAGCTTTTTCTGCTGCTGCTGCTTCTTTATCTATTTGTGCTTTTTCTTCTGCAATTTGTTTTTCGAAATATTTAACTAACTCTTCCTGCGACATTTTGGAAAGGTTAATTTTTGTATCTGCTTTTTCTAAAATATCATATTGCTCAAAAAATTGACCTAAAATTTCTCCTCGTGCAGCAATTTCATCATAATTACGCATTTCTTCTGTACTAATAGAAAGGGCAGAATCATAATATGAATTTGCTTTTGCATATTTACTATCAGCATAATATAACTCACCCATTCTGACGTAGGTATAAGCTCGTTGTGCTGAATTATCTGAAGGTTGATTTAAAGATTCTTGTAAGAGATTGATCGCTTCCTCTGTCTTTCCTCGTTTTTGAGCAAACCCAGCCATTTCATAATAAATACGGTCTTTATATTCTTCATTTTTTTGGTCTTTCAAAAGTTTTTCAAAATATTTTTGCGCTTGTTTTACGTCTTCTGCGCTCGTTCCTGCTACTTGAGAAGCATTTAATTGAGCATTAAAAACCATTTCATAATCGGGATGTGCCTTTATACTAGCTTGATAATTTTCGTATGATTTCCTATCATTTTTCTTTACATTTATTGTCTTATCATCAATTCCTTCTTTGGCTTTATTCTGATAAATTTGTCCCAAAATAAAATGATAACGAGCTTTTTGAGTTTTATTTTTTACGTATGGCAAAGCAAGCTCTAAATAAGCTGCTGTTTTATCAAAGTCATTGACTGTTCTGTAATAATGAGCCGAAACCAAATAAAAATCTCTAATATTTTCTTCTGAAAACTTATCTCCTTCTTTCGAAATATAATCCATTGTAAAAGAAGCCTGATCCAAATTACCACTTTCAATAAAAGAACGCATCAGCCAAATAAGAGAAGCATGACGAATATCTAATTCGTTACTATTTCCATTCAGATATTTAAAGGAATTAATAGCATTTCTATAATCTGCTTGATGCAAACGAGCTTTTCCAATGAGTAAATAACTATCATCTGTCCAATCACTTTCTGGATGACGTTGAATAGGTAAAGATGCCTTTTCAACAACATAATCCAATTCGCCTTTAAAACCTCCCATCGAAACACTATCTATTGGAGGCAAAACTGCCAATACATTATTAAAATCACTTTTCTGTTGAATATATGTATTTTTATAAACTTCATTGAAACGCTCCTCTGCTAAAAAATAGGCGTTGTAATGAGAGGCTGTATTTCTGTAAAACTGGCAAGATGTAATGCCATTAAATAAAAAAAATGCTGAAATAAAGAATACTAAACTCTTACTTATTCTTTTTTGAAATGTTACTAAATTCATTTATTGCTTTAATTATAATTACAATTATTTTCTATCAAAATTTGTGTATAGTTTATTTCATTCATTCAAAATTACTTGTTAAAAGTATTATAACTTATTAGTGCGTGGTTTATATGATTTTTATGATAAAATCAGGATAATTACAATTATTTTATACTTTAATATAAACCCTAAGGGTCTCAAAGACCCTTAGGGTTTGGAGATTCTACTTCTTCACTTTCTCTTTTTTATCCTTTTTAGCTTGTCCGTTCGATTCTTTAGCTTCCTTTTTCTCCTTTGGATCTAATTCCAAGAATGGATACTCATAGCTTGTTGGAGCGTTAAATGTTTCCTTGATTGTACGAGGACTTACCCAACGCAAAAGATTCAAATACGAACCTGCTTTGTCGTTTGTTCCTGATGCTCTTGCACCTCCAAATGGCTGCTGACCTACAACTGCACCAGTTGGTTTGTCATTGATATAAAAATTACCTGCGGCATTTTTGAGCTTTTTGGTAGCTAATTCTACGGCAGTTCTGTCGTGTGCAAAGATAGAACCTGTCAGAGCATACGGAGAAGTTTGGTCTGTAAGCGTAAGAATATCCTCAAAATCATTTTCAGGATATACATAAATTGTCAAAACAGGTCCAAAAATTTCTTCACACATAGTTACATATTTTGGATCTTCTACTTTCAAAACAGTCGGTTCGATGAAATAACCCTTTGATTTGTCATAATTTCCACCTGCAATAACTTTTACATTTTTATCTTTCTTTGCTTTATCAATGTAGTTTGCAATTTTATCAAACGATTTTTCGTCAATAACAGCATTTATAAAATTACCATACACTTCTGGAGAACCCATTTTGATTTCAGAAAGCATATCTGTCATTCTTTCTTTTACTTCTTTCCAAATATTTTGAGAAATATAAGCTCTTGAAGCAGCCGAACATTTTTGTCCTTGGAACTCAAAAGCACCACGAACAAGTGCAGTAGCAACTTGTGCAGCATTTGCTGTATGATGAGCCACTACAAAATCTTTTCCACCTGTTTCACCTACAATTCTTGGATAACTCTTATAGTTTTGGATATTTTTTCCAATTTCTTTCCAAATTGTTTGGAATACACCTGTACTTCCTGTAAAGTGAATTCCTGCAAAATCTTTATGCTTGAAAATTACATCACCTGTTTCAGGTCCATCTGTAAAAATAAGGTTGATTACTCCTGCTGGCATCCCTGCTTTTTCGAAAACTTCCATAATTACATGAGCAGAATAAATCTGAGTAAATGCAGGTTTCCAAACTATAACATTTCCCATAAGGGCAGCCGAAGCTGGAAGGTTTCCTGCAATAGCCGTAAAATTGAATGGTGTAAGGGCAAAAACAAAACCTTCTAAAGGACGATATTCTAATTTATTCCAAATTCCATCTGAAGAAACAGGTTGTTTTTCATAAATTTCTTGCATAAAATAAGCATTGAAACGCAAGAAATCAATAAATTCACAAGCTGCATCAATTTCTGCTTGATACGCATTTTTAGACTGACCTAAAACTGTTGCTGCATTAATTTTCGCACGATATTCTCCTGCCAAAAGGTCGGCTGCCTTCAAAAAGATAGTAGCACGGTTTGTCCAAGGCAAATCTTCCCACGCCTCTTTTGCTGCTAAAGCTGCACGGATTGCTTGTTCTACATGACCTTTATCACCGTAATGAAAATGTCCTAGTGTATGTTTGTGGTCGTGAGGAGGAGAAAGACGAATTTTTTCTTCTGTACGTACTTCTTGTCCACCAATTACCATTGGAATATCTAATTCTTGACTACGCAATTCTTTGATTGCTTTTTTGAGAGCTTCACGTTCTGGAGAGCCTGCACGATATTCTAAGACAGGTTCGTTTTTTGGAAAAGGAATAGAAAAAATGGCATTTTGCATATGAAAAATGTGCTTTAGAGTGTTATGTCGAAATAATTAAACTTTTATGATAAAGCAAAAATACAAAACGGATTTGAGAATTGGTAATTTTGCTACTTGATTTTTCTATGTCATTGATAAGACACCAGCAACTGTTATTGATGTCTTATTCTAACAATTTTCATTTCACTCTTAATTCTGAGTTGAAGTTAATTGAAAATGAATCATATACATTTCCAATGTTTCAGATAGATTTCGTTAACCTATTAAATAATTTTGTTCAACTTAAGCTCATAATAGTAGGTCAATACTAGAAAGTAAAAAATCCTTTTAATTAGCTCTCTAAAGTGTTTTTTTAATCAAAACAAAAACTTAATAGAATTTACTCTCGTAATAACAAAGTACATCCTATACTATTATTTTCAATAGAAAATGTCTTTTCGTACCTTTGACTGAAAAACACACAAAAGTCTTAATCAACGTAAAATCAACATTTTAACCTTCTGTTGAATACTATTTTCCATATATAATTTCTTAATTTTATATACTTTAACTACAAGCCTAGTGCTATCCCACTTGACAAATACATACAAAATAATAACAATTGCCATTATATACTATGAACTTACCTATACTTACATTTTTGAGAAAAACATACTTTCTTTCCTGCCTTTTTTTATTGTTTTCGTTATTTATAAATTCTCTTTTTGCCCAAAACGAATGGCAATACGTAGGAGTGCCACAGTTTGCTATTGGTGGAACTGAACCTAATATAGAATTTCGTCCTTCTTTTAATGAACCTTATGTAGCCCATCAAGGAGGAAGTAGTAATGAAGCTAATGTATCAAAATACACATCAGCAAGTATTTGGGGAAAAGTAGGCGCACCCAATTTTTCAGGTGGACAGTCCTTTAAACATAGTATAGCTTTTAACACTGCTGGTGATCCTTATGTAGTTTATCAGTTGACAAATCTAAGCATTGTAGTGAAACGTTTCAATGGTAGTGCCTGGGTCAATGTAAATGCTGAAGTTTCTTCTGGTAGTTTATCCTCTCCTAGTATAGCAATTGATCCTGCCACTAATATACCTTATGTTTCATACATTGATAATGCTACAGATGAGTTGCATGTAAGAAGATATAATGGTACAACTTGGGTACAAGTCGGTTCTACGACTAATGATGCTCGTTCTTCTAGCATAGCTTTTGGTAGCAGTCCAAACGAACCATACGTAGCTTATATAGACAATACAACAAGTAGGATAAATGTTAAATCATTTGATGGAAGTAGCTGGAATTTTGTTGGTGTTGCTAACTTTTCAAATACAATATCTATTGGAGATGTAAAACTAGCTTTCAATAGTAATAGAAATGAGTTTTATGTTACTTATACAGATTTTGATGCAAGTAACAGAATAAGTGTCATGAACTTTGATGGAAGTAGCTGGAATTTTGTTGGTGCTGCTGGGACTGGAGGAACAAATGGGGAAAGTCAAGGTGATATAGATTTTGACCTTTCTAATGGCAACCCTTACATAGCACTAAAAAGCCCAAGCAATCAACTGAAAGTGAGATTTTTCGACGGTAGTACGTGGGAAGAAGTGGGTAATGCTACATTACCTTCTGTGAACATTGATGCGCCAAGTATAGCACTTCATCCCTTTACAAATCAACCTTATGTAGCTTTCAGAGAAGGAGGAATGCTAAGTGTGATGCGTTTTGCTCCTGTATATTATTCTAATGGAGGAGGTACATGGAATACTCCTGCTATATGGTCTCATAACCCTTGTGGAGGAACACAATCTCCTGCTTCCAGTTTTCCAACAGGAGATGATAAAGTAGTAATTTGTGATGGAGATATTGTGAATAGTAATACACCAAATAGCTGTGGAACACTTATCGTAGAAGATGGAGAGTTCAACACTACTAGTGACAACTTTACTGTAAATGGAAATATTACAATAAACAATACAGGTACTTTCAGACACAATGCTAATTTTCAGCGAATCACATTTAAAGGTTCAATAGTAAATAGTGGTACTTTCACTACAGGAGGAACAGGAACATTTCAATTTACTTTTAGAGGAAATATAATCAATAATGGAAATTTTGACTTGCAGAGTTCTTCGCAATCTACTTTTGATACTAATCCAGTTGTAATAACTAATAATAATGCAGATATGGTTTTTTCGGCAGGAGCTACAAGTGGCTCTTGTAATATCAACTCAAACGTAACAATTACGAATGGTTCGTCAACAGGTTCGGTTAGATTATTTGGCAACTCAGGATTAAATATTGCATCTACTGCTACACTAACAAATAACTATACAAACGGAGAGTTGTGGACAAGTACCATAAATGGGGTAACAGGAGCTACTTTAGAAAACAATGGAGTAATAAATTATCGTTCTTCACAAACTCCTACGGTTACAAATTTTAATAATAATGTCGGTTCTACTTTCATATATTCGATAAGTAGTGCTGGAGCAGGAAATGCAAATGTTAGAGCAGACACATATCATCATATTGAATTTGGCTCACCTGCTGGTAGCCATTTATTAGGAGACATTGTAGTCAACGGTAACCTTTCTTTTTCTGGTAGTACAAGAGTATTACATTCAAATACTCACAATATAGAACTAAAAGGAAACTGGACAGTTCAAAATATAAATAATTTTAATTCTAGTACAGGAGGAACAGTAACTTTCAGTGGCACTACTCCTCAAGCTATTGCAGGAGCAACTGACTTCCATAATTTAGTTATTAATAATACTTTTTCCGACCCTACTGTAACGCTACAGCCAAGTTCTCCTGTTGGAGTTAGCAATGACCTTACACTCACAAATGGTCGGTTAGTTTTGGGAAACAATAACCTATCATACCCAGCAACAGGAAGTATCACTAATACTAATGGTTGGGTAGAAACGAATAGCACAACAGGTTTTTTTGTTTTGACCACAAACACAGCACCTTTTACTTTTCCAGTTGGAAGTGCAACTGATTATCAACCACTAGAAATTACTAACTCAGTGAATGGCTCTAGAGTTCGCTTTGGTACATCTACTATTGCAGTACCAAATAGTGGTATAGGTTCTTGGTTTGTGAGAAATGAAAATCAAGCCTCAGAGATTACACTTATAGACCCAAAACCTACAGCTAACATTGATGGAACTTCTCAAATTCGCAGATATAATGGAAGTGCTTGGGATGTTTTGGCTACGACATTCTCCACACCTAATTATTCTACTACCTCTCCTTTCAATTTTTCAACAGGAGTTACAGAAGAGTTTTCTGTTTTTACGCCACCTTCAAATCCCTTTATTACTACTTGGGACGCCACAGGAGGAACAATTACTATTCCTACAACTGGAACAGGATATAATTATGATATTACTTGGACAAATCTCACAAATGCAGGTGTAAATGAAGGCACTATTGCTGCAAGAACAGGTAATTATACAATTACAGGGTTAGAAGATGGAAGTACCTACCAAATAGATATCATAGGAGATTTTCCAAGAATATACTTTAATAATGGAAATGAAGGACAAGACATAGGTAAAATTCTAACCATAGAACAATGGGGAGACAATGCATGGACAAATATGAATAATGCTTTTTATGGCTGCACTAATCTAACTTATAATGCTACTGATGCTCCAGATTTATCATCAGTACCAATTATGAATCTAGGACTTATGTTCGCAGAATGTCCAGTTTTGGTAGGAAATTCGAGTATAAGTACTTGGGTAACTGATAATGTTACAGATATGCGATTTATGTTTTCAGGAGCAACACTGTTTAATCAAAACATCGGAAGTTGGAATGTAGGTAGTGTAACGAACATGGAAGGTATGTTTCAAGGAGCGCAGAATTTTAACCAGAATTTGTCTTCATGGGTAACTACCAGTGTAAATAATATGAACAGAATGTTTAATGGAGCTACTGTTTTCAATAATGGATTATCTAGTGGAGTAAGTGCAAGTTTAGTATGGAACACAAGTAATGTTGCTAATATGGAGTTTATGTTCCAGAATGCTACAGCTTTCAATCAAAATATAAGTTCTTGGAATGTGAGTAATGTAAGTAACATGGCTAATATGTTTGCAGGAGCAAGTTCTTTTAACCAAGATATTAGAAGTTGGAATACTTCCTCAGTTGTATTTATGGGTTCGATGTTTAATAATGCAACATCTTTTAATAATGGAGAGGCAACTAATGGAAGCAACAACCCCTTGACTTGGAATACATTTTCTGTAACAGACATGAACTATATGTTTTATAATGCAGTAGCTTTCAACCAAGATATAGGTGTTTGGAATACACAGAATGTGCAAAACATGGCACATATGTTTGATCAAGCTGTTTTGTTCAATCAAGATATAGGTAGTTGGAATACACAAAATGTGCTAGACATGAACTCTATGTTTAGGCGTGCTGAAGTATTTAATAATGGAGCTTTAAGTAATACAAATAGTACCCCTCTTCCTTGGAATACATCATCAGTATTAAATATGGATGCTATGTTTTTTAGAGCAAATAGTTTCAATCAAAATATTGGAGGGTGGAGTACAAGCAATGTTACCACTATGGAAAACATGTTTAATCTAGCTTCTGTATTTGATCAAGATTTGAGTGCTTGGGATATTAGTAGTATTACTATCCCTAATAGTATGGAGGGTATGCTCAATGGAACAACCATGTCTCAAAATAATTATGAAAATACTCTCATAGGATGGGCAACTATAGTAGGTTCTGAAACAATACCTACAGGCATTACATTAGGAGCTAATGGAAGAACTTATTGCTCTACCAATGCTATTATAGCAAGATCTGAACTAACTTCTGCTCCTAACAACTGGACTATTAATGGAGATGCTCTAGCTTCTCCTACTTGTTTATCTTCACAACCCATCGGCAACCGAGGAATGTATTTTGATGGAGTGGATGATTATGTGGATGTAGGAACTGGACTAAATAGTACATTTAACTTTAGTAATTTTACAATAGAATCTTGGATAAAAATAAATTCAGCAGAAAATGGAATTGTATCTAATCGTCCTAGTAATGCCAATAATGGTGTAAGTCTAGCAGTTAATGATGGACGAGTAAAGTTTACTTTACAAGGAATAGCAGGAGGAGATATTCAAACTTCAACTATACCTGCTGAACTCTTAGGAAATAATAAGTGGTATCATATTGCTGCTACTTACGATGGAAGTAACGCAAAGATATACGTAAATGGGGTAGAAAAAGCAAATGTATCAATTACTGGGTTTTCTTCTTCTTCCTCTTCTTTACTTATAGGTAGGACATATTTTGATAACTCTGCCTCATTTATATCCACTAGAGGTCAAATAGACGAAGTAAGAATTTTTAATTCTGTTCGTAACGCAGGACAAATCCAAGCCGATATGGGCAATAACACACCAACTACGGAGATAGGTTTTTGGAGATTTGAGCAAGGAACAGGAACAACTGCACTCAATCAAGGTTCTGCTAGTACTGCTGCAAATGGAGCATTAGCAGTAAGTCCATCTACTCCACTCTGGGCACTACGAGTAAAAAACACAAATGATAGTGGTGCAGAGAGTCTTAGAGAAGTTATTGATGGTGATGGTATGCTTATTGATGGAGCAAACCAATTAGCAGGAAAAAACTATATTGATTTTAGTATTCTTACTTCTGATGCTAATTATAATTCAAGTACTGGAGTATGGACAATACAATCATTAGCAGGCATTACTAATGCCGTATCTGATGAAGCTCTTATTGATGGGTATTCTGCTTTTGATTCAAAAGCTGCTACAAACCTTGCTCCTGCTGATATAAAAATACAATTAGCAGCACCGCCTTTACCAATAGCTTCTAGTACGCTAACTCTTTCAGGTTCGTCTTCTATTAGTGTAAAAGGTTTATCTATTCAACAAAGTGAGGGTTCGGGCTTGGCTGCTCTTTGGCTTTCTGGAACAGCAGGACACTTTGTAGAAGGAAATCATATTGGTGTAGATGCAGCAGGTATTGCTTCTTACCCTTTTACCCCTACCAGTGGGGCTTTAGTTATGCAAACTAGTTCTAATAATACTATTGGTGGAACAAGTCCAGCAAGTAGAAATATAATTAGTGGATCGTCTACTAATGGAGTTCGAATAGATGGTATATCTTCTAATAATACTATCTTAGGTAATTATATTGGGGTAGGTGCAGATGGAACTACTCCTCTTGCAAATGGAGGTAATGGTATTTTTATCAACACAACAGGAATAAATAATAATATTGGTAATGGAACAATAGCAGGGCAAAATATCATTGCTAATAATACTGGCTTGGGAATTAATGTGACTGGAGGAGCTACTCAAGCTACTATATCCTCTAATAGTATATACCTTAATGGAAGTGGAGGAATTAATATTGCTACAGGAAGTAATGCTGACAAACAAGCTCCAGTAGTAGATACAGCTACTCCATCTCTTATTTCAGGAACGTGCGAACTTTCTACCGATATAATAGAAGTCTTTGATAACAATCCTTCTGAAACACAAGGAAGAACTTATTTAGGAAATGCTACTGTTTCTGGAACTACTTGGACTTTTTCTTCAGGAACATTTACACCAAACAACCTTATAACTGCGACAGCGACAGCTACTGATGGAACAAATGCAGGAAATACATCATCTTTTTCTAATGCTGAACCAGTAGCAAGTGCGCCAGAAATAGAAGTTAGACACGAGCTATATACACCTGCAAACGAAATATCATCTGGTTCTTCTGCAAGTGGCTATACGATTTATGGAGGAATGCCTATTTGTTCTGGAAATATGCAAAAACATTTCAGAATTTATAACACAGGTACAATAGATTTAGAGGTAAGTAATATTACCTTTACTGGAGCTAACCCAACAGATTATTCTATCAACCCTTCAACAACATCTATTACTATAACACCTGGTAGTTTTTATCAATTTTCAATTCAATTTGCTCCGACTGCTTTAGGTAATCGTACGGCAACTATAAACATATTCAATAACGATAGTGATGAAGCTACTTATACATTTGATTTAGAAGGAACAGGAACAGCAGATACTACTGACCCAGTTACTCCAGTTTTAGCAGATATAAATGAAGAATGTAGTGCAACTCCTACAGCTCCAACAACAACTGATAATTGTGCAGGAACAATCACAGGAACAACAACAACAACTTTCCCTATCACAGCACAAGGCACAACCATAGTCACTTGGACATTTGATGATGGAAATGGAAATAGCGTAACTGCTGAACAAAATGTTATTATTAATGATAACACTGACCCTATTATTCCTACATTAACAGATATAAA
>JAHDBD010000002.1:285053-357696 GCA_020630575.1 Bernardetia sp.
ATGTTATTATTAATGATAACACTGACCCTATTATTCCTACATTAACAGATATAAACGAACAATGTAGTGCAACTCCTACAGCTCCAACAACAACTGATAATTGTGCAGGAACAATCACAGGAACAACAACAACAACTTTCCCTATCACAGCACAAGGCACAACCATAGTCACTTGGACATTTGATGATGGAAATGGAAATAGCGTAACTGCTGAACAAAATGTTATTATTAATGATAACACTGACCCTATTATTCCTACATTAACAGATATAAATGAACAATGTAGTGCAACTCCTACAGCTCCAACGACAACTGATAATTGTGCAGGAACAATTATAGGAACAACAACAACTACTTTTCCTATCACAATACAAGGAACAACTATTGTTACGTGGAATTTTGATGATGGGAATGGAAATAGCGTAACTGCTGAACAAAATGTTATTATTAATGATAACACTGACCCTATTATTCCTACATTAACAGATATAAATGAACAATGTAGTGCAACTCCTACAGCTCCAACGACAACTGATAATTGTGCAGGAACAATTATAGGAACAACAACAACTACTTTTCCTATCACAATACAAGGAACAACTATTGTTACGTGGAATTTTGATGATGGGAATGGAAATAGCGTAACTGCTGAACAAAATGTTATTATTAATGATAACACTGACCCTATTATTCCTACATTAACAGATATAAACGAACAATGTAGTGCAACTCCTACAGCTCCAACAACAACTGATAATTGTGCAGGAACAATCACAGGAACAACAACAACAACTTTCCCTATCACAGCACAAGGCACAACCATAGTCACTTGGACATTTGATGATGGAAATGGAAATAGCGTAACTGCTGAACAAAATGTTATTATTGATGATACAACACCTCCTTTAGAAGTATCTTTATCAGATATAAATGAACAATGTATTTCTACGCCAGTTGCACCTACTACAACAGATAACTGTGCAGGAACAATTACAGGAACAACATCAACTACTTTCCCTATTACAATACAAGGAATAACTATTGTTACTTGGACATTTGATGATGGAAATGGAAACTCTATCACAACAGACCAAAACATAATTATTAATGATGTAACACCTCCTGTTTTCGCAACAATACCAGCAGGTTTTACAGTAGATACAGACCCACAAACTTGTTCAGCTTTTGGAGTTAATTTAGGAACTCCAACAGGAGCTGATAACTGTGGTACAGTTACATTTTCAAATGATGCTCCTAGTGAATTTACTATTGGCTCAACAGTAGTAACTTGGACAGCAGACGATGGAAATGGAAATACAGCAATAGCTACCCAAACTATTACTGTTACAGATAATGAATTACCAATCACAACATCTATATCTAGCATAACTGTATCTCCAAACCAAGGTTGTACTTTTTATAATGAGAATAATCAGAATCCTTCTTATATTTCTGATGGAATAGCAAGTGATAATTGTGGTATTGATAATTATGAGTATAACTTGACAGGGGCAACAGTAACTACTATTCCAGTTTTTACTTTAGAAGATTTAATATTTAATGAAGGAATAACCACTGTTACTTGGAGAGCAAAAGATATAAATGGAAACTTCTCCTCACCAAGTGAGCAGTTTACAGTTACAGTTATAGATAATGCTCAACCACCTGTACTGACAGCAATGCGTGATTTCACAAGAAATACAGACCTAAACAATTGTTATTATACAAATAGAACAACAACAACTTCTAATCGTATTCCTGATGGAACAGCTACAGATAATTGTGGTGTTGCTTCATATCGTTACTTATTAAGTGGAGCAACCCTAGGAGATGTGTCTTCTTTAGAAGGTATTCGCTTTAATCAAGGAATTACAGATGTAACTTGGACAGCCACAGATAGAAATGGCAATACTTCTGCCCCTAATCAATTCACAATTACTATTATTGACAATAGAGACCCTTCTATCCAAGCTCCTCAAGATATTACAAAACTAACCAATCTCTATGGATGTACATCTACTAGAGACAGTTTAGATATAGGTACTCCACTAGCTTCTGATAACTGCTTATTTAGAGTTTTCAATAATGCACCAGCAGAATTTCCTCTTGGAGAAACCATCGTCACTTGGACTGCCATAGATTCAGCAGGAAATACAGCTACTGATGAGCAAGTCGTTACCATTGAAGAACAATATTATGTTACTCCTAGTGATTCACTTATTTTGGTTCAGATGTATAATGAAATGGGAGGAGCATCTTGGAATAATCCTTGGGATTTGAATACACCTGTTTCTACTTGGAATGGCATAAGTGTTCGTTGTGGAGAAGTTGCTTCTATCAATTTATTTAGTAATAATCTAACAGGAACTCTTCCGTATTCTGTTCTTAATTTAGCCAGAAGAACAAATACTGATTTCTCATTAAACATCAAAGGAAATAGACTTAGTTTCGAATCAGCAGAAGATTTTGTTGGAGCTATTCCAAACTTTACCTATTCACCACAAGCTAAAATTTATGCCCCTCGTACTGAAATTGTTGGACAGACTGAGTCTATTACATTCAATTCACAAACTCAAGGAAACTTCAATACTTATCAATGGTATAAAGATGAAAATCCTATTGCTGGAGCTACAAATTGGGAATATACGATCCCAAGTGCCCTTCCATCAGATGCAGGTATTTATACGTGTAAAGTAAGCAATACAGTAGCTACTCAACTTATATTAGAAAGAAATCCAATTAACTTACAAATAGAGGGATTTGTAGAGCCTACAGATTCACTTGCTTTAGTACAGCTTTTCTTAGATACAGGAGGAGAAACTTCTTGGACACAAACTTGGGATTTGACCCAACCTGTTTCTACTTGGGAAGGAGTTACTCTTTCTGGAAGCAAAATAACAGAGTTAGATTTATCTTCCCGTAACTTGATAGGCACATTACCAGATGTATTTGATGAAGAGTTATTCTCTGAACTGCGTTATTTAAGTTTCTTTGATAATAAATTGGAAGGACAAATTCCTGCCTCTATTGGAAATATTACTACACTAACTTATTTAGACTTAGATAAAAATAACTTTGAAGGAAGTGTTCCAGTTTCGTTTGGTAATCTTATCAATCTACAAGCTCTTTGGTTGTCTAGAAATAACTTAACTAGTATTCCAGAAGAAATTGGAAATATGAGTAATTTGAGAACACTTTATCTCAATGATAATCAGTTTGCAGAACTTCCTCAAACAATAAAAAATCTAAGAGAATTAAATGTTTTGAATGTTAGTGATAATCAACTCAAAGAATTACCAAGTTCAATTACAAATCTCACAAAACTAATTGCATTTTATGCTAATCGAAACTATATTAGAACTATTCCAACAGATGTACAAAGTCTAGTTAGTTTAGTAACATTTGAAATAAATACAAATCACCTGTCTTCTTTACCAAGTGGATTTTTACAACTTAACAATCTATCTGAATTTAGAGTTTCTGAAAATGAATTAGAGTTTGATGATTTATTGCCTTATTCAAATCAAAATTATTCTACCTTTGAATATGCACCACAAGCTCCTATTAATCAAGAAGAAAATATTTTGGCTATTCTTAATTCATCTCTTTCTTTTGTAGTAGAAACACAAGGAAGTGGAAATAATTATCAATGGTTTAAGAATGGAAATTCTATTGCAGCAACTCAAAATCTAACTCTAAATAGAATTAGTAATAATTATGTAGGGATTTATACTGCACAAGTTACCAATTCAAGTTTACCTGATTTGACTTTACAACGTCGTTCTATTACTCTGAATGTGGAATGTCAAGCAGGACTAAATTTTGAAATTAAACAACCTGTTCAAACTGTATTTTGTGAATCTCAACCTTTTGGTCTAAAGTTAGAAATCGCTACTCAATTCACAGATGCTCAAAAAATTACTTGGAGAAAAGAGGGTGTTATCTTAGCTTTTGCAAATGAAAGCTCATATACTGTTACAAATGCAGGAACATATACAGCAGAAGTTTTGACAGCAAATGGTTGTACAGCACTTTCAAATTCTGTAGAAATTACTGTTCTTCCTCAACCTGAAATTAGTATTGATTTAGTCAATGAAGAAATACTGACCAGTACATTAAATAGTCAAGAAACAGTTACTTATCAGTGGTTGAAAGATGGAGTTCCAATCGAAAATGCCTTTGAAAGCACCTACAAGCCAATAGAAACAGCAGAATATAGCTTACTTGTTTCGACAGAGACAGGTTGTAGTTCAATTTCTGAAACAATTATTTTCACAAAAACAATTACAGCCATAGAAGAACAAAAAGAGTTACAAAATTTAGAAATCTTTCCTAATCCAAATAATGGCAATTTTTTTATAGATTTTGGAACAGTTTCTCCAAATGGAAAACCTACTTTTATCTTAATTGACGCAATTGGTAGAAAAGTAGTACTCAAAACAGAACAAATTTCTTCTTCTCGTTATAAAGTCAAGACAACTAATCTTACAGGTGGAATGTATCATCTGCAAATTCAAACAAAAGATGGGTTGGCTTTCCGTAAGTTTATAATAGAAGAATAGAAAATTATTTTATAACTCTTCACGCAAAAAACTCCTTTATTCTTTAAAAAATAAAGGAGTTTTTAATTTAAGATTGGATATACTTTATTTTGTTAGGCTTTAAATCCAACTCTTCCATGTACAAAAAAATCATAGCCCCCTTCTTGTGGCTTTACTTCTATGATATTTGCAAGGGTCATATTTACCAAAATCGTTGAGGCTTCTTCTTGTGAAATATTGACTAAGTTGGCATATTCTTCTAAATTAATGCGCTTATGAGAACCTAAATATTGCAAAAGCATTCTTTCATGTTGTCCATATTGTAACAAGACATCTTTTTCATTTGCTCGGGCTTTCATAATTTTACGCATTTCTTTACTTGCTTGTGCGCTTTTATCTGCAATCCGTACGTACGCCTTTCCTACTCGGGTATTTTTTTTGTACAATAAATAAATAGGTCGGTTTGGATGTGGCTCAAAATCAAAAACAACTACTTCGCAACCACTTGTATAAGGAACTGGAACTCTATAAATTGTATAAGTAACAGCAGGCTTACAAAAATCTTCCATTGCTTTTTCCATCATATAAATAGCTTCATCAGGATATTTTAGCCCTGGAATAAGTCCATCATCTGAAACGCCAATACATAACTTTCCTCCATCAGTATTTACAAAAGCGACTACTTCACGCAATATTTTTTGAGGATAATATACTTTTCGTTTAAACTCTATATGCAAGCCTTCTCCTTCTGCAACCAATTTTTTAAGGTCTTTGTATCTCATCGTATGTGTCATGGCAACTTGTATTTTAGTGTGGATAAAAGAATACTACAGAAAATAAAATTTGTACACAATCTTTAAATATGAATCTTTAAAAGACTAATTTTTATGTTTCAAATTAATTTTAATTGTACTATTCACTAAAAAAATAAAGGGGGAAAGGACAAACAAAGTTCCTTTTGATTTTATTTTCTTGATAAAATCAGTCATTCTTTACTTATACTTATCAATGTTCTTGGTCGACAATATAAATTCCTGCTAAATGTCGTCCATAATTATCATAGTCTAAACCATAACCAACCACAAAGTGATTAGGAATAGAAAAAGCTACGTATTTAGGAGAAATATCAAATTTGAGTGCACTAGGTTTGAAAAGACAAGTAGCAATTTCTATACTAGCAGGCTTGTGAGAAGAAAGTTCTTTCAAAAGTTTGTCCATGGTAGTACCTGTATCAACAATATCTTCCACAACAATCAAATGACGATCTTTCAATTCTTCATTTAGTCCCTGAATTCCTAGTAAGTCTTTAGCATTATTAGAGGATTTATCTTTTACATAAGAAGAATATTTTAAAAAAGATACTTGGCAAACCGTATCCATCGAACGAACTAAATCAGCTGCAAAAACAAAAGAACCATTCAAAATACATAACAAAAGTGGTTTTTTGTCTGCATAATCAGTTGCAATTTGTTTTCCTAATTCCTGTACACGTTGATGCATTTGCTGCTCTGACAAATAGGGTACAAAATATTTGTCTTGAATAAGTAAGCGTGGGGTAGATTTCATAGTTAATAAAACTACAAATTTTGTACATTGTTTTGAATAGTGTCAGAAATTTCTCTAAGAAAAAAAGACAAAAAAAAACCGAACATTCTAATAATGTTCGGTCATCAGGTATAAATAAATATCATATTCTTTATAGTTATATTAATAACAGAAACTTATAAAATCAAAACTCATAAAAAGATAGAATCTTTACTAAGGATTTTGAATTGTACTACTCTTTGTGTGGTTACTTCCAGAAACACGATTTTGTTTGTTTTTAGCAGCATCTTTTGCTTTCTGACAAATCAAACGCTCTTTTTTATTTTCTTGATCACAAGTTTTCTTAGTAGTTGGTTTTGTAGAGCTAGTAGTTTCTACACCTTCTTCATTAAAATTTGCATTATTATTTTGCAATTCCATGTTTACATTCTGATTTATAATTTCAGAATCATGATGACGAATGGTGACTACCACTTCTGAAGATTGAATTGAAGATTCATCTATCTCATTATCTGATATCTGCGTATAACTGTTTTTTGATTTTTCTGAGCTTTCCCACAAGAAATTACTTTTGGCATCTATATTGAGAAATATAGTTTGTCCAATTGCTCCAAAAACAAGCAGGAAGAGAATAAATAGTTTTAATTTCATGATTGTAAATGTATTAAATAAAAAATCCTAATTTATAGTTTTGTGTGATATAACGACCTTATTTCTAGTCTTAGAATGTAAAAGTTTAACTAAAAATTAACTTTACTAAAGGCTTCTACTTATATAGACACTCTTTTTTAACAAACGTTGCATCTTATTGAAAAATAATTCAAAAAAAAACCTAAGAAAACAGGGATATTTAAAATTAAAAAATTCATATAAATGTCTTTTTTCTTTTTTTTTACAAAGTTACAACCATTTTTTCATAAAATAGGTAGCCTTTTTCATAAAAAACTTACAAATTTTAACAAAAAATTAATTAATTTTTAGTATATCGCTTCTTAAACTAAAGACGTAAAAAAATAATCTTCCCCCTACACTTATTTTATTAAATTATGCAAATTTAATTGTACCTACAAGAATAACGAACGATGTATAGTATATTATCTTAAAAAAGAGAAAAATGTTTAAGGTTTTATTAAAAGAATCTTAACATTTTTCAAAAAAAGCAAAAATTACGCTAAAACCTTGTTTTACAACTCTTTAAATGTCTCAAAAATAGCTGTATTCATGGCACAAAAAGGTGGATTTTCTAAATTTTCCTTATTATATTTTAAATCTGTATCTGTCTCTGCATTTAAAATTATTCCTCCTGCTGCTTTCAAAATTGCTTCTCCTGCTGCTGTATCCCACTCCATAGTTGTTCCGTTTCTATAATATAAATCGGCAATTCCTTCGGCAACTAGACAAAATTTGACTGAACTTCCTTTCTTACGAATTTCTTTGACATTAAATTTATTCAAATAATTATTGTCTTTTGCTCCAGAATGCGAACGACTCTTAAAAGCAATTATTCCTTCTTCATTTTTACGTTTACTCACCTTAATAGCTATTTTTTTAGCTTTTTCTAGTGTATTTTCTTGATTTAGCTCTTGTTTGTATGCTTCTTTGCCAAGCTCGCCCACATACAAAATACCTGAAACTGGAACATAAATAATTCCTACAATTGGAACATTATTTTCTATTAAAGCAATATTTACTGTAAAGTTTCCATTTCTTTTTACAAACTCTCTAGTTCCATCAAGTGGATCGACAAGCCAAAACTTGCTCCAGTTTTTGCGTTCTGAATAAGGTGTAATTTTTCCTTCTTCAGACAAAATAGGCAATCCCAAAGGTTTCAAATATTTTTCAATAATTTTGTTTGCATCCTTATCAGCAAGTGTCAGTGGCGACTTATCAGATTTATAGCTTACAATATTATCTGTTGTATAATCTGTATCATTTTCATTATCAAATTTATCATAAATTTCTTTTATGCGCTCGCCTGCTTTGACGGCTGCTTTTATCGCAATTTCTATCATAATTAGAGTTAGTTTAGAGTTAAGAACTAGAAAAAGAACTAGAAACTTGTTTAAGGCTAAAGAAAAATAGTGCTTTGGTACAAAGAATTAAAACCAATTTATTGCACTCTTAAAAGCCCTTTTCTCCCAAAAGAGGCACAAAACGAAAACCTCCAAAGTTTTCTTGTTCTATAGTTTTTTCGTCTTTTTTGGTATAACGACACATAATTTGGCTTTTACGGTTTCCAACAGGAACAACTATTTGTCCTCCTATATTCAACTGATTAAACCATTCTTTAAAGGCTTGAGGAGAATTTGGTGTAGCTGCTGTTACCAAAATCTTATCATAAGGCGCATTTTTAGAATATCCTTGTGAACCATCTCCACAAACTAAATTAACACTTTGAAAATCAAATACTTCTGAATAATGATATAAATTCTCTAAAGTATGCTTTGCTTTTTGATATAGATTTTCATGAAATTCTATACTTGTTATTTGCGCTTTTTTATTCTTACAAAGCTGTACCAAAATAGCTGTTTGATAAGCAGAACCTGTTCCTATTTCAAGAATTTTAAGTGTTTTATTTGGTTCAAATGCCTGTATGCCTAGAAGTTCACTTTGATAAGCAACAGTATAAGGTTGAGAAATAGTTTGTCCTTCTCCAATAGAAAAAGCCTTATTTTGATAGGCGTGTTCTAAAAAAGCACTATCCATAAAAAAATGCCTAGGAACAGTCAAGATAGCATTCAAAACAGCATCATTTTTTATTCCCATTTGAATAATTTCGTCAACAAGCTGTCTTCTTAATCCTTGATGTTTATAAGTATCTTTTTGCATTTTTTATTATCCTATTTTATTTTTCTGATATAGGAAAAACCTATCTTTTAGTTACACCAGTCTTCATTTCCTTATTTGATGCAACGAAATTTGTAGCCTTACCGTTGTTGGTGTCTCTAGTGACGAGATAAAACAAGCTTTATTTCTCTTCAACCATTTTTATAAAAATATCATTGATAGAAGGTAGTTTTTCTTGCATAGAAATTATTTCGTAATTATCCCTAATTTTATTTGTAGTAAGTTCTTGTACTAGTGCATTTTTGGGAGCATTTTCATTTATTTTTACAGACGTAATATAGGTTTGAAAATCTGTTTGCTTACTTTTTTCCAAGATTTCAAAATACTTACCACTTTCTGTGATAGGTTTATCAGTCTGAACTTCAAAAATATGTGTTCGATGGCTCATTTTTATATCTGCCTTTTTGCCTTCAAATATTTTATGAGATTTATTAATTAGGGCTATCGTGTCACAAAGTTCCTCAACTGATTCCATTCTATGTGTCGAAAAAATAACAGTTGTACCTTTTTGTTGAAGTTTAAGAATTTCATCTTTTAAAAGATTCGCATTAACTGGGTCAAAACCAGAAAAAGGCTCATCTAAAATCAATAGTTTTGGGTCATGCAAAACGGTTGCTACAAATTGCACTTTTTGCTGCATTCCCTTCGAAAGTCCTCCTACCTCTTTGTCCCACCATTCTTTCATTTGGAAAGTAGCAAGCCAATATTTTAATTTTTTCTGAATTTCATTTCTCGGAATTCCTTTTAACCTACCTAAATAAATAAGTTGTTCGCCTACTTTCATTTTTGGATACAGTCCACGTTCTTCAGGCAAATAACCAATTTTAGAAATATGCTTTGGCGAAAGTTCTTCTCCTTCAAAAAATATTTTACCACTATCTGCACCCGTAATTTGAGTAATGATACGAATAAGCGAAGTTTTTCCTGCTCCATTAGGCCCTAAAAGCCCATAAATACTTCCTTTCGGGATTGAGAGACTAACACCTGCAAGAGCTGTATGATTATGATATTCTTTTCGAACATCTGAAATAGTGAGAATAGTGTCGTTATTATTCAAAATTAAACTGGGTTTGTGGTTTATTTTATCAGAAAACAAAAATACGAGGAATAATTGTGAGTTATAAATGGTAAATGATGAAATATTTATCAATCACAATTTTACCCAGACTACTTTTTCTTGTATTGGTTTTCGTGTTGCTTCTTTTACCAAATCATCTTTTGGAACACCCAAATAAAGAAAACCAACTACTTTTTCATTGTCAGACAATCCTAATTGTGAGTGAGTTTCTTCTGCATAAACAAGCGCACCAGTTCCCCAATAACTTGCCAAGCCATAAACAGTAGCAGAAAGTTGTAAGTTCTGAATTCCACATGCAACAGCTTCTATATCTTCAATTTCTGGAATTCTTGGATTTTGATTTGTCTTTGCAACCACTACAATAATATGAGAAGATTCACTCATTCGGTTGCGTAGTTTAGTTGCTTTTAATTCATTATAGTCTTCTTTTGGAGTTAGTTTTTTATATAATTTTATCAAAAAATCGCCTAGTTTTTCTCTTGTTTCGTCAGCAAAAACAAAAAATTGCCAAGGCTCTAGTTTTCCATGATTAGGCGACCAAGTAGCATTTTCTAAAAGTTGCCAAATTATTTTATCATCAATTTTTTCGCCTGTGCATTCGTGAGGAAAAATAGTTCTTCTATTTTTGATAAGTTCGTTTATTTGTTCTGGTGTGATTGTCGTGGTTGTATTTTTCATAGCTGATTTTTTATATCACAGACTTGCTAATCTGTGTAAATTTTCATTTAAAGTTTTTTTGAAAAAACAGACTAAAAAATCTGTTTTACTTGTCATTTTACAAAAATACTCAAAATTTTGATTCTTGTTTTAGCATTTACAAAGTCTTAACCTTTTTATATTTTTGAACAGAAAAGCTATTTTTATGTTATGATATTGGCTTTTTGTTAAAAACTCTTACTTCTCAATCTAATTGTAACTACTGACTAAATGACAGTACAATTACTTTTCTGAAATAAGAAACAGCAGAAAGCATTATTTTTGTACCACCTAGAGAATACAAAAACAATATATTTGGGAAAGACTAAAATCATTTTCATTTTTATAAAATTTTAATTCATTTTTTACTAAATAAAAACATTTTTTATTATGGCAGCTATTGAAGCAACACAAGCAACTTTTACAGAACTTATCTCTTCAAGCCAACCTGTTTTGGTTGATTTTTGGGCAGAATGGTGTGGACCTTGTCAGATGATGACTCCTATCGTTCATGAGCTTTCTGATGAGTACGCTGGAAAAGCAAAAATCGCAAAGGTAGACGTAGATTCTAATTCAGAACTTACTGTAAAATATGGTGTTCGTAATATTCCTACAATTCTTATCTTTAAAGATGGCGAGATTGTAGAGAAAATTGTTGGAACAACTACAAAAAAAGAACTTCAAAATCGTATCGATAAATTGGTATAAATTTATTGAAAACTCGTTTAGTTTAGAAAACTCTATTTTCTTTTTTTGAAGAGAATAGAGTTTTTTTATATTGAACTCTGTGTCGTCTGTGAGACACCGACAACGGCAAAGATTCTACTTTTTAATGACTCTCAAATATAATTTTTCTACCTGCTCTCTAGCCCAAGGCGTTTTTCGCAAAAATGTCAAGCTAGATTTGATAGAAGGGTCATTTTTAAAACAATTAATGTTTACTTCTTTAGCCATTTTTTCCCAGCCTTGTTTTTCTACTAAAGTTTCTACTATATAAGCTAATTTTACTCCATGCAAAGGGTCATTTGATTTATTTGGAGATTGCTCACTGTTGGGAGTTGGTGTGTTTTCCATATTTTTGTTTGTTTAGTACGATAGATTATATTCTTTAGAGTCTTTAAAAGTAGGTAATTAAAGTCAATATTGAAATAAATTAGTCAATTCTGCTATTGCAAATCTAACAGACATTCTTACACTAAAAAGTCTGACCTAAATAGATTGAACTTGATTTAGGACAGACTAGAAATAGAATATCAATATTGAAAAAAAACTAAAACAATAAATTTATTCTTTAAAAATTTGTAGATGTTCAGTAGCATCCTTTCCAACTATTTTTATATAATATATTCCATTATTTAGTTGTCTGAGATTAATTAGATTTTTTCCTGCTGCTAAATTTAAGGTTTGAGAAATATGCAATGCTCCACTGACACCATATATTTTCACTTCTACACTTTCTTCTTTTCCTGCTATACGTATTTCATCTGTTGTAGGATTTGGATATAAAATGAAAGCAGATTTTTTGCTTAATATACTTTCTTCATCACACGAAGGAGCAACAGAAGAATTGCTAAAATAGATAGTAAAATTAGAGATTGTAGAAACTAATACAAAATTATTTCCATCTATTGCAGCATAATATGTTCCATCAAAGCCACTAATACCTGTATTGTTGAATGTAATAGTAGGTTGAGAAAGATTTAACGAGTGTGTCGTTCCTTGAAGTAGATTTACCCACCAATTAGGTTGTCCATTATTTGTACTCATAGATAATTGATACAAACCAAAATGTGAACTTTCATTTTGCCAATTAATACTAAAATTTATACTATTACTCAAGTCAGGTCCATTACCTATCACATGAACATTTGTATAAGATTTGTTTAGGTTAGGTAAACTTGTTGAAGTAGGAGTTCCAAACGAGCAATTTGTATTTCCTCCTCCAGTATTATCTTCTACCACTATTGTAACAATCTCAGAAGTAGTGCTTGCCCCTTCATTATCTGTTGCTTTGGCAGTAAATTGATAATTTCCGACACTAGCATTATCAAAACTAAAAGTATAAGGTGATGTTTGAGCTTCTCCAATCTTCTGATTGTTGCTATAAAACTCTACTTTGACTATTTGTCCATCGCTATCATTTGCTGTAGCTATTAAATTGATGGATTGACCTTCTTGAAAAACAGCGTTATTAGTTGGCGAAGCAAAACTTATTGTAGGATATAAGTTCGTTGTAGTATCTGGATTAATCTCTGGTTTCCACCAATTTCCAGAAATATAAAGCATACATAAAAGATTGATAGTTGCGTCATAATAATCGTAATACCCTGTTTTTAGATGATCCCAACCATCATTTAAGAATGCTTGATGACTTATATCAACAGTACTTGCTACAATTAATGGAGCTGTAAATGCTTTTGATGTATAAGAAAATAAAGGCGTTCCACTCAATGTATAACCTGCTTTATATTGAGATGGATTGTTATTGGTCGTACTTTTTGCCCAATTGACAATTTTATTGACAGTTGTTTTAGAATCTGTATTTCCATAATGTCCATAATCCATTGCCACACGCCAAGGAAAACGACATGCATTCCAAGAGTAATCATCATCTGTGTCTGCTTCCAAAAAATTAGGAGTAGCAGGTTGTGGAGTACTTCCTATCACAAAATCAGGCATTAAACCTGTATTAGGCGAATAATTTTGGCGAATCTGACTCATAATATCATAGGCTACATCAATAGATTCTGTCCAAAAACTGTCTCCTGTCATCTGTCCGTAGGCACGCATTTGAGCAGTCATCCAATCAGAAGAGCGTGTAGTGTAAGCATTGGTATCCCAGTCACCTAACATAACTCGCTTGCTTTGTGTATTCATTGAGCCTAATTTAAGACCTTTATTAATCATATCAATAGCTTCTTGACGATAATTAATTTGTCCATCAGAACCCCATTGATAATGTGCCAAAATGAGTGAATAAGCAATATCAAAATCTCCATCAGTAGCTGAGTTTTCACCTCCGTTTTCCGAATTTTCTACCATCCAGCTCATTAGTTCATTATTTATAGTGCTACGATGTTGGTCAAAATAGTTATAAAGACCATCATAGTAAGTTTTGGCATTACTATCATGACCTGCCATCAGAACAGTAATAAGCATTCCCCAACCGTGTCCTTCAGAAGTTCCTTTGGCAGGTTCGCTACAATTAGTACATCCTCCTTTTACATAATATCCACCCGTCATTGTAGTTGGTTTTAAAAAATTATCACGCCAATCTTTATAATAATTTGCAACATCTGTATCTAGTTGATTTTGTGAAATATGATTAGGTTTAATGCTATTTGCCCAGTTTTTTTGTTGAGGAAAAGGATAGTTTTGTGCTACAAGGTTTTGAATAAAAAATAGAGACAAAATACACACACATATAAGGGTTTGTTTTGCGTTCATTTTATATAATTTTATAAAGGTATTAAATTGATTATAAAAGAGTAGTGTTTCCTTAATTAGTTAGCCATAACTCTTTTAAAAATTATGAAGTTCTTAAAATACACTAATCTTCTATGGATTAACCCTATAAACAAGCATTATATTGTATTATAAAAATTTAAAATATAACTTTTTTTTACTCAAGAGCCAGTTGAAATAAATTTTATGTGTTTTTGGTTTGAGGTAAACAAATATAAATATTTTAATACTAACAATTAATGTTTTATTGTTTTATACACTAAATTATTATTTTTACAACTATTTTGATAACGTATAAGTGCTTTATTTTTTAAGGAAATTAGAGAAGAAAAATAATGAGTAATAAGTCGCTAAAAGTTTATATTTTACTGAACCTTTTTTTTTTTGGTGCGTTAAGAGAATGATTTTATATAACTAGAAAAAAATAAGACAAGGAAATAACTTTTTTGTAGAAAAATAAAAGGAAATTTTACATTAATTTTGAGATTTTCTTTTTAGAAAAGTTAAATTTTTGTTAATTTGGCTTATCTTTTCAGTATTTCCGTTCAAAACGATACAGACAATTTTTTATATTATTCATCATTTTTAATCTATATTATTTTTATGGCAAATTCAGATAACGGTGGTTTAGGCGTAGTAACATTCATTGCAGGTTTAGCAGTAGGCGCATTAGTAGGCGTTTTGATGGCACCAGAAGCAGGCGACAAAACTCGTGGTCGTATTGCTCGCAAGTCAAATGACCTTTTAGAAGAGCTGGAAGGACAAGTAGAAATTACAAAGCACAAAGTAAATCAGTTCAACGAATCAATGAAAGAACGTGCTAATACGCTTGCAGCAGATGCAAAGGCAAAAGCAAACGAACTTGCTGATAAGGCAAAAAATCAAATTGAAAATGCAAAAGGAGATAGCGCAGAAGCATAGTCTTTGATTTTACTTTATAATAAAAGCTAAAATACTTTTTAAAGAATCTTAATCTATCCATTTATTAGATTAAGATTCTTTTTTTTGTATTTTCGTTTTTTATTAAAATTTGATTGATAAGTAGTTCATTTATCATTCACCCTGCCGTTGTTGGTGTTCTCACCAACGACACAAACACAAAAATTACTCTATGCAACATTTTTCATTACAATTAAAAACTATATTCTCTAGTTTGGTTTTATTTTCTCTTTTTACAGCTTGTAATCCAGAGAAAAAATCAATAGAAACAACTGATTCTATCACAGAAATTGATTCTACTAATCAAATGACTACTTCAATGCCCACTGATATTCATACTTTTGCTGCGCCAGAAGATGCAAAAATTACACATTTAGACTTAAAATTAAATGTAGATTTTGAAAATAAAATGCTTTCAGGAGTTGCTACTTATGATGTAGAAATACAAAATAATATAGACAAAATCTATTTAGATACTCGTAGCCTGACCATCGAAAATGTAGAAGTAGATGGACAAAAAACAAACTTCGAACTTGCAACAGAAGACAAAAATTTGGGTCAAAAACTGACTATTCCAGTTACTAACCAATCTAAAAAAGTAACCATTACTTACAAAACCTCATCAGATGCAGAGGCTCTACAATGGCTTTCTCCTTCACAAACATCAGGAAAGAAAAGTCCATTTTTGTTTACTCAATCACAGGCTATTTTGGCTCGTACATGGGTTCCTACACAAGACAGTCCAGGTATTCGCTTTACTTATACGGCTGAGGTAACTGTTCCTAAAGACCTTATGGCAGTAATGAGTGCAGAAAATCCACAGCAAAAAAATGACTCAGGTATTTATAGTTTTAAGATGGAGCAACCAATTCCTGCTTATCTTTTAGCTCTTGCAGTTGGAGATTTACGTTTTCAGCCAATTGGCGAACGTACAGGTGTGTATGCAGAACCTTCTGTAATTAGCAAAGCTGCTTATGAGTTTGAGGAAATGGATAAAATGTTAGAAGCTGCCGAAACGCTTTATGGCAAATATGCATGGGGACGTTATGATTTGATTGTTTTGCCTCCTAGTTTTCCTTTTGGAGGAATGGAAAATCCTCGTCTTACTTTTGCTACGCCTACTATTTTGGCTGGCGACCGTTCACTCACTTCTTTAGTTGCTCACGAATTAGCTCACTCTTGGTCTGGAAATTTGGTAACTAATGCGACGTGGAATGACTTCTGGCTTAATGAAGGCTTTACTGTTTATTTTGAAAACAGAATAATGGAAGAAGTATATGGAAAAGATTATGCTGAAATGTTAGCTCTTATTTCATACCAAGATTTAAAAAGTGAAGTAACTTCCATGACTTCGGCAGGAAATGCAGAGGACACAAAACTCAAATTAGACCTTACAGACCGTAATCCAGATGATGGAGTAACTTCAATTGCTTACGACAAAGGTTTTTATCTCTTAAAATTAATTGAAAACACAGTAGGTCGTGAAAAATTTGATACTTTTTTAAATAAGTATTTTACAGAATATGCTTTCAAAACAACAAATACAGAAGACTTCTTAACTTATTTAGATAAAAATCTTTTGTCACAAGTAGAAGGTTCTATGGAAACTATCAATCCAAAAAAATGGATTTATGAAACAGGCATTCCTTCTAATATTCCAAAAATTGAATCTGAACGTTACGACAAATCTATTGCAGCAGCACAATCTTGGAAAGATGGAACACCAGCAGCACAATTAGACACAAAAGATTGGACATATCAACAATGGTTATTTTTCCTTCGTGCTTTGCCAAATGAGCTTAGTTCACAACAAATGGACGAGTTAGATAGACAATTCAAGTTTTCTAATACAGGAAATAATGAAGTTTTGGGAGAATGGCTTGTAAAAGTGGCTCATAACCAATATGAAAAGTCGTATCCTCAACTGCGTAAATTCTTAGTAAATGTAGGAAGAAGAAAGTTTTTGAGTCCTATATATTCAGAACTTATTGCAAACGAAAAAACGCTTCCTTTGGCTAAAGATATTTATGAAGAAGCAAAACCAAACTATCATTTTGTTTCTTCTTCTAGTATTGAAAAGATGATAGCAAAGAAGGAAGGTAAATAACTCAAGTTGCGTATCACAGACTTCCTAGTCTGTGTGAATAATATAATGAGCAACTAAAAGTTCAAAATGCTATCCATTCAGACTAGGAAGTCTGAGGTACTTGTAATCCACAATTTGAATTAAATATTTAAAAAAAGCTAGTTCAAATCTTATTTTTGAACTAGCTTTTTTATTGATTTTTTCTCTAAAACATAATACAATCACATCCTTCTAAACACTTAAAAAGATTCAAGATATTTCGTTCTCTTAGCGAATAATAAACGTTTTTCCCTTCTCTTTTGGAAGACAAAATTCCTTTTAATTTCATATTTGAGAGATGATGAGAAGTAAGTGATTGTTCGACTTCCAAGCCTTCACAAATTTGATTTACTGACAAACGCTCTTCTTTTTCCAATAATTTCAAAATACCTAAACGAACAGGATGAGCAACAGTTTTGAGAATAAAAGCGGCTCTTTCTAGTGTTTCTACATCAATTTGCAATGTTTTTTCTTCAAGATTAGATTCTATATTATTTTTTAAATTAGATTCCATAATTGATTTTAGTTTTTAGCAAGTAATTATTTTTCCCCTTTTAAATTTTTAAGAATATATAAATTAACATTTGTTTATATGTTCATATAAGTAGATAACGAAAAAATAGAGTTTTTGGTTATTACAATATTAGATTCTATATCGTCTATAATAAATCAATTATTGAGATTATTCATTGCCTTCCAATCTTGCCAAGTAATGAAAAAGTAAGCTATCAGAAAAAATGGAGGTATTGCCCAAAAAATAATAAGAGTAATTTTGTTTGTATTTGCTGGATTATCAAAAACAAGAAAAATTAGTATAAAAGTAATTAAGTAAACCACTGCACTTATAGCATGTATTTTTCGAAACCTTTCCACTTCTTTTGAATAACTCCCTTGATAAATATGATATGTTAGACCAACAGAATTATAAAGAGCAATAGGAATCAAACCAAAAAGACCCAAAATCACAAAATATCCATTGATACAAGATAAAAACCCAAAAATCAGAGTTAATGCAAAGAAAAAACCTTGAATATAAAAATCAATTGTTAAGAATTTATGCTTATCAGGATTGAAAGTTGATTTTTTCATAGGTATAAAAGTCTATTTAGATTTTAAATGATTGTGTTTTTTTTCATAGCTTTAAAATCTTGCCAAGTAATAAGAAAATAAGACAACAAAAAAACAAAAGGAATAGCTGAAACAACATAAAATACGAGTCCTTCATCTATTAAATTATCTTTGATATAAAATAATAGTCCAGCAATAGAAGAAAAACCCAAAATAGCATGAACTATTCTGAGCAGAACTATATTTTTAGAGTAACTCCCCATAAAAATATGAATCAAAAGCCCTACTGAATTATAAATTGCAACAGGAACAACTAACCACAGACCAAAAGCCATAAAAAGAGTATCAAAAATAGATAAAATAGCAAGCACAACAGCTACTCCTGTAAAAACAGCTTGTGCATAGAAATCAAAAGAGAGGAATGATTTTTTATTAGGATTTTTAGAAAACATAATATTCGATTTTAATTGAAGGTGGATGCTAAAATATATTTAGATATTATTTATTGGTTTGCTCTAGTATTTCCAATAAAAAATCTACTACTGTTGTGGGCGAACATTCTTGTGTAATTGTGCTAAACTGTACTATTCCTGTCTCTAATTGAAAGCATGTCTTTCCAATTTGACTATTATTCTCATCAAAAAAAGTAAGTTTAAGAAAGGTTTTGTCTATTCCATCTGTATAAACACACTGTTTCTTCCATTTCCAAAGTGGTTTTTTTCGAATAATAAGTTGTAATATTTCATGTGCTGCAATTTCTTGAGTCATAATTTCAAATAGTTTAGAAAATGTAATTGTGTGTATTTATTGTTTTTTAAGCTATTATACTATTCTTTTTTTTAAGAAGAATTAAATAATACTCTTCAGTATAGGAATTATATACTTTAATTTGCAGTAATAATTAATTCTTAAAATCTTATAATTACAATGATAATAAGTATATTTGTAACTCTTTACTCAATATAATCAAAATTTATTTTGGATTAAAGAAAAATAGTAAATAGAAAATTTTGTTCGCCTGTATTCGTTTTACTATTAATTAAATTAACTATTTTTTTATTAGTATATAATTTATACTATTTATCAAATAAGTCTTCATATAAAGTTAATACTCTTATATACAATATTATCAACCAATGAAAAAACTACTTTTATTTTTACTTTTTACGTTATTTTTAGTGTCTTCGTTTTCGGTTTTTGCTCAAGATCCTTGTATTCGTACTTCTGAAGGACGAGAATTTTGGGTAGGATTTTTGGATCATGATGGAACGACTGGTATTGATACTAAATTATATGTTACTTCTCGTGTTGCAGCTACTGGTACAGTGTCTGCGACAGCAGGAACTGTGGTAGTACAAAACATAAATGTACCTGCTAATGGTTCTCAACAAATCAATTTAACTCCTACTTCTGACTATCTTGTTAATGCTGCACAACTACCACAAAATAAAGGTGTTTTTGTAAGTGTTTCTGATCCTATAAGTTTGTATGCTCTTAATAGAAAGTTAAACTCGGCTGATGTAGCTTTAATTTTCCCTTTAGAAGCATTAGGTACAGAATATTATACCATGTCATTCACTCCCAATGGTTGGGGATCTGTATTTTTAATAGTAGCTACAGAAGATAACACAGCTATTTCTGTCACTCCTTCAAGAAATACTTCAACAGGAAGTCCTGCAAATACACCAATTGATATTACTCTTAATAGAGGACAAACTTATTTGGTACGTTCTTCTGGCACAAATGGCTCAAATAGTGATCTAACAGGAAGCCTTATTAGTTCAGACAAACCCATTGCTGTTTTTTCTGGTAATGTAAGAGTAAATATAGATGGAAACTCTTCTGACCATGCCTATGAACAAATACCATCCATAAATACTTGGGGAAGAAATTTTGTTACAGTTCCTTCAGTAAGAGAGAACCCTGCTGTACTTCGTAGTTATGACTATTTTAGAATCATGGCACAAGCAGATGGAACAGTAGTAACAATTAGTGGACAACCTGCACCTATCACATTAAATAGAGGTGAATATCATACATTTAGTACTCAAGGTAACAATACACCACGAACTATTGATTCTACTCAACCTATAATGGTAGGACAATTTACTATCTCTGACCAATTTGGAGGAGTAGAAAATGCAGACCCTTATTTTATAGTTCTTTCTCCAAATCAACAGACATTAAAAGATATTAACTTAGAAGCTTTAGCTACTGGAAACATAAATACATTTCACGTAGATGTAGTTACCAAAACTACAAATACAGCAAATATTCTTTTAGATGGAACACCTATGACCTTTGATGCTATTGCAGGTTCGAATATGTCGTATGCACGTAGGAATGTAAGTCCAGGTACTTATACACTTACTAATTCTTCGCCAGCTAATGATGGTTTTATAGCGTATGTATACGGATACGGAAATTTTGAATCGTATGGATACCTTGCAGGAAGTAGCCTAGAAACAGTAGTAGATGTAGCTGATGATGTAGCTTTTTGTGATGGAGTAACGACAGATAATACATTAGAAGCTCCTGATGGATTCATTCGTTATGAATGGCGTCTTCTTCCAGACCCCACTATTATCAGCACAAGTCAAGACATTACAGTAACTGTTTCTGGGAGTTATGAACTTACCACAGAAAATGCAGATGGATGTATAAAAACAGATGTAACAGAAGTAATTTTTAGTCCTCCAGCGATTGCAGATATCAAATATCAAGGTTCTTCTGTAGATGAAATTCGTCTTTGTGATAGCTTAGGACAACAAACTATTAGTGGTTTTGATGTTTCTCATACAACAGATAACTCATATATTTGGAGAATAGCAGGAGACCCAACAATAATAGGTACAAATGCTAATTTGGTAGTAGATAACTTTTCAGCTACTACGGTTTATGAGCTTGAAGTTGTTAATGCAGCTACTCAATGTAGTTCGGCAGGCAACGGAAGTACATTTGATGAAATAACAGTTATTTTTGATCCTACTCATG
The DNA here is from genome assembly GCA_020630575.1 of Bernardetia sp. Taxonomy (GTDB): domain Bacteria; phylum Bacteroidota; class Bacteroidia; order Cytophagales; family Bernardetiaceae; genus Bernardetia. The sequence goes on from JAHDBD010000002.1 coordinate 306,352, forward strand.
ATGTAGATATTGTTTTTGATGGTGCTACTCCTGACATAATAACTTTTTGTGATACAGAAGGGGAACAAACCATAGAAGCATCTCTAACACCCCTTCCTAATGATGTAACATATAGATGGTTTAAAGATGGAGTATTGATGCCAACAGAAACATCAAATACACTAGTTGTAAATGAATTTTCGTCTACTACTCGTTATAAAGTGGAAGCTCTGCGCCCAGACCAAACCCTTTCTTGTTCTCAAACAGATGAAATTGTAGTTACTTTTTATCCAGTAGCTCTCATTCAACACAACGGAGTAATTAGCAATGATGAATTATTTTTGTGTAATGCAGAAGGAGCGCAAACTATCCGTACAGGCATTATAGATAACCCACAATTAGAATATAAATGGAGAGATATTACAGATCCTGCTAATCCTATAGATTTGGGTACAGACTTCGAATTGGTAGTAGATAACTTTTCAAGTACTACAATTTATGAAATTACTATAACTGATTTAGCAAATGGTGCTAGTAATACTTGTCCACTAACAGATGTAGTAACAGTTACTTTTGTAGGTAGTGAAATCGAAATTAGAGAAGTAGGTCAAACAAATGATCCAGATGAACTAACATTTTGTGCAGAAGATGGAAGTAGAGTGCTAGAAGCTATAATAACTCCTAGTATACCATCTTCTTCAGAAATAAAATGGTTTGAAAAAAATGGCTCAGTTTTAACACAAATAGGAACAGGAACATCATTAAATATAGATGAATTTCAGCCAAATATTATAGTAACAAAAACATATATTGTTCAAATATCAAATCCACGAGTAGATTGTATTTCAGAAGACGAAATTATTATTAATTTCCTTCCTCCTTTAGGTCTTGGGTTAATAGGCAGCACAGATATTTGTGATGGAGACCAAACACCTATTACGTTTAGACTTAGTGGTTCTTTTCCAATGACACTTACTTATCGCAAAACTCCATTAACAGGAAGTCCTATTATTGAACAAGTAATTGTGGGAACACCTACAACTTCAAGTCCATTTGATTATATTGTACAATCACAAGGGGGAACATATCAAGCACTGGCACTTACAAACGACCTTTGTGAATTATCGCCAGTTCCAAATACAGTAGTAGAAGTAACAGTTACTCCAAAACCTGATGTGACTATTTCTTCACCCGACACTTCCGTTTGTGCTAATCAAACTACAAAATTTGTAGCATCAGGAGCAACTAACTATGTATTCTATAAAAACGGTTTACCAATGCCAACAGGCGCAGTTGCAAACGAATATGAACCTATTGCAGGTACTTTCCAAAATGGCGATCGTGTTTGGGTCATCGGAGAAATAAATGGCTGTCCTGATACAAGCCGAATCATGACGATGATTATATATCCTTTGCCTGTAGTAGATTTGGGAGTCGATAAATACAAATGTAAGACAGATACGGCTTTTCTTGTCGCACCAGAAGGAGATTTTATCTATGACTGGAAAAAATTAGATACTGATGGAAATCCTATTTCAATAGGAAATGGCAACGATACTCTTTTTGTTTTAGATACAGGAACATATTTTATTCGATTAGAAAACGCTATTACACGTTGTTCTTCTATTAGTAACCGAGTAAAAGTATTCAATTTTGATGATGAAGTAGTCGTAGATTTGGGAGAAGACCGAACCATTTGTTCTCCAGCTGATTTGCCTTATAGACTTACTGGAAGCGATTTATCACACCTTGCAGGAACAACTTATCAATGGTATGTAGCAGGACAAAATACAATAATTGGTACAGATTCAATATTTGATGTAACAGAAGAAAATACCTATAGCCTTGTTGTTCAAGATCCAAGAGGATGTCAGATTAGTGATACTGTTCGTATTAATTTTGCTCCTACTCCTGAGTTTGTAATTACAGGACACGAAAATCCAAACTGTTCTACTTTTGATACCCTTCGTATTGAAAGAAGTAATGTTAAAGGAATGATTATAAATTGGTTTGGAAATGGAATTGTTTCTACTTCAGATTCTTCTAAAGTCGCTATTGTAAATGTAAGTGGAACATACACAGCCACCATAACTGATACCACAACAAGTGCAAATTGTTCTTATACTCAATCAGTAGAAGTTTTTGTTCGACCTAATATTGATTTAGGAATAACAACAACTGCAACAAGCGATACCCTTCGTATTTGTGAAGGAGATTCATTAGTGCTTGATGCTTTCCGTCCTGAACATAACAATAATTTTACGTATCAATGGCGAGTTATTGAAAGCAATACGGTAGTTTCTACAAAATCCAAAATTGCTATCAAACAATCTATGATAGATAATTATATAGCCAATCGTTTTGAGGTAAAAGTAACTGACCCTAATCTAACAGGAGGAGGAACATGTTCTATTTTAGATACAATTATTGTTCGTTTTGATAGAAAATCAGGTGTTCAGATTGACTCTAGTTTCATTAAAACATTGTGTCTAGGACAAACGCAAACACTTTCAGCTGTTGGAGCAGATTCCTATCAATGGAGTAATGGAGAAACAACTCAAACTATTGAAGTAACACCTACTCAAGCAGGTTTTTACACATTTATTGTGAAAGGAATTTTCTCTACACCAAATCGTTGTGGAGCAAGTGCAGATACTATCAAATTTAGAGTTGTACCTGTGCCTGAGATTGATATTCCAGAAGAAATAGTGATTTGTGAGAATGATTTGGTGGAAGTAGATGCCTTTTTGCCTTCTCATCAACCTCGTTATGTGTATGAATGGAAAAATGAAAATACAGGAGAAATAATTGACACAACAGCTATTCATATATTCAAACAAGAATCTTCAAATATCAATTATGAGCCTCAAACCTATAGAGTAGGCGTTTATGATACACTTGGTGGGGGACGTTGTGGGGCAGAAAGTCTGATTACTGTTACGTTTAATCGTAGTGCAACTACAAAAATTATAGCTTCTGATACACTTGTTTGTGTAGGAGAACAAATTACGCTTCGTGCAACAGGAGCAACTAACTTTCTGTGGAATACTGGTGAGACAACACAAGAAATAACGTTTTCTTCGGATTCAGCAGGTATTTTTAGATATACAGTCATTGGAAGTTATGGAGATGGAACGAATCAAAATGTATGTCAAAGCACAGAAAAGAGTATTTTGGTTCAATTTAAAGCTATTCCAACAGTTACATTGAATACTCCTGATAGTATCAGTATTTGTGCAGGTGAATCGGTTGAGTTTATTGCAAATGGAGGCGCAACCTATACGTGGTCACATTCTCCAACAGCAAGTGGAGATACTATCGTGGTTAATCCAACCAACACAACAACCTATATTCTTACTGGTTTTGATACTTTGGGTTGTTCTTCTACTGATACCACAGTCGTTTTGGTGCAACCTAAAATAGATTTAGGCGCAGACAAGCAGCTTTGTGAAGGGGATACAGCCATTATTGGTGCAGAGCGTCCAGAAGGAGCAACTTATTTATGGAATACAGGGCAAGTTTCGGATTCTATTCGTGTCAGAAAAAGTGGTCTGTATTATGTAGAAGTGAGTATTAATGAATGTAGTTATACAGATAGCATTCGGGTAGATTTCAAAGAAGCACCTATGTTGTCAGCAAAAGATACCATCCTATGTTTTGAAGATGAAAACTCAAACCGTATTTTACATCAAATTGGTGTAACTATCAATAATTATGATTCTATGGCAACATATCGTTACCAATGGTTTGATGAAAACAATGAACTGGTAGGACAAGATTCTTTGCTTTCTACTGAATTTGGAGGAAGTTATCTAGTTAGAGTAACGGCAGCTTATCCAAATGCGTGTAATGGAATTACTAGTTTGGAAATAGAATCAAATTGTGACCCTCAAATCTTTATTCCGAGTGCATTTACGCCAAACAATGACAATATAAATGAAGAATGGGAAATATTTGGACGTTTTTATTCTAACCTTCGTATAAAAGTCCTTGACCGTTGGGGAATGGAAGTATATTCAACTCTTCAAAAAAGAAGTGATGATGAAATTACATTTTGGGATGGAACATACAAAGGCAAAAAAGTACCTGCTGGAGTTTACTATTACGAAGTAACCTATACAAATCCAACTGATAAAAGTAACACTATAAAACAAACTGGAACGGTTACTATTATTTATTAAAATACTTTCTTTTTAAGATTAGAAAACCCCTTATCAAAATCAGATTTTGATAAGGGGTTTGGTTTGTAGCTCATTATTGGCTAAAATTCATTGCTTTATAGAACAAAAACACAATAAAGTGAGCTACAAAATGAATAAAAAAGGGTATAGTGAGCTAGAAAAAAATTACTTGATTTTTTGAACGAGAGTATCATTTTTATATATCTCATGTTTTATGAGTAATCCTTTTCCACTCCATTCTTTCAGTTCTCCTTCTCTTTTTCCGTTAGAAAACTCAGTTGTTTCTCTTATTTCGCCATTTTTATACCATAGTGTATAAACACCATCTACTTCTCCATTGTTATACATGACCTCACTAAGTTTTTTGTTATCAATATAGCGAGTATGCTTACCAGTTGCTTTACCAAAAGCGTCAAAATCTCCTCTATCTTCTATTATATAATCTCCTCTATCATCTATTGTAACATGACGAGTATCCCTAGATAAAAAAGCATAGAAGCCATAAATTAAAACAATAATTAGTATAGAAGGTAGTATATATTTTTTCACATTTCTTAAATTCATTGTTATTGAAGCTGCATAAAAGCAAAGAGAACCAAATTTGCTCCCATTTTTAGGGCAGCTTGACGTTTTTCTTCTGGGTCGTTGTGGATAGAAGAATCTTCCCAGCCATTTCCTAAGTCAGATTCATACGAATAAAAACAAACTAAACGACCTTCATAAAGCAAACCAAAACCTTGTGCAGGTTTGCCATCATGTTCGTGAATTTTTGGAAGTCCGTCTGGAAATTTATAATTGATGGTATAAACGTCGTGAGAATAGGGAAGTTCGATAAAATCTAATTCGGGAAAGACTTTTTTCATTTCCAAACGAACAAATTTATCCATTCCATAATTATCATCAATATGCAAAAAACCTCCTCCAATTAAGTAATTACGAAGGTTTTGAGCTTCCTGTGCCGAAAAAACAACATTTCCGTGTCCTGTCATGTGTACAAAAGGATAACTAAAAAGTTCTGCACTTCCTACTTCTACTACTTCTTCTTCCTTATCAATTTGTGTTTTTAGATTTTCATTACAAAACTCTATTAAGTTAGGTAAAGACGTTTTGTTTGAATACCAATCTCCACCACCGTTGTATTTTAACTTAGCTATTTTATAAGTAGCTTTTGGTTTTAGAATTAATTTGTTTGGAACAAACGAAAAAAAAGCTAGAGTAAGGACGATTAATATATATTTCATTTTTGGTAGGATTATTTAGAATACATTTTATTAAACACAGAGTTACAGAGAACGCAGAGAAATACATTTTATTAATGCAGAATTGTAGAAAAACACAAATATGATTTTTATAGAATTTTAATTCTTCATTTCCTAACTCCCAATTCCTATTTCCTATTCAAACTATTCAAAGCCATACAAGAATAAAGTGCTGCTGTTTCTGTTCGTAGCCTGTATTCCCCTAAACTAACGCACTCAAAACCAGATTGTTGAGCTTGATGAACTTCTTCAGGAGAAAACCCACCTTCACTTCCTATCAATACCAAATAATAAGCATTTTTGGTAGCACAATTTTCTAAAACAGCATTTGTATCAGTGGGCGTATAAGCTATAAAACGCTGAATTTCTAACGTTTCTTCGCCATGTTTAGTTTGGTTCTTTCTATCAGAATGGTATTTTTTTATAAAATCTTTAAATTCTTTAGGAGGATTTATTCTTGGAAGTGTTGCTCGCAAAGATTGTTTGATTGCAGCAATACTTTTCTTGACTAATCGGTCAGATTTTAGATGATTGTATTCACTTCTACTTGTTTCGATAAATGAAATTTCATCAATACCAATTTCAATTGCCTTTTCTAAAAACCATTCTATTCTATCAGAACTTTTAGTGGCAGCAACAGCAACATGAATGTAAAAAGGACGTTTTGCTTCCGTGCTTACAATCTGTGTAATTTCTATCAATGAATTTTTAACATTTGGCGAAAGCACTTTTCCCTTTGCTAGTATTCCTTTTCCATTTACAATATCTAAAAAATCGCCTTCTCTTACTCTAAGGGTTTTGAGGTGTTTGGCTTCCTCTTCTGGAAGTGTAATTTGTTGTCCAAGTTCTAAATCAGGATAGAAAAAATAAGTATCCATATAAATCAGTTAGCAGTTTTCAGTAAACAGTTATCAGAAAAATTAAGTGATGACTGTATATTTTTTTAATTTTTAAAGAGTTGAATTTAACATAATAAAAATAATTCAACTAATAATTTATCTTTTGTTCTCCATTTTATCCAACCGTGTTTTGTGTTTTTTGAATTATCTAAATAAGGGTCACAATCATCATCAAAGATTACAAAAACCCAATACTCTCCTTTTATCTCCATTATCTCTTCTACTTGCATTGCTTCAAGCTCACAGTTATTCTCTATTATTTTACTTGATATACTGTGTTTTTCATGAATAGAATGTTTTTTGTCTTTTCTACCAACACTAGCACCTATTAATATTGATTCCCAAGTTTTGAAAATGAAATCTTTATTATTAGGAATAAAAGCTTCTTCATTATCATTGATAAGAATTTTATAATAAGAATCTGTTTTTTCTAAACAAATAAAATGATATAAACCGTAATCAGGTTTATAGAAGAAAGGATAAATACCTTTAGTTTTTATTTTTGTCTTAAGTTTTGCATCTTTATAGATTTGATTTGAATGATTGTTTCCAAATTCATAAGGGTTAGAAGCAATAGCAAATCCAATTCCTAAAGAATTAGGGTTTTTATTTTGTGCTTGTCCAAAACCAATAAAAGCAAAACAGAAAACGAGAATCAATAACTTTAATTTCATAATTTATTTTTAATCCTTCACAATCATTCCAGCACATTCTACGGCTTCATTTCCTACAAAAGATTTCCAAATTTGTTTATGAGGATTGAAAATTATAGCGTATTGCCAATCATTGGAAAAAAAACGCTGTTGTGTTCCCATATCTGTTCCTGACATAAAAACAGAAAGATTATTAGGGTGAGTATGATACCAACCAATCATTTGCCATTGTTTGTTTTCATCTTTATCCAAAATTGCATCAAACTCATCTAGCATTTCTTTCCAAACTTCATGATCCATTTCTAAATAAGCCGAACTTCCTTTGGCTTGTTTTCCTGCTAGAGCTTCCTCTACTACACCATACATAAGGTTCTTTTTCTCATCAAAAAAGACTTTTCCTAACAAAACACCTCCTTGTTCGACAACGTTTTCAGTTGTTGTTTCTCCCCAAGAAATGTGTTCAAAAATCTGTTTTATAGCCTTTGGCTTAATATAGAGTTTTGTATTTTTGGCATCGTTCTTACTTTTTGAATTGAGCGAAGGTTCAATCAAAAAAGACGGTTCTATTTGATTTTCAGGCTTGTAGGCTTCTGAAACGGTATTTATTTTAAATTTTGACAAAATGTAAATCGTTTTTGTTCTTTGTATAGCTGAAACTAAAAAAATAACATATTTATTAACAATACAGTTAAAAGTAAGCAAATTTATTGAAAATGCCGTATGTTTATATCAAAATTTTTAAAATAGTGTTTTGTAAGTTTTAAATTTTTAGAAATATTCTTATATCTTTCACTTTTTTTAAAAAAATCTACACAGTTTGATTTGGTAAAATATAGTCCAAATTTTAAAAAAATTAGTTAAAGTCAATTTATGAAATTAATATCAAAAATATGTTTTGTATTATTTCTTGTTTTTTCTATTTATGCTCTCACTTATTCAACACAAGAATTGCCCACTTTTTCCTCAAAAGAATTTGAAATAGATGCTAAAAAAACATTAAGAATTGAATTTGTGGCTGACACAATTTTTGAAGATGAACCAAATCAATTACTCAACAAAAAGCCTATTACAGAGCAATTAGAGATTTATAACTTTATAAGTCAGATTAATAAGTCAGAACCAAATTCAATGTGGAAAGGAGTTGGTTGGGATAAAGCAATGGTCTTTCAGAAAGATACGACACTGATTCTTTACACCAATGGGAAAATTATAGGAGCAAATAATAGTGGTGGCTGGTTTTATAATTTATCTAAAAACTCTCTTCTATCAAAAAGATATATTTCAAAATAAATTTGATAAGACCCTATTTTTTTCAGAATTTTGCACTCCTAAATAATAATACAACTCTTTGATTATTATTTTTATTTAAAATAAAATATTTTATTCAAAACTCTCTAAAACGTCTCAGAATTTATGAAAAAGATTAAATCTATCTATGTATTATTTGTCTTTGCTGCCTTGAGTTCGTATGGTCTTTGGGCATGTACTAATAGTAGCACTTCTGAAACTACAACCGAAACAGAGGAAGTAGAAGAACCAGATACTCGTCCTGCTTCTGCTGCCGTAGACAATGATTTTTATATCAAAGCTGACATTGGAGGGAAAGAATATAACTTCAATTATTTATCTCTTGACAATGTTGCTAGATACAATTTATTGAAAAAAGATTTATTTAGAATCGAACGCTGTGCTGATGACCATTGTAAAGAAAGCATTTATTTGCAAGCTCATAACTTCGATTTGAATCAAACTCCTCCCTTTACGCTACAAGAAGGTGCAGAAGGCAAATTACGTAAAGATATTAAAGTAAACTTTGTACGCACAGATAACACAGGCAAATTCAAATATCAAATGCAAGATTCTTCTGAAGAACCTTTTGAAATGACTATTCAAAAAATAGACGGAGATATCTATGAAGGAACTTTTAAAGGTTTACTAAACAATGAAAAGAAAGATTCTACGCTTGTTATTAAAGGTTCTTTTCGTACAAAAATGATTGTTAGAAATCCTGCTGCATAAAGATATTTGAAAGAAGTTATTTAATGAAAATGCTTTTTTGTTGGTCTATGAAAAAACACTGATGAAGGCTGTATTTTTTTTATATTCTTAAACAACTTCAAAAGATAAAAGCACAAACAACCAAACGATAAATATTTATTAGGGATTCTATTTTGAAAGATTCATTTAAAAAGTCTTAATAAATAATTTTCTATTATCTTTGTGCTTTTATTTATTTAAGGTAAAAATTAATTTCAATTCTCAATTTCAATCTCAATAATGAAAAATACATTCACTCGTTCATTTTATTTCGCACTTACATTAATTATTTCTTTTGTCGCTTTTACAAGTTGCCAACCAAAAGAATCTAAGACTGCAAATGCTACTAATACCACTACTAGCTCATCAAACTCTACAAACAATGGCGATATTGCTTATGTAAATCTTGATACGCTTAACACATATTATGATTATTTGGTAGATATAAAAAATAGAACAGAACAGAAACAAACAGAAATGAGAAGACAGTTAGAGCAAAGCGAAATTCAATTACAGAGTGAAGCTGAAAGTTTTCAAAAACGTGCTTCTCAAGGTCTTTTGTCTGAAAATGCTGCAAAAAAAGAACAACAAGATCTTCAAACAAAATATCAAATGTTAGAAAGACAAAAAGGTTCTATGTCAGAGGCTCTTATGTTGCAAGGTGAAAAAGATATGAACAAAGCATACTCAGATATTGAGTCTGTTTTGGAAGAATACAAAGCTGAAAAAGGATATAAAGTTGTTTTAGGAACTCAAAAAGGCATGTCTATGATTCTTTATACAGATAAAGAATTAGATATTACAAAAACTGTTTTGGAGCGTTTAAATGCAAAATACAAAGCTGAAAAAGATAGTACAGAAACAGCTCAATAATTTGATTCAAATGTTTCGCACAAAAAAACAGTCTATAAAATGTATTTATAGGCTGTTTTTTTTGTATCTTTTTTCTTACTAACTTATTCAACTTCTATATCCTGAATTACTTTTACTTTGGTGTATTTTTTTGTTTTCGGATTATAGTATTTTCTTTCTTCATATTCTATTTTTAATTCCTTGCCTTTCAGGGACTCTGCATCTCCTTCTAATTCTTCATCATTATCAAACTCTTCTAACCAAATAAGTCTGTGTAAATTACCTTCTGCGTCTTTCACCAAAAATATCACAAAATCATTTTCTTCGACTTCTTCGATGGTAGCTTCTATATTAAAAACATATTTTTCATCATCATCCATTTTTTTTCCTATCATATTCATAAATATTTTAGGACATTTTACGCCTACTGTTAGGGCAATATCTTTTACAAAACTTTCTATTTGTTTCTGATCTTCAAAATCCAAATCCATTGTTTTAGTAATTTTTGTCTCGTTAGCTACGATTGCAGCCATTAAACATTCTGCTAACTTTTCTTCTACTGCGACTCCATTATTCAAATCTACATTAGAATCAGAGATACAATTACAAACATCTTTTGCAATTTTTTCTTTTAAAGCATCCTTTTTTTTGGTTTGTCCTAGGGCAGAAAAAGACATAGCACATGCTAGAGTAACAAAGAATACCAGTGAAAATATTTTTTTCATTTTAATTAAATTATAAAGTAAATAACAAATTTTACACAAAAATAAAATTTTAAAAAACAAAAAAGCATTCTATCCAAAAATAAATTTGAATAGAATGCTTTTTTATAAAAATCTAATAAAAGTAAATTTACTTTTCAGAATTATCACTTGAAGTTTCTGCATTTGCTTTTACTTCTTGATTTACTTCTGCTGCTTTTTCTTCAGTTTTCTCTTCTTTCGGAGCAGTAGTTAAGATTTTAATTTGATTTTCTATGGCTGCAATTTCAGCTTGTGCTTTTGCAATTTTTTCGTTGAATTCTTCACGAAGTTTATCAGCCGTTTTTGATTTTGCAAAAAACTCAATGTTATTTTGCCACAAATTAATCTCATTTTCTAAATCTGTGACTTTACGTTTGAGTTTGTTTTCACTTTGTTTGAAGTCGCCAGCCATTTTTGGATTTTTCTTGATAGCTTTTGCTTGTGTTTTGAAATGGAATGTCTGAGCTTCTTCACTGCTCAATTCCGAATTTTTCATAAACATTGCATTTACTTCATCAAAACGGTCTTGAATGGTACGGATATTTTTGCGTGGAACAAATCCGATTTCATGAAACTTCAAATGTAGTTCTTGCAATTTCTTTGTATCATTTGACTTTGCTTTTGCAAGTTCTTCTATTTGATTACAAATTTCTAATTTTTGTTTTAAATTTTCTTCTTGTGCAGCATCTTGTTCTTTATAACGATTACGACGACGCTCAAAGAAATAATCAGCAGCTTGTTTGAACTCTTGATAAACTGTTTCACGTTGTTTTTCTGGCACGTGTCCAATTTCTCTCCATTCGCTCTGCAATCTTTTTAGTGTATTTGCTGCGTTATCCCAATCTGTACTTTCTTTAAGTTCTTCAGCTTGTTTGATAAGTTCTTGTTTTTTAATCAAATTCTCATCTCTAGCTGCATCTAATTTCTCAAAGAATTTAGATTTATTATTAAAGAATGTTTTGAAGTTATCCCAAAACTGCTTGTTCAAACTTTTAGCCACTTCACGAGGTGCAGGTCCGATAGCATCCCATTGTTTTTGAAGCTCAACAAGTTCTTGCGTTTTGTTATTCCACTCTCTAATTTTGTCTGTGTCATAACTTACAAACTCCTCTACTTTTAGGCAGAGGTCTTGTTTAAGTTTCATGTTTTCTTCTAACTGCGCCTTAAATTTGTCTGCATATTCTCTACGAGCATCATAAATTTTGTCAGAAGCTACCTTGAAACGCTCCCAAAGCTGCTCACGGTCTGCTCTAGGAACAGGACCAATACGCTTGTATTCTTGATGCAGACGATTGAGTTCGTTTACAGCATCATTTAATTTATCATGATTCAAAAGTTCTTCAGCACGAGTAACAATAGAAACTTTTGCTTCCAAATTACGCTCACGGTCAAGAGCTAAAAGCTCACGTTCCTGCGATTTTTGATTGTAGAAAAGGTCTAGTAATGCTTTATAATTTCTATAAATTTCGTCAGCTTCTTGCATCGGAACATAACCAATATTTTTGAATTCTGACTGAATTGCTTTTACTCTATCAAATTCTCCTTTTCTTGAAAGCTCACTTGGTTTTGAAGTATCTGTAAGCAAACGAAGTTCTTCAATGATAGCTTGTTTTTTCTTTAGATTGCTTTGTTTTTCGCTTTCTAATTTTGCATAATGATTGCGTTTGGCTTCTTTTACTGCCTTAAAGTTTTCATAGAACATTCCAGTGAGATCATCTTGTTGGAATGAAAAGCCTTCTTTTTCTTCATCTGTTGTTGCTGATTCTTCGTATTTCTGACGTGCTTCTTTGCGTTCTGTTTCATTAAAACCATCTATAAATTCTCTGATTTTTGAAACTTGGTCATCTAAATAACGAAAGTTAATTCTTTCTTCTGTCGCTGTTGTTGCTTGCGCTGCAAACAATGCACTTTTAGCAACTAATTCTTCTTTAGACAAAGTCGAATAATCTTCTTGTGGAAGTTCCTGTGTTTGTTGTCTTTGCTCTTTTTCAGAATTTTCATTTTCTGTATCATCTGATTTTTCATCATCAGAAGCATTTGTCTCTTCACTCTCTTTTCTGATAGCTTCCAAATCTTCTTCAGTTACTTCTTCCTCAGCTTCTTCTGCTGATTCATCTTTTAAATCAGGTTTTTCAGTTGCTTCTATATTACTTTCAGCTTCTTGGACAATTTCTTTAGCAATAGTATTATCCATACTTACACTTGCTTCGCTTCCTACTTCAATATTTTCTGTAGAGTTTTCTACATTTTGAGTAGTGTTATTGTGTGCGTTTTCGTTCTGGTTCTCGTTTTCTTCGTTCATCATAATAGTTACAAGATAAAATCAGCAAATAATTAAAGTATTGTTTCTGATTTTTCAATCAAAACAATATACGTAAGGCATTTTATAAATTAAAAGTCATCTTTTTCATCAGAAAAGAAAAGCTATTATTTTACAGCTGTATTACAAAACACAGTCATTGGCAAAGTTAGAAAAATTAAATTAAATTGGCGATTATTATAGGACTTTTATAAAGTTTTGTTTGGATGAAAATATCAAGACACTCTTTCATCTAAAATAACTTTTACTCTCAAAATACCTGCAACACTAATGGCATCAGTAATTTGTCCATTCAACACCATTTGATAAGCGTCTCTGAAAGGCAGTTTTTTTATTGCTAGGTTTTCAGTTTCTTCCCATTGCATTTCTCCTTGGTTGAGTTCTTGTGCCAAAAATACATAACCCACTTCATCACAAATTGAATTCGAAGTGTGTAATTTCATGATATTTTTCCATTTTTTGGCTCTTAGTCCTGTTTCCTCTTCTAACTCTCGCTGTGCATGCAACAAATAATCATCTGTTGGTGCGCCTCCCATGGGTAGCTCCCACGAGTATTCATTTAGGGCATAACGCCATTGTCCGACCAAATAAGTATTATTTTCTTCATCTAAAGGAACAATTCCGATAGCTGCATTTTTGAAATGAACTACACCATAAATTCCATTATTTCCACTTGGATTAATTACTTGGTTTTCTTTTACATGAATCCAGTTGTTTTCATATACCGTTTTAGTAGAACGGGTTTCCCAATCATTTTTTGAATTTTCTATATTCATTTTTTGAAGAAATAATTACGAATTAAGATTGATGAGTATGATTTTTTTTTAAGAATAAGAGTAGCGTATTTGTTGGTGTCACTACACTAAAACACCAATAACGACCTTTATATTAAACATTATCACGGTTAATTTAGTAATGTTCATTTTTCCATAGCGACAGGTTTGCAAACCTGTCGCTATGGAAAAATAAGAGTATTTTGCTTTTCTCTAACTAATTGATTATTAGACCTGTAAATAACCGTGATAACGTTTATTTATAGTAGAAAAAAATTCCCTATACTTTTTCATTTGTGTTTTTCTGCTTTACAAAATACTTTTTTACTTTCCCAAAAAGAACCACATACGCATCCACTTCGAAGAGCCTAGAATCTGCTCTTGCTTGTAATAAAAATATAATTCCAAAAACTAAAAGCAACATATTTGCAGCCCAAGAACCCATAAAAATAGAAATAATTTCTTCTCTTGCCCACTTATCGCCAGTAATACTCACAATATAAAATAAGATGAAAAAGATGATTGAAATAAGAACAGGAACTCCCAGTCCTCCTTTTTTTATAATTGTACCAAGTGGCGCACCTATCAAAAACATAATAAAACAAGCCACAGCAAGTGATAAGCGTTTATTTTTTTCTAATAAGGCTCTTCTTGAATCATACTCAAAACGTTCAATTCGATCACTATTTGTTTTGGCAAAAGAACGCATATTTCTAATTTTAGTTAATGCTCTATCAATTATTACCTCTTTACTTTTTTTAGAGAAATTTTGATGTGCCACTGTAATTGTATCAGGAAGATTTTTCCAATCAATTGTATCTAATCCATCTAAAGCATTAGGAATTGGTGCTAGATTATTATTTATCTCTATTGATTCTTCCATCTCTTGCCCCCTATAAAACTTAGTTTTTATAGGATTAGAACCTCTATTATTTGAAAAAGCTCCAGTAGAGTTAGATATTTCCGTTTCTGTATTTTTAGAATCACTTGCACTATCTAATATAGAAGTATCTGGATTTTTCGGATTTAGTCGTTTAATCGAATCTAGTGCTGTTTGTTGTCTTTTATCTGTTTCTAAAGCTACATCTGAGTTATATGAATCTTCTTGAGAAGTATTTTCTTGTAGTGTTGAAGAATCTTCTTTTATAAGGTTTTTATCTAAAGAATCTAGTTTTGCTTGTCTTTTTTCAGCTTGTTTTTTTTCTTGTTCAGCTCGCTGCGCTAATCGTTCTCTTTCAAATTCTACGAAAAAAGTATAATCAAAATAACTCCTTGCTCGTGTTGCATTTTCATCTTCTACTTCTCTAGCATCTTGCATAAGAGAATCGGCTTCTGCATCTAATTGAGAAACAGTCATCATATATCGATTTTGCTGAAATAATTCTTCTGAAGTTTCACTCATTTGCAAGAAAGATAAATCAAAATTGAAGGTGGCTTGTTCGAATTTATCTCTCATAAAAGCATTTTTATCTACTCCACCACTAGTAAGCTGTTCAGAATAGCGATGACCATTTTCTACATGGAATTCTAATATTTGCTCATCTTGTTTATTTAACATCAATCCTTTATCAGCAATAATAAGATCGGTATTTCCTCTTGCGCTTCTATGGTCATAGATAATTAAATCTTTTAAGCTATCTGTTCCCTTTACTTTTTCGCCTATTCGTATACTCCAACCTGGCAAACCATTATAAAAAGAACCTTCTGGAAAGTCTAAAGTAGGTTCTTTTTGTCGGACATCATAAAGTAAACGGTATGCCTTCAAATTTACTTCTGGAACAATACTATCATTAAAAACATAGGCTACCCCAGTCATAAAAATAGCAAAAAGCCCAACAGGCATAAGTATTCTGATAAGTGAAATCCCACATCCTTTTATTGCTGTGAGTTCATTATGCTCACCCATATTTCCAAATGCCATCAAGGAAGCCAAAAGAATAGCCAATGGCAATGCTTGTGGAACAAGAGTAAGTGAAAAGTAGAAAAAGAGTTCTGCGAAAACTTCTGCCCCCAAACCTTTACCCACCAAATCCTCAAAGTATTTGGACATAAAAACCATCAGTAGAATAAATAAAACTACCGAAAAAGTGAGAAAGAAAAGCCCAAAAAAGGAATGAGCGACCAGTTTATCTATTTTTTTAAACATATAACACAGTTTGTCTTTTAAAATTGTATGACAAAAATACATGAATAGTCAGATATAAATAAAACAGAAGGCAGAAAAAAACCAATAATTCGGATTTTATAAGTTAGCTTAACAAACTTTATTCTATTTTTGTGTAAAAATTATGTATTCAGTTGCATAAAACGGAACGAAATAAAAAATTATCAATAAAATAAATTCAGTTGAAAAAATACTTAGTAACCTGTGATTATAATTTAGAAGATTTAGTCATAGAAGAGATAAAACAAAAAATACCAAAAGCCACAGAAGTAAAACAATTTGAAAACTTTTCGCATCGTGTTTGTTTTCTTGTTCCTGATTCTGATGAAAATACAAACGCTATAGTTCTGCAACAACTACTTTCACTTAGAAGTATTCATTCTGTCATAGAATTGAAAGGAACTTTTTATTTAGAAAAACCTACTTTGGAAGCTCTAAAACAAAAAGTAATGCAAATAGATTTGCCAGAACTAAAAACAGCAAAATCGTTTCGTGCAAGTGCCGAACGTTATGGGACACATGAGTTTACATCCATGGAAATGGTAAAACATATTGGACACACCGTAATTTTGCGTTATCAAACGCCTGTTTCTTTAACAGAATATGAATATAACTTGAGAGTTGATGTGATAGGAAGTTTTGTTCTTGTGGGTTATCAAATTACTGATGATACGCTTGCACATCGTCAAGGAAAGTATAATAAAATTGAGAGAGTATTTCATCACAGAGCTGCCACTAAGCATACTTTGGCGTATCATTTACTTACTTTAGCAGGTCTTAAAGAAGGAGAATCACTTTTAGACTGTACGTGTGGAGGAGGAACAATTGTTTTAGAAGCTGCCAGTATTTTTGGGAATAAAATCAAAATTTTGGCTGGAGATATGCACCAAAAAGCGATGGAAGGAACAAAAGAAAATCTACAATTAAATAACTTTGACTTTGTAGGGGTTAGAGAACTCAATGCACGTCATTTAGATGAAAGTCTACAAGATTATATCTTACAAAATGGGCAAATAGATAAAATAGTTTGTAACTTACCTTTCGGAATTCAATCTGGAAAACAGGTAAATATGCGTGGCTTATATGACCAGTTTTTGAGTTCGGCTAACAAAATTTTATCTAAAAATGGAAAAGTGGTCGTTCTTACAATGAGACAAGGCGTTTTTAGAGAAGTTATCTTTATGATAAAAAAATATAAAATCACAAAAGAATACGTAACTGAAGCTGGAGGTTTGTATCTTCATATCTTTGTGTTAGAAAAAATTTAATGAATCAGGTTAAACCATTTATGAAAAACAGCATCTATCAATTAAAAGAAAAATCAAGACTATTTGTATATTTTACATTTTTTGTTGTTCTGACTTCTTGCAATAATTTAGGAAAAAAAGGAGAATGGAACTTAGAATATAAAGCAAAATTTGAGTCTGACTGTAAAGTAGAAATCAAAAGTGAAAATGAAAAGTCCTTACTAAAACTAGATTCTCTAACCATTTCTAAAATTTGTGATTGTGTAGCTTCTAAAGCTGAAAAAGAATTTGCTCCTTTAGATATGGAAAAAGAGAATTCTCAATCACAAATGAAAAATATAAGTACAGATTGTGCAAGAGATATTTTGATAGAGAATTTGAATAAAAATTGATATATTTATACTTATTAAACGTTATCACGGTTATTTACAGGTCTAATAATTAGCAAGTTATAGAAAAGCAAAACAGTCTTATTTTTCCGTAGCGACAGGTTTGCAAACCTGTCGCTACGGAAAAATGAGTATTACTAAACTAACCGTGATGACCTTTATTTATTCTTGTTTATTTTGAGTAATTAATTATGAAAACGCTACTTGTTCCAACTAATTTTTCTTTGTCTTCTGCAAAATCGTTGCAGTATGCAATATTGCTTGCTAAAGAATTTGGTTCGAAAATAATCGTTCATCATACCTATCCTCAAAATAGCCCAATTCATTTGTTGTCTGATTTGGAAAATCAATTACATGTTTTTGTTAGTGAATATGATTTTGAATGTTATAAAAACTCAGAAGATTATATCAAAATAGAAACTTCTATTCAACAAGGAAGAGAAAAAGAAAATATCATCAAGATTATCAAAAAACATGATGCTGATATTTTGATTCTTTCAGCAAAAGACCGTTCACAATGGGAAGGGATACCTTTTGAAAGGCTTATTTCACAAACTTTAGAACAAACTCTTTCTTCTATTTTGATTGTGCCTTCGGAGATACAAATACAAGATAGCATTGAACATGTCGTTTTTGCACTTTCTTTGGATGAAGGAGATGCTGATATTATTGATTCTCTATTACTCTTTTGTGAGATTTTGGGAGCGCACCTGACTTGCCTTCATGTTTTTACAAATGAAGAGGAAAAAAACTTAATTGATTATCAATTAAAACCATTACAAAAAATTTACTCTTCTATTTCAAAAGAAAAAATGAGTTTTGAAATTACTTATAATAAAAGTATTCAGGAAGGAATTAGTGACTTTTTAGATGTTAAACCTGCTCAATTATTAGTTATGCTAACAAAAGAGCGTTCCTTCTTTGAAGGACTTTTTCATAGAAGTGTTTCGCAAGGAATGAGTTTTCAAAGCAAAGTACCTGTAATGATTGTGAAACTGTGATTAGCACAAAAGAACTAGAACGAGAGATTAGGAGCAAGAGAATAGAAAGTCAAAATACAATTGAATAATAAAATTTGTACTTCGTTTGTTATTGAAGTTTATATCGTAATTTTTAATTTTTAATTCGTAATTGAATAAAATGCGTTTTTGGTTTATATTTTTCTTGGTTATCGGAATTAACTTTTCTGTTCTGGCGCAAAGTAGCCAAACTGTAGAAGAGCTACTCAAATCTGCACGCCATGAGCAAAGTGAGCAAAAACTAGCAAGCGCACTCCGTTATTACCTTCAAGCTGTCAATAAATTAGAAAAACAAAACGATAAAAAAGCTCTTTTTCAAGTCTATACCGAAATTGGGATTATTTATCAAAATGGAGGTTTGCACGATAAAGCCATTGAATATTTTACCAAATCACAAGAAGTAATTGATGCAAACTCATCTACTCAAGCTGTAATTTCGATGCGCTTGGGAGAGTCCTATTTGGCTCAAAAAGACTACCCACAAGCTATTACAGCCTATAAAAATGCAAAACAAATTTATCTACCTCAGAAAAAACCCTATGCTACCATACAAGCTCTTCGCCAACTCATAACAGCCTACCAAGCCAATAAAGACTATCAAACAGCTTTAGACGCAAATCAAGAAGTATTAGAAATGGATAGAGTAATCGGAGATTCGGCAGCTGTAGCAGCAACCTTGAATAATATTGGATATACCTACAAATTTTTAGGGAATTATAATAAGGCAATTACAAGTTTTGAACAAGCTAGAAAAATAGAAAAAAAATTAGGATTAGAAGAAGACCCAATCACACTTACAAATACAGCAATCGTTTATCAAAACCTAGCTCAGTATGATAATGCGATGCGCTTTTTAAAACAATCAATAAATATAGTAGAAACAAAAAATCAACCTAGAGAGTTGGCTCGCTTATACAATATTATGGCAGCTCTGTATTATCAGTTAGGAGATTATCATAACGCTAGAGAATATAACGAACTTGCTTTAGTTTATGCTCAAAAATATAAACAGCGTGAAATAGTAAAAGATATTCATCTGACAGCTTCACAAATTAATCAAGCAAATAATAATTATGAAGATGCCCTAAAATCGTATGAAAAACATCTCCATATTCGTGATTCTTTACTTTTGGAAGAACGTTTGAAACAACAAGAACTTTTGCAACAGCAGTTTTTAATAGAAAGAACAGAAAAAGAACTACAACTATATATGGTTGATGAAGAATTAAAAACAGCACAATTAAAAGAACAAGAACTAACACTAGATAAGCAAAATCAAGAACTAGCTTTATTACAACAAAAACAAGAATTACAAGCCGAACGATTAGAAAAAGAAGCCTTAGAAAAACAGCGTACAAAACAAGAGCTACTCATTGCACAGCAAGAACTCAATGCTCAAAAAGCAGCACGTGAAGTGGAAGATTTACAACAAAAAGAACTTAATAGAAAACGAGAAGTAGAAAGATTAGAACAGCAAGCTGACCTAAACAAACAAACATTAGCTAGAGAACGAGCAGAAGCAGAAAAAAAACAAGCAGAAGCACAGGCAGAAGCCAATGTAAAAGAAGCAGAATCAGCAGCTCAGCGAAAAATATTTGCTATCGCAGCTATTTTATCTCTATTAATTTTACTCGTTATTGGTTTTGCTTTTCTAAGCTCAAAGAAAAAAAATAAAGAACTAGCACAACAAAAAGATCAAATTGAATCGAAAAATGTAGAATTAGAACAACAGACAGAAGAAATTCAGATGCAGCGTGATGCCATTGCTCACAAAAGTGAAGAATTAAATGAGCTTTATATAAAAGTTACTGATAGTGTTCGTTATGCACAACGCATTCAAGATGCAATTTTAGTTCCTCCTGCACAGGTTTTTACAAATTTTGGAGCAAATACAGAAGGATTTGTATTGTTTAAGCCTCGTGATATTGTTTCAGGTGATTTTTATTGGACAACCGAAAAAGACAATAGAGTAATTTTGACAGCCATTGATTGTACAGGACACGGAGTTCCAGGCGCATTTATGTCACTGATAGGCAACGATTTACTCAATGAAATTGTAAATTTGAGAGGAATTACTACACCTCATGAAATTTTGAACGAGCTTCACAAAGGCGTACAAACAACACTCAAGCAACAAGAAACTGAAAATAGAGACGGAATGGATATGGCACTTTGTGTCTATGACAAAGAAAAAAATATATTAGAGTTTGCAGGAGCAAAAAATCCACTTCTTTACATAAAAAATGGAGAAATAGAAACCCTAAAAGGCGATAAAAAACCAATTGGAGGAAAAGATGTCTATAAAGAAGATTCTTTCAAAACACATATCATAGATTTGAATGAAGAGAATGCACCTACTATGTTTTATATTTTTTCAGATGGTTACCAAGACCAGTTTGGAGGTTTGGAAGGTAGAAAGTTTATGATAAAAAAATTAAGACAATTATTACAAAATATTCATCAAAAACCAATGGAAGAGCAGCACGAAATTTTAGATACTACGATAGTAGATTGGATGAAAAATGAAGAACAAATCGATGATATTCTTTTGATGGGTTTTAGAATAGGGTAAACTATTTTACGGATTAAATTATAAAAGACATGTTTAGTTATTTGCAAGTATTTTTTTGGGGAGGAATTACATTACTCTGTTTTCTAACTTCATTTTATATTTTATATAATCTTATAGATGATTTACAAAGTATTGTTTTAGCAAAGTACATGAGTTTTTCTAGTGGTAGTTATTTACTTTTATTAGTAGGAATAAACATGGTTTTATTCTTAGTTCCTTTATTCATTTCATTGCTTTCATTCAAAAAAAGTAGAAAAATTTATAATTCTCTTTCTCAATAATATTTTACCAGAATTTTGTCAGTAGTTTTTTGGTAATGCGAAATAACTCTGACAATAATTGAGCAAAACTATGGACTGTCAAAGTTTAAAAAACTTCAAATCTATTAGAAATTACAATTCTATAAAGCTATTTTTATTACTTTTGATTAATGAAAAAATCAGAATAAAACCTTGCCGTTGTTGGTGTCTCCATCAACGACTTCAACCATTCTAACAAAAGTAATAATGCAATCCTACCTAAATTCAGCCAATGAAGTTTTTGATTTAGAAATTGATGCACTACAAAAAGCAAAACACCAAATTGCAACTACCTTTGAAAAGGCTATTGAACTAATTTTGACTTCAAAAGGAAAAATTGTAGTTACAGGAGTAGGCAAATCTGGAATTATTGCACATAAAATTTCAGCTACTTTTGCAAGTACAGGAACGCCTTCTGTTTTTTTGAATGCTTCCGAAGCTCTTCATGGAGATTTGGGGATGGTTTCAAAAGGCGATATAGTAATTATGCTTTCTAAAAGTGGAACTACAATTGAACTCGTAAAAATGCTCCCAACGCTCAGTAAAGTAGGCGCAAAAACAATAGGCATTTTTAGTAATATAGAAACTCGTCTCGCTCACAACTTAGATTTGGTTTTAGATGCAACTGTTGAGCGTGAAGCCTGTCCGTTGAATCTTGCCCCAATGAGTAGCACAACGGTTTCACTTGTCATTGGTGATGCTTTGGCTGCTGCACTGATAAAAGCACGAAACTTTAAAGAAAGTGATTTTGCTGTTTTTCATCCTGCTGGACAGCTTGGACGTAACCTTTTACTAACGGCTGCTGATGTAATGCACAGTAAGGAAAACTTACCAATTGTTTCTGCTCAAAACTCGCTCAAAGAAGTTGTTATAGTAATGACAAAATATAATTTGGGTGCTGTCTGTGTTTGCAAAAATGAAGAGAATTCTATTAAACTAGAAGGAATAATTACAGATGGTGATGTAAGGCGTTTTCTGACTCATTCGGATACACTAACCGTAAAAGCAGAAGAAATAATGACTAAAAATCCTATTTCTTTGCATCCTCAAATGCGACTCTCAGAAGTTTTGAGCGTAATGGAAAATAAAAAGCGTCAGATTTATGTCGCTCCTGTAGTAGATGAAGAAAATAATTGCTTAGGAGTTGTCAGAATGCACGATATTTTGAGTTATTAATTTTTGTACAGCAGACTTTTCAGTCTGTTTGGTATTTTCTTTTATATTTTTTGAACATACTTGGAAGCCTGTTATACCTTTTTAACTTTTAGCTTGTTCTTGTAAAGCCTTTAATAGTTGGGCTTTGTTCATTGTCGAACGTCCTTCAAGATCAATTTCTTGAGCTATTTCATACAGCTCTTTTTTCGTTTTGAGCGAATAGTTCATAATTTTTGCCTCTTCTTTTGGAGTTATTTTTTTAGGTTCTTCAGCTTTTATTTTTGTTTCTGGTTTAGGAGTTGTTCCTTTTTCTTTTTTTGTTACTTGATTATTCTCTACTTGCTCCTCTTCTAAATTTACTCGTACAGTTTTTAAAGGAGCTATTGCCTTTTTTTGTTTTTTCTTTTCAGAAAAAGGCAAATTTTCTCCTATTGTAGCACCTACTTTCTTGGCGACTAATAAAGAACTATAAAAAGCGATTTCGAACAAACTTTTGATAATCATATTTTTCTTTTTTGGTAGAGGTAGTAATTTATAGAACCCTGTATAAGGAGTAAAAATCGTCATCAGAGATACCTACAATATTTATTTATAATGTCTAGTAATTTGATAAAACAACTCAAAAGCAAGTTAAAAGTTTTTGAATTTATTTCATAAAAAAGGTTTGAATTTCTATTGAAACTCAAACCTTTTTCGTTCTACTCTTTTTATTTTTATTCTAGTTAACTGTAAGACCAATTTTTTTCCAATCAAACAAACTACCTGGATCGCTACGACGTGAAGGTGCATATTCATCGTGTCCTACAATGTGTTTACGGTCGTGGCTAATATCTGTATGACGGCTTTCAATATCATGTAAAAGACGAGCTAAAGATTTGTATTGAGCTTCTGTAAAGCCAACATCATTTTTATCTATTTTTTGGTAAGTAGAAGTCGAAATGAATTTTGACATTTCATTTTGTGTGCCAATTGCCATCATTTCAATTCCTATAGAGCGTCCATTTAAGTCATTGTGACGATGCGCTTCATGTGAAAGTGTTCCTTTTCCTGCGTGATGTGCAGAACGATTTTCATTTACTAAATGATGAATTACTCCTTCTCTGTCTATAATATAATGAGCAGAAACTTTATAGGTTTCAAATACATTCAAAATATCTTTTAAATTATAAGGATTTTCTGGATTTTGAGCTGCATTACTACAAAAATGAAGCATTACGTGGGTAATAGAAGCATCTGAAGAACGAGTACGAGAACATGCATCTGATA
Organism: Bernardetia sp.; assembly: GCA_020630575.1. GTDB lineage: Bacteria > Bacteroidota > Bacteroidia > Cytophagales > Bernardetiaceae > Bernardetia. Next base: position 330,159 of record JAHDBD010000002.1, read on the forward strand.
AAAGTTTTGGAGCAACTTCTGTTTTGGGGATAAATTTTTCTTCGCCACCACCTAGAGTAGAAGTAGAAGATACAAAAGCAGAAGATATAAAAAATAAAACAAATAAAAGGCAAGTGATGGTCAGGTAGGTTTTCTTCATAGTAAGCAAGTAGAAAGCAGTTAAATTAAACAAGAGTATAGAAAGGGTAAAGATTTTTGAGTTAAAAAATCAAAATAAAGACTCTGATTTTCTTGAAGGATAAACTCAAAACTATCTTTTTTCAAATAGTAAAACGTTTGTAACGCAATTTAATTATAATTGTTCAAAAACCAAACCAAATACCAATTTTTATTTGGCTTTTTAACCGTATTACCAAATCTTTAAATAATTGTTAAACTAATTTATTGCTTTAAGAAAATTTATTTTTCATCTCGTTATCTGTCAAACTGACACGTAACTAAACAAATAGCACATTTGGCAAATATATTGCCTTTTTGATAGCATAATTAGAGTATAAGTTATTTAAATTTATACAATAAGAGAATATTTATTCTTTACTAGTATTGAAAGTAAAATTATATTTTTTTTTGCTATAGTTTTATATAAATAATATTAAAAAAATATTCTCTCTACCTAAAAAAGACATTCTATTTCAAAATATAAAATCAAAATATAAGTAGTATGAATACTAACAATCATTCTGACAACGGTTCTACAAATAACCAAACTGAAGAAAATCTAAACTCAGAATCAAAAGCTGAATCTACTTCGGACACTTCGGCAGAAACAAATGAAGAAACAACAACAGAAACTGACAATTCAACAGAACCAAATTATCATGCCGAACTTTTAGAGTTGAAAGACAAGCATTTACGTTTGTATTCTGAATTTGAAAATTTCCGTCGTCGTACTGCCAAAGAAAAAATTGAGCATACACAGCTTGCTAACAAAAACATGATGGCTGCGCTTATTCCTGTTTTAGATGACTTTCAGCGTGCAGAAGGTTCAATAAATCAGACAGAAGACCAAGACCAAAAAGCAGATATTGCTTTTGATGCTATCGGAATTTTACAAAAGCGTTTCCGTACCGTTTTAGAGCAACAAGGACTTAAAGAAATGGATTCACCTATTGGGCAACCATTAGATACAGATATACATGAAGCTATCACAACTACGCCAGCACCTTCAGAAGAATTGAAAGGTAAAGTAGTTGATCAAATAGAAAAAGGATATTTTCTCAACGATAAAGTAGTTCGTTTTGCTAAAGTAGTTGTAGGTGCATAACCTAGCTAATGATTGGTTCAAGTACTTACACTTGAACCAGTTTTATTAAATTTAAAAGGAAAACAATCAAAAAAATAGTGACATACTACTTTACAGAATTAGAAAAATTTAATTACCAGTTATGAGCAAGAGAGATTATTACGAAGTGTTGGGTGTTTCACGCAATTCATCAGCAGAAGAAATCAAAAAAGCCTATCGAAAGATAGCAATCAAGTTTCACCCAGACAAAAACCCAGGTGATGCAACAGCAGAAGATAAATTTAAGGAAGCTGCTGAAGCATACGATGCTTTAGGAAATCCAGAAAAAAAAGCTAAATATGACCGTTTCGGACACCAAGGAATGAATGGTGGTGGTGGTGGCTTCCAAAATGCTGACGATATTTTCTCTCATTTTGGAGATATATTCGGTGGTGGTTTTGGAGGTGGAGGTGGCTCTCCTTTCGATGATATTTTTGGTGGAGGAAGAGGAGGACAGCGTCAGAAAAAAGGTTCTTCTGTTCGTATCAAACTTAAACTTACACTTCAAGAAATTGCTCATGGTGTAGAGAAAAAAATCAAAATCAAACGCCAAGTTTTGTGTGACACTTGTGATGGCTCAGGGGCAAAAGATGCCTCTTCCAAACAAACTTGTAAGCAATGTAACGGAAACGGTCAAGTAAGACGTGTTACAAATACAATGCTTGGACAAATGGTAACTACAGCAGCTTGTCCTTCGTGTAACGGACAAGGAACAATCATTACTGACCCTTGTAAGTCGTGTAGTGGCGAAGGTGTTCAGATGAAAGAAGAAGTAACTGAAATAAAACTTCCAGCAGGAATTGAAGACGGAATGCAGCTTTCTATGGCAGGAAAAGGAAACTACCCACCAAGAGGAGGCGTTGCAGGTGATTTATTGATTCTTATTGAAGAAGAAGAACACAAATACCTCAAAAGAGAAGGAAAAAATGTACATTATGATTTGTGTATCAGTTTTCCAGATGCTGTTTTGGGAACAACTGTTGAAGTTCCTACCATTGATGGCAGTGTGAAAGTGCCAATAGATGCAGGAACACAAGGAGGAAAAATATTGAGATTGCGTGGGAAAGGAATTCGTCCTTACAACACTTATGAAACAGGTGATCAGCTTATTCATGTCAATGTTTGGATTCCTCAAAAACTCACTAAAGAAGAACGCAAAGAAATGGAAAAACTAAAAACGGCAGATAACTTTGCTCCTGATTTAGACAAACAAGACCGTTCATTTTTTGATAAAGTAAAAGAATTTTTTCATTAAATTTATGGCGTTGGGGAGACACCAACAACGGCAAAATATATTTTTATAAGAAAAATCCATTTAGAAAAATTATTTTCTGAATGGATTTTTTTTGTGTGCACCTCTTAATGATATGTTTTGCATTCAGTTCTATTAGAATTAAACATTTTTTTTCTCATAAATGTCATTTACAAAAATATTACGCCTGTAATTAAGTTTGTGTATGAGAAATAGTAAAGCCTGTAGTTAAAATAAAATCCACTCATTTATCCATATCATGCCAATAAGAACATATAAAAATTATCACTTTTTAGTTAAAATCGATACTACAATCTTTGAAATACAGCTTTTTTAGCAACTTTTATGTTATATAAAGTAAATTTTGACTTAATTTGCATATCTATTTAATTTGTGATTCTTCACAAAGATTATTTTAATTAAACTTAGTTTACCCAATAACTTATCAAAATATAATAGCATCTTCTTATGATTTATTCCGTACAAAAGCATTTCACAATAAAAAAACTATTACCAAAAAGTAGCATTTTTTTACTTACACTTCTCTTTTCTGTTTTCTTTTCTCTTTCTGCTTTTTCTCAAAGTGAGCTTACAGGAAAACTAGAAACTATCAATCCATCTGGTAGTATAAATAATGGAATCGTCGTAGCAAAAGTACAAGGAGGAACACCCCCATACCGTTATTATTGGTCAAATTCAGCAACACCTATTGTAGCTGACACATGTAAAGGAAATACAGAAGGAGCTACAGTTTCTTTGAAAGTAATTGATGCAGCAGATCAAGAGGCTGAGTTTCAGACGGTCGTAGAAGCAGAATCTGGTGGAGAAACACTAAATGCAACTTTTACACCTCTGGTAAATGCAATGGCAACAGTGTTGTTTTTTGATCCATTTGCAGCAATAGGAATCTATGACCCAAGAATTCAAGTCAATGAAGGCAAAGTAAAAGCTCCTTTTGTAACAGATAAATCACTCACAAAGATAACAGTAAAAAAATGGCTTGTTGAAGACAAAGCAAAAGTAAAACAAGCCGATTTGATTGCTATTGTAAGCTCAAATAAAGGAGATAGAGAAATTTATGCACAGTTTGACGGAACAATTAACATTGCCCTTAAAGAGGGAATGACAGTTTATGATGTCACTCAAAATAAAGATGCTTCAGATGTTGTTCGTACAAATGGTGGTGTCTTAGGAATTATAGCTTATGATAAAGAACAACCTCTTTTAAATCCGAATGGAACACCACAAACAAAATCAATCCCTTTAGTTGTTTTTTGGCTTGTTTTGGGAGCAATTTATTTTACCTTCAAAATGAATTTTATCAATTTTAGAGGTTTCAAACACGCAATTGATTTGGTAAGTGGAAAATTTGATGACCCTGAACATGATACTGGAGAAGTTTCTCACTTTCAAGCACTTACTACGGCACTTTCGGCTACCGTTGGTTTAGGAAATATTGCCAGTGTTGCTATTGCGATTTCTATTGGAGGACCAGGAGCAACTTTTTGGATGATTACAGCAGGTCTTTTAGGAATGTCTTCAAAATTTGTAGAATGTACATTGGGTGTGAAATATAGAATTATTGATAAAGAAGGGACAGTTTTTGGAGGTCCTATGTATTATTTGAGTCAAGGATTAGCTAAAAAACGTTTAGGCATTTTGGGTAAAGTTTTGGCTGTTACTTTTGCTGTTCTTTGTATTGGAGGCTCTTTTGGTGGTGGAAACATGTTCCAAGTAAACCAAGCCTTTGCACAATTGGAAGGACAAATTCCAGCATTAGTAGGTAATGGAGTATGGTTTGGAGTTGGTTTTGCCGTTTTAGTAGGTGTCGTAATCATTGGAGGGATTAAAAGTATTGCTAAAGTAACGGATAAAATTGTTCCGTTTATGTGTGGTATTTATGTTTTGGCTGCCCTTATCGTAATTATGATAAATATTACTGCTGTTGGTGATGCAATTATGCTTATTTTTGATGGTGCTTTTAATGCTGAAGCTGCTGCTGGTGGTTTTATTGGTGTTTTGATACAAGGTTTCCGTCGTGCAGCCTTTTCTAATGAAGCTGGTGTAGGTTCGGCTTCTATTGCTCACTCAGCTGCCAAAACAGATGAGCCTGTAAGTGAAGGAATTGTAGCTCTTTTAGAGCCATTTATCGATACAGTTATTGTTTGTACAATGACTGCGCTTGTTATTATTTTTACAGGAGAATATGCAAATACAGAGGGTTTATCAGGTGCAATCTTGACCTCTAAAGCCTTTGGTAAATCAATTCCTTGGTTTCCTTATGTACTGACTATTGCTATTGTTTTGTTTGCTTTCTCTACTATGATTTCTTGGTCATATTATGGTGAAAGAGCGTGGGCTTATCTTTTCGGACAAAGCAAAGTTGCGAGCTTAGTTTATAAAGCTATTTTTCTGATTTTCGTAGTAATTGGTGCTTCTATCGAACTAGGTGCAGTAGTAGACTTTTCAGATATGATGATTTTGGGAATGGCATTTCCAAATATTTTGGGTCTGATAATCTTATCACCAGAAGTGAGGAAGGATTTAAGAGAATATTTTGGAAAAGTAAAATCAGGTGCAATAAAGAAGTTTAAATAAAACTTTGAATTAAGATACTATAAAAAAAGGCTTGAAATTTAATTTTCAAGCCTTTTTGTTTTTCTTTTTACTTTACCGTCTGCATTTCCTCTGGCAATTTAACATGTTTTTCTATAAACTTTTGAATATCCTCAATAGTATGTTCGTCTGTAAACTGAACAGGTTTTTTAAAGGTTACTTGTAAATTTGTACCTCGTTTTTTCAAAAAGAATCCTTTTTTATCAAATGCTCTTCTAAAGCCGTTTATGTAAACAGGAACTACAATAGGTTTTAGTTCATGAATCAAATGTGCTGAGCCTTTTCTGACTGGTGCAAATGCTTTTGTTGTTCCTTGTGGAAAAGTTACTACCCATCCTTCTGCTAAGGCTTGTTTTATTTTATTGGGTGCAGATGTATCAGCTCCCCGATTAACTTCTTGTCCTTTTGCCCTCCAACTTCTTTTTATGGTTACTGCGCCTGTATAAGCTAACAATTTAGGCAGCCAGCCTCCATCTTTCATTGTTTCTTCGGCTGCCACATAAAACATTTTTGTACGTGGATTGAGCAGATAAACAGGAAAGTTTATATTTTTAAATTTCCATTTTACGCTACAAAAAATATGATACATGACCATTACATCAGCAAAATAAGTTTGATGATTGGAAATAAACATAACTCCTTTATTAGGAAGGTTTATCAAATGCTCTGCACCTTCTACTTTTGTGTTATTTAGAATATTAAAACGTGGATAAGTAGCTGCTCCAAGAACCCCTACTAACATTCGTTTCAAAAAAAGAAAATTTCCAAAGGGATCTTTTCTGATGAGTTTAATATCTTTTACTTGGTTTATCCAAGACATTTTTTGTTTGTCAGAACGTCTTTTATTAGTTTTTCTAAATTTTTTAGGCGATTGAATTTTATTTTTTTCTTCTTTGATAGGTGTGTGTGTGTCCATTATTTTATAAGTAAAAATGATAAAATGTGGTAGTATGAATAGTGTATTGTTTTGTTTGCTTTTTATACTAAACGAATAGCAATACACTTAGGTTTGGTTCTGAAAAGTTAAACAAATATTTTGAGAGTAAGTAGTTTTATTTTTTCTTAAATCATTTTCTATAAAAAAACTCTTTCTTATTCATCATTCTAAAAAAAATAGAATAAAAATAAAAAAGAGTTTAGAAGTATTTTTATAAATAGATATAAGTTCAAATTTTTCTATATCTGTAAATAATTATGAATATAAATTAAATAAACTACTCATTCGTAATTAGCTTCACTGCTTTAGCAGATCATAATTTTTAATTCGTAATTATTTCTTATAATTATTCTCCTGCATTTTCTGTTGTTTCTTCCGTAGATGCTTCTGGAGCTTCTTCACTTGCTTCAGCAGCAGGCTCATTAGCTTTAGCAGCTTCTTCTTGTTTCTTACGGATAGCTTCAGTACGAGCTTCTTTTACCTTAGCTTCAGCAGCCATACGGTCTTTTGCAGCTTGTTGCTTATCACTAGAAAGTTTAGAAATACGGCTTTCAATTTTTTGATCTTTAGCTTCTCTCCAAGCTGCCATCTTTTCGTCAGCAGATTCTTGAGTAATTGCTCCTTTGTTTACACCTAATTGAAGGTGTTTACGGAACATTAAGCCTTTATAGTGCAACATTCTTCTTACTGTTTCTGAAGGTTGCGCTCCTACCATAAGCCATTTCATTGCTTTCTCATCGTCAATAACGATAGAAGCAGGAACAGTTTGTGGATTATAAGTCCCAATTTTTTCGATGAATTTACCATCACGTGGCGCTCGGGAGTCTGCTATCACGATTTCGAAACGTGCAGCTTTTTTGCGCCCTCTTCTTGCAAGTCTAATGCGAGTTGCCATAACTTATACAAAGTTTGAGAGGTCTGAAATAAAATAATTCTCTACAATAAAATAAAATAGAGCTTGTTATCCTTATACAGAAAACAAGACTGCAAAGGTAGAATTTTATTTTAATATTTACAATATTTTACTCCATTATTTAATTTCCAATGCTCCCATTTGATTAAAATCTTTAGTTTTTGAGGTAATTGTAATGTACATTCTTTGAATTAGATATGCCCAAAACCCACAAATAAATGACATTAGAAGAGCGATTCCGAAATGAAAAAATAATCTAAAAAAAGTAATTTCTCCATATCCAATAAAATATTCTCCCAAATCAGTTCCATATTTCCATTGCATGAGTGCCAAAAAACAATGATGCCCAATAGCTAAACACGAATAAACAACCTGCATATGCCAATCTTGATAAATAATAAGAAGTGCTGCATTAGTAAAATAAAAAAAGTGCATTTCTGCCATTCCGTGAAGCTGACCTATAAATTGTAATAGAAAAATAGTATACACAACTGCAATCAAAGCCCTAGACAGTTTACCTTCTTGTAAAACTAAACGAACTATAAGATACAACATACAGGTACAACCTGCTGTAATCCAAGTAAAAACCCACGTACTATATATAGGAGCAAGACAAACTCCAAGTAAAAAAAACAATCCGACAAACTTATCTGAAATAGAATCTACCTGCTTTTGTACCTCATTGAGATAACTTTCCTTATTGGTATATTCAACAATGGGAATCCATTTGTTAGTAAAAAATTTAGTCATATTTATAGAGTAGTTTAAAAAATAGGTAGGCAAAAAAGTAAACAGATACAGTAATTTTACAAATATAATCAGAAAAAACCATTGATTAATCAGCTTTTATTTGGAAAAGTGGAATAAAATGTAAAAATTACGTATTAGTTTATCCAATTCTATCTCTCTTGAGCGTTTTAGTAGTGTCTAAAAACGTTTTTGTCCAGAAAGCACATACAATAATTCATGAATTCATCCAATTTTAATAAATTTATAGAAGATTTTTCTTCCATTAATTCATCAGATGCAACTAATTTTGAAAGGGTTTTGAAAAAACATCCTTATTTTCAAACGGCTGCACTCTTTCTAGCTAAATCAAATCCTTTACAAAACAATACACAAACGGCTGCATTGCGTTCGGCAGACCGTAGAGTGTTACGCACTTGGTTAGACGAAAATTATAGGAAAGAATTAGAAAAAGAAAAGCGAGAACTAGAAGCTAGACAAGCTGTTTTGGAAACAGAAAATTACAAAGAAAATGAAGAATTAGATATTAATACAGAGTCTATAAATGCCTTTGACAAACTTGTGGGAACGCCAACAGTAGTACCAAAAAATAAAGAAATATCAGAAAACACATCAGAAGAAATCAATCAAAAGCTAGAAAATACTACTGAAAATAATCAAGAAATTGAAAATAAAGAAGTCATTTCTGAAAGCAATTTTTTTGATGAAATAGAAGAAAATAACTCTATAACTAAAACGACCGAAAATCAAATTGATTCTTCTAGTTTTTTTGATGACTTAGAAGATAATGAAAAAACAGACAATTCGACAATAAATTCTGATGCCAATTTCTTTGATGAAATAGATGAGAACGAGAGTAATAAACCTATTTTCAAAGAACAATCAGATATAAATGAACATTTACCAACTTCAATTCCAGAAGAAAGTACAGATGCCAATTTCTTTGATGAAATAGATGAGAACGAGAGTAATAAACCTATTTTCAAGGAACAATCATGTATAAATGAATCTTTACCAGCTTCAATTCCAGAAGAAAGTACAGATGCTAACTTCTTTGATGAAATAGATGAAAACAAAAGTAATGAACCTATTTTCAAAGAACAATCAGATATAAATGAATCTTTACTAACAAATACAGTTACAGAAATTCCTCCAACGACTACAGATGCTAATTTCTTTGACGAGATAGAAAGTGATGATGAAATTTTTGGAGAAGCTCAAAAAGACTTGGATAATTATGATTTTCCAGATTTTGAAGATGAGAAAGAAGAAATAGAAAAAAATCAAAAAGCAAATGAGAACAAAAAAACAGATGAGGAAGGAAGTTTTTTTGATGATATTTAAGAAATATATGGCTCTTCCGACAATTTAGCGAAATTATGAAATAGTATGCGTTGGGTGTACGACAATTTTCCAATTTAGTATTTTTTTCCTATCTTGAGATAAAAAAGATGATAGATAAATCCCACTTATACCTTCAAATAGAGAAATTACAATCTCTTTTAGATAGTCAAACAACTGCTTATGAGTATGAAAAGACTTTTGATGAGGAATGGCAAAAAATTACCCAATCCGTTTTTAGTTCAAGTTTAGGAGATGTGCCTAAAAATAAGAATAAAAAAAAACGATAGCTACTAAGTTTGGTAGTATAACTGTTTCTAAATCTCATTGCTTTAATCATTGCCCTAGAGGCTTTCAGATGAGTCCTTATTTACAGGAGTTAGTTGTTTTTACAGGACAGAATTTAGTTTATGCAGAGGACAGCGAACAACTATCAAGAAGTAATTTACTTGATATTACAGCCAAACAAATAGAACGTATCACTAATTCTTATGGTCTTCTTAGTGAAACCTATAGTTCTGAACTTCAAGAAAATCAGCTTCACTCTCTCTATTCAAAGGACTCTTCTCGTCCTCTTTATTGTATGCTAGATGGTTCTATGGTACTGACTAGGGAATCTTCTTGGAAAGAGATAAAACTTTGTCGCTTATTTTCGGAGCAGGATAGACTCTCAGTAAGTAAAACTAGAACCACATTGCGTCAATCTACTTATGTGGGACATTTAGGTGGAATCAATGATTTTTTAAAAAAATTAGATGGCATGGCTACCCATTTAGAAAATGCTGTATTTATAGCTGATGGAGCTAAATGGATATGGCGTTGGGTAAATGACCATTATCCAAATAGTGTTCAAATACTTGATTTTTATCATAGCAAGGAAAAACTTTGTGATTTTGCCAAATTAGCTATTAAAGAGGAAGAAGAACGCAGAGATTGGATAGCTTTGCAAAGTGGACTACTGCTCAATGAAGAATTAAATAATGTACTAGAAAATATTGCTTACCAACCCATAGAAGGTAGAAAATCAGCACAAAGTAGAAAAGCTTTGCTAAATTATTTTGAAAATAATAGAGAAAGGATGCGCTACAAAACCTATCAAAAAAAAGGGTATTTAATAGGCTCAGGAGCGATAGAGTCGGCACACAGAACTATTGTGCAGCCAAGAATGAAACGCTCTGGACAAAGATGGTCGATCAGAGGCGCACAAAATGTTTTAAACCTTAGAACTTTGAACAAAAGTGGAAACTGGAATCTTATTAAAAATATGATGCTAAATTAGGGGAAAATTGTCGTACACCCTATGCGTTCGTCTTCAAAAACGAACTAAACACTTCCTTAGAAGTGTTCTTTTCAATTCTGATAACGACGTGTAGTCCTATTAATACACGATATTTCGCTAAATTGTCGGAAGAGCCATATATTTTATTCAAAGTTTATTATACAAAATCTATTTCCAGACACAGAGTCTGTATAGCTTTCTGTTATTAAGTTTTCTATCTTAGGTGATATCTTTTCTCCTCTTTGTATAAGTAAATGACGAATTTTATTTTCTTTGAAAAACACTATTTGAGCTTCTGTTATTTCATTTTCTAAGGAATAATTGTTATCTCTAATAAATTTGTAAAAAATATTTACATTAAAACTATTTATACTTTCTCTTTCCTCAAAAGTAGTATTTATCATTCTAATTAACCCTACATTATCTAAATAAGCTACTTCTCTTCCTAAATTATTGAACATTTCAAAATTGAAAGGAGTTTCCAAACTAAAAAAAGCAGCTATTGGTGTAGGTTTTTCATCAGGCAATTGATTAGTAATAAAAGCTATATATTTATCTGAATAAGGTTTATTATGGTTTAGTTTTTCATAAAAGAAATTATAATTATAGTAGAAATTGATAAGTATCATGCTTCCAACAAGAATAAAAGAAAGATACATCTTTTTATCTAACTTACTTATTAACCAAATAATTGTAGCAAAGCTAAATCCATACAAAGGTAAATTTATCAATTGTATTGCATTAGGATCAGAAGAGTAAAATATAGCTATCAAAGAACAGCCTCCTATTAAGCCTACATAAAATATAGATAGATACAAAAAAGAATTAACAAATTTTAGTTTGTTTTTTATAAAAAGTAAAGCACTTAATAATAGTACAGGCAATAAAAAATAGCTAGGTCTCAAAATAGAAAATGTAATTATATTTTTTATTGTGAAACTTTGTAAGATTATTGAAAAGTCAAATTGATAGTTCTTTTCTACATACCCATCAAAAGATTGTTTGAATAGTATTAAGAAAATAGTATAAATAATAGGAAAAATACTAAGTAAATAAATACGTTTATCTTTTATTACTTTAAAATACAAATTAAATAAAAGCAAAAAATACATCGCTCCAAAGACAGCAGGTGTAGCTACAAAAGATGCAATACTCAAAAATAGTAAATAACATAGAAATAAAGAATATCTCTTTTTTTCAAATGCAGAAAATGATGCAATACCAAATAAAGCAAATGGAAATAGTTTTTCACTAACTGGAATATAACCTACCGATGTAAAAACGTGTTGATACCCTGACCAAAAAAATGATTCATAAAAAGGTAAATATATTTGTCCTACAAATAACAATGCAGTGGCAAATAACAAATGTATTATACGAATATTCTTGCTATTCTCTAGAATACTAACACTTCCAAAAAGAATAATACTAATAAATAGTGTTGGAATATAAACTGTAAAATTTAATAACACAGGGAGTTTATTAGTTTTAGATAGTAATACAGTCAACCAAAGTTCAAAATAATGATACGGAGAAATACCATCATAATCTTTATCTAAAATATTTGCCCACTCTGAAACATTTTCTTGTCCATTAATTAAATTAAATATCACTTGCTTGTAAAATATATAATCTATAAAGAGATTTTGTGTATATGTTCCTTCTAAATTATAGCCTTTGAAAACAGATAGTGAATAACCCACTAAGACAAAAAAGGGTAGAGGGTATAATTTTTTAAAATAGAAATGGTAATTTGCTACTTTAGCTTTATTCAAAAAAATGATATAACCAAATATAAATAAAAAAAGCATTGACGTAGTTACAAAACCTGTAAAGATACAAGCTGTCAGACTTACACTAAAGACTAAACCAAAGACTAAATTGTTAAATATAGAATAATAAGGCTTGTCTGTTGTTTGCACTACTTTAGTAAAATAATTTAATAAATAACCAATTGAATAGAAGAAGAACAAAAAAAAACAAATGAAAATAATATTTATCAGATGAGCCATAGTAGGGTATTTTTATATTGAAGTTATTTAAGAATTAGTTTTTATTTTCTGTCTATCTCTAGGGCAAACGCACGAAAAAAAATTGTACTCGTTTAAAGCAAATCAAGCTAGTTTTTTACTTTGTAAATTGAATTTACTCTGATAGTTAAAGTGTGTTTAAACATACTGAAAGCAGCATAAAAAGTTTCGTGCGTTTACCCTAGTCTATCTCTGATAAATATCAAAGTAAAAGCTAAATAATGTAGGCTTTGCTAAGTATAAATTTTAGTTTCATATCGTATCAATGTTACCTTAAAAGCATCTAACCAAGAGTTAGTTATTTATATTGCAAAACGCAAATCACACATTTTTTCATATTTAAACATTTAAGTATCAATAACCTTTTTAGTTTTTTTATTAAAATCTATGTTATCCACAATGCCCATATGCGAGCAAAAAGAATGAAATGAATTTGTATTAAAAGCAGCATCTGCATTAAGAAAAATTCCTTCATGTTTGATATTTGCCTTGTCCAAATCTATTAACATAGTTTGAATAGTTTTATAAAGTAAAAACTTCATGCGCTTATCCTATCGAATTGAATATTTAAAGCAATTCCTTCCAACCATTTTTATTTATATTTTCTACATCAGCGATTACTTTTTCTTTTAGAGCTTCTTTGAAGTTATCCAAACGAAGAGCCAACTGTTCATCAGATGCACCCAAAATTTGAGCAGCCAAAATACCTGCATTCTTTGCTCCATCTAATGCCACAGTAGCCACAGGAACACCTGAAGGCATTTGTAAAATAGACAAAACAGAATCCCAACCATCAATAGAATTAGAAGACTTAACAGGAACACCAATTACAGGCAATGAAGTAAGCGAAGCTACCATCCCTGGTAAATGTGCTGCTCCTCCTGCTCCTGCAATAACTACTTTAATTCCATTTTTTCTTGCATTTTTAGCAAAATCAAATAAACGCTCAGGCGTACGATGTGCTGAAACAATTGTCAAAGAATATTCTACTTGAAGTTCTTCCAAAACTTCTGCTGCTGCACCCATTACTCGTAAATCAGAACGGCTACCCATTATTATCGAAACCATAATTTCTTTTTTGTAATTTTTATTCTACAAATAATTTAGTACAAAAGTAAAGAAAATGAGAGTAGAAAAGGAATTTTTGAAAGGTTTTATACAAAATTTTCAAACCAAAAAATCCTTATCGTTTTCAATCAACAATAAGGATTCAATAATTTTATTTTTTTGATAATTTATAATACTTCTTTCAAAACTTCTACTAACTCTTGATTTGTAATAGCTGTTTTTACTATCTCGCCTTTTGGATTGAGAAGGACGTGATAGGGAAGTCCAGAAACTTTATATTTATTGCAGGCAGCACTTTCCCAACCTTGTAAATCTGAAAGTTCTAACCAAGAAGAATTATTTTGAGCAATAGCTGTTTTCCAACGCTCCTTCGAATTATCTAAAGAAACAGAGACAATTTCTAAATTCTTAGAATTATATTGCGAATATACTTCATTTAATACATTTCTATCTTTCATGCTTTCACTGTTCCATGAAGCCCAAAAATCTAAAAGTATCCATTTTCCTTTTAGTTTTTCATTTTTAGTTAGGTTATCTAGTTCGATTTTTTCACCTTGAGGAGTTTCTAAATTTATAGTTTTTGTAGTAGAAGAGCTTTTTTTGAAAGTTGAAGGAGAAAATATATTACCACATAATCCTACAAGGAATAAGCTCATGGCGATAATAGGTAAGGCAAATAAGGAAAATTTCATATTATTATTTTGAATAAGATTGTTTAGATAGTTTTTTTATTAAGTGCAATGTTGATAGAAAGAGCTGATAGAAAAATTTATTTTTTATTTTATCATAATTTCATTTTTAATAGAGAGAAATTCAGAACAGCTAAATCAATATATTCAACTACACATACTTATATAAACAAAATTAGTGCTTAGTTTTCTTTAAAAAAATGCAACTTAATAGTAGAAGTTACGTTAGAAGTATTTCTACTAGAATAAATGGCATTTTTGTCTCAAAAACAGTGTAGAATACAGAAAATAAGTGTTTTTAATAAAAAATTAAACACTTATTTAACCTAATTAATTATTTTATTTTAGATTATTTAATAATCTAAAATTTCATCTTAACAGAATTTTCATTCAAATTCAATATCTTTGTAGCCTAATTTTGCTTTAGTTTTTGCTCTTTTTTTATAAATGATATTATCTAAGTCATATCTTAATCTATCAAAAAAGTATAGGCAAAAGAGCAATATATTCATTTTTCAAATTGCACTAGAATCAAAAAAAAATGCAAGAACAAAACTACTCACTCACTCATATCCCAGAACGTCCGTCCAAACCACGGCAATCAGGACTTACTATGGTAATGGATAAAGGGTTAAGTGTCAGAGAAATAGAAGATCTTATCAGTGTAGCAGGCGATTACATAGACATTGTAAAACTCGGTTGGGCTACCTCTTATGTCATTCAAAATTTACAAGAAAAACTAGATGTTTATAAAGCTGCTGGAATTCCTACTTACTTTGGTGGGACACTTTTTGAGGCTTTTTTGGTCAGAAATCAAGTAGATGAATATCAAAAAGTATTGGATAAATATGGAATGCAATACGCTGAAATTTCAGATGGTTCATTAGATTTAGATCACGAAGAGAAGTGTAAACTTATTGAGCGTTTCTCTAAACAAGTAACCGTTCTTTCAGAAGTAGGCTCAAAAGATGCTGAAAAAATAATTGCTCCTTATCAATGGATTCAGCTTATGCAAGATGAATTAGAAGCAGGAGCTTGGAAAGTAATTGGAGAAGCTAGAGAAGGTGGAAATGTAGGGCTTTTTCGTTCTACTGGTGAAGTTCGCTCAGGACTTGTACAAGAAATTTTGACCAAAATTCCTGCTGAGAAAATTATTTGGGAAGCTCCTCAAAAAGCACAACAAGTTTATTTTATCAAACTCATTGGTGCAAATGTAAACTTGGGAAATATCGCTCCTAACGAACTTGTTCCTTTAGAAACTATTCGTTTAGGACTTCGTGGAGATACTTTTGATTTCTTTTTGAATGGAAAGAAATAATTATTTCTCATTGGTAAAAAACAAAAATAGCATAGGGTACTAATAATAATCTATGCTATTTTTTATGTCAAAAAAAACTCTACAAAATCTCAAACTCTATTCTTCTATTTTTTGCTTTATTTTCTGGTGAATTATTCTCTACTTGTGGCTTTACTTCTCCAAAACCTTTAATTACTAATTGTGTCTTCGGAATTCCTGCATTTATCAAATAGTCTACTACCGAAGTAGCACGTTTTTCAGATAGTTTTTGATTATAGGTTTTATCTCCTACATTATCTGTGTGACCAGAAATTTGCACTTTGATTTTCGGATTTGTTTGCATATACCTTACTATTAAATCCAATTCTGTTTTTGATTCATCTTTTAAATCCCATTTGTCAGTATCAAAGAAAATATTATTCAGAACTACCTTTGAGCCTTTTTCAGCTTTCTCTAAATAAATATCTACAACTATATTTTCTTGTGTTCCTGTGGAATAATCAAAGGCAAGACTTTGAAATAAATAACCTTCTTTATTTACATTAAGTGCATAATTTGAACCTTCATTTAACACAAAAAGATACTTTCCATTTCGTGGGTCTGATTTTATAGAAGACTGAATAGTTTTGTTAGTCAGGTTATATAAATCTATACTTGCACCTAATTTTTCTTTTGTCTTGGCATCATAAACAGTTCCTTTTATATATCTACTGACTATAATTTCAATTTCTTTAGGCATTTCAAATTTATAAATAAAACTATTACTCAAATCTTGACCTATTATATTATTTTGCTTATCTACTTGAAGCTCTGTTTCTCCATCTGCATAATAAGCTGTTTTTCCGTCTGCTGTAACAAAAAGACTTTGTTGGTCAGTATATGTATTTATCGGATAACCCAAATTTTGAGGTTTAGTCCAACCTTTTGCTGAGTTTTCATCTATTTCTGTTTTGAATAAATCAAATCCTCCAAAACCTAAATGAGCATCAGAAGAAAAGAATAATGTTCTGCCATTTACATGAATAAACGGACTATACTCTTCGCCTGCTGTATTTACTTGACTTCCTAAATTTTGAGGGGCTTCCCATTCTCCTTTTTCATTACGGGTAGATTTCCAAATATCTGTTTTTCCAAAACCTCCACTTCTATCAGAAATAAAATAAAGTGTTCGCCCATCTGCTGAAAGAGAGGCTTGAGACTCCCAATTACTTGTATTAATGAGATTACCCATATTTTTAGGTTCAGACCATTTATCACCTTGTTTTTCACTAATAAATAAATCACAACGTCCGTAAACTCGTCTTTCACTACCTTCGCAAATAGTAAAAATAATTGTACGTCCGTCTGCCGAAATTGTACACGTTCCTTCATTTGTTTGAGTATTTAGCTCTGTTACTTTTTCAGGAGTCTGCCATATACTATCTTTTTTTACACTTCTCAAAATATCTTCATCAGCTCTAGGATGATTACTTTCTCTTGCTGTAAAATACATTTCTTCTTCATCAGCAGTTAAGACAGCAAAATACTGTAGTTTTCTAGCATTAATCACATCAGTTACACGTTCTGGCTTTATGTCTAAAGGATTTTTGATTCCTGTTTCTGCAAATTTACAAATTGCCAAACCTCTTGTAGCACTGTTTTTTTCAGACTGAGATTTAGCATATTGATATGATTTTTGATATAATTTATTTGCTTCTTCGTATTTTCCTTCTTCCAAATAATCTCCTGCAACTACCATATACAAATTAACTCTTTTTGGGTCGTTCGGTACAATTCGTGCAGCTTCTTTAAAATGCAATTTAGATTTTGCCTTGTTACGAAGTATATGATAATAACTTCCAAGTGCATAATGTGCTTCAAAATAGTCATTATCTAACGACACAGCTTTCTCAAAAGATTGTATTCCACGATCAAAATCTCTATTTGCAATATAATCTTGTCCATTTTTATAAGCCGTTTGCGCTCTCCGATTGCTTGTTCCTTGTGAGAAGGAAGAAGATAATGTAAAGAATGATAGTACGAAAAACAGAATCGTTACTATATATTTGTTAGGATTTAATATCATTGAATACGAATTTTTCATATCTATAAATTTGGTTTGTTATTTTTTCGGTTGATAACTGTTGACAGCTTAGCTGACAGCTTAGCTCTTAATTTAGTGACAGAACGTCAATATCATTCATAAATTACTTAATTATCTTATTGATTATATTCTAAGAACCGAACCAAATTAGACAAAAATATTTTAAAGTAATTAAAAAATGAGCAAAAAAGTCGTTTTATTAAATACACAAACCCAGTCCTACTAGACTTTGTTGAAAATTTAATAAATTTAAAAAAAATCCAACTTATAAATCAAATTAGCTTTGTAGCTCTTTAGGAGTAAGAATTAGATAAACTACTATTCAAAAACACATAACTAATATTGAATAGGTCGAATTCGTAGTTATTTCTTAAGTGTTATATGGTTTGGTTTGTATCTTTAATTTTTTGATACATTTCTATATATTTTTGAGCTAATTTCTGAGAAGAAAAATCATTTTGAATAATTTGAGGAGCAATTTGTCGGATTTTTTCTCTTTTTATTTTGTCATTAATAGCTATTTCTAAAGTTTGAAGTAAAGAATCTATACTATTTGTTTTACAAACCCAGCCTAAATCTTTTTCTTTTACATAATCAGCTAACCCTACCTTATCTGAGACCAAAACAGGCGTTCCTGTACTTAAACATTCTATAACTACATTGGCAAAATTTTCATTAAAGGAAGGTAATACAAAAAGATCAGATTTTTCTAGATGTTCAAATTTTTGGTTTCCTTCTAACCAACCTATCCATTTTACTTTGTTTTTTAAATTATTTTGAATAATCAGTTTTTGTAAAGAATTTTGATACTCTATACTTTCACTTTTTCCTATCAAATCAAGTTGCAGATTTATTTTTGAATTTTCAGTGTTTTGCTTCTCAAGTTGTGATATGGCTTCAATCAAAATTTCTAGTCCTTTTTTATGATGAATCCTAGACATAAAGACTAATTTGAAAATATTAGTATCTTCTTTGTTTTGTGTGTATGTTTTTTCTGTTTTATTTTGATTAATAGGAATAGATAATAAATTAGGCAATACAAAAACACGATTATCTTTGATATAATTTACTTCCTCTCTTTCTATTTGCGCTGTGAGATGTAAATACGATTTTTTAAGTAGCTTTTTGCCTAAAAATTTATGAAAAATACTCTTTGGAGATTTTTTTTGTGATTGCAATGTGTATTCACCAAGCATTCCACGAGGAGCAACAATTACTTTTACACCTTTCAAAATACATATCAAAACAGAAAAAATAACTACAGTATTCCACCACGAATGAACATGAATAGCATCAAATTTTTGAGCTGTTTGGAATAGTTTTTTTAAAAGTCCAATAGAAAAGTGAGTATGGTCTTTCGTTTGCCTTTCGAAATACCAAACTTCTACACCATCTACTAAAAGAGGCTTATTACTCTCAATATCTAGTTCTTCACTTCCGTTTGCAGTTGTTGTATAAACAGTAACCTTGTTTGTTGATGCATCATTGTTTTTGTTTGGAGTTTTTAAAAAATCAGCTTGAGCTTCACACAAACGACTTATCGATACAGTAGTTCCTCCATAAATATAAGCAGGTTTGTAAGAAGGGGTAATATGAAGAATATTCAACTGATTAATTTTTAATAGATGATAGAAAAATTGTTATAAATAAATTTATTCATAGTTCGGGTTTTTGACAAGTATATTGAATTTTTGGGCTATATAAAATAACGCATACATAGTAAATGCACTCCAAAATATTGAATTCACCAAAAATTCAAAAGCATTACCTCGTATTACAATAGAAAATAAACCTAAAAAAACACCTCCTGAACCAATGATATAACCTCCAAATAAAGATTCAGCTTTTTTAGATAAAAAAGTAGATAAACAACCTAATAACAATAAACTTATCCATACTCCTAACTCTCCTCCCATATAATAAGCGTCTGTAATAAATGCAGGTTTTGCAGATACACTACTATTTCTATCCACAACTCCTAATTGATACACTCTTTCCATTACCAATAATTCTGTAACATCCTTCTCTGAGTACAATAAACGAGGAATAATAGACTCCAAGGACTGAGACAAAATCTCTTTGGTCATATAAGGCACTTCTGAGGGTACTTTATCTACATAGATTACAAACATACCTATTTCTGATAATCTCCCGGTCAAGAATGCCCAATTTTTTTCTAATAATCCATCTAAACTTTCAGTTCTAATTTTTTCTATTGCAACGACTGCAGCCTCTTGTCCATCTAATTTATTTGACCAACTCAAAGTCCTTACAACCTGTGTATAATAAGGTATTATAAACAAAAAAATGAAGATTATAAAAGGAAAAACTATTAAAATCATTTTTTTATACTTTTTCCATAAAATAGCTATTAAAAGTATTATAGGTAACATTGCAAGTTCTTTCCATCCTGATAAAAGAGCTTGATACTCTCCATATAAGAATAGAATACCACCTATAAAAATATACTTTTTTCTCCGTTCTAACAAGGCATATCCAAAAGCAAATATAGCAAAAACAGACATAGTAGATTGAAATTGACCTAAAAACTGTGTTCCACCAGGCAGAAACCTAAATAATATACTAAGGATAAATAAAAAGATACTGGTATAAAGAAATAGTCTTGAAATAGAGAACTTAGCAGTAGTTTTAATAGCATACTTTGGAGATTTATACTCTAAAAACAGCAGTAACCCATGTACATAAGCAGCATGTCCTAAACAATATAAAAATTGGCAATAAGCAATAGTTGAGATATATAAATATGACTCTTCTGCCTTTATTTTATCCAAGTACAAATATCCCATTGCATCTAAATAAAAAAATATAGATGTAACTGCCATATAGCCTGAAAAAATGAGATGTACTAAGAAAAAGGGACGAAAAACTTGATTTAGCACAGAGCGATCATTAGGAAGTTTCCTTACTACACCTGTAAAAGTAATCAGATATATCCAGAAAGAGCCTCCCCATGCTATCCAATAAGCCAATGAAGGATTTGTAGAGTGAATTAAAAAAGCAAAAAAAACAGGTACATAAAGCAGTAAATAACGTGGATTCATTTTATTTCAATACGGTTATCTTATAAAAAAAAAGAAAATTCTTTCAGATTCTATTCTTCATCTTCTCTTTTTGCTTCTGCCAATACAATATTAGATTTTTCTGTATTTTCTTTAGCAGTATTATTCTTTTGTGTAATGAGTATGGCTTGTTTTTCCTCCTTCTTTTTTTGCATTTTTTGTCTTTTTCTTTCTTCTTCTTTCTCTAATCGTATTTTTTCTTGTTCTATTAGATTTAGCTCTACAACTCTCTGTTCTTTATACTTTACATTCGCATCAGAAATGGTATCGTTGATATATTTTTCTATCATCAAACTTGCTATTGGGGCTGCCCATGTTCCTCCAAAACCTGCATTTTCTACTATAACAGCTATCGCAATTTTGGGATTATCTTTTGGCGCAAAGGCTATAAAAATAGAATGGTCTTCTCCGTGTGGATTCTGAACTGTTCCTGTTTTTCCACAAACAATAATATCATCTATTCTTGCTCTACGTGCTGTTCCTGCACGAACTACATCAGCCATAGCATCAACAACATAAGGAAAATATTTTTCATCTACTGTCGTTTTTTGCTTTGTTCTGTATTTTATATCTACCAAAGTAGTATCATTTATTGCTCTAACAACATGAGGAATATAATAATGTCCTCTATTAGCTAGAATAGCCGCAAAATTAGCCAGTTGTAACGGAACGGCACTCATCTCTCCCTGTCCAATACTGAGGGAATATATATTTCCTAACTTCCAACCATACCCACGACGTTCAGCAATTTTATCATAATAGGCTGTTGAGGGAATAAGTCCTCTGCTTTCATAAGGTAAATCTATACCTAACTGTCTACCAAAACCAAACGATAAAGCATGGTCATGCCAACTATCCAAACCAACACGAGTATCCTCTTTATCATTTTCTGAACGATGCTGACGAATGATTCGGATAAAAGATTTATAATAAAATGGATTACAAGAGTGCTGAATAGAACCATGTATATTCAATGGCGAAGGGTGGTTATGACAGTTTACCAATTCTTTCGAACAGCTAAATGAAGTATGAACTGTATCTAAAACGCCATCTTGCAAACCAATCAGAGCCTGTACAATCTTAAATGTAGAACCAGGGGGATAGGCTGCTTGTAAAGCACGATTATAAAGTGGTTTCGTTGGATCTTGAGAAAGCATTAAATAATTTTTTGCTACTTCTGTTCCTTCTCCTGTTAATAAATTTGGATCAAAAGTAGGAGCAGAAACCATCGATAATACTTCACCTGTTTTTGGGTCAAGGGCGACAATACTACCAATTTTGTTTTGCATCAAATACTCTCCATACGTTTGAAGTTCGGCATCTATTGTAGTTTGAAGAGTCATTCCTGCTTCTGGAAGTGTGTCATATTGTCCATCTTTGAAAGCTCCTCTAGCAATTCCCAAACGGTCATACATAACTTGCTGTACGCCTCTTTTTCCTCTTAATTCTTTTTCATAGCTTCTCTCTATTCCACTAATACCAAGCATATCTCCACGTCGGTAATAGTCTGCTGTGTCTTTGGAAAGCATTCTTTGGTCGATTTCACGCACATATCCCAAACCACCAGAGAAAGAAGAGTATGGATATTTACGAATCGTTCTTACATTTGGATAAATACCTTCATAATCAGAGAGTTCATCCTGAATTTTGGCATAATTCTCTACTGACATCTGTTTTATAAATAGATAAGGCTTATAACGCTGCAATCCGTGCTTTGCTTTTTGTAATTTATCTCTAAATTCTTCTAAGGAAATACGCAAAAGTTCACATAAACGAGTGGTATCATTAGGTTCTAATTTAAACTCTTTTGCTATAATTTCTATATCAAAAACAGGATTATTTTCAACTAATAATTTTCCATTTCTATCATAAACAAGACCACGAGGGGGGTATAAAATATTTGTTCGTGTAGAAGTATTTTGAGCTTGCTGTTGAAAATCATCGGAAATGACTTGCAACCAAAGTAGTTGGAAACCATAGATTAACAAAACTACTAAAATAGCTACTTGAATGATATATCTTCGAAGGTCGTTCAAATCTGAATATTTTTAATAGTTATTAGTGAATAAACACCAACAACGGCAGAGATTGGTTTTTGGAAGTTTTTTTTATGTTGTATCAAAAATAAAATGAGTTTTCTTTCATTTTGATACACTTTTCTATAAGTACCACAAAGTTAAGCACTTTATCCCACTTATTTAGAATAATTACTATTATAAATAATCTAAAAATGATACCAGTCTTTATTTTTTTATCGAAAGAAAAACAGCTTATATAGAATAAATCCTATTGTTGATTTAAAAAATCATAATTCAACCAAATTAACAATTAACTCTTCAATTTATTCTTACTTTCCACCTATTTATCAATCTCTTTCAAAATTCTATTAAAGCTACGAAGTGTAATTCCTAAGTAATTAGCAATGTCTTGTTTTGAAATAATTTTCATTAGTTCGGGAAACTGTTTTTTTAATCTCAATAAATTTGATTTAATAGAATGAGACTGATTGTGAGAATGTCTTAGAGCTTTGTACTTGATTTTATTAGCCATTGCTTTTACAATCAAGGCATTGAATTCTTTATCATTTTGCAAAAGTTCTGAAAAATGAATCTTAGAGATTTTATATACTACCATATCTGAAATAGATTCTATGGCACAAAAACTCAGACTTTCATTGATTATTTCTATTTCTCCGAAAAGCTCGCCTTCTCCAAAAAACTCTTGTATAAAATCATTTCCTGTATCTTCTGTAAGATAACACTTCGCAATTCCTGTCTTTATCACATACGCATAAAGTACTTTTTGATTTTGCTCAACTAAAACCTGTTTGTTTGCAATTTTTTCCTCAATAAAATAGGTTGTAGTATTTTTTATATTTCTACTTACATATTCAAGTAATTCCGAATTAGTTCTAATCATTTTTACTATTTTTTTTTAGTTGGGACAAATGTCCTTTCCCTTCTACTGATTCTTGCCTTTCTTTGCACTTTATTTAAACTTAAAAAATTAATAATAATGGAAACTAACAGACTCAACAGCCAAATTGAATTTATCAAGGAAATAGATAAACTAAAATATATCCAAAGAAAAACGAAACTCTTCAATAGCAACAGACACGAAAATGATGCTGAACACAGTTGGCATTTGGCAATGATGGCGATGATACTGGCAGAACATTCTAACGAAGATATAGATATTTTGAAAGTTTTGAAAATGTTATTGATTCATGATTTAGTAGAAATAGATGCAGGAGATACTTTTCTTTATGATACTACCAAAAATCATGTCAATACAGATGATGAACTAATAGCAGCAAAACGAATATTTGGACTACTTCCCGAAGATCAAACTCAAGAATACATTCAGTTATGGCAAGAATTTGAAGATGGAAAGACAAAAGAGTCAAAATTTGCAAAGACAATGGATAGATTTGAACCCATACTTCAAAATGAATCTAATAAAGGAGGAACTTGGACAGAATTCAAAGTCCCTTACAACAAAATTATAGAAAAAGTAAAAGGAATTAAACTTGGTTCTAGCATAATTTGGGATTACACACTATCCATTCTTGATAATTTCAGAAAAAACAAAATTATAAATGATTAAGTCAGACTCAATTTATACACTAAACTTTGGCTTAGTTTGTCTGAGCTGTTTGCTTTTTTCGGCTAGTTTTAATATGCTAATTCCAGAACTCCCAGATTATTTGAGTGAGCTTGGAGGAGAAAAGTATATTGGTTTAATAATCGCATTATTTACTCTTACGGCTGGCATTTCAAGACCTTTTAGTGGAAAGCTAACTGATTCTATTGGACGAAAACCTGTTATCATAATTGGTGCTTTAGTTTGTGTACTTTGTGGTTTTTTATATCCTATTCTGACGAGTGTTGCAGGATTTTTACTTCTACGATTGGTACATGGATTTTCGACAGGATTTAGTCCTACTGCTATTGCAGCTTATGTTTCTGATATTGTTCCTTCCAAAAGATGGGGAGAAGCCTTAGGAATTCAAAGTTTATTTTTTAGTATGGGTTTAGCTTTAGGACCTGCTATTGGAAGTTCTATCAAACTCTACTATTCTTTCGAAGTATTATTTTACAGTTCTTCTTTCTTTGCTCTTTTATCTATCATTCTAGTTTCTAGGTTAGAAGAAACACTACCCAATAAACAAAAATTTAGCACCTCTACTTTAAAATTAGGAAGAAATGATATTATAGCAAAAGAAGTGCTTTCTCCTGCTTTCGTTACGCTTTTATCTTATCTATCTTTTGGTATAATTTTGACTTTAATTCCTGATTGGACACAACACTTAGGAGGAAAAAACAAAGGATTATTTTTCATTGTTTATACCATTGCTTCTTTGTTTGTGCGATTTATAGCAGGAAAATTATCGGATAAGTACAGTCGAACATTAATTGTAAGCATTGGGCTTGGCTTTACAATTATCTCTTTAGTTTTGATGGGAATATTACAAACGTTATCTGGACTTCTTTTTAGTGCTATAATTTATGGAATAGGAATGGGTATTGTTTCACCTTCTCTGAGTGCTTGGACAATCGATTTGAGTAACCCAAAAACAAAAGGAAAAGCAATCGCTACTAGATTTATCGCCTTAGAAATAGGAATTGGATTAGGAGCTTTACTTTCTGGTTGGTATTATCAAAGTGATATTGCTAGAATTCCTATTGTGTTTTATACTTGTGCTGTAATGATTTTAGTTGCTTTTGTTTATGTGGTTGGGTTGTATAGGAATGTAAAGTAATAAATTTATACTTTGAAAATTCAGTCCCTACTGTTGTTTGTGTCCTCACAAACGACATAGTCTCCACAAAAAATCAAATAAAAACCACTTCTATCAGCCCTTTTTTTTCTTGGTAATACTTCACTACAATAATATCCTTGTATGGTTGCCTAACAAAAATATCTATCCAGTTTACAACAGAAAAAGTAACAAAATAAATACCATCAGGATTATTAATACTGTATGCTCTTTCGCTCATATTTTTTTATTGGAAAGATACTGTTTTTTGTAGAAAAAGTAAACCATAAACTGTAAAGCAAATACAAACTATCTAATTAGTTGTTGGGCTTAGTCTCAGACTACGACCAACATTTTTTCTTTTATTTTTTAGTCTTTGGAAGACTCAGTTGAATGGGGGGAGATGTCTAGTCCCATAGATTTTCAAAAAATTTAGCAAATAACCTCAATCCTTCATTAAATTTTTCATTGTGTTGTATAATTTCTCTAGTTGAATGAAAATTTACTGATAAAGAAACATCACCTATTTGATAAGTAAAAGGGTATAACATTCTTTTCAAGATATTAGACCATTCTTTGTTCATTTCAACTGTAGACATGTTTTTTACGTCGAACCCTTCTTTTTCTATCCAAGTAGGAATACACATTATATTGTTCTCTTCCACTTTGGTAATGTACTCTTTTAATAAAGGAGTAATAAGCTCAGAAACAGCATTTTTAATTTCCCATATTTGGTAGTTTTCCATATTGATAGTTTTATTCAGTTCCTAATATGTTTTTATAGTCATATCCATTTATAAAGCCTTTAATTTAGTTGTTGGTCTTAGTTTACAACTAAGACCAACATTCATTTTTTTTTGTTCGGCTATTGGAACACTACGCCGAACGGGGTGATTTGCTGCATAAACAACATATTGAACCCCTTATTCGCATTAGCAATAAAAAAATGCCTAAATAAGTGCTTTTTTAAATCTTAATATTGCTAGTAAAAACAAATACAAAAACCACGGCTACAAGCCGAATACATATAAATCACTCGTTAAAAACAAGCGATAGCTACAGATAGCTGAGGCACAGCAGGGGAGAAGATTTATAGATTTGTGGTAGTGTTTGTTGTTGGTCATCACAACGGCAAGCCGAAGTTAAAGGCCAACAATGACTTCTTTTTTTAAGTTTATAAAAATGGAACACCAACAAGAACGCAGTTCGTTGAGATAGCAAAAAGAAAAATATTAATTTCCTCCTTTTGTTTGTAAGGTTTCCTGCTCTGCCTCGCAAGATTGCTCTCGCTTGCGTCTTCGCAAGTGAGGACTATGTATTCGGCTTCCAGCCGTATATTTTGTATTTCGCTATTCTATAACAACAATCATAAATCTAAGAAATTAGCTGTAAAGTATCAGAAGGCTTACAATTACAACACAAAAGGAGTATATAAAAAACATTTATCATTTTGAATTCATTGCTAAGCCTCTCTAATAAAGTGATTATTTTTCTTCTCAAAACCAATCATAGTAGGGTTTCCGTGTCCACAATAAATTTTTGTATCGTCTGGTAATTTATACATTATATTCTGAATTGTATCTCTCAAAACTTCCATATCTCCACCAGGTAAATCAGTTCTTCCAATACTTTGAAGAAAAAGAACATCACCATTGATACAAAATTTTTGTTCTGCCGAATAAAAAGCCAAATGCCCTGGGGAATGCCCTGGTACGAAAAGCGTTTTTAGTGTAGAGTTACCAAAAGTAATATCTGTTTTTTCGTCTATAAAAATATCTACTGTTGTGGCATCATATCCACCAAAACCATACGAAGGAGCATATAATGGAACTTGATTGAGTTGTTCAGATTCAATTCTGTGTGCTTCTAATTTTACATTGTATGTATCTTTCACAAATTTATTTCCCAAAACATGGTCAATATGGCAATGTGTATTGATAAGACGAACTACTTTCAAGTCATTTTGCTTAATAAAAGCCTTCAAAACTTCCTTCTCTTGTGGCGAATAACATCCAGGATCAATGATAATGGCTTCTTTTGTTTCATCAAAAAGCACAAAAGTATTTTCTTGAAACTGATTAAATGTAAATTGTTGTATGGAAATCATATTTTTAGTGATTAGTGATTAGTGATTAGTGATTAGTGATTAGTGATTAGTGATTAGT
>JAHDBD010000053.1 GCA_020630575.1 Bernardetia sp.
GTGAAAATAAAAAAGAAAACAAAGATAATAAATCACTCATTAAATTACACTACCAAAATTTTTATATGAAAACTATTTTATTGACATTTTCATTCTTTGGCTTTTTCATAAGTCAAATTTTTTCTCAAGAAATTGAACTCTACCAAGTAGAGGAAACTACTTTCTTAGATAGAACTCTTTTAAGAGAGTATTTATCTATAAAGTATGAAGCAATGAAACCTAAAACGATGCAATTTCAACGCTTACTATGGGAGGAAGACATACAAAAGTGGGAAGTAAAAACGGACGCTCATACACTTACTATAGTCAAAAAAACTAAGTATAAAGATTTTCCTATGGAAATATATTTAGATGGAAAATCTTTGGCTATAACTAAAGAGATGCTGGATGAGCATGAATATCTTTCTGAAGCCCATAGTCATGGGTCTTGTATTTATGTATATGAATACGATGGTAGAGAAATTATAATAATTGATTTTTCAGGAACTGCTCATCCTATCTACTTAATAGATACCCGTAATCAAGCTACTCTTTCTATTACGACAGATGACGGTGGTTGTGTTCACCCTGAATCTATTATATTTCTTATGAAAAAAACAGATGAAAATGGGGCAAGTACACTTTTACTTACCCAAGAACGTCAGAATCATATCGAAACATATTCTGAAAAATACTATTATCATGATATGAAAATATTCAGAATGTATAATAAGACTGAAAAAAAGTATATCTCATCAGATAAAGATAATTCCAATAAAAGTGAAACAACTAAAATAAAAGAATCTTTTTTTAGTAAACATCCAGCTATAGATAAAAACAGATTAGTTTTTAATTTTAGTATGCAACAAAAGTATTATGCTTATGATGCAAATCTTATCAGTTATTCTGTTTTCTACAAAATCAAAAGTGGAGATACCATAACTTCCATAACTAGAAATATGGGAATTACGCTACAAAATTTACTAGATTTGAATAAAAATATAAAAGATAAGGATGATATTAAGGAGGGACAGGAAATAATTGTTTACGTTACTAAATAATATAGTATTCATTTTATTTATGTTCTGATTATATAATAAATTAACAAAAAAATTACATGAAAACTATTTTATTGATATTTCTATTTTTGATTAGTTTCGTAACTCAAAGTTTCTCTCAACAAATTGAGTTAGAACAGATAGATAGCATTACTTTTTTAGATAGAGGCGTTTTGAAAGACTATTTATTTACAAAATATGAAATTCTCGAACCTAAAACTATGCAATTTCAACGCTTAGTAGGAGAAAAAAAAGTGGAAAAATGGGAAGTAAAAACCAATTCGCATCTATTAAGTATAGTCAAAGAAACCAAATACAAAGGTTTTCCTATGAAAATATACTTAGATGGAAAAGTTTTGTCTATCCCAAAAGAAATGACAAAAATAGCTGATTCTTTATCTAAAGTGGTTCTACAAGAGTGTTGTGTATATGTATATCAGCACGATGGCAGAGAAATTATACTAGTACAATTTCCTATAAAAAACAAAACAGTAGTTCCTTATCCTATTTACTTAATAGATACTCGTACTCATTCTACTCTTTCTATCAGAACAGCTGGTACACTATGTGATAAATACCCAATTTTTCTTATAAAAAAAATACATAAGAACGGAACAAGTACACTTTTACTCAATAAAGAAAAGCAATTTCCTATGGACGAAACAGACTCTGGAAAACAATGTTTTTATATTGTAAATATATTCAAAATGTATAATAAAGATGAAAAACCTCTTCCACTATCGTATAAAGATATGTATGCTAAAGATGGAATAAATGAAATAAAAGAATATTTTATGCTTAAATATCCAAATATTGCTAAATATCCAGTAGTGTTTAATTTTGTTATTCAAGAAGAATCCTCTACCGACGATGCAAATCTTATCAGTTATTCGGTATCTTATGAAGCCAGAGGAAGAGATACATTAACTTCCATAGCTAAGGATATGGGAATTACACTACAAGAATTACTAGATTTGAATAAAAACATAAAAGATAAAGACGATATTAAAAACGGACAAGAAATAGTTATTTATAGAACTAAGTAATATGAAAACTATTTTTATTGTCTCGTTCGGCTGAGTCTTCTGAAAAATAGTCGTTAAGCGTTGTCTATGACTACGATTTATCAGTTTGGCAAATCTGAAGATTTGCGAGTGGTGGTGTTTTTGTACTTACTTAAAAATGCAAATCTAAGACTTTCCAACTGATAGAACAGTGATACATAAATCCAAAAAAGTTCCCACCCCTGTTACAGCAGCAAGTAAAAGTAGAATTATAGAACTCTATGATGTGCATTGCGTGCATTTTAGAAATAATTTTAACGCACAAGATGGAGAGCCGATGACAACACTTATTCATCTCACTCCTGCCATTATGATTGATGATGGTTATAAAGTCTTGGATCATTATTGGAAGAAAACTGATTTGAGTGCTGATGCACCTGTTACTACGGTAGAACCTGAGAAGCAAGGAAAGCTTGTATCAGCTCATTATGAAGACGAAAATAATATCAAAATAGACATGAATAAAGTTGATAATCAGATTGTCTATTTAGTTCTGAAAACAAAAGATACGGTTGGACAATCTATTGATATAAATATTGATAATGATCATCATTATTTTAAGTACAATGGAAAACTTTTAAAAGATGGAGTTATCGAAAACCTTCATGTAACAGCAGACACTATGCGTATTGAACTTGGAACTTTACTTAAATAACTAATCTTAACTACATTATTTTTATGTTTTTTCACCATTCTAATGACCTTGACAACTGTGTATTTATAAATCCACTTCTAGCTCCAACATTTAAAATTGTAATAGTGTTGGACAAAGATGCTAATGAAATAGAAGGTAGTGATAAACTAGATACTACTCAAAAACACACTTATTTAATAGGAGGGGAAGAATACACGTATGTAGCTTCTCAACTTTCTAATGAAGCAACTGAAATAAAATGGTGTTTTTGGGTAGAAGGAAAAGATGATAAATTCAGTAAATCCTATTTTGAAATCAAAAAAACAGACCTGAAAACAGAAGGAGATAACTTTTTTCTTACGAGTGATTCTTGTGAAGAAAATACAAAACAGTTGGAAGAAAACGCTATATTATCTGCTAAGTTTGTAGAAGAAGAACATTTAGTAGATGGTATAAAGAAAGACGTTTCAGTCCTAAAAGTGAGATTTTCTAAATGGCTAGATACTGAAAAAATAAATGTAGAAGTTTATAAATATAATCTAGTAGAAAAGAAAGGAGAACCTACTGGAAACAGTAGTAGTGGTGACGGTTTCCATTTTTCTCCTCAACAGACAGTTAAAAGCATACATCTTGCTGCTAGACCAACAGCATGGAAAGTAAAAAACAAATGGACAGAAACCTATGTAAAAGGATTCAATGCTTTTGCTGAGGAAGAGTTTAAAAGAATGGCTGAACAAGCTGTAAAAGATGGAAGCCCTAATAGATCAAATAGTTTTGATTGCGCTGATCTTGTTGTTACTTTATATATAAAATATGCTGCTAAAAATAGTTTACCTGCTACATTTGTTTCAAATCGTAATAGTAAACATATATATAATCAAAATGACGAAACTTACATATTTAGCTATTCTTATAATAAGGAGGGGAGTGTAATACCTAATAAATTCAAAACTAAAGATTTTAGTGATAATCCAGATGAAGCTTTAGCTCAATTCATAGAGGCTGTTAGAACGCATACTGGAGCTGCTAGTCTTGTTACAAATGGCGACTTAATACCTGTAACAGAGAATGATAAAATAAATGGTAAGTGGTATGGTATAGTTCATAATGAATATAAATTAGGCATAAATCATGCCCAATTATTAGTTGGTTCTGAACCAAATGAATATAACCAGTATGCATATGTTTCTGGAAGTACTTGGATTGGGGAAGATTCTGCTGAAGGGGGAATTTGGTTGGCTAAAAGAATTAACATGCCTGATAATATTGAACTTAATATGAATATTGCTTATATGTTTAAAGAAATGCATAAGTCTAATCTAGATTTAGAACCAATAGATTTTCCAGAAACTTTACCAGAAGAAATCAAACTATTTGAAAATGTAAAATTTGAACCTAAGAAACCAGTTATCAAAATTGATTAAATATGAAAATTTTATTATTGTTAACTATTATTTTTACCATTCTTTACTCCACAGAAGCATCTTCTCAAGATACACTGTGTTATGAAGAAATAAATAGACTTCATTTTGATAGTTTATATTTATCTTTTAATGTCGCACCTTCTTACAATAATAACTATCTTTTTTATGTAGAAAGAAAGGGAGATAGTATTTGTATAGTGAAATATAATGGACAAGATATATACAAGAGTAGTTTAATGAAAATAGAATACAATTTCTATACTGTAGGTTCTTGTAAAAATGGTAACCCCTTCATTTTACTATACGATAGTCATATAAAAGATAGGAAAGGTAAAAGTCATATAATTACATTTGATTCTTTATTAAATAAGGATAAAGAATATAGTATAGCAAAAATAAATATGCATAAATATAATGAAGAAGTATACAGATCTATCAAATATTTAGATACACTACAAGATAGTATTATATTGAACCCTTCATTTTATGGAGGGTTCATAATTAAATTCAACAAAACAACATTTTCTAATGATCTAGTATCATACCCATACGATTATGATTTTTATAATTCTGAATTTGTATCAATAAGAGGGTTGATAGGTAGAATAGAAGAAAAAAGAGTATATTATTATAAAGAGGGAATTACTTTAGAGGGTATAAAGAAAGGTCTTATAAATAAAAAAACTTTGTTTATAAAAAATGGCTTTGTTACTCAACTGGATAATAAAGACATTGTATTTTTCAAGTTTTGTGATTAGGGATTTGTTCTTCGTAATGGAGATATCTAGAAACATAAAGGAAGAAATTCAAAATTCTAAACTGTTAAAAAGCAAGAAATGATTTTGCATACAAAAGGTTAGTTACCTTTATTAGCCAACTTTTTTAAGCAAATGCTATATTTTAAGGAGGTGAGAATAACAATTGAATTCCAAATTTATCATCCATTCAATAACCCATAAAAGAACGCACTCACCTCCTTTTTAGTAAGGCAAGTAGGATTAGAATTACAAAGATTTATAATCTGCATTTCATTATTATCCTTCATTTTGCTATTTAATGCATATAGATAATAATTAATCTCAGACTTTTTCTTCATACCGAAATAAGTATACTTCAGAACTTCGTACTCGTGTAAAAAGTATCTATTAGGAAATTCCTTGTTTATTTCTTGGAATAAGTTATTCAACTCTTTGTCTTCAACTTGTCGCATCTGTTCAAGGCGTTCTCTTTTAATAGTTTCAATTAACATGGCTTTTTTGATTA
Organism: Bernardetia sp.; assembly: GCA_020630575.1. Taxonomy (GTDB): domain Bacteria; phylum Bacteroidota; class Bacteroidia; order Cytophagales; family Bernardetiaceae; genus Bernardetia. The sequence continues at coordinate 5,423 of JAHDBD010000053.1, forward strand.
TATAATTTAACAAGATTATTGTATATAATTTGAGAGGTAAATTGTAGTTAATAGTAGAGCATACCAGAACCACAACAAACAGGACATCCACCACCTTGGCAGTTATTGCATGGTAAGCCTTTCATAGTTTGCTCAAAGAATTTCTGCTCTTCAATACAATCAAGACACCTTCCATCCTTAATTAGAATTTCTTCTGACTGCTCTGAGCAGCTTTGACATTTGTCTGACTCCAAGTCATCAAATGAATAATGTGTTTCTGTAATCATTTTCTAATAGTTTTTAAAAAATAACGTAACATACTGCTATTAAAAATAGAGTTAAAATTATTGATAATAGAAGCAGTTCAAATAGTTTTTTTAGCATTGTTATATTGATTCATTCTCTATTCCATAAATTACCACTTCTCCATCTTCTGGATAATCTGGGTCAATCCCTATTTTAGCCAAATCTAATTTCATTAATTCTTCATCTACATACATTTGATAATAACCGAAATCATATTCATCTGTCATTTTGAAGATTTCTTTAGCCATTTCTTTATGTTCTTCTGTTGGATTTTTAGCAAGCAGGGTAAACATTTTTCCAAATACACTTGCTGATGTTCTATCTGACATATACTTATTTTTTAAATAAATTTTTCTATTTTTTTTACTGGAAGTAGGAGTTTGTTATCTTTTTTTACCATTTGCTTCACAAAACACCACCCTTTACATTTTTCACAGATTTGAAACCATTTAGCAGATCCAGAGCCATTACAACTACTACATAATCTATAGGTGTCTTTTTGAATTGCACTTTCTTTCCTTATGCAAAATGTATTTACAGGATAATCAAAATGAGAAATATTTTTTGTAATTAGCTTTTGAATGGCAGTTATACGTTTTTTATGGTTTGCTTCATCTTGCTCACTTTCGGCTTCTTTTATCAGTTTTTCTGACTGAAGTTTTGCTAAAAAGTTATCTCGGAAGTGGATTTCAATAGCACTATTGTGTAAGTGTTCTGGTGTCATAATCAATTTATAATTTGTGTATCATTGCATACATTTTCTTATAACTCCCTATATCAGATAATTTTTCTGAAATAGACTTTTCATAATCATCAAGCTGTTCCTGTGTAAGGAAAATATAGATAAACTTAGTATCGACTTCGCTATGATTATCTTCTAGAGTTCCATTTACAGCATACGCTACAAGCACTTCCACTCTGTATTGATACGTTTTTTCTGTTTTCATACAACTTACTTTTCAATTAATAAAAATTTATCCAACACTCCAGCTTCTTCAAATTTATCCAAAGCAACTAAAGAGATATAAACAGGAAGAGGAATACTATCAATAGCTTCTTTAGCATGTTTATTTCCTAATTGCTCCAATATTTCATAATCACATTTATCAAATGCCTCTTGAATAGCTTCATTGTTGAAGGCAAGAAAGCAAATATCATAACCATCTTTGATAGGGTTGTCTGTAATTGCTTTGTTTTTAATTACATAATTTTCTGTTAGAAACTCTACAAAACCATAGATTTTTCTATTTCCTTCAAAAATTGATTTAAAATGATTGAATGTTGTTTTCATCGTGTTGTTTATTTCACATTCAAAACCTTCCACTCCCACTTCCGATTTATAAAAGCTCGTTCAAACTTTTTACGATTAAATTCCGACTGCTCGTAACACAAAACTGAAAATATCCAGTCTTCCATTTTACCATTTCTTGAACGCCTACGAATAGCACGATTGATGTGCGATTTGCAGTAAATGGCAGTCAGGTGTTCAAGCGCACGAGCACTCAGATTATTTGTTTCTCCAAAATAAATGGATTGCGTTGGCTTGTGGAATAACATATAATTTCCACCTGCTGACCTTTCAAAAATTCCATTATTTCTATTTATGGGTTTTGTTATACCTTCCATACATAGAACAGAAAACGTAAACTTTTCACGACGATTAATGAAATAAATTAACTCTTTATGAAAATTATCTTTTAACTCAACCTGATAATGCTGCGCTAAAGAAGGATGAGTTCCTATTTTAAGCAATGCTTTCATAGCCACTCAAATTTATATCTTGACCATAGGTTTTTGGATTAACACCCATAGCTTCAAGACCTTTCCGTATAATATCTTCTACTATATCAGACTTTGACTTTTTAGTCTTTTTTATCTTTTCTACACCATGCATTACTTCAAGACAATCAGATATATCTTTAGGTACAGTAACAGAAAGATTCTCTCTAGTTTTTTTAGTTGCTTCCATAATTATTAAATAATGTGATAATAAATAATGTGACATTATTTATTAAATATTACGATAATTTCAATAAAATACGTTTTTGTTAAAAATATTTCAATAAAAGTACTATTATTTTTTCATATTTGCAATAATTAATTTATATTTGTTAATACCAATTAAAAAACTAATTCACTCAATGACAAACAGATATGCAAAACATCGCACGAGCCAAATACGGAATTGATAACTTCAATTTCTTTCTCAGAACCACAGCAGGAAATACGATTGTAATTTTCTTAATGGTACTTGTAAATACCGTTGGGTATATGTTTTTCTTCAAAATGATTTTTACAGATAAGATAGCTACCTATAGCGCAGAAATGGCAAACTGGCTTCCGTATGTAATCGGATTTGTCTTTGCGATTGTGATTTCGGCAGGTAGTTATATGGCTATTGTCAATGGTTATGAAAAGTTAGGAAGGAATTTGTATCGCCTTAGTATTACGTTGAGTATTTGTACATACGCTTTACTACTCCTAACTGGTGCGCCTTCGTTTTTTACGATTACAGATATTGTAGTAGATAGCAAACCTACTTGGTCTATCGATTGGCATTTTGGCGAAGAACACTTCAAATTTATCTTTATGGTTTTTGCTGTCTTTGTCTTGGCAATTACTCCAGACTATATTTCAAAAGAAATATCTAAAGAGATTAGTAAAAAATACGATACAGATACCTATATGGCTTCTTTGAATGCTTTACTAGTAAAAGACCAAGAGAACAGAATCGAACACGAAGTAAAACAAGTTGCTGACTCATACATGGACAACGAAGAGGCTGCCGAAAAAGAAATGGAAGCCATTCTGAAAAGCCTAAATATGAAAAGGCAAAAAATATAATATTGAATCGCAATCAATTACCTAAAAACTATATCTAAAAATGGAAAATCAAAACACCAACCAAAATTCAGTAGTACAGACAGATAGCTCTTCAAGAGCCACCGAACTATTGAGCTTGCATTTCAAATCAGCATCCAGCACAAAGACAGCTTACAGCTTCCTTAAAATTCTAGGACTTTTGTTTTTGGTAGCTGCTCTGTGGTCTTACTTTGCAGAAAGCTCAGTTCAATTTACATTCCCTATCGTAGCTCTGCTTTATATTGTCTTTGTCTTTGGTCAGATTATCATCAAAGAAAATGATAGCCGACTAAAAAGAACCGATGTTTTAGCCAAAACATTGACGGTTGTTTCGGCTCAGTACAACGAGCTAGAGGAAGAGTTAGCAAGCTATAAGCAAGCTCATCAAAATAATTTGCTAGTTGTGAAAGAGTGGGAGCAAGCTCATAGCTACCTCAAAGCCGAAAACAGCAACCTCAAAGAAAATTATAGCAAGCTCCAAGATAGCTATGATACCATAAATGGTAGGTGCAACATTGCCGAGAAAAATGCAGCTAGGTACAAAAAGGAGATAGATGATTCTGAAAATATCATCAAAAAAGCCAAAACAGAAGCATTTATTCAAGGAATTGTAGAGTATGAAGAACTCGTTACACTAAAACGCTCTATTCCTCAGACCAAGGATGAGGAAGCTAAAAGAGTGAAAGAAGCTAGGCAAGAAGTCTTGGAAGCAAGGATTGACCAAGCTAAAGCTATTCACGAGCAAGCTCAAAAAAATTAGAGTAAGCAATTAGAAAGGCTGTGAAGTTTTTTGCAGTCTTTATTGTTTATTACATTTGCAATCGTGGTTGTAAACAGCAAAATATACAATACACAGCAGGATGCCGACTACATAGCACTCAGCAAAACCAATTATATCTCTATAAAACTAATCCAACAGAATAAAATGCAAGACATAGAACAAAAACTTTTTACAGATGTAGAAAAACTTATTAAGGAAAGTAAAAATAAGACTGCTGTTAGTGTAAATCAAATAATGAGTAATTTGTACTGGAATATTGGAAAGGAGATAAAGAATACAATTTTAGATAATCAAAAACCTGATTACGGCAAACAAATAATTGAGAATTTAAGTAAGAAATTATCAGTTCATTATGGTCGTGGTTATAGCAAAACAAATTTGTTCAACGCTATTAAAGTATATGAAGTTTTTGAGGATGAACGAATTTTCCACACACTGTGTGGAAAATTGTCTTGGTCACATTTTAGAAAGTTAGCTTATATAAATGACGAGCTAAAAAGAGATTTTTATATAGAAATGTCTCAACTAGAAAATTGGAGTACACGTACTTTGCAAAATCGCATGAAATCTATGTTATACGAACGTACAGCTATTTCTAAAAAGCCAAATGAAACGATAAAAAATGATTTAGAACTCCTTAAAAACGAAAAAAAAATAAATGCAGATTTAGTTTTTAGAGATCCTTATTTTTTAGATTTTTTAGAATTGAAGGATACATATTCTGAAAAAGATTTAGAAACTGCTATTCTTGCTGATTTGCAACGTTTCTTGATAGAATTAGGAAATGATTTTGCTTTTTTAGCTCGTCAAAAACGTATTACTATTGACCATACTGATTATTATATTGACTTGTTATTCTATCATAGAAGATTAAAATCTTTAGTAGTTATAGATTTGAAACTAGGTGATTTTGAAGCAGGTTATAAAGGTCAAATGGAACTTTATTTGCGTTATTTGGAAAAATATGAAAAAGTAGAAGGGGAAAACTCGCCTATTGGTTTGATATTATGTAGTGGAAAAAATGAAGAACATATAGAATTATTAGATTTAGAAAAAAGTAATATAAAAGTAGCTGAATATTTGACAATTTTACCCCCTTTGCAGCTTTTGAAAGATAAATTGCACAAAGCAATTTTGTATGCCAAAGAAAGAAATAGTTAGATAATAAAATCATTGCTACCAATCTCTAAGGAGTTAAGACAGCAATCTTGTAAGGGATAGCAGGAGTCAAAACGGGCAATTAGTTAAGTGAGTGGTAAAAACAGTGAAGCTTTTTGCAGTCTTTATTTTATTTTTAACCAAAAAAATGTATCAACACCTATGGAAAAATTATTCTTCTATGATCTTGAGACAACAGGAGTCAGATACTGGAAAAATGGAATTCATCAAATCTCTGGTGCAATCGTCATTGATGGAAAAGTAAAAGAGCGTTTTAATTTTAGAGTAAAACCTTATAAAGATGCCCTGATAGAGGAAGAAGCTCTCAAGATAGCGAATGTTACGAAAGAGGATTTAGAAACAGATGTCTATGAGCCTTTTGAAACTGTCTATAAAAAACTAACTCAAATGCTGACCAAATATGTAAATAAGTTTGATAAAAAGGATAAATTCCACTTAGTCGGCTACAACAATGCAAGTTTTGATAACGCATTTCTCAGAGCATTTTTCGTTCAAAACGGAGATAAATATTTTGGCAGTTTGTTTTGGGCTGATTCTATTGATTGTTACGTTTTGGCGAGTAACTTTTTCAGAAAAGAAAGAGCTAGTTTTGAGAACTTCAAACAAATGACAGTCGCTAAAAAACTCGGTATTGAAGTGGATGAGACAAAACTTCACGATGCCGAATATGATATTGATTTGTGCATGCAAATTTATGAGAGGGTAAGTATTGATAGTTTATAAGTATAAATAATAAAAAAACCTCCACTCAAAGAGCAAAGGTTTTCGTATAACTACTTGATTCTTTAAAAATTCTATTCAATAATAATTGCTTTTGAGTAGGTAGCACCATTTTGATTGAAGTGAATCATATACATTCCACTAGGCATTTTTTCAAGATTTATTTTGAAATCTTGATTGCCTTTTTCAAAAGTGGTGGTATATATTTTTCTACCGATTCCATCAAGAATAGTAATTTCAATGTCTTCTAAGAGAACAGTTTCGAAGTGAATAGTAAATATTCCTGTACTTGGATTAGGATAGATTTTGAACACATCAGTCTTTGAATTTTCTTCTCCTGTGATAATATCTTGAGTAGAAAAATACGCTGTTCTAGTCTGAATTATACAGCCATTTTGATTTATTATTTTGGCAGAATAATATCCTTTTTCTGTTGGAGTAATTTTAAATTCTGTTCCTAAATTAGCTTTCAATTCGCCATTAAAATACCATTCTACATTTGCAATTTCAGCTTGAGAAGTATTTACATCTTCTAAGAAAAGAGATTTTTTATCTTCACTGAGTCTCAAATAAATAGGAGGATTTGTAAAGTAATTGATTTCTATCTCATTCGAAACTACATTACACGCATTATTCTCATTAGAGATTGCTTCTACTTGATATTTTCCTTGTAGAGAAGTAGAAATTGAATTTCCTGTTTGAGTCAATAGTTTTCCACTTCTAAACCATTGATAATTTACTCCATTCTCTACATTTTGAATAGAAATTGTAGTTTCAAAGTTGGGACAAATTGTGTTTTGAGTGGTTTCTAAAACAGGAGTTTGAGGACTATCTGTTACCACAACCTCAATGCTTGTGCTTGCTTGACAATTATTTTCGGTAGTTACTTGAAGTGTATAAATTCCAGACTGAGTAACTTCTTGACTTTGGTTATTTCCAATGACCACATTATTTAAAAGCCATCTGTAAACCAAATTTTGTCCTGTTTCAACGGCATTAATAGTTCCATTTTGACAGAATTTTATGCCATTTTGCTGTTGGATTTTTGCAACTGGATTTTGATTTAATCTGACTCTTACTTTTTCAGATATAAAACTACAAGCTCCCTTTGAAATTCGGACTTGATAATCGCCAAAATGGTTTGCTATAATTGTTTGGTCAGTTAATCCCAAATTATTTCCATTCAAATACCATGTATAAGTTGCATTTTCTACTTCTTGAGCTGTTAGTTCAATCGTATTTTCACAGCTTATTTGTCTATTTTCTCCAAGTATTTTGGCTTCAAAAATTGGCTGAACTTCTACATTTATAGCTGTTCTTGCACTTTCTTTTCCTCCAATTCCGATAACAGAAACATAGAACGTGGTATTTTGAGAAACAGAAGGTAATTCAAAGTCTGTGTTGTCACTTTCTAGAAGTAAATCTCCATTTGTCTCTTGGTTATAAAGTCTGAATATAGCTCCTGAACCTTTTACTTTTAGAGTTGCATTTCCATTTCCACAGACAGTAGAAACTGAAACCAAAATAGGATTTTCTGGGAACGTCCATTCATTATCAGCAGAAGGGTCGGTTTCTATGTTTTGACTTACAATCCCTACTAATTTGTAACTATAATATGTATCTGCATTCAGATTTTGGTCGTTATAGCTCGTTGTAGTTGCAGAGAATTCTCTTATGAAACGTTCATTTCTGTACAATTTATAAGCTCTATGGATAGAATTTGTTTCCCATGTCAGATTTATTTGAGAAGTAGAAACTGCTATCGCTTGTAGATTTAGAGAAGTAATATCTAAGAAACGAATGGCTAAATCTGTTTTGGTAGAATTGATTACGTTTGCAGCCGTTACACCCACAAAAGCAGCATCATTGAAGATTACTGTTAAGTTTTCAATTTCATCAGCAACAGAATTATTGATTGCCGAACCATTGAGTTTGAAAGCTAATTCTGTATCAGAAATTTTGACGATAGAAGCTGTAAGTCCAGCAGGAATATTTGCAACAGTTACTTTTCCTGTGGTTACAAAATCTTCTCCGTTTGTTCCTGTAAAAATAGCACAAGCATAACTTTTTATAGAAATTGTATTTCCTAAAACTCCTGATGAAGTTGGATAAATTTCAGAAAAACTTGCTGATGAATATAGAAGTTCATAACGCTGATTGACAGTAACATCAAACGAACATGTTGCTGTATTTCCACTATTATCAGTTACAATATATGTATTTGTAGTCGTTCCAACAGGATATAAATTTCCAGAAGCAATTCCTGCTGTTTGGTTGAGTGAAGCAATTCCACAATTATCAGAAACAGTAGGCAAAGCAAAATTTACGATTGCACCACAAACATTAGGGTCATTATTGACAATTATGTTTGTTGGACAAGTAATGACTGGGTTTTGTGTATCAGCAACTGTAACTGTAAAATCATCACTTGCAGAAATATTTCCACTT
>JAHDBD010000054.1 GCA_020630575.1 Bernardetia sp.
GCCTTTTTAATCATAACTGATTAGAAAGGCTTTTTTTGTGAAAAAGGGTTTTTATTTTTATAAAAGAGAAAGAGTTTATTAAAGTAAATCAAGTAATAATAGTAATTTATTGAGTCAAAACTGAATTTATTTTGTATATTTCTGAAAATTGATTTTTCCTATTTGTATTTTCTTATGACAACTTTCAAAGATTATCTATCAGCTCTTGTGTATATCTTTTTTCCAGATGTTTGTTTGGCTTGTGGAGGAGTAATAGAGCAAGGAGAAAAAACGATTTGTTCGATATGTAAATTTAGTTTTCCTAGAACAAATTTTCATTTGGATAAAGAGAATGCTTTAGCACAAAAATTTTGGGGAAGAACAAAGGTAAAACATGCTATTGCGTATTTATTTTTTAAAAAAGCAGCAGATGTACAAAGTATGTTGCATTATCTCAAATACAAAGATTCGCCAGAAGTGGGAATACTTATAGGAAACTGGTATGGACAAGAGCTTTTAGAAAATGATTTTCATAAAAGTTTTGATGTTATTATTCCTGTTCCTCTACACCCAAAAAAACTTAAAAAAAGAGGATATAATCAGAGTGCTTGTTTTGGGGAGGGTTTAGCAGAAGTTTGGAAAATTCCACATTTAGAACATGGGTTAGAGAAAGTAACAAATACCACTTCTCAAACAAAAAAATCAAGACAAGAACGATACGAGAATATGAAAGCAGGGTTTTTAGTGCCGAACCCAGAAGAAATAAAAGACAAAAATATTTTGATTGTAGATGATGTAGTTACTACAGGAGCTACTTTGGAAGCCTGTATTAATCTGCTTTTAGAGAAAGGGGCAAAAACAGTAAGTATTGCTGCCATTGCAATTACACAAATTTAATACAAGGAAATTATATAGGAGTATCTACAGAAGAGACATGAATAATCTGTTTAATAACTCTAAAAATTTCTGAAAAAGTGACTTTATCTAAAACTTCAAAAGAAATTGACTGTGCTTTCTGATGAAGACGAATAACATTTGTTTTTACATTTTGTGGCTGACTTGGTAATGCTTCTACCCAAAACTCTACTTCTAATTTAGTGGCTTTTTCTGTATTGTAAAGTTTATAATCAAATTGAAAAGTAATAAAACTACGGTTCATTTTTGGATAGGTAAGCCATTTATAATTCCATCCTTGTATTTTGGCAAACATTCGAAGTTTTTTCTGATTCAAAATTATTGCTTCAAAACGATTGCTTTCTTCATTTTCAGCTACTTTTCTTTCAAAAATAGCTCTAAAAACTTGCTGAAAAGGCTGTTTTAAATCTTTCTGTTTTATAAGTGCTTGCCAATATTCTAATTCTTGTTTCTGTAAGAAAACAGGATGTAAAAGACGAATATTTGTATTTTCTTTTACTTCAACAGGGTTTTTATCAGCGTCAACAAAACGACCAAAAGAAGACCATACTGTTTTCCATTCTTTTTCTGATTCAGAATTTGTTGTATTAATTTCTACTTGCCACACCAAATTTTCTACAACAGTTCCCAAAAGTCCGTGATTGGCGTAAGCAGTTTGCCAATGTGAATAGGTAAAAGTTTTTTGAGTTAAGTAGGTTTTTTCTAAACGTTGCCTTTGTAGAGTAAGTGTTTTTTGTGCTTCATTGGCTGTGTTTTTTAGTTTCTCTATTTTATTAGGAAATTCTCGTTTGAGAGCAGCAGGAACACTTTTTAATTCTTTTCCTTGAGTATCAAACCAAGTAAGTTTTACTTTATTTTCTATAACCTGTATTTGATAGGCATAAATTTTTTCAGGATTTAGTTTTGAATGAATTTCTCCTTCCAAAAAACCATTTTCTAGCCCATAATCTGGCAAATGATTTTCTAAAAGCTCTATTACCTCCACTTTGTGTTTTTTTGCAATTTGATTAAGTTTAGTTTCTACTAATTTTTTTAAAGAAAGAGATTGTAATTGAATTTGTATAGAAAGAAGGGCTTGAATAGGACTAACATTCTCAATGTCTGCAATGGCATAAATTGCTTGTTCAGAAAGTTTGTAAGAAGCAATTCCTGTGATTTTATCGGTTTTATCATTGCTTTTAAAAGGTCTATTTTTGCCTGCTTCAATAGCAAGTTCGGAAAGCAAATCAATAGAATTTTGGTCTGCTACGAAAGGTAAAGCACGAATAAGACGAGAAAAAATCGTTTCATTTGGATATTCTAGTAAATAATTTCGCTCGTGTTCTAATCCAGATTCATCTTCATAAAAAGCTGTTTTGGGTTTTTGAAGAATTACAAGTTCTAGCCAACTATGCACTATTGTACGAAAAGATTTTTCACCTATTTTTTTTATAATAGGCAAAATCTGTTTTTTATAACTTCGTGGTGTAACGTCAATTATTTTTTCGAATAAATACGACCAAAGCAACTGTTCTTTTTCTTCTGCGTAATCGAAAAATTCAGTTACACTATTTCCCCAACTATCTTCTTTATTTAGCATTTTCTTATTTGTATAACAGACTTTCCAGTCTGTTGAATTAGTAGATTATCAACTATTATTTTGAAACAGATTAGGAAGTCTGTTGTACTATTTGATTTCTTTCATTCTCTCAAATGGTTTTGTTCTATCAAAAAGATAGCGATACGTCGCATGTCTTTTTACTTTTTCAGCTTCCAAACTCTCACAAAGCTTAACCATATTAGTATTAAAATCTCCAATCCAATTAAATTCTATGTAGTCATATTGATAGTTAGGTTTACTTCTGCGCTCTTTTTGATATGCCATAACCATCCCTAATTCTACTCCTTTTCGTTGAAATTCTGGTGCAACTCCAAATATTACTCCAAATACTTTTTTATTTTTCTTCTGCATTTTATGCCACAGAAATTGTAGCTTTTGCAAAATGCCAAATTTTCCGTTTAGGTGTTTGAAAAGCTGATTGAGTTCAGGTAACATCACATAAAAACCAATGGCTTTTCCTTCAAAATAAGCAAACCATACCAAATCTTCTTCTAAAATAGGTTTCATTTGCTTTAAAAGAGCTTTTGAATCTTCTACTGTAAGTTTTGCTACACCTGCATGATTTCCCCAACTAGCATTATATACTTCTCTAAAGTCTTCTGCATGTTTGTCAATAGTTGCCTTATTGATATGAGAAAAAGAGTAGCCTTCCCTTGTCATCACTCGGTTAGCAATTTTTTCTAATCTTTCTGAAACATCATACATTTCACGTCCATAGGTAAATTGCTGAAAATACTCTTGAAAACCCCATTTTTCAAAAAAATCTTTGTAATATTCAAAATGATAACCCATCTGATAATTAGGAGGTTTATCAAACCCATCAATCAAAACGCCCCACCATTGATTACGTTCTCCAAAATTTATTGGTGCATCCATGGCTTCCATTCCATGGCTGATAAGCCATTTCTTAGCTTTATCAAATAAAGCAAAAGCTACTTTTTCATCGTTGATACATTCAAAAAAACCTGCTCCTCCTGTAGGTTGTTCATTATCTTGCAAAACAGTTTTAGGATTTATGAAAGCTGCAATTCTTCCTATTGTTTCTCCATTATTGTTTTGTAAAAGCCATCGAATTGCTTGTGCTTTTATTTCCCCTTTTTCTCCTCCAGTTTGTTTAAAAAGTGGATTTTGAGTTTCATCAAATACAATTTCTATATCTTTATTTAATGGACGAATCCAATAGGGATTATCTTTGTAAAGACGAGCTGCAAAATCATTAAATTCTTTTTTATGTTCTTTTGTTTCTACTTCTATGAAATTCATTTTATGAGTAATGGTAAATTCTGACTAATTATTATTGTATTATCAAATCTAAAAGAACAAATTTACAATTTTTATTTTTTATAAAAATGGTGTAATTTAATTCTTATCTTCGTAATTGTTTACAATTTTTATTAAAAAAAGAAAAAGAATACCTTTTCTCTACCATAAAACTCCTCCTATGAAGTCATCATTTTATTCTATATTTTCCTGCTTTTTATTATTTGCTCTTCTATTTGTTTTTGAAATAAAAGTAACTGCTCAAAACACCACTGAGCAAAATAAGCGATTTTTTAAATTGATAAATTTGAAAAACAAAGCTAACAAAGGCTTTTTTCAAACGGATAAGCAGATTACAAAACTTCTTTTTGAAGGTGCTAAAAGAGGTGAATTGCCCATCTATAAGGTAGAATATCAAGATAATGATGCAAAAAAAGTAGAGGTAGAACGCTTGGAAACAGAACACATGGATAAGTTCCAAACACTTACTACTGACCAGCTTAGCATTTTGGGAATCGATTATGTTGAAAGTGTAACTAATTCTAATCAAACGATTCATATTCAATATCTACATTTGTTTGTAGCAGGAAAATACTTTTCAGATTCGAAGCCTCAACCTGTTGTTTCATTTCGCTATGAAGATGCCAAACATTTTCTAGACAATGACCATAGAAGTGTTTGGATGCCCACTCAAGATGATGAAAACGAAGAGGTACAAAATGATAATTTTTTTGAAAATCTGTTTTTAGCAGACGAAAGTCAGCAAGCCAAAATTAGCCAAAAATTAGCACAGCTTGTGAAAAGTGGTAATATTACTCCTTACGATTTAGAAGAATTTGAATATAAAAAGAAAGAAAAAGGAAAAAAGAAGCAACTCAAAGAACCTGAAAAAATGAGTGCTGAACAGTTTTTAAATCGTTGGAATTCTCTTACAGATGCTCCTATTGGAGAAGTCAGAATTCAGAATATTGATGATAGAATTCCTACGAAAGACTCACATGATTTTTTTACTTCAAAATGGATTACAGTTTGGAATACAAAAAGTGATTATTTGAAACCAGTAGCTTCTTTTTTAGTGGAAGAAATGAAGCCTTTTTTTGAAAGTAAAACATCTACTTCTGCCTCTCAAAAAATAACTACGTACACAAATGCTTTGCAAAATCAGTATTTTGAAAGCGAAAATATAGTTTGGCAAAATGAAGATTTGAAAGATGAACCTTTTTATAAATATAATTCTAATTTTAAAAATCAAATTTTAAATCAATTAGCTTATTATGTCAGAACAGAAATTCATTTGAAAGAAAATGTAAATAAATCGTTGTTTCAAGATGATAATGAAATTTCTAAGCTTCTTTTAGAAGCTGCTGAGAAAGGTAAACTACAGGCGTATGAAGCAAATTACAATGCACAAAAAGGAAATTTCTATGAGAAAGAGATTGATTTTACAGAAATTAAAGCAAATTTATTAAAGATAAAAACAGAAAAATCAGCGTCTGAAATACTTAATATTAGTGAAGAACAAGTTAAAATAGGAATTTCTTTAGAACAAGTTGCAGAGTTAGAAAAATATAGAAATGAGCAAGCTAAAGAGCTTTTGGAAGTAAACGAACTTTATACTGACCCTTCTAGTAAGTTTTTTTATATGTCAGATATTTCGCTTTTAGAAATTGAGAATGAAGTTATTTATGATATAGAAAATGATCGTTATTATTATCAATCAGCTTACATTTCGTTGTATGTTCCTGCTGAAAAATCGGGAATTGAGATTAATAAACTTATTGCAAAATTTAAAATTCAAGATGTGTTGAAAGTACTCAAAACAAGTCCAAAAATTATCCTTTCAGACTATCAAAGACAGTTTATCCATCAAAATTTTGCAGCAGAAAAACGAATTCCTAAGCGAGTAAATTATACTTATTTCTTATGTAAACAACTTTATATAGGAAATAAATGGCTAGTAGATGGTGTTTTTTGGGAGTAAAAAACATTAAAAATTATTGCGACATATTGAAAAAGAATTACGTATAGAAAATAACAACTCCAACAAGAAAAATAATTTAACTCAAAAATTCTATTACTATTAACTCTTACAACTTATGTTAAAATTTAATTTCAACTCTAGACAAGAAATTGCTAATTCTGCTAAGAATGCTTTTTCTATCAATTTTCCTTTTTATGTTTTTGCACTAGGAATTCTACTTGCTTTTTCTGCTTTCCAATGTGGTGACGTAGGCTGTGATCCTCCTATTGATGAATGCGAAATTGTTATGACAGCTGATGTAGTAGTTGAACAAGTAGTTTGTGGAGTAAGTGTATGGGATAATCTTTGGTTTAATGATGGATCAGATACCTATTTACAACCTTATTCTTTAGATGAATATGCAAAAGCCGATATTGAAAATATGGAAATAAAAGACAAAATGAGTTTGAAAATTCATTATCAATATACTAAAAAAGATAATCGTTATGATGATATAGTTATTTGTCAAGCCTCTCCTGGACCAAGTGAGCCTATCAAAATTATTTCTATTGAAATAGTGAATAACGTGAAATAGAAATTATCAAATACATTCAATTTTTTTATTTGTGATTAAAACAATAGTAATGAATGCCAAAACTTATTGCTTATGTATATGTATATTTTTCTAAATATCACTTTATAGAAAATGTGTCGGTAAAAACAAACATTTACCTTGTTTCCAGACTTAGATATGATGCTCATCTAAGATATTTATTTAGAAGAGAGCCAAAACAACCTAATGGAAAAGCTGATGTTAAAAATACAGATTTGAACTACTTTAAATTAATTCATAGCTGTAAAGTTTTACAAGGTTATACCACAATTAATTGCTACTAAATATGATTTTTTGATGTGTTTAGTATGAATCTCCAATACCATATAAATAATCCCAAATATGAAGTTTTAGTGTTTTAAATCTTAAAATCTAAACAGACTATTGTTAAAATCTTATGTTTAAAAAAATAATTTCTTTTACTTTACAAATTTCACTAGTCATTTTTTTGACAGCTCTTACTCAAGTTGGAGGTATTATTTGGATTATCTGTTGGTTACAATTAACTATTTTTGGTTACAAAAAAAAGAAAAAGCATTATTTCAATTATTTCAAAATAAAGTTGCTTTACTTTCTTGCTTTTTATCTACTTGCTACTTTTGCAATTATTCCTTTGGCTTCTGAAAAATATAGTAACCGAGTAGCACTTCCCATTTTTGAAGAAAGTAATCTTCAACCTACCACAGTTTGGACGTGTATTTTGAATAGACATTATGTAAAACCACAGCTTAAAGAATCCTTATTTAGAATAGGAAATGATTTTGATAAAAAATATCCAAATTCAAAAGTAAGCTATTTAGATGCCAATTTCCCCTTTTATACAGGTTTTCCTCTTTTACCACATATTAGCCATAACGACGGAAAAAAAATAGATTTGAGTTTTTTTTATTTGGATAAGGAAACAGGCAAACCGACATCCGAAAAGCCTTCTTTTTCAGGTTATGGTATTTATGAAGAGCCTCAAAAAGGGGAAATAAATCAGCCTGCAATATGTTTAAAACAAAGTTGGTATTATGATATAGGAAAATATGCTAAAATTTATAGCTATAAAGAAGACTATTCTTTTGATGCAAAACGAACAAATTATTTGATGAAGCTAATCATAAAAGAAAAATCTTTAAAGAAATTTTTTTTAGAACCACATCTTAAAAACCGTTTCAATATCACATCTCCCAAATGGCGTTTTCACGGGTGTAAGGCTGCTAGACATGATGACCATGTGCATGTGCAATTATAAAATTATTTCAATATCTCTAATAAATGATTGGGGATTTTGTCATCACTACGTTCGTTATACCAAGAAATAGACTGAATAAGCCAATTTCCTTTTGCACAAATAAGTTGAATACTATTTATTCCTTTTGTGGTTGGTTCTCCGTCTAATTCAATTTTGTTGGTAAAAATACTGAAACGTTGTGCAATTTTTCCAAAAATCTGTGTACGATGTGAAATCTCTTGTGTAAAAAGTTGAGGAATGTCATTTTGTTCTATCTGACGCTGTAATACCTGTGCAAATGTACGAACATCTAAAAACATAGGTGCATCAAGGTTTGCATTGATAAATTGTGCGCTACTTGTAAAACAGTCATGAAAGTTTGACCAGTTTGGTTCTATGCCTTCTGAAAAAGACATACTTTTATACAACAATTCTATTCGTTTTTGAATAGCTTGTTCTTTATTTTTATATAATAATGAAAAATCAGTAATTGATTCTTTATCAGACTTTTGTCCAAATTCTTTCATATTCTAGCTTTAATATCTGTATTTTAGGTTTCTCTTGAAAAATACTCTTCTGAGTAAGAGAATAATGTAAAATTAAGATAAAAATCGTTTTGTTGTGTGATTTTTAATGTTTTTTTCTAAAAATAAATCTATTCGTTTTAGATGTTTCAAAGACAAAATGCTGTTTTTTAATTGTTTATAAATTATTTAAGAATAGCTAGAATTACAAAATCCTACTGAGTAATCTTCGATAATTCGATAAATCACTCAATAGGATTTTAAATAATTTCAAACTTTATTTTTTTTTCTATAAAAAAAATTATCTTTTGTTAGGGTTTTCGCTTTCTACAGGTGTTTCTATATTTTTTAATAGATATTTAGATTTGTTATCCTCTGTAATCGGATCAAAATCTTCTAAACTCACCAAAATACCACGCAATCCCATTTTTTCTTTTAAATTTCTGTTATAAACTTCTGCATGTTCGTAACTATAAAAAGGCCCTAGAAGTAATCTATACAACATTTTACCATCTACTTCTACAAAAGTTACTAAAATGTTATCATGCCAGTGTACTTCTAATTCAGCAACATTATTTACCAAGTTTTGATAATTTTCAAAAACACCCAATTGAATACCTATAGTTTTTTCTTCTACACCATACGGACGAATACTAAAATGATATACTTCCTGAATTTCACCTTCTGTTTGTAATTTCAATGAAAGTTCTGGGTCGGCAGCTTTTGCAAAAGCAGAAATACGGTCATCTGAAGAACCTTTTTTGTCTTCATGGAGCTTCAAACGAGCAATCATTTGTTTCGGACTTAGATAGGATGTAATTCTATCAACTAATTTTCCTTGAGGTGTAAAAACCAAAATTTGTGGAAAGCTCTTCACTTCATATTTTTTAACTACATAGTCTGCATATAATGAAGGAGCTTGTAGCTTTTGAGCTATATAACGTTTTTTTACGTATGTCTGCACATATTGGTTAGCAAAAGTAACTGAATCAAATTTGTTGTTTTGGGCATGAACAAAAACAAAATAAGGTTTGTCCTTCTTTTTTCCTTCCTCTTGCAACTGGTCAAATGAACCTGCAAAATAAGCCATTTTGTTAGTTTGAGTAGTTTCTGAGAGAACAACAGCTTTCTTCTGTGAAAAAGCAAAGTTTGAAGTAATAAAAAAGCCTAATAATAAAAGTAAAACTCTTCTTTTGTAGAAGTGATTAACTGTAAATAAATTGAAGTTTATTATTTTTGCTAAAATCATTTTGAAATAAGACATAAAAAGTGAATTTAAGATGAAAAAATTTCTTTATTCTTGATAAGAAATAAAGATAGGAATAAATTAGTTTTGAGATAAAATTTTTGAGATAATAAATTGAATTTTATTATCTCAAAAATTTATTTCTCTTGCAATCGTTCTTTTTAAAACTACAAAAGAGGAAAAAGTGTTTGTAGATTTGAGTAATAAATAGTACAAAACAGAATTAAAGCGAAAATATATTAATAAAAATATGAATAATTACTACGATTTATTAGGTATCACAAAAACAGCCACTTTACAAGAAATAAAATCTGCCTACAAAAAACAGGCTTTAAAGTTCCATCCAGACAGAAATGCAGCAACTCCTCAAGAAGCGCAACTAGCAGAAGAGCGATTCAAATTGATAAATGAAGCCTATCAAGTTCTTTCTGACCCTATTAAAAAGTCAAGGTATGATAATGAATTAGAGTTTGAAAGTGCAAGAAGACAACAATATTACAAACAATATACATCAAGTGGAAACTATTCTGACTCTTCTAATCAGAATACACATCAGAATACACAAAGAGATACAGGCTATACTTACCAAAGAAGACAAACTACTCAAAAAAAACAACCAACTTTCGAATTTGGAAAAACAGAGTTATATATCGTTTTAGGCTTTGCTGTAATGTTTGTTTTTGCTTATTTACTCATGAATGTCATGACAAATTACTCATATAATACCTATATAGAGGAAGCAAAAGCAGCCATAGAATCAAATGATTTTGTAACTGCCCATAAAGCACTAGAAGAAGCACAAACACAAAAAGAAGAAGATGCTGAAGTAAATTATTTGTTAGGAAAAATTCAGTTGAATAGAAAGAATTATGCTGATGCTATTAGCTATTTCAGAAATGCTCTTTCTTATACTGATAAAGATGAAAAAGAGATTAGAGCAAAATACCATAATGAAATAGCAGATACTTATTTCTTGATGAATGAATATTATTTAGCTATTGAAGAGTATAAAATAGTTGGTTCTTTAGGAGGGTACAATCAAAGAGTACTCATGAATATTGCTGATTTGTATCTTGAGAAATTGAGAGATTATGATAAAGCAAGTTTGTATTTTGATAAAATTATTGAGAAAGAACCAAAATTGGTAGATTCGTATATTGGAAAAGCTGTTGCTAAACATAACACAAAAGACTATCAAGCGATGGGAGAACTTTTAGATAAAGCAATAGAAATTAATCCAAAAAATCCGTACTTATGGTATTATAAAGGGTTTTATTTTTTGGAAAAGCCAGTTTCAGGTATAGAAAGTGAAATAGAGAATAATGGAGATGCTAAGGCAAAAGACAAACAGAATGCTTGTGAGAGTTGGAAAATTGCTGTTAGTTATGGAAGTGAAGAAGCTGCAAAGCCTTTGAGTGAATATTGTAAATAGAAAGTAATAAAAGTAAAAAACAAATTTGGTAGTCAAGTGTCAGAGGAGTTTATTCTCACACTATTTTTGAGCCAAAACAAACTTCATTTGTTGTTTAAGAGAAACACAACTATATTTGAATTATATTTTAAGTCTATATGAACTAATTACCTAAAACACTATTACAAACATATCTCATGAAAAAATCCCCTAATAAGTCTTTTAAGCTCGCTCTACATTGGCAAATTATTATTGGCATGATACTCGGTGTCGTATTCGGAATAAGTGCCGTTCTGATGGGCTGGAGTAGTTTTGTTGCTGATTGGATTCAACCATGGGGAAAGATTTTTGTAAATTCATTAAAAATGATTGCAATGCCTCTTGTATTTATTTCCTTGATACAAGGAATTGCAAGTATGAGCGATATTTCAAAACTCTCTCGTTTAGGAACTCGTACAATAGCCATTTATTTGGTTACGACAGTAGTAGCCATTACTATTGGACTCGTTTTGGCAAATGTAATTCAACCTGGTAAAGCATTTTCGGAAGAAAAAAGAGCCGAATTTGCTCAAAAATATGAAGCCAAAACAAAATCTAGCAAAGAAAAAGCATTAGCTGTAAAAGAATCAAATCCATTGCAACCTATCATCGATATTGTTCCTGATAATGTTGTGGCAGCAGCTACCAATAATCAAAATATGCTTCAAGTGATATTTTTTGCTGTTTTATTTGGTGTAGCTTTAGTAATGATTGATTTTCAGAAAGGAGAAATTATCAAAAAAGGATTTGATGCTCTCAATGATTTAGTCATAAAAATAGTAGAAATACTAATGCTCTTTGCGCCTTATGGGGTTTTTGCACTTCTTGCTTTTCTGATTGTAGATTTTGCAGAAGGAGATTTGAATAAAGTAGTTGAACTATTTAAGGTAGTTGGTTTATACTGCTTAACTGTAATTTTAGGGCTATTTTTGATGGTTGTTTTTTATGTGCTTGTGCTAATGATTTTTGCTCGTTATAATCCATTGCAGTTTTTTCAAGGCATTGCTCCTGCACAGCTTTTGGCATTTTCTACCAGTTCTAGTGCAGCTACTTTGCCTGTTACGATGGAAAGAGTAAACAAATTTTTAGGTGTTCCTAAAGAAATTGTAAGTTTTGTTTTGCCTGTGGGGGCAACTGTAAATATGGATGGAACAAGTTTGTATCAAGGCGTTGCAGCTCTTTTTATTGCTCAGGCTTACGGAATGGATTTGACTATTGTACAACAACTCGGAATTGTCTTGACGGCTACTTTGGCTTCTGTGGGTGCTGCTGCTGTTCCAGGGGCTGGTATTTTGATGCTTGTTATTGTTTTGGAACAAGCCAAAATTCCTTCTGATGGAATTAATCTTATTTTGGGAGTAGACAGACTTTTGGATATGTGTCGAACGGTTGTCAATGTTACAGGAGATGCAACAGTTTCTCTTTTAGTGGCAAAATCTGAAAATGAACGATTAGATGGAGAATAAGAATTAGAAAAATGGAGATTGAAAGCAAAAAATAAAAATACAGAATATAATTTCTCAAAAAATTGTATTCTGTATTTTTTTATAAAAAGCCATTCTAATTACTAACTTGCTTCTATTTTTATAGATGTCATTGTAAGCGAGCCACCAATAGGTTTATCATTAAAAATATCTATTTTGTCATTTTCCTCTTTTAATGCTAAGGTATAAATGAGAGGTAAATAATGTTCTGGAGTTGGAATGGCTAGTTCGAATGCTTTTCCTTGTGATTCGAAATTAATTAATTTTTGGTGGTCATCATTTAAGATATATTTTTTGATATTTTCATTTGCTTCAGTTGCCCAATCAAAAGCATAAGGTTGATTCAATTTATCCCAAGCTACTAATCTTAAATTATGGACTATATTTCCACTGCCCACAATTAAAACACCTTTTTCACGCAAACTAGCTATTTGTTTGGCTAACTCATAATGATATTGAGCAGGTTTTGAATAATCAATACTCATTTGGATAACAGGAATATCAGCATTTGGATAGAGATGTTTGATTACACTCCATGCGCCATGGTCAAGTCCCCATTTTTCATCTAGCTTTACTTCTGTTTTGGTAATTATCTTTTTAGTTTCCTGCGCTAACTCAGGACTTCCTTTAGCTGGATATTGTACCTCAAATAACTCTCTTGGAAATCCTCCAAAATCATGAATAGTACGTGGATTTTGCATAGCTGTAACAAAAGTTCCCTTTGTTTCCCAGTGAGCCGATATACAAAGTATGGCAGTAGGACGGACCATATCTTTTCCTAATTTTCTGAATGAGGCAACAAATTCGTTTTCTTCAATAGCATTCATTGGACTTCCATGACCTAAAAATAATACAGGCATTTTACTTGTCTTACTCAGCGATGAAGTTATTTTATCTAACTCTTTCAATTTCATGGAAGTGCTTAATAATGGTAAAAGTAATAGTGATTTTAAAAAGTCTTTTCTAGTCATTGTAAATCCAATAATTAGCAATTTTATGAAAAATACACAAATAAAGTAGGCAAAATCCTAAGTCATTTTAAAACTTAGGATTTTGATAATTCAATATATAACTCATTATTTATATGACTTTCGCAAATTTGCTTTCGGACAAAATTTTATTTTGTTTTTAACAAA
>JAHDBD010000055.1 GCA_020630575.1 Bernardetia sp.
TACGACTTTTTAATAACTATTTAGATTTGTTCACAATTATTTGTAAACGCCTTCACTTAGTTAGACATAAAATTCCAACTATTTTTGATACATATTGAATTTTTCAATAACTGACTGCTAAATGATTTAATATATAGTATGATGTTACATATTTATTCTGTCAATTTCAAAATGGTTCTTCCTTTTAGTTTACCTTCAAGCATCAAGTCTATTTTTTGTTGTACCTCTTCAAGTTTAATTTCGAAGTAATTATCTTCTAATTGTTTGGGTTTCCATTTTTCTGATAGCATTTCCCATACAATTGACCTATATTTCATTGGGCAGTTTTGAGAATCAATTCCTATTAGTGTAATACCCCTCAGGATAAAAGGGAAAACGGTTAAGTCAAGTTTAGGTGATGCAACGTTACCACAACAAGTTACTACACCAACTGGAGCTGTTGATTTAATAATGTTTTCAAGTATTTCTCCACCAACAGTGTCTATTGCACCTGTAAATAAAGGTTTTAACAATGGTTTTTTGTCTAATTCTTTAATTTCGTTGCGTAATATTATTTCTTTTGCACCTAGACTTGTTAAATAATCTCGTTCGGTTTCTTTTCCAGTTATTGCAGTTACGTTGTATCCTAATTTACTCAATATAGAAACACTTAATGAACCAACTCCACCTGTCGCTCCTGAAACCACAATCTTTCCCTCCTCTGGTTTTATCAGTTCTGTCAGTCTTAAAACCGACATGCCTGCTGTTAATCCAGCTGTGCCATAAATCATGGCTTCTTTCATTGACAAATTATCAGGTAATTTAACTGCCCATTCAGAAGGTACTTTAATATATTGAGCAAATCCTCCAGCTGTATTCATTCCTAAATCATAGCTGGTTACTATTACTTTCTCACCTACTTTTAACGTTGCATCATTCGATTTTTCTATTATTCCAACAGCATCAATACCTGGGGTATGGGGATAACTTCTTGTAACCCCTTTATTTCCAGAAGCCGACAGTGCATCTTTATAATTTAAAGAACTATAGTGTACTTTCACTAGTATTTCTTCTTGCGCTAAAGGACTAAATTCCATTTGTTTTACTGCCCCATTATAGTTGCCATCTTTCTCTTCAACTCGAAAGGCTTTAAATGTAGAGTTTTTATCTGTCATTATTTTAGTCGTTTTAATTTTACGTGATTTTTTTAATAAACATGTTTCAAATCATAGCTCATTGCTTTCCTAATGTGAAAAACAATATTTGGATAAACGCAACTTCATAAAACTATTTTCAAAACTTGTATATATTCCTCCAAAAAAGGAATAAAGCTAACAAACAAGGTATATAATATTTAGTAATTTGCAAAATTACTTTTATAATATTAGGGCAACCATACTAAATTTTAATCAATTAGAGTTTTTAGAAATTGATTACTTCTAGCAGCTTTTTTTCGTTTTCGTTTTAGACTGATTTTAGAAGGTTCTTTTTTGAGTAAAAATAACGCCCATTTTCTTATGGTATGTAAATTAATAACTGCGTTTTCTTGTCTTACTCTTGAATCGTCTTCCTTGAAAGTTACATCTAGTTGCCAATGTAATTCATTCTCTATTGCCCAATGATTTCTAATATTCTCCTATTTTTTGAGGCACTATATTTTGTAAGCTACTGATATATAACTTTTTGCTTGCTGTAAGTGTGTCATTTTTCCATACTTTTCTTTCCAAGAGCTTTGCCATCTTTTGAAGTAAGCAAGGTGTCCATCTTCATCTAATCCAATGACTACGGTGTAGTCTTTTGACTTGGCAAGGTCAATTCCGTAGCATACAACAGGTTTTTGAGAAATATAAGGAACAAGACAGGCAGCAATGTGACGTAGCCCAAAAGGGTTTCCACCATCATCTGGAGGTTCTACCAAATACAAAGCTCTAAATTCATTTTCAGGTAAAAACTGTTTTGCTTGTTCTACTTCTGCTAAATCCAATATACCAGCGTTCACAGCATCATAAGCCGTAATTTTGAAATATTCATACTCAGGATTTTCAAGGTTTTTGTCTTCATTTTCCTTGGTATAAACTTTCGCTTTTGTAATGAGCTTTCCGTGCCAAGACTTTGTTCCGACACAGTTTCCAATAAATTTAATTTTTCCTTTTGTCTTGGTTACAACGGAACGAATAGCTATAAAAGAAGCCTCCTTGGCTCTCGTAAACTCATCAAAGACAACAGCTTGCACATCATCACCATATAGCGAATCAGGATTATCAGCAGATTTAAACCAGATATGTGTACCATTGGGTAAGGTGAGTTTGAGTTTGGAGATATTGACTTTGAAAAAATTAGGCAAAGAAACTTGGTTCTTCATCCTATTAAAAGCAATCTCAGCTTGAGAAAACACAGGTGCAACCCACCAAAAATTATCTCCTTTGTTTCCTTTTAGGGCTTGTTCGAAGAGCCAAATAATATGTGAGGCTGTTTTACCTGCCTTGGTAGAGGCTTCGGTTACCGTATAACGAGCAGGAGAATCAAGAATCGCCTTCTGATAACTCGTTATCGGAGGTCGGTAATAATTGAATTGTACGTTCTTTGATTTGCTCCTGCTGCTCACTATCTCCTAAGTTTAGCGTAAAATTATAATTTTCAGTATGCTCTGTTTCTAGTTTTATCGTGTGCTTATAAATTCCTTCTAGAGTCGCAATATCTTTCAGAACATCCATCATCAAAGCATATCTCTCTCTTGATTTCAAACTTTTGTCTTCTGAAATTTCTTTATAGAGTTTTAGTCGTACCGAAACATGAAAAGCAATGCGTTCTCCTAATTTTCCAACTATATTTTTTTCTAATAACTGCAAAGCACCATCAATGTAATAATAGGCTTGGCGTTGTTTTAATCCCCATTTCGATTGAATACTACTGACAATATCGACAGGCATATTGCCATCCAAAATCCACTCGGCTACATTTCGTTTACGCAATAACATCTCTGTCTGTGTAATGCGTTTTGTAGGAGCTTTCTTTATTTTTTTACTACTATCCTTTTTTTCATTCGACATCACTCCTTAATCTATTACTAATCTTTTTGTATTTGCTAAAAGACGTTTTAAAAGTGAATTTACTGCCAAAACTACTTCTCTACGTCGTAAATAATTGTTTAACTCATCTCTATTTAATCCTTCTGGAAAAGGTTGTACTACTGATTTTACCTCTTCCTCAATTAATTCCAATTCAATCTCTAATAATGTCAAATACCTTTCATTGTCATTGATTACCAAGGATTCGGCATTGGACATAATACGCTTGAGAGCTTCTTGTTGAGTTGTAGCTATTTCACGTCGCCTTAAACAGCTTTCTACTTCTTGGTGACTCATAACAGCAAATATCTCAGGTATAGCTTTTAAGTTTTCTTCTAATAATTCCTTTTCATTTTTAAGAAGAGCTATATATTTTCTGTCTGAGTTTTTTGAAAAATTATTCATTATTTTTAATAAATTAGCTTTTTAATTACAAATTTATCAAAAATATAAGCAATATTTTAATAATTATGCAAAAAGAATTAGATAGGATAGAGAAAAAATCAGATAAAATAAATAATAGAGTCCTAAAAATGGAACTTGTCAATTGGCAAGAATTAAAATTTATTCAACAAGATGATTTTAAAGAATTACCCAAAACAGAAAGACAGAGGCTGAAAGCTAGTTTTGTAGAAAATGATTTTGCAGATCCTTTTAAGGGTTGGGAGGACGAAAATGGAGAGCGATATTGTTTAGATGGAAAGCACAGGACAATTTTATTAAAAGAATTAATCGAAGAAAGTGTTGATGTTCCTTTGTTATTGCCTATGCTTTTTATGGAATGCCAAGATAAAAAAGAGGCTGCTCGTTTGGTCTTGGTATATTCGTCTTCGTATGCAAGTATTACGCAGGAAGGAATGAATAGTTTTGTTCGTACTTACGAATTGGACTTGAATGAACTGAAAGGATATGTAAATTTGCCAAAATTCTCTTTTGATAAATTAGAACAAAAATTTGACTTCCATAATTTGAAAGGAATAAATGATGCTGATACAGATAGCGAAGATTCGGATGTAACTGATAAAATGGAAGCTCTGTCAGATTTGGATATTTGGGTGAAGGCTGGCGATATATATCAACTTGGAAAGCATAGAATCTATTGTGGGTCTTTTAAGGATAGAGAACAAGTGGCTATTTTAATGAATGGTAAAAAAGCTAGAACTACCTTTACTGACCCTCCTTATAATCTGCCTTCTAATTTTTTTAGTGGAAAAGGAAAAAGCACGCATGCTAATTTTGCTGAAGGAGCTGGAGAAATGAGTGATAAAGAATTTGCTTTATTTATTCAACAAATTTTTGAAGTTGCTTCTGAAAACTCTCTTGATGGTGCTATCATTTATTTATGTATGGATTTTAGACACGTTTGGCACGTTTGCCAAGGAGCTAAAGCAGTCTTTGGAACAGTTGAACCAAAACAAATATGTGTTTGGAATAAATCACAAGCTGGAAATGGTAGTTTTTATAGAGCTAAACATGAATTTATTTTAATCTTCAAAAAAGGAGAAGCAAAACATACCTCTCATTTAGCATTAGCAGATCGTTACCGTTCTAATATTTGGGAATATGCCACAGCAAGTAGTTTTTCTAATCCAGACCGTGATATACTTTCGCATCATCCAACACCAAAACCAGTCGATATGGTAGCCGATGTCTGTCTTGACGTTTCTGACGATGAAGATATTATTATTGATTTATTTATGGGCAGTGGAACGACTATTATGGGAGCTGAAGCAACAGGGCGAATTGCCTACGGAACGGAGATTGAGCCAAAATATGTACAGCTTATTCTGAATCGTTACCATAAAAAATACCCTGAACAAGAAATTAAATGCTTGAACAGGGCAGATGTAAAAATGGAATGGACACTTTAAGAATTTTTATTTTTGATTTGCTCCTTAAGTTCTTTTACTTCTTGGGTCAGCTCGTGAATACTAAGTAAGAGTTCATGAAAATAGGGATTATGAGAAGCTGCTTCTTTCTTTTCTTTGTTCACATTTTGAATTTGACGCACATTCTTTTTTACTTTTGAATTAGTAATGATATTAGAATGACTAGAATTGTGGTGGATGATCTTCTTTCCCATTATAAATTTATTTCTTTAATTTTAAGTTATTCATCAGCTCACAAAGATAAAATAAAAAAGGCTTAGAAAATGGTTTCTAAGCCTTTTATTTGCAATTGATTGTGGTGTTTTTTTACCACGAGATGATATAAAATATACCCTTCAGTTTTTCTATAGGAGAGCAGTCCTTTACAGAAAAACCCTTTTTTCTCAAATCATTTATAACTTCCTCTTTTATTTCATAATTTACACTCATATTATTTAATCCATTCTCATTAGCTTCTAATATAAGCTTAGTAATATCTTCAATATTTACATTTTTACTTTCTGATATTTCTATATTTTTATCTTCTTTTTGATTCCAAATACTCAATGCTGTATCGTGCTGATGTTTTGCTGTAACTTTCGCATACACCATTGTTTGTCCAATTCGTGAATGATTTAGTTCCTTTTGCAAAACAGTTACTGGCATTCCTCTTTCATTACTTAAAGTAGCATAGGTATGACGAGCTGTATGAGTAGTTATCAATTCAAATTTTGAAACGATGGCACGCTCAGGAACTCCATGAACATACTGTATTTTTTCAGTCGGCTGATTGACACCAGCTAATTGTCCAAGTATTTTTACTCTTTTGTTTAAAGTTTGATTTGTCAATTTAGGTAATAAAGACTTTCCATTTGCCTTTATAGGATTGAATTGATATTTATCAGCTATTGCTATTGCTTTATCATTTAAAGCTAATGAGACACTTCCTTTATCGATTTTCTTTTCTTCAAAAAAAGTCATTACTCTAATACCTCGTTCATTAGTAGTTATATTGTTATGTGTCAAAGATGCTAGTTCAGAGTATCTTCTTCCTGTATAACATCCAAATAAAAAGAAATCTTTTACTCGTTCTAAGTCATCTCCTACTTCACAATCTTCTATCTTTTTTAATTCTCTTTCAGTAAGATGGATTTTGGGAACATCTATAGTTTTTGGTTTTATCTTTTTATAGAAAGGATTTACATTCAACTCTAAATCCTCTTCACAAAACTTAAAAAATGCTTTTATGTGCTTGTTTCGAGTAGCCAGTGTGTTAAGACCCATATCAATTTTATAAATAAGATACTCTACAAATTGTGTATGTAAAATACTATCGAAATTACTTAGAGTAATTTTTGATCCTGTATGTTTCTCAAATTTTATAAAAGTATTTTTTAATGTCCGAAAGTTTGTGGTAGTTCCTTTTTTTATTCCTCTTGCAACATGATTTCTATTTAGAAGGTCAAAATAATATTCTATATCCTGTTCATCTAAATTAATTTCTTCTTTCGTTTTTGGTTTCACAGCATCCTTTAACTCCTCAACAGAAGGAATAATTCCTTTCGCTATACTTATTTTATAATAAGCTACCACATTAGAGCATAAATTGTCTAATATTTTATTTGTTTCAAATTGCAGAGGATGTTTACGATTAACACGTTGCCTATTCTTATCAAAACATTCTGGAAGGCAATTTTGCCCTGTGTACATTCTCAATCTTTTACCATTATAATTAAAAGAAAGATTTAGTTTACATTGTCCATCGGCATTAGGCTCATTGGAAGCAATATTTATCTTTGCTTCATTTTTAGTCTTACTCATAGGTGACAAGTGCTTTTATTGGGTGTCTTTGTAGGTGTCAATATCTAACGTTATATCCTTAATTTTACACCTTTAGATTTACGTAAAAATAGCAAAAAACACACTTTAAAGCAAAAAAAAGGCATATACTGCTGTATATGCCTTTGACTTAGTGATTCCTTCAGGACTCGAACCTGAAACCTACTCCTTAGAAGGGAGTTGCTCTATCCAGTTGAGCTAAGGAACCAATCTATAAAACAAAAAAATTGCTAGATTAAAAATAAAGTTATACTAGATAAAATTAGTTTTACGACTAACAATTTTTTATATGTTGGTCGGGATAGCAGGATTCGAACCTGCGACCTCCACTTCCCAAAAGTGGCGCGATGACCGGACTACGCTACATCCCGATTGATAATTAATAAAAATAATACTTATTTTTATAATTTATTAATTATTGTAGAGAGGAAGGGATTCGAACCCCCGGTACCCTTACGAGTACAACACCTTAGCAAGGTGCCGCTTTCGACCACTCAGCCACCTCTCTATATTTTATTTCTACTTTTGTTTTCGTATCTGAGTGCAAAACTACAACTAAATTAGTTTAGTTCCAAATTAAATTAAAAATTTATTTAGATTAATTTAATTCATTATTAATATTGCTATTTCAGTTAAAAAAGTATTTTTCTTTATTTCTAGCAATACTTTAATAAGTTAAAAACAATTGCTTTTTATATACCGTTTTTCCCTTTTGGTGATGCAAAGTAAGTAACTATTTTTGACATACACAAACAAAAATTATTATTTTTCAGTAAAAAAAACTGACTTTTAATCAAAGATATTAAAAAATGGTTCTAAATTATTCGTTATCAATTTGTTAGAGATTACAATTTATTTTGATTTTTTTTCTGATTTGTTCAAAAATTTTTCTAAAATTAATTAAAGTTTAATTTAGATTTCAAAAATAAATTTCAGTTGATTATACCTTATCATAAAATGGTTATGTATATTTGCACCTAAATAGCAATTCAAAATTAGTTTTGCATTGCATTTTAACATTGTTCTATCAAATGCAGGTTTAATTAAATCAATAATTCAAAGTCTCATAATATATATATTATTTTATTAATGAGGAGCTAGAATAAAATAGATACATTTTTTCAAATATATTCAAACTATTTTATACAAAAAGCTTGTTTGGAATATATAATTTAAGCCTTTTTCTTTAAAAATACTCTTATGCAAAATATAAAAGACAATTCAGTAGATAATTTTTATGAATCTCCTGCTCCTCATGGTGGAACTTTTGAAGTTCCTATAAATTATGACGCTCAAAGTGATGTTTATGATACATTAACTACTCCTGCTATACAAAAAGAATATTACGAAAAAGAGGGGTATCTAATTATTCGTAATCTAATTCCTGAATCACTTTGTGATGCAGCTAAAGAAGCATTTGATAAGGAAGTAAAATCATATCAAGGTTATATTTATAGACAGGCTTCTGCCAATCCAGAAAAACACAAGCTGACTGATTATCAGTATATGATTAATTCTATTCTCAATATTCAGTCTTTAGATAAAAATAAATTTCCAGTTTTTAGAGAGAAAGGAATGGAAATATTGACTAGTAAAGAATTCAAATCAGCTTTAAATAATTTGATGTCTGATGATCCAAAATTAGTTCAGAGTATGTATTTTGAAGGAAACCCAGCTACTTGGGCTCATCAAGATAGTTATTACTTAGACTCCTCAGAACTTGGACGAATGGTTGGAAGTTGGATAGCTATTGAAGATATTGCACCAGGGGCAGGTCGTTTTTATGTCTATCCAAAAAGTCATTTGATTGATATGGAAAAAAATGGTGGTGATTTTGATATTGCATTTAATCATGACAAATACAAAAAATTAGTTGTAGATATTATTCATCAATTTAAGTTAGAATGTAGCGCACCTGTTTTGAGAAAAGGTGATGTCCTTTTTTGGCATGGAAAAACAATCCATGGAAGTCTTGCTACTACTCAACCTGAACATTCTCGTTCTTCTTTTACAGGACATTATATTCCTACTTCTACCGATTTTTTACAATACCAATCTCGCATAAAAAAACTAAATCTCAAAAAAGTAAATGGAATTGATGTAAACTTTCCAAAAGACCAAAATGAGAGTCTCAACCGTTTGATTTTGAATGTAGAAACTACATTTCCTACTGCTTTTCAAATGGCTAAAAAATTAGCTATCAAATTGGTTACTAAATAATTCTTTTTACATAAAAATATATTAATGTCTAAGTTTTTATAAGTGTTTTGGTTTTATCAAAACATAGTAAAATACTTAGACTTTTTGCTATTCTTAACTATTCACACATGTATATTTTAGGTCTTAATGCTTATCACGGAGATTCTTCTGCTTGTATTCTTAAAGATGGAAAATTAATCGCTGCTACTGAAGAAGAACGTATCAGACGCATTAAACATTGGGCTGGGTTTCCAACAGAGGCAATTAAATTTTGTCTGAAAGAAGCTGGTATTTCTATTGAAGATGTAGATTATATTACAATTTCTCGTAATCCTTCATCCAATTTATATAAAAAAATTATCTTTGCTGCCAGCAAAATGATTAGTTATGATGCTATAAAAAGTCGTCTTCAAAACTCAAAAAAAATAGGGGGAGTAAAACAAGAATTAGCAAAAGCATTTCAAATAGACGAAAAAAAAATAAAGGCAGAAGTCAAAAATATTGAGCATCATCGCTCTCATTTGGCAAGTGCTTTTTTTCCATCAGATTTTGATGAAGCCGCTTTGCTTTCTATTGATGCTTTTGGAGATTTTACTTCTACCATGACAGGAACAGGTAAAGACAACCAAATTACTGTTATTGACCAAGTCAATTATCCACATTCGATAGGTGAATTTTATACTACACTTACTCGTTATTTAGGTTTTCCAAAATATGGAGATGAGTACAAAGTGATGGGACTTGCTCCTTATGGTGAACCTGTATATTTAGAAGAGTTTAGAGATATAATAAAATTCAAATCCAACGGACTTTTTGAACTCAATTTAGATTATTTCAGACACGATAAAGATGGTGTTACGATGTCTTGGGAAGGTGGAGAGCCTCACGTAGATACGCCTATATCACCACTTTTAGAGGAAAAGTTTGGTAAAATGCGTACTAAAGATGAACCTCTTACACAGCATCATATCAATTTGGCTACTTCTATTCAACGTATTACAGAAGAAACAATTTTTCATATTCTGAATCATTTACACAAAAAAACAGGTTTGGATAATATTTGTGTAGCTGGTGGAGTAGCTCAAAACTCAGTAGCCAACGGAAAAATTTTGCAAAATACGCCTTTTAAAAAAGTATATGTTCCAAGTGCAGGACATGATGCAGGAACGGCTTTGGGTTCGGCATTGTATTTTTATAATCATGAACTAAAGAAACCTAGAATAGAACCAATTTGGGATGCTTACACAGGAAGTAATTATTCGGATACAGAAATAGAGACAATTCTAAAACACGAAAAATCAACTAAAGAAATAGCAAAAGATATTCAGTATTCTGTTTTGAATGATGAGGAATTATATAAAACAGTTACAGATGCTATTCTTGATGCTGGTGTAATTGGTTGGTTTCAAGGAAGTGCAGAATTTGGCCCTAGAGCATTAGGAAATCGTTCTATTTTGGTCGACCCAAGAAGAACAGATGCAAAAGAATTATTGAACGAAAAAATAAAACGCAGAGAAAGTTTCCGTCCTTTTGCTCCTTCTATTTTAGAAGAATATGTAGAAGAATATTTTGAAGGTGCTGACAAAGTTCCGTTTATGGAAAAAGTCTATCCTATCAAAAAAGAAAAACATGATGTGATTCCTGCTGTTACCCATGTTGATGGAACAGGACGTTTACAGACGGTTAGTTCAAGCACAAATCCACGTTATCATAAACTCATTGATACTTTTAGAGAGCAAACAGGTGTTCCTGTTCTTCTAAATACATCTTTTAATGAAAATGAACCTATTGTAAATACGCCCCAAGAAGCATTAGATTGTTTTTTACGTACCAAAATGGATATTCTTGTATTAGGAAATATTGTTGTGAGAAGAAAATAAATCATTCTAATACTTTACAAAATCCTTTATTAGCTATTTTTAATAGTTGATAAAGGATTTTTGTATTATAATTATTAATAAAACTTTCTTAAAACTCCTCAACTTTGAAAACTAACTTTGATTACTTTGTGTTAGCATGTTTTTTTATGTATTGATACTCTTTACAAAAGTTTTATACCTGTCTCCTATCACGTTTTGAAAAATAAATCCTTTATACTCTTTTTGCTGGCTGCTGCCAATTTCACTCACATCATGGACATCATGATAATTATGCCTTTGAGTGATCGTCTCATGAAACTCTTTGAAATTGCTCCTCAAGAATATGCCCTTTTGGTTTCTGCTTACTCTTCTTGTGCTTTTATTGCTGGGCTTTTAGGAGCAGTTTATTTAGATAAGTTTGATAGAAGAGTAGCTTTTTTGTTTGTCTACGCTTGTTTTGGAGTTGCTACTTTTGCTTGTTCGTTTGTTCCTAATTTTTATTTTTTCTTGATTTTTAGAGGAATAGCTGGTTTTTTTGGTGGTGTAATTGGTGCATTGGTTTTAGCTATAGCTAGTGATTTGTTTGTAGCTGAAGAAAGAGGAAAAGCTGTAGGAATAATTATGATGGCTTTTTCGGTAGCCTCTGTTATTGGAGTTCCGACAGGTTTGTATTTAGCTATAACATTTGATTGGCATGCGCCTTTTCAGCTTTTAGGTATTTTGAGTTTTATTATTTGGATTATTTCTTTCAAATATATTCCTTCTTTGCGCTCTCATATAGATGCTAAAAACAAAGCTGATTTAGGAAATGGACACAAAGAAACAAGAAAAGAAGCTCTATTAGAAATCTTAAATTCTAGAAATGCCCGTTTGGCTTTACTTCTAACTTTTACGCTTGTGCTTGGGCAGTTTATGTTGATTCCTTTCATTACTCCCTATATGATTCGTAATATTGGTTTTTCAGAAGAACAAATCACACTTATTTATTTTATTGGAGGAGGCTTTACTATTTTTACAGCTCCTTTAGTTGGGCGTTATGTTGATCGTTTTGGCCCTAGAAAAATGTTTAATATTATCCTTCCTATTTCTTTCATTGCCGTTATTTTGCTTACTCATCTGACTGATATTCCTGTTTGGGTTGCTCTCTGTGTAACAACTTTCTTTTTTGTTTTTGGAAGTGGACGTATGGTACCTGCTCAAACACAGCTTACTATGGCAATTCTGTCCAAACGAAGAGCCAGTTTTATGAGTTTAAATTCTTCTGTTCAACAGCTTGGTTCTGCTTTAGCATCTATTATTGGTGGTTATATTGTTATTGAATCAGCTAATGAGACAAAAGAATTAATTCACTACAATTGGGTCGGAATTATAGCAGTTTGTATTGGCTCAATTACTTTGATTATTTTTCCTTTGATAAAATCAGTTAAGGATTAATAAGTCAAAATTTTCTTCTTAGCCAATTATTCAAAGGTTCAGAAAAATAATTGAAGATTATTCTACCCAAAAAATAAGAAAGTAAAATTAAGAGCAACGAGTAAGGAATTAAATAATTGCTACTTAATTCAAGATATTTATAAATCTGAACACCAAAAATTACGACAAACATGTGTGTTAAATAAATTTCATAACTATAAATACCCATACTTTTTAGCCATCTAAAAGCTAAGTAATCTTTTTCTTTTCCCATTTTATGATGATTATGAAGCCAAAGTAAAATAAGAGAAACTCCTACTGAAAGAATTGTGATATTTAGTCCTAAATCCACTAAACCTAAGTCGTAAACAATCTTTTTAAAGTAAATAACAAATAGTATTAGAAATAAACCTACCAAACAAAAAATACGTAAAAACCACTTCTGAAATGTGATTTCGTCAGCTATAACAGCAATGAAACAGCCAAAAGTGATAGCATCGAAATAAGCAAAATAGCCTTTATAAGACAACTCGTTTCCTTCATAAAAATATATTCTAGCATACGGTGAAAGACACATAAAGAAAATTAAAAGAAAGGAAAGTTGCCATTTATTTCTTATAAAAAAACAAATAATAGGAAAGAGTAGATAAAATACTTCTTCAATAGAAATAGACCATAATACGTCCCAACTCGCAGGAAGATAACCTACCTGTATTTCAAGCCAGTTGATATGAAATGTAAGTGCAGCAAATACACAACGAGCCTTTAGGTTTATAGTAGATAAAATAGATGTAATTTCTTATCTTGTATTTAAGAATTCATCTAGTAGGAAGAGAACCTATGAAACGAGCCAGACTATAAAAATCTATCTCTCGGAACAGGCTCTTTTATGCATCAACCAATTAATTCAATGTTTGCAGAATATTGGA
>JAHDBD010000056.1 GCA_020630575.1 Bernardetia sp.
TCACTAATCACTAATCACTAATCACTAATCACTAATCACTAATCACTAATCACTATTTTCTTTTTAGATTGACGAATTTTTCTTCTCCATTTACTTCGACATTAAAGCCAAATTTTTCAGGAACAAAGGTAAGTTTATCATATTCAAAATTGAGTAGTGTTTTTCCTTCTATATCTAGAATCCCATATTTGCCTTTTTGTTTTGCAATAATAAGCGTTTTGAAAAAGGCATTTTGTTCGCTTTCTAAAGCAAGATATTTTATTTCTTCATACGAATCTTCAAGAGCTTTTTTTCCATTTCTATCAATAGCTGTCCAGTTTCTACCTTTTCTGACAAAAGCAATATCTTTTCGAAAAGGTTCGGCAGCATCATAATTTACTTTTATGACTTCTTTACCTTCCAGATTTATCCAACCCCATTTTCCTTCTTTTTGTACTAAAGCGATTAGGTTTTCTGCTGCTCCTGTTGTTTTACCTTTTTCAGTAGAAAACTCCCCTAAATATTGATATTGAGGTGCTAAAATAGCTTGATTATGTAGTAAAATAAAACCATAATTTGTTCCTTGTTTTATTTTTAAGATATGAGTTGAATGTGTCTTTTTCTTTTCTTCTACTTTTATATCTTGTAGATAATCAATAGAATTATACTCTGAACGCAATAGAGGGACATTATTATGAAGGTCAAAAAGTCCGTATTTCCCTGCTTTTTTTGCTGTAATGAGTTCGGGTTTTAATACTCTTTCAATTTTGGCTGTGTCTCCATAACGTGTGATATAATATTTTATGAATTCAATTTCATCATACGAAGGACGAATAACTACATTTCCATAAGCATCAGCCAAACCTACCTTTCCTTTATCATGAAATAACATCACCTTTGTTTTTCCACTTGCACTCTGACATGTTTCGGGCATAAATTCTATTTTTTCGTAAAGTGCTGTAAGTGGTTTTCCTGTTGCATCTAAAACTCCATATTTTCCTCTACTTTGCACTAATAATGTTCCTTCCCAACGTGTACAAGTAGAATCTTCACCTTCAAAAAAAATTATTTTTTCATACTGAAAAGGAACAATGGTAGCATTTGTATCATTGAGAACACCTAATTTTCCTTCAATACTTGCAATTTTGATAGAATCTCCTCCATAGGCTAAAAGAGCTTTTCTTTCCACAATAGTGGTATCTATTTTTGGTGCAGTATCTTCTTCTGTTGCTGTTTCCCATCCATCTTCATTTGTTGTTTGTGCAAGAGTAAAAGAAGGATTTATGCAACATAACCCTATTAAAAAAGAAAATACAAATAACGTATTTTTGAAAATACTTTTTATTACAGTAATATGCATTAGATATTTTTTTAGATGAAAATCAAAATGTAATAGTATAATTTTTTTGATTTTTTATAAGATATAATTTAGAATAGCAAATAATATTCCCTTTTCTTTGTGTTACTTTTTAGCAATTATTTGTAACTGAAAAATCAATTTAGCTAATCAACCACAATTAATTATTATAATATGGAAATCAGTCTCACTACACCTGCCTTACTTTTTCCTGCTATTTCATTGCTTTTGTTAGCTTATACCAATCGTTTTTTGGCAATTGCTACACTTATTCGAAATTTACATGAAAAATATGAAAACGAACCAAATAAAATTTTGATACAACAAATTAAGAATCTCAAAAGAAGAGTTTATTTAATTCGAAACATGCAATTTTTGGGGGTTTCTAGTCTGCTTTTGTGTGTAATTTCCATGTTTGCTCTTTTTTGGCAACAAATGGAAGTTGGACAATGGCTCTTTGGAATAAGTTTAGTTTTACTTATGCTTTCACTTTCTTTGTCAGTGATTGAAATACAAATTTCTGTAAAAGCTCTCAATATTCAAATTGGAAAGATGGAAAAGAGGAAATAATATCAAAATAAAATAAACAACATAAAATCAAGTTTACAAAAAAACTGATTAGATAATTAATCTAAACAGGACTTTAAGCGTATTATAAAATAACGTGAACTCGGTATTATATTCTATATAATAGCTTAAAGGTGCTTTTTTTATATTTTCTATTAGTTAGATTTTAAATTTTCCTCTGTTCTTTTTTCTTCTTTCACTGCTTCTTTATTTTCATCAGATTCTAAAAAAGTATAATAAATATCATCTGAACGTTCATTGAGGTCTGTTATTACTTGATTGATTGAATCGATTTCAATTCCACGCTTCGAAAGAGGAAGAGAAACGGCAGTATTTTTTCCGTTCTCAAAATAATAAACTCCTACTTGTTCGTTTTTTAAAAGTTCATTTTCATTATATCCATACGTTTTCATTAATTCTTCCTTCTCTTTAAAATTATTAGAAAGCATCAATAAATTACTCAATTCTCTAATAATATAATCACTATGTGTACTTGCCACCACTTTAAATCCTTCATTGACAAGACGAGCCAAAAAACGAGCTACCAAAATTTGATTATTTGGGTGTAGATTTAATTCTGGTTCTTCAATAATGATACAATCATTTTTCTTTGCTGAATGACGTAAATAAAAAACAAGAGAAGCAAGAGATTTTACGAGAGAAGAAGTTTGAGCAATCTCTAAAACTGTATTTTCAGAGCTATCATTTGGCTGATACTGCAAAGCTCCGTATTGTCCAACACTTATTTTTCCTTCTAAAATAGTTTTTTCTAACTCAATTGCTAGAAATTCAAATTCACTTTTTTCCTTTTGAAGATGTATTAAATCTTGTGCTGTAAGTAATCCATCTCCTATTGGTGTTGGATAACGATTTATTCTATTGCTGTCTATAAAATCTAATAATTTTATTCTGGTTTCGCCATTACTTTCTAATATTTTATAAAAAAAGTTATTGCTGTTTAGTGCTAATTCTTCGCTAAAAATATCTATGGCTGCCCGTTCGGAAGTGAAAATAGTACTTCTGAAAGTAAAATTTAAACAAATGTGTAGTATAGAGAAATAAATTTGCAGTGTAACAAGTTCTAAGGATAAATATTCTTCTAAGGCTAAATCTTCTAAAAGCTCAAATATCACTTTGCAACTGTTTTTTTCTTTTTTTGCTATTATTCCTCCATCACAATAAATCATTGCATCGACTGGCGAACTTCTTAAATTATTTTTAATAAATTCTTCTGTATAATTAAGCTCAAAGCTTAGTTTTTCGATTATTTCTTTACTAAAAAAATTATTTAAAGAATTTTCTGAGCTTATTTCCTTCATTATATTTTTAGCTATTTCATTTTTTAAATTGAAAACCAAATTTTTTGTAAATTTTGAAAGATCAATTTCTGTTTTTTTATTTTCTATAAGTTGTTTTGCAAAAGAAATAATTTCTTTGCCTTCTGCACTTTTGACTAAAGGCAAAGAGATAATATTTCTTTCGTATGAAATATTAAACAAATTTTCTATACTTTTATAAAGTTTAGAACCTAAGCTTAGGTGTAAAATATTATAAATTAGATAAGCTACATACGTTTTGCCAGTATTATTATGTCCACAAAGTAAAATAAGGTCTTTGTTAAGGTCTATTTCTGCTTCTTTGAGTGCGCCTAGATTTTTTATTGTTAGTATCATTGCTTTTATTCTTTAAAGGTTATCAGGATTATTTTTGTATAACTGTCTTCCAAACTGTTGGATAGGATAAAATACTGCTTTTTATGTTCAGACAAGATGTCTGAACTACCTTAATACAAACCGTGATAAGGTTTTTTATTGATTCAGTTTTATTTTCTATCATAAATTTGGTGATATTCTTTGATTGCCTAGGTAAATTATATATTGACTGATTTCACATACCTTCCCACATTCAGTCTTTGTTAAGATTTCAGAGTCTTGTATTTTGTATCAGAGTAAACAAAAGGCAAGTTTAGGATTAATTTTCTATTTTTTGCTCTTTTTTATTGTTCCATATCTAGGATTTATAATTGATGTTGTATAGAGAGTAAATTTTAGTTTGGATAGATTTACATTTCTCTCTTTCAATTTTAAGATTTATATGTAGTTTTGTAGAAACATTGTACGAAAATATATTCTGATAAATCAAGAACCAGAATATTCAAACATACAGCAAAACTTCATACTTTTTATGCAAAAGAAAATCAAATCTGCGCTTATTTCAGTATTTTATAAAGATGGTTTAGAACCTCTTTTACAAACTCTAGCTAGTCAGGGAGTTACGATTTATTCCACAGGAGGAACTCAAAAATTCATTGAAGAACAAGGCATTTCTGTGGCTCGTGTTGAAGACCTTACTTCCTATCCTTCCATTTTTGGAGGACGAGTAAAGACACTTCACCCAAAAGTTTTTGGAGGAATTTTGCATCGTCGCAATCTTGAAAGTGATAGAGAAGAAGCTGAAAATTATGAAATTCCTGAAATTGACTTAGTAATTGTAGATTTATATCCCTTTGAGGAAACTGTAAAATCAGGAGCAAGTGAAGACGAAATTATAGAAAAAATTGATATTGGTGGAATTGCTCTTATTCGTGCAGCAGCCAAAAATTACAACGATGTAGTTATCATTTCTGATAAAAAAGATTATCCACTTCTAAATCAGATTTTGAGAGACCAAAATGGAAGTACCAATTTAGAAACTAGACGTAATTTTGCAACAAAAGCATTCAATACTAGTTCGCATTACGACACAGCTATTTTTAATCACCTCAATCAAGTCAGTACGCAAGGAGATGATTTGAATTTAGTTTTCAAACAAAGTATTAAAGAAGGAAGAGCCTTGAGATATGGAGAAAATCCACATCAGAGAGGCTATTTTTATGGAGATTTGGAAGCACTTTTTGAGCAATTAAATGGCAAAGAATTGTCTTACAATAATCTTGTAGATGTTGATGCAGCTGTTGCTTTGATTGATGACTTTGAAGAGTCTAAAAATGAAACTCCTGCCTTTGCTATCCTAAAACACACCAACGCTTGTGGAATGGCAACTGCCAAAACAGTAGCCGAAGCCTATAAAAAAGCCTTTGCAGCCGATACTCTTTCTGCTTTTGGAGGTGTTTTGATTACAAATAGTGAAGTAGATAAAGAGGCTGCTGAAGCCATGAACGATTTGTTTTTTGAAGTCTTGATTGCACCTAGTTTTTCAGATGATGCGTATGATATTCTTTCTCAAAAGAAAAACCGTATTCTATTAAAACGCAAAGAGGTAGATTTTCCACATGTTCATTACAAAACATTATTAAATGGAGTAATTTCGCAAGATGCTGATAAGAAAAGAGAAACTAAAAAAGACCTCAAAACAGTAACCAAAAAAGAGCCAACAAATGAGCAGGTTGAAGCGTTGCTTTTTGCAAATAAACTTGTCAAACATACCAAATCAAATACAATTATTTTGGCTGTAGAAGGACAACTTTTGGCGAGTGGTGTTGGACAAACTTCTCGTGTCGATGCACTCAAACAAGCGATTGCGAAGGCAAAAGTTTTTGGTTTTGATTTGAAAGGAGCTGTTATGGCTTCTGATGCCTTTTTTCCTTTTCCAGATTGTGTAGAAATTGCAGCACAGGAAGGAATTAGCGCAGTTATTCAACCAGGTGGTTCGATAAAAGATCAAGATTCTATTGATATGTGTGATACACATGATATGGCAATGGTCTTGACAGGAACTAGACATTTTAAACATTAAAAAAACAATAGCAAACAATTAAAGGACAGGGCTAAAACCCTGTCCAATTGATAAAAATACTGATTGCTATTACTTAATAAATATAAACCTATGATTTTAGTAACAGGAGCAGACGGACAACTAGGACAAGAGCTTCAAGCCTTAAAAAAAGCCTATCCTTTTGATTTTCATTTTACTGACTTTGAAAAGCTAGATATTACACACTCAAAGCGAGTAAACGAACTATTCGAACTTCAACATTTTGATTATTGTATCAATGCAGCAGCTTATACAGCCGTTGATAACTCTGAAAATGATAAATTGGCAGCTTATGAAGTTAATGTAGTGGGAACAACGAATCTTGCCAAAGCATGTGAAAAACATGGTGTGCGTTTGATTCATATTTCGACAGATTTTGTTTTTGATGGTAAAAAAAATACGCCTTATACAGAAAATGATACGCCTAATCCGAAGGGAGTGTATGGAACTTCAAAATGGCAAGGCGAAAAAAATGTGTTATTGTATAACCCACATACTATTGTTTTGAGAACAGCGTGGCTGTATTCTTGTTTTGGTAAAAATTTTGTCAAAACAATGCTTTCACTTGCTGATAAAAATCCTTTGAATGTAGTCTATGACCAAATAGGAAGTCCGACTTATGCACGAGATTTGGCAGATACAATTCTTCAAATAATACTTAGTTTGGAAGATAAAAAATTTGTTGAACCTCATTTGTGGGGAACATATCATTATTCAAATGAAGGTATAGCGAGTTGGTATGATTTTGCTCAAGCGATTTTTGAATTGTCAAAACAAACAAAAGATAAAAAAGTAAATTTACAACCTGTTCGTTCAGTACAATTTCCAACTCCAGCAGAGCGTCCTTCGTATAGTGTATTAGATAAGTCTAAAATCAAACAGAATTTTGATATCGAAATTCCTCATTGGAGAGATGCTTTGAAGCGTTGTTTGAATAAAATGTAGATAGTACTATTGTATCAATACAGATTCATTCATTCATTCTTCAATTGGACAGGGTTTTAACCCTGTTATTTGAATTTGAAAGAAAACCCTGTTCAATTCATGATTTGTTGAAAAATAATATGTCATTTATAAAAGTATATATTCATTTTGTTTGGAGTACAAAAAATAGAGAACAATTTTTAGATACGCCCTTGCTTAGAAAAGAGATATGGAATCATATATTTGTTAATGGACATGAGAAAGGGATTGCAGTAGATTTTGTAAATGGATATTCAGACCATTGTCATTGTTTGGTTTCAATGAATGCTGAACAGACTCTTGCTCAAATTGCTCAATTATTAAAAGGAGAATCTTCATTTTGGATAAATAAGAATGAACTTACAGAACGAAAATTTGCTTGGCAAAAAGAATTTTATGCTGTATCTGTGTCGGAATCTATGCTAGAAAAAGTCAGAAATTATCTAAAAAATCAAGAAGAGCATCATAAAGAGAAATCATTTGAACGGGAAGAAAAAGAATTGATTAGAAAATTTGGTTTTACGAAACATGAATAAAAAAATATAATTTTATCAATTGGACAGGGTTTTAACCCTGTTTCTTTTGAACAGAACAGACAGGGTTGAAACCCTGTTCAATTGATAATTCATTACACATTTAATGTTTTCTATTAAATGCACATCCACAAAATAAACCCAAACTTACAAGAACACCAAAATTTCCTAGCTCAAAACCGAAAAGACCCCATTACAGGCGATTCTATTTCAGAAGGCGACGAGGTGGTTTTTTGTGCAAGTTGTAAGTCTGTTTTTTTGATTGATACGTGGGAGTATTTGGGTAGGCAGCATTGTAAACAAAAGAAGACATTAATTGAGTTACCATTATCTAAAGAATTATGTTTATCTACTGAAGAAGATATTCTATTTTTTGCTTATTTATCTAATGGTAAAGGAAGTTCTATTCCAAACTTACCATCAGAATGGAATACAGTAGAGAGAAAACTTTCAAAATTTCATAATCTGTTTAATGGAATGCATATCTATTTTATTTCTTATTTATTTTTTATGGGTGGAGTAGCTATAACTGTTATTAATCATAACCCAATTTTATTTATAATAGGAGTAGCATTTGCTTTTATTACGTTGTTTATACCAAATTGGCATAATACAAAGTATGGAAAAAAATTAAACACTATTCATAAAAACTTTAAAAATGAAGTATTCTTCTTTTCAAAAAAAAGTATAGGCTTTAGTCGTAGCTATGGAATAAAAGAATATACATTGAACGCTGATTACATTGAATCACTAGAATTCAACTTTTCTACAAGTTCAAATAGTTGTATAATAAATTACAAAGATGGTTACAGAACAAAGTTTTATCTCAGTAATTTATTAAAAAAATATAGTAAAGAGTTTTTGGAAGCCG
Organism: Bernardetia sp.; assembly: GCA_020630575.1. Taxonomy (GTDB): domain Bacteria; phylum Bacteroidota; class Bacteroidia; order Cytophagales; family Bernardetiaceae; genus Bernardetia. The sequence continues at coordinate 8,024 of JAHDBD010000056.1, forward strand.
TAGAAAAATTTAACTCCTTATTTTCTATATCAATCCACTTAAAAATAGGTGAAAATTCACATTATCAAAGTGCAATAGACTTTGTAAGTTCTACGGAAAGTAATATTACTGTTACAGCAAAATAAAATGGTTCATTTAAAAAAATATGCACACCCACAAAATAAATTCCACTTCACAAGAATACCAAAATTTCCTAGCTCAAAACCGAAAAGACCCAATTACAGGTGATTCTATTGCAGAAGGCGATGAGGTGGTTTTTTGTGCAAGTTGTAAATCTGTTTTTTTGAGAGAGACTTGGGAGTATTTGGGTGGAAGACATTGTGAGCAGTCAGAAACGTTGATTGAATTTCCTTTACGACAAACTATTCAAGTAAAAGTAGATAATGAAATTCTATTTTACAAACAGTTGGATAGTAGTGGAGAAAACAAATTTGAAATACCAAACAAGGCTAAACAAATTCCTTGGGTGTATCAGGAAAAGTTTTTGTCTTCTTATGATGAATTTCAAGAGAGTAATCTTTACACAGGTTTAGTTGTATTTTTGTTTTGTTTTTCTTTGCCTGTAATGTCATTTTTTACTGACAACTATTTTATTCTGTTATCAGGAATAGTAATGGCTGTATTATTATTTATTGTAAGAGTGATTCACGATTCATATTACATTAAAAAGGTAAACTTGAAGTATAAAAAATTCTCTAATAACACTTTTTATATTTCTAAAAAATCAATAAGTTTTGCAACAAAATATGGCAAAAAGCACTATACTTTATCAGCAAAATGTATAGAAAAGTTAATTTTTAGTCATACAGGATATGAATTTGAGAATAATTATTGTAAAATTTTTTATAAAATAGAAGGTATCAACAAAGTTGAAAATGTCATCTGTTACTTGTCTAATGACATGCTTACTGATCCATTTTCATTATTTGATGCTTTGCATACGTTTTCCAAAAATAAGGATATTCAAATTGAGATAGAAAGCATACAAGAAGATACAATTATGCATCTTGAAGCACTAAATAAAAGGGGTAATACAAATTTTGCTATTTCTTGTTTGCCTCTACCTCATCGCACCAACTTTCTGAGTAATCTATTTTTATAAATGCATATCCACAAAATAAACCCAAACTTACAAGAACACCAAAGTTTCCTAGCTCAAAACCGAAAAGACCCTATTACAGGTGATTCTATTTTGGAAGGCGACGAGGTGGTTTTTTGTGCAAGTTGTAAGTCTGTTTTTTTGATTGATACGTGGGAGTATTTAGGAAATAGGCATTGTGAGCAGAGCGGAACTCTGATTGATTTTCCTTTAAATTATGCCCCAATTTTTCTCAAGGCATCTGAACAGCTTTTATTTTATAGTTATCTTGCTTCAAGCAATGGATTTACAGATACTATCCCTAAAATTGACAGAAGCATTTGGAAATTTAGAGGACAGTTTACTCAGACTCATGGAGAGTTTAAAGATATATTGAATATAGCAGGGTTTATAGGAATATTGGGGGTTTTTGCTGCCATTTTAATCACTAAAAATGCTTTATTTATTTTACTTCTACTTTTAATTTTTGTAATTCTTTTCATTCTAAAAGAAAATCTACCAAGTAACAAAGCTAATAACATAACCACATTTCATAAAGAATTTAATGATACTGTTTTTTATATTTCAGACAAAAAAATAGGCTTTAGCACCTCTGTTGGAACTGAAGATTATGCTTCATACTTTGCTAATATTCAGTCAATATCATTAGATTTTTCACAGTTTATTAGTTTTTCTTCTGCTTTTGGCGATTGCATTATTGAAGACAGAAATAGAGGACAAGTAAAATTTCGTCTCAATTATTTTGAAATATTAGAAAATGATAGCTTGTTGAAAACACTAAACTTTCTAAATAAAAAATATGGCATTGAAATAAATATCAGAACTAATAGTAGAAAAAATAAGCAAAATATAGAGACTTTCATAAAGTTGGAACAATCTAAAATCAACTTCTCACTTACAAATTAAAAATACAGTTTAACTTAACTATGCTCAAAAGAAATTGATCAAGAAAATTATCTAAACCAATACCATTATAAATGCACATCCAATAAATAAGTTCAAATTTTCAAGAACACCACTTTTTCTGATCCCAAAAACTGAAAATACCCTATAAACCACTTCATTTTAAAGAAGAAACTAATGACAATTTTAAAAACAATTGATTTTTTTTGTACTAAAAATAATTTTGACTTAGAAAATAAATCCATTCTTGTGGCTGCTAGTGGTGGCGTAGATTCAATGGTTTTAATTGATATTTTGTTGAAGATAAACTCTAATTGTGATAAAAAAATAAGTAAAATTGGAATTGCTCATTGTAATTTTAGTTTGAGAGGCAAAGAGTCCGACCAAGATGAAATTCTGATAAAAGAATATGCTATAAAAAACAACCTTCCTTTTCATGCTATAAGATTTGATACAAAAAAGATTGCGAAAGAGCAGCAAAAATCTATTCAACTTATAGCTAGAGAATTGAGATATAATTTTTTTGAAAAAATTAGTCAAACAGAAAATTATGATTTTGTTGCGACAGCACATCATTTATCGGACTCTTTAGAAACCTCTATTTATCATTTGAGTAAAGGAACAGGTATTTCAGGTTTGAGAGGAATTTTGCCAAAACGAAAAATTACCAAAGAACAAACTCAAATTATTCGTCCTTTGCTTTGTCTTACCAAAGAGGAAATTTTGAATTATGCAAAACAAAATAATTTAAAGTGGCGAGAAGATGCCAGCAATCAGACTGAAAAATACAAACGTAATTTTATACGACATCAAATTATTCCTCGTCTCAAGGAAATAAATTCAGATATAGAAAAAACATTTCTAAATACTTCTGAGAGGTTACGAGGTATGGAAAACTTACTTCAATTTCACGTAAAAGAATTTGAAAAGACAATTTCAATAGATAAGGATAAAAGTAGGTTGATATACGTTTCTGAACTGAAGAAATTGATAGAGCCTTTACTTATTATTTCTGAATTTCTCAAAAAACAAGGGTTTTCATACAAACAAGCCAAACAAGTCGTAGAACAGCTAGAGAACTCTGAACAAGAAGAAACTAAAACTTTTATCTCAAAATCACATATTCTCTATACAAATAAAAAGGAATGGATTTTAGTCAATCAAAATTACAATCAAATTGATGAGGAAGGTAAAGAATTTTTAATTCTATTTAATTCTAATGAGTCAGATAAATTCATTATTCAAAGTAATAAACATAAAATTAATTTAACGTTAGAAAAATGTAATCCAAAAGATGCTAATTTCAAAGGAAAAGCTATGTATTTAGATTTGGATAAGTTAGAATTTCCTTTGAAATTGAGAAAATGGAAAGATGGAGACAAATTTATTCCATTAGGAATGAAAAATAAAAAGAATGTAGGAGATTTTCTAACTGACCTCAAAATTCCGATTTACCAAAGAAATTTTGTTTATGTTTTGTTATCCAACACTAATATAGTGTGGGTAGGAATTATTGGAGAAAATCAAGTAAATGGATTAAGAATAAATAATAACTTTAAATTAAATACTACAACAAAAAATAGCATCAAAATATTTTAAAATACCTATAATGTTTAATTAAAAATGAACTGATTTGTTTAGTCTAACTGTTTTATAATTAGAGTATTATAAATAAATCCTAAACAAAAGTAAAAAAAAACAAACATAATTTAAGAATTTTCGTTATAAAATCAATCACATTATATAACACCAATATTTTTATTTTATTGGTTTGATGATGTTATTATTTTTTAATTCCAAAATTTTTGTATTCGACTTCTTTATTGAGTTAGAGCATTTTTATTTTCTCTATCTAATTTTTAGTTAAAGTTTTAGTTGATAACATTCTTTTTTATCTGCATTTTTACTTTTCCCAGCTATGAAATCATTTTTACTTTTATTGGTATGCTTTATCTGTATGCCTTTTTATCTATACGCTCAAACTAATGTTTCCTCTTATTCATCAGGTATTTCTTATCAAGGAAAGCTAATACAAAATGGACAACTTTATGAAGGAAATGAGACTATTTTATTTGAATTTATTTCTGAAAATGACCAAGTAAAATGGTCTGAAACACAACAAGTTGTTATTCAAAGAGGTCTTTATTCAGTTGTTTTGGGCAGTAACAATCCTATTGCAAATACACTTTTTAGCGAAAATCCTAACTTGAGATTGAGAATAAAAATAGGCGATACTGCTCCTATGATAGCTACTTCACTAAATTCTGTACCTTATGCCTATATGGCTAAAAGTGTAGCTACTGGCTCTGTCAAACCCTCTAGTATTGAGGGAGGGGGAAATAATAAAATTCTTACTACTAATTCGATAGGAGAAGTTGTTTGGCTTAACAAAACAGATTTACAAAGCAATCCAAGTTCCTTGGGTGATGCAGGTGGAGATATAACAGGTAATTATACAAATCTCAAAATAAAAGAAGGAGTTGTTACAACCACTCAACTGGCTGATGGCACTATTCAAACAGATGACATTCAAGATAATGCTATAACAGTAGAAAAACTTTCTGATGATGTTGTAGAAACTATCAAAATAAAAAATGAGGCTATTATCACATCAAAAATTGCTGATAACGCCATTGAAACAGAAAAGGTCAAAGATAATGCTATAACAACTGATAAAATTCAAGAAGGTGCAATTACAGAAACTAAAATTCAAGGAGGAGGAAATAATAAAGTTCTTACAACAACAGGAACAGGAGAAGTTATTTGGGTAGACAGAAGTACCTTTACTTCAGGCTCACTTGGAAATGCAGGAGGTGATTTAAGTGGTGATTACTCAGCTTTAGAACTAAAAGAAAATGTAGTTTCAAGTTTTGAATTATCTGATAATGCAGTAGAAACGATTAATATTACTA
>JAHDBD010000010.1 GCA_020630575.1 Bernardetia sp.
TTTCCTTATTAGCGTTCATTATTTTTTCCTTTACTCTTTCTAACTCTTGAGATGGGTGTGTTATTAAAGAAGGTTGTTGAACTTCTTCCTGTTTAGGTTTGTTCCAAGTCTTCAACGCTTCTTGATGTTGCTGAGATTCAATAATTTTCACATAGTGCATTGTTTGATTAATTGTTGAGTGATTAAGTTCTTTTTGTAGAACTTCAACTCTCATTCCTCTTTTAACACTTAATGTAGCATAAGTATGTCTAGCTGTATGAAATGTAGCAAGCTCATATTTAGGGACTACAATTCTTATAGGCATACCCTCTTGATAGATAATTTTTTCTACTGGAGAGTTTATATTCGCTAAATTGAACAACTCTTTTAGGTGTCTATTCATCAAAACATTACTAAGCATTGGTAATACATAGCTTCTGTTGTTAAACATTTGATTTGCTCTATATTTATCAATTATAGCTAGGGCATTATCATTAAGAGCAATCGTTAACTTTTTTTTATATTGTTTTTTATCTTCATAAAAAGTCATTATTTGCAACCCATCTTCATTAACAGAGAGTTGGTCATATGTTAAGTTTTTCACTTCCGAGTAACGTCTACCTGTATAACAACTAAACAAGTAACAGTCTTTAGTGTGTTCTAGGTGTAAATCTGTTTGTAGGTTTTCTATTGCTTCTAATTCTCTTTCTTCTAAAAATATTGTTTGTGTTTCAACTTTTTTTGATTGGATCTCTTTGTAGAAAGGATGTACTTTTACATTATGTATTCTTTCACAAAAAGAAAAAAAATGTTTTAGGGTTTGATTTCGTTTTGCTATTGTATTAGGATGATTTTCTATATCATAGATTAAAAATTCCATGAAATCAGTGTGACGAATTGCATCAAATGTTTCAAAAGAAAGTTTTATTTTACGATGTTTTTCATAGAGAGCCAATCTATTTCTAAGTGTAATGTAAGTACTTCTTGTGTTTTTTGCCCTTCCTTCGATTATCTTTTGCCTGTTGATCAGATCAAAATAATACCCCATGTTTTGACCTTCTGTATCTTCTTTTTTCTTAGGTTTAATAGCTTGCTTAAGCTGTTGTTTTGTTGGTATAACTCCTGTCGCTTTATAACGCTTATATTCAGCAACTACATTCCTGCAATAATTATCTAATATAATATTCGTTTCAATCTGAAATGGATGCTTTCTATTTACCCTCTTTTTGTTTTTATCAAAATGTTCTGGCAAGCAAGACTCTCCTGTATACATACGAAGTCTCTCACCAGAAAACGAAAAGTCTAACATTAACTTGCAACGCCCATCGGCAAGTGGAGGGTTAAGAGCTAAGTAGATATTAGCTTCATTAATTTGATTTTTATTCAAAGTGTCAATTTTTTGGATTGGTGTCTTTTTAAGTGTCAAAACTTATACATATATAATGCTTTTTGTGTGTATAAGTAGTCACTAAATTACTCAAAAAACCCTTTTAAACCAACTTTAAACATACAAAATGCTTTTTATGTGTATAAGTTAATAATATTAGCATTCCCCCAAGGTATAGTGACGGAAGTCATTTTTTTAACTCCATAATCTATCGTTCTGACTTCATGAGCTGTTTTTACTTTTTTGATTTTTCCCTTTTCACGAATCATTCCTCCTTCACCTGCATTTTCTACCATGGTAAGTGCTGTTCCTTGTGAAATGCCTCCTAAGCCCATAAAAGCAAGCTCTAAATGTGTAGCTGTTGGCAATTCATCTTTCAAAAATTTAGACAAACAATCTGATGGAACAACGTCAAAACCAACTCCTGACATAATCATAATCCCTGCTTCTTTGGCTGCTTGGTCTTGTGTTTTGACATACTCAAAAACATCAATTTCACCTGTAATATCTAAATAATGTGTTTTTGTAGCAATACAAGCAGGAACAAATTCTTTTACTGTTTGTGTAAAAGGACCTGCACAGTTAAGCAAGACATCTACATTTTGCAGTGCAAGTTTGACAGCCGTTTTGTCTTTAGCTTCGAAAGCAATCCATTTTAAACCTAATTTATCAGCTAAGGCTTGTGTTTTTTCTACATTTCTTCCTGCTAAAATAGGTTTGAGTCCATTTTTGACAGCTAATTCTGAAATAAGCTCACCTGTATAACCGTAAGCACCGTATATTAAAAAGTTTGATGTGGTCTTCATAATGAATACTACTATTTGAATAGTTTTTGTTATTTTTAGAAAAATATCTAATAAAGATAAATCTATTCTAACCAAGATTTGTTCAAAATCAAATTATATCATTTTCTAATTTTTATGAAAAAACAAACTCAGCTTAGTCAGACAAAAATGGAGAAAGAACTTCCAAAAGAACTTGCTTGGATAGATAAAACTTCGACAGCTTTAGATGATATTTTCAAAATTCCTGCGACAAATTTTCGCTTTGGACTTGATCCACTTATCGGACTTGTGCCTGTGGTGGGAGATTTTTTGGGTTTTGCTATTTCTGCTTCTATGGTTTTGGCGATTGTTCGTCATGGTGTAAGTTTAGCTGTTTTGACTAAGATTTTGGGAAATATTACCTTTGACTATTTAGTAGGTTTGTTTCCTTTTCTAGGAGATTTTCTTGATGTCGCTTTCAAGTCTAACAGAAGAAATGTAGATATTTTGAAAGAATATTATACTTCTGGAAAACATACCGAATCTAGTAAATATGTAGTCTGGTTTGCAGCAATAGGCTTTTTGGTGCTTTTAGCTGGATTTGTAGGAGGAAGTGTTTATGTGACTTGGCAGATTTTGAGTAGCTTTTTGGGAAATTTATAATAAAATATCCTATTAGAAACTGTATGATATTTTATACTCAACTAGGGGCAAAAAATATGATTTACTTCATTTATCCAACTTTTAATTATTTCAAGCTGCTTTTGAGTTGTAATCTTGATAATTTGAATAGACAGAACAGCATTTGTAGTAAAGATAATCTCTGCTTGATTTAATTCTTGCTTTGTAATTGATTTTTCTTCAATAGAAATTTCAAATTTTGTCTTATTATAACTCTTTAATTTTCTATCTAATAGATAATTTCTCATTGTTCCCATTACACCACCTTCAGAAGACGGAGGAGTAATAAAATGAAGTTGATTATTTTCTTTGTTTCTTTCATTAGATAACTTTCTATCCAAAACAAAAACATTTGCAGCCCCTGCTTCTGCAATTCTATTTTGATTATTTAATAAAAAAACTTCATCTACCTGTTGCTCTTTTCTGTATTTTCCTGCCAAAACATAAGGAAGTGCATCTGCTTTTTTGAAAGGAGAAAAAGCAGAAGGAAAAAGAGGTAATTCATCAAAAAAAATATAGCTTTTTTGTAGTGTTTCTAAGTCGTTACTATTTTCACTTAAAAAATTTATTTTAGGAATTTCTTGTAATACAATTACAAACTCAGGTGTTGAACTTGTTGGTGTATACAGTCCACCTTCACTTCTAAAAATAGTCAAACGAGCTTTAAAATCAGCAATTTTATCTATATTTACAGGAATTGTTAAAGATACCGTTTTCAGAATCTCATCTTTCAAAAAATCACCTTCTAATTTATCATATCCCAAGGCTTTCATTCCTTTCGAAAGGCGTTTGAAATGATAATCCCATAACGGAATAGAATAATTTATTGATTCATTTTCTATACTTTTCACAATTCGAATCGTTTCGAAAAGTGCATCAGCATAACTAAAGGCTCTGTTTTGTGCAGAGAAAAGAAGCGTATTTTTGTCGTGATAAATTTTTCCGTTGTGATTAAGCATAATGATTTAGTTTCTTATTACTATAAATTTATATGAATCATTGTACTAAAAATCAGTAGCAAAGTTATAACTCCAACAATCGTTGTAAATATTCCTGTTTTTTTTGACTTTACCCAACCCGATAAAGACAAAATAGCTGACAGAGAAAATAAACCTATCATAAAAGTAGAAACTCCTATTACTCTAGGAACGAGAAAATCATTTGTAGTAGTTATTTTAAAAGGTCCTCCGATAGTTGTCATCATCGAAATTTGTGTCATGGCAAATACAGAAACAAGAAAACAACCAGCTGAAATAGTGGCTAGTTTTAATATATTATTCATGATTTTGCTGTTCTTATCAGAAACCAATAAATTGGCAACTACTGTAATAGAAAAACCACTCAATAGTGAACTAACCATAAGTGTTTGATTAGCTAATGTATTCCAGTATTCTAAAGTCATTGCAGTAAGCATTTCTTTTATATAATTAGATTTTTGTTTTATTTCTTATACTTCTTGTTCTTCGTTTAAAATAAGAAATCAAAACTAACAAATTTATACTATGAAAATCATTTTATTGAGTTTTTTCTTTTTAATCATTTCTTTTACTGCTTTTGTTTTGGGCAAAATTGAGGTTGGAGAAATATGGATAGGAATGATATATCTTTTTTATTTAATAAAAATGCAAATGATTCCACATTCAATACTATGTAACATAAATTATTTTGTATTTCTTTGCACGTAAAACAGAGTTAAAACCCTGTTCAATTTATAATTCTGCCATTGTCGGTGTCCCCACCGACGATAGTAAAACACAAACAAACTTATGTTACACTGTATTTAATGAAGATGATTATGCTTTTATTTTAGGTTCATTACCAGATAGAATGGAATGTAGATTAAATGGTTTGAGCGACTCTCTAATAAGACTTTATGCAAAACATGATGTTCTTATACATACTAGACATTTTTCTTTTGACCTCCCCCCTTCCCCTCCCAAGGAGGGGAGAAAAGCCTATTCAAAGTCTCTCCTTGGGAGGGGAAGGGCTTTAGGGAGATTAAGCATTTTTGTCTAGTAGTATGGTTCTTATAAACTTAAAAGATTCTGTCCAAAAGTATTATGTTATTGGAAATGCTTCTGGCAGACCAGTTAATATAACTCCAAAATATGCTTTAGAAAAATATAATCTAATTTTAGTCTATACACATTGTACTCCTTGTAAATATGAATTAGAGTATAAAAATATATTTGAAAAGCTCTATTCAAAACAAAATGGAGAGAATATAGAAAAATTAGTTTACAAAATAGAAAGAGAAGCCATAGAAGAACACAATCGAATTTATAATGAGAGCAAAAATTCAACTGATAACTGTTTACTGGTAACTGCCTAACGACGATTATCATCATTTTCCATCATAGATAAATAACTATTGTATCTACTTTTGGCAATATCACCACTTTCTACGGCTGCAATAACAGCACACTGTGGTTCTCTCAAATGAAGGCAATTGTCATACTTACATTGATTTAAAAGCTCTCTCATTTCTGGAAAATAATGGCTGATTTCTGCTTTTTCCATATCCATAAGACCTAATTCTTTTATACCTGGGGTATCGATAACAAAGGTATTTTCAAAGATTTCAAACATTTCTGAAAAAGTAGTGGTGTGAAGACCTTTTTCTGTATAATCCGAAACTTCTTGGGTAGTTTGAGTAATTTCTGGAGAAAGACGATTTAAAAGTGTCGATTTTCCTACTCCTGAATGCCCTGAAACTAAAGACACTTTGTCTTTCAAAATATTTTCAATTTTTGTAATATCTTCATCTTCTGTTGCAGAAATAGCCATACAAGTATAGCCGATTTGCTCATAACGCTGCATCATTTTGGATTGAACAAATAATTCTTCTTCTAAAAGTAAATCTATTTTATTAAAAATCAAAACTCCTGGAATTCGAAATGCTTCTGCTGCCACTAAAAAACGGTCGATAAATCCAGGTGAAGTCCGAGGCATAGCAAGTGTAACAACTACAATCGCTTGGTCAAGATTAGCTGCAATGGTATGAGCAAATCCATCTTTTTTAGGAGATTGACGGTTGATATAATTTATTCTTTTATCTATTTTTTCTATCAAAACAGTGTTTTCATCTTTGTCTTCCAACACGATTTGTACTCTATCGCCAACAGCTATCGGATTGGTTACTCTATCATTATTTAATCTTAACTTTCCTCGCAAACGACCTTTATATCTGTGATTATCGTCTGCCAAAACATCGTACCATAAACCTGTTGAGCGCAAAATGAGTCCTTTCATAAATTTTTTGTTGAAAATTGTCGGTGGAAACACCGACAATCGCAAGGGTTTTATAATTTATTGTAAAATTACCTTTTTAATCTGTGATTGTAGTATCTAAAAACAAATAAACTATAATTTGGCAATTAGAGTTCGAAAATAGTTGAAAATATTTTATGGAGTATTTATTAAAAGTCAAAGCAATTTTAGAATTAAGTGGTTGGATTAAAATTTGATAATTTTTAAAAAGTTTTTTACAAAAAAAACAAACCACAATTCAAATTATAATAAATACAGTATTTTAAAAACCATTTGCCTAGTAAGTAGAGTTCTATTTTTAATTTTTTTACACTTTTTATAAATAAAAAAATATTATTTTTTTTTGCTTTGTAAAATCCTATAAACTTTTTTTTGTAATATACGTTCAGTAGAAGAAAACCTATCCTAAATAAACAATTATGAATATTCTTCCCAAACCTGTGTATAAATTTTACTCCCTTGGTATAAGGGAAAAATTTAGATTTTTTCTTTCTGTTTTTTGTATTCTAACTATACTTCCTTTTTCTAGCTGTTCGGATACAAATGATAGCTGGGAACAGATAAATTCTGAAAAAGTATTACTAGCAGCTTCTTCTAACACTTCTGTAAAAAAAAATGAATTTGAGCAAGTGCTTGAAAAATTTTTAGCTATTTCATCGGATAACGAACTTAAAGAATATATTCATCCCCAATTAGGTTTTTATGTAAATCACAAACCAGGGGCAATTTCTCTTGTCGAACATTTTACAGATTTAGATGAAGTATATGAACAACTTCCTCATTTAGAACCTTATTTCAAACAATTTAATGGGAAAAACCCAAAGAATGAAGAAAGTCCAAAGTTTGATTGTGAAGTTTTTTCAAAAGAAGGAACATTTTATCAAAAAACAGTTTCATTTAATGAGATAGAAAAAGGGATAGAAATCAATGAGAATATCATTGAAAAAGTCCACTCAGAAAAAGAAAAAGAATTTGCTAAACAAACAGATAAAAAAGTGAGTCATGTAGTTGTATTGACAGACGATTATCTTGAAATTGGATTTACTTCTATTAACGGAAAATGGTATATGCTGTGGTTTAATTTAGCCAAATTTGATTGCTCTGCTTAAAAAAGCAAAGTTACTTCAATTTTAGAGAATCGCTCAAAGATGCTTTACGAGCTTCTAAAGTATCTTCTACAATAAACAAGAAAAGTTCAGAACGTTTGGGTACTTTCATATAATAATTGTAGTTTCTTCTAAAAGAGACTGAATCTAAATCATATTTTTTATAGATATTATATCTATATTTTTCAAAACGCATAAGTTTGGATTCATTAGGATCATATTGCTGTACTACGGCAGATTCAGCTGTTAAAATATCAGCAATTATTTGAACAAATGTTTCTCTAGGCAAAATACTGTCAGGAACAGTTGAAGATACAACAGAATAATCTGCACTTTTATTTTTCTTTCCACAAGAAGAAAAGACAGAAATACTAATCAATAGAAAAATAACGAATAAAGGAAATGGTTTCATGTAAAATAGTTTGAAGTAATTTTTTACAAAAATGCGATAAAATCTACTACTTATCTACTTTCTAATCTATTTTTTAAGAATCAATTAGGTAAAGAAGAAATTTTTAATAAAAATTCAGGTTTAGAGAACAATTAACTGTAAGGCAATCCTATTTCTAGGAAAACAATAGAATAATAGAACTAAAAATTCTATTCTTATTTTTTGCAAAAAAAACAGAAAATTATAGCACAACAAATTTGTAAAAAAGAGAGATAAAAACTACCTTTGCAATCCGTTAAAATAATAATTGCATAAAATTTGCAAGTTATTTTAATGAAAAGTTTTAATACAGAAAACAACTTAAAAAGTAGTTATTAGGAGATAATTACACAACTATAAAACTTTATAAATTCTATTTAACTCTATTATTTTAGAATTATTAGAATAAAAAATATTATTTTTCTCTAATTAATTATAGAAAAAATTTAAAACTCATTTATTTCATTTAATAAAACTCATTTTATATGTTATCTATCAATGTAAAAGACAACGAGTCTATTGACAAGGCTCTAAAACGTTTCAAAAAGAAATTCGAAAAAGCAGGTGTATTACGTACAGTTCGTAGCCGTAACTACTTCGAAAAACCATCAATAAGCCGTCGTACTGAAAAAATCCGTGCAGCTTATCGTCAGAAAATGCAAATGCAAGACGAAGAAATGTAGATTTCTTTTAGAGCTATCATGTAAATGATAAAAAGTTCTATTATAAATTTATATAAAAAGGCTTTTATTTTTTAACTTACTTGCTAAGTTGAGAAATAGAAGCCTTTTTTCTATTTAACCTTAGTAAAACAGACTTTCTCGTCTGTTAAAAACAATTAGTATATGAGTTTCTTAAAAAAAGCAGTTTTTACAGTCTGTTTCTTTATTCTACTACAAACAAGTCTTTCTGCACAAATATTGAATATAGAAAAAGAAAGACAAGAAATAAAAACAACTGATTCGACAGTTTGGAGAGGGAATTTTATTTTTGGTTTTGATTTGACACGCCAACAAAATACGGTTTTACAAATTGATAATGATGATTATTTACTTTTAATGACACCAAAACATGCTTATATTTGGATAGGACATATCAATCTTATCAAATCAGAAGGCAAAAATGTGATTAGTGAAGGTTATTTTCATCATAGAACCAATTTTTGGAGAAAAAATAAACTTTCGGCTGAGGTTTTTACACAGTATCAGTACAATGAAACAAGAGGACTCATAAATCGTGGACTTTTAGGCGCAACACCACGTTTGTCTCTGAAAGCTTCAGAAAATTTAGATATTGCCATTGGAACAGGTGCAATGTATGAATGGGAAGAATGGAATTTGAAAGAAAGTTATGCACTTACTCGCCTTGTAAAATCTACCAATTATATAAATCTGCATGCAAAATTTAATAAAAATTCAGAGCTAATGTTTATTGCTTATTATCAAGCTCGTTTTGATAGATTTTTTCATCCCCGTATTAGTGGTGATGCTAATTTTAGAGCAAAAATTTCAAAACATATTTCATTTAACCTTCATTTTATTCCTTATTACGATGCTGCACCTGTCATTCCTATCGAAAAATGGAATTATGAAGTTACCTCTGGCATAGGAATTCAGTTCTAAGAATCAATAAAGTTAAGAATTCCATTCTCTATTTTCATTTTCTTTGTTTTTATCTAAAAAAGCCTGTGCCAAATCTATATCAAAATGATTTGAAATATCTAAAAGATAATTGAGAACATCAGCAAGTTCGGAAGCTAGTTCTTCTTTTGTTTTTTGTTGTTTTTCTGTTGTGTCTTGTATTTTTTGAGTATGCAAATTAGTATGATTGCGAATTGCTTTTGCTACTTCTCCAATTTCTTCTGTCAAGAGTAAAAAAAGCTGTGAAGGCGAATTTTTGTCCCATCCTCTTTCAATACAAAGTTCTTTTATATAAGTTTGAAAATCTTTTAAATCGTTGGTTTGTGGCAAATTTGGCATAAGTTTATGATAAAATTAATTTAGAAATTGTATTTACAATCAGTTTTATTAAAATGCTATTTTTAGTTGATATTGTTTTGAAGGAGTTAAAAACAGCCTATTTTAGATAGCAAGATAGACAAATTATTTTAGGCACTTTAAAAAACTAATTGTATATTGTAGTGTATTTGGATAAATATTTTTGAAATTTGCTCTATTCTCAATTTTTACTGGTAGCAAATGCATGTCTCAATTTTTGTGATTTAATATACTAATGCAAAAACGCTTTTCACTCTCATCACTTTCAGGAACTATTCAATTTTCGTACATACTAATTATAATTATGTTAGCCTGTACTCTTTTGCTTGTCATTTGGAGAGGAAATTCTCTTTTTAAAGAGCATGAAGATTTGTATAAAATGCGAAGTATGAAATATCATGCTAGTGAGTTACGAAATTCTATCAATTATTCTTTTATGTTGTTGCAACTTTATGCACAATATGATACAGTTCCAAGTAATGAGGAATTATATTATCAGACAGCCATAGATGTTTTTTATGATAAGGCATTAGTAAATTTTGATTCTATTCAGACTCTATCAAAAGGAGAAGTAGAAACAGTATTGGAAATTAAACCTATAATGAATCAGCTCAATACGAAGTATGATCACCTAAGAAAATTTTCAGAAAAAGGAGATCCTCTCAAAAACTATCTTCGGATAGACATGATAGGTTTAATTAAAACTATCAACAAGAGTATAGAATTATTAATTTTAGATGAAAAAAACAAAGAAATTGAAGCAAGAGAAGTTTTGAATAATAAAATTATAAAAAATAATTACTTTGCTATTCCTCTTTTTCTTATTATTATCATTACCACTTATTTTTTGGGTAGAAGAGCCTTAAAAAAGGTCTTAGAAGGTTTAAACCTAACTCACAAATACATACATTCACTTTCAATAGGACAAATACCCTCTTCTGTTATTATACTCCCTACCGAATTTGGACAGACTTTAACTGACATTCGAAAACTTACACAAGGACTAGAAGAAGTAAAGGACTTTGCACAAGAGGTTGGAAAACGAAATTTCAAGAAGAAAATTGACATTTTTCCAATTGATTCAGAACTAGGCGAAGCCTTACATAAGATGAAACTTAGCTTGGAAGAAGTAGCCAAAACTGAATATGAAAGAAATTGGCAAAATCAAGGTGTTGTAGAAATGGGGCAGGTAATTCGAAAACACACTGAAAATATGCAGGTACTTTGTGATGAACTTCTTTCCAATTTAGTAAAATATATAGATGCACAACAAGGAGCAATATTTCTTCCTTCAAATCAAGAAAAAACATTAATCTTACGTTCTGCTTATGCGTATGGAAGGAAAAAAATTATAGAGAAAGAAGTCAGAAGTGATGAAGGGATTTTAGGAGAAGTTTTTCAAGATGCAGAACGAATATTTATGACAGATATTCCAGATGATTATACTCAAATTAGTGCTGGATTAGGAGAAGCAAAGCCAAATAGTGTGTTGGTTGTGCCATTAAAAGCCCAAGAAAAAGTATTAGGTGTATTAGAAATAGCTGCTTTTAATACATTGACAGAAGTAGAAATTAGATTAGTTGAACGTACGGCTGAAATATTAGCTGCTTCTATTTCAAGTGTAGCAAATGCTGAAAAAATGAAAAATTTGTTAGAAAAGAGTAATTATTCAGCACAACAAATGAGCGCACAAGAGGAAGAGCTTCGCCAAAACACAGAGGAGCTAATGGCAACTCGTGAAGAGTTAGAGAGACAATTAGTAGAAGTGAAATCACAAGTAGAAGAAAAAGATCATATTTTTGAAAATAGTAATCAAGCATTTGCTTTTGTTGATCCTTCTGGAAGACTTTTAAGAATTAACTATTCTTTTGCACAACTTTTAGAGTTTAATAAAGAAGAATTGTTAGGAAATCCAATTAGTAAATTTGTGCCTGATTTGCGTGGACTTAATAAACATGCCAAAAGAGACAGTGAAAAAGTAATGTATCACGTCTATAAAGCGACTACAAGAGGTAAAAAAGAACTTTCTCTTTTAGCAAATGTTACTCGTTTGGAATTGAATAAAGAAATTGTATTTATGATTGGTATGGCAAATATTCCTTCTGAAAATGAGCTTCGACAAGAAAATAAAACTACCCTCATAAAACAGTAGTAAAAATCCCACATTGTTTTCATTTCAGAATTTTAGAAAATAGCAAATAAGGGTTATCATAAACTTTCTAAGTTGGTTAATAAGTAGTTATATTCTACAATTTTGTATTTCTGATGCGTATTGTAGCTCCCCTAAATATTTTTCAAGGACAAGAACTTTGTCGTTATTTATCTAGTAGTGATGTAAAACTCTTACCTAGACAACATAAACGATTTAGTTCAATTTGTTTGAGTTCCAAGCATAAGTTTACTATTAAGGAGATTTCAGCACAATTTGATGTGAGTGAAAATAGTATAAAAGTTGGTTTGATAGGTACGAATCAATCACAGCAATCATAAAGTAGATAAAGAAAGAAAAAAATGTATGTATTCAATTTCTTCCTTCGTACTGTTCAGACTTAAATTACATTGAAATGCTGTGGAAACATAGTAAACATTATTGATTAGATATAGCAGTTTGGACACATGTAAAAACCCTCCAAAAGGCTGTTTTAGATATATTAGATCAGTTTGGAAAGCAATATGCTATAAATTTTGCAACCTCTTAATAAAATAGAATTATTAATAAGAAAAAAAAATAACAAAATTGTGATAAGTATCTACTTAAATTATATGTAGTTGTATTTTCAACCTCTTTGTTATCTGCGAACTTTGTGTTTAAAAAAATACGTGTTATTTCAGAATCAGACTTTCTAAATAGTGAGTTTCAATTCCAAAAAATGATTTTAAGTCTTTAAATTCCTTCAACTTCTCTGCTTTTTTAGTTGAATCTAAAAAACTTTCTTTTTTGGTAGCAATAAGCAATACATTTTTTGGCGTATGTGCATCAGAGATAAACTCTACAGCTTTAGTTTGATAGCCACAATAATTGAGAAGTAAACAACGCATGGTATCAGTCAGCATTTCGGCTTGTCGCTCTAGAAAAACACCATAATTTGTGAGTGGAGAAAGTTCATTTTCAGACTTTTTATTTGATTTAAAAGCCCTTTCTATTTCTCTACGAATTTGCTTATGACAACAAGGCGCAACGACTATAAGCTCTGCATCAGCTTCAATTCCTTTGAAAATTGCATCGTCTGTTGCAGTATCACAAGCATGTAAAGCAATCAAAACCTGTGTTTTTTCTTCTATATTTTCTTGTTTGATTTTATATTCTTCTATCGTTCCTTCTACAAAACTAAGATTTTCAAAGCCTGACTCTTCTGCAATTTGGTTACAGAGTTCTACCAAATCGTTTCTAAACTCAACACCAACCGATTTTACTTTGAATTTCAAATTATTTTTCAAATAATCATAAAGAGCAAAAGTCAGATAACCTTTTCCTGCACCCATATCTGTAATTTGCAGCTCTTTTTCTGTTGGTAATTGTTTCAACAAAACACTCAGAATTTCAATATATTGATTGATTTGTTTATATTTATCTTGTGCATTCTTATACACTTTTCCTGTATGGTCTGTTATTTTGAGAGCTTGCAGGTAATTTTTTGAATTTCCTTTTTGGTCTTTTGTTTGGATAGCTCGTTTTTTTTGTTTGTCGTGCGAAGTAGAAAGAGCTTGTTTTTGAGTTGGCTTTTGTGAATGAATAGCTGGGTTTTTACTTATATTTTTGAGATGTAAATCAAACTGATTGGTAAACAAAATAGCTTGATTGAAAAACCCTTCTTTATTTTCATCACTATCTTTTTTTGTGAGAAATGTTATAACTTCTTTGATTCCTTCTTCGACAGAATAGTTTTTAGTAATATCATTCGTTTTATGACGATAAACAAAAGTTAGTTTTTCTTCTCGCTTAATAATCGTTTTGCGAATCAATATTTTTTTGAGTGTAGATTTTTCTTGATTTGAAATAAAGTTTGATAAGGTAATTTTGATAAACGTATTTTTTTCTAAACTTTCTTCTATTTTTTCTATAAATTGATTTATCATCTTAATTTCTATGTTTTTGTTTCTTGATAGTGAGACTTTAGTACATTCCTTTTCCCAAAAATGAATGTGTTGCTTCCTCAGAAGCGTGATTTATTAGTTTGAATTATGCTTCTGAGAAAGCATTTGCTTCAACTCTAAGGAGTTGAACACACAAAAATAGTGTGTTTAGTCTTCCTTTTCTAAAATTTTATCTATTTCAATTTGCCCAAAATAGTTATAGATTTTCAGAATCAAAGCTAGTGCAATCGTAATTTCGGCAGCAGCCACCACAATAATCAAAAGAACAAATAAATGCGCTTCCATTCCTTTCGAAAAAGCAATAAAATTGAGCATAGAAGCTGTTAGCATTAGTTCGATTCCCATCAAGACAAGCATTGCATTTTTACGTGTCAAGACAATCAAAATTCCAATTCCGAACAAAATTGCAGCTACAAAAAGTATCATTTATGATGGATTAAACTCTGATAAATTACTGTCAAATTCTATAAAAATTATTTATTATAATCTGTTTATTAAACTTGATTGCATATTTTTGTAAAAATAGCAACTAAACTCACCAAATACAATTTATTTTTGAATCGTAATTTTAATTTCTTTTCCTAAAATTTAATTCAAACTTTTTCATAATAAATATTAATTAAAGTATTTTTTTTTAATAAGTCATTATTATTCAACACATTGAATTCGTAATTTTTAATCATTCCTATGTCCTTTCACCAACAATCTGAACCCACAAAATACACTTCTGATACTCTCAAAAGTGAGGAAATGCTCTTCAATTTAGGACCTCAACATCCTTCTATGCATGGCGTTTTGCGTTTGGAAGTCATTACAGATGGCGAAGTTGTGAGAGAAGTTGTTCCACATATTGGTTACTTGCATCGCTGTTTTGAAAAACATGCTGAAAGTCTGAATTACGCCCAAATTATTCCCTACATAGATAGAATGGATTATGTTGCTTCCATGAATTCAGAACATATTTATGCGTTGGGAGTAGAAAAAATGTTAGGAATGACAGACAAAATACCAAAAAGAGTAGAATATATTCGTGTTTTGGTTGCAGAACTCAATCGAATTGCTTCTCATTTTATTGCTATTGGAACCTATGCTGTTGATGTGGGAGCAACTACACCTTTTTTGTGGCTGATGAAAGAGCGAGAATATATTTTACGATTGTTAGAATGGATAAGTGGCGCACGTCTTTTATACAATTATATTTGGATTGGTGGTTTATATTATGATTTACCTTTAGATTTTGAAGAAAAATGTAGTGAATATCTAAATCATTTAAAACCCAAATTAGATGACTTGGAAAACTTACTTATCAATAACAGAATATTTGTTTCAAGAACAGCAAATGTAGGAGTTTTACCAATGCAAACAGCTATTAACTATGGAGTTACAGGTGCAATGCTTCGGGCTTCGGGTTTGAAATGGGATTTGAGAAAAGTAGATAAATATTCAATTTATGAAGAGGTAGATTTTAATATTCCAATTGGAGAAGGAAAAATGGGAACAACAGGTGACTGTTGGGATAGAAATTTTGTTCGCTTTCAAGAGTGCAAAGAATCTTCAAAAATAATTGAACAATGTATTGAGAAACTTACTAAAGAATATAAACGAACACGAGATTTTGATCCACAAACACTTGTTCCAAAACGTATAAAACCACCTCAAACTGATTTTTATTTTAGAGGCGAAAGTCCGAAAGGTGAACTTGGTTTTTTCTTTAGACAAAATCCAAAATATAAAAAAGGAGATATTCCTTTTCGTTTGAAAGTTCGTGCACCTTCCTTTTGTAATCTTTCTGTGTTACCTTATTTAGCACAGAATACTCTACTTTCTGATTTGATTGCTATTGTTGGTTCTTTAGATATTAATTTGGGAGAAGTCGATAGGTAGCCATAACTAATTTTAGTTCAGATTTATTTCTTTCAAATTATTTTCAACATTTAGATAAGTTTTAGTGTTTATATTTTTAAAGAGAGTGAATAACTTTTATTTTCACACCTCTTATTTTTTAAACTAAAACTTTTTTTTATGAAAACGCCAGATAAAAAACAAAATAAAAATACTGATTCTCCAGAAGAATTTTTCAAAGACAAATTTGATTATGATCCAAAGGAAGATATTTATAATCAAGGAAAAAAAGTAGCCAGTATTGACAATGATGATGAATTAGTAGTGGATAAAGGAATTCCTACTCCAAATCATAGAAATGAACTTTATGAAGAAGCTCCTTTGCATAATGCAGAGTCAAATTTTGAAGGAGAAACTATTGATGTTCCTGGTGCTGAATTGGATGATCAACAAGAAAGCATTGGCTCAGAAGATGAAGAAAATAATTATTATAGTTTAGGAGGAGATAACCACTCTAACTAATATAAAAGATGCTGCTTAGTTGTCTTTTAAAAGCCCATAATCTTAACTGATATGGGCTTTTTAACTGCCCTTTGTTGAACTTTACATGGTTTTTTTTCAACAAAAAACAAATTTTTTGAAACAAAATTTTATTAAGTTCCGTTATAAGAGTATAAATTTTTATTAAATACTTTATTAAGTTTTTAATATTTACTTATATTGTCAAAATACATAACAGATGTATTATTTCATTTTTTTTTGAAATAATTTATTTTTATCATTCTGTAATTTATATGTATATAGTTCTATTAATTTAATTAGAACTTATTTTTTAACCTAAATTTTTTTAATATGTTTACTCCAATCAAATCAAACGCAATCAAATTTATTCTTTCAGCTAGTATTATCGTAGGTGGTTTATCTAGTTGTGCTAGTGAAGCAGTAGAAGAAACTCGTCAGGAAGTATTTGTGGAAGAATCAGCTCAATCAGAAAATCTTGCCAAAATAAATATTGACCCAACTCCTACCGATTTTGATACTGTAATGTATCCAATAGATCCTTTAGTGGAGGATGATAAAGATAATAAGAAGAACAAGAATAATGCTGCTATTGAAATAGCTGGTAGCTGGGATATGACTTCTACTAACGAACAAAATGTTGATTATAATTTAGAACTCTATAAAGATGGAACATATCAAGTATCACCTGATGAAATTTATACTAGAGGAAGAACTACAGGAAATTGGAATGTAGATGGAACAGGAGATGAATTATACTTATATCTTGGTGGTCTTTATGACTATAATGATAATAAAAATATTATAGCAGAACCATCTACTAGAAATAAATTTAAAATTACTGAATATTCAGATAATAGATTAGTTATTGTAAATGATCAAAATGATTCATTTATTTTAACTAGAAGCGATAAATAATTTGTTCTTTTTTATTGATATTATTTAATAATAAGTTCATTTCTCAAAAAAGCTATTTACAAATTCGGTAAATAGCTTTTTTTGTTGTCTAATTAATTTTTTGTTTTATCAGTCATATTCTATTTTTACTTTAGTTAGTCCGTCACGAATAAAATCTAATTTTTCTGCACCTTTTCGGGTAACATCAATAACTCTCCCTTTTTTAAAAGGTCCTCTATCATTTATTCTGACTCTAATTTGTTTTCCATTTTTTAAATTAGTAACAGTTACCATTGTACCAAAAGGAAGTGTTCTATGTGCTGCAGTCATTAGTTTTTGTCTGAATTTTTCGCCACTTGCTGTTGGTCTTCCTTCATACTTATCTCCATAATAAGATGCAATTCCTGTTTCACTATGTTTTCCTGCTTTAATAGAAGTATTTGAAGTATCTTTTTTCGAACCAAACAAAGAAGTACAAGAAGAAAAAGAAAAAACTAAAAAGAGAGATAGGCAAATGATTTTTATTCTTTGTTTCATATCAAAATAGTATTGAAGTTATTTAAAAATAGGTGGGTTTGCATTTTAAACTCGCTTATTGAAAATATAATTTTAAATAGTGTCTAAGTAATTTTCTGCTTCTTCTAATGTAACAAAGGCAGTAATAGGAGTATTTGAACGAGTAGTAGTTCTAGCTACCTGCATATTAGCAATATCATTTATAGAGGCTAATTGTGCAACAGCTTTCATTCCTTTTTCTAATAAGTACGCCTGTATTTTCTGATGAACTTGTTCTATTTCTAAGCTCATATGCCCCATAAGCCTTGCATCTGCCAAAACGGTAAAACTTTCTAGCAAAAAACCATTTTCAATAGCTTTTTCCCAGCCTTTTTTATATTCCAAAACTGCTGATAAGTCTTTACAACTACCTTTTATTATAGAATATGCTCTATTTTTTTCTGTATTTATAGCTAAACTATAATAACTATTGCTCATAAATTGCTTTGGCATTTCTATAAAATAAATAAATGTATTGAAGGAGAAGTGTTTAAATCTATATTTTTACGTAAAGGTAAAAAGAAAATAACAAAAAAAACACACTCTAAATTTGCATTTAGAATGTGTTGATAATTTAAGTTTTTCAACAAAAATGAATTTGTTAAAAAATTCAAACAAGCTCTAATATAAAAACAAGTCTGTTATTTAGTACTTCCCAACCAAGCAGAAAGCATCCAAACTGTTTTTTCTTGTACTTTGATAAATCCTGCCAACATATCTGTTGTTCCTTCATCTTGAGCATCACCAGCAATAGAAAGCGTTTCACGTTCTTTCTTGATAAGAACAGAATAATCAGTAATAATTGATTCTACTGATTTTTTCTCATCACTTATATTTTTGTGAACTTTCACTGTTGAGTTTTTGAGATAATCTTCGTAAGTATGAAGAGGTGTATGTCCTAAAGTAAGGATTCGCTCTGCAATTTCATCAATATTTAATTGCGCTTCATTATATAGTTCTTCAAATTTTACGTGAAGAGAAAAGAAATGATGACCCAATAAATTCCAGTGAAAACCTCTTAGATTTTGATAAAATACTTGATAATTTGAAAGAATTTCGTTGAGGTGTTTGACAGTTTTGTCCGATTTGTCTTTATCTAAAGCAATTCGATTGAGTTCTATCATAGCAGTTTCCATAAAAATAATATGTTTTTAAAAGTGAGTTATAAATTAAAAAATGAGATAGCCAGATTTTTTCAAATCCTGCGTTTCTATGTAGTATTAACACTCAAACTCACCTTTTGTTAGATAAATTTGAAAATTGATGAAATGCTCCTTTCCTATTTTACTATTTAAAAATAGAGAGCTTCTTCTATGTATGAAAGCGTTTCGTGCCTATGTATTCTGATAAGACTAGCTGCACCAAATTTAGTTTCTATTCTGTATAAATCTTTTTCACGATAAAACTTTCCATCTGGAGCAGAATATACTACATCTTGCTTAGAAGACTGAAAAAAGTAAGCTGCTTGTTCTAATAATTCTTCGAAATTTTCTCTGTTCATAATCAAATTGTCGTTTAAGATAGATAAATTGATAGAAATTGAATGAAATCAAAAATGAGGTAAAGAATGAGATAAAGACCTTTTGACTTTATAAGTGCAAGATGCAATTTTGTGTTTTAATAAGAAAACAATAGATATTATCTTTGAATAAATTTAGAATGAATAAATTACTGCCAAACACTGACTGGATTGCCAAATCATTAAATGGAACTTCTATTATCATTATAATCTTATCCTATATTCAAAACAGAACCATTTTAGTATCTTAGCGTTAATAAATCTATATTTAAAAAACTATATCTACTAATTTTGCGTACTGTGTATAACCAAGTAGCTATAATTTTAAAAAATAGTGCTTGTATTTTTATGAGCAAATATCTTGAAAAACAAAACCAAAAACTACCTATGTGGGACTATCTTCTTTATAAATTAAAAGACAAAATGCGCCTTGATGATGACAATGAGCGTGCTGATAAAGTCATTGAAAACTCTGTTATCTGGGCAATGGCAGCTTCTCTTATTCCAATTCCTTTAGCTGATATGATTGCTGTTACGGTCATACAGGCTGATATGGTCAGAAGATTGGCAGAAATAAATGGTGTAGAAGCAAACAATGCAAATATAGAATCTTGGCTTGGAACGCTTTCAGGTGGTGTTTTATCAAAACTAGGAGCGCAAGCCCTAAAACTTATACCAGGTTGGGGAAGTATTGCTGGAGGTGTTGGAATGGCAGTTTTGTCAGGAGCATCAACTTATGCAGCAGGAAAAACTTTTGCTAAGCACTTTAGAGAAGGAGGCGATTTAGAAAACTTTGATACAGAAGCTGTAAAAGGATTTTATGATGAGCAGCTTATTAAAGGACGAGATTTTGCCAAACAAATGAAAGATGAAGTAGAAAAACGTGCAAAGGCAGCTTATGCAGAGTTTTCAGGTGAAGAGGTCAAAAAAGAAGAAAAAGACTTCGATTTTGAAGAAGTAATGGATTTTGAAGAAGTGATTGATGAAAAATTTCAAAAAGAAGAAAATAAAAAACAGAGCAACACAACTACTTCAAATTCAAATCAGAATACAAAAACTACTTTTTCAGAAGAACCTCCTCATCAGGCAAGTCCAAACAAACATTCTGCTCAAAAAGCTCCAAAAACTGAAGACACTCCTCCAAATAGTGCTACAAACAAAACTTCAAATCAAAATACTACAAACCCATCTTCTTATCAGTCTGCAAAAGAATCAGCAAATGCACTTGCCGAACTCCGTCAGCTTGCTAGTCTGAGAGATAAAGGAATATTGACAGAAGAAGAATTTCAGCGGCTTAAAACCAAGTTAATGGAGAAGTTATAATAAAAATTATAACAAAATAGGCTTTGAATTGATTTTACTAGATATATTTTTTAATCTAAAAAATCAATTCAAACCATTTTATATATATGCAAAGTAAAAAGACACTCATTCTTGGAGCAACTCCAAATCCCACTCGTTATGCGTATTTAGCAGCAGAAAGACTTACTAATAGAAATCATGAAATTGTTCCTGTAGGAATAAAACAAGGAGAACTTTTCGGACAACCTATAGAAGTACAAACACAAACTGACGACCTTACCATTCATAATGATATTGATACAATAACACTCTATGTAGGAGTGAGAAATCAGCCTGAGTGGTACAATTATATTCTGCAAACAAAACCCAAACGAATCATTTTTAATCCAGGTACTGAAAATCCTGAACTTATGAAAATGGCTAGAGAAGAAGGAATAGAGGTAGAAGTAGCTTGTACTTTAGTAATGCTTGGTTCTGGACAGTATTAATTTTAAACAAAATTTATTATCTAAAATTTTTCTTTAACTATCTTTGCTAAAAGATAGTTAATTTTTTGGCTTCTATCTTTGTATCTGCTTTATTTTATCTTTCCCTATCTTAATGAGTTATATTACTGCTATCAATACTGCAAATCCTCCTTTTACTATTTCCCAAGAGCAAAGTGCTGATTTTTCTGCTCACTTTATGGGAAAAACTAAAGATGAAAAAAGAAAAATTAGAATCTTACAGCGTGCAACAGGAATAAAAAACCGTCATACTGTTTTAGAAGATTATACGAAAAAAGAAAACTTTGATTTTTATCCCAACTCTGAAGATTTAGAACCTTTTCCTACTACTTCTGAGCGTATGAAAATGTATGAAAAATGGGCTACAAAATTAGGTATGGAAGCTGCAAAACCAATTATAGAAGGAAGAGAACAAGAAATTACTCATCTGATTACAGTTAGTTGTACAGGAATGTACGCACCTGGAATTGATATTGAACTACTAGAAAACTTAGGATTAAATTCTTCTGTACAGCGAACAGCAATTAATTTTATGGGTTGCTATGCCTCTTTTAATGCTCTCAAAGTAGCTGATGCGTTTTGTAAGGCTTTTGATGCAAAAGTATTAATTGTAGGAGTAGAACTTTGCACATTGCATTTTCAAAAACAATCTGATGATGATAATTTGCTTGCCAATTCTATTTTTGCTGATGGAGCTGCTGCTGTTTTGGTAGAATCTAAACCAAAAGAAAACAACACAAACTTGTTTTTGAAAAACTTTTATTGTGATCTTGTTCCAAAAGGAAAACGAGATATGGCATGGTATATACGAGATACAGGTTTTGAGATGCGTTTATCTTCTTATGTAGCCGATATTTTGGGAGATGAAATTGAAGAAGTTTTAGATAAACTAATGAACGGTTTAGAAGTAGATAGAAATTCAGATTCCATTTCTCATTGGGCTGTTCATCCAGGAGGAAAAAAGATTTTGGAAACACTTGCCAAAAAGTTATCTATGAACAAATCAAAACTAGATGTTCCTTTCAAAATTTGGGAAGAATATGGAAACATGTCTTCTGTAACAGTCCTTTTTGTTTTGAAGGAGCTTTTACACAATAAAGAAAAATACCAACTCAAAAATAATCAACTCATTCCCTCTCTAGCTTTTGGTCCTGGTTTGACTGTCGAATCAGCTTTATTTGAATTACTAGAAAAGTAACCTTGAAAGGCTATAAAGGCTATTCATAAAAAATGGGTAGCCTTTTTTGTCACTAATTATCAATAATGAATGGTTCTACATGTGATAACCTACCTCTATAATTGTAAATGGATATAAGTGATAATTAGATTTTTTCTTGTTCTTCCTGTGGTTTTATTTTAGAAAGGTTTTCTCCAATAGATTCCAAATTTAATGGTCTGTCTAAAAACTCTTCCATAGCTGTCATGGTAGATAAAGATTTTTTTGGCAATTTGTCTTCATCAATAGAATTGGCAAAATCAACCAAATTTTTCATTTCTTTTTTCGAATTAATCCACCAGTTTGTAGTCCAGATACGATAGTAATGAATTTTCATTCTTTCAGTAATAATTTTTCCTCTATATATATCATGAATATACGCTTCTTCAGTATTATGATGCATAGCTCCATCACACTCAATAGCTAAAATGGGCTTTCCTGCTTTATGAGCTTTTATTACAAAATCTAATTTCAAACTTCCAAATTGATATTCAGCTTCGACACATTCTTCTCCAAACTGTTCGGAAAGGCGATGATATAACTCTTCTTTAAATGGAGACTGTTGGTTTTGTACTTTATCAAAACGTTCTCCTTCCAAACAGTATTTTTCTAGAAGCTCCAAAATAGCTCTTCTTTTTTTAGATTCATTTTCTTCTATTGCTTGTGCATAAGCTAAGTAAGCATATAAAATAGCTCTTCCTGTATTTCCTCTAAGTGCAAGCTCTTTTGCATAACGATTATAATAAGAAGAAGGAATAGAAGTACAAACATACACCTGATATTTTGCTCTAGTAACAAGAACATTAAGTAATTTGTATCCTTTTGATAAATTTAGAGGTCCAAAATATTGTTTAAATACTCCCTCTTCATTTTTACCAAATGTTGTAGAAATTAAAATAATATCTCGTTCATCTCCTTGCATATTCTCTAAATTTTTGACAAAAAAACCATCTTCTTTTATTTTTTCATAACGTTTGAGAAGTTCTTTATTTCCTTGACAGGTTTTTTGAATTAACTCTAAAATCAAATTACGTTGTTCAATATTAAAAGTAGCTATTCCTATTGTTGGACAATCTCCGTAGCTATTCTCACAAATATGTCCAAACAGAATATCTACAATCATTTTGGCTTCTGTCATATTAGTTCTGTTTTTATCATAAATACCATCAGCTTGCAGAAAACGAATAGGCTTATACGCAAAACGTTCAGGCATAAGCATAAGCCTTGAACCATAGAAAGCAGAGTTTGAAAACTCAATTAGGAACGGATGACGAGAGCGATAATGAAAATCTAAATAAGATTTCTCATAGCCAGCATCTAAAGCAAATTGTAACAATGATTCTTTATCAGCCAATTCTCTTGAATCAGGTTTTATTACTAAAGGAGCTTCCTCGTGTGTTTCTTTGTCTTCTAAATCAATGTCTAATAAAATATCTCTTCCAAAATAATTAGTAGGAGGAGTTTGATGTACATCTCCTGAAATAATTCTATAATTTCCACGCAAATAAGATGAAAAAGTATCTTCTAATCTCAACTGACTGGCTTCATCAAAGATAACAACTTCAAATAGTCCTTCTTTCATTGGCAGAATCGAACTAGCTACTGTAGGACTAACTAAAATTACGGGAAAGAAACTACTAAATAACTGAAAATCAGTATGGATTATCTTGCGAAGTGAATTTTTGCGTTTGTTTTGTTTGTTTTTTTTATAATTATAAAGTGTATTTATATTTCCTCCCTTTAACTTAAATTTTTCTAAAGCCGTTTTTTGTATGCTAAGCCAGTGTGCAATTATCTTATCGACTTGCATCTTTTTTAGCTTTTCAGTTAATTGGTTAAGTTCTTCTATTAAATGATCATCTTGTTGGAAAGGACCAATTTCTTGTTCGTATTTAAAGAGAACATTATCCAAATACCAGCTCTCAAAGGTATTTGCCCAATCATTGGATTTTGCTTTTATGAGTGCAGTAAAAACATTTCTTTGTGGTATTTTTAATGAAATAAAAAAATGTTTCCACTTATAATATTCTTGAAAATCATCTATTCCTACCAAAATAGATTTCATTTTTTCTTGGTAAGCAAGTATAGATTTGTAAAGTGTTTCAAAATTTTCTACACCTTCTTTATTTGGAAACTCTACATCAAAATATTTTATTTCTTGTTGCTTATCTACAAACTCTTGATATTGTTTGAGAAATTCTTGTTTGAAGTTTTTGACTTTATCATGTTTACGAGAAACAAAAGAAAAAATCATGATAGAATTATTTCTAAATACTCTATTGTCTTTAAATTCTTCTCCATAAATAGTTTTATGAGTAGTATATGTATCAATAACTTCTTGAGACTCTCTAATCACACGATTTAAACTTTCTTCTATTTCTATGCGCTGTGTATGTAAAAATGTTCCTTGAAATAGTTGGTCATTTAACTGCTCTAAAGGATGATTTTCGGCAGCAACTTGTTTAAAGAGATAATATCCTTCTTTTATTTTTTTTGTATATAATTCAAACTCTTCATAATCGAATGAATACTCGCTTCTATCTAACAAATGTTTTAAAGAAATATTTTCTCCTATACGTTGGCTGTGCATGTATTTTCCTACAACATCCTTCCAACAATCATCTCCAAATATTTTCTTTAAAACAGCTTTGTGTCTTCTATTAATATCTCTTTTTAATTGATTGTAATTATTGAGTGCAATTTCATACTCTTTTTCTCTAAAATTATGACGATATTCTTCTATTTGCTCTGCTGCATTTCTGACCTTTGCAATGACTGTTCGTCTATCTTTAGTAGTATCTTCAATAGAAATACAAAACTCTCCACAGCCTAAATCTTCCAAATTTTGACGAATAACATCCAATGCTGTCTTTTTCTCACAGACAACCAAACACTTAGCACCACTTTCAATGGTATTGGTAATAATGGCTGTCAGTGCCTGACTTTTTCCTGTTCCAGGAGGACCTTGTATGACACGAACAGTTTTTTTGGCAAGCGAATGTAATATTTTTTCTTGGCTAGGGTCAGTAGCTATACTAGATAAAGTAGAAGTCTGATAAGGGTCTGGAATTAGATTTTCGAATCTAAAATTATTGAAATGCGACATTACATAGTCTACATCTTGTATAATTCCTTCTTTCTGAATTCTATAGAGTCCAAAAACACCTGACCAAATTATCTTTGGAAAATGTGTAATAGCATCTTCATCGATAGTAGGAATAGCATCAATATGTGGCTCTTGAAAATCTTCTACATTTTCAAGATTGAAACGTTCCATTATTGTATTACAAATGTTTTTTAGTTGTGTAAAAGTAAGAATGTCTTCATTTAGATATTCTTCTACTGCAGCTTTAAAAACTATCTTTTCCTCTTGTTCTAAATGATTGATTAGAACTTCATTGAGCAAAATTGGGTCTTCTTCTGTACGAACTATTTTCCATTCATTAATCTGATGAATAGATTTTTCTAAATACATACGCCAAATAATAAGAGGAGCTTTTATTACTTTATTTGGATTATGTTTACTTCTACGAATAACAAGAGGATAGCCAAAACCAAATGTACGTACACCATATTCTTGATAATCATCATTGTTTTGATGATTGATTGTATCCAACCTTTTAGCTATCTTATCAAAATTAGATTTTATTTCCGAAGAAGAGTCATCTTGCAAAGAAGTAAGCGAAAGGGTAAATCGCATCCCTTGTTTTTCAAACAACTCTTGTATAAATTTATCTGCCAAACCTTCCTCTATTTGATTAAATTGATAAGCATCAAGGCGAGTAGCATGATTTTTAGGTAACGCATTTAGATGAATATATTCTAAATTGCCTGTTTTTAGTTTGCGATTGACGTAGCTGAGAAAATTTGGAGTAATCATAGGATTGCAGAAAAACACATGTTTGAATACACTTTTACGCTGCAATTAATCTAGATTTGAATCAAAAAACAACCACTTATCGATAGATTTGAATGGATACTAGATAAATATAAGTTATTGATAGATAAAAAAATAAATTATTAAAATTTCATTTCTTTATTTATTCATATTTTCTTACTAATTTTAGTTTTTCTTCATTTTATCCTCTTGAATATCAATATATTTTATAAACTATAAAATAAAATTTGAAAGAATCTAAAAAAACACTAACTTTTCGTATGCAATTTTTTGTTAAAAAGCATCGTAGTATTAACAAAGAAGTGAAATAAGATTTTCTACTACTAATTTACCTAAATCATAGCCGTTGTTGGTGTCTTACCAACGACATTATACACCAAATTTATGAATCCATCATTTAACAAATCCTACAAATCTATTCTTCCAATAATGGGAATAGTTTTTCTGCTTTGGCTTGTTTCCTGTGCCACAACAGAAAAATTACAAGTAATTGACCAAAATTTTGGAGAGCAAATCGCACTTCAACAAAACCTTACTTTTACATTCAATCAAGCCATTGCAAAACCTGAACAATTAGATGTTTGGCAAGAAATTGAATATTTGGATATTAATCCAAAAGTAAAAGGTAAATTCAAATGGACGAGTCCTACAATGCTTATTTTTTCTCCTGATGAAGGCTTTTCTCCAAACACAAAATATCAAGTTAAGCTCACTCAAAATATAATTGCCGAACTAACTAAAAAGAATATTGAGATTGATAAAGATAAAAAATTTGAATTTCATACCCCTTATCTTGATCTTTCGACGGCACAAGCCTATTGGAGTACAGATGCAAATGGTTCACCAGAGCTTCTCTTGAATTTACTTTTCAATTACGATATTAATCCTAGTGCTTTAAATAGCTTACTTTCACTTTCTACTTTAGGAGTTTCTGAAACAGGAA
Source organism: Bernardetia sp. (assembly GCA_020630575.1). Lineage (GTDB taxonomy): Bacteria > Bacteroidota > Bacteroidia > Cytophagales > Bernardetiaceae > Bernardetia. The sequence goes on from JAHDBD010000010.1 coordinate 26,907, forward strand.
ATGGAACAGTGGCAAATTATACATTGAAAAGTAATGAAGTAGGAAAAAATGTTCGTTTGGTTATAAAGCCAAATACAAGCGACAGCAAAGAACTAGCAGGAAAAACAATTTCTATCAAAATTAAAGAAGGCTTAAAAATGACAAAAGGAGACGGAACAGCTCCTCAAATGTCATTCAAGACAGATATTCCAGATCCACAGACGTTTGAAGTAACCCAAGTAACTTCATATAAAATGAATGGCAAAACCATTGTTAGAGTTTTGACCAATCAAAGTGTGACACAGAATGAAGCACAGATTAAAGACCTTATTTCTATTAATCCACAGTTACGTACAGAAATAGAAAAAACTGATGCAGGTTTTTTAGTAAAAGCTGATTTTAAAGACGAAACAAATTATCAACTTACCATCGATCAAGAGTTAAAAGGTGTTTTTGGCACAAAACTAACAGATGAATATCAACATGTTTTACTTTTTGGAGGAGCAGAAAAAACAATTTCTTTTTCAGATGGAAAAGCAGCTTATCTTACCTCAAAAGGAGAGCGAAATATTGGTGTAAATATCTATGGTTTTGAAAAAGTAGAACTAGAAGTATATAAAATCTATGAAAATAATATTCAGCATTTTTTGAGAGAGATGGTTGGGTCATATAATTACGACCAAATGGATGAGTATTATTATGGAAATGGAGAAAATGACTATGGAGATGTTATTTTGAAAAAGGAAATGAAAATGACTGATTTCAAAAAAGCAGGAAGTAGTTATGCCATTGATATGCGTGAGATAGTAGCTGCTGATAACCGTCCGTTTGAAGGAATTTATTATGTAGTTGTGCGCTCGCCTGACGACCGTTGGATAAAAGACCGTCAGATTGTTTGTGTATCTGATTTGGGTTTTATTGTTCGTAGAAGTGAAGATGAAATTATGGTTTTTGCTAATTCAATTATGAATGCAACAGCAGAAGAAGGAACTCAAATTCGTTTAATCAGTACAAGCAATCAAACTATTCAAACTACAAGAACTGATGCAAACGGAGTTGCAACACTAACAGGATTGAAAAAGTTAGGCGAAAAATATAATTTTCAATTTATCACAGCACAAAAAAATGATGATTTTAGTTATATTCATTTAGCTCAAAATGGAATTTCCACCTATGGTTTTGATACAGATGGAATTTATCCAACAGCAGGAAATTATCAATCCTTTATCTATCCTGAAAGAAATTTATATCGTCCAGATGAGAAAATCAGCTTTAAAGCCATTATCAGAAATTGGGAAGACTGGCAAAGTGTCGGACAAATTCCTGTAAAATGGAAAATCATTATGCCAAATGGTAGAAGTTTGGTAGAAAAACAAAATCGCCTTTCAGAAGAAGGAACTTTTGCAGCCACTATTCCTTTGCCTAGCACAAGCGTAACAGGAAGTTATACCATTGAACTTTATACTTCAAATGATGTTTTGTTAGCTTCAAGAAATATAAATGTGGAAGAGTTTATGCCACAGCGCATAAAAGTAGAATCCAAACTAAATGAAGAATCTGTAAAAAGTGGACAAGCTATCAACTTAGAAGCAACGGCAACAAATCTTTTTGGACCTCCAGCAGCAGACCGAAATTATGAAGTGCGTTTGACGTATGATAAAAAAGCCTTTCAATCTAAAGATGCTAAATATCAAGATTATAATTTCTTCTTAAACATTGGAGATAATCAAATGCCATCTTATGAAGATTATGAAAATACTGGTGAAACTGACTTACAAGGAAAAATAAGTGAAAGTGTAAAAGTTCCAGAAACTTTCCAAAATATTGGATTAATGCAAGGAACATTTTACACAACTGTTTTCGATGAAACAGGTCGCCCTGTTGGCTCAAGAAAAAGTTTTGATATTATTACACAGCCTTACTTCTTAGGTGTAAAAGGCTTAGATTATTATTGGATTGGTCTAAACCAACCTCTTAATTTTCCTTTGATTGCTCTTGATTATGATGGAAAAGCTATTCCTGCAAATGCCAAAGTACAAGTGATTCGTTACCAATGGTATACAGCTTTAGAGAGAAGATACGACGACCATTATAGCTATGTTTCGAAGTATAAAGAAATAGTTGAGTATGATAATGAAATGAAAATCAATCCTTCTGGCACTTCTCTGACTTTTACTCCAAAACATTCGGCTCGTTATGAAGTGCGTGTTTCCCTTCCAAATGCTGAAACTTATGTTTCTACTAGTTTTTATGCTTATTATTATGGTTCTACTTCAAACTCTTCTTTCCAAGTTGATAAAGCAGGACAAATTGATATTACACTTAATAAGAAAAAATACAATGCAGGAGAAACAGCAAAAGTGCTTTTCAAAGCTCCTTTTTCAGGTAGAATGTTAGTTACTTTAGAAAAAGACAATGTAATTACTCACAAATATATTGATGTTCAAAACCGTTCGGCTTCAATGGACATTCCACTTACAGATGAGCATTTGCCAAATGTTTATATTAGTGCGACGCTGATTCGTCCTCTTACTAATAATGATGTTCCTTTGACAGTTGCTCACGGTTACATTCCTATTACAGTAGAAAACGAATCAAAACACAAAATTGATTTAGAAATTACTGCGCCTGAACGTATTCGTTCTTCTCAAAAACAAATGATTACGGTCAAGACAGGCAAACCAATGCAAGATGTAGAAGTTACGATTGCAGCCGTTGATGAAGGAATTTTATTGATTAAAAACTTCCAAACTCCTGATCCTTACAATTATTTCTTCCAAAAAAGAGCATTAGGTGTACAGGCATTTGATATGTACGAACGTTTGTATCCAGAATTTAAAGCAAATATTCAGAACTTTGGTGCAGATGGTTATGATTTGGCAAACCGTACCAATCCGATGGCAAACAAGCGTGTAAAACCTGTTTCATTTTGGTCAGGAACATTAAAAACAAACTCAAAAGGTGAAGTAAGTTATGAAATTGATGTACCTCAGTTTTCAGGAGATTTGAGAATTATGGCTGTCGCTGTACAAGGTTCAAAATTTGGTTCTGCAACAGCAAATATGAAAGTAGCTGACCCAATTGTAATTTCGGCAGGTTTACCAAGATTTTTGAGTCCAAAAGACAAAATTACTGTTCCTGTAACAATGAGCAACACCACCGAAAAAGTAGCACAAGCAACTGTTACTTTGAAAACAAAAGGGGCCGTTTCTCCAGATGGAACAACTTCTCAAACTGTTACTATTCAACCAAACAGTGAAGCAAAGGTAAACTTCAAAATCAATGCAATTGAAGCAGTAGGTACAGCAGAAATTGATGTAGAAGTAGCAGCTTTAGGCGAAAAATTCAACCAAACTACAGATATTACTGTTCGTCCATTTACATCTCTTTTGAAAGAATCGGATGCAGGAAGTGTAGAAGGTGGAAAAAGCAAAACACTTAGTTTCAAACATGAATATGTACCAACTTCGGCAGATGCAAAATTGGTAGTCAGTAAATCACCAATGGTTCAATTTGTTAAGTCTTTGGATTATTTGGTGCGTTATCCGTATGGTTGTGTTGAGCAAACGACTTCTAGTGCATTCCCTCAACTTTATGTAAAAGATGTAGCTGAATCTATAGGAAAATCTCTTAGTTACGACCTAAAGCCTGAAGAAAATATCCGTTTTGCGATTGCAAAATTACAGTCTATGCAACTTTATGAAGGAGGCTTGAGCTACTGGCAAGGTGGACACGAAGCAAGTTGGTGGGGAACTGTCTATGCGGTTCATTTCTTGACAGAAGCCAAAAAAGCAGGTTATGAAGTAAGTGATGATGTTTTAGATAAGGCTTATGATTATCTAATGACAAAAATCAAAAGTAAAGATACTGAACGTCTGTATTATTATAACGTAAACGGACAGCTCACTTCAAGACCAATTGCCAACAAATCTATTTTCTATTCTATGTATATTTTGGCTTCGGCAGGAAAACAAGATGTAGCAACAATGAATTATTACAAAGCAAATAAGCATTTATTAGCGATTGATTCTCGTTATTTGTTAGCTTCTACCTATAAATTATTGGGTGATAAGGCGAGTTATGATGCTGTTTTGCCTCCCTCTTTTTCGGGTGAAAAATCACAACAATCTCTAGGTGGAAATTTCTATTCGTATATACGTGACCAAGCTATTTCTTTGAATGTTATGTTAGAACAAGACCCAAAAAATCCACAAATTGGAACACTTGCCAAACAGCTTTCAGAACAGTATAGAGCTGCAAAATACTTGAATACACAAGAACATGCATTTACATTTTTAGCTTTAGGAAAATTAGCACGTAAAGCAAATAATAGTAATATTACAGCACAAATTTCGGCTGGTGGTTCAAATATTTCTGCTTACGAAAATGGTACAGTTATTCTTACTAAGAATCAGATTTTGAATAAAGAAATTACTATTCAAACTTCTGGAGAAGGTGATCTGTATTATTTCTGGGAAAAAGAAGGAATCAGCCTAAAAGGCGACTATATACAAGAAGATAAAAATATTCGTGTTCGTCGTACTTATTTGGATAAAAAAGGAAATGAAATTACTGGAAAAGTTAAGCAAAATCAACTTGTTGTTGTTCGTATTGAAGTAATTTCTACTTCGGTAGATGTTATCGAAAATGTAGTTATTACAGATATGCTTCCTGCTGGTTTGGAAATTGAAAATCCAAGATTAGGAGGAGCGCAACAATTTGATTGGATAAAAAATGCTTCTTCACCAGAACATTTTGATTTCAGAGATGATAGAGTAAATATTTTTACTGATGTCAGAAAGAAGAAAACGCAATACTATTATTATCAAACTCGTGCCGTTTCCGAAGGAACATATAAAGTCGGTTTAATCAGTGCTGATGCGATGTATGATGCTTCTTATCATTCGTATCATGGAGTTGGTACTTTGGTGGTAGAGTAGATTATGTCGCTGTTGTGAGACAAGCAACAATAATTTATTGATTCTATTCTAAGTTTGAATATTGATGATCTTCGTTGAGACACCAACAACGGCTATAACTTGCCGTTGCTGTTGTCCCCAACGATATCACGTTTTTCCAAATATCCTATGTATTCTGTGTCGCAATCACAATTATTAACTTTAATTTCTTGAGTATATTCTTTTCCTATCAAAGAAGGTTCGTTTTGAAAAACCTTTATTAAACTTCTCCAATTATCATAAGCCAATTTTGACCATTTTATATCCTTTTGCTTCATTATTTGTATGATATTCTTGCTGTTTTGGTATTTCTTTTACCAAAGCCCAATCTTTCCCCAGTTTCTCTATGATAAACATAGATAAGTCATACCTTATTAGATTTTTCACCTATAAAAGTCCAAAATTCGTCTATCTCTAAACAGCCATAATAAATCTGTTTACACCTTAAAATGGTACAATAATTTAATAAAATGGATAAGTGCAGAAATAGATAAATTAGAAAATTGAGTTAAAAAATATTCTATCAAATCAATGCATATTTATGTCCTTGAGTTTCCTATTTTATGAAGTACAAACCAACAAAGAGGAATCACAACTCCTTTACATGCTAAGAAATAAAATATTTATATGTTTACTTTGCTTTTGCCATAATTGAGAAAATTTTGTAAGAGGACTGAACTGATATTCATACTAGATAATGATTCTTTTTTTCTATAAAAAAGCATGTGTTTCTATAAATAAAAACGTAACTTTGCACCTACAAATCCCCTCTATTACTATTTATTCTATTTCTACACAGAATTATCTCTAATTATAAATTACATTCTCAATCCCAAGAATGGCAATTTTTAATTTCATAATTCGTAATTGAATTTCTTTGATGACAAAATCATATTCTAATTTACGCAGCCTACTTTTTGTATGTGCTGTTTTTTTGTTGAGTAACTTTTACTCTTTTTCTGCTTTTGGGCAGTGTAATCTTGCTGAAAATGATGCTAGTTTTAATACTTCAGATACATTAAATCATGGTATTGCCCATACTTTCGGCTTTTCTTTGGCAGATTTCACAAGTCTTTCAGATGGTAAAATATTAGTTTCAGGAGGTATAGATCAGTATCATAATAGAAATGTAAATGGTCTAATAAGATTAAATGAAGACGGAAGCATTGATGATACATTTATATCTATTTCTGCATCTGAATTTCCAGATGTCTATATTTCTAAAATTCTAGTACAACCAGATAACAAAATTATTGCTTTTGGTAATATAACAGATAATGCAGGTGTAAATAGATATGCTTTACGTTTCCAAGAAGATGGAACTTTAGATAATTCCTTTAATACTAACTTTGTGTTTGATAGAGCCATAACTAATGATATGGATATGCAATCTGATGGTAAAATCATAATTGCAGGTAATTTTTATGATGGCGTAAACTATCAAGGCTTAATAAGATTGAATGAAGATGGAAGCTTAGATAATACATTTGAGCAAGGAATATCATCTAGGATTGAAGACATAGCAATAGATGTAAATGATAAAATTGTAGTTGGGGGTAATTTTAATAATTATAATGGTGTTAGTTGTTCACAAAATATAGTTCGACTAAATAGTGATGGTAGTTTAGATACAAGTTTTAATAATGGAAATATAGGTTTCAATTCATTTGTATATGCTATCGAAATTCAAAATGATAATAAAATTGTAGTTGGAGGAGATTTTGACACATACAATTCTATTCAAGCAAACAAGATAATACGCTTAAATACGGATGGTAGCTTGGACAATTCGTTTAATAATTCTGTAACAGATATTGAAGAGATTCAAGAAATTACTATACAAGCAAATGGCAAGATTTTAGTCATTGAGAGAAAGAATCTAAGTGGTATAGGTCAAAATGATCCTAGTCAAATCATTCGTTTTAATAGTAATGGAAGTATAGATAATTCTTTCTCTACAACAGGTTGGTATAGTATGGCAGATAGGCTACAGCCTTTAAATAGTGGAAAGTTATTATTCATATCGACAAGACCAGGATGTTCTATAGAAAGATTAGATAATAATGGAGTACGAGATGATTCTTTTGGTGTTTTTTATGGATTTGATAATTATGTAACAGAAACAAAAAAAACAATAGATAATAAGTTATTTGTTTTAGGAGCCTTTGGAAAATATAATAATAAGAGAGCGTATGCAATAGCAAAGCTAAACACAAATGGAACATTAGATACTACTTTTTCATTTACAGATAATGTAGATTATTCCAAAATAAGAAGTATAGCTCCACAATCTGATGGAAAACTATTAGTAGGAGGAAGATTTTCATATTCTTCTAATGGATTATCTAGACGAAGACTATTACGTTTAAATCAAAATGGCACAATAGATTTGAACTTTAATACTAATTCTATTTTATCAGATCCTTCTAATGGTGTAGGTGTAATAGATGTAATAAAAGTACAAGAAGATGATAAGATTATTATTGCAGGTGATTTTCCTATGAGTCTTATAAATAGTTACGGATTTATTAGATTAAATTCAGATGGTAGCATAGATAATTCTTTTACCACTACAGGAATAAATAATGGGGGAAGAATATATGCTGTCGAATTGTGTCCTGATGGAAAAATAATACTAATGGGAGATTTTAATACTTATAATGGAATAAACGTAAATAATGTTGTTAGAGTATTACCAAATGGAAATATTGACCCTACATTTAATTCAGGTTTGAATATAACTTATTGGTTTAAGTCTTATACACAATCTAATGGAGATATTCTAGTCGCAGGTGGAACAGCAACAGAGTCAAAACTTTATAAAATGAACTCGCAAGGTGTAGTCGACACCAGTTTTGATATAGAGGTAACTACAAATACAGGCAATGCATACATAAGAGATTTTGTTGTTCAATCTAATGGACAAATTGTAGTTGTTGGAGCATTTGAACAAATAAATGGGTTTAGTACTAAGATAGCTAAAATAAATCCAGATGGAACAGTTAATACGGGTTTTTATTCAAATAATAATATAGATGGTGCAATACGTAATGTAATTCTTGAATCAAACAATTCTTTGATTATAACAGGTAGTTTTATGAACTACGATGGAATGAGTAGAAATAGAATTGCTAAAATAAATAACAATGATACATTTGAAGCTGTAAGCAAATCTAATTATACAATATACTTGGATAATGCTGGACAAGTTGAACTAAATGCTGCTTTGTTAGATAGTGCTAGTTCAGTAAATTGTGGCAATACAATTGTGTCCTTCCTTTTTGATGATACAGGTTTGCCTACTCGTTCTTTTTCTTGTACCAACATAGGCACAAGTCAGAATATAGTTTTGAGAGTTACAGATAATCAAGGAAATACAGATACTTCTCCTACCATTATTCATGTAAAGGATACTATTCCTCCAGTTGTTGTAACGAGAATACTTCCAGTAACTTTCAACGCTTCTAACCAAGCTACTATTCTAGCAAGAGATTTTGTTACTTCTTTGAGCGATAATTGTACAGATTCGGTAGATATAAGTGTTGTTTTCAATGATACAGGAATGGAAAACAAAACATTCAATTGTGGAAATATTTCTGTAACAAGTCTAAATTTACGAATTACAGACCAATCAGGAAATCAAACTATTCAACCTGTAATTATAAGCCCATCTTCTACCTATTATGATTTTAATGTAAATATAATTGGAGGAACATTCCGTCCTGCAATATCTTCATCTATTAAAGTATATGCAAATAATTATTCTTGCGCTCCTCAATCAGGAGAAGTAAAAGTTACTTTACCTAATAATGTAACATATAGCTCTGCGTCTATTACTCCAAATAATATTGTAGGAAATGACTTGTTTTGGAATGTTACAGATTTGAATTTTGATAGAAACTTTGTAGTTAGAATTTCTGTAATTCCAGATATTAACTTGAATATTGGCGATGAAGTTTGTTTTATAGGACATATTACACCTGAAATAAATGACCTTTCTCCTTCAAATAATTTAAAATCATATTGCTTCCCAATAGTAAACTCTTACGATCCAAACGACAAACAAGTCTATCCACAAGGAATCTGTGATGAGAAATTTACGAAGCGTTCGGATTTGCCTCTGACTTATACCATCCGTTTCCAAAATACAGGAAATGCACTAGCTTTGAATGTAAATATTGTAGATTCATTGAGTAATTTGTTAGATAGAAGTTCTTTAAGAGTTGTTGGAAGTAGCCATCCGATGGTGGTTGATACGACAGCAAATAATAATAATAATATTAATTTTGTTTTTAATAATATCAATTTACCTGATAGCACTTCTAGCCCAGAACTTAGTCAAGGGTATGTTATTTTTGAGCTTGATGAAATTGCAGCACATACAGATACTTCAAGAATTGAAAATAAATCCTACATTTATTTTGATACAAATGCTCCAATTATCACAAATACAGTCAAAAATACAATTTTGGATGTATTGCCTTTATGTGATCCTGCTGGTGGTTCAAACCCACCAATTGCAGATTGTCAGTTGCCAACGAATTTGACAGCAGAAGCACTTTCTGCAACCAAAGCAAAACTTTCTTGGACAACTCCAGCAAATTCAAATGCTATCAATTATGAAATTTGGAGAAACAACCAGTTATTAGAAACAGTTGTTGCTTCTCAATTATCTTTTGTTGATTCATTATTGAATCCAAGTACACAGTATACGTATTCTATAAAAGCAATTTGTGGAAATAATACAGCCACTTCAAACTTTGTTCAAGTACGTACAATTCCATCAACGCCAACTTTATTCTCTTTAGAAGCTGCTTGTAAAGGAGAAACAGGAACGATTGAAGTTCGTAGTAATGGAGCTGTCTATCGTGTGTATGCTTCTCAAAATGCTGCAAGTCCGCTTTTTGAAACAAATAATGCAACTATTCAAACGCCTGCTTTGAATGATACAACTACGTTTTATATTTCTGTCGTTGTAAATAGCTTAGAAAGTGAACGATTAGAAGTTGTTGTTCCAATTAAAGAAGTATTTGAAGCCATTGTTGAGCAAGGAAGTTTGTTTGAAACGTGTACAAATACATTTACACTTTCAGCTAATGAAGTAGAAAATGCTTCTTATCTTTGGTTTAGAGGAAATATCCAAGTAGGAAACACAAGAGCATTGGTTGTTTCTTTTGAAGGAAATTATACTGTAAGAATTGAAAGAGAGGGTTGTTTTGCTGTTTCTGAAGCTACAAAAGTGGTGTTTGTTGATGCTCCAACTGCCAAAATAGAACAAGGAAGTGAAGTTTCTTTCTGTGGAAATGGAATGTTAAATGCACAAGATACAAGCTCAAATGTAACGTATACTTGGTCTCTCAATGGAACAGATGTAGGAACTGGAACATCAATTTCAGTTTCAGAGTCTGGAAACTATACTTTAACAGCAAGTCAGCCTTCGTGTTTGGATAGTGTGAGTATTGCTGTTACAATTACAGATTTGCCTGCTATGGTTCTTGCTGCTGATAAAACAGAAATTTGTTCAAGTGAAGAAACAACGCTGTCTGTAACAACTGGCACAGGTTTTACTTACAAGTGGTTCAGAAATCAAACAGCAATTTCAAATGATTCATCTACTTTAGTTACTTCTGAAATTGGAACTTACAAAGTAGAAATCACAACAACAGAAGGTTGTCAAGTAGAATCAAATGAAGTAGAAATCACAGAAGCACAAGCTCCAGATGCAACGATTACTATAAACAAAGAGAATTCTGTTGACAAAACAATTACTGTTTCGTCTTCTGATTCTATTGTTGCAGTAGTTTGGTTTAAAGACGGAAGTGAAATTTCTAGTTTCAATAATCAGAAAACGATTCAACCAACTGAAAGTGGAAGCTATAAAGCAAAAGTAACTTATGTTTCAGGTTGTGAATTTGAAACCGAAGAAAAAGTCTTTACTTTTGATATTGCAACTGGAATTGAAGAAGAATCTGCAAAAATATTTACGGTTTATCCAAATCCAAATACTGGTTCATTCAAAGTAGAATTTGTTACAACAACCAATCAAAAAACTACACTTACTTTAGTGGATGGATTAGGTAGAATTATTCATAGTCAAGAAATTGCTATGAATCAAAAAACTACTTGTATAACACTTCCAAAAATAAGTGCAGGTGTTTATGTAGTACAGATTGTTTCTCAAGGAAAAGTATATACAAAACAACTGGTTATTCAATAAAAAAGAATTGTCTACTCCTGAAAAAAGAAAAATCAGGCAGTCTTATAGATTGCCTGATTTTTCTTTTTTAGAGGTTCTTAATTGAATATTTTCTTGATAAATAAGATAAAAATATTGGTTCTTCCAACTTTTTAGCGACACATCATATGTTCAGTTTAGCTTCGCTGAGGACTGCGTCGTTCTCAGAACTGAAAAGAACGCTTCTGAGTAAGCATTTCGTTTATTTTTGAAAAGACGAAAACACAACATTTTATAATTTCACTAAATTGTCGGAAGAGCCAATATTTTTTAGTTTTTTCAATTCTAGTGTCTACTAAAATTAATCAACAAAATGAATATTCCCTGGTGTGTAGGGAGCTCCAAACTCTTTTAACTTTTTGCGAAACGCATTAAACTTGTTATTAATCAAATCCTTTACCTGCTCATACACAGGATCAAACTCTTCTTTTGCTATAGAAAGCGTATTTTTGTGCGTTTCTGTTGGCGTGCCTGTAGAATGTGATTGTTCGTACATCAAATAACCTATACGATTTGCAATTGATGGTGAGGTTTCTTGATCCAATTGATTGGCAATTTGGTCGCCATTCAGTTTGATTCGGATAGTTGCCATCTCTTTCTCTAATCCTTTCAATTCTTTCATCAAATCTACATGTTTGATGGGTGTACGTTTTACAGCTTCTTTCATGTAACGTAATTCATTAGAGAGTTCTGAAAGGGAATTTTGTACACTACTCACTTTTCCAGATAAGTCATTTACTTCTTGCTGGAATTTAGCTAAAGTTTGACGATCATCTGCTGGCATCACAGCATTATTTAATGGTATTATTTCAAATGAAACTGGCTCTGATAATTGTGTTTCTTCATAGTTTACTAGCTTAGAAAGTGTTACTGTATACTTTCCTGACTCAACAAATGCACCTAAACTTTCGCTCCCAAATGGATTGTAAAACGTTGGCTCACGGAAACTAATTGGTTCTTGTGAATCATAACGCAAATCCCAGCTTATGCGATGTAAACCAGCTTTTGGAGAAGAGAACAGTTTACGAACAATTTTGCCTTGGTTATTGGTAATAGTAAATATCAATTGAGGGCTCATCTCTTCAGCTTCTTCTTTTAGGGTTTTATACGATGGATACGGATTGTTTTTTCCTTCGTCTGTCAACTTTTTTGCAGTGGCTTTGCGTTGATTTTCTCTACTTTCGATATCTTCTTTTAAATACCATGTAAAAATTGCCTCAGAGCCTAAGTTATCACCAATGTAGAAATTATCACCCTGAAAAGATTTCCCTGGTAGCCCCAACGGATAAGAAGTTTCGAATTGAAGAGCATCCCGTATACTGAACAAAGTTGCTTCTTTATCTAATTTTTTACTAAAATCTCTCAAACTTGAATAATCATCCAACACATAAACACCTCTTCCAAAAGTTCCTAAAACTAAGTCATTGTGTTCTTCTTGAATGGCAATATCACGCACTGCAATTGTAGGTAAACCACCTTTTAACTGCTTCCACTCTTTTCCTTGATTGTTTGAGAAAAACACACCAAATTCAGTTCCTATAAATAGTAAATTTTTATCAACATGATCTTCTTCAATCGTATATACTGAACCTCTTTTAGGTAAGTCCCCACTGATTGAAGTCCATGTAACTCCCTTATCTCGGCTGATGTACACATAGGGTTTAAAATCTCCGTATTTATGATGATTGAAACATGCATAAACTATGTTTTCGTCGTGCTTAGAAGCAAAAATTGCATTTACATAGGTTCGGTCTGGAACGTTTGGAAAGTTTTCGACTTTGCGCCAGTTTTTACCACCATCTTCTGTAACTTGAATCAATCCGTCATCAGTACCTACATACAATAAATTTTCATTTTTTGGAGATTCTGAAAAAGCTACAATTGTTCCATAGGGTGAAGTCGATTGATTTTTCATGACTGCGTCAATTCCCCAAATTCTACCCATCACTGGTAATTCATTTCGATTCAAGTTGCGTGTAAGCTCTTCACTGATTACTTCCCAACTGTTACCTCGGTCATCACTTTTAAATAGTTTATTGGCAGCAAAATATATACGTGTTGATTTATGTCGGCTTACTGCCAAGGGAGCATCCCAGTTCCAACGGTAACTGTCTTCTCCTTTTCTTTCTTTCGGTTGTATTCCTTTTTCTTCACCACTTATTTTGTCATAACGAACTAGATTTCCATACTGTGATTGTGCATACACAATATTTGGATTCTTTGGATCGACTTGAGATTCAAATCCATCACCCCCATGCGTAATAAACCAATCAAAGTTATTCGGTCCATTTCCACTTACAGTACGAGAAGGTCCTCCTAAACTAAAGTTATCTTGTGTTCCACCATAAATATTATAAAATGGCTTTGCATTATCGACAGCCACTTTATAAAATTGAGTAACAGGTAAATTAGGTTTGAAAGCCCAGTGTTTTCCACTATCCCAAGACTCATATACTCCTCCATCATTTCCAGAGATAAGATGTTTGTTATTGTTTGGGTTAATCCAAATTACGTGATTATCAATATGTTTGAAGTCTTCTCCAACATAATCCATAGTTTTTCCACCATCACTGGTTACACGCATCCAGTTATTCATCACATAAACTTTATCAGGATCGACTGGATCAGCAATAATTTCTTGATAGTAGTTTCCACTCGTTGCATAGCTATTTCTTTTTTCCCATGAAGCTCCTCGGTTTGTAGAAATGAAAAAGCCTCCTTTATCTTCAGCTGCTTCTACAATAGCATACAAATATTCTGGATTTGCTGGTGATATTGTTAAACCAATGCGACCTAACATCACATTAGGTAAACCTTTCTGAATTTTTGTCCAAGTTTTACCACCGTCTTCAGATTTGTGAATTCCAGAACCAGAACCACCACCAATATAAGTAAATACATGTCTTCTTCTTTGGAAAGTTGTTGCGTATAAAACATCTGGATTTCTTGGGTCTATTACGACATCATTTACTCCTGTATGTTCATCAATGGTTAATACAGCATTCCAATTTTTACCACCATCGTCAGATTTATACAAGCCTCGTTCACCTCCAGCACTCCAAAGAGGGCCAATTGCAGCTACATAAATAACATTTGAATTATTTGGATGAACAATAATTTTCCCAATGTGTTCAGACGTTTTTAATCCCATGTGTTCCCAACTATTTCCACCATCTAGCGACTTATAAATACCATCACCGTACGATACACTACGTTGATTATTATTTTCGCCAGTCCCTACCCAAACGATATTAGAATTATTTGGGTCAAGTGTAACACAACCAATGGAGTAACTGCCTTGTTCATCAAAAACAGGTTGAAATGTATTTCCAGAATTGATTGTTTTCCAAACCCCTCCAGCAGCAGTTGCTACATAATATTCATCAAAATTATTGGGATTCACAGCAAGATCTGAAATTCGTCCAGAAGTAAGTGCAGGTCCCAGACTTCTAAATTTTAAGCCAGAAAGGTTTGTTTTTTCTAATACTGATTTGTTTGCAGTTTCGTCTTGTTTATTTTTTCGCCCCTGTCCTTGGGCAATAACTTGTAATGATAAAAATGTAAATAGTAGTAAGAGAACATGTTTCATAATTAATGTGTGTTTGGATTTAATTTATAAGAAAACTGTAGGATGTTAAAGGTAATAAAAAATATTATTAACAGGCTAAATTTCCATATCTACCTCTAATTCCAAAATACTAGGTTTTCAGCGAGTTGTAAAACAAATCCATTTTTTTTATGATGTATTATTTTTGATAGATGAATTAGGTTTCTACATTCAGTATCCTATTTAAGACATTTAATCCCATACAAAATCACCAAACAATTTATCCTTATAAAATTTTACAACTTACACCCTTTTGCAGACACTCCCTTGATTTATCATTTTTTAAGAAAAATAAAACAATAGGTTTCCATAAATTGCCTGTAAGAATTTTTTAAATTATATTATACTCACTTTATTCCCTATGCAAAACTCTAAAAATCAAATTTTTATAGTCTTTCTAGTTTTGTTTGTGTCTGTTTTTTCTCTACAAAAAACGCTTGCACAACAAACATTTTATACTAACGGTATTACCGATGAGCGAAACACTACTGTTTATGCTTTTACAAATGCTACTATTTATACAGATTATCAAACCAAAATTTCTGATGCTACTTTAGTCATTAAAGACGGTAAAATTTTAGAAGTTGGAACAAATATAACTATTCCTAAAGGTGCAGTTGTAGAAGATTTAAAAGGAAAAATAATCTACCCTTCTTTCATTGATTTGTATTCAGATTATGGAATGCCAGCTATTGAAAAGTCAAAGGGACGTGCATGGTTTCAACTACAACTTACTCCTCAAACGCCGTATGCTTTTGGAAATAATGAAGCTGTAAAAGCACATCACAAAGCAAGTGAAATGTTTAACCCAGAAGATAAAACAGCTGAAAGTCTAAGAAAATTAGGTTTTGGAACACTTCTTTCACAACAACAAGACGGAATTGTAAGAGGAACATCAGCTCTCGTGTTTTTGGGTAATGGAAAATCACACGAGCAACTTTACAAAACTGATGTAGCAGCAGGTTTGTCATTTAATAAAGGTTCATCTTCACAGTCTTATCCTTCTTCTTTAATGGGTTCAATGGCACTTTTGCGCCAAACTTATCTTGATGGAAAATGGTATGCAACTGGAGCTGCAAAAGATAAAAACCTTACTCTTTCTGCTTGGAATACATTACAAAACCTCCCTCAAATTTTTGAAGTAGATGATAAAATGAATGCTCTTCGTGCTGATAAATTAGGCGATGAGTTTGGAAAACAATATATTTTGAAAGGAAATGGAGATGAGTATCAAGCTGTTGATTTAATCAAAAATACAGGAGCTTCTTTTATTATTCCTCTTAATTTTCCTGATGCTTTTGATGTAAATGATCCTTTAGATGCTCAATTTATTTCTTTTACAGCTTTAAAGCATTGGGAGTATGCAGCTTCAAATGCAGCTATTTTGGAGAAAGCAGGAATCAACTTTGCTTTTACAACAGACGGACTAAAAGATAAATCTAAATTTTTGGAGCATCTTAGAAAAGCAGTGGGTGCAGGTCTTTCAAAAACAGCTGCTCTAAAAGCTCTTACCTATACGCCAGCCAATCTAATTGGAGAAGGAAATAATTTAGGGATTTTGAAAAAAGGTGCAATTGCTAATTTTATTATTACTTCAGGCGATTTATTTTTATCAAAAACAAAAGTTCATCAAAACTGGGTAAAAGGACAAAAAAATGAAATCGTTCCTTTTGCTAACTCTTCTTATGCAGGAATTTATGATTTAACGTTGGAAGAAGATGGAAAACCAAAATTGTATAAATTGGAAGTTTCTGGAGAAGAAGACAATTTAGATTATAAAATTATTGACGGAAAAGATACCCTAAAAGCAAAAGCAACGTATGAAAAGGGAATTTTTGCACTTCAATTTTCTCCTCAAAACCAAACAGAAGCAACTCGCTTGACAGGTTGGTACGATTCAGAAGGTAAATATTGGTCAGGTTCAACACGTACATCTGGTGGAAAATGGGTTACTTGGAATGCCAAAAACTCTGATTCTAATATGAAAATCAATCAAAATATTGGAGATGCACCAAAAATAGATTCTACATTACAAGCTTTCAAGCCTATCTTTCCATTTGCTCCTTACGCTTTCCAAGCACAACCAAAAGCTGAAACTGTTTTAATAAAAAATGCAACAGTTTGGACAAATGAATCTGATGGTGAAGCAAAAGGAATACTGGAAAATACAGATGTTTTGATTGTTGATGGAAAAATAAGTAAAGTTGGAAAAAATCTTTCTGCGCCAAATGAAGCAAAAACTGTCAACGGAACAGGAAAACATCTAACAAGTGGAATTATTGACGAGCATTCTCATATTGCTATTTCAGGAGGTGTAAATGAAGGTGTTTATGCTAACAGTTCGGAAGTTAGAATAGCTGATGTAATCAATTCAGAAGATGTAAATATTTACCGTCATTTGGCTGGTGGTGTTGTGGCTCTACAACAGTTACACGGTTCTGCAAATCCGATTGGTGGACAATCTGCTGTAATAAAATTGCGTTGGGGAAAAACTGCCGAAGAAATGAAAATCAAAGGTGCACCTGAAAGAATTAAATTTGCATTAGGAGAAAATGTAAAGCACTCAAACTGGGCAGAATATGGTCGTTATCCTCAATCAAGAATGGGAGTTGAGCAGTTTTTAACAGATGCTTTTACAAGAGCAAAAGAATACGAAGTAGCTAAAAAATCAAACCCAACTACTACAAGAACTGATTTGCAGATGGAAGCACTTTTAGAAATCATCAATGGCAAAAGATTAATTTCTTGTCATTCGTATGTGGCTTCTGAAATCCTTGCTACCATGCGTGTTGCTGAAAAATTTGGTTTCAAAGTAAATGTATTTACACATATTTTGGAAGGTTATAAAGTTGCTCCTGAAATGGCAAAACATGGTGTGGCAGGTTCTACTTTCTCTGATTGGTGGGCATACAAATATGAAGTAAAAGATGCTATTCCATATAATGCAGCACTTATGAATCAAGCAGGAGTCTTGACTTCTATCAATTCTGATGATGCCGAAATGGGAAGAAGATTGAACCAAGAAGCTGCCAAAACAGTAAAATATGGTGGCGTTTCTCCAGAAGAAGCATGGAAATTTGTCACACTTAATCCTGCAAAAATGTTGGGAATTGATAACCGTACAGGAAGTATTAAAGTAGGAAAAGATGCTGACGTTGTTTTGTGGTCTGCAAATCCATTGTCTATTTATGCAAAAGCTGAAAAAACGTATGTTGATGGTATTCTTTACTTTGATAGAGAAAACGATGAAAAACTTCGTCAAGATTTAGCAGCTGAGCGGGAAAGAATTATTCAAAAAATGATTGCAGCTAAAAACGGTGGCGCACCAACAATCGGCGTAAAATTCAAAAAAGAACACTTGTGGGATTGCGAAGAAACCGATTTTGACTATTGGAATACTGTAAATGACGGAGAGTAAAATGTAACTCATTCTGAAGAGTGAGAAAGCTATAAAAAAACAAAACACAGATTGAAATTTTAGTTTCAGTCTGTGTTTTTTAAATTTAGAACTGTCTTGTTTTTAAATCGCTTGAAAAGTATGACAATTTTGTTTCTTATTATAAAGTAAAAAAGAAGGTTTTGTATAAATTAACTCCTTAAAATATAAATAGATTTGAGCTAAAGCTAAAATAGCTCTTTTTAAACTTACCCACTTTATGAAACTGTGTCACTAAAAAAAGCCTTTGTAAATCCATACAAAGGCTTTTGAAAGTATAATTTATGAATAAACTATCTTTTTTTGTTTCCTCCAGTAAAAATTCCAATTATAAAAAGTAAGACTATTGCACCCACTGTTGAAGTAATAAGACTTCCTACAAATCCTGCTTCTACCATAATATTGAGTTTTGTAAAAATCCATCCTCCAATAGAAGCTCCTATAATTCCGACAATCAGATTGACAATCAAACCTAAGCCCTTTCCACGCATGAGTTTACCAGCAATAAAGCCAGCCAAAATACCGATAATAATTGACCAAAGAAATCCCATAATTTAAAAAATTTGAAGTATAAAAATAAGTAAAATGTTAGTTGAAGTACTGACTATATAAAATATTGAACGTAAAAAAATCAATTAAGATTAATTTAAAAAATAATTTAATAAAAATTAGCTCAAAATGAATATTCTTGTTTTTGTTTTTCAAAAATTAGCTTAATTTATTCTATCTTAGATTTTAGTATTAGTTTTAGATTCAATTTTATAGAAACAAAATGAGCGAACAAGCAGGACAACCACGTAAAGATTTAAGCTCTGCACCCCATTCTATTTCAGGCGAAAGACAAGCAGAACAAAGAAAAAAAGTGCGTTTTCAAGATGATCATTTTAGTCGTTTTCATGGCTACAACGAACAGTTTATCTCCAAATATAAAAAAGAACAATCAACAAAAATTTCACTAGGAATTTGGATACGAGTGGCTCTTTTTGTGATTGTCTTGCTTATATTAGTTTTTAATCTTTTTGGCAATACTGTTTTTGCTCAAAGCAATATAAATAATACAACTGCACAAGACACAACAATTAGTAATGCTCCTCCAATAAATAAACCACTCAATTTTGAAGTTCCGAAAAGATATAGTTCAGAGAAAGCTGATTTTGACCTTTTAGTACAAGAACTTTTTCCAGTTCCAGAAGATGATCTAGATTATAGTGATTTATACGAATCATTATTTCAATTTTTTATTCAACCTTTAGATTTGAACCAAGCCACCCGAAATGATTTAATAAGTACATTTTTACTTTCTGAACGACAAATTGAAGATTTTTTGAAGCATAGAGAAAATTATGGAAAACTGCTCAGTATTTATGAAATTCAGTCTATTCCATCGTGGGATGCCAATACTATCGAAAGAGTTTTGCCATTTATTACTATTACAGAAAGCACCATCCAGCAAGATACACGAAGTCTTTTTGAGAGAATTTTGGCAGAAAAAAACAAAACTCTCTTGGTTCGTTATAGTCGTACTTTAGAAACTCAACGAGGTTATAGTAGTGATACAACAGGCGCAACTCGTTATTTGGGTTCACCAGACAGAATTTATACACGTATGCGTATTTCGCATCTCAATGACTTTAGTATTGGCTTTACGCTTGAAAAAGATGCAGGTGAACAGTTTATTTGGGATTCAAAAACAAATAGATATGGTTTTGATTTTCTTTCAGCTCATGCTGTTTTGTATAATCAAGGAAAATTTAAAGCGATTGCAATAGGCGATTATCAACTTCAATTTGGACAAGGATTAATTATGGGAGCAGGTTTTGCAGCAGGAAAAGGCTCTGAAACCATCAATACAGTTCGTAGAAGTACACAAGGAATTAGACCCTACACATCCGTTTTAGAAACAGCTTTTCAACGTGGAGCAGCAGCAACTTATTCTAACGGACAATTTGACTTTACAGGATATTATTCAAGGGTAGGAGAAGATGGAGGAGCTTCAAGTGCTGTTATTGCAGATTCACTCAATCAAGGACAAGAAGGGGATTTTATAAGTTCCCTTATTGCCACAGGTTTTCACAGAACTCCTAACGAAATAGCAAAAAAAGATAACTTTATTCGTCAGGATGCAGGAGGAAATATTACTTATAGAGACAAACAAAATAACTTAGAATTAGGAGCTACTTTAGCATATACTTATTATGACAAAACATTGCAGCGAACAGATAGAGTTTATAATCGCTTTGAATTTAATGGAAAAGACAATTATAACTTTGGTATAAACTATTCGTATGCGTGGCGAAACATGAGTTTTTTTGGAGAGGCTGCACGCTCAAAAAGTGGGGGAATGGGACTTATTTCAGGTGTAATCTTGTCGCTTGCTCGTCCTTTAGAAATGTCTATGTTGTTTCGTAAATATGATAGAGATTTTCATACTTTTTATGGAGCAGCTTTTGGAGAAGGTTCTCGTCCGATAAACGAACAAGGATTTTATTGGGGAATGAAATATTCGCCTTCCAAAAAATGGCAACTTGCAGCCTATTACGACCGTTTTCGCTTTCCTTGGATGCGTTTTTTGGTGGATGCACCTTCGGGTGGACACGAATATTTGGCTCGTCTTACTTACCGTCCTTCTCGTTCAATTCAGATTTATGGACAGTTTAGACAAGAAGTAAGAGAGAAAAATTATAGCAATGATGATGATACAAATCCTTCAAACTTTAATAGAATTACACCTTATACACGAAGAAACTATCAATTAAATTGCGATTAT
Source organism: Bernardetia sp. (assembly GCA_020630575.1). GTDB lineage: Bacteria > Bacteroidota > Bacteroidia > Cytophagales > Bernardetiaceae > Bernardetia. The sequence continues at coordinate 47,889 of JAHDBD010000010.1, forward strand.
AAAGCAGAAGAAATAGTTTCTCTACGTGCCAAAGTTCAGTTTAGTTCATACGAACATGAAGCAGCACCAACACAAGGTTATGTAGTAGTACAAGATGTAAACTTAGATTTTGGAAAAATTCGTTTTTCTACTCGTTTTGCTCTTTTTGATACTGATGATTATGAAAACCGTCAGTATGTATATGAAAAAGATGTTTTATATTATTTCTTTATTCCTGCTTATTATGGACGTGGTTTTCGCAATTTTTATATGATTCAACTCAAAGCAGGAAAGAAAATTGATATTTGGGCAAAGTGGGCATACACAAAATATAGAAATCAAGAAAGTATTGGCTCTGGATTAGAGCGAATTAATGGAGATTTGAGAAATGATATTCGTATTCAAATGAGAGTGAAGTTTTGATAAATTCAGACAAATAAACTAACTCATTTTTATAAAAAAATATTTTATGAATTTTAAAAACAAAAATAATAAAAAAAATTACGTAATTTGTATGTCTGTATTTTCTATCAACTCGTTTTTATAGAATGATTATGATAAAATAGTAAGACTAATTTATCTTTCTAGCTAGAAAAGTAAATTTAAAACCTACTTGATAAAAATTTAAATAGTAGAGAAATTAGCACCTTGTAACACAAGTTTGTTTGTATTTTACTATCGTCGGTCAAGACACCGAAAATGGCAGAATTATAAATTGAACAGAGTTTTAATCCTGTTTTACATACAAAGAAATACAACATAATTTATGTTACATGGTATTAGGATAAAAAAATTTAGATAGCATTTAGGATTTTAGTAGAACAGGCACTCTTTAAACATGGAAAGACCAGAATTCAATCCACTTTCAACAAACCCAAACACATCAAATACTAGTCAAACTGCTTGGCTGGCTCATTTGCCTGTGCTAGTTTGGCAAACTAATGCTGAACTTGTAGTAGAAAATATTATTGGTGCTTTACTAAACGAATTTGAGATAGATACTTCCCAAATTATTCAAAAAACTGTTTGGGAGTTAGAAGAAAAAGAAAATCAATGGATTTTTTCAGCTCAATCTCATGCAGATGTTCTTTTAGGAGATGATTTTTATTCTATTGTTAATTATAAAAATCATTTTTATCGTCTTCAAATTACAGCTCTAAAAGAAGGAAATAAATTGGTAGGAACAGCAGGAATGCTAACACAAATTAATTTAGGACAACCTCATGAAAAAGCCATTGATTCTACATCTGACTCTACTAATGATGCTTTGATTTACAAATGTGCTGAGCTATTACCTTCCCCTACTCTTATTTTTTCAGCAATCGATAATAAAATACAAGTAGCAAATGAGCCTTTTTTAAAATCTTTCAAATACGATAAAGAAAAGATTTTAAACAACTCTATTAATATCCTTATCAGTAATATTGATTTATCTCAAATTCGTAGCCGTACACGTAGAAGAGGAATAGTAAGAACTTTTGAGATAAAAATGAGAAGGAAAGAAAAAGGTAAATTCTTTTGGGTCAAAATGGCTGTTCAGATGATGCAAATTGCTGATAAGAAACATTTTTTACTTCAATTTGCAGATATTACAAAAAGCCGTCAGAATGAAGATAAATGGCGTTCACTTATTAAGTTTGCTCCAGATTATGTCTTACACGTAGATTTGGATGGCAACATTCAATATATCAATCGTACTCCGAACCAAACCTCAATTTCAGAAATGATGGGCAGAAATGTATATGACCTCATTACGACCAATGAAAGAGAAAAATTGAGAGAAATATTCAAATATGTTTTTGAAAGCAAAGACATAGGACGTTTTGAGAGTCTTTTTTACAATTATGTTACCAAATCTCGCACTACATGGCTTAGTATAAGAATTGCGCCTATGGTAACCGATGATGAAGTTACTGGATTTGCTCTCATTGCATCAGATATTACAAAAGCAAAACAAAATCAAGAACAACTCAGTCAGAGTGAATCTAAAAACAAAGCCTTATTAGATACCATTCCAGACCAAATGTTTTTACTTGCCGAAGATGGAACTATTCTAGACTATAAAGCTGATCAACAAGATTATTATAAACTTGAAAATCCTATTGACAAAAAAATAGGAGATGTATTTTTATTGATGGTTTCTGATAAAGTTGAACAGACAATTCAAAAAACTTTATTGACACAAAAACCACAATCAATACAGTACAATCATCTAACAAATAACAATGAGTTACTTCATTTGGAAGCTCGCATGAACCTTAGTACACAAGGTGAAGTACTCATGATTGTAAGAAATATTACAGAGCAAAAACGAAATGAAGAAGCTGTTGTAAAGAATAAGCAAGAATACAAACAATTACTCAATAATATTGATGAGATTGTGTATGCTGTCGGAATAAATCCAAATACAGGCACTTATCAACTTACTTTTGTGAGTGAACACTTGCAATCTGTTCTCAACTATCCCCTTGATTTTTTTGATAAAGGTTTTATTCCTTGGATGCGTGTTATACATCCCGAAGATAGAAGAAAAGTCTTAGAAACTATGCAACAAGCAATTTTAAGACAAACCAAAGTTTCACGTATTTTCAGGATTTTGCATCATACAGAAAAAAAATATTTATGGCTTGAAGAACGCATTAATCCACAAGTAGATAATCTGGGTAATTTAATTGGTTTTTTAGGAGTAGCTAGAGATATAACTCATGAAAAAATTGCAAAAGAAGAAAATCAAAGACTTATTTCTCTTATTGGAAGTAGCCATGAGTTTATTGGTCTGACTGACAAAGACGGAATTATAAAATTTATAAATGAAGCTGGCAAAAATCTTTTAGGGATTGAAGATAAAGCTATTATAAAAAATCAACAAGAAGAAAAAGCAATAGGTAGAAGCATTTTAGATTATTTTACTCGTTCCTCACAGGAAAAAGTCCGAATGGAAGTATTTCAGTTTCCTAGACATGAGTCTTGGGAAACCGAACTCCGAATTATTAACAGACGAAAATACATGCCCTTAGATGTTGCCGTTTCTTTCTTTCCCATTAAACTCAATGAAACCCATGAAGCTACTTCTATTGCTGTGGTGATGCGTGATATTAGTGAGCGTAAACGTTCGGAAAGAAAAATAAAACAAAGTGAACAAAAATACAGAACTCTCATCGATACAATGCGTGAGGGGATTATTGTCTTAAATAGTAAAGATGAAATAGTATATGTAAACGAACGAATTTTGGAGCTTTTGGGTCATGTACAGGGAGAACTTGTAGGAAAAACAATTGACAAACTTCTTTTCTCAAAGGAGATAGACGAAGAATCACATATTGCAATTCAAAATCGTATAAAAATAAAACCAGAGCAGTATGAACTTCAATTGCGTAGGAAATCAGGAGATAGTCTATGGGCTTGGATAAGTAGTAACCCAATAAAAGCAGATATAGAATCTTTAGGAACTATTTTGGCTGTTGCAGATGTAAATTCCCTCAAAATTGCTCAAAATGAAATTGTTTCAGTCAATAAGGAAATGGAACAACTACTTTATCGTGCTTCTCATGACTTAAAAGGTCCTATAAGTTCGGTAGAAGGGGTTCTAAATCTTTTTAGAATAGAGAAAAAGCAAGATCCAACTGTTCAACAATATACAAATATGATAGAGACATCTGTCAAAAAATTAAGTGAACTAATTAAAGATCTAACTAAAGTTTCTTCTATCAAACAAGGAAAATTGAATGTAAAAGCTATTGATTTTGAACAACTTATCCACAGTATTACATCCACTTTTTCTTTTTATGAAAATTATCAAAATATTGATTTTAGAATACATGTAAATTGTAAAAAAGAATTTTATACTGACGAGAGTCTACTTTATACTATCATCCAGAATTTTGTAGAAAATGGCATCAAATATTCAAAACGATCTTTCGATAATTCATTAGTACAGATTACGGTAAAAGATACAGAAAAAGGAATTGAAATGGAATTTTTGGATAATGGAATTGGAATTCCAGAAAAGTATCAATCCACTATTTTTGATATGTTTATTCGTGCCAGCGATCAAGCAAAAGGAAGTGGACTTGGTTTATATATTGTTCATAATGCTATCAAAAAACTACAAGGAACAATTAGATTGGAAAGTGAAGAATATGCAGGTTCTATTTTTACAGTGCGATTACCTTCCATTGATCTATAAAATTAAAGCAAAAAAAAAATTGTTAGATAAAACTAATATTATTTAAGATAAAATTAATTTTATGACTAACAATTTTTTATGTATTTGTCGGGATAGCAGGATTCGAACCTGCGACCTCCACTTCCCAAAAGTGGCGCGATGACCGGACTACGCTACATCCCGATTTATATGTATTATAAGTTAAATTATTTAACTTATTGTCTACTTCAAATGAGTTTCATTCTACTCTTTTTATATTATCTCATATTATAATGAGACATCTAAAAAAATAGAAATACAAAGGTAAGTATTTTCAAATATAAAAGCAAATATTTTTATAAAAGTAAACTGAATTATTTTTTATTTGTCAATCTTTCTAAAAATGCAAAATTCTTCTTTTAGCACTCCTTGAAATGGGAATACAAAGGTAGGTGTTTAAATATTAAAAAGCAAATAAATCTATAAAAACAACAAAGAATTTATTTAAGAATAGGTAGTGTATTCGTTAGTGTCGCTACACTAAAACAACAACAAAAGCGAAACAAAGACGAGTAATACCTTTATAACCTTTAATGGTTTACTTTCTCACTCTAAAGAGTAAACTACATTTCATTATGTCGTTATTAGTAATAAACCTTATCACGGTTTTTATTAAGGTAGTTCAGATTTCCAGTCGGAACATCAAAAACAGTATTTTATCAAATTCAACAGTCTAGAAGACTGTTATACAAAATAACTGTAATAACCTTTAATAAAAATACCAATAACGACATATATACTAGAGTAGTTTGTCTTTTTTTGAGATGACTATTTACTCTCTTTCAGAAAGTTCTAACCAACGCATTTCTTTTTCATCAAGCGTATTTACAATGACTTCCATTTCAGCACTCCATTTTGAAATTTTATCATAATCTGTTTCTCCACTATTCATAAGAGAAACTAATTCTTCTTTTTGCTTAGTAAGCTTTGCAATTTCTTTCTCAGTAGTTTCTAATTCTTGCTTTTCTTTAAAACTAAGTTTGTTAGAAGTATTTGTCTTTACTGGCGCAATCGAATGAGCATTTTTGTTAGAAGGTTTGTTTTGAGATTCTTTTATTTTCTCTAACTCCTCTTCTCTATAATCAGTATAATTTCCATTAAAATCTCTAATTTCTCCTTCGCCTTCAAATACAAAAAGATGTTCTACTAGATTATCTAAGAAATACCTATCGTGAGAAACCAAAATCAAACAACCACCATAATTAGATAAAAATTCTTCTAAAACAGAAAGCGTTTGCAAATCTAAATCATTTGTAGGCTCATCAAGAATCAAGAAATTAGGCATTTTTATCAGAATCTGTAAAAGCTGCAAACGTCTTTTTTCTCCTCCCGAAAGCGTACCTACGTTTTTGTATTGCTGTGCTGGTGGAAAGTTAAATTGAGTAAGAAGCTGCGAAGCCGAAACTTGATGACCTTCTGAGACTGTCGCCATTTCTCCAATCGCTTGAATAACTTCAATAACACGCATAGAATCATCAAAAGAAGGAGGCATTTGGGTATAATATCCAAAGTGTGTATTTTCTCCTTTTTCAATATGTCCTTTTGTTGGTTCTAATGCGCCTGTCAAAAGAGAAAGGAAAGTAGATTTTCCTGCTCCATTTTTTCCTATAATCCCAATTCTTTCTCCTCTTACAAATTTGTAATTAAATTTATCAAGAATTTTCTGTCTTCCTTTTTCACTTTGAAAATCAAAACTCACATCGTGAAGTTCAATAATTTTTTTTCCTTGGCGTTTTGCACCAAATTGAATATCCATATTGTTTCCTTCTGGACGTGTACTTGCCTTTTCTTTTATACCTTCAAAGGCTTCTACTCTATATTTTGCTTTTGTGCCTCGTGCTTTTGGCTGTCTTCTAATCCAATCCAACTCTTTTTTCATAAGTTGGTGTGCTTTATCTGCTTCGGTGTGTGCTTGTGCAATTCTTTCAGATTTCAATTCTAAAAATTGTCCATAATTTGCCTCATAACGATAAATATGTCCGTTATCCAACTCAAAAATTCGATTACAAATTTTATCTAAAAAGTATCTATCATGAGTAATAAGGAGTAAAGTCGTGTTTGAAGAAGCCCAATAATTTTCTAGCCATTCGATAGTTGCTAAATCCAAATGGTTGGTAGGCTCATCTAAAAGCCACAAATCTGGCTCGTCTAAAAGGAGTTTTGCAAGTGCAACACGCTTTTTTTGTCCTCCAGAAAGTTGAGCAATTCCTTTTTCTGTATCTTCTAAACCTAGTTTTGAAGTAACTTCTTTTATTTTGGCATCATACGCCCAAGCATCTAAACGTTCCATTTCGTTCATTGCTTTTTCCATTCTTTCAGCATCTTCTATATTTTCAGGCAAAATGGAAGTTTCATAATTACGAATAGCCGTAATGGTCGGACTATCAGCCTGTACAATCGCTTCCCAAATCGTTTTATTGAGTGGCAAGTCTGGGTCTTGAGCCAAATAACCCACTCTCACACCTTGACGCAAACTTACATCTCCTTTATCTGGATTGACTATTTTTGCTAATATTTTAAGAAGTGTAGATTTTCCTGCTCCATTTTTACCTACTAAAGCTACTTTTTCGCCTTGTGAAATTCCAAAATTCAAATCATTGAAGAGGAATCTATCTCCATAAGTTTTGGAAAGATGCTCGCCCGAAATAAGGTTGATTGCTGCCATTTTATATATAAATTTGCTCGTTTTGTATCTAGTTTATTATCTTGCCTTTTGTGGCTGCAAAGGTAGTGTTTTTTTGTTGCATTTGTTATAAAAGCTGTTTTTTTTAAAAAAGGTGATAACGATTTTTCAAAAAATAAGGAAGCCTCTTTCTAATAAAGTATTTGAAAGTAAAAAACAAGTGGAAGAATGTTTACAAAGATGGGTAGAAGAATAGAAAGACAACCTCAAAGAGTAATAAAGCTAACTTTACTTGAATTGAAAGAGAAGAATAGAATTTATTTTTTTATAAGCTAAATGAGTATATAATGCGTCTTCTAGTATTTTTCAATACCACGACGAATAACTTTCTAAAAAATTGGTCTTAAACTGCTTCATAAAAGCATTTGTCAGAACTATAATAGTTTACACTACTTCTGCTACCACAAAAGCACTTCCACCAACATAAATAAAATCTTTTTGATTTTCAATTGCTTCAGAATCTTTCTTTGCAGCATTTAAAGCAGCTTCCACGCTTTCATAAACCTCTCCATTTAGACCAAAACCTTCTGCTTTGCTTTTCAAAATACTTACCTCTAAACCACGAGGCACATTGGGTTTACAAAAGTAAAAAACTGTCTTTTGAGTAATTTTTTCTTGTAATTGTTTACTTAAAAGATTAAAAATTTTATCTAAATCCTTATCATTGACTGCACCAAAAACTACTCGTAAGTTAGAATAATTTCCTTTTGCTAATTCAAATTTAAGTTGAGAAATAACTTGATTGATTCCGTCTTCGTTATGAGCAATATCACAAATTATAGTTGAGTTTTCATTTTCTTTGCTTAACCTATACCAACGTCCTTTTAATCCTGTTTTCTGAGCAGCATTTCTTAGTCCTTTCATTAAATTTTCTATTGTAAAAGTAAAACTATCTTCTTTTCGGTGAGATTTTATCTTTTTAAGTTTTTCCAAAGCACAGATAACGCCTACTAGATTTTGCTTTTGATAAACTCCTTTCAAATCTAATTCTATACCATTACGCATATATATAAAAGGTTTTCCTTCTATCCATTTTCCTTCCTTGGCACTGATATTAAAAGTTCCCATTTCATTTTGTTCAATATCATATTGATCAGTTGCAAAAATAAGTTCAGCATTATTTTTTTGAGCAATTTCTTCGAAAACAGATGTTGTTTCTTCTTGTTTTTGATTAATAATTACTGGCGTATTTGGTTTGATAATTCCTGCTTTTTCGGCTGCAATTTTATCTAAAGAATCTCCTAGGAACTGTTGATGATCAAATCCAATATTTGTAATAATAGAAAGTAAAGGCGAAATTACGTTGGTAGCATCTAATCGCCCTCCCATTCCGACTTCAATAATAGCAATATCTACTTTTTTATAGGCAAAATATTCAAATGCCATAGCAACAGTAACCTCAAAAAAAGAAGGTGAGATAGATGTAATAGTAGTTCGTATTTTTTCTACAAAACTGATAACAAATTCTTGTTCTATTTCTTCTCCATTTAATCTAATTCGTTCTGTAAAATTTTTGAGATGAGGCGACGTATAAAGTCCAACATTGTACCCTGCTGATTGTAAAACAGAAGCAATCATGTGAGAAGTGCTACCTTTTCCGTTTGTTCCTGCTAAATGAATAGTATCAAATTTCTGTTCGGGATTACCCAACTGTTTACACAGAATTTTAATATTATCTAAATCATTTCTATAGGCTGCACCTCCTACTCGTTGAAACATAGGAAGTTGTGCAAAAAGATAGTCTAGGGTTTGTTGATAAGTAAACAAAATATAAAGTATGAATTAAATTATTCGAAATATTTAAAAGGAAACAGATTACATTTTCCAAATAAGCGATAACAAATTTAGATAGAAAAATAGTTAATTCAAGCTATAAAAAATAATTTATAAGAAAGTCTAACTAATATCTTTTTTAGAATGATTAAAAATAGGTAACTTTGTAAAAGCAAAAAACACTTATTTACAAATAAATATTATTACTTCCATTCAAATAATAAATTAGTTTTTATACAAAATAAGTATTATATGTTCATACAGTATATTTTTTCATCTGCTTTTACCAATAAACCTATCTTTGATTTTGATAATTTAGAAACCTTCAATAATCAAATCAATGAATTAAACTTACCCCAAATAATAGTTTGGGCAATTCCTGTGATGCTTTCTTTGGTCGCTTTAGAGTATTATTTAGAGAGAAAAGAAAAAAAAGAACATCAAGACTCACACCTAACTTATAACAATCACACTTTTTGGTCTTCTGTATTGATTGGTTTGGGCAATTTGATTTCTACAGCACTTGCTAAGGTATTTACTTTTGGTGTAATTCTTTTCTTTTTTAGTATTTCACCTTTTTACGTTGAACCTTCTTGGTGGTCATTTATTGTTTGTTTTGTGGTTTTAGATTTTTGTAGATATTGGGCGCATCGTGTGGCACATCGTCAGCGTTTTTGGTGGGCTACTCACGTTACGCATCACTCTTCAGAAGATTATAACTTCGCTGTTTCGTTTCGTCTTTCTTGGGTTCAACAATTAAAAGTTATCTTTTTTGTGCCTGTTGCTCTCTTAGGTTTTCATCCTCTTACTTTCTTTATTTGCCATCAAATAGCAGTTTTGAATCAGTTTTGGATTCATACCGAACAGATTCGTAAAATGCCAGCTTGGTTTGAATATATCTTTGTAACACCTTCACATCATAGAGTTCATCACGGAACAAATGAACATTATATAGACAAAAATTATGGTTCTACTTTTATTATTTGGGACAGAATTTTTGGTACTTTTGAACCCGAAGGAGAAAAAGTAAAATACGGAATTACGACACCAATTAACACAAAAAACCCTGTTCGTTTGGTTTTTCATGAATTTGTAGATATTGCAAAGGATTTGAAAAAGGTGCGTTCTCCAAAGCAGGTTTTCAAAGTTCTTTTTAGCCCTCCAGGGACTTATGAGCCTAACAAAACTGATAACTCGGATACGTTATAATTTTATTAAACAACTCTATTGATTACCAATTTATGGATTTAGAAAATCTAAGACAAAACTATACTAAAGCAGAATTTGATATAAAAAATGCTTTAGAAAATCCTGTTCAGCAGTTTGAAAAATGGTTTCAAGAAGCTTTAGATGCAGAACTTTCAGCCGAAGCTAATGCTATGGTACTTTCTACAATAGGAGAAAATAACCGTCCTTCAGCTCGTGTTGTTCTTTTAAAAAGCATTGATGAAGGGTTTGTTTTTTACACTAACTATGAAAGTAGAAAAGGAGAAAATTTGGAAACAAATCCTTATGCTAGTCTCACTTTTTTTTGGGCAGAGTTAGAAAGACAAGTTCGAATAGAAGGAAGAGTAGAAAAAATTAGCGCAGAAAAATCTTCTGAATACTTCAAAAGTCGTCCTATTAAAAGTCAGATTGGAGCTATTGCTTCTCCTCAGAGTCGCATCTTGAATAATAGAGAAGAGTTAGAAACATTATTTCATTCTATTGAAAAAAACTATGAGGAAACTAATTTTATAGAAAGACCTAAAAACTGGGGAGGTTATCGTTTAGTGCCTGATTATGTTGAGTTTTGGCAAGGAAGAAGCAGCCGTCTGCATGATAGAATTACTTATCTTTTGAAAGAACATGGAGACCAAAGGTATGGTTCTCTTTGGGAAATTGTTCGTCTTGCTCCTTAATTTAAGAATTCATTCGTTTTTTTATAAAATAAAAATCCCTTTCAATTTTTCTATTTTAGAAATGATGAAAGGGATTTTTGTTATGAAGTAATTCAGATAAAAGAATTAATTAGTATTAACTAGCCAAAACTTCTTTTACTCTATCAGCAGCTTCTTTCAAAACAATTGCTGAAATTACATTTAAACCAGATTCTTTAATAATTTTTGCACCTTCTTCTGCATTTGTTCCTTGCAGACGAACAATAATTGGCACATCAATTTTACCAATATTTTTATAGGCTTCTACTACTCCGTTTGCAACTCTGTCACAACGAACAATTCCACCAAAAATATTAATCAAAATTGCTTTTACATTTGGATCTTTCAAGATGATACGGAAACCTTTTTCTACTGTTTCAGCAGAAGCTCCACCTCCAACATCTAAGAAATTAGCAGGCTCACCACCAGCTAATTTAATCATATCCATTGTAGCCATCGCAAGACCAGCTCCATTTACCATACAACCTACGTTTCCGTCAAGTTTTACGTAATTTAAGCCAAATTTACTTGCTTCTACTTCTAATGGAGATTCTTCAGACTCATCTCTAAGTTCTGCCAATTCTTTATGACGATAAAAGGCATTATCATCCAAATTAATTTTTGAATCTACTGCCAAAACTCTGTTGTCAGATGTTTTGAAAGCAGGATTAATTTCCACTTGAGAAGCATCAATACCAATGTAGGCAGCATACAAAGATTTAATGAACTTAGTCATTTCTTTGAGTGCCTTTCCTTCTAAGCCCAAAGCAAATGCTACTTTTTGCGCTTGGAAAGATTGCAAACCTAATTTTGGATCAATCCATTCTTTAATAATTTTTTCTGGGTGATGTTCTGCTACTTCTTCAATATCTACACCACCTTCTTGGCTTGCCATAATCACGTTACAATTTTTGTCTCTGTCTAAAAGAACAGCTACATAAAATTCTTTGATTTCAGACTCACCTTTGTAATAAACATCTTGTGCTAACAAAACTTTATTTACTTTTTTGCCTTCTTCACCAGTTTGGTGAGTTACAAGTACGTTTCCTAGAAGTTGTTTTGCTTTTTCAGCAGCATCTTCAGGAGACTTTCCTAGCATTACGCCATTATAATCTGTACCTACAACTTTTCCTTTTCCACGTCCACCTGCGTGAATTTGTGCTTTTACAACAATCCAGTCTGTGCCAGTTTGTTCTCTAAGTTGTTTGGAAGCATCAGCAGCTTTTGCAGCAGAATCAATTACGATTCCTTCTTGAATTGCAACTCCGTATTTTTTGAGTAGTTCTTTACCTTGATACTCGTGAATGTTCATATAAAAAATGATGGTAAAATGAAAAACTATTTAATTTTGATTAAAATTACAATGAAAAGAGTAGAATTACAAGCCAATTTAGAATTTAGAAGTCAGAATTGATAAGTAAATCAAAAACTGAGGAAATAGCTTGTCTTATTAACGTTCGTTTTTAATCAAAAATCTTCTCTAGTGGCATAAAGCAATAGAGAAGATTTTTGAAAGATAATTATAATAGAGTTGAATTATCAAAAATTAATTACTTAACTCTCCTACAAACATTTCTCTTATTTCTTCTGTCGTTGCAATTGCTCGTTGTGTTTTTCCATCAAAAAGAACAAAAGTAACCACAGCATCACAAACTACTGTATCTGTATTTTCTAAATAAATAGTTTGTTTGAATGTACTTGTTTTACTTCCTACTTCAGCTAAAGTTTGTAATTTGCTTTTAATGACAATAGTTTGTCCAACAGAAGCAGGATAACGGTAGTTGATGTTTACATTTACCACCACAAACATAATGTTTTTCTTTTGTAGTGTCTTGAGAGCATCACTTTCTTCAAAAAATGCCCATCTAGCTTCCTCAAAAAACTCTAAATAACGAGCATTATTAACGTGCTGATAGCCATCTAAATGATAACCACGTACTTTTATCTTTATTTCTTTTGACATTGCAATTATTTTTTCTGAATAAGTAAAAACTAAATAATTAGATTTGTGTGTGTTTGTATAACTGTGAGTTTATTGAACTAATTTGAATTTTCTTTCTATAATAAAAGTCCCATCAAGAGTTGTTAGAACAATTGAAAATTTATCTCCTGTAAAGTCTTCAAACTTATATATTTCTTGATTAGCACCTAAACCTAAAGTCATTGTATTATCATCTTGGTTATATTTCCATACATTAAATCCAGCAGGTTTTTCAGGTGATGTACACACATTACTTTGAAACTTTTGTATCCTTCCATCAATATCTTCTTCAGAAGTTACCTCTGAACGACGAATAAAATTATGGTAAAGTTGATTAAAACAGTTAAGATTGGATGGATTTCCATTAATTATATGAGCTGTTTGTTGCCAACGTTTTTCATATCTTCCTGTTAGCTGTGCTTGTATAGAATTTTTTATTGTAACAGTATTTACATTTTCAGTAAGCAAATTAGGTGTTTTTACAATAGTTGTAGTATACCAATTATTTAAATCCTCTTTTTCAATATTTACATAATAGTCAAATATCTTAAAATCTAAAGCAACTTGTACACGTCCTTCTTTATCTGAATAAAAAGATTTCATTATTGGGTTTTGATCTTTCATCAAATCGTTCTCATTTAAAAACAAATCCACTTTTGCATTAGGCACAGGCAAACCTGCTGTATCAACTACATACAAATCTAAAAGACGGATAGGTTCTTCAATCCCTTCTCTACCTCCACAAGAAGTCAAAGCAAGTAAACATAAAAAAACTAAAACAAAAAGACTAAAATATTTATTTTTCATAACTTTACTTCTATATTTCCTATTAAACATTTTTTTATAATTCTATTTTGATTACAATTAAAGATGCTTAAAAAGCTCTCAAAAAAATAATTGCACAAAATTAGATAATAATTTATATAATTGCTTACCTAAAACATTGCAAAAGGCATCAAAAAGCTAGTTTTGGTCTTCAAATATATCTTTTTCTATTTTTTTAGGACTTTTTTCTTGATTAGCAAGCTGCCAAGTTGTGTGAAAAATAAGTTTTGTTACTTTTTCTACTCGCTCAAAATCTATTTTTTCAGCTGTATCACTCATTTTATGGTAATCTTTATGGTCAGGACTTGTATAAAAAATAACAGGAATATCATACTTTGCAAAACTATATTGGTCAGAGCGATAAAAAAATTCTTCAGGATGTGATTTTGAATTATATGTATAATCTAAATGGAGCTTTGTAAATGTTTTATTCGCTTGTTCATGAGTTTGATGCAATACAGGAGATAACCAATCTGAGCCTACAATACTTATATAATCATTCGATAAATAGTTGTTTTTTGGAACATATTCTCTTCCAATCATATCAATATTTAAGTTAGCAACACTATTTGAAATCGGAAATAAAGGAGCAATATCAGTGTAATAAGATGAGCCTAACATACCTACTTCTTCAGCAGTAGTTGTCAGAAACAAAATACTCCTTCTAGGTGCAAACCCTTCTTCTTTGGCAAGAGCAAACGTTTTTGCTAGTTCCATAAGAGCAGCTACTCCTGAAGCATTATCATCTGCACCTGCAAAAAAATTAGTTTTGTCCTTACTTTGTCCCAAATGATCATAATGTGCTGAAATTATTATTATTTCTTCTTTCAAATCTGTTCCTTCTACAAACCCCACTATATTTTCAGTTTCTAAAGTAACTACATTTTCTTTTTTTACTTGTATAGAAATTGTTGCATAAGGAAGGTTTGAAGGAACATTATTATTTTTAAATTGGTCTACCAATTCTTCCCATTCTTGTTTTGGATACTCAAACAATTGTGCTGCTGTTTCCATAGAAAGAAAATAAACACCAATACTTTTTTCGGTCTTTAAAGTATATATTTCTCTATTGAGATACTTATTTTTTTGAAGTCTTTTAGAGTTGGTCTTAAAATTATCTGAATTTGTCAAAACAAAAAAAACAGCTTTCGCTCCTGACTTTTGCGCCAAGAGCATTTGTTTTTCCATTTTTTCATTCCAATCTTGATTCGAATAAAAAATATATTCTTTATCATCAGTATCTAATAATAAAGCTATCCCACGCCCACTAATTTGTTCATTTGGCAAAATAGAATACCCTGTTAAGACAACATTTAACTCATTTTCATCATGTAAATAAGTCAATGGATTAGCCAAAAAGTCCTCTTGGTTTTGATAAATATTATTTTCCCCTTGCAGATTTGTTTTTATAGTTACAGTAGAAATTTTGCTTTTTTCTACTTCAAATTCTTGCAAATAACGTTTGCCCAAATCAGTCATAACGGCTGGCTCAAGATTGTTTTTTATAAAAAAATCTTGAATATATAATCCTGCCATTTTTTGCCCACGTTCTCCTATTTTACGTCCTTCAAAACTTTCTGACGAAAGTAGTTCAATATGGTTTTTCAGGTTAAGAGCTTCTATTTTATCAGCATAATAGATTTGTGTACTTTGTTGAAGTAGAGATAATGTTTCTGAAGTGAGTGTATCTTCTCTAACTTGTCTTTGAGTTTGGGTTATATCATCTTTTGGATATTTTGTTTTATTTTGTTTTTTAGAAATACAGTTTGTAGAAGAAAATAAAATTAATAGAATAATTAAATTACAGAATAAATTAATTATTGTAGAATAGTTTTTCATAAATTATAAAATAAAATGCTTTTGTTTTTATACTAGAAAGTAAAATTAAAATATTTTTCCGAAGGAAGGCTAGGAAATCTATTATTTCAGATAGAATGAACAACTAAATAAAATACTTTCTGTTTCAAATTTTGCCAAGTCGTGTCTATTCTATACACACAAAAAACATTGCGAAATTTTTGAAACAGTTTAGTTAGTGCTACAAAAAAGTTTTTTTCATTGAAATTAGGATTTAATAGCTCTTACCATTTCTCGTTTTGGTGGCGCACCATCTAATTTTTCTACTTTCCAGCCTGCTGTCTTGAGGTCTCTTTTAAATTGTCCTTGAGCACAATAAGTAACTAAAATCCCATTTTTACGAGTAAAATCAAATACTTTTTGAAGATTAGATAATTGCCATACTTCGGCTTGTTTGCTAGGGGCAAAAGCATCATAGAAAGTACAATCAAAATAATTTTCATCCATCTGATAGCTTTCTAGTGTAGATTCAACTTTTTGTATTGAAAAATAAGGCGAAAGTTGATACATTTCTTCCCAATCAACTTGATGTAATTTGCTAAAGATAGCTTTGGTATCTTCTTGTAAGAAATCTATATAATTTAATTTTTGAGCAATCTCTAAAGGGATAGGAAAAGGTTCTAGAGTAATATATTCTATTTTAATTTTGTTTTGCTGAGCAAATTCATACGCCAAAATAGCATTCAATCCTGTACCAAAGCCAACTTCTACTATTTTAATTGTATCATAGTTTTGTTGCTTCAAATAATTTAATCCTCTGTCTATAAAAACCCAAAGTGATTCTTGTATTGCCCCATTATGAGAATGATAGGTTTCAGAAATGTCATGACGAAGAAGTGTATGTGAGCCATCCTTACTTTCTAACAAGGATAGTTCTATTTTTTTGTTTATAGTATTACTCATTTTTGTATTCATATTTATATTCATGGCTGGTTAACTCATTGGAGATTTACTAAAAAGACAGTTTGAAAGGCATTTTTCTTGTAAAAACATAAAAAGCAACTATTTTTAGCAATTTTTTAGCTAAAATATTTATATATTTCAAAATATTTTGGTATTTTTGATAAATTTAGTTACTTTTATTAGATAATGCTAAAAATAAATCATATAAGTTTACTATAGGTTTACTAGAAGCATTCAAAAAATAAATAGAACTTGTACTTATATGATTTGTACCTATAAAGGTATCTAAAAAATTACTAAAATACTGTTATTCAAATAATTATCAATACTCTTATGTTTCTAAGCCAAAACCTACGTTATTTACGTCGTAAATCCAAAAAAAGTCAGCAAGCATTAGCTAATGAGGCATCTATCTCTCGTGGTGCATATTCTTCTTATGAAGAAGGTAGAGCCGAACCACGCTTACAAACACTACAACGATTAGCACAAATTTTTGAAGTACAGATAGATAATTTGGTAACCAAAAACTTAGAAGAAGAAAGTCAGGATACGCCAAGTAAGCGACTTGCTCGTTATGTAGCTGCTGATTCTCTACGAGTTCTTGCAATCACAGTAGATGAAAACAATAATGAAAATATTGAAATGGTGCCTGAAAAAGCTGCTGCTGGGTATACTAAAGGCTATACAGATGTTCAGTATTTGAAAGATTTACCAAAGTATAGACTTCCATTCTTACCCAAAGACAGAACATACAGAGCCTTCGAAATTACAGGAGACTCAATGCTTCCTTTACAATCAGGAACTATCGTGATTGGTGAATATGTAACAGATTGGCACGAAGTAAAAGACGGACAAGTCTGTGTAGTTGTCTTAAAAAATGAGGGAATTGTACTCAAAAAAATATTCAATAAAATTGAAGAAAAAGGCACTTTGCTTCTCAAATCGACTAACCCACAATATGATCCTTATGAATTAGAAATTGCAGAAGTAGGAGAAGTTTGGCGTTTTGTGGCATATATTGGAAAAACTCTTCCTCAGTCTGATTTGGATAGTTTACGTACTGCTGTACAACGTTTAGAAGACCGTTTTCAAGAATTTACTGTAACAAATCAGTAAATACAATAAATAAAAAACTAGAAATTAATCTTATTTTATAGAAATAACAGTAAAAAGTAAAAAAGTCTAATTCTTTGAGTTGGGCTTTTTTTATGCCTAAATTTTTCACTGTTATTTTTTTTTGATAACTTGCTTTGGCTACAATTAAGCTATTACTCTTCCCCTTTATCAAAAAAACAACTTAATCTATGGATTTACCAGAACATTTGACTGCATCAGAAAATGAATTAATTTATGATATTAATGTTAGTGAAAGCGATGCGCTTCGCATTTATTACAATGAAAAAGCAAATTGTATAATTACTCGTAGTATTGGTTTTGTATATGATACAGAATTAAGGACATTTTTGAATCAGATTATCTTTTTTTTGAAAGAAAAAAATACAAATAAACTGATTGTAGACTTAACTTATAGACAAACTTATACAGATGAGGATCAAAAATGGATAGATACAGATTGGTTTCCTCGTGCTTTACAAGCTGGACTTTCTTTCTTCGGCTATGTTATACCTAGTGATTTGTTTATGCAACTTTCAGCGGATGAAATTTTGGTAAAACAAAAAGGAAGTGTAAATGTAGTTCCTTTTGGAAATTTAAATAAGGCTGTTGAATGGATAGAAATACAAGAAAAAGTTTGATTTTTATTGCTTAAAAAGCTAAAAGACTAGCATCAAATCCTTTTTTTGTATCATAATAAAGTGCAGGAAAAGGAATTTTTATTCCATTAAAAATAGTAAATAATAATTGTAAGCCTTTTCGATGGGTTACAATTGAAGCAAAATTTATATCTAATGACAAATAAAAAGTTCTTGAACTCCGATAGCCATTTTCATTATTTTGCTTTTCACTTCCATACACCATATTATTTCCACCATAACCAACTGAAAGAGCTAACCATTTTGGCAATTTAGTTTTTTCAGTTGCCCACATAGCAGGACTAGAGGAAAACCAATAAGTCTGTCCATTATAATCTTTTATAATTTTTGTAGGAAGATTTTCTCCTAAAGTATTAGGACGCAAATCAGAGTAAGATGTTGGAAAAAATGAAAATTTGAATTGAATACGCTGCTCTTTAAAAGCTATTTGTTGAGATAAAAATAATAACGAACCTGTTCCATTTGCAATCAAATCTCCATAACTTGCGCCATACGTTGGAGAAAATCCATCAAAAATTTCAATAGGAAGCATTAGCCAAAAACCAACAGTAGAAGACCAAAGAGCTGTTTTTTCTGAATAATTTAGTTTTTTGAGAGAGTTGTAACTTAGTTTTCCTAAATGATAAGAAGTATAAGCATGTCCGAATTTATCTAACTGATTCCATTGTTTATTATCATTAAAAAAATGAAATGAAGTTTGATTTTCATTTTTGTACCAACTTTGATATAAAAAAGTCATTCCCCCTATGTAGGTTGTGGTAGCCAAAGTTGGAAAAAGCCATTTTTTTCTTGTTGAGGTTTTGTAAACAGTATCTTTTTCAGAAAATTGAGTATCAATTTCTAATGTATCCTTCTCAACTAGAATATCTTGAGAGAAACAAGGAAAATAGAGCCATAAAAAAAGAAAAAAGGCAAGAATCTTGAACTTTAAATAAAACATCAAAACTATTTTTTAGGAAATTTGTAAATCAAGGTAATATACGTCTATTTTTAATCCAAAAATTGGTTTATTCAGAAAAAATAACTTACTTTGTGTACAAAAAACACTAAGAAATAAAAATTCATTTACTTAACTTTCATCTTATGTATAGCTACGAATACCCACGCCCTTCCGTTACTGTTGATTGTGTCATTTTTGCTTGGGATAGCGAAAACTCTGATTTAAAAGTGCTTTTGATAGAACGAGCGCACGATCCTTTTGCAGGAAAGTGGGCATTTCCAGGGGGGTTTGTAGATATGGATGAAGATTTGGAAACGGCAGCACGAAGAGAATTAGAAGAAGAAACAGGTATGAATGACCTTTTTATGGAACAACTCTATACCTTTGGAGCTCCTGATCGTGATCCAAGAGGACGAGTAATCAGTATTGCATATTATGCTTTAGTAAGTTTGGCGCATCATGCAGACCAAATAAAAGCTGCCTCCGATGCTGCTGATACACAATGGTTTAGTATAAAAGAACTTTCAGAAATTGAGCTTGCCTTTGACCATCAAGAAGTTATGAAAATAGCTTTAGAAAGATTGCGTGGAAAAGTACGTTATCAGCCGATTGGTTTTGAGCTTTTACCTGAAAAATTCCCTCTTTCTCAACTTCAAATACTTTACGAACACGTTTTAGGAATGACACTTGATAAGCGAAATTTCAGAAGAAAAATATTAAAAACAAAACTTGTTCTTCCTTTAGATGAATACCAACAAAATGTATCACATCGTGCTGCCCAACTCTACAAATTTGATAAAGATAAATACGAACAACTTGTAAAAGAAGGATTTGTATTTGAGATTTAATTCCTTTTTTTATTTCTAAAGAAATTGAAGTAAAAATCGCCAATGAGACAACAATAATAGTGATGATTTGACTGTAAAATGCTTCTTTTTTACCGTTGTCGGTGTCTCACCGACAACACAGACAGTAATTTTAAAATATGCTTTCTTATTTCAAAAAGCAATTTCATAGTTTTGGGTATGCCTTTAAAGGGTTGAGAATAATGCTTAGGGATTACAATGTTTTTATTCATATTCCTGCTTCCATTTTAGCCTTATTGCTCAGCTTTGCTTTTCAAATAAATCTCTTAGAATGGATTTCTATTTTATCAGCAATTTGTTTTGTTTGGGTAACCGAAATTCTCAATACAGCTTTAGAAAAATTAGTTGATTTAGTAAGTCCAGACAGAAATGAATTAGCAGGTCAGATAAAAGATTTAGCTGCAAGTGCTGTTTTGATAGCTACTATCTATGCTATTTTGGTGGGAATAATTATATTTGGAAGGAAAATTCAAGAGTTTATACTTCTTTACTAAAGAACTTAGGCAAAATATTTACTCTTTAAAGCTATTCTTAAAACCTACTTTTTGTATCTTTGTAATTATACAAGTAAAATGGCACAGCTATTTCTCTAATTTGAAAAGCTAAAAATCTATTTTATTCATTTCTTTTTTAATTATTTCACAATTTTTTTTATATATGAAATTAGCAGTCATTGGTACAGGATATGTAGGTTTGGTATCAGGAACTTGTTTTGCCGAAACTGGAAATCAAGTTATATGTGTCGACATTGATGAGAATAAAATCAATCGCCTAAAATCAGGTAAGCTAACTATTTACGAACCAGGTTTGCAAGTTCTTTTTGAAAGAAATATCAAACAAGAACGCCTTTTATTTACTACCGATTTAGAAGAAGCAATTAAAGATGCTCAAGTTATTTTCTTAGCTCTTCCAACTCCTCCAGGGGAAGATGGTTCTGCCGACCTTTCGTATGTATTAGGAGTTGCCGAACAATTAGGAAAAATGATTACAGACTATAAAGTAATTGTTGATAAAAGTACCGTTCCTGTAGGAACTGCTGAGCGTGTTCATGCTGCTATTGCTCAAAATGCCAAAACAGAATTTGATGTTGTTTCAAATCCTGAGTTTTTGAGAGAAGGTGTAGCTGTGGATGATTTTATGAAACCTGATAGGGTTGTGGTAGGAACTTCTTCAGATAGAGCTAAAAAGGTAATGGAAAAACTCTATAATCCGTATGTAAGACAAGGAAATCCTGTTATTTTTATGGATGAGCGTTCGGCTGAAATGACAAAATATGCAGCCAATTCTTACCTTGCTACTCGTATTAGTTTTATGAATGAAATTGCAAATATTTGTGAGCTTGTAGGCGCAAATGTTGATTTTGTGCGTAAAGGAATGGGTTCTGATAATCGTATTGGACAACGATTTTTGTTTGCTGGTGTTGGCTATGGTGGAAGTTGTTTTCCAAAAGACGTACAAGCATTAGAAAGAACAGCCAATGAAAATAAATATGAATTTAAGATTTTGAGTTCGGTAATGAAAGTAAACGAACGTCAGAAAGTGGTGATGGTAGATAAAATTAAATCTTTTTATGGCGAAGATTTGACAGGAAAGCATTTTGCTATGTGGGGACTTGCCTTCAAGCCAAATACAGATGACATTAGAGAAGCTCCAGCACTTTATATTATTGATGAGCTTTTAGCAGCAGGTGCAACAGTTTCTACGTTTGACCCAGAGGCAATGGAAAATGTATTGGAACAATATGAAGGAGATGAGAGAGTTTCTTTCGAAGAAAATCAATATAATACTCTAAAAAATGCTGATGCGTTGATTATTGTTACCGAGTGGAGTGTTTTCCGTACTCCAGATTTTGAAAAAACATTCTCTATCATGAAAGACCGAGTTATCTTTGATGGAAGAAATGTATTTGATTTAGCTCAAATGGAAGAATTAAAAACATATTACAACAGTATCGGAAGACAAGTTGTAGATACAAGAGAGAAAAAACAAGTAGCACAAGAAGCTTAATTTTTAGCTCTTGAAAATTTATCTCATTTAATACCCTATTTTTTTTATAGAAATAGGGTATTTTTATGATTATAAGTAATTGGGCAGAATTACATATAACAAAACCCACGATTAAAATCGTAGGAAAAAAAGGAGCAGAAAGGTGGAAACTATCCCATAACTAAAGTTATGGGTTTCATTCTAAAAAAGATGCTTAATAAATAAGCTGTAAATAATTTAGCTCAATTAATTAGTTTCAAAAAAATATGCTGAAATTTCTTTTCAAAGTAACTTTTCAATCAGTTATTTTATTTTTTGCAGTTTCTTTTCTGACTATTTTATATGACATTCTGCCTGACTGGTTTAATCTTCCAAGAGAAAAATCCTATCAAATAAGTATTGGATTTCCATTTGAATACTATTACCAGTTTTGGCTAGACAGAGTATCTCCTAATCACGGTTGGAATTTTAATAATTTAATTTACAACTGTGTTTTATTTTGGGTATTTACTTTTGTAGTTTATTATTTCAAAGATAAATCAAAATTAAATGACACCAAAGAAGATATTTTTTTAAATAGATAAATAGTTAAAATTATATTTTTTGGTTATCAATGTATTACATTCACCATTCATAATTGTTCTTTAAGTAAATGGTAACTGAGCAAAATTATTTATATGCAAATGCAATCGCCTGACCCCTTAAAAGTGTCTTGACAGTTTAAATTTCCATTTTCTATTTTTTTTGGCTCTTCCGATTTTTTAGCGAAACATCATGAACTGAAAAAACGCTTACTCAGAAACGTGATATTGCTTAAATCACGCTTCTGAGTAAGCGTTTCATTCGTTTTTGAGAAGGTTGTAACTCTCAGCGAAGCTAAAACGAACGCACACCATCCTATAATTTCGCTAAATTGTCAGAAGAGCCTTTTTTTATTAGATATGTTTTTGCTCAGTTACTTAGTTTGCCTTCAAAGTAGTATCATTATCTAATAATTTCTCATTATCAGCATCAGCTACTTGTACAGCAATATCAAATTTTTCTTGAAATAGCTTTTCAAATTCTGAAATACTCATTTCTGATGGCATTTCAAATTCACCTAAACCAGCAAGTGATTCACGCTCATCAGCTACTTCTCCCAAACGAGCTTTATCATCTGCAAAGCGTGCGCCACGCCCTGCATTATTGCCTTTATAGACACGTAATGAATAGCCAAAAGTTTCTTTGAACTTGTCTTTAAGTGTGTTTACAGTCATACGACCATCTACTTTAAATGTTCCCATAAATTTCTAATTTTTGAGTGTTAGAATTGTAAATTGAGTGATAATTAAGCATTAATTAAATTTTATTGAATAAAATTAATGAACTTCAATTTACTAAAATTATTCTACTTGCAAAACCAAGCCTTTCAAATATTCCCCTTCTGGATGATAAATATTTATTGGATGATCTAAAGGTTGTGTCAGTTGATGAACAATTCTTACCTTTCTTCCTGCTTCGGCTGCTGCTGTAAAAACTACTTTTCTAAATAAATCTTTGCTTACACTTCCCGAACACGAAAAAGTAAATACCAAACCACCACGCTTAACTTTCTTAAAACCTAATTCATTCAAATTAATATAACCTCGTGTAGCCTTTGGAAGCGAACGTTTGTTTTTAGCAAAAGCTGGTGGATCAAGGATAATAATATCAAATTGTTCCTCTTCATTACTTGCATCTAATCCTTTCAAATACTCAAAACAATCTTGTGCAATGGCTTCATGATTTTTATTAGCTCGCATCAAACTATTAAAATTAAGGGCAACATTTTGGTTAGCTTCTTGAGTTGCTTCTTTCGAAATATCTACTGAAACTACTTTTTTTGCACCTCCATCAATTGCATAAACACTAAAACCACCTGTATAGCCAAAACAGTTCAAGACAGATTTATTTTTTGAATATTGTTTTACAAGCTCTCTATTTTCTCGCTGATCTATAAAAAAGCCCGTTTTTTGTCCATCTACTACATCAACTTTGAATTTCAGATTATTTTCCAAAATTTGAATTGGAATTACTGGAATATCACTTTCTGTTTGTCTTTCTTCTAGCTGCCAACCTTGTTGTATTTCATTTTTTTCATCACCAAATCCCTCTATATTGCGTGTGCTTTCTTTGATATGAAGATAAATATGTTCAATTCCAATAGCACGAATTCCACTAAAAATATATTCTGCAATGCGCTGAGTTCCTTTTATTAAAAGTTGAACCGAAGCTATATTATCATAAATATCTACAATTACGCCTGAAAAAAAATCTCCTTCTGCGTGTAAAAGTCGGTAAGCATTTGTACTAGAATTTATCAAATATTTTTCACGTAAATTATACGCATTTCTTATTTTTTGATGAAAATAGGCTTCGTCTGCTACAAATTCTACTTCTTTGTCGTGAAAACGAGTAAACTCAAAAATACGACACGTAATTTGACTATTTGTATCAAAAAAACCGTATCCTAAAATACGACCACTTGCATCTTGAACAGCTATGATTTCGCCATTTTGAGCTTTTGGCATCTTCTGAACTGCTCCTGAAAATATCCAAGGATGCTGATTTAAGATTGATTTTTCTCTATTTTTTTTGAGTAAAAGAATTGGGTAAGATGTCATTGATTGATTTGATACAGTTTTAGTTTTGATATTTAAGAAGTAAAGATACTATTATTTTTGGTGAAATATTTTGAAGCTAAAAAAAAGGATTAAGACTTTATATGTTTTTGTATAATATTTAATAACTTGTAAAGGATACTTTGATAATTCCATCTTTCTATTTTTTTTAATTTTCATACTAAAAATAATGTCTTTACAAATCTATACATATAAATTGAAAAACGATAGAATTATTCACTTTGAATTACAGATAAATTTTTAAAAACAAGAAATATTATGGAGGGAAGAGAAAGGAAAAGTAAAAAAACAGACTAAAAAATTCTTAAAAAATTATGCACGCATAACAAATTTTACTTATCTTTGTTTGTAAGCTCATACTTCAAATTTACCAAATAAAAAACTGGATAAAAAAGAAAAAGGGTATTTTTGAATAAAAAAAAGCAAAAAAAACAAGACATTTTTAATGCAAAAGATAATTTACACAATATCAGCTAAAACAATTCTATAAAAAATGAGTAGCAGCAAAACCAAGATAATGACAAATGGTAGCAAAACAAATTCTGATAAAAAATCTGATTCTTTTTCAGATAATTCTTTAATAGATAGAAAAAAAAGACGTTCTGTCGATTTTGCCATCAAAGCATCTTGGTTATCGATTGCCAAAATGTACAATATGATAGGTGGCGAACACGGAATTACACACTCAACAGGATTTGTTTTATTAAATATAGACCAAGAAAATGGCTCTCCTGCTACCAAAATAGCTCCCCTTATGGGAATGGAAGCACGTTCTCTGACACGCATACTCAAATCGATGGAAGAAGAAGGTCTAATTGTTCGTCAAAGTGATAGCGAAGACCGTAGAAAAGTAATGATTTGTCTGACCAATGAAGGAAAACTAAGAAGAGAAGCTGCTAGACAATCTGTAAAAACATTTAATCAACAGATTTTTGATAAAATTTCTCCAGAAAAAATGGAAAACTTTTTTGAAGTAATCGAACATATCAACCGAACTGCTGAAAGAAATCTTTCTCAAAAAAATGATTTTATACAAGATGTTCGTACAAAGGTAGAAGATGCTCAAAAAAATAATTTTCAGAAATAGAGTTTTGTCTCCTTAAATTATTAGCTTTTTCAAAATTTAGAAAACCTCTCTTTTTTACGCAAAAAAGAGAGGTTTTTTGCCATTATATTTTTCTATTTTGACTAAAACTTTCTAACAAACGGTTAATTTTAAATCCTATTATTTTAACTTTGAGGTAAATTAATTTTTACTAAAACCAACTACTAAATTAACAAGTCACATGAATATTGAAAAAATAGATATTGAATTATTATCTCGTCTTACAAGTGTAGCTGGCGCACCTGGTTATGAAGACCGAATTCGTGAACAAATTCAGAAAGAAATAAAAGACTATGTCGACGAAATGAGTGTCGATAATTTGGGTAACCTTATTGCTCTAAAAAAAGGAACACATTCAGATTCTTCTGAAAATAAAAAAGTAATGGTGGATGCCCACATGGACGAAATTGCTTTTATGGTTACTCATATTGATAATGAAGGCTTTGTTCGCTTCCATCCACTAGGAGGTTTTGACCCTAAAACTCTGACAGCTCAACGTGTTATTATTCATGGAAAAAAAGATATGTTAGGCATTTTGGGAACAAAAGCAATTCACATGATGACGGCTGAAGAGAGAAAAAAATCAGCTGAACTAGATGATTATTTTGTTGATTTGGGTTTACCTAAAGAAGAAGTAGAAAAATTTGTTTCTATTGGAGATACTATCACTAGAGAAAGAGATTTAGTAGAAATTGGAAATACAATATCGACTAAATCATTAGACAACAGAATTGCAGTTTATATTTTGGTAGAGACATTGAAAAATTTAGAGGCAACTCCGTATGATGTCTATGCTGTTTTTTCTGTGCAAGAAGAAGTCGGTTTGCGTGGAGCTTTAGTAGCAACTCGTAATATTGATCCAGATTTTGCCATTTGTTTGGATACAACAGTAACGAATGATATGCCAAGTGTTTCTCCACAAAAACGAGTAACTGAACTTGGAAAAGGTACAGGAATTAAAATCATTGATTCTCAAACAATTTGCGACCCTAGAATGGTAGATTTCTTGAAAGCAACTGCTGACAGAGAAAGTTTGAAATGGCAAGCTGAAGTTTTGCCTGCTGGTGGAACTAACACAGCTTCTCTGCAACGTGGAGGAAGTGGTTCTATTGCTGGAGCAATTTCAATTCCTACTCGTTATCTGCATCAAGTAACTGAAATGGTTCATAAAGATGATGTTTTAGCAAGTACAAGACTGCTTATGGCTGCTTTAGAAACTATGGATAAATATAACTGGGACAGATAAAATTAGAAGTTAGATTTTAGAAGTCAGAAGTAAATACAAAATTCCGATTTCTTTCTAAATCACAAAAAAAGTCCTCCAAACTAAAAATAGTTTGGAGGACTTTTTTATTTAATCACAATTTTGTCATTGCCCCTGTACTCAGGAGAGATAAAAATATTAAAGTGATTCAGCAATTTTAGCAAATTCTTCTTCAGTTACTACTTTGTCTTTCAGAGAAACTGATTCACGAATAGCTTGCATAGAACGATTACGCATAGCTTGAGTAGCAATTTGTTGATAATGTTTACCATCATCAGCTTTTAAGAAACTCTCAGCCATGTTATCCATTTGAGCTTCTGGAAGTTGCATTCCACCACCCATACGCATCATCATGTTCTGAACTTCTTTGCGAGCCTCAGCCATAATATCTTCTCTAGTAATCTCTACTTCTTTTTCTTTCAAAATGCGATTCTGAATAAGCGACCATTTCATCTCTTTGATGAACTCTGGATATTCTTCTTCAATTTGTTCTTTACTGAATTTGCCTTCATTAGCAAAAGCCAACCAACGCTTCAAAAACTCATCAGGAAGATCTATTTTAGTATTTTCAATCAAATCTCTACGAATATAAATATCTGTAAGAGCTTCACCTTCTTTAGCATAATCTTCTTTCAGACGAGTCATGATTTCATTACGAAATTCTTCTTCATTCATTACTTCAGGTTCGTTTTGCTCTTCTGATTCTTGTTGAGCTTCTTCTCCTTCTGTTACTAATTTTGGTTCTACTGGTTTATAAGCACCTACTTTTTTGAAAAACTCTTCATCCATTACAGCAGGAATACGACGGGTAATACTTTCCACTACCATTGTAAATTCTCCTGAAAGTTTGGCTGCATCTTCTTTTTCTAATCCTAATGCAAAGCCTCTTTCTCTTTCATTTGGAAGTGCTTCTTCCATAACAAAAGTAAATGTATCACCACCTTTTACACCAATAAATTTATCTACTTGAGATTCAGCTAATTTATTTGTTGGTATAAGTGTTTCTACTGAGAAAGATTTTGTTTCATTTCCTTCTTCATCTTTACTCATTTGAAAAATTTCTCCGTATACAAAATCATCTTTATCAGATTCTTCTGGATTTTCTACTGTTCCAAAACGAGTACGAAGATTGTCAATATATGTATCTACTTCTTTTGTAGTAATATCAATTTTATAATTATCAGCTACCACTTTTTCAGAAATATCATAATCAAAATCAGGAACTAAACCAATTTCGTAAGAAAACTCAAAATCTTTTGATTTTGCAAAATCTACATCTTCTGCTTGTGGAATTGGTGCGCCCAATAAATCTAATTTTTCTGCTTGAATATAATCACTTACTCCTTTAGTTACTACATCATTCACTTCGTCCATTCTTACTTCTTTTCCTATCATCTTTTTCACTAAACTCATAGGAGCTTTTCCTGGGCGAAAACCTTTAATAGAAGCTTGTTTACGATAATCTTCTAATTTTTTATCAAATTTAGCCTTGTAATCTTCTTCTTTTACCGAAACATGAATAAAAGCATTTGTTTCGTTCTTTTTTTCTAACTTAATTTCCACGATAGTCTATAAATTTGGGAATTACTGTTTTGATGAAAACATATAATTCTGCGTGATGAAATGAATTATTTTGTAAGTCTATTTGAAATCTAACAAACTTTTTAGTAAAAGTTTTTATAAACAAAAATTTCTCTTATTTAGGCAATCAAACTAGATGCAGTTTAAAAGAAATAAGAGAAATTTTGCTTTTATTAAACCCAGTTTTTTTATATTTTTTGTATTGCTACAATAGTATAAAAAAGTAGTGCGGATGGAGGGACTCGAACCCACACACCTTACGGCGCTAGATCCTAAGTCTAGTGCGTCTACCAATTTCGCCACATCCGCTTGAATCGTGATACAAAAGTACTACAGGAAATTGATATATGCAAACTATTCCCTACTTATTTTACTAACTTTTCTAACTTTTTTTTGAGTTAATTTATTAACTATTGATTATCAATATCTTATGAGACAAAATTAAAAAAAATAAATTTGACTTTTTTTTAAAATATTTATTCTAGTTATGCTTTCAAGCTCTAAAATATGAATTTTAGCTCTTCCTTAATGAGGAACATTTACATTATTCTCTTCTTTTTGCTCTTCATTTCCTTGCCTAGCTTTTCCAAAACGATAAACCAAACCTACATGATGTGAGTAACCAACTTGAGGAAGGGTTGTAAAAGCATAATCTACTCCAAAACTTCCTTTATAATACCCTACTCCAAAATGCGCTAAAAACTCGGCTGTTGTGATTCCTGTTCTGATAAAAATTTCATTTTCATTAAAATTAACTACTTGATATTCTAAACCTGCTTTAAATGAAGCTGGATATTCTGTATCTTTTTCAGTTTCAAAATTTACAGTTACACGCTGGACAGGTTTATAAGAAATTCCAATTCGCATAATAGTGGGGATTCGTTCGTCTTCAAAATCAGAAATTTTTGCTTGATTAATATTAAAAATGTGCATTCCTAAAGTAAGCGTTTCAGAAAGCTGTGCCACTCCTCCCATTTCTAAAGCAAAGTTTCGACGAGTTCCGTATCCTTGAATAGACGTTTGTAAGTAATTGGCTTGAATTCCGATGCTCATATTGCTGATTTTGTGAGAGTAACCAACTGCCAAACGGTGTTCGTTGTACAAATCATCTCCAAAACGAGTAACTCCAATTCCCATTTTGCCATCAAAAAAAGCATCAAAAGTAGCTCCTGCCTGCAAAGTATTGAGTCCAGAAAGTGTAAAACGATTGGAATAACCTAAAAATGCCTCTGTTCCTTTTACATTTGAAAGTGCAGCTACATTATTAAACACTGCCCAAGAATCTGCAACAGTTAGGGAAGTTCTGCCCATTCCATAGGTTCTTGCACCTGATTCTATTTGTCCGAATTGAGCAAAACAAGTATTTTGAAAAAATAGTAAACTAAAAAATATAAATAAGGAGAAGTAGATTTTTTTCATTTGTAAATAGAGTTTGAAATTCTTTTATAAAACCTGTTTGTCAGAATCAACCCTAAAATACGAATTTGAATTTAGAAATAAAGTTTTCGTTAGAATAATTTTAAAAACCTACCTCACATCAAACACACTACAAAAACTTTTAAATATGGGAAACTTAGTCAGTTCTAATTTTTCGCCTATTTCCAATAATTTTTTATATTCAATTTGAGAAAGTAAAGGCGTTGTAGTAATTTTTTCTTCTTCCAAAAAAAGCAAAACTAAAAATTTGACCAACACATAAGGTGCATTCAAAGCATCATTTTTCCAATTCTGACTTACTGATTTTTCTTCATGTAAATGTAGCCAAAGAAGTTCATTTTTTCTAAGAGAAGAATACATAGCTGTTTTGATAGCATCATAAAAACCATCTTCCCATCTTGAAAAATCTTTTGTAAGTTGTTTTAAGGCTGCTAAAAGTGGGTCATTGGTACGAAAAGCATCTTCTTGCCGAGAAAGCATACGAGCTTTTTTAGTTAAACTTAATTCTTCAAAAAGACTAATACTTCCATTTGCAAGTGCAATTGCTATCGAAGGAGCGAGCAGAGTAAGCGCAAAAAAATCTTTTTCATCTAAAGGACGAATTTCTGTATATGCAGAGAAAAAATTACTCCGAAGAGAATCTAAAGGTTCTCTAACAGATGGATTTTGCAGTAAAATGGAAAGTTCACTTTCGTTTAACATTGTTGGTGAGTTGTTGGTGTCGCTGTCGCTAAAACACCAACAACGGCAAAGTTGGAAATTTTATTTTTTAATAAAATGATAATTCAACTAATAATTTATCATTCAAAGACTTATTTACCTTCTTTGTCTTCATCTTTTTTATCATTTTTCTTTTCTTTTCTTCCAAAGACAGACAAATGAACATATCGTTGTGGGTGTTCTCTCAAATCAATGAGTAATCTATCCAAATCTGAAACAGTATAATTGAGCTGTTGATAAAGCGAATCGCTATGAATAAGTTTTCCTAAAGAACCATCAGCATTATTTATCGCTTGTGTTGTTTTATTCAATTCTGCTAGAAGTTCATTGCTTTTCTTGCTAATTTCACCAATCTCTAGTTCATTAAGAGATTCTGCAAATGTATTTAGTTTCGCAATAATTGGTTTGAATTGCGCTTCTGTATCTTTCAATGAAGAAGTAAGAGCTGCTAAATTAGATGTAATATTTTTGAGTTGTTGACGATTATCTGCCAAAATACCATTAATACTAGCTGTAGTCATTTTTGTATTATCTAATATTTCTGCAACACT
Organism: Bernardetia sp.; assembly: GCA_020630575.1. Taxonomy (GTDB): domain Bacteria; phylum Bacteroidota; class Bacteroidia; order Cytophagales; family Bernardetiaceae; genus Bernardetia. The sequence goes on from JAHDBD010000010.1 coordinate 78,895, forward strand.
TCCACTCATAGCTTCATACTTTACAAGCATATTTTTTAAAACTAGAGCTGTTGAGTCTATATTTTGAGCCAAAGGACCTGCTTTTTCTGCTACCATAGCTGCCAAACCCAATTCTACATCACTTTGTAGTGTATCTCCAGACTCTAAAACTTTTCCTTTTCCTAAAACTAGGTTAATTTGCTTTCCACCCAAAAGACCTCCATCAGCAAGTGTAGGAATAGAACCCTCTGTAACTCCAATATCTTTTTTGATTTTTAGTGTAACCATCAATTTATTTCCTTGATTGGGAAGTAGTTCGATTCCATCAACACGTCCAACAGCATAGCCATTTACAATAATCTGATTAGAAATAGTCAGCCCATCAATATCATCATAAAAAGTATAGAAAGTATTATCGCTACTAAAAAAATCACGCCCTTTCAAAAAATTAAAACCTAAATACAACAATGCGCCAGCTACTACTACGAGCAAACCAACTTTAAATTCTTTGGATATATTTTTCACAAAAAAAAGTAAAAATTTTATGTACAATTAAAAAAATAGATTTTACAAACCTTTAAGCCTTGTTTTATCTTTCTACAAAACGCTTCTTTGTTAATTTTGTTTGATGTAGATTAAAACTAATGTTATTCTGAGTACAAATTTAGAAGTTAAATAACAGAATGAAAATTATTTAAGCAAATTTAGTTCATAATTTTCTTATCGCTTTTTTCTACCTTTGTTCTTTATAAATTCTTTTTTATTAAATTATCTATTTTTGATTTTGAATCTATGATTTTAAGTATCGAAACTTCTATCCATATTTGTTCAGTTGCATTGCATGACTTGGAAGGAAATTTACTTGCCTTACACGAACTTCATGAGCAAAGAAAACATGCCGAACGCCTTACTCTTTTAGTAGAAGCTGTTTTGAATACTACTCAAACAAAATTTTCCGACTTAAAAGCCATTGCAGTAGGTTCGGGGGCAGGCTCTTATACAGGCTTACGAATTGGTGTTTCGACGGCAAAAGGGCTTTGTACAGGTCTAAATATTCCTCTTATCGGAATTCCTTCATTACAGGCGTGGTCTTTATCTATGATTGATTTGGCAAATGATTTGGAGAGTCAGACTTTAGCAAAAGTAGAAAAAGAACAAAAAACAAAATATCTACTTTGTCCTTTAATGGATGCTCGTCGTATGGAAGTTTTTACAGCTATTTTTGATACAGAATTAAATTATGTCTTAAATGATACAGCTTTAGTTATTGATGAGGATAGTTTTGGTAAACAACTTTCTGAAAACAAAATCTTATTTTTTGGAGATAATGAAGAGAAATTACACAAGTGTAAAGCAGTCATAAATAATCCAAATGCCATTTTTATTTCCAATAAATTGCCTTCTGCTAAAGAAATAGGGAAATTAGCTATTGAGAAATTTAATCAACAAGATTTTGAAGATTTGGCTTATTTCGAACCTAATTATGGCAAAGAATTTTATACAACAGCGAAACAGTTACCAGTTACCAATTATTAGTAACCAGTTAATTTCTGTATTTTTCTGAAAAATATTCTCCGTTCTCTAAACTCTAATTTCTATTCTGCAAAAGTGAAAAAAAATCTTCTTCTCTTTCTTATTTTCTCATTTTTTATAGGTTTGGTTTCTTGTGTTCCCACAAAAAATCTTGCACCCAATGAAAAGCTATTATACAATCAGAAAATAGAAGGAACTGATAAAGTAGATTCAGATGAACTAGCTGTTTATTATCGTCAGCAGCCTAACAGACGAATTTTATCTTTACCAATTACTCCTTATTTATATTTTTATTATTTGGGAAAAAGTAATTATACAACTCAAGACTCTTTAAACTTCGTAAAAGATAAACAAGAATTAGAATTAAAATATGATAAAAAATTAGCAGAATATGAAAATGCGACTACTCAAAAAGAAATCAATAAAAGAAATAGAATTAGGAATAAATATGATAAAAAATTACTCAAAGCCAATGATAAAATAGAAAATGGAAACTGGTTTATGCGTTCGTTAGGTGAAAAACCTACTGTTTTTGATACAACTTTAATGCAACAGACAGCCGATCAAATGAACTTAGCATTGCGTCAGAAAGGTTATTTTTCTAATACTGTAACTCCTCAAATTTCTTATCATAGAAATGATTCTCAAAAAGTAGTTGTTACTTACCAAGTATATGAAGGAAAAGCACAGCGAATTCGGAATATAGACTATCAAATTCAAGATTCTACTATCCAACAACTCATTTTTTCAGATAGCAGTAATCGACTCTTTAATCAAAACACGAGATACAATGAATCTAAATTAGCAGCAGAAAGAGAACGCATAACAACTCATTTGAGAAATAATGGATACTTTGACTTTACAAAACAGTTCGTTTTTTTTGATGTAGATTCACTCATACAAGATGCTCCCTTTCAATCTGATATTACGATTGCTATCGAAAATCCATTACCTACTCTCAAAGATAAAAACAGAAAACATATACGTTTTGTAGTAGATTCTGTAAAAATGATTATTGATGGAAACGTATTTGGAGCAGTTCAGAGTACGCCCAATCGGTCAAGATATGATAGCATAAAATATGCAGAATACAAGCAAAGCTATTCAAAAAGGGTTTTGAATAATAAGATTCAGCTTCGTCCGAATGAATATTATAGCCAAGAGCATGAAGCACAAACACAACGTTCACTTACTCAACTAAACATGTTTCGTTTTGTAAATATGCGTCATGACACAACAGGAGGAAAATTTGTTACTACTATTTTTGCTAATTCGCATACCAAATATAATCTTTCTTTGGAAGGAGGAGTAGGGTTAAATGTGAGTCAGATTATACCAGGTCCTTTTTTTAGTGTTTCATTGCTCAACAGAAATACGTTTGGAGGAGGTGAGTTGTTAGAGTTTAATGGACGTGGTGCTATCGAATATCAAGCAGCTATTCAAGGATTAGATATAAATTTAAATCAGACACTTCGAACCCAACAGTTTAATTTTAGCACCAATCTTACTCTTCCTCAATTTGTATTTCCTTTCTCCAAGAAAATACAACAGCGTTTTGGAAAGTACAATGCAAGGACACAATTTCAAATAGGTTTTGCCAATACAGACAGACCCGAATATACACGTACAAATGCTGAATTTGCGATGCGTTATAATTGGAATAAAATACCTTATAAAACTTATCAAATTGATGCTATTGATGTTCTGCTTACCAATACCACACGAATAAATGAGGTTTTTTTAGAAAATTTAGAAGAATTGGCTGCTAATGGAAATAATTTGATATTTAATTTTAGCCGTTCGCTTACTACTACTGTTGGTGGAAGTTATACCTATAATGATAATTTATTTGATAGAAAAGTAGCTCGTTATTTTAAACAGTTTGCTGAATATGGAGGAACTTTTCTGAGTTTGACTAATAGAAATAGATTAGATTCAACTCAAGTACTAAGTGATACACTTACATTTTATCGTTTTTTTAGAACAGATACAGATTTGAGATACTATAAGCCTATAGGTAAAAAAAGTGTTTTGGCATATCGTGCTCGTTTGGGAATTGCCAAACCATTTGGTAGAGAAAGTATATTGCCTTATGAACGCTACTTTTTTGTAGGTGGTGGAAATAGTTTGAGAGCATGGAGACCTAGAAGATTAGGGCCTGGTTCATATTCTCCACGTCTTGCAAATGGAGATTATGATACTCGCTTCGAACAACCAGGAGAACTTTTGTTAGAACTTTCCTTTGAATGGCGACGAGATTTGATGAAATATGTTGAAACGGCTGTTTTCTTTGATGCAGGAAATGTTTGGATGATTTCGAATGATAATGCAAGACCAAATTCTGAATTTGCTTTTGACCGTTTTTGGAAAGAAATAGCACTTAATACGGGATTAGGATTACGACTAGATTTTTCTTTTTTGATTGTTCGTGCTGATGTCGGAATTCGATTGTACGACCCTACACTACCACTTTCTGAGCGTTGGGTAGGCAATAAACTCTTTCAAAGCCCCTTCCAAAACTCTGCTGTAAATATTGCTATTGGTTATCCTTTTTAAAAAAATCACATTAAACTAAAGATTATTTATAATCCCAAGTTCACGTTAGAGTATTATCCCTTCAAAATTTTATCAATGATTTTTGTTGTAGAATATCCTTCTACAAGTTCTATTGTTTTGACTTCTCCTCCATTTTTCAAAACTACATCAGCCCCAACAATATTTTCTATTGTATAATCATTGCCTTTTACCAAAATATTAGGCTTAAGAGCTGTAATAATTTCTAAAGGTGTTGGCTCTCCAAACAAAATAACAGCATCAACAAAACTTAGAGCAGCCAAAAGTCGCATTCTTGCATATTCATCATTAATAGGACGTTCTTTTCCTTTATTTAAAGTTTTGACTGAAGCATCTGTATTTACTCCAATAACCAACTTTTTACCTAAGGCAGCCGATTTTTCTAAATAGTCAATATGACCTAAGTGTAAAATATCAAAACAACCGTTTGTAAAGACTACATTTTGATTATTAAATTTCCATATCTCAACCTTTTTCTGAAGATTTTCGATAGAATTATAAATTTTACTAGAAGTTGGTTTCATTTTCACTAAGGTTATTTTATATATAATTTCAAAATTTATCTAAATCTAAAAAAAAATAGACAAGAAACTGTAAAATAGTTGCTTGCCTACTAGAAAAAATAGATTTTATTACTCTTTATCTTTAAAAACTCTCAAAAAATGAACTTTTCCATCATTATAGCCTTCAAACTTTATTAAAACAGAATCCTCTTCAATTCCTTTTATCATTCCTTGTCGAAAACGAATTCCATCACCAAATAAAGCCCAAACTCTATCATTTTTCTGAATATCTACAGTATCTAATTTCATAAGTTCGACAAAATCCCTTGAATCTGTGTCATTATCCATATATCTTAAATTGGTCTTTCCACCATCAAAAGCTACAATTTGAGCTAAATACCAACTATCTGCTCCTTGATTAACAGCAACATATTCGCCTTCATAAAAACCGTTTAACGTATCAATAATAGGATTATCTATACCACCAACGATTTCAGTTTCCTCAGGTGTAACAACAACTCTGCTTAATGTATCTTTTTCATTTTCAGCAAAGGAGGCATCTTTTGTGGGGCTACAAGAGCTAAAAATTACGAAGAAAGAAAATAAAAATAACAAAAGTGATTTTTTGAAAAAATGTGTCATCATAAAAAATAATAAGTGTTAATAAAGGTATTTTAATACTATACTATTTTGATAGATAAATTGTTGGATTTAATTTAAAATTTCTTCTTAAATAGGCAAATTTACAACTTGTCAGGTTAGATAATATTATTTTCTAATTGTGTCAAAAAACATGTTTTGCTTTTTGGAGAGAAGTTATATTTGAGATAATTTTGCTCTCATTAATAAATACTGAAACAGTATATCTTGCTATTTTAATAACAAAGCTGTGCTAGGTCTCATATCCTAAACATAGCTGTAAAACAGAGTAAAAGCAATAAATGGAAAATATTTCACAAACTGATTTCACTATACTATTAGATCTTTTTGGCACATTTGCCTTTGCAATTAGTGGTATTAGATTGGCATCAGGAAAACAAATGGACTGGTTTGGAGCATACATTATTGGACTGGTAACTGCAATTGGGGGAGGAACATTGAGAGATTTACTGCTTGATATAACTCCATTTTGGATATTGGATGCAAAATATTTTCTCACCACAGCAATTGCACTTATTGCCACACTATTATTTAAAGAAAAATTATTCAAATGGGGCAGTGCTTTATTTATGTTTGATACGATTGGACTCGGCTTGTTTACTATAGTTGGTATAACTAAAAGTATTGATGCAGGACTTCCTATTTGGGTGTGTATCGTCATGGGAAGCATCACTGGTTCTGTAGGTGGCATTATTAGAGACATATTGCTAAATGAAGTCCCTTTGTTATTTCGTAAAGATATTTATGCGCTTTCTTGCATTGCTGGAGGTGGAGTGTATTTCATTTGCGACTATTTTAACCTACTAACTGGAGTAACAGAAATAATAGCTGCTTTGACAGTGATTATTGTACGATTGATAGTTGTAAAATTTCATATTCACTTGCCACAATTACAGCCATTAGATACTAAAAAAGAATAGAAAATTATTCTCTAAGTTTCATTTTTCCATAGAAGAGGGTTTGTAAATCTAATTCTATGGAAAAATGACATAGGCTTTGTTGGTGTTTTAGCGTAGCGATACCAACAAACACATAATTTATCTAACTAGTTTATCTAATTCTCAAAAATTGTTTTGCTACTTTTAACCCGTTTAACTGTCCTTCTGTATAGGCTTGCAATTCTTCATAACTTCCTCTAGCGTGCTTCAAAAATCCTGATGCTTGTCCATAAATTGCATCAAAATTTATTTTCTCTGTCAGATAATAACCATCCAAAAATGTTTTTACTCCTCCAGAAATAATTATTTGATTACATTTTATAGATTTACTAGTGTATTTCACTTTGTTTTTCAGATTATTATCATAATCAGATTTAATTTCATTACAAAAACCAACCATTTCTTCTGCGCTGTGTCCGATATGAGCAAGAGGTTCGAAAAGACTTTGTGAAAGCTGACTACTTCGTTTGAGTTCTAAGAGAGCAAAGTTTGTTCCTCCACTAGCTGCAAAATCTACGGCTGCAAGAGGTAGGTTTAATAACTCTTCTAAGCTTTCTTTTCCAAACCCTTGTCCTACTTCTTTTACAATAATTGGATAATTTGCAGTCTGTAACAATTTTTTAATTGTTTCTAAAGGAGCTTTTTCAAATCTATCACCTTCTGGTTGTAGCCATTCTTGTAAAGGATTTATATGAATAATTAGTCCATCAGCTTGTAGTTTTTTTAAAAGCTCATCTATTTTTGGAGTTTGTTTTGTTTCAATGAGTTTTTCTAGCTGAGCAACTCCCAGATTTGCATACAAAGGTTGGTCACCAATAAACTTTCTCACATCAAAATCAGGCAAACATTCATCATCGGTAAGCAAAGCTCTGCACGAACCCAAACCCATTCCAAGTTTGTATTCTCCACATACTTTTGCCAAGTTCTGATTAATTATTTTTGCCCATTCTGTTCCTCCTGTCATACTAGAAACCCACAAAGGCGCATTCATTTGTTTTCCTAAAAACTCAAAACTTTCTGTTTCTATTTTTGGATGTGCTGCCAAAACAGGTTCATAATAAAAACGATTATCTAATTGATTTTCGAAAACTTGTGCATCAAATGCAAGTTCGATATGGTCTTGTTTACGAGAGGCTGCAGTGGCGTCAGAATCAGTATAATTTCTTGAAGTGTTAGATAAGTTTTCCAAGTGAATTTATTTGGTTTTGGAATCGCTCATAAATAAATAAACGATATAATTAATTTAATGACAAAAATACTAAATCTTAGTTTCTGACAAACCTTATGTTCTCAAAATTGTTAGAAATGAAAAGAGAAGAATTTTGCATTTTCATCATTTTATCAAAAATCATTTTAATTCATTTTGTAGAATAGCAAAAAACCACGTACTTTACCATTTGGAATAAGAAATTGACTTTCTTATTTCATTCTTATTTTATTCTATTTTTTCTACTAAAATAAATTACTTTGGCAGCTTTTGGTTTTTCAGATAGTGGTGCGCCTGTTCGTATTGGCGTATTAGGTGGAGGCAGTTGGGCGACTGCAATAGTAAAAATGCTCTCCGAAAATAATGTTCGTATAAATTGGTGGATGCGTTCGAAAGACGATATTGATTTTATTCGTAAAAATCACAGAAACCCACGTTATTTGAGTTCGGCTTTACTTAATATAGATAAAATTACTCCTCTGAATGATGTAAAAGCTGTGATTGCAGATTCAAAATACATTGTTTTGGCTGTTCCTTCTGCTTTTATTACTGATGTTTTTGAAAAACTAGACCCCACTATTTTTAAAGATAAAGTTATTGTCTCGGCTATCAAAGGAATGATTTTGGATGAAAATGTATTGGTAACAGAATATGTGCAAAAAGTATTTAATGTTCCTGCTGATAAACTACTTACTATTGCAGGTCCTTGTCACGCTGAAGAAGTAGCGCAAGAAAGACAAGCCTACCTCACTATTGGAGGAGATGAAGACGAAGGGGATAAATTCGCAAAACTTCTGAGAGGACATTATATAAAATGTCGTACAAATCCAGATTTGAATGGCATACAGTATTGTGCAGTCATTAAAAATGTTGTGGCTGTGGCGTGTGGAATGGCTCGTGGTCTGAATTATGGAGATAATTTTCAAGCTGTTTTGGTTTCAAATGCTGTTCAAGAAGCCAAACGTTTTTTAGATAAAGCCTATCCTTTGAAAGAAAGAGATATTAATGCTTCTGCATATTTAGGCGATTTACTTGTAACTTCTTATTCTCAATTTAGTAGAAATCGTACCTTTGGAAATATGATAGGACGTGGTTATACTGTAAAGTCTGCTCAAATTGAAATGGGAATGGTAGCCGAAGGATACTATGCTGTAAAGGGTTTGTATGATGTTACCAAAAAACATAAAGTAGATATGCCAATTATTAAAGCTGTTTACAATACACTTTATGAAAAAATTTCGCCTGCAATTGAGTTTAGGATTTTAAAAGATTCTTTACAGTAGATTTAGATTAGTACACCGTTTAAAAGTTTCGCAATGTTTTTTTTGTGTTCAACTCCTCAGAGGCTAAACGAAACACTTCCTCAGAAGCGTGATTTATTTGTTTAAATCATGATGCTTCTGAGGAAGCGAAACATTCAGTTATGAGCAACTGAATGCACAACAAAATAAAAACTGTACTATTTTTGCCCATTATTGGCAGAGTTGAAAGGTAAAAAGGAGCTAAACTAGCTGACATTGTTTTCTACTTCTAAACGGCTTTAGCTCTTAATAAAGTTAAAAGTGTCTGATAAAAATAAAACAATCAATTCAAAAAATAGGTTTGATTCGCTATAACTATTAAAAAAAAATAATTCGTAATTTTATCAAAATGAAAAGTAATTTCATAAAAAATGCTCTAGTCATTCTCTTTTTTTTAGTTTCTTTTTCTGCTTTAGCGCAAGAGAAGGGACAAGCCAATGATATTTCGGAAGAGGAAGAAAAACTAGAACTTCCACGCAAGAGTTCGATTTCTACATTAATGCAAGAAATTGGTCTTACAGAATTTTTTGTCCGTTATAGTCGTCCGAGTGTAAAAGGACGTAAAAAACATATTTGGGGCGAACTAGTGCCTTATGGAAAAGTCTGGAGAGCAGGAGCGAATGAAGCTACAACCATAGAATTTTCTAGTGATGTCAAAATAAATGGTAAACCTTTAAAAAAAGGCAAGTATGCTATTTTTGTTATTCCACAAAAAAGGGGAGATTGGACTTTCATTTTTAATACAGCTGTAGATTCTTGGGGAAAAGAAGCATATAGTCAAGAAAATGATGTTTTGAGAGTAAATGCAACCGTTGAAAAATCAAAATTTCAGGAAACTTTAGCTTATGATTTTGATAAAATATTAGAAAATGAAGCTACTTTTATTTTACGTTGGGAGTGTAAATTAGCACGAATTACGATCCAAGTAAATACAGTAGAGGAAGCAAAGAAAAATATTGCTATTGCCATTTCAAAATATCCAAACGATTGGCAAGTGCTTGTAAGAAGTGCATCTTATTACAAAAGTGAAAATATAGAACTTCGCCAGGCCTTAGAATGGGCAAACCAATCTATCAAACTCAAAAACGACCATTACTTACCTTACTGGGTAAAATCTGAAATTTTAGCTCTACAAAACGATTACAAAGGGGCAGTAGAAAGTGCCCAAAAAGCATTAGAAGCAGGAAAAGATGACACCAATTTTATTTATGCTCAAACTATTCAATCACAAATTGACAACTGGCTTTCGAAAATAAATTAATTTAATAAAAATCCCCTCCCCTTAATTACAATGAAAGATTATAAAAGTAAATATGTAGAACGTTCTCTTGATGAAAAAAAACAAATCTTAACTTCAATATGGTTGGAAACTACCAAAGACATGAATAATGAGGAGTTTAAAGAAGAAATGCATAAATTAGTAGAAATAATAAAAGAAAAAAATATAAAATTTATTTTATCTGTTACTAAAGACCTAAACTTTCCAATAACTCCAGAGTTACAAAATTGGGTTTTAGAATTTATTGCTCCACAGTTTACAGAAGCTAAAATTGAAAAACAAGCTATGATTATTCCAAAAGAACTGATAGCTCAGTTATCAATCGAACAAACTATTGATGATGTAGAAAGCTCAAAACATTCTCATCAATCAAAATTGTTTAGTGATATAGAAGAAGCCAAAAAATGGTTTTTTAATGATTAAAAATGAATCAAAAACCAATTTATTTCTTTTTTACAGATAACTAATAAGTCAATAAAATGAAGCAAGAATTATCGAATATGATGGGTTTGGATATTTATCTTTCAAGTTTAGATAGAAAAGAATCTGACAAAATCAGAAATCAAATAAAACCCTCAATTACAGAATTTAAGCCTCTTTTGGGTTGGGATGTCTCTATTATCAGTTCTTTTGATGTTACTAAAAAAGAATTAGACATACAAAAAATAAAAGTGTTTGCAGAAAAGTATAAGTGGAAAAATGATATAGATGCAATATTTTTAAATAATCATTTTGAAGCTATTGTACTCACTGATTATTTAGAAAAAATTTTGTGGGTAAATGAAGGCTTTACAAAAATGACAGGCTATTCAAAAAAATTTGCTACTAATAAACAACCTTCTTTCTTACAAGGAGAATTGACTTCAAAAGAATCAAGAAAGGAAGTCAAAATGAACCTTCAAAAAAGAAAACCTTTTAAAATATCAGTTGTCAATTATAAAAAAGATAAAACGCCTTATACTTGTCAAGTTCAAATTTTCCCTCTTTATTCTAATGAAGTCACTCATTTTATGGCTCTAGAAACACAGGTAAGATAAATAATCGCAAAACCTCATCTTTTGAAAATTTAAAAGATGAGGTTTTAAATTGCTAAAAAATAGCTCCAAATGAATTTTGTGCTTTAATTAAAATTATTATTTCTTCAAGATTCTGATACACTTTAATCTTCAAAGTTTGGCAGATTAGACATACCTCTTTTACTTGGCTCAATTAAAAATGAAAGGGTGATTACGAGAAAACCACAGACCACGAAATAGCAACGTAGATAATCTGTGAAGGCTTTTGTTTATTTAGCTATGATTTTGAATCTCATAAATAAAAAAGCTAGAAGAAATAAAAAATCGAATAAAACTAGAAATTATTTTATTCCATTTGTCTTAATTTTTCAGCTTTTGCAATTGTTATATTTCTTTTCTTTTGAATAGAAGCCGAAATAAGAATACTTATTTCATACAAAATCCAAATAGGAATTCCGATTAAACACTGACTAATTACGTCTGGAGGAGTAATAAGAGCTGAAATAAATAAAATAACAACAATAGAATGTTTTCGATAAGCTCTCATTAATTCAGGTGTAACAATTCCGACTTGTGATAGGAAAAATACTACAATAGGAAGTTGAAACATAAGTCCACAGCCTAAGGTCAGCATAGCTACCGTAGTTACATAGGAAGAAATATCAATTTCATTGAGAATAGTTGCATCAACTTGATAATTAGAAAGAAAGTTAATAGACAAAGGAGTAATTAAGAAATATCCAAAAAGAACACCAATAGCAAATAAAAGAGATACAAAAAAGGTAGCTCCTCTTGCCACATTGCGCTCTTCATTATATAGAGCAGGTGCAACAAAACGCCAAATTTCCCAAAAAACATACGGAAATGCACACATAAAACCAAAGGCTATTGAAGCTGCAATATGCATGGTAAACTGTCCTGTCATTACACGGTTTTGAATAATAAAAGGCAAGTTGTCAATACAAGTAAGGCTAGAAAGCTGACAAAAAAATTGATAGGTAAGAAAATTACTTTTTGAAGGACCTAAAATAATCTTACCAAAAACAATATCCTTTGCTACAAAAGCAACTGCTGTAAAAACCAAAATAGCCAATACAGCACGAATAACATGCCAACGCAATTCTTCCAAATGGTCTAAAATACCCATTTCTTTTGAGCTACTAGCAGATGAAGAAGTTGAAGGCAAAGAAGTATTTGTATTTTCTACTAAAGTTGTTTCTGAGTTATTCATTGAATATTATCTTTATACTATGCTGGTTTTGTCGTTGTACTGACTATTCTGCAAATATACACATTAAAAAAAATCCTTTTCTAATTCAATGTAAAATTAGAAAAGGATTTAATTATAAAAAATCTAAATAACGGATTTATTTGCCTCCACCTGAAGATGAACGAGAACGAGAAGAAGAACCTGTACTTCTACTAGAACGAGACGACGATCCACTAGAACGGCTAGAGCGAGTATAAGAACCTGTACTACTACGAGAAACTTTACTAGCTACATTTGATTTGAATCTACTCTTTGAGTTCATTGCTTGTGATGTTGCCGAACCAGAGCCATACGCACGAGTTCCACTTGAAGTAGTTCCATAATAAGGTCTTGAACCTCTATAATTACGGTTGTAGTCATTGTATGAATTTCTGTAAATAGGACGACTACTCATCATTCCAAACATACTGCTCATAAAAGCATATTGTCCGTAAAACGCCCAAAAACTATTTCCTGAACTATTCGTTTGCCAAGAACCATAACGCTGATTTCCTACATAATTATTATAACCAGGAGGAGAAGGAATTTTTGAAACTTTTCCATCTTCATTTTTAGACAGAAGTTCCATTCCCATGTTATCTAAGTTTTTGTTAAATGTTTCTTCTGAAACAGTCACCCAAGTTGAAAGAGAATCACGTACTATTTTTCCACCTGTTGTGTCTTTAGCAGGCAAAATAAATTTGTATTGATGTTTGTGAATGTCGCTTCCAAATGTTTTCTCTTCCAAGTCCATATCATATAAAAGGACTGAATAAGTTTTATACTTATCCAAATCACGAGTGTAGTTATCAACTGGGTCTTTGACAACCTTTTCAGAACTTCCACAAGAAGTCAGGAAAGCAGAAGAAAAAACGACTAAGAAAGCAATTAAAATATGTTGAAGATATTGAATTTTCATGTTTTTATAAAATTGATTTAAAACTAATAAGATAAATTTTGGTAAATGTTAGTTTGAATTATTTTGAAATTATAAAATGGCAGGAGGCTCACTAGAAGGAATGATATTAGAAAATTCATATTCTTCTACATATTCTCCAATGTAGGCTTCAAAGTCTCGCTCGCCAAATTGTTCTATAAAAAGAGCTTTCTCTTCATCGTCATCGTAATAATCCCACGTAATCATTTCAACAGATTTTTCACGCTCTGTTGTGGCTGTGTTTCTATAATATCCAGGGCTTTCATTATCACGATAATATTTTACACCTTCATAAGTGATGGTTTTGGGAGGACGTTCGTTTTCTGCAATCTGATCATCTAAATCTTCACCTAATTTCATTAGACGAATTTTATTTGTTACTGCAATTTCTAATTCGCCATCATTTTCCAAACTCAAATAAATTTCATCGTTAGAGCTGCGTAATAAATAGGAATATGAAAATTCATTATCGCCCCAGTCATACTCATATTCTTCGGCTACTTCCCATGTTTTTGCATCATATTCTAAGAAAAAACCCACACGAATATCTATAATTCGAATATGATTTGGGTCGTAATGAGGAGTATTATCTTCTTCTTTTTTCTTCTTTTTAAAAAATCCGAAAGCCATATAGTTAGTGATTGTATAGTTGGAAAAATTTCTGTGTGACCTACTTCTATTTTTAGATAGTCTCAGTCAAGTTCTAAAATTAATGAATTTAGTTTTATTAAAACGTAAACTGAACTGATTTTGTTAAGGTAAATGATTTTTATCATTAATTAATATCAAAATCATTTTACATTTTTGTTTTAAATTTAACTTTCTCTCTGTAAAGCAACCATTTCAACTAATTTGGCAATTGTTTTTTGTATGCCTTCATTTACCTGACTTATACTTGCTTCCATCATATAACAAGGAGAGGAAACAATATTATTTACATCATCTGAAACTACTTCTGTTACTGTACACAGGACAGGATTTGCTCCTGTTTTTTTCATTTCTTCATTAATATCTGCAATTTGATAAGGCGATTTTTTACTTGTTGTTCCGACAGTCAAAGTTGCTTCTATTCCACTTCCTTCTAATGCTTTGGCAACTGTAGTAGGTGACATACAAACGGCTGCAATAGGTTTATGTTGCTTTATCATCTCATTCACTAATCGCTTTACATCGCTATTTATCTCTCCGTTTGCGCCCTCAAATGCCCATTTTGTGAAATTTTTAGCCACTCCAAATCCTCCTGGCATTACAAGTCCGTCCATATCTTCTGCGCTTATCTCTGCCAAATCTTTTATCTTTCCTCTTGCAATGCGTGCAGATTCGGTAAGAACATTTCTTTTCTCATTCATCTCATCGCCCGTCAGATGATTGATAACATGATGTTGTTCTATATTTGGAGCGATACAGAAATAAGATACATCTGCTTGGTCTAAAGCTAATAAAACCAAAACTGATTCTTGAATTTCTGCGCCATCATAAACACCTGCGCCTGATAATAAAACACCTATTTTCATAATTATTATTGTTTTAGTCTGTGAGAAATCTTCTTAAAATAATATTTCAAAAATAGACAAATCAAGTTAGATTAGAAAATATAAATTGATTTGAACAGTTATCATTTTATAAATAAATTGAAAATCAAAACTTATGTCGAAAAAAGTAATAAGTTTGTACTGAAAATTAATTTATAAAGCTATTTATTTATCAACTAAATATGAACGAATTTTTTACTTTTATGGGAATGGGAATTGAGCATATTCTTCAATTTCCTGAGGGCTATGACCACTTACTTTTTATTTTGGCACTGAGTGCTATTTATACTTTTTCAGAATGGAGAAAAGTTTTTTTATTGGTTACTGCTTTTACAGTTGGACATTCGGTTACTCTTCTTCTGACAGTTTCTGATATTTCCCCGATTCCTAGTTCTGTGATTGAATGGCTTATTCCTCTGACAATTATTATGGTTTGTATCTTAAATTTTTTTACTAAAACAGAAGAAAAACCAAAAAATACAGACTTAGGTATTTTAGATTTACCAAATAAAGAACAAAAAATTATGTCTTCTATAATGATTCGTCGTTATAGCATTGCATTACTTTTTGGATTGATACATGGTTTGGGTTTTGCTAATTATTTGCGTCAGATGTTACCTGACTCTTTATTTTCACCTCTTTTAGGATTTAATATTGGACTAGAAATAGCTCAAATTTTTGTGGTTCTGATAGGTTTGGCTATTGGTTTTGTAATGATGAAATATATCGACTTTACTAAAAACCGTTGGAAAGTGTTTCTCTCTGCTATTGTCTTTGTTTTTGCTTTGCATCTTTTTGTGATGCAGACATTGGCACTTTTTGAATAAAGCTGATTTCGTCATTAAAATTTAATTATGAATATATTCAATTTTATATTTGGAAAGAAGAAAAAGAAGATTGAAAATGAATTTTTCGGAGAAGTTCAAATTTGCGAATCGAAAAGTGGTAAATTTATCTTTCGTTCTAAGCGTTACTTTTCTCCTATAAATCAGAAAATTGAGTTAGAAATAGAAGGAAATGAATTTGATAAACTTGATTTTGCAAATTCTTTTTTTGTAAAAATTGAATCTTCTTATCAAGAGGTGATTGATGCAGTTACTCCAATTCTTGAAGACACTTTTCAAAATTGGAAGGAAGATTTTAAAATAATAGATTTCTATAAAGAATTTCAACCTATATACTTAAATCTTCCTATCAAAAAATCAATGCAGGACGATTGGGAAATTGTTTTTGAAACAATACATGACCCAAATCATCAATTCACAATAATTATGTCAGATATGAAAGCCAAAGAAATAAATATAGATGGATAAATCAAAAATTCAAATCATATAACTTTTCACACAAATCATTAATTTCTTCCTTCTTTACAATCACATCTAACCATTCTTTAGGAATTCCTTTTGTATAATTTTCTGTATTCATTCCATAAAAAAGACCTGCAATTCCACCTGTTACACAGCCTGTTGTGTCGGTGTCTTCTCCTAGATTTACAGATTTCAAAATGCTTTCAGAATAGGAATCACACTTTAAAAAACACCAAAAACTAGCTTCCAAAGTATGTAAAACATAACCAGAAGATTTGATAGTTTCTTCTTCAAAAGTAGTTATGTCATTTTTCAGAATTCTATCAAAAAAGGCAATTTCAGTTTTGTTAAAATTAAATTCTGTTGCAAAATCATTTAGTAAAATTTGTAGTTTTTGATAGGCTACAAACTTATCTTGTTTTTCATTTTTTTGAATTTGTTCCAATAAAATCTTAGCAAATTCAGTATAAATAAAACACGAAAAAACAGAGCGAAAATGCATGTGCGTAATCGAAGAAACTTCTGAAACCAGTTCAAAACGCTTTTTTATAGAATCCTCAAATAAATAACCGTTATAAAAAACGAGTGGTAAAATTCGCATCAAAGAACCATTTCCATTCGAATATTCATCCATTCCTCCAGCTAAAAGTGGATTTTCTCCTTTTTTTAGTCTTTTTATAGCATCTGTTGTAGCGATTCCAATATCAAAAACTCTTCCGTGAGGAGTCCAAAAACTCTCATATTTCCATTTTACAAAATTATTTGCAATATCATTTACATCATAAATTGCTTTTTTGCTTGAGTTTTTGGGAGTTGCCAAACTTTCAGCCAAACAAAATGCCATCGAACTATCATCAGACCATGTTCCTTTTGGTTGGTGGTGCGTACCAAATTCTCGCATATCTGTTACTGGATTTCTTGCAATATCTTCTCTACTGCGAAATTCGACAGGTACACCCAAAGCATCACCAATAGCAAAACCGAAAAAAGCATCTTTTATTTTTTGTTTCATACATCCAATATAAATCAATTTTTGTTAAAACGAAATTCCAATAAACCCACCACCCCAAATTTTAGTGTTTGTAGTCGTATTGTTTAATGAATTAGATGTAGTAGTGGTATCTTCTATAAAAGAATAAGGTGCAAAATTAGTCCCATACGTATTAGTTTCAGAATTATAAATTTGAGAAACGGTAACATTGAGAGTAGGAGCAATAAAAATTCCTACTTGTCTGCTGATTTGATGATGAATTTTGAATTTAAACTGACCTAAAAGATTTAGTTTATTTGTCCAATTCTCTTCGTTGATGTGGTATGCCATTAGCTCAAAACCTGCATGAGTTTTTTGATTTTTAGTAATTGGAAAACGAGTTCCCAACCCAACCCCAAATCCCCAACGCATTTTATCACTCATCTGAATGCCTGCTGTAACAATTTGATAGAATTTATTTACCCCAATATTGTAAGAAAGAGCTGTATGAAATCCTTCACTTGCACTTACATCAAATGAACGGTAGCCATTTTTCACAAAATTAATGAGTCCAATTGGCACACCTGTTACACTATCTGCAATATTTATGATTCCAATTTGTGAACCTCTAACAGTATCTGCTCTATTGATAATTGCAATCTGAACACCTTTTACATTTTTTGCAATATTAATACCTCCCGTAATTTGCGCTCCTTCTACATCCCCCTTAACAATATTCATAGAGCCTGTAGCTTGAACACCTTTTACATTACCGTTTACAATATTTGCAAAACCTGCACTCTGAAAACCAGTAAAATCTCCATTGACAACATTCATAAATCCTGCACCCTGAAAACCTTTCGTATAATTTCCATTAATGTTCATAAAACCTGCTGCTTGAAAAGCCAAAACGCTATCCTTCGCAATATTTGCAAAACCTGCACTTTGAAACCCTGTGGCTTTTCCTCCTACAATATTTGCAAAACCTCCCACTTGAACACCCTTTATATCTTTTTTGAGAATATTTGCAAAACCTCCCACCTCAAAACCTGTTACAGAACCATTATAGCCA
Organism: Bernardetia sp.; assembly: GCA_020630575.1. Classification (GTDB taxonomy): domain Bacteria; phylum Bacteroidota; class Bacteroidia; order Cytophagales; family Bernardetiaceae; genus Bernardetia. The sequence goes on from JAHDBD010000010.1 coordinate 96,952, forward strand.
GCTAAAAGATTAAGAGAAAAACGATTGTTTTTATAAGGACTTTTAGCTCCATTTGTTCCTAAAGGATAAATTAAGGTAATTTGTAAAGCAGTAGAATCAAGAAAAGCACTTAGAAGAGAGTCATTTTTTGCAAGTTCTGAGTCTTTATTTTTTTTGCTAGAAAGAGAATCTATTTTTTCTATTTGAGTGCTGTCTACTAATTGATTTTCTAAAATTTCTTTGTCTGCTATATTTTTGAGAGAATCTATTTTAATTTTTTCTAAACTATCAAGAATAGCATTTTTTTCAATTAATTCTACTCCATCTTTATCCATTTTATCTTTTTTTGTCGAAACACTAGCTGTTTTGGAGGTTTTATCTTTTTTATCAATTACTAAAGGGTCTTTTGGAAGTGATGCAATTTGAGGTTTCTTATCTTTTTCTAGCTCTTCTTTTTTTATATCCGTTTCTGCTAAATTTGACTTTGCTTGAATTACAATTTGTCCATTAATCAAACGAAACTGAATTTGTGTATTATCATCATTTAAAGGCTCAAAAATTTGTGTCAAAACTTCTCTGAGTGGAATATTTACAACATTGAGACTAATTTTTCTTTGAAGTGGAAGGCGAGAATTACTATACGAAAAATGAACATTATACTTTTTATATAAATCATAAAGAACATTTTCTAAAATTTCATTTTGAGCAGATAACGTAACAGATTGCTCTAAAACGTTTTTTGAATTAGTTTGAGCAAAAGCCATTTTCTCAAAACCACTAAAATAAAGACAAAGAAAAGTAAGTACGAAAAAAAATAAATTTTTCATTGTGTTAATGATTGATAAGTGAATATTTTTAATTTTAGACCCTAAGGATTTTTAAAACTCTTAGAGTCTAGTATATATTTTATCTGTAATTATCGACAACCAGAGCCTGAAAGCAAATAAGTAGTAGAATCTGATTTTTTGATTTGAAGATTTGCCCCAAAAGACAACGTTTCCAAAACATCATTCAATGGTGTTTGGTCAAAAGTTCCTGTAAAACGACATTCTTTCAAATTTGGGTTTTCCAATTTCAAACGAATATTGTAATAATTTTCCACTTTATTTACCACTTCCTGCATTTGCATGTTTTCAAAAACCAAACGATGATTGAGCCAAGCTAAATAATTTACATCATCATTTCTCTCAAAACGCACTAAAGTTGGTAAAGAATCTGGACGGTTTTTAGTTTTATCATACAAAATACCTTTTTCGCCTTTTGTAAGTAAAATAGAAGTTTGTTCTGAACTATCTGTATTGTCATTTTTAGCAATACTATTATTTTTAAAACGGACTTTTCCAGAAGCTACTGTAACCTCAATTTTTTTATTTGAAGGATTGATATTAAAAGAAGTTCCCAAAACTTCAACCTCTGCTTTTCCTTCTATGTCAATCGTAAAAGGGTGTTTTTCATCTCTAGCAATATCAAAAAAGGCTTCTCCTTCTAGTTTTAGATTTCGTTTTTGAGTCGTTTCAAATGTTCCAAAATCATTACTATAAGAAACAGTTGCATTTTTGTTGAGCCAAATTTTTGAGCCATCAGGCAAAACTAAAGGTGTATCTGAATGCTGATGAACAATAATTTGATTTGAATTTGCTAAAGAATTAGAATTATTTTGAATAGAATTAATCCACCAACCTAATCCTAAACCAAGAATCAAAATAGCTGCAATTTTTGAAACCTCCTTCCAAATAGAAATAGATTTTGTAGTAGTTTGAGAAGCAGGCGCAGGTTTGACCCATTTTGTTTTTTGTGCTTCAATTGTCTTATTGGCTTCATATTCTTTTATTTGATTACTCAGCTTTTGCCAACCTTTTTCTACATTAGGAGAAAAATCTTTACTTATTTTTTGTCCAAAACGATTACTTTCTTCCCATAACCGAGAATAGTTTTGAAATTCTTTTTCAAAAAAAGGAATTTCTTTACGCCATTTTTCTACCTGTATTTTTTGTATTTCGCTTAGTTCGCTAGGTTCTTTCGAAATGTACCTTGCAATATATTCTATTTGCTGGTCGGTAAGTTTTATTTCATGATTGCTCTTGCTCATATTTTTGATTGAAAAGAAGTTTATTTTTTATACCATTACGTAGTGTCTAAACGTATGACGCATAAAAAATAGTTTACCCCTATTTATTTTGAAAAAAAAGATTTTAATTTCTAAACTAATTAAATTAGGCAGTTACTAATGTTGGTATTCGATTTGGAAAATCTGTAATAATACTGTCTACACCCCAGTTTTTGAGTTTTTGCATAGTTTCGGTGTCATTTACTGTCCACGTAAAAACTTTTAGTCCTCTTTGATGTAATTCCTCTATTTTTTTCTTTGTCAGTAATCTGTAATAAGGAACATAAACGGATGGCATAAAATCTAATTTGTTTAAATTCTCTTCAATCGAAAGTTTATTTTCTACTAAAAAACCGAGTTCAAATTTTGTTTCTGTATTTTGAGTTTGTTTATGAAGTTCATTCAAAATATTTACATCAAAGGATTCTATCAATAGTCTATCTTTTATTTTATCATAAAATGGATAATTCGTAATTTCTTGAATAAATAAAGTAACCATTTCAGAGGGTAAAGGCTGCATAAAGCCATACCACGCAAAATCAGATTTTATTTCCAAAGTGTAGAAAGGCTTTTTTATTCTTTTTTCTAAAACGTATTTTTCAATTTCTTCAAAAAAAGATTTTAAGAGAGGTTTTATGGCTGGTAGAGGTTGCTGTTCTGGATAACGAGAATGTCCACGATTTCCACAATCGTATTTTTTTATAGTTTCGTAATCCATTCTATAAATATTATGATGTAGAACTTCCTTTTTTAGAATAGCTTCTCCATTGGGTTTTGAGCAAAACTCATGAGAGAAATAAGGTTCATGAGAGACTAAAAACTGATTTTCTCCTGTCAGAACTATATCAAATTCTAATCCTTGAACGCCATGTTCTAATGCTTTTTTGAAAGAAGGGATGGTATTTTCGGGAGCTAAACCTCGTGCGCCTCTATGCCCTTGAAAAGTAGTTTTTGATGATTCATTTTTCATAAATCTAGAATTAAAGTATAACAGACCTCCTAGTCTGTTTGGAAATAGTTATTTTTATGTATGGACTAATAAATTCTGTAATACGAAGTAAAGAGAAATTTTGAAGTAAAAATAATAATTTAATAGTTTTGGATTCTATTCTTTTTACTTTTGTAAATTAAATATAGGTCAGTATCTTTAGGTCAGACCGATACAAATCATTTTTATTAAAATCTATGACTTCTTTTAAAGCTATTTTCTCAAAATTAGTTGCCCTTTTTTTTATTTTACTTATTTTTTCTCTAGGCAGTTGCATAGAAAAAAAGTCAGAACAGACTTCTAATGAAGTTCAAAACAGCTCAAAAAAACTAGAAATTGTTTGTACAACAGGAATGATTGCCGATTTGGTAAAAAACATTGTAGGCGATTCTGCACATGTAGAAGCTCTGATGGGCGTGGGAGTTGATCCACATCTTTATAAAGCTACTCAAAATGATGTTAGCCGATTGACAGAAGCAGATATGATTTTTTATAATGGATTGCATTTAGAAGGCAAAATGGCAGAGATTTTAGAAAATTTTACTTCTCAAAAGTCAGTTACAGCCTTGGGAGATGCAATTGATGAATCTGTTTTGAGAGAAGTAGGGCAAAATACACATGATCCTCATATTTGGATGAGTGTAGCACTTTGGAAACAAACAATTCCTTCGGTTGTAAAAGCATTATCTGAAAAGCAACCTTCAAATGCAGCTTATTTTGAAAAGCAAGCTAAAATTTATGCTCAAAAATTAGAAGATTTAGATAAAAAAGTAAAAGCTCAAATTTTAGAAATTCCACAAAATCAACGTGTCTTGATTACTTCACATGATGCTTTTTATTATTTTGGAAAGGAATACGAAATGGAAGTACAGGCATTACAAGGAATTTCGACAGCTTCAGAAGCAGGTATTTCAGATATGAATAATTTGGTTAATTTTATTGTAGAACGAAAAATAAAAGCCATTTTTGTAGAAAGTTCTATTTCTCCACAAGCGATTAATGCCGTTTTGGAAGGTGCAAAAAACAAAGGTGCTGAAGTCAAAATTGGTGGAACTCTTTTTTCTGATGCCATGGGAGCTACTGGAACACCAGAAGAAAGCTATATCGGAATGATAGAGTTTAATGCTAATAAAATGGTAGAGGCTTTGAAGTAAATAAGCATCAAACATAAACATACTAAGATTATATAAAATATAAATAAAATGGGAGTACTTAGGCTTTTGTTAGCTCTTTCTGTTGTACTAGAACACTTTGGAGAAGTTTTTTATTCTAATTTAGTAGGTGGCAAAATTGCTGTTCAAGCATTTTATATCATTTCAGGCTTCTATATGGCTTTGATTTTAAATGAAAAGTATATAGGAAAGAGTAAGTCTTATTTTCTTTTTATAACTAACAGATTTATAAGACTTTACCCTATTTATTGGGTGGTATTGTTACTAACTATATTGTTTTCTTTAGCTGTAGGCATGTTTAGTTCTACACATTATTTTCCTACCATAGTTAATTATTTAGCTGTGGAAGCTAATTTTGGAACTTTTCTTTATCTGATTTTTACGAATATTTTAATTTTTGGTCAAGATATAGTCATGTTCTTAGGGATCAGTGCAGATACAGGGAGTCTGTATTTAACAAGTAATTTTAATAATAGCAATCCACCTGTTCATTACTTTTTATTTATTCCACAGGCTTGGACATTAGGTGTAGAACTCTCTTTTTATTTAGTAGCACCCTTAATTTTGAGAAAGAGAGCTAAACTTATATTTATTTTATGTCTTTGTTCTCTCACTTTACGTTTATTTACTTATAACTATTTAGAATTACAGCATAATCCTTGGACGTATAGATTTTTCCCAACAGAATTATTTTTCTTCTTATTAGGCTATTTTTCTTATAAAATTTACTTGAGGTTAAAAATAATTTCTATCAAGAAGGAGGTAAATATATTTATTTTTGTAAGTATCATTATTTTGACAATACTGTATAAATATCTACCCTTAATAAATATTATCTATATTCCTTTTTCATTAAATGAAATTATCTATTTTTCTTTTATAACTTTATCAATACCATTTTTATTTAATTTTCTCAAAAACCATAAATGGGATAATAAAATTGGTGAATTATCTTATCCAGTATATATTTCTCATATATTAATTGGCGTAATTTTTAGTAATCTACCCTTAGAATTCTTCAAAAATAGCTTGATAATTTCTTTAGCTACTATATTATTTTCTATGCTATTAATTGTGTTTATTGCCAATCCTATTGAAAAAATACGTCAAGCAAGAGTTAGAAGATAAATTCTGCCTAATCCTGAAATAATTTTACAGTTTTTTAGATAAATTATAAGTCAGACAGTTTTCAGATTGTTTGATTTTTCTTGATTATATATTTGCAAACTTTGTTTTGCTATTTTTTTCATCCATGTTGAGTTTTTAGTCAAAACTACTGTTTCAAAATCCTATTTACACACTCTGATACAATAAATATTTTAATTTACTCTACAATACACCACACTTCTTTAAACTTATTCCCTAAGAAACATTTTATTTCTTCTCGTTGTGGGTTAAGTACCAATCCAAAATGCCAATTCTTTTCAAAAAAAGTAAGATGATTTTCTTTATCAATATGAGAAAAATAGACTTGTAAGTGTTTTGGATGTGTATGATACCAACCAATAAGTTGTTTTTTAGATTTTTTATCATCTATCTTTTCTTGTTCTTCTAAAAGGGAATGCCAAGTAGAATGATTAAAGTGTAAATGACGCATCGAACCCTCAGCCGTTTTGGCAGCAATTGCATGATTAACAATTCCTATAAGTTTAGGTTTTTCTTTTTTATCTTGTTCACTTTCATATTCTATGACTTCCCCAAAGAGCAAACCTCCTTGTTCTACTTGGTTATCTTCTGTATCGTTTCCAAATCCAATATGATTTTTGATAACTTCAAATGCTTCTTTATGAAGATAAATAGAATCTAAAATAGGTTGATTCTTAAAAAGGTCTTTTAAATTTTCTTCAAAAAAAGATTCCCAAAAAGGCATCGTTTTAGCTTTTTTGGGAAAATAAGGAGGAGTTTCTTTTGTTATTTTAAACATGTACTATTCAATATAAGAATTAAAAATTACGACTGGTTTATGCTAAGGAAAACAGCTAAATTTATTATACTCTTTAGTCCTTGATTTTTTTGAATTGAATAAGTTTTAAAATATAAATTTTTAATACTTTCCCTCTGATTCAATAGCCTGTTTGATATGCGCCAAATGATGATTTGAATGCCAAGCATAATTGGCAACAAGTTCAAAAAGTGTAAAATAAATTTGATGTTCTGGATGAAAAAAACGCTTTTCCAAATCAGATTCAGACAAAGATTCAATAATTATATGCAGCTTTTTATGAATTCCTTCCAAAATAGAAATTGAAACTTCAACAGGTAAAGTCATGTCTTGCAGTTCTGCCCATTTATCTTCTAAATATGGTTTTATGGTTGGCTCTTGTTCAGTAAGAGTTAGCTTGAAACGAACTAAGGCATTAAGATGACTATCTGAACAATGATGAATAACTTGTTTGATTGTCCAACCTTGAGGACGATATTTCCAGTTTAATGTTTCTTCATTCAAGTTAAAAATAGCTGCTTTTAGTCGCATCGGAAAACTAGCAATATCATTTTTCCAATCCAAAACTAAATCTTTCGCTTCTGGATATATCAGTATTGGTTTCTCAAAGTCTCCAATTGGATATTTGAGGTTGTCTAATTCTATTTTGTCCATTTATAAATAAAATTTAAACACATAACGCAGACTTAGAGTCTGCGTTATGTATAATTTAATGAATTCTGAATCCACCTCTTTTATCTTCTTGTGTAGACGAAGTTTCTTGTGATTTTTCTGCTGTATCTATGCCAAATCCAGTAATTTTGAACCCTGAGCTTTTCTTTGCTGCACGTTCTTTAGTTGGGTCAGGCATTTCTTGTTTGTCACATGGAAAAATACCACTATTTCGCATACGCAGATACCAATTACGAGCTTCTTCGTTAGCTGGGCTGTGTTCGTTGGTAATTTCCATATCGTATTGTAAGGTACGAATCATGCGAATCATGTGTCTTCCCAAACCTTCTGACATTTCCCAAGTTCCATAACACCAACGTCCATTTTTAAACCAGTTGGGGTGATAAACGAATGGTTCATCAAGCAATTCTAGTTGTGGTGGAGCTTGTGGGTACGCCTCTGGTAGTGTAATTTTGAGTTTATGTTGATTACGATAAGTAGGCTGTGTATCAATAATACTTCGTACAAAAATTGTTACTTCATATTCTTCTACATACGGTGGATTACCCACAAGTGGCTCAAAGGAAAGCAATGAGCCACTAATATTTTCCATTTCTTTATAATCATTCGCCAAACGACGATTTCGTATTTCTTGAGGAGTAGCCATTTTTCAGTTATCATTTATCAGTTATACAGTGACCTATTGATTGTAATGAGCGTATAACCTAGATTATTAATATTTTATTTAAACTTTTAGGTTTGGTCTTTACTTCTAAATTAGTTTTGCCAATTTTGAGTTTCGACTTTTGAATTTGTATTCCTGCTAAAATCTAAATTTACCTTCCTGCATCAGTTGCTGGAATTACTCTAAAAGTAGTTCCGTGAGTAATACCTGCCTGTCCTAATGTTTGGTGGTTAAGCATACGGTTTCCTCCTTTTATAGCCAGATTATATCCTTGCTGACTATTTTTGATAAAATCATGTGTAATAAGTTCGCCTATAATTTCCTGTACACTCATTGTGTCATCTAAAGTTGCGCTAATCATGCGTCCATCAGTTGGGTGTACAAAGTTTACGTTTACGTCTGCCATGTCTGGAATTATATATTTTTGTAAGAATTTTTTTTATGAATTTGTCTAACTAAACCTTAAAACATTAGGTTTATTCTGCTCATTTTATATAAGCTACTAAGAAAATGAATTGCTATCAATTATGCAAAAATAGTTTGTAAAATATTTTTCTATTGCTTATACTAATTCTAAATAGAATAAGTTCTGCTAGATAGACAAATTTACAGATTTACAGTTTCAAAATCTATTTTCAAACGTAAGTTTTTAGGATTTTGTTTAGTTAATCTAAACTTTTGTAGCTTAATCTTTTGATATACAGCTAATTTATATTTTTTATATTTTGTTTGATTTCCCAAAAACTAGTCTTTTTTATTGTAAAGGGAAGCATTTTGTATCTAAGAAAATACTTTATTTTAAATACTATTTTTCAAAAATAGTCACTTTTTAAAAATCAATACCACTTGTAACTAACATTTTTTATAATAACTTTTGGCTTGATTTTTCGTTCCTATAAAAATAAACCGTATATTTAATTATGTTTTTAGTAGAAATGCAAAACTTTATACTGTTTAGTATTTATAAAAATTATTGAAACTCCGTTCAAAATCTATACATCAACTCATAACACCATACCATTATGTTAAATCTAATTTGGCTTATCTTAAAGCGTATCGACTGGAAAAAAATTATTATAGGAATCATTATACGTCGTATCTTAAAAGGTATTTTTAAGTAAATCTGTAATTCATTTTTGCTCAAAAATACAATACAAAAAGAGCTATTGAATAAATCCCTTTTTTGAAAAACTATTTCAGAAATGGGATTTTTTATTTCTTTTTTGTAAATTAAGAACAGATTTTTGACAAATCAGTTTATTAAATCAAATTTATCAATTACTAACTAAATTATTTTTTATGGGACTTTGGGATAAAATTAGTGGACAATTTATCGATGTCATTGAATGGATAGACAATAGCAGAGATACAATTGTTTATAGGTTCAATAGAGAGGGAAACGAAATCAAATATGGAGCGCAACTTACTGTTAGAGAAGGGCAGCAAGCTGTTTTTATTAATGAAGGGCAATTAGCAGACGTTTTTCCTCCTGGGAGGTATGAACTTTCAACACAAAATATGCCTATTTTGACCACTCTGAAAAGTTGGAAGTATGGATTCAATAGTCCTTTTAAAGCAGAAGTTTATTTTGTAAATATGCGTCCTTTTGTGGATAATAAATGGGGAACTCGCAATCCAATTCGTGTTAGAGATGCCGAATTAGGTTCTATGGGAATCGAAATTCGTGCTTTTGGTAGTTTTGATTTTAAAGTTATTGAACCAAGTCGTTTTCTTATTGATATAGTAGGAACTGATGGACATTTTACGACAGAAGAAATTACTACTAAACTAAAAAGTTTGGTTGTCAAGCAATTTACAGATGGATTAGGAGAGAGTAAAATTCCATTTTTAGATTTAGCTGCTAATTATGATGAATTGGGAGCAATGATTAAGAAAAAGCTGGTATTAGACTTTGACCGTTATGGTGTAGATATTACCGATTTTCTAGTAGAGAATATGTCTTTGCCAGACCATGTACAGAAAGTTCTTGACCAAAGAAATGAAATGGAAATTATGGGACGTTCTATGCAAGGAAATCTCAATAATTATACGCAGTTCAAAATGGGACAAGCTATGGAAGATTCTGCCAATAATCCAAATGGAGGAAATGAGGGTCTGAGTATGGGAATGGGGATGGCAATGGCAAACCAAATGTCTAACCAAATGCAAAATCAACAGCAGAACCAAAATCAAGGTCAGCAACACAACAGCACTCCACCTCCAATGGTGTCCTTTCATGTACATTTAGATGGACAACAAGCAGGGCCTTTTCCAGTAGCAGAATTACAAAAAATGATACAAAGTGGACAAATTACTCGTACTTCTTATGTATGGAAAGCAGGAATGGCAGAATGGGCAGCAGCCGAAAAAGTAGCTGAACTACAAGGCTTTTTTGGAAGTGTACCACCACCATTGCCACCACCACCTATGTAAAAAAAGGTTTGTAATAGTAGAGCTTAAAATTTAACTATAAATTTATAACCAAAATATATTTTTTGAGTTGTATCTGAAAGTTCCTATTTGTTGATTGTAACAAATAGGAACTTTTTAGTAAATAGCTATTTTTTCTATCTCATTTTTTAGACTTATTTTTTAATCTACTTTATTTTTATGCCGTTTCAAAAGCCTCAACAAGACGAAAAAATTCATAAAAAACAAACAGAAAGCCGTAGGATTGTCCGTACTTTATCTATTGGTTTAGGACTTATTCTTATTCTTTTAGTAGGATATTTTGTTTCTCAGAATATTGAAAATAATGTTCAAAAAAGATTAAATGATATTTTAGTTTTAGAAAATGAATTAGGTGATCTCTTGTCTTCTATGCAAGATGCAGAAACAGGACAAAGAGGATTTGTAATTACAAGTGATAAAAAATACTTAGAACCTTATTACGAATCTATCGAAAAAACAGATAAAGCAGTAAAAGAAATAGAAGCATATCCCAGTCAAAACCCTAATTTTAAAAGTAATTTAGATAGTGTGAAAGTACTCATAGCTAAAAAATATGATAAAATACAAACGACTATTTATTATATAGAAAATAATCAATCTGAGAAAGCAATAGAAGTAGTAAAGACAGGAACAGGCAAAAGAACGATGGATGAAATAAGGATTCAAATTAAAAAATTAGGTAAAGAAACGTATGAAGATTTTCAAGAAAGTAGAGAAGAAATTATTATTCTCAATAAAATAATTTTAGCAATACAAATTGTTGCTTCAATTGCTATGTTATTTATCTTTTATAATATTTATTCTATTCTGCGTCCTCTCATTGATAATTTGGTGGCATCAAATACAGAATTAGAGCAAAGAAGAGAGACTTTAAAAGAAAAAAATGAACAATTAGAGCGTTTTGCTTATATTGCCTCTCACGATTTGAATGAGCCGTTGCGTACCATAACAAGTATGATAACTATCCTTGAAGAAGATTATGGAGATAGATTTGACGAAGAAGCAAAGCAAAATTTTAACTTTATCACTTCGGCTGCTGAAAGAATGAAAAATATGATTGATGGAATTCTTAATTATTCAAGAATTGGAAAATCTAGTGAAATTGAAAAAATAGAACTAAATGTCCTTTTATATGATCTTAAAAAAGATTTATCATTATTAATTGAAAAAAAACAAGCTACTATTTCCTATGATAGACTTCCTACTATTGATGGATATACATTAGAGTTAAGACAGCTTTTTCAAAATCTTATAACTAATGCCCTAAAATTCAGTAAAGAAAATACACCTCCATTAATAGAAATTTCAGTAGAAGAACAGCCCCAAAGATGGAAATTTGCTGTTAAAGATAATGGTATTGGTATCCCAGAAGAACATCAGAAAAAAATATTTGGTATTTTTGCTAAATTACATCGTAATTCAAAATACGAAGGACAAGGCATTGGACTTGCATTTTGTAGAAAAATAGTTTCTTTACACAAGGGTAAAATAGGTGTCAGGTCTCAAATTGATGAAGGGACTACATTTTATTTTACTATTTCTAAAAACCTAAATCACAACAACTATGAAATCTAAATTAAATAAAATCTTGCTTATTGACGACTCTGAAGCTGATAATTATATTCACAGTAGAGTAATCAAGAAAGCTGACGTAACTAATGAGATTGTAGTAAAATTGGGAGCGCAAGAAGCTCTTGATTATTTGCAAACGAAGGAGAATGGACAATATCCTAATCCAGACCTTATCTTTTTAGACATAAACATGCCTGGTTTGAATGGATGGGATTTTTTGGAAGAATACAAAAAATTAGATAAAGAACAGAAAAAAGGAGTTGTAGTTTGTATGCTTTCTACTTCTGCGCCTGACATTGAACGTCAAAACATAACAAAATATGAGGAAATAAAATCATATTCTCAAAAGCCTCTTACCAATGAAGCTTTGAAACATATTATAAAAGAAGTATATCCAGAGAAGGTAAAATAAGAAATTAGAATTAGATGGATAAAAACAGAAGTAAAATCCTACTTTTTAGTTTTTCAAAACCTATCAAATATATCTTTTTAATATCATTGGGTAGGTTTTTCTACATTATAACTATCTTCAAAACTATTTTCTTTCAAATTTTCAATCAACTCTAAAAGCCCTTTTTGTCCTTTTTTAGCATACCAACGAGCAACTTCTTCTTGTGATAAAAAATAATGTATTTGAGCATTTTCCGTAAAAAATTGCTCTGTTGTTTGAAGGTTTTGTAATTCAAAAGACGAAAGAGACAAAGAATCTGACTTTAAAGGAGTAGTAGAATAAAAATCAGAATTTGAAGTAAAATTAGAATCATTTTTTTCTATATCTATAAGATTTCGCCAATCTTGTTGTAAAGTTGTCCAATATTCAAAGCGTTTATCTACAAGCATAGCCAAACCTTCATCAAACCAAATAGGTATTTTATTTCTTCTTGTTTGCCAACCTAATCTTTCAATAAGTTCAGCATGAGAGAGTTCGTGGCTCAAAACATCGATATTTGTTCCTTCAGGAGAAAGAATAATGTAAGTTCCAAAAGGAATCAGATGAGTCATTCCTGTCTGTCCTTGAACATTAGAATTACCAAAAAGTTGCATTACTTCATTAGTAGTTCCTACTAAAATAGACGGTCGTGCCTGACTACTTCCAAAAAGGGAATCAATACGAATTCTTGATTTTTTATAAAGAATAATGATATTTTGTCGTTCCTCTTTATTCATTGCAGGATTTACATAAATATCAGTCTGTTTGAATTCTAATTTATCTAAATAGAAGTCTTTTAGAAAGATACTTCGAAGTAGTGTTGGGGCATAAAAAAAAGTGAGTAGAATTAGCCAAAAAATGAGTAGTAAAAAAGCAATGCCTATCCATTTTTTTAGAGAGATAGGAGGTTTGAATAAATTTAGCATCACTTTTTAAAATTATTTTTTTTAAACTAACTGTCTTTTTTCCATTTCAATAATAAAATTTTCTTTCAAGTCTTTTTGAAAAAGCTCAATTATCTCTTGTTCTACGGCATCAATTCCATCACTAGCTTTGGCTACTTTTTGCAAAATTTCTATTAAGTAAACATATTCTTCATCTTGTCCGTGTTGTGTAAATGTATCTAAAGCCTTTTTATAAACCTCTTTTAAGTCAAGTTTTTTACTGGCTTCATAATTAAAAGACCATTTTATTTGAGAAGCCCAAGGATGTCCTTGTAAAATAGTATTTAAGGCGTGTATTTCTTCTGGTTGGATAAGTCCATCTGCCATAGCAAGTGCATAAATTAGTTCGCCAAAAGCATCATATAAACGTTCTTTGTTCATTATTATAAATTTAAAATTACTAGCGATTTTATCAAATAAAAAATCCTTTTATTATCATCAATAAAAGGATTTTTGTAGATTTTGTTTCAATTTCTAATTAATTAGTTGAATTAAATAAGAAATTGAGTTTTTCTGCTTAATCTAGTTTATATAATAAGCATTGCATCACCATAGCTAAAGAAACGATATTTTTCTTTAATAGCTAATTCGTATGCTTCCATGACTAATTCGTAACCACCAAAGGCACAATTCATCATCAGTAGAGTAGATTGTGGATAGTGAAAGTTAGAGATGAGAGCATTACAAATTTTGAATTCGTAAGGAGGAAAAATAAACTTGTCTGTCCAGCCTCCATTTGGTTTCAAATGGTCATTTGCAGAAACAGATGACTCTAAAGCACGTAAAGAAGTAGTACCCACGGCACAAATTTTCTTCTTGGCATCAATTGCTTCATTTACAGCCTTTACAGTTTCTTCTCCTACTTCAAAGTTTTCAGAATCCATTTTATGTTTTGTCAAATCTTCTACTTCTACTTGACGAAACATTCCCAAACCCAAATGAAGAGTAATCGGATGAAAACTTGTTCCTTGTAATTGTAATCTTTTTTGAAGTTGAGGTGTAAAGTGAAGACCAGCCGTAGGAGCTGCAACTGCACCCTTTTTGTTTGCAAATATAGTTTGGTAACGTTCTTTGTCTGATTCTTCGGCTTCTCTACCAATTTCACGAGGAAGAGGAGTTTCTCCTAGCTCTTCTAATGTTTTATAAAACTCTTCAGGCTCGCCATCGTATAAGAAACGAATAGTACGACCTCTTGAAGTAGTATTATCGATAACTTCTGCTACTAGTTCTCCGTCTCCAAAAAATAGTTTGTTACCCACTCTAATTTTACGAGCTGGATCAACAAGCACATCCCAAAGGTGTGATGTCGAATTTAATTCTCTCAATAAGAAAACTTCAATTTTGGCATTTGTTTTTTCTTTGTAGCCATACAAACGAGCAGGAAAAACCATTGTGTCGTTCATAATCATTTTGTCGCCTTCCCCAAAATAATCTAATACATCTTTGAACATTTTGTGTTCGATAACGCCTGTATCCCTATGGACAACCATAAGGCGAGAGTCATCACGATTATCAGTAGGGTATTTCGCTGTCAATTCTTGAGGTAAATCAAACTTGAATGACGATAATTTATAGCGTTTCGTAGATTTGTAACCAGGTGCTTTGATAATAGTTGTAGGTTTTGGGTTGATGGATTATACTTTATATACTAAGTTTCAAAAAATAAAAGTGTGTCTTCTAAGATGAATAAAATAAAAATACTAGAAAAAAATACTTTTAGCTTGCTTCAAATTAGATAACAATTATCGAAACTAACTACAAAAATACAGAATAGTTAGTTTATGCTCAAATTATTTTTCATAAAAATATAATACAGAGCCAATTTTTAGATAAAAATAATCTTCAAATTTTGATTTTCTTTTTTAATATGTTGAAAAAGGAAGTTATATTTACTTAAACCAATCTTAATTTCTAATTGATTTATTATAATTGTGGATTTTTAATTGAGTTTGTTGTCTTTTCAGTTTATAATTACTTATTGAATAATTATCTTTGTGTTATGAAAGAAACCAATCCACAATCAGAATTACAAACAGAAAACTTTTCTTCTGTTGCTCATCAAATTGCTTCAATGCTTTTAGAAATTGAAGCAGTAAAATTACGTCCTCACGAACCCTTTCAATGGGCTTCAGGCTGGAACTCTCCTATTTATTGCGATAATCGTCTGACACTTTCTTATCCGAAAGTAAGAACTTTTATTACTAAAGCATTAGTAGAGATGATAAAAACGTCATTTCCAGATGTTACTGCAATTGCAGGAGTAGCGACAGCAGGAATACCACAAGCTGCTCTTGTGGCTCAAGAAATGGATTTGCCAATGCTCTATGTACGTGCAAAACCAAAAGAACACGGAACACAAAGTCAGATTGAAGGAAAACTCAATGCTGATGATAAAATTGTTCTGATTGAAGATTTGATTTCAACAGGACAAAGTTCTCTTGCAGCTGTCCATGTGTTGCAATCTACACGAGCAAAAGTAATTGGAATGGCAGCCATTTTTACGTATGGTTTTGACCGTGCAACACGTAATTTTTCACAAGCAGCTATTGATTTAAAGGTGCTTTGTGATTATTCTACGCTAGTTGAACAAGCTATTTCTCTAAATTATTTGCAAGAAGAAGACCATGCAATTCTTACAAAATGGAGAGATAAACCTGAAAACTGGATGCCAAAAAAGAAATAAATTGTTTTTTTACTTCAAATACAATCTTGACGGTTGGAAAGATATAGCAAAAGTGAAAGATATTTTATAAAAATGTCTTTCGCTTTTTTTGATTAAATGAAGTAGCACCCAAATTATTTTATACTAAATTTATTGAAATGATTATTCATAATTCTATAAAAAAATAGAAGTATTTTGAAGCAAAAAAACCTAAGAATAAATATATATTCTTAGGTTTTTTGATATATAAAACTATTAAATAAACTCAGTATAATTATCTTAGTCGCAAATAAGCAGCTTTAATTTTTCCTCTCGTAAATTCAACAGATGTAGTATCTATTGTAGTGTCAGATTCTGTAATTTTATCAAAGCTAAAGTTAAAATCAGCTTCTAAAATATAACGAACAGTATCGAAACGAGTAATATTAATTGTGCCTGAGGGAACATCTTCTCCTTTATAACGAATAATTGGTATTGGAAGACCAATAGTATCTGTGGTATCACGAGGAGCTACTATAAAAGAACCAACAGCAGGGTAAGGAATGAATAGATAAAGATCACCTTTATCAAGCATATCTGTTCCTTCGACTGTTAAGATAGTATCTCTTCCCAATGAATCTTGTCCAAAGCTTTGTACTTTAGGTGTATTTGTATTCCAATAAAGGCAATCAGCTACATATCCTTCCATTGTAGAGACGGCTAAAGGATTATCATCATTGTCAGACTCACAAGCAACAGCAAAAAAAGCAAAAAGAGCTAAAAAGGTGTAGGCAAATTTGGATACAAATTTATTTGTATTTCTAATTGAATGAAACATAGAATAGGCTATTATTTTATATGAATTGATTTTTTTTATGAATTTCTAATTGTTTATTGAGGACCACCACCAAAAGGAATACGAACTCCAAAATTAGCTCTCCAAAAATGGTGTAAGTGAGGTGTATAAGCTGTTACATTCGAAACATAGTCTTTGAAACGATAAGAACCACCACCTTCAGCAAAAATATAAAAAGAACCTGTATAAACTTCTGCACCAATTCCAGCATTCAAACTTAAAAGCCAAAACTGTTGGTCTTGAAAGTAATTACCCTCTGGAAAAACACGAAAACCATCATTAGGCTCATAATCTTTTAATGTCCAGTCAATTGTATACATTCCTCCACTCATTCCACCATAAGTATAAAAGCCTCCTCTGTCATTATAAGCTCCAAAAAGATAATAACGCAAATTAGCACTTAGTTCAGCACCTGTACTTTTGCTAGTAATAATATCAGAATATACAAATTCACCACGTTTTGTTCCTAACATATATGAGCCTTCCAAAGTAAGAGCTGTTTTATAACTTATCCCTATATTTAGTCGTGCCTCTAGTCCAGCAAAGGGAGGGAAATCTTCTACTTTTCCAAAAGGAAAACGATCTTCTTCACCTGCAATAAATTTTTGATAACGTGCAGCCACACTCATGCTAACTTGAGCTTGTAGTTGGTTAGTAGAAAAAATAAGAACTGCTACAAAGAGCATTAGAAATATCCCTATTTTTTTGAGAGAGATAGAAAAAGGAGTTGAAGTCATAATTGCAAACATAATATGGAATATGGATTGTTTTATTTTGTTTTTTGTAGTGATTTATTTTTTCGTATTCTAAACAAATTCTATAACAAAAGATTTTTAAAGGTTGTTTTTTATAATTAACAAAATTAGTTTGGTGTAGTAAGACCATTCAAATTAATCGTAGTTTTATAAAATATTTGGTAAAACTAATAATTTTCTTTCATTTTTCTGTCCTAATTATCAAAATTTGCTCAAAATTTGCTTCAAAAATAAGAAAGCAGTTTTGGCTATCCTATAAGTTGTGTCTTATTAAAAAGCCTTAATAAAAGAACGTCATTTATCACAATTTATTGAAAACGTATTACTATTAAACTATAATATAAATTATTTCTCTAGCAATTTGTTAGTTTTCACATCAAATTTATCTCAAATCCTATACCTTAATGAACCATCCTAAAAACATTTCTAACACAACTTTGACAAAAGTAACCTCTATTACAGCAGAACAAGAAATAAAAGCACAAAATAAAAGATTACGAATTTTATCTTTAGGATTCATTTTTAGTGTTTTCTTAACTTTATTGATTTGCTTTTCTAGCCAAGCACAAAGCGCAGATAAAAATAAATACCTAGCTACTTTTCAAGACAAAACTTATATTGGACTTGCAACAGAAGACAATATAGAAATTATTTATACACAATGTGGTGAGCCTATAAGCACTTTCTATTTTGATGTCAGCAATGGAGAACCTATGTTTGTAATGGCAGGTTTGTATGATATTATGATGTATCAACTTACTTCCGTAAAAAAAGAAAATAATAAGTATATTTTGACTTATAATGATACAAAAGGACAAAAACAAGTGGCGCAATTAGAAACAGAATCTAATAATGAGAAAATATACATCATCTTTGAAGGAATGAAAATGGGCTTTGCTGTAAAAGAGAAAATGAGCATATATAAACTCTCTAATGATTGTGAGGAGATGAGATTATCTAATCCAAACAAGAAAAAATAGAGTTTAAAAAAAAGATATTTGAAAAAAAACAAAAAAGTTGCAGTAAAAATGCAACTTTTTTTTGTGCTTTGAGTATAAATACATAGATTTACGATGTATTAAAAATCTATGTAAAAATGAAGACAAATCCAACCACCGAATTACTCAAAGGAACACTAACTACAATCATACTGCGATTGCTTTCCGAAAAAGGCAAAATGTATGGTTATGAGTTAGCACAATGCGTCAAAGAAACTACTAATGGCAAAGTATTGATAAAAGAAGGTTCTCTTTATCCTGCTCTTCACAAACTAGAAGCTGATGGCTTAATTGAATGTGAAAAAATGATGATAGGAAAGCGAGTGCGAAAATATTATCATCTTACACCAGCAGGCGAAACAGCAACTGCCAAGGCAATCAACGAACTTTTAGAGTTTTTGAGTACAATCCATCATCTAATTACTACTGAACCAATTTATGGTAACACTTAATGAAAATCAAGTAGAACTAATTTGTGAACGTATTTTTAAAAACTCTCTTCAAGATACTGATTTGCAAGACAGTTTGTTAGACCACTTTTGTTGCTTTGTAGAAAGCAAAATGAGTGAAGGCTTTTCTTTTGAGGAAAGCATCAAAGAGGCTTCTGTTTCTATTGCCCCCAATGGAGTTAGCGAAATAGAAGAAGAGTTATTTTTTATTATTCATTTCAAAACCCAACTTACTATGAAACGTATCTTGTATTTTTCTAGCTTTATTACAGCTTTTACGCTTTCTATTTATTTGCTTTTCAAGCATTTACATTTACCTTATGCTAATACCTTATTACAGATAGGTAATATTAGTTTGCTCTTTTTTGTTTTGCCTAGTTTGGCTACTTTAGCTTTTCGTAATCGCACAAGCCTTGTAATGATGGACAAAATCAGACTTTTTATAGGTCTTTTTGCTGGAAGTTTGATAAGTATCGGAATGATTTTCAAAGGATTACATTTCCCTTACTCAAGCATTTTATTTGCTGTTGGTTGTGGTATTTTTGCCTGTATTTTTCTGCCTATTTTCTTTTATCAGCTCTATCAAAAATCAGTTCGGTTAGCTTAACCTAATTCTATTAGTAGCCTTCTAAAATTTATTTCTTGCAAAGAGTAGAAGGCTATTTTTTACCTCTTTATTTTCTAATAAAAATTTCTCAGAGTAATAATCAGTTTATTTCTTTGGCTGGGATACTATTGTCTTCTAAAAAATACTTCTTATGAAAAAATTATCTTTAATCTATCTGGTTTGTTTTTTTCTCATTCTATCATTTTGTTTAATTACTAGAACTACTTTTTCTCAAAATTATTTCACAAACTGGAAATCAAGAATTGATTCTATCCTTCAAAAAAATACTCAAAATCAAGATTTAGGTGTTACTATTGGGATTACTCAACAAGGAAAATTAGCATATCACAATTATACAGGTTTAGCAAATTTAGAATATCAAGTTCCATTTAATGACAGTACCGTTTTTGGCTTAGCTTCAGTTACTAAGCAATTTACGGCTGCTTGTATTGCAGTTTTAGAAAAAAAACAACTTTTAAGTGTAGAAGATGATGTTCGAAAATATATTCCAGAACTTCTTTTTTATGGTGATACAATCAGAATAAAACATTTACTCAATCATACAAGTGGAATTCGTAATCATAATATACTTCTGAGCTTACAAGGATTTGATTATCAACATAGAGGTTATACCAATAAAATGATTGAGAATTTGATGTTTCGTCAGCGTGGAGTAAATGATATTGCAGGAAAAAAATTGTTGTATTCGAATACTAATTATGTCTTTTTGGCTCTGATTATAGAGCGAGTTTCTAATCAACCAATTTCAGAGTTTGCAAAAAAAGAAATTTTTGAACCTTTAGGAATGAATGCTACATTTTATCAAAGTGATTTAGAAAATATTATCCCTAATAAAGCCTGTGGATATTATTTTACTGGTAAAGTATATAAAAATCCAAAATCACTTACCTTGTGTGTAGGAGCAGGAGGCGTAGGGAGTACCATTTCAGATATGTCAAAATGGTCTGAAATATTTTTAGATGAAACACATAAGTTTTCTTATATTTCAAAATTTCTAACTACAAAAGATATTCTCAATAATGGTTCTTCAATTACACAAGCTCGTGGAATCTTTGTTTGGGAATTTGAAGGAAATACTTTAATAGGACACGGAGGAAGAGATGTAGGAATGCGTTCCTATTTTGTTTGTATACCTAAAAAAGAGTTGGCAATTATGGTTTATACCAATTCTGAACATATTAATGCTCAAGCAATTGCTTTTGAAATTTTGGAAGTGCTAACAGAAAAAAATGGAAAACTAGATAAAAAAGAAGTTGTTGCTTATCAATATTCCAAAGAGAAGCTATCATCATTCGTTGGTGATTATCAAGAAAAAAATAGTGATTTATTAATGAGTTTTTTTATAGAAAATGATACCTTAAAAGTCAGAACAAGTATGGGAAAAATGGCTGTTCCATTACTTTCTGATTCCAAAAATATATTTTATCGTCAAAACAGCAAAAATGTAGTCTATAATTTTTATAACATTTTTGAACATAATAAAAACTCTGATTTTGATTTGAGTGTAGATTTTGGTGAAGCAAGATTTTATTTTGAGAAAATAGAGTTATTTCCCAAAGAAAAAATCAATGAAAGCGATTATATAGGAGAATTTTATTCTGACGAACTTGATGTAACTTACAAAATTATTGAAGACAACAATAATTTAATTCTTTCTTTTCCAAATAATGAAGACATAAAGTTATTTTCAAGAAGAGAAAATGAATTTGGAACAAATCAAAAAGTGCGACTTTCTTTTCAGAGAAATAAAAAAGGAAAAATAATTTCTTTCAAAGTAGCAGCAGAAGGAACAGTAAAAGATATTTTATTTATAAAGGTATTTTGATAAAGCATCAACTATAAAAAAAATGTAAAACTTATTTTTGAAAAAAATCAAGCCTATCAATAGCCATTTTTTTTCTTAATTTTGAAGGATTAAAATTATTCCTCTTTTCCCTCCTATTTTAAGAAAAAAGAAAGTTTATATGTTCATTATAAAAGATAGTACACTTAAAGAATTTGTTATTGATGTTTTTATTCAAATGGGTTGTCCAAAAGATGATGCTCTTTTGGCTGCTGATGTTTTATTAGCTGCTGATTTGCGTGGTGTAGACTCTCATGGAGTTGCTCGTCTGACAGGCTATGTCCGTTTGTGGGAAGCTGGTCGTATAAATCCTACTCCAAACTGGAAAGTTACTTATCAAACTCCAAGTACAGCTACCATTGATGGCGATGCTGGTTTGGGTTTAGTTATTGCTCCAAAAGCAATGCAAGTAGCTATTGAAAAGGCTGAAAATGTAGGCTCTGGATGGATTTCTGTTAAAAATTCAAATCATTTCGGAATCGCAGGCTATCATTCTATGCTTGCAGCAGAAAAAGATATGATAGGTTGGGCAATGACAAATGCAAGTCCATTGGTTGCTCCTACACATTCAAAAGAGCGCATGTTAGGAACAAATCCGATTGCAATAGCTATCCCAGCAGGAGAAGAAAATGATTTTGTGGCTGATTTTGCCACAACAACTGTAGCCAATGGAAAATTAGAAATTTTACAACGAAAAAACGAAGATGCTCCTAATGGTTGGGTGCAAGACAAAGATGGAAATACTACCAATAATGCTGCTGCTTTAAAAGAAGGAGGCGCACTTTTACCTTTAGGCTCTGATCCAATGCGAAGCAATCATAAAGGATATTGTTTGGGTTCGGCTGTCGATATTCTTTCGGCTGTACTTTCTGGGGCTGGTTATGGACCTTGGGCACCTCCATTTGTTAGCTTTTTACCTTTGCCATCTGACCCTGTGGGACAAGGTTTGGGGCATTTTTTGGGTGCAATGAGAGTAGATGGTTTCCGTCCAAAAGAAGAATTCAAATCTCACATGGATAATTGGATTCGTCGTTTTAAAAATGCTACTCCTATTGATGATTCTCAAAGAGTAATTATTCCAGGAGAGCCTGAATTAGAAAATAAAGCCTATCGCCTTAAAAATGGAATTCCTCTTTTAGAACCTGTCGTAAAAGATTTGGAAGAAGTAGCTAAAAAATTGAAGTTAGAAAAGTTGAAATTTTGATAGTCTAATCAATTTTAAATATATATTTACTTTCTCTATAGCACACAAACTTGATACAGAATTGTTTGTGTGCTTCTTTATTTAAAAAAATAGGCGCAGGATAATTTATAATTAAATTTTTAGTAATTTTAGTTTGAAAAAATAATATCAATAGAATTGGAGTTGTAAAAATGACTGTAGAGAATATAGAACTAGACAAAGAAAATATAGAGTTTAATAATGCTTTAGACCTTATTAAACATACCGAAAAAACTATTTATCTGACTGGAAAAGCAGGAACAGGAAAAACTACTTTCTTGAAATACCTCAAAACGACCATTAATAAAAACATGGTCATTGTTGCGCCTACAGGTGTGGCTGCTATCAATGCAGGTGGACAAACAATACATTCATTTTTTCAGATAGCTCCTAGCTTGTATGTTCCGAATGACAAACGCCTGAGAAAAGACTCTAAAATGGGCGATGAGGATAAAAGCACTATTTTCGAACACTTTGTTTACTCTAAAGAAAAGCGAAAAATTATTACTAGTTTAGAGATTTTGGTTATAGATGAAGTTTCGATGGTGCGTTGTGATTTATTGGACGTAATAGATCGACTTTTACGTATTTTTCGCAAAAAAGAAACCGTTCCTTTTGGTGGTGTTCAGGTTCTTTTGATTGGTGATACCTTTCAACTTCCTCCAGTCATGAAAGATGAACATAAAGAAATTTTAATGGAATATTATGAGAGTGAATTCTTTTTTAGCTCAAAAGTAATTCAACAAATAGAACCTATTTATATAGAACTCAAAAAAATATACCGTCAGAAAGACCAGCGTTTTATCAATCTTCTCAACAAAATAAGAAATAGCAATCTTACTTACGACCAATTGCAAGGTCTGAATACAAAATATGAACCTAATTTTGATTTTGAAAAATATACAAACTGCATCATGCTTTGTACACACAATGAAAAAGTAAGTGAAATAAATGCTGAAAAATTAGCTCGTCTGACTACTTCTTTACAAACCTTTAATGCTACTGTAGAAGAAGAATTTCCAGATAAAAACTTTCCAACTAACAGAAATCTTGAACT
The DNA here is from genome assembly GCA_020630575.1 of Bernardetia sp. GTDB lineage: Bacteria > Bacteroidota > Bacteroidia > Cytophagales > Bernardetiaceae > Bernardetia. The sequence goes on from JAHDBD010000010.1 coordinate 120,322, forward strand.
AAAAATTAATGCTCAAGTGATGTTTGTCAAAAACGATAAAGACAAAAAATATTACAATGGAAAAATTGGGAAAATAATACGAGTAGAAGGTGAAAAAATAATTATAGAAGATGAAGCAAAAAATCAAATTGAGGTAGAACAACAAGTTTGGAAAAATATAAAATACAAATGGAACGACGAAAAAGGAAAAATAGAAGAAGAAGAGCTGGGTTCTTTTACGCAGTATCCTATAAAACTAGCGTGGGCAATTACAGTTCATAAAAGTCAAGGACTTACATTCGAAAAAATAATTGCCGATGTGGGAAATGCTTTTGCAGCAGGTCAGGTTTATGTTGCGTTAAGTCGCTGTACTTCTTTTGAAGGATTGGTTTTGGCTTCTCCAATTCCTCACAGAGCTATCAAAACCGATAAAAGAGTGATGGCATTTGCTAAAACAGAAACCTCAAAAGCTGCCATTTCGCAAGAAATAAATGACGGAAAAGCAGATTTTTATTATAAAAAAACAAGACAAGCAGCCAAAAGGAAAGATTTTGAAGGTGTCTATGATAATTTTATACAAGCCTTAGACTATCGAAACGACATCAAAACGGAAGATTTTAGAAAACACTTTTTGTTTTGGGCAGAAAAACTGACTGCATCTCAGCCAGTTCAAGAGAAACAAGAAGTAAAAGTAGAGCCAACACAAGAAAAAAAGAAAAAGGAGCAAGAAGTTCATCAAAAAATCAAACCTAAAAAAATTGTCCCTGTAAAATTATCTATTACCAAAGAAGTCAAAAAAACTAAAGAAAATACCTATAAACGTTGGACTATAAAAGAGGAAGCCCAGCTCAAAGATTTATTTCATATAGGACATACTATAAAAGAAATAACCAAAATAATGGGAAGAGATAAAGATGCAATTATTTCTAGATTGCATAAAATAGAATTGAAGAAATGATTTACAAAAAACTAATATATCTGTGTGTTCTACTATTTTTAATCTCTTGTAATTCAGAGCAAAAAATAAATGAGAATGTAAATACTAAAATAGAAATAGACTCTTCTTCTACAGAAACAATTGCAGATGGTATCAATGCAGATCAGAAGGAAAAAAGTACAAAAAAATGGAATTTAAGGAAACCAACAGACACTAAGAATGCCAAGGTTATAAGGATAATAAATATTATCTCTCAAAATGTGGATTATGCTCACGAAGGAGGAGGAAGAAAATCTGCAGATATAATGTCTTTAGTTTGGAATCTGGTTTATAATGACGATACAGTTAGTGATGAATTAAAATTTGAATTATTGCATATAATGTCATACTACAAGGAATCAGCTAGGAGACCATTTAGAGCTTATCTTTTTAGTGAAATTGAGAAAGGTAATCCCAAAGTATTGGCTAATATAGAATTTGCGATACCTTTTATTTTATGCCATTATTGTCAATCTACAGAGATGGTCAAAATTATAAAAAATAAACCTAGACAATTAGAAAATGAAGATATCCCCCCCTATTATATAGAATACAATGAAAAAATATGGAAAATAATTGAGCAAGTTGATATAAGTAAAGAAGAAGACAAAATACTCAATTCCTCTAAGTCAAACAGTCTTATTATTGATTATTTGAAAAGAAAGTATCCTCAACTTCCTAAGTCAATGCAGCACCCTTATCAATATTAAATTTACTCATCAGTCTTCCTCCTCAAAGCCACCAAACCCAAAAAAGGTCCTAAAGCTAAAAACATAAAAACATACTTTTCACTGATAAAGTTAGGAAAATCAGAAAGCAAGTTTATAAACTGAATACTCAGAATCGTAATAGCAAAACCGATGCAGTTTACAATCGTGAGTGCTGTTCCTTTTAGTTCTGCAATGGCACTTTGAGCTACCAAAGTAGAAAAAAGAGGAGAATCTGCAATCACTACCAATCCCCAAAAAATAAGAAAAGCAATCAAGAGAAAATAAGAATCTGCATAAAAAACGAGAGGAGAAACAAGACAACAAAACGCAGAAAGCGACAAAGATACAAAAGCGATTTTCTTAGTTCCGAAACGCTCCGAAAGATAGCCACCAATTACACAAGCAAAACTTCCTAAGCCAATAATTAGAAAAGAAAGAAGGGAAATATTCAAATCAGTTTCTGGGTGAAGTTTTACATAAGTAGCCAAAATAATAGGAACAAAAGCCCAAAAGGTATATAATTCCCACATATGACCAAAATACCCAAAGGCTGCCGAACGAAAATTAGCATTTTTGAAGACTTGAAAGAATGCTGTGATTTTTAGTTTTTGTGCTGACTTTACAGAACGATTTGGAACAAAAGCAATCATCAGAACACCTCCCAAAAGAGCAATAAATGAAGTTGCTTGTATAACCAAACGCCAAGAAAAAATAGAATTTGAACCTTCTATATTTTGGAAACTTTGAATACTTTTCAAAAGGTGAGGAAAAGCTGTTCCGATTACTAAAGCACCAACTAAATAACCCAAAGATTTTCCTAAGCCTTTTTGATAATAATCTGATGCTATTTTCATTCCGACTGGATAAATTCCTGCTAAGAAAAAACCAGTCAGAAAACGAAAAATTAAAAGGTTTATTAAATCATTTCCTTCAAAAATTGTAAAACAATTACATAAAGCACCCAAAATAGCACAAACAAAGAACACTAATGAAGGCGAAAAACGATCAGCAATCATCAAGAAAGCAAAAATCAAAGTTCCTGTAATAAAACCAAACTGAACAGCAGAAGTAAGCGGACTCAACGCATCAGTAGGAAGACCAAAAGCAGTTATTAAATCACTCATTACGGCATTTCCTGCAAACCACAACGAAGTACAGCAAAATTGAGATAGAACTATGATTGGTAAAATTATACGTTTGGTCATGTGTTTTGTTTTTTCTTACAACTCAAACAGGGTTAAAACCCTGTTCAATTCAAAAAACTACTTTTATATTTTTTATCAGAGATATATTTTCAAAATCTACTATATATTATAAATTGGACAGGGTTTTAACCCTGTGTTTCCAAACTAGCAAGAATGATTTTTTATAATTAATCCTCCTTCACAATTTCTTGTTTCACTAATTTCTTAACAGTCAGACCTTGAACCAAAATAGAAAATACTACAACAACGTATGTAATTGTTACAAATAAATCTCTTCCCATATCTGGCGTAAGAGAAAGCGCAAGAGCTACCGAAATACCTCCACGAAGACCTCCCCAAGTCAGAATCAAAATTGTATTTGGAATAAAATCTCTTTTTAATTTCATAAACGAAATAGGCAAGCCTACCGAAATCAAACGAGATAAAAGAGCTATCACAATTGCAATAACACCAGCAATCAAATATTTCCCATCAAAAGTTAGCACCAAAACTTCCAAACCTATCAAAACAAACAAAACAGCGTTCAGCACTTCATCTATGAGTTCCCAAAATTTATCTACATAATCTCTCGTCAAATCTGACATCGCAAATTCTCTTCCTTTTGCGCTCATCACAAGACCAGCCACCACAACAGCCAAAGGACCAGAAGTATGCAAGTATGCAGCAAGTGCATATCCACCCATTACAATCGCCAAAGAAATCAAGACTTCAACTACATAATTATCAATCGAATACATCAGTTTATAACACACCCAACCCAAAGCCAAACCAAAGGCAACTCCTCCAATTGCCTCAACAGCAAAAAGCTCTAAAATATCTAAAAACGTAGTATTTTCTACTCCTTTTTCTGCCATTTGAAAAATAGTTAGAAAAACAACCACAGCAACGCCATCATTAAAAAGTGATTCTCCTGCAATCTTTACTTCTAAATTTTTAGGAACTTTTGCGCTTTTCAGAATCGATAAAACAGCAATAGGGTCAGTAGGCGAAATCAAAGAACCAAAAAGTAAACAATAAATATAATCTACACCAAGTCCTAACCAGCCCAAAATGAAATACATTGCCGTTCCGATAATAAAAGTAGAAGCTGTAACTCCAATTGTAGCAAAAATAATAATTGGTGTTCGTTCCTTAGCAAGAGTAGGTGTATCTACGTGAAGTGCACCAGCAAAAAGCAAGAAACTAAGCATCACTTCCATCAAAACTTTAGAAAAATCTACACTTCTGACAAGCTCTTGCGCCTTTTGAAAAATAGCTGGATTAAACTGTCCCAATCCAACAATAACGAGTGAAGCCAATAACGCAATAAGCATCAAACCAATTGTAGTGGGAAGTTTCAAATATCGATAATTGATATAAGCAAAGGCAGCAGAAAGCACAATAAGAACGGTAAAAGCGTGGAATAAATCCATAAAAATAAATTTAGAGGTAGGAAGTTAGATTTTAGAATTAAGTACAAATAAAAAAATTGTAGGTTAAAGCCTTACCTTTGAAATCAGACTTAACAAGTTTAAAAAATGTAAATACAATTTGATATAAATAGTTTTTAGCTTACTATTGTTTATAAAAGTGAAAATTAGCAATTTTAGGGTAATAATACTAGTCTAAAACACACTTTCTATTTTTAATTATGAAAATCCAGTATTCGATCAACAACATAACTTATACAGCCGATTTATCAAAACCACTAGACATTTCCATTCCATTGCAAGCAGGAAATGCAGAAAAGACAGTAAATCCAAATTGTTATCATGCTGAAGAACCTACTTTTAAAACTATTCGTTTTGAAGATGTTTTTATTGGAAGTGTTGCAGAAGGAGGAGTTTGTAATTATCAAAGAGTAAGTCTTACACCACACGGAAATGGCACACATACAGAATGTTATGGGCATTTGAATAACCAAGAAAAGGAAAATGTTACAATTAATCAATGTCTAAAAACATTTTGGTTTGTCGCTCGTATGATTAGTATAGAACCTACCAAAATTACAGAAGAATACTTACAAAACGAGGAGCTTAGCCAATTAAGAGAAATTGCAGAAATTGGTGACGAAGTAGTTTTGAAAAAACATCTTCAAGAAAAATTAAATGAATTAGAAAAAATACATATTAAAGATACTAATTCTATTGCTTACGAAGCTCTCATCATTCGCACGCTTCCAAACTCCAATGATAAAAAAACTAGAAATTATTCAGGTCAAAATCCTCCTTATTTAGAGCCAAGTATAGGCGAGTTTTTAGCTCAAAAAAATATCAATCATTTACTTTTAGATTTGCCTTCGGTGGATAGAGAATGGGATAAAGGAAAATTATCCGTTCATAAAGGATTTTGGAATATTCTTACTAATAGTAAAAATAGCAAAAATGACTTTTCGCAAGTCCGAAAAAATGCCACTATTACCGAACTTATTTTTGCAGATAATAAAATTAAAGACGGAATTTATTTATTAAATATTCAAATTCCGTCTTTAGAAATTGATGCTGTTCCTTCAAAACCTGTTTTGTACGAACTAAGTAAATAAATCTAAACTAAACTAAGTAGTTGGAAAAAATTAAATACAAATTACAAATCACTTGTTAATTAGTTATATGTATAGTTAATTTTTCTCAATTACTTACATCCCAAGATTGCATAAAAGCAAAATCTGATTTTTTGAGTCCAAGCCATTCCAATGCCGAACCACTCAATAACTGTTCTTTTTGTTTGTCATCATAATTCATTGAATGAATCAACTTACCTGGTTGAAGTTCACCCAATGGAAAAGGATAATCTGTTCCTAAACAAACTTTATCAGCTCCAATCAACTTTACTATATAATCCAACATTTCAGGACTATGAACCAACGAATCTAAATAAAATTTACCTAAATAATCTTTTGGTGCAATCGGATTATCGACAGCACATAAATCTGGGCGAACATCAAAGCCATGCTGAATGCGTCCGATAGTTGCAGGAAAAGAACCTCCACCGTGAGCAAAAGCAACTTTTAGATTTGGTAATTTTTCAAAAATACCACCAAAAATCATTGAACAGATGGCAAGGCTTGTTTCTGCTGGCATTCCGACAAGCCAAGGAAGCCAATATTTAGGCATTTTACTTGTTCCCATCATATCCCATGGATGCACAAAAATAGCTGCACCAAGTTCTTCTGCTGCCTGAAAAATTGGAAAAAGCTCAGGTGCATCTAAATTCCAATCCATAATATGTGAGCCAATCTCTACACCTGCAAGTCCTAAATCTTTTACACATCTTTCTAGTTCTTTAATAGCCAAATCAGGTGATTGCATCGGCAAAGTTCCCAAACCAATAAAACGGTCTGGATAATCTTTTACAATTCCTGCAATATGTTCATTGAGCATTTTAGATAAATCCCATGTGTGTTCGGGCTTTGCCCAATAGCCAAACATCACAGGAACAGTTGAAAGAACTTGCACATCTACATGTTGATGATTACATTCTTGCATACGACGTTCTGCTGACCAACAATTATCTTCTACTTCACGAAAAAAACGATCATCCATCATCATACGAGCGCAACAGGGTTTATGATGGTCTAAGTGAATAAAACCACCATAACCATAACGTTCACGTAAATTGGGCAGACGTTCAGGCAAAATATGCGTGTGAATGTCTATCGTAAAAAGTTTAGATTCAGGTGTAAAAATCTCTTTTTCATTTTGTTTCTGTAATGTATCTGGAATATTCGGATTGTGTGTATTTGGCGTGGAGTCTTGTGGCATTATTTTTTATAAAAATCTTATTGTAAAATCTTAAAAGTAGGCTAAATTAAAGAATTACAAAGGGTTTTCAAAAAAAAAGTTTTGAGGTTAGTAACTAAAATGGTCTGTCTAGGTTTCTACAACTCAAACAGACCATTTTTAATTTTCTATACAAATAGCACTTTACTAATATCTTATTTTGTGTATGCTCCTGACGAATAAGTTAATTCATAACTATGTGTATATATTTCGAAAACGATTCCAAAAGGATCTTCTACATAACACATTTTGTAAGGTTTGTCATTAGGATAATATTCTCTTATAGGCATTCTTTTTTTTCCACCATAAGCTACAATTTTATCTATAAGTTCCTCAATGTTTGGATCTTGTATGCAAAAATGAAAAAGCCCTGTATTGAAAGGGTTAAATTCGGGAGCTTCTTTAATACCATGAGGGAAAGAAAATAATTCGATTCCAATTCCATCTGAAGTAGCTAAATGAGCAATTTCGAATTCTTCCCAATCTTCTCCAAATACATCAATACACATTTGACCAATAGCAGTCTCTTTTTCTTTTTTTATTTGAGAAGGTTTCATAATAATATACCAACCCATTACTTCTGAATAAAATTTTACAGCTTCTTTAATATTTGGAACTGTAATCCCAATATGAGAGAATGATTTTGGATAATCTTGATTTTTCATAATCTATTTTTTATAGTTATTGTCTGAATTAGATAACAAAGTTGAGGTATATTTGTAAATATAACAATAACTTACTAAAGAGTAACCTAGTTACTAAAAGGTGTAAAACTCAGTAAATCAATGCTTTATAATTTATGATTAACAAAAAAAAACACTGTCCACTTAATTATACAATGAGTTTAATTGGAACAAAATGGAAACCTTTAATTTTATTTCATCTATTAGAAGGAGCATTACGTTCGGGAGAATTGCAAAAGCAAATTCCAGATATTTCTAATAAAATGTTTACTCAAACAGTAAGAGAATTAGAAAAAGATGGTCTTATTTATAGAAAAGTTTTTCCAGTAGCACCACCAAAGGTAGAATATCAATTAAGTGAAAGAGGAAATTCATTGGAAAGTATTTTGAGAAGTTTGGATCAATGGGGATTAGAAGACCTTAGTAATAACGATATTTCAGCAAATTCATGAAAATTCAAATATCAAAACAGCTATCTAGTAAAAAATAAATAGTTGTTTTCTCATTGTTATAAAACTGAAATTAACTAATAACTGAAATGTCTTTATTTACAATCTTTGAGTTCAGAAATATAAATAAGCCCAAGAACCTGTATTTTATATTTTCTTGTAAAACTTTTCTATTACTATTTTAATGTCTATTATCACATCTTATATATACACAAGGTGTGTTTTTATCTACAAAACAGACAGAAGGGCATCCAAATGACACACTTTCAAAGCCAAATAAAATAGGAGGTTTATTTTTAAATATATTCCCTGTCCATTGATTTGTATAATAGTTCTCTTTACTATCTTTTTCTATTATATGTAAAGAACTAAAGTCTATTGATTCTCCGTCACGAAAAGAAATTGTGGAAACAACTGTTTTATTAGAATCAATAATTACTATTATTCTATAACGACCAGTATCTTTAACAAAGTAATCTAGTTTATTGACAGCACAATGATAGGTGCGAGTTTTGAATTTGGAAGAAGATAAATATTTTTTTAGTTCTTCATCCTCTGTTGAGAAGTGAGGAAAAAGGTTTGAATCGATTTCTTTCCATATCATACTTTTAGCTTCTCCTTCTCTAAATGGATTGCGTTCTCCTACACAGACAAAAAAATCATTCCCTTTACTTAGCAAATTCAATTCTGTTTTTTCTAACTCAAAGCCAATCATGAAATCCCACTGACTCAGTGGCTTTGAGCCTCCATAAGGATTTATAAAAGCCACTAAATTAATATCCTTGACATTGAAAGCAAAAACAGAATTTTGAGATAAATCATAAATATATATAATATCTGTTTCTTTGATATTCACTGATTCAAGAAATTTTTTTCTGTATTTTGCATCTAATTTGTGGTAATTATTTTCAATAGTAGATTCATTATTTAAATGCTTTTTTGCAATAACAGAGGAGTCTGGATGTTCATTGTATGCATAACTATCTGTCAAGATAATAAATCCTGTAGAATCATAATTATAAAAATCATAAATAATTAATTCTTCAGATTCCTCAGTAGGAGAAATGAAAGAAAATAATGGAAGCAAAATAAAAAAGAAATTTAGTTTCATAGTAGTATTAATTTGGTGTAATAAAATTTGCTTCAATGCCATTGTTAGTGTTTTAGCGAAGCGACACCAACAATCAAATAACAGTTTGGAACTTGATGAGCCACTATCTCTAAATGAAAATAGAAATTTTAGTCCAAAGATAGATGGAACAACTCTTTTTTATTTAACAGGAAGTGATAAAACAAGTCCAAGGGGAAAGTTTTATGCAAGAACACAATAGAAAAAAAATCTATTCTTTTGATGTGATTACTAAAGAATTGAAGTAAATTTAAATTTTAAGTATTAATTAATGTACATCAATTCCGTCAAAATAAATTTCTGTAATGGCTGTATCTGAATATTTTTCACCTTTATAAACTTCTGTGATTTCAAACTTGAGTGTCCACCAAGGTTTGCCTTCAAAACTGCTTCTGTCAGAATTTCCAATTGGTTCAACTGTAAATATCTGTTCATTTCTAGTATCTTCTAAATTTAATAAAGCAGTTGGAATTCCGTCAATATAAAGTTTTAATTGCTTTACTCTTGAGTTTTCTCTCCATGCTTTTTCAGATTTTACATAACCATTCAAAATTATTATCGACGTAATTCTGGGATGAGTAGCAGGAAAAGTATATTTCAGACTTTCACCTATTCCATATCCTTCTACACCTTCCACCCAAGCTGTTTTATAGCTCAAATCATAAGCATTACGAGCTACATAATCTATATTTTTGTAATTGCTTTTTAGAAAGGACGAAGCAGAAATAGTATCTCCTCCTGCACCACAATACCAACTACAATCTCCGACACTAAAAATATCCCAATAGCCTGTTTCTGTTACCTCACAATTATCATATATTTCTTTTTCTTCATCAGATAGGTTTCTATAGCCTTTCTCATGAAGTTGTTCACAAGCTTTTTGCTCTTTTATATACTCTTTTTCTCCTTTTAAACTTTTATCTACAAAATAACCTTGTTTAGGTGTCCAAATAGGTAAATCTTTTACTGTTTTCTGAGGAAATAAAAACATAACAAATAACGCAATAAAATATTTCATAATTACTTTTCAAATTTTGTAATACCTAAATCTTCTTTTTGTGTTTGTGATATTCTCGGAATTTGATTACCTTTCAATAGATTTTTAGCATTTTCATAGATAGAAATATTCTTATTTGTGGGGTAGTTTCTCATAAAATGTTCTCTATAAATATTCTCAATTGCAGTTTGAGCATTTTTGCTAGGATAAATTTGATTTGCAGTTTCTGCCAAACGAATAGCATAATTTGGATTATATTCTGCCTTTAATAATGCATCTGTTAAGAGTTCATTTGCTTTTGCTTTTCGTTCTATTTGCTCTTGTAATTTGTTTTTTGTGTCAATACGTTCTTTGAGAGCATCTACTGTAACACCTAATTGATTAATTTCTTTATTTTTATTTTCAATAACTCGGTAAGTACTTTTGTCAAGTTTCAAAACCTCTTCTAGTATTTTTTCTTTTTCTACTAATTTTCCAAGTTGATCATCTAGATTTTTACTGAGTTGCATTGTGCTATTGAGTTGTAACTTTATTTGTTCATTTTGCAATTCTATTTCTTCTTTTCTATCAATGGCAATACTTCTTTCACGTAATGCCCAAGCTGCTAAAATACCAAGCATGAAAATAATAGCTATCAAAGAAACCGTTTTGATAATCTTATTTGCTTTTACTCTACGCTTACTTTTTGTTATTAACTCTTGTTCGTTATGAGTAAGTTGAAGTGTTTCTAAATGAGGTTCTATTAAAGAAAGACTATTTTTACTTAATACTTCACCTGTATTTTGGTAGGTTTTGAGTCCTGTTTGTAGAATTTCTTTTGCTTTAGATAGATTTTTTTCTTCTGTTGTGAGCCTTTCTATAATCTTTAAAGCAAGACTATCATGAGCCAACTCAACACGCTGTTCTGAAAGGTGAATAATTCTAACCTTGCTAAGCTCTTCTAAACAAAAGGTAATGTTTTCTTTACTTGCACCATGAGAATACATCAAGTTGGTAGCTTCATGTAAGTCCATCGAAACACGAGTTCCATCTTCAGTTACAAGTAAATTTAAAATTGTCCAAACTTGTCGTTCTTCAGTTTTTGGTAAACGATTTTGAACTTTTGTTACTTGTTCTTCTAAATATTCTCCCAAAACATCGCCTATGGTACTGAGTTCTTTTACAAGTTCTGGATTGAAAGTAACACGTTCTTCCCAACTGTCATTTACAGCATTTGTATAGCCAGCCAATACGCCTTGTTTACTTTTTGCAAGCTCATAAAGACGATCTAAATAAATTTGAAGATAAGTAAGCTCTATCAAACTGCGCTCTTCTGCAACTTGTGAAACAATCAGATCAGCCGTTTCTTCTGGGTAGTCTACTTGAATATTAAATGCTTCTGCTGATTTCAAAATAACCTCTTTAGCATTGGCTCGGCGCATTTTTTCTACACGTACTCTATAATCAAAAAGCTGTGGAACACGCTCTTCAAATTCCGATAAATCAGCTAAATATTCCTCACGCATCACCAAAATAACCTTACAGTTGTATTCGCTAGACAAAACAGTCTGAACAAAATCATAAAACTGGTTTTGTTCTTCTTTACTTCCTGAAATATATAATTCTTCAAATTGATCGATGATTACATAAATTGGACGAAAAAAAGTCATGTGAAGTGCCTTAATGGCAAGATGCAAAGGCGTGTGTGGTTTGAGTTTTCTTTGAAGATATTTATTTGTCTCTTCTAAAAGAGCTGTTCCGATATGATCTTTTCTACGAACGTGAAGAGGTAGCCAGTCGTCAGAAGAAAAGCAGATTGGCAAACCACAATGTACCAAACTCGTTTTTCCTGTACCAGACGCACCATACACCAAGACTAAATTACTTTCTGTCGTTTTTTTGAATAGTAATTGAATCTCGGCATCTCTACCAAAAAAAATTTCTTTGTCCTTGCGTCCATACGCTTCCAATACCTTAAATGGACTTGTCATAATTTTGATGAACAGCTATTGATTAGTTTATAGGATAATTATTATTAGGAGTAATTATAAGTGATAAAGTATAATAGATTAATAAAAAGTAAATTAAAAATTTAATCTTGTTCGCTTTAATAAATTTAGTTTTCTGACAATTTTTGGCACTCTATCGTTAATGAGACACCAACAATATTCAAAATTTGAATAAAATCAATAAAGTACAAAAATTGTCAAACAGTCATAAAATTTTCCTTAGAAGAAATATAAAAATACGATTTTTTAATAAAAATACCTATTGTCTACTCTGTTTTTAGATTTTTAATTTGTGTTATACTATTTTTTTTATCGTATATATGAAACGAAGCAAAACCGTTTTTGGTTTTTTGAATTAAAAAGTAATTGATAAAAAATAATTAACTTGTTTAATTAAAAACAAATAAAAAAAACGCTGCAAGCCTAACATTTTTCAATCTTAATAGTATTTTTCGTATAAAACAAATTATATTTGTTGAAATAAAAAATCACATACAAACAATTTTGCCTACTTGGTTTTATGCCACTTTCTACTTCAAAATCTGCTCAATTTGCCCAATTTGTTTATATAGAACAAACGCATACAGGAAAAATCCGTAAACACAATGAAGATGCTTGTGCTATCTTCGAAACTCCAAACGGTCTTTTGTGTGTCGTTTGTGATGGAATGGGAGGGCATTTGGGAGGTGAACGAGCCTCAAAACTTGCTTTAGAAAAAATAGGAGAATATATGTCTTCAAAGCGTTTTGATTTGGCAAAACTAAATGATGCCTTAGACCAATCTTTTGCTTCTGCTCATGCAGCCATTGCTTACGAAGCTGAAACAAATCCTTTATTAAAAGGAATGGGAACAACATGTGTTGCTATTTTATTTCACCCAGATGCTACTTTTTGCGCTCATGTGGGCGATAGCCGTTTGTATATTTTTAGAAATAATGAACTTATTAGACTAACCAAAGATCATTCTTTTGTTCAAAATCTGATAGATGAAGGCATAATTACAGAAGCAGAATCGTCTTATCATCCAAAAAGAAATTTGATAGAACGTGCTTTAGGTTCTGATGATGCTCAACCAGATATTGCTAATTTAGGCAGAGTTTTACAAAATCTTAGAGTAGGAGATGTGTTTTTACTTTGCTCTGACGGACTCTCAAATGAATTAGATGATGTAGAAATCAAAAATTTTCTTGAAAATGAAACCCTTGCTTTAGAAGAAAAAGTAGAAAGAATGATGGAATCTGCTCTTAAAGCAGGAGGAAAAGATAATATAACAATTCAACTCATTGAAAAAGTAGAGTAAAAATTAAATATTGAAAGATTTAAAAATTTAAAAATTTAAAATTGAGCGTTTTTTAAAGGATAAATCTGTTTATTTTCTTAGAAATACTTTTTAATCCCTCTTATAGCCTTCTAATCAGACATAATTTATATTATTCTATGCTGCTTCTGAGCAAAATACACACAAAAGTATAGCTTCTACAAAAATAACTTTTAGAGCATTTATCATTATCTATTACAAGCTATTAGTATTTTCACTATTTTTGCAGATAAATTATACTCAAACTTATTGAGATTTAGAACTGATTTTGATTGAGTATAGAATAAAAAAACAAAAATATAAAATGAATACAGAAAAAGAAGATCAAACAAATAACGATTTTGTAAAAACTAACACTATTGAGGAAGTTGAAAATACGGAACAAATTGAAATGGCAGAGCCTTTAGATGAACCTTTTGATGATGATGAAGATGAAGAAAATCTTTACGAACATTATCGTATAAAAGTAGATGGAAAGCAGTTATTATTGCGTATCGATAAATACTTAATGGAGCGTTTGCCTAGAGTTACTCGCAATCGCTTACAAACAGCAATAAAAGGAGGATATGTAAAAGTAAATGAAAAACAAGTAAAACCGAGTTATAAAGTTTTGCCTCATGATGTAATTACGGTGCGTTTGCCTGACCCTGTTCGTGATTTGAAAAAGGTTGAACCTGAAAACATTCCTTTAAAAGTAGTATATGAAGATAAAGATTTGATGATTGTGTTCAAACCTGCAGGAACAGTTTCACACCCTGCTACTGACAACTGGACAGGAACACTTGCCAATGCGATAGCGTATCACATGGAACAAAATGGGGAGCAGTTTTTAGGACTTTCTCATAGAATAGACAAAGATACGACAGGAATTCTAGTAGTTCCCAAAACAGCAGAAGCAAGAGATTTTATAGGAAAACAGTTTTTTCATCATACTATTGAGCGTACTTATTTGGCTTTAGTTTGGGGAGAAGTAAAAGCTGATAAAGGAACAATAAAAGGAAATATTGCAAGAGGAAAAAATGATCGTCGTGTAATGACTGTCCACCCAGATGGTGAACGTGGTAAGCATGCTGTTACACATTATAAGGTAATTAAGCGTTTGCGTTATGTTACTTTAGTACAATGTAATCTTGAAACAGGACGTACACATCAAATCAGAGCGCACATGAAACATATTGGACACCCTCTTTTTGGTGACTACATGTATGGGGGAAATAAAATTTTGCAAGGTTCTGTATTTTCAAAATATAAAACTTTTGTAGATAACTGCTTTACAATTTTGCCTCGTCAAGCTCTTCACGCAAAATCTTTAGGGTTTGAACATCCGACAACGAAAAAATGGATTCAGTTTGATTCTGAACTACCAGAGGATATAGTACAAGTAATTGAGAAATGGGAAAATTATGTGAAATATACTTAAAAAGTTATTTTGCATTTGCATAATTTATTTGGGGTTATTGGCGTTTTATAAATTAATGAACAAATTATTGTGTATTTTTAGTTTGCCTTTATTTTTATGAATTTGCGCTAAAGAGTTTTAATGCTTATTTTTAAGTTATAAAGTGAATAAAAAATCAATCCTAGTATTCTAAAACTAACGCTCACCCCATCCCTGTGAAGTTCCTTTTTTCCATAAAATCCAAATTGTTTCTCTCCTTTTTGGTGTTTCTCTTTGCAACTATTACTTTAGCAGCAATGCTGCTTTGGTATGATGCTCAGATGCACCAAATAGAAAAACTGACGGCTACACTTTCTCAAGTTGATTTAGATATTCGTCAAACTGATAAACTAGAACGTGATTTTTTTAGTTCAGAAGCTCTAAATTTAGATTTTTACGAAACAGGAGATAGTTATTATGTATTACAGCATCAAGAGCTTACCTCAAAACTACGAAATGATTTATTAGAACTCCGAACTCATCCTCTTATTCCTTCTGCCCATTTGCGTCATCGCATTGACACACTGCGTCGTTCAGTCATAAAATATGAAACTACTTTTGAAGATTTAGTTACAAAAATTTATCAAAGAGGATTCAAAAATCAAGGGTATGAAGGAAAAATGAGCGAACATTTGGATTCTCTTCTCAAAACGCCATTAGATAAAATTTATCTTTATAGAATCAGACAAGCAGAACAGCGTTTTCTTTTATATAAAGAAGAGTCTCAAATCGAACAAGTAAATGCACTTTTGATAGAATTTCAAAATCATATTGAAGAGTTTACTCAAAAGGAGTATAAGAATATAGCTACAAGAACCGAAAAACGTACCGAATGGAAAGAATTAACTAATAAATATGAGACTTTGTGGCGAAGATTAGCAGGAACAGAACGAAAAATAGGATACAGAAGCAAGCTAGGTTTAAAAGGAAAACTCAATCAATTATCTAATCAAATCGAAGTAGCAATTGAAGATATAAACAAAGAAGTACAAAAAGATAGCGAAGACTTTAGAAAGAGAAGTAGGACAAAATTAATCTGGGTAGTAAGTGCAAGTATTCTTTTGAATCTTATTTTAGGATTATGGATGATACGAAAATTAGGAACACCTATAAAAAGAATTTCTGAGGCAATTCATAATGTAATTGAAAATGATTTTTCGGTAGAATGGCAACCCATTCAGATACGTCATAAAGATGAAATAGGAAGACTTTCTAAAGATGTAAATTTACTTGTTAGCAGGATTTTGGAACGAACAGCCGAAGTATTTCAGCAAAATGAGGAGTTACAAGCACAAAAATCTGAATTGGAACAACAAACCGAAGAAATTTTGGCGCAGCGTGATTTAGTAGAATCGAAAAACCAATCTATTTATGCACAAAATGAATATTTGGAAAAACAACAAGAAAAAATTCAGCTTCAAAATAAAAATATTACGGCAAGTATCAATTATGCAAAACGCATTCAGAAGGCGATGCTGCCAAGTCAAAATCGTTTAGAAGAAATTTTACCAAAATCCTTTGTTTACTTCAATCCTAGAGATATTGTTTCAGGAGATTTTTATTTCTTTGCAGAAAAAGATGATAAAATTGTTATTGCTGCTGTCGATTGTACAGGACATGGCGTTCCGGGGGCGTTTATGTCTGTGATTGGAAATGATTTGCTTACTCAAATTGTTATTTGGAGAGGAATTACAGAAAGTAATTTGATTTTGAATGAATTGCATAACGGAATTGTTCAAACACTAAAACAAGAAGAAACTGAAAACCGTGATGGAATGGATATTTCCCTCTGTGTGTTGGATAAGAAAACAAATGAAATTCAGTATTCAGGTGCAAAAAATTCGTTGCTTTTCATTACACCAGATGGAAAAGTAAATCAAATAAAAGGTGATCGTCATCACGTTGGTGGAGTTGCTAGACAAATAGAAAGAGATTTTACAGCGCACAAAATACAACCCGAAAAAGGAACTCGTTGTTATTTACTTACTGATGGATATTTAGACCAATTTGGAGGAAAACACAGTAAAAAATATTCTACAAAACGTTTTCAGTTATTTATAGAAAAACTAAAAACCTTTCATATTTTCGAACTCCAACACGAAGTAGAACGTAATTTTATTGAATGGAAAGGAAGCGAAAAACAAATTGATGATGTTCTTGTGATTGGTTTTGAAGTATAATTAGGGAATCAGGATTGGAGTGTTGAAAAAACACAATCTCTGATTGAGTTTCATTTTGGATTGTTGGTGTTTGGTGTCGCTTCGCTAAAATACCAACAACGACATTGGTCTATTAATAATGGAGAGTTAATCCTATCTAGTATTCGAAAGTAGTTTTTACAAAAAACGAATCGCATAAATAGCCAAAACTACATTTATCAAAATTAATAACCCTGTTAAAAAAAGTGTCAGAGTAGAAATTTTATTCTTTTCTAATTCAAGCGTCGACGCTTGAACTAGAGTTTTAATAAACAAATAATAAGGAATTTTGAGATAATAAAAGAAACCTATTAGAGTTGCTAGTCCAATTCCGATAAGAGAAAATAAAAATGTAGGATTAGAATGATTTTGATAATTCTGAAAAGCAACAAAAATCACAATCATTTTTACCAAAAAACCACCCAAAGGAGGAAAACCAGCCAAAGAAAGCGAAGCAAGAGCAAGAATTATCTTTGGAAGGAAAGGAAGGTTTTTTAAGTTTTTAATTGATAAATCAGTATTGGTTGTGATTTCTAGTTCTGCACAAAATTTCCAAATAATAGCATTTGATAGAATATAGAAAATCCAAAAAATGATAATTCCATTGGTAGAAATAACGGCATTTTGAAAGTTATAACCCAAAAGGAGAATCAAAAAACCTACTTGAGAAACTCCTGAATACGCAAAAAAACGTTTGAAATTGCTTTGTTGAATAGCTAAAAAACTACCAAAGATAGCTGAAAAAACTCCCAAAATAGAAAGCGTAGAAAAGATAATTTCTTGAAGGTTTGAAGGAATACTTATTAAATAATTCAGAATAAAAAATAAAATTCCACTTACAGCAATTTTTGGAATAGTTGCCAAGAAAAAAATAGTTCCAGAAGAAGCATTCTTATAGATTTCACTTATCCAAAAATGAAGAGGAACGGCAGCCAGCTTGAATAAAAAACCAATTCCTATTAAAAGAAAACCAATCAGAAAAGTAGTTTGATTTGATTCTGTTGAAGAAACATGAAGAAAAATATCAGAAATATTAAAACTAGCCTGAAAAATAATAGGAATAGAAAAAGAGCCATTCAAACTATACCACCAAGAAAAACCGTAAAGCAAACAAGCTGAACTAACAGCACCAAAAACAAGATAATTGAAGGAAGAAGCAATCAGTTTTCCTTTGCTCTTTTTATTTTCACTTGTATAAATAATTTGCTTATCATAAAAAGCAACTAATAAATAACCACAAATAGAAAGCATTTCCAAACTCACATAAATTCCAAAAATGTTAGCCGAAACAAGTAAAAATTGTGCGCTCAAAACTCCTCCTAAAAGAATGACAAACCATTCTGAAACTGTTTTTTGTAAAAAAGGAGAGGAATTATGAGAAGAATATTGAATCCAAATAGCAAATAGTCCAGAAACTGAAATCAAAATTTTGAGATAATAAGTAAATCTATTTTGATAAAATAAATCATTCCAAAAGAAAGTAGTTGTATCTGTTTCAAGTTTGCCTAAAGAAAAAATAAGCAAACCAATATTTAGCAAAACAGCAGAACTACAAACAAAAGGCACAAAAAAGTAAGTTAGTTTTTTAGGCAAAAGCAAACCACAAAAAGCAAGCAGCCAAGCCAAAACTAAAAGCAGTTCTGATTTAAGAAAATTTACATCTTGCCAAGAAAAAAAATAAAAAGTATCATTCATGTAGTGTACACTTTAGTGTGCAAAAAAATGTACCGTACCCTTTAGGGTGCGAGAGAAATAAGACCACAAAGGTAGAATAAATACAAAAAGAATGAAAGACTATCCTCTATCTAAAACATCATCATCATAAAAAATTTCTTTTTGCCCTTGAAATTGTGCATCTCCAAAAGCAAGCACTGGAAGAAATATAAATGGCAAAAGAACCATTCCTACACCAAACCAAGCATTTTTATCAAATTTTTTGGCAAGTTCTATATAGATATAAAAGTATAAAATATAGTTTAGAAGAGGAAAAAATAAACCAATTATCCAACCTTTAGGCTTTTCTGTGATGTCTAGCAAAATGATAAAATTAATAATAGGAATAAGACCAATCCAAGGCATTTTTCCAGCTTTTTTAAAAATTCCCCACAAACAAATTCCACGAACAACATAAAACAAAAAAACTATTCCAAGAGGAAAAAGAAACTCTATAATTAAATTGACAGGAATATCTCCACCAAACGAAGAAGCAATTAAGTTAAACATACAAGGAAGTTTATGACAATTAAGATAAGTTATTTTCTAGCAAAAGTTTACTTATGCTTTTTTCTTTTTATAAAATATCTAATTAAAAAGAAAATAAGGATTACTGCTACAATAGCTATAACAGCAAGCACACATAGAACAACAAAAACTTCTATCATTCCATCATAGGTCACATACAAAAATACTCTAGTCATATTTTTTTAAGTAAAAACTTCTCAAATCTAAGTTTTAAACAAAGACTGGAGAAGTTTATTATTTTTGTTTTTCAGAAAAAGAAAAAATTATCCTCTATCTAAAATACTGTCATCATATACTTTTTCGCCTGCCAGTGTGCCTTGATACTGGGCATCTCCGAAAGCAAGAATAGGAAAGAAAACTATTCCTAGAAATACAAGTCCCACTCCAAAACCTGCACTTTTTCCAAATGCTTTAGCTAATTCGACATAAACTATAATTGCTACAATTATATTAACAATAGGAATGATAAAAAGAACAATCCACCAAATAGGCTTATTTACTATTTCTAAAATAACTATTAGATTATAAATAGGAACAATAGCTGCCCAACCAGGTTTACCTGCCTTTTCAAAAATTTTCCACATAGAAGCTATCATTAAGATAAGAATAGCTAAATAAATAATGCCTCCAATAATGCCAATTCCACCTTCTGATTCCATAAAATTAAATTAAGTGAGAGATAAATAAATTTGTATGATAAATAACGCTTCAAAATTCTAAATAAATCTTAAAGCAATAGCCAATAAACTAAATTTTTATCAAAAAACGAAACTTTATATCATTATTTAATCAAAATTTAAAATATCTTACCTGCGTTTAATATTCCATTTGGGTCAAATACTTTTTTGATTTCTCTCATCAATCTTAGATTTACTTCACCTAACGCAATAGACATATACGGACGTTTGGCAATTCCAATTCCGTGTTCGCCTGAAAGCATGCCACCCAACCGAACGACTTCTTTAAAAATTTCTCCAATTCCATCTACTACTTTTGTGTTCCAATCTTCTTCCGAAATTTGTTCTTTCAATACATTTACATGTAGATTTCCATCACCTGCATGTCCAAAGCAAACTGAACGAAAACCATATTCATCACCAATTCTTTTGATAGAAGTAATAAGCTCAGGCAAATTTCCACGAGGAACAACTACATCTTCTGCTTTTGTGAGTGAATAAGCATTTACAGCAGGCGAGATATTTTTACGCAATCTCCAAAGTTCTTCCTTTTGGGCTTCCGAATCGGCAAACAAAATTTCTCCTATCTTAAAACCATTTTCTAATGTCTCAACAATTTTTTCGGCATCTTGCATCATTGATTCTTCGTTGTTTCCATCCAATTCGATAATCAAATGGGCTTGTATATTATTTGGCAAATCAATATTTGTCTTTTGATTCATTTTATCTTCTAGGTAAAAAGCTGTTCTTTCAATAGCTTCTCGTTCCATAAATTCCATTCCAGAAGGAGTAATTCCTGCAATATAAATGGCTGAAATAGCTCTACATGCTTCTTCATTACTTTCAAAAGGAACTAATAAAGCAATATTTTTATGAGGATAAGGACGAAGTTTGAATACAATTTTAGTTACAATTCCTAAAGTTCCTTCGCTTCCAGTGATTAATTGCGTAAGATTATACCCAGTAGAGTTTTTCAACACATTTGCCCCTGTCCAGATAATTTCTCCTGTTGGCAAAACAACTTCCAAATTCAAGACATAATCACGAGTAACACCATATTTTACAGCTTTTGGACCTCCTGAGTTGTGTGAAACATTGCCACCAATAAAACAACTTCCTTTACTTGCTGGGTCAGGTGGATAAAAAAGATTTTTTTCTTTGACTGCATTTTGGAAAACTTCAGTAATTACGCCTGTTTCTACAGTTGCTTGGAGATTTAATGTATCAATTTCGATAATTTCATTGAAGCGTTCCATAGAAATTACTACACCATGATTGGTTGGCAATGCACCTCCACTCAAACTTGTTCCCCCACCACGAGGTGTAACAGGCAAAATATGCTCATTACAAATTTTCATTATTTCACTAATTTCTTGAGGTGTGCGTGGTTTTAAAACGACATCAGGTAAAAAAGAATAATCTTCAGTATGGTCACGAGAGTAAGTATCTCGGTTTTTATCGTCTGTAAAAATGTATGCTGCACCTACAATTTTCTCAAAATCTTGAAGAATTTGAGGAGTAAGTTTCCCAAAATGATTTTGTGACGTTTCTTTGAAGTTTGCAATATCTAAAGACATAATAATGGAGTTGAAGTTTTTGATTAGTAGGATATACAAAAATACGATTTTTCTGTCTTTTCTCTACTTTGTTATCTAATTTACTGTTATTTTGTCGTTATGCAGAACAAATTGTGTAATAAAAAGCACTTTTTTTTACTGTATTGGTATTGTTGTTGCATTTTTATTTGAAATTTTGAATCAAAATATGCACATTTGCATGTCTGTTTTAAAAAGTAAAGAACCAATTTTTAATTTTATCGTTCTTACTAAAAAAAACCACTCTAAAAAAGCTAACTTTCTATGAATCAATCTATTTACAAAGATATAAATACTTTACAATCAACTACATCAAAAGTGATTGTTCTTCCCCAACCAACTTTAAGAAGCATTTTGGTAAATTATCTTTCAGAGTTATTTTCTTCAAACCTAAATGAGGAACGTGTAAGAAATAGTAAAAAGCTATTTTTTGGCTTATTTTTGATAGCTATTTTTTTTACTTTGGGCATATCTTCTGCTTTCGCTCAAGATGATTTTGTAGAAGACCCAATGGGGAAATCATCTATTTGGCAACAACTTACCGAAAACCCTACTGATTCTACACTTTGGGAAAATTATTATGGTAAGCCTTTTAGTGCCATGAATCAAAAAGAAGCTGAAAAAGTGAACGGGTGGAAACAAGAATTAATGCTTCGTAAACTAGCTAGTAATGATGCCGTTATTGGTTTTGTAATTACAGATGAGATTGATGAAGGGTTCTTTATTGATGAAGCTGCTTTTAGAGAATTTGAAGCACAGATTCAGGCAGCTAAGGCAAGTGGACAAGCTGCAACCATTACCTTTAAGGACATACAAGGGTTAGAAGCTATTATCATGCCTGAGTGGGAAGGCATGTCGGATTTAAAACAAAATATTGCAGAAAACTTTGTTATATTAGAAGATATGTATAAGGATATTTTTACTGAACAAGGAATTGATTTTCAAAACTATACAGTAGCACACCCAGATGGAAAATATAGCCAAATAAAATGGATTGAGGAGTTAGATGGAAAACTTCGTAAAGCAAAAGAAAATCAACTCAAAGAACTTAAGAAAAAATATAATATGAATTAATAACACTGAAAAGAAAAATAATAAAGTTTTTTCAAACTTATTAGTTGTTTTTAGGTTACTATAAAAAGATAAGTATTCTTTCTTACGACTTTTTTTGTAAAATTTATCAAAAGTCTAATTTTTAGAGAAAGAAATTTTTAGCTTGTTTTATTTTTTTCAGAATTTTTGGTTCTTCAAAACTAGAACTAAATTCTTACATTTTTTTATCTTCTTTTATTATGCAATCATTCAATCAGAAAAATAACAATGTTATCTTAAATGACATTGAAGTAATAGCTAATACAGAGTATTACACTATTTCGTATTCATATTCAAAAAACCGTTTTTATCTTACCATTACAGGCTTTTGGAAAAATCCAGATGTAATTTCAAGTTATGTAAACGATTGGAGGAAAGCCATGCTTTTGGCAGTTCCTAATTTTACATTACTTACTGATGCTACAAATGCAAAAACTTACCCTCCTTCGGTAATGGCTGTCCATAATGAAGCACAACAAATAGTTGTAGATGCAGGACTTATGCAGGTAGCTGAAGTTCTCCCAGAGAGTGCATTTTTAAAATTTCAATCTGAATTATTGACTGAAAATAGCCAAATGCCTTGTTCCAAATTTAATAATTTGGAATTAGCTGAAAGATGGTTAGATAGTTTGCAAAAAACTCTTTTAAGTAAAAAGCATAGTGCTTAAACCATTTTTTATGTTAAAAAAGATGTTCAGTTGGAGATTCTAAAATACTTACTTTTCCTTTGTACTCTTTCTGGATTCTTTTTAGAACTTCTTTTTCTTTCTTGTTTTTTGTGTGAAAATTTAATTGTACAAACGGAGCAAAACTAGCCAAAGCAAACAAAAACAATTCAGTTTCTAAATGTGATTTAGTAGGTAATTTGTGGCGAATAGTTATTTTATTTCTTCTGATGATATATAAACTATTATCAGAAGTATTTTTAGATTTATCTAGTAAACTTCTGCTTTTTGGATAGGCAGTT
This sequence comes from Bernardetia sp., assembly GCA_020630575.1. Lineage (GTDB taxonomy): Bacteria > Bacteroidota > Bacteroidia > Cytophagales > Bernardetiaceae > Bernardetia. The sequence goes on from JAHDBD010000010.1 coordinate 143,722, forward strand.
TCATAAGTCTTTACATATTCTATAGCTTCAATTTCTTGAAATGAATAGAAATCTTCTCCTTTTAACTCAATTCCTTTCTCAGTAATCTTTACTTTTTTAGTATTTGCACCAAAGGTTTCTCTAAAACTCTTTGTTTTTGCCAAAAAGCCAAATACTATTGATAAAACTAAAGCTGAAATGGTTTGAAGATAAAAAGGTATTTCTGAAAATAACTTAGGAAAAATAATGAGTAAGACTGAGGCTGAAATTGTTGTAAATATAACTTGTAACGTTTCACTAGAAGAGTAATCAGAAAATTCAAAATTAAATTTTTCTCTTTTCCTGGCAAAAAATGAAGTAGCTTGTGGAGGAATAAAATCAAGAGTTTCAGATTGCTCACAATGTTTTGAGTTCATATATTCCCAACTCTCTTTTAAAAAAACAGATTGACAATTAGCACAAAAAACAACAATATTATCTGCTTCTATGCTATCTCCAGTTACTCCATCCAGTCTTCCAATTATATGAGAATGTCTTTGAGAATCTAATTTATGTATATGACTATTCATTTTATTCAATGTTTGAATATCCAATATTGATACTAACACAAGTATTTATGCTAATGATTTAGAATTAAAATTAATAAAATAGGAAAGAATTTGTATTGAATCCTCAAAACTTAGATTATTATTTTATCCTATTTTGAATCCCACTACAAGAACATCATCGACTTGTTCTTCGTCTTTTTTCCAATCCAAAAAGTAATTTTCTAGCTTTTCTTTTTGCTTAGTATCATCTAATTTAGCTATTTCTACGAAAAGAGATTTCATTTTTTTCTTCATCAATTTCTTTCCTTTATCTCCTCCAAATTGGTCTTGATAGCCATCAGTACATAAAAAAATGCTGGTTTCTTTTTCTATTTTCAAGATGTGATTTTCATACACTCGTTCTTTTTCTACGCCCCATTTTCCAGCAATAGGAAATTTACTTCCTGCAATATCTTTTAGTTCTTCATCTTGAACATAATATAACGGACTTTTTGCTCCTGCAAAAGCTAATTCTTTTGTTTTTGTATCATATATACACAAAGACATATCCATTCCATCACGATTTTGAGTTTCAGACTGACGAAGAGCCGTAGAAACTTGTTGATGTAAAGTAGATAAAACTAAAGAAGGATTCAGAATTTTTTTCTCTAAAATAATATTATTCAACATATCGTTTCCAATCATGGACATAAATGCCCCTGGAACGCCATGACCTGTACAATCTATAGCAGCAATGCAAATTTTATTTTCCGTTTTGGCGAACCAATAAAAATCACCACTTACAACATTACGAGGAAGCCAAAGGACAAACGCAGAATCAAACGCATTTTTTATTTCTTCTATAGGTGGTAACATCGCCCTTTGGATACGACTTGCATAATTTATGCTTGATTTTATATTTTCATTTTGAATACTTATGGCTTTACTCTGCTCTGTAATTTGTTCGTAAGACTTAGCATTGACTAGTGCAATTGCTGCATAAACAGCAATATTTTGAACTAAATTAAGATGGTTTTGAGTATAACTATTTTTTTCAAAGCTCTGAACAGTCAATACACCAATAGTTTCATTTTTATAATTAATTGGAACATAAATGAGTGATTCAGGTATTTCTCCTTCTATTGCACTTATTTTTTGATTTGGTATATACTCATTAAATTCTTTTTGTAAATCTTTGATATTAATTTCCTTATTTTGCTTAAAACAGTAAGTTGGTAGATTTTCTTCATTCAATGATGTTTTATGAATAAAAAGGGTTGTTCCATTTTCTTTTGAATTAATGAAATCTAATGAGTTTTCTTTTTCATTATAAATTCCGATAGCAAAAATAGAAGCATCTAAAAGCCTATTGACAGATGAATATACCATTTCTACAATCATTTCAACGGAAAGGTGAGAAGTAATTTGTTTGCCTACTTCACTCAAAAGACTTACATTTTGGTAGGCTATTTCGACAAGTTTCTGCTGTTTTTCTAATTCTTGATTTTGCTGTAAAATCTCTTCGTTTTGCTGATTAATTTCTTCATTTCGATTATTTACTTCTTCATTTTTTTCTTTCAACTGTGAAGTTCGTTCATTTACTAGGCTTTCAAGTTTAGTGTTTTGAGCTTGTATAGAGTTTAGTTTGTATTTATAAAAACCTATTGCAGTACTCAATACAACTACTCCACAAAGCATAATAAACCACCATGTTTTCCAAAAAGGAGGCGAAACACTTATTTTGAGTGTTGTTTCTTCACTTTCTATATTATCACTATTGATTACTTTTACTTTAAAGGTATATTCTCCTGCTGGCAGATTGGTATAAGTTGCTTGTCTGACAGATTTTGTTTTGTTCCAATCCTTATCAAAACCTTCTAATTTATAGAGATAAGTATCATATTCTGGTTTATTAAAATTAGGTGATACAAATTCTAATGTTATGATTTTGTCTTCATAGGTCAAATCTAGTTTATTTGTATTTTTTAGAGCTTTATATAATAAGATTCTATTATTGTATTCTTGATTTACTTTGACCGTATTTCCAAAAAGTTTGAGTTCTGTCAGAATTACTTTTCTTTTTGCTGTGTTGGGTTTAATATCTTTTGGATAAAATGAATTAAAACCATTAATTCCACCAAAAAATAGTTCTCCATCATCAGCTTTGAAATAAGCTCCTGAATTAAATTCTAAACTTTGCAGATTATCTCGTGTATCATATACGATTATTCGTCTGTCATCAGCTAAATTTTGGCTTTTTTTGTCGTTCAAAAACTTAAAAATACCTCTGTTGGTACTTATCCATAAATTATCTTTTTTATCTACCAAAATAGCATAAATAGCATTGTTTGCTAGTTCGTTTCGTTCTCCCCAATACTCAAAAGTTTGGGTTTCTTTGTCCATTTTATTGAGTCCATTGGTTGTTCCGAGCCATAAATTTCCTTGTGAATCTTCAGCTATTGTACGAATTACATTACTACTAATAGACTTTAAATCTTGAGAATTATATGTATAAAAAGTAGTTCCTATGATATTATTTTGCTCATCTCTTTTTGTTTTAACTAGTCCATCATTCGTTCCGAGCCATAAAATGCCATTTTTATCTTCGTAAATTGACCAAATGATTAGTTCTTTCAAAAAACGCTTTGTTTTATAGCCAAAATCATTTTCTGTTGTGGGTTCTAATTTGTAGATTCCATTAAAAGTAGCTATCCAAAGGGTTTCTTTTTTATCTTCTACCACTGCTAAACTTGTCGATTGAAGTGTAGTTGTATCTGTAAGACTACTTTCCAAACTAAGAAATTTAGCTCCTTCTTTTTCAGAAAAATCTATCAAACGAGAAATGGTAAAGTTTCCCATTGCCCAAATATTTCTATTTTTAGTTCCATAGAGACTGGTAACGCTATTTATTTTAAAGTCATTTTTATTGTTTCCTTTGAAAATATTTGTGTACTCGTCTGGTTGTCCGTTTGGTTGTCTTTCTATACGAGTAATTCCTGCCTCTGTACCTACCCAAAGAATATCATCTTTTGTTTTGGTAATTCCCCAAACATTTGTGTTAGGCAATGAATTAGGGTTGTTTTTTTCTTTCGTATAAAGCTGAAAATTTGTTTTGGAAGGATTGAAATATACAACACCTAAATTTAGAGTAGCTACCCAAATTGTATTTTCTTGGGTTTCAATAATAGATGCTGTTGTACCAATAGAGCCAAAATTAGTTTTGAAACGCTTTAATTCTTGTTCAGAAGGATTTAACGTATAAATATAATCTGTACTAATTCCATATAAATTTCCATTTTGAGTTTGTGTAATGGATTGTAAATTATAGAAAAGTCCATTATAGGAAAAATGTTGAAAATCATCTGTTTTAGAATTGTATTTATTTAATCCTTTTTCAGTTGCTATCCAAACTTGATTGTCTTTATCTATTAGAATATCATTGGCTGTATATCCAGACAATGAAGAAGAATCAGCCTGATTATAACGATATAATGTTTGCTGTTTTCTATCAGCACTCCATTTATTGACTCCTTTTTTATATGTTCCTATCCAAAGATTATTATCAGCATCAATGGCTAAGGATTTTATATCATTTCCTCCTAAAAGTAAAGAATCATTTTGAGTTGCACTATAATTTGTAAATATATTATTTTTGGTATCGAATTTTGATAATCCTTGTCTTGTTCCTATCCATAAAAAACCTTCTTTATCTTCTGTAATGGCTTGAACCGTATTATTTACCAAAGAAGAATTATTATTTTTATTGTTTCTAAACGAAACAAACTGATTGGTATTATTATCATAAAGAGCAAGTCCTGCTACTGTTCCAATCCAAACACGCCCTTGTTTGTCTTGATATAAAGACTGAATTTGATTGTCAGGAATGGTGGTTGTATCACTACGAATATGTTTATATACAACCACTGTTTGTCCATCATAGCGATTTAAGCCGTCATCTGTTCCTATCCACAAGAAACCATCTTTGTCTTCCAACAAAGCATTTACTGTATTTTGAGAAAGACCATTTTCTATATCTAATGATTTTATTTCAAAAGTAAGTTCTTCTTCTGTAAGTTTTTGAGATTGAGAAAACCCAAACTGATATAAAAATAGTAATATAATTACTAAAAAATATTTCATTACTTCCCTTCTTGATAATAGAATTAGTGTATTAATTTTACACAAAAATAGTCAATTATTAGCTATATATTACTGTTTCCAATTTTAAATCCCATTACCAAAACATCATCAACTTGCTCTTCATTTTTCTTCCAATCTAAAAAATAGTTTTTTAATTCTTCTTGTTGTTTTGTGTCATCTAAATCAGCAATTTCTACAAAGAGAGACTTCATTTTTTTCTTCATTAATTTTCTTCCTTTTTTTCCACCAAACTGGTCTTGATAGCCATCTGTACATAAGAAGAAAGTAGTAGGTTGGTCTATTTTTACAGTATGAGTTTCAAAAACTCTATCCTCTTCATTATTTTGCCAACGCCCACCAATAGGTGATTTTGCACCTGCAATTTGTTTTAGTTTTTTATCTTGAACATAATACATTGGATTTTTTGCTCCTGCAAAAGCCATAGTTTTCAAATCATTGTCGTAGACACAGAGAGCCATATCCATTCCATCTTGATTTTGTGTTTCAGACTGACGCAAGACTAGTGATACTTGTTCATGAAGATACGATAAAATAAGAGAAGGGTCAGTAATTTTTTTCCCAAGTACAATATGATTAAGCATATCGTTTCCAATCATAGACATACACGCCCCTGGAACGCCATGTCCTGTACAATCAACAGCAGCAATGAAAGTTTTGCCTTTCATTTGAGTAAACCAATAAAAATCGCCACTTACTACATCACGAGGCATCCAAAGCACAAAAGCCTCTTCAAAAGCATTTTTTATTTCTTTAAGTGGTGGAAGCATAGCACGCTGAATACGACTAGCATAATTTATACTTGCTGTTATATTATCATTCTGAATACTGATAGCTTTACTTTGCTCTGTAATTTGTTGATACGACTTTGCATTTATGAGTGCAATAGCTGCATAAACAGCAATGTTTCGAATAATATTAAGATGATTTTTATTATAGCTATACTTTTCAAAGCTCTGAACTGTCAGAACTCCAATAGTTTCGCTTTTGTAAATAATGGGAACATAAATTAATGATTCAGGCATTTCCCCCTCTACAGTTGCTACTTGTTGATTGGGAATATAATTATTATATTCTTTTTGTAAATCATCAATTTTAATTTCTTGATTTCTGTTAAAACAATAAGCAGGTAAATTATCTTGATTTAAAGATGTTTGATGAAAAGGTAACGTTTCACCTTTTTCTTTTGCATTAATAAAATCTAACTTGTTTTCTTCTTTATTATGAATTCCGATACTAAAGACCGATGCATCTAAAAGTTCATTTATAGATTCATATACCATTTCTATAATCATCTCAACAGAAAGATGAGAAGTGATTTGTTTTCCTACTTCGCTCAAAAGACTAACATTTTTATAAGCTGTTTCGACCAATCTCTGCTGCTCTTCCAATTGTTCGTTTTGTTGTAAAATCTCTTCATTTTGTTGGTTTACTTCTTCATTTTTTTCTTTTAGTTGGGATGTTCTTTGATTTACTAGTTTTTCTAATTTTTCATTTTGAATTTTTACGGTCTTCATTCTATGTTTATAAAAACCTACCGAAATTCCAAAAACAACCAAAGCACAAAGTGATATAAACCACCAACTTTTCCAAAAAGGAGGTGAAACACTTACTTGTAGAGTTTTTTCGTCACCTTCTATGTTATCACCATTTATTACCTTTACTCTAAACGTATAATTTCCTGCTGGAAGATTGGTATAAGTTGCTTGCTTAATGGTTGTTGTTTTGTTCCATTCTTTATCAAATCCTTCTAGTTTGTATAAGTATGTATCATATTCAGGTTTATTGAAGTTAGGTGACACAAATTCTAAAGTAATGATTTTATCTTCATAAGTAATATTAAGTTTTTCAAGATTATTTAATGCCTTTGGAAGTAATACTCGTCCTTCTTTTTCTTGGTTTACTTTTATTTTTTCTCCGAAAACTTTGAGTCCTGTCAAGATTACTTTTCTTTTTTCCTTATTTGCTTTAATATCTTTTGGGTAAAAAGAATTTAATCCTTCTATCCCTCCAAAAAACATCTCGCCATCTTTTGCTTTATAAAAAGCACCTGTATTAAATTCTAGGCTTTGCAAACCATCTCTAGTATCATAAACGATTATTCTTCGGTCGTCATCAAGGCTTTGACTTTGAGCATCATTTAAAAATTTAAATAGTCCTCTATTTGTGCTTAGCCATAAATTATCATTTTCATCTGCTAATACTCCATAAATGGCATAATTTGCTAGTTCATTTCTTTCTCCCCAATGTTCGAAAGTACCTGTTTTTTTATCCATCTTATTCAAACCGTTATTTGTTCCTATCCAAAGATTTCCTTTCGAATCTTCTGTAACAGAACGAATAGTATTGCTGCTTATAGACGTAATATCTTTAGGGTCTGAGGTATAAAAAATAAAATCAATAGGTTGATTTTCTGCATTTCGAATTACTTTAATTAATCCTTTGTTGGTACTTAGCCAAATTATATTTTCAGAATCTTCAAAGATATGCCAAACTTCAAGGTCTTTTAAATATGCTTTTGTAGTATAACCTAACTTGTTTTCTTTGGTAACATCAGTAGGAATAAGTTGATAAACTCCTTCAAAACTAGCGACCCAAAGTGTATTTTTGGCATCTTCATGTATATACAAAAGAGTGCTTTGAACAGCTGTAGAATCATCATTAGAAATAAGAGACGTAAATTTTGCGCCTTCTTTTTCTGAAAAACTATCCAGACGAATGATAGTCGTTCCGACAACAAACCAAATTTGTCCACTGTCTGTTTGTGCTATGGAATAAGCTCCTTCTCCTTGGTAATCTGTTTCTTTTTTTCCTTGAAGAATATTATAATAGGAAGTTTGATTAGTTGAAGTTGTATCATTGCGATTTATCCTTGAAATGGCTTCATCTGTTCCGACCCAAACTATTCCTTTATTATCTTTCAGAATTGTCCATATATTTCTATCAAATAAAGAATTTTTATTTCCTTTTTCAGCCTTGTATAATCGAAATCGATTAGAAGACGAATTATATTTTAATAAGCCAGCATCTCTAGTTCCGATCCACATTGTACCATTTTTGGCAAGATATATAGTTTGTACTACTCCTATTTGACTTATAGAAGTACGATAGACAGATAAAGAAACAAGTTGAGGGTTTACTTTATAAATAAGTTCGTCAGATGACACCCAAATATCTCCATTTTGAGTTTCTCCAATTTTATAAACAAGATACTTTTTTCCATTTGAAAGTGTAAAATGCTGGAAGTCATCTGAAGATGGATTATAAAGATGAGCGCAATAATTTGTTCCTATCCAAATTCTATTATTAGTATCTTGATAAAGGGAGCTAACTCGGCTACCCAACAGTTTTGTAGATGTTTTATTAAAACTGCAATTATAAACTTCTTTTGGTTTTCTATCAGCCGTCCAAACATTTATGCCCTTTGCTGTTCCTATCCACAACTGATTTTGATTATCAATAAGTAAACTTGTAATTTCATTACTTCCTAAAAGTAAGCTGTTTTTTTCTTGAGTAGAATAATTTGTAAATGTTTCTTTTTTTGTATCAAATTTACTTAAACCTTTCAATGTCCCTATCCAAAGAAAATCTTGGTCTTCCTCAATGGCAGTTATATAATTATTGATAAGAGAGTTTGAGTTTTTTTCATGATTACGATAACTTTTAAATTGATTTGTGTTTTTATCATATACACACAAACCACTTACTGTTCCTATCCAAATTTTTCCAGTTGTATCTTCATATAATCTTCTAACTTCATTATCTGGAATAGTTGTCGAATCACTACGAATATGCTTATAAATTGTGAATTTTTGTCCGTCATAACGGTTTAGTCCATCATCGGTAGCAATCCATACAAAACCATCTCTATCTTCCAAAATATTATTAATTGTACTTTGTGATAGACCATGTTGAATATTAAGAGCCTCTACATTTAGTATTTTATCACTTTGATTTTGTTGGGGAAACCCAAAATTGATAAAAAAAAAGAGAGTAATTGAAAAAAAATATCGCATCATATAATCCTGTTTCATAAGTGGTAGCACCTATAAATATAATTGATTGTTTGTGTGCGAACAAATTACTTTCTGAAAAAACTTAATAAAATAGAATATAATTTTGATTTAATCCATTTTCACTTCTTTTATATCCTGTAGTTTTGCTTCAACTTCTTCTTCTATGGCTAAACGAACAGAAAGTTTCATCTGACAGGTATTTGTAAACTCTTGGTTTATTATTTCTAAATCATAATCTTTTATTAGTTTCATCACATCATTCATTCCCAAATAATCAAAGGAAAATGAAATAATTTTTGTGATAATTTTTTCCTCAATTTCTGCATTTTCTAAGGCTTCTTGAGTAGAAGTTTTATAAGCATTGATAAGTCCACTTACACCCAACTTTGTTCCACCAAAATATCGAATAACTACAACCAAAACATCTGTAACATTAAACGATTTTATTTGATTTAGAATAGGAGTTCCTGCCGAATGATTGGGTTCTCCATCGTCGTTTGCTCGCCAAAGTTCTCCATTTTGTCCCAACTGATAGGCATAACAATGATGACGAGCATCATAATATTTTTTTCGTAATTCGTCTAAACGTTCTTTTATTTCGTCTTCTGTTCTTACTTGAAAGGCAAAGGCTAAAAATTTACTTCCTTTTTCTTTGTATTCTCCTTCAGAGGGTTCTTTTATTGTTAAAAAAGTGTCAATCATTTAATAAAATTAAGTTTTAGAGTAAATACAGCTATTTTTTGAATACAAAGGAATGAAAATACAAGCTTACTTCATTTTCATTCCTTAAAATCCAATACCTAAATTTTATTACCTTTCACAAAAACCTCTTCAATCAAGTCGCTACCAAACGAATAAGGAATAAAAGCGAGAGAAGGAATTGTTTTGGTCAGAATAAGATTTGCATCTGTATTTTTACGAATAACTCCATGTGTTTTTTCTAATTCAATGGCATACGCTGCATTCAAAGTAGCTGCATTAATCACTTCTTTGGGTGTCATTTGCATGTGAATGCAGGCAAGCGAAAGCACAAAAGGCATATTTCCAGATGGAGAACTTCCTGGGTTATAATCCGTAGCCAATGAAACAGGTAAGCCACTTTCGATCAGTTTTCTAGCAGGCGCATACTGCAAACGCAAGAAAAATGCTGTACTTGGTAAAAGTGTTGGCATGGTTTGGTTATGTGTTTTGGCAGAGTTTAATAGCGAATTTATTTCGTCTTCTCCCATGTGTTCCAAATGATCGACACTTCTTGCACCATGTTTTACGCCTATTTGAACTCCTCCAGAAGTATCTAATTCATTTGCATGTAGTTTTGCTTTTAAGCCGTATTTTGTGGCTACATTTAATATTCTGTCTGTTTCTTCTACGGTAAAAAACCCTCTATCACAAAAAACATCGCAATAATCGGCTAGGTTTTCTTCAGCAACTTGTGGAATCATTTTCTGAGTGAGCAAATCCATATAACTTTCTCTTGAAATTTCTTTTGGAAAGGCATGTGCACCCAAAAAAGTAGCTTTTATTTCTATGGGAGAAACCTCTTTTAGTTTTCGGATTACTCTGAGCATTTTTAGTTCGTCTTCTAAAGTAAGTCCGTAACCACTTTTTATTTCGGCTGCACCTGTTCCAAATCCTATCATTTCGAATAATCTTTGATGAGCAGCTTCGTATAGTTCTTCTTCTGAGGTTTGTTGTAATCTCTTGGCAGAATTCAAAATTCCTCCTCCTCGTTTGGCTATTTCTTCATAAGTCAAGCCGTGTATTCTATCTTCAAATTCTGTTTCTCGGCTTCCTGCATAGACTATATGTGTATGAGAATCGACAAAGGAAGGTAAGATAAATTTGCCTGTTGCATCTATTTTTTCTACTGAGGAAGAGTCTAACCAAGCTGATTTTTGCTCGTCGTTCATGTCTTCCATTCTACCAAACTCCTTTATTTTGCCATTTTCTATGAGTAAAAACGCATTTTCTATGCTTGGCAAGTCTTGCATTTCTTTTCCTGCACGAAAAGAAGGTGTTTTTTCACTTTGTACTTCTACTTGAACTAATGATTTGATATTTAGGAATAATGTCTTCTTCATGGATTGAATAGAGTTTGTGTATTTTGGTAAATGATTATTGCAAAAATACGAAAACTATATTATTCTAGTGCTTACTAGGACAATCCTACCAAAATTCTTTACTCTAATTTAGAGTTATGGGTAGATGCAAGCGAATATGAAATTCTTCATCCCTCTGATTACAAAGCTCAAAAAGAAGTATATAGTGGGAAAAAAAGTACACTATAAAAAATACTTTAGTTACAGATAAATATCAAGAGGTAGTCTTTTTAGGAGATACAGAAACAGGAAAAATACACGATAAAAGTTTATTAGAAGAATATAATATTAACTTTCCTAAGAGAACTTTCCATCAATATACTGGTTATCAAGCTTATATATCTAAAGGTGTCCTTATTGAGCAAGCCCCAAAAAAGCCTAGAGGAAAAGAATTATCGGAGCAGGAGTAAAAAGACTTAGAATTGTCTTAGATGAAATCCGATTGTGGGAAGAAGAGGTAAGAGACCAAGTCATGGAAATTGTGTGTGGTATTGATAATTTAAGGTTAAAGAGAAGAATAACCTATCAAAACTTATCGTAATAAAGTCTAATTTTTAAATTTTTCTAAAATATTTCTTGTCCCATATTTTATAAAAACTAATTATTGCACTTCCAAGCATTCCTATGAAAAGGAGTAACATAAAAATAAACGCACCAATAATTGCTGAAAGTTGAAAGAGTAAAGTTATATTTACAGCAAGAATTGTCATCGCAAAAATACTTAGCATAAAAAGAACTAGAGTAAAAATATTAACTGTATTTTTATTGCGAGTACTGTAAATATTTAGGATACATCTAGGAGTTTTTCTCTTAGCTTCTAATTTAGGAATAGGAGTCGAAACAAAACTTAGCTTTTCAGATTGCTCATAATGCTGATTATCCATAAACTCCCAACTCTCTTTCAAAAATGCTGATTTACATTCAGCACAAAAAACAATTTCATCTCCCAAAGAAAAACTATCACCAGTAATTGGATCTTGACGGTTTTCTTGTAAAAAATGAGTTTGATTTTTAGTAAGGATTAAGGCGTTCATCATTTTAGTATTGTATGATTAAGTTTCGTTTCCAAAACGCTATTAAAAATAAATTTTATAACTATTCCTTATTCATCTATTTTACTTTCAACTAATTTTATTCCCAATAATTTATCTATTGGTGATTGATTTTGAGTAACAAAAAATAAACAGTAGCCAATGATAATAAAAAGAATTATCAATAAAATAAATATAGAATGAGTTAGATAAAATATATAAACAAGTGGAATAACTGTAATCCACCACATAATATTCCTCAAAAAAACTTTGTGAAAACTAGCTTGTTTTTTGGTAATGTTATTAATGAAGTAAAGGTTCATTATATGTTTTCCTATACTTTTATTAGATAATATGACATCTCTAAAAATAAATAATATAACTCCAATATAAATATGTGCATTTTCTAAAAAGGGTAACTTGTTGAAAATATTCAAAAACCAAAAAATAGGAACAAAAGTAAAACTAAAAGAACAAATTAGAACAATATCAATAAATAAGGCAGGAAACCGATTCTCTATTTCTGCTTCTATAAACGTTATAGTTAACTTTAATTGTGGTTTTTCAAGTAAAAGTCTTTCAGAAATAGGAAAATTCCTAAGCGTTTTGCTCTGATTACAATGCTTTCCATCCATAAAATCCCAACTCTCTTTCAAAAAAGCTGATTTGCAGGAAGCACAAAAAATAATTTCATCTCCTACAAAAAATTCATCTCCTGTAATTGGGTCTTGACGATTTTCTTGTAAAAAATGAGTTTGATTTTCAGTAAGGATTAGAGTATTTTTCATGTATTAGTATTTTGTTATAAAAACAAATACGTAATTTATTTTTTCTTTGATGCTCTGCTTTTTTAAAAAAACTGACTTTTAGAAATTATATTTTTCAGCATTTAGAAAGAAATGCTAGTATATATTTTCTCACATAAAAATTAAACTACTTTAAATAAAATCTAACAAAATTAGCAACATAAATTGTTTTTCTAGTTTAATTTGCTATTTTTGTAAAGCACTATCTTTTATAAACTATTGGAACAATCTGCCGAAAATACTACGAATACTAACACTGAAAATAATATAAGTTCGAATCAAGAACAAAATATAACTAGCACTCAAAATTCTAAAAAGACAGTTGAAAAAACCGTTTTTGATACAAAAATAGAATTTTTGAAAGGTGTCGGTGGTTTGCGTGCCGAAGTGTTACAAAAAGAACTCAATATCCGTACTTTTGGTGATTTGCTGATGCACTTACCTTTTCGTTATGAAGACCGCACACAATTTCAAAAAATCGGATTTATTTCGGAAGAAGATACAGCTGTTCAACTCAAAGGAAGACTGCGAAATATTAATCTTTGGGGAGAAGGAAAAAAGAAACGTTTGGAAGCAGTTTTAGAAGATTCATCAGGCGAAGTAAAACTGGTTTGGTTTCGTGGTGCTGGTTGGGTAGCCAAAAAATTAAAAGACGGACAAGAATATATTGTTTATGGTCGTCCCAATATGTATGGCAGAAATTTCAGTATTGCACATCCAGAAATTGATTTGCATATTCCATTAGAAAAAGAAAAAAGTTATTTTCAGCCTGTTTATCACACAAGTGAAAAAATGAAAGCGAAAGGAATGGACAGCAGAGGCATTTCTAATCTCATGCAAACACTTATCCGTCAAGTACATAAAGAAATTGAGGAAACGTTGCCACCATCTATTATTGAAAAACAAGATTTATTAGATAGAAGAAGAGCCATTGTTCATATTCATTTTCCAAAGAATACAGAATGGTTAGAAATGGCAAAAAAACGACTAAAATTTGAAGAATTATTTTTTATTCAGCTTCAACTTTTACAGTTAAAACTGGTCAGAACCGATAAAAATCAAGGTTTAATTTTTGAAAAGACACCAACACTTACCAAGTTTTATAAAGAACATTTACCTTTTGAGCTTACTGGCGCACAAAAACGAGTTATCAAAGAAATTCATCAAGATGTACAGTCAGGTAGTCAAATGAACCGACTTTTACAAGGCGACGTGGGAAGTGGTAAAACGATTGTTTCCTTTTTGATTATGCTCATGGGAATTGATTATGAGGCGCAAAGCTGTTTAATGGCTCCTACCGAGATTTTGGCGCAACAACATTATGAAGGCTTAAAAGGATTTTGTGATTTGTTGGGACTTCGAATTGATATTCTGACAGGCTCAACACGTACAAAGGCAAGACGTGAAATGTTGGCAGACCTAAAAGATGGAAAAATTAATATTATTGTCGGAACGCACGCACTTTTGGAAGATAGGGTTCAGTTTCAGAAGTTAGGAATTTGTGTAATTGATGAGCAGCACCGTTTTGGAGTAGCACAACGAGCTAAATTATGGCAAAAAAATGAAGGTTTCTTTCCTCATGTTTTGGTTATGACAGCAACGCCAATTCCTAGAACATTAGCTATGACTTTATATGGAGATTTAGATGTTTCTATAATCGATGAGCTGCCAGCAGGACGAAAACCTATCAAAACAGTTCATAAATTTGATGCTCATCGCTTGCGTGTTTTTGGTTTTATGCAAAGTCAGATTGATTTGGGAAGACAAATTTATTTAGTGTATCCATTAATTGAAGAATCTGAAACGCTAGATTATAAAAATTTGGAAGATGGATATGAGAGTATTTGCAGAGCTTTTCCAAATGTTCCTGTCAGTATTTTGCATGGAAAAATGAAACCTAATGATAAGGATTTTGAGATGCAACGTTTTGCAAAAGGAGAAACCAAAATCTTGGTTGCAACAACGGTAATTGAAGTTGGAGTGAATGTTCCAAATGCTTCTGTTATGATTATCGAAAATTCGGAGCGTTTTGGTCTTTCACAGCTTCATCAGCTTCGTGGGCGTGTTGGGCGTGGAAGTGAGCAATCCTATTGTATCTTGATGAGTGGCTATAAACTCAGTAAAGAAGGAAAAAAGAGACTTGAAGTAATGGTCAGAACAGTAAATGGTTTTGAGATTGCAGACGAAGATTTGAAATTGCGTGGTGCTGGAGATATTGCAGGAACACAACAAAGTGGTGCAGTAGACTTACGCATTGCAGACCTTGCACGAGATGGCGATATTTTGAAAGTAGCCAGAGATGTAGCACAAGAACTTTTGAAAGAAGACCCAAAATTAGAAAAAGAAGAAAATCTACCTTTAGTAATTACTTTGGAAAATATCCAAAAAGCACAGACTATTAATTGGAGTAGGATTTCTTAGGTTTATTATGTTATTAGTGGGACACCAACAACAGCGAGAACAAGCCATAAACCTCAAAACTATACTTCCCTTTCTGCTTATTTAAGGTTAAGAATTTGCGATTTGAATAAAAATAATTACAGTTATGGAAGAAATAAAAATGAATGTTGTAGAAATATTTCATTTCAGTACTGGAGTTACAATTTTTGTTGGTAATCTGAATACAGAAAATGAAAAGATGTGCCACAGAATTAGCTGGAAATTGCTCAAAGATGGAAAATATATTGATGAAGTTATTAGTACAAATTTTCGTTTTCCTAGTAGAGTTAATGAAAAGAACCTATTACACTTAGAGGTTATCACTCCTATAAATAAAAACTCTTTAGACACTAAAACACATACTATTGAGTTGATAAAAATAGCAGAAATATAAACTTACAAAAACAACTGCTCAATCATTTCTGTATCTAAAAGCATAAATATTTTCTTTCCATCAGGTGTATAATTGGGTTGCTGACAGGCAAAAAGCTCATCAATCAGACTTTGCATTTCTTCATTTGAGAAAAAAGTTTTGGCTTGCATAGATGCACGTTTGGCAAAGGCACGCAAAATATTTTCTCGTTTCGGAATTTTGATGGTTGTTTGATTGTACTTAAACTGCTCTAAAAGTGCTTCTAAAATAGATTCTCCTTTTTCTTTGAGCAAATCAGCAGGAAGACCAATCAAACGAACTTGTCCTTTTTTCTCTAATTCTTCATTGATTTCTATCGTAAAACCTAAGTTTTTGAGTTCTGGCAAAACCTCTTTCAAAAGCTCATAATCTACCACCGAAAAAGTAAGAGTAGGAGGAAAAAGAATTTGTTGAGAAGTGGCACTATTTGCTGTACTTTTCGAAATTCTTTGCTCATAACGTTCGTACAAAATACGCTCGTGAGCTGCTGAAGCATCAATCAAAATCATTCCCGATTTAGTCGGACTTGCTACAAAACGACCTGCCACCCAAAAAACATGACGTTTGTCGGTGTTTTCTATTTTTGATTTAGAAGATTTTATTTCAGCTTCCAATTCAGATTTGGAAAGATTATTTGCTGAACTTCTGAAAGTTACAGGATTTTGAGATTGAGAACTTCCGATTGGAGAATTCTCATTTGTGTTTCCTGACTCCTTTTTATTATCATTTTCTGACTTCCAATTCTGATTTCCTATTTCCTCTCTTTGATCGTCATTTAGATAAATTCTTTCCCAATTTCGTTGGTTATTTTTTTCTCTTTCTGTTGGTTCTGGTCGCTCGTATTTTTTTAACTCTTTGTTTCTATTAAACGGCTCGCTAATATAACTTCCATACTTTCCTTTGTTTTCTTCTTTATTATATCTGCCAATAAAGTCTTTATTATCTGTACTCTCATCAACATCATCATACTTTGAAAAGTCAGAAAAAAATGTTCTTGGTTCTTCTTCGTTATCCTCATCACTTCCTTCAATATTGTTGGTATCTCCACCACCGACGTTACTACGATAATTTGCAGGATTTAAAAAATTTGCATCTGTATCAAAATCTAAAGGAGAAACGATCTGATGAACTCCCAAAGCCTGTTTAACAGCCGACTGAACAACTACATAAACAGTCCTTTCATCATCAAATTTTATTTCTGTTTTGGTGGGATGTACGTTTATATCAATCTTTTTTGGATCAATTTCTATGAATAAAACATAAAAAGGATGTGCATCTTTTGGTAAAAGTCCTTCGTAAGCCGTCATTACTGCATGATGCAAATAACCACTTTTTATAAATCGATTATTTACAAAAAAATACTGATTTCCTTTTGTCTTTTTGGCTGCTTGTGGCTTTCCTACATATCCCAAAAGTTTAATTGTTTCTACATCTTCTTGACATGTCAAAAGATTGGATTGATAACTTTTCCCAAACATTGCCACAATTCTTCTAGCCAATTTCCCCTCTTTAAGGTTATAAACTTCCTGTCCGTTGTGGTGCATAGAAAAATTTATATGAGGATTTGCTAGTGCGACACGTTCAAATTCCTGTGTAATATGACGAAGTTCCACCGAATTAGATTTCAAAAATTTTCGGCGTGCTGGTGTATTAAAAAATAAATTCTTTACAGCTAAAGAAGTTCCTTTTTGTGTAGCCGTTGGTTCATGTTTCTTGACTTCTGAGCCTTCAATATAAATAAGTGTTCCTACTTCTTGGTCTTCTTGTCGTGTACGAAGTTCTACCTGTGCAACGGCAGCAACTGAAGCCATTGCCTCTCCTCTAAAACCAAATGTTAAAATATTATATAAATCATCAGGATGTGTTATTTTGGATGTTGCATGTCTTTCAAAGCACATTCTAGCATCTGTTTCAGACATTCCCTTTCCATTATCAATAACTTGAATAAGTATTTTTCCTGCATCTTGCAAAACGAGTTCAATACTTGTAGCTTCTGCATCCACCGAATTTTCTAACATTTCTTTTACCACAGAAGCAGGTCTTTGAACGACTTCTCCAGCAGCAATTTGATTGGCAAGTGATTCGGGCAGTAAACGGATGATGTCTAACATAAAAAATTACGAATTAGAAATTACGAACTGAAAGACGACGTAAGTCAATTACGAAAGTAGTTCGTAAGCAATTTATGGTTTTAAGAGGTTTAAATTATAAAAGTAAATGAATACCTTTAAATTAGATTTTTTTGATTTATCACTTACTCAAAGTTCGGCAAATTTGAGCGAGCAAACAAATGATACAACCAAACAACTAAAAATCATGGTATTTCGTTTTATAAAAAAAATACAAAATTTATTTCGTTCTTTTATTCTTATGCAAAATCAGAAATATATTCCCGTTGATTGTGGTTTTTATGACAATTTAGAAGCCTTTGCCACTACTAAAAAAACAGTAACAATCCATTATTTAGACTCAGATTATGACACAATTATTCATCAAAAAATTAAAGTTAAGGATTTAGAAACCAAAAACGGAGAGGAATTTATGATTTTTGAAGTAGAATCAACTAAAGAAAAAATTAAAATTCGTTTGGATAGATTAATTGATATTGATGGAATAACAGTTCCAAAAAATGGCGAATCTTGTCTTTTATAAACATTCCAAAAATGCTAACAAAGCCTTTTTTTCTTCTGAATTCAAATCTAGTTCAAGCGTCGACGCTTGAACTAGATTTGCACTTCCATCATGCAAATAAGGAAAGGTTTTGGAAATATGTCTTAAAGTTGGTGTTTTGAATTTTAAATAATCACTAGGATGTTCAGTAATTCGTTGTCTTCCTAGTTCGTTTTTATCTGCATTTTTATTTATGAGATTTGTTATCGCATCTAAATGAGCAAAATGAAACTGATAATCTGAAAATAAAGGCGCAGGATGACAAGAGTTACAATGTTGATTAAAAAGTTCTTGTCCTTTTAATTCTAAATTTGAAAAGGTAGCTTTATTTTGCTGAATACTATCCCATTTTGTTATAAAATTAAAATCAGAATTAGGAGGAGAAGGTGAAACAATTGTCCGTTGATATTGTGCTAATGCTCTAAAAATAAGTGCATTTGTAACACTGTCACTTCCAAAAGCATTTTTAAATAAAGCAGGATAACTTTTATCTTTTTGCAATAAAATTGGTAATTTTTTCAAATCCATTGCCATTTCGTCTGGGTGTTGAAGTGGCGCAGCAGGAAGTGACTCAAGGTTTTTTATTCCTCCGTCTAAAAAAAGTCCGTTTTCTGCATAAGCTATATTTATTAGCGTGGGCGTATTGCGAGAAAGTTTCTTTTTAGTTGTTCCTAGAGTGCTTTTTTCTAAATTATCAGTAAAATAGAGTTCTGGATTATGACAAGTCGCACACGAAATGTTACCGTTTTTGGATAATTTTGTATCAAAGAAAAGCATTTTGCCCAAAATTACACCTTCTTTTGTGGTTATATTTTGAGAAGGTTCTTTTGGGAGAGAAGGCATATAAGGAGGCAAAACTGTTTTATATTCTTCATTTTCATCAAATTTATTTTCGTTTTCACAAGAAAAAGCAAGCAACAAAATAGCAATTAATACAGCTAAATAAAGAGAAAAATTATGTCTTATTCGGTTCATACATTAAATATAGAAAATCATTCCCACATAATTGGAAGGCAAGATGGAGTTACTGGAGATACAATAAAGGCAAATGATGAAATCGTTTTTTGTGCGGCTTGTCAGTCTGTTTTTTTGAAAGATAGCTGGGAATATATGAAAAATCAGCATTGTGAGCAATCTCAGACGCTGAATTTTGTTCCTTCTCCTATTCCAAAACTCATTATTCGTAAGGGAGATAAGTCAAACGATAAATTAATCTATGAAGTCAAAGATGAGTTCAGATATGAAGTTCATAGAGTTTTGGATATTCTTTCAGAGTTTAAAACAAAGTATTCATCTATTCTAATTTCTTTTAGTTTGGTTGCTTTGCTATGGTATAATGTCCCAAAAAAATATGGTATTTTTGAAGAAAATGGCGCATTAATACTTCTCATTTCATTTGTCATTCTATTTGTAGGATATATATATAGAAACTCATCAAAGAATTATAAAACTAAAAAAACAAAGGAATTTAGCGAACTAAAAATCTTAGAAACAGGAATTATAGTAAATGAAAAATTTTATTATTACAATCAAATAGAAACTATAAGTTCTCATAAAAATAAAGACAACCATTATTTGGTTATCAAACTAAAAAATAATCAGACAATTACGAAACATCTTCCTATCAGAAATTACGAACGAACCAAACCTTTTTATATTGCACTTGCTTGGGCTGCACAGTTTGTAGAAATTCATTTTGAAGCAGAAGATAATAGAGAACAAGGACTTTTGAGAAGCGTCGTGAAAAATTATGCAGGAAACCTTTTTTTAGTCGAACATCTTTCAAGTTTTGGTTCTAGTAATTAAATTTTTTAATACAAAATGAATATACATAAACTAAATATAGAAAATCATTCCCATATAATTGGAAGGCAAGACGGAATTACTGGGGATAGTATAAAAGAAGACGATGAAGTGGTTTTTTGTGCTGCCTGTCAGTCTGTTTTTTTGAAAGATAGTTGGAAGTATATGAGTGGAAAACATTGTGATCAGTTCAGAACACTTCGTTTTATGCCTGAACCTACTCCAAATTTGATTATTAGAAATGGAATCAAGATAACAGAAAATGTAATCTTTGAGTTTAAGAATGAATTTCTTTCTCAAATAAATGAGTTGATAAAATTAGTTGTTCCTTTTGCAATGCGAAATATTTTTTTACTTCTAGCTAGTGTAGTAATAGCCTTGATGTGGATTTTTATTCCAAATGATGCTTATAATGGGCAAAAAACTGAATATACTTTGTTTCTATCAGTAATTATACTTTTTGTTAGTCATTACTTCAAGCCAATGTGGACTGAAACTAGAAGCAAAGAATTAGAAAATCTAGACTTTATCAATACTAATTCAGGATTGAAAATCTTAGAAACAGGAATTATTCTTGGAAAGAATTTTCATAATTACAATCAAATACAAAAAGTTACTACTTCAAAATCAGAGAAAAAACACAAATTTACTATTGAGCTAAAAGACAACTCAAAATTCACTAAAGATTTTTCTTTGAAAAATTATGAACGAACCAAACCATTTTATTTAGCACTTGCTTGGACTGCACAGTTTGTAGAAGTTCATTTTCAAGCAGAAGATAAAAGAGAACAAAGACTTTTGAGAAGAATAGAACAAAATTATGCAGGTAGAATTTTTATAGCAGAAAGCTCTGCTCTCTCGTAAAGATTTTTTCAAAATAAAAAAAGCAACTTTTTTGAAGTTGCTTTCATAAAATAGTTTCTATCTATCTGAAATATTTTTAATTCATAATTTTTTCTAAGTAGCTAGTCTTTTAGACACTCTACAAATATTAGCAGAACCACTTCTCTCATATTGTATTTCGTCCATTATTTTTTTGACTAGAATAAGCCCGATTCCTCCACTTCTTTTATCTGCAATGATTTCTTGCATATCAGGTTCTTTATAAGAAAGCAAATCAAAACTTGGTGCGCTTTCATCTTTTATTTCAAATACAAATTGATTATCCTTTCTGCTTACACTTACTTCTATATCTTCTTTCGGATTACACTTGTGGGAATGAATTATCAGGTTGGCACAGAGTTCGTCTACTGCCAAAACCATCAGATTTATATCTATCGGCGAAATTGCATGCTGCTTGAGTGCTCCCTCAACAAAGTTGCGAACTCTGCTAAGATTGTTTTTCAAACAAGAAATTCGAATGCTATGAATCATTTATTATTTATTGAACTTTATAGCTAGTGATTATTATGCTAATGAATTAGCTTTTTATTTAGCTCTACTTTTTGCTTCATCTTTTGTTTTTGTTATCGGAATTATTTCATCTAAACCTAAGATTCTAAAAACCTTTAGTACTTTATCATTCATCCCATATAAAACCAAACTGATATTTCTAGCTTCACATTCTTGCAAATGAGAAGTAAAAACGCCAATTCCAGGTGATGAAATATAATCTAAACGATTACAGTCTACCAAAATTGGATTACGATTTTCTCCAATGGCTTTGGCAAGCACTTTATCTAGCTTAATAGAAGAAGAGGCATCTAAATCTCCATCAATGCTAATAATATAGTTTTTGTCCTCTTCAGTAAATTTGACTTCCATTATATCTTACGAAAAATAATTGCAATAGGTTTGCTACGAGTAATAAATTATAATAAATAAAGTATAATTAGGAAGAAAGATAGATAATTCTAATTTAAGAATCCCTTGTTTCTCTCAAAAATCTACTTTTATTTGAATTGACAAATTTACTATTCTTACCGAGAGTTTTCAAGTTTTTTTGAAAATAAATAAAAAAGATGCTATTTAATTAGATTATTATAAGAACGAAACCTATAATTGAGTCGTTAATTAACATCTTATACTTACTATTTTATTACTGATTATCAATCTACATATATGACTTACCATTCTCACAAATTAGATTCAACTCACTCTCATATTATTGGAAGAACTGACCCAATTACAGGTGATACAATAAAAGAAGAGGATAAAGTTGTATTTTGTTTGGCTTGTCACTCTTGTTTTTTAGAAGAAAGTTGGAATTATATGAATAATAGGCATTGTCAGCAAAACGAGACTTTAAAATTTATTCCCTTTCCACCTCCTCAACTTATTGCTAAGAAAAAAGAACAAAAATTAATTGCTGAATTGAAAGAATCAACGATTAATCCATTTCCGATTTTTATTTTAAGTTTTGTCTTTGGCTTTATTGGTTATTCCATAGCTGAATCTGAAAAAATTGCTTTTCTTTTTATAGGTACTGCAATAGGCTTTTCTTTGGGCATTTTGATAGGATGGCTTAGCAAAACCCAAGTAGTTAAAGAATTTACAGGACAAAAAAGCACAAGTTTTAGTATTTATGAAAGTTATATGGAAATAGAGAATGTAAAGTTTTATTGGAATGAAATAGAACAAATAAATTTTAGAAGAACTATGCTTGTAGAATTTGATGATAGATATGGAACTAAAAAAGCATCTTCTCATTATCCTTCATTAGAAATTTACTTAAACAATGGAGAGTTTTTAGAAAGAGAACTTCCCACTACAAACTATCCTAAAATAAAACCTTTTTTATTTGGTCTTGCGTGGGCATCACAATTTACTAGCATTTATTTTTATACTGAACACGAAAAAGAATATGGATTAGCCCAAAGTTTTGATAGAAATTATCAAGGAACTATAAAAATTGGAGAACCAACACAATTAGCATATAATCCAGAAGAAAATTAAAATAACTATATGACTTACCATTCTCACAAATTAGGTTCAACTCACCCTCATATTATTGGAAGAACTGATCCAATTACAGGAGATACAATTAAAGAAAATGATAAAGTTGTATTTTGTTTGGCTTGTCAATCTTGCTTTTTAGAGGAGAGTTGGAATTATATGAATAATAGGCATTGTGAGCAAACTGACACCTTATTTTTTGCGCCTTATATTCCTTCCAAACTTGTCGCAAAGAGAAAAAAAGACCAAAACTCAGAACCTTTACTAAGCAAAAATACAATAAGTATTCTTTTGATTTTACTTTTTTATGGAATATATAGTAGCTCAATCTATTTTTTAGTAGAAGATTTACTTCTCTTTACCAGAGATAGAATTTTGTACTCTGTTATAATTGGATTTTTTCCTGCTGTTCTTTCTATAATGGGTCTTACAAGTGAAAAGTTTACAAACCTGATAGGAATAACAAAATCTAAAAAAACAGATATTCATATTCTTGAGGAAGGATTACAGATAGGTGATAGTTTATTTTTTTGGTCTAATACAGAAAAAATAGAGTATCGACGAGCAGCAAAAGAAGAAAATAGCCTTGTATCTCCACAAATTAAAATCTTTCTTCAAAATGGAAATACTATTCAAGAGAAATTTGAAACTAAAAATCCAGAACATCAAAAATCATTTTTACTCGCCTTAGCGTGGGCTTCTGAACATACAAAAGTAGAGTTTTATACCAAAAGCCAACAAGAATATGCACTTTTGGTAAGTGTAGAAGAAAATTATGAAAACATGAAATTAGGAAGTAGAAATAGAGAATAGAGAAAAACTACGTTTTTGTAATCTTTAGTAAAAACCAATACGTTTTTATTGAAAAAAATTCGTAATTCGTAATTCGTAATTCGTAATTCGTGATTCGTAATTCGTAATTCGTAATTCGTAATTCGTAATTTAATATTTTTATTTGGAATTAATCTAAATAAAATTTACTTTTGTAAAACATTACAAATTCCTTTACCTCAACATCTTATTTTAAGTCATGCAAACTACATTTCCTGCATTTCCTTCAATTATTGGTTCTGAAACAAATTCTTTTTCTACTAATTTGAATACTGAAGACGAATCATTTTGTCAGTCGTTTAGCTGTTGTAAAAAAGATAAGTGTTGTAAAAAGTATAAGAAAAAAGGAACACATTGCAAAAAATGTCCGAAAATATAGAGTTTATTTATTCTATTTTTCTAGCAGTTTTTGGATTTTCTGTCTATATGTTTGTCCAATCGGAACAACTGTATTTTCTAAAAAAATCTGATTTCCTTCAATTGTTTTGACTTTTTCTAAAGCCACAATAAACGATTTATGAACACGCAAAAAATATTTTTCAGATAAAACGGTTTCTAAATCTGATATTTTTTCATTGCAAATAATCATTTCTTCTTCTAAAAATAGCTTTGAATAATTGCCATAGGCTTCTACATAAAGCAATTTTTCAGGATTAATCTGATAGTGTTTTTTATCACCTTTTACAAAAAAAGAATCGCCTTTTGATTCTGTACTTTCTAGATTTGTAGTAGTAGATGATACATTTTTGATAGAATTATTCTGAACAGAAATAGCTTTATTGACAGCCTTTACAAAACGCTCAAAACTAAACGGTTTTACCAAATAATCTACTACGCCCAGTTCATATCCTTCCAAAGCAAACTCTTGATAGGCACTCGTTACAATTACTTTAGGCGAATTAGTTAGTGTTCGTAAAAACTCAAATCCGTTAAGTTTTGGCATATTTATATCCAAAAAAATAAGTTCTACATTATTTTGATGTAAAAATTCCATTGCCTGAAAAGCATCATAACAGTTTTTTTGTAACTGTAAATGAGGTAACATTCCACAAAATTTTTCTATAAGTTGATGTGCTAGTGGTTCGTCGTCTATGATAATGTAATTTGTCATATTTTTTTATTTTAAATTACTAAACAGGGTTAAAACCCTGTCCAATGTATAATTCATATCCTATTTTTGAAACCATATCTTTGTAAAAAATTGATTACTCAATCTGAATTTTCAGTTTTGCACTATAAATAGCCTCATTTCTCTCAATTTCTAAAGAATATTTTTGAGAATAAAGAAGTTCTAGTCTTCGTTTGAGATTTTGTAAACCAATTCCTTGTTCTTTCTTTTTTGGTAGTTCGTTATTTGCTTCTAAATCAAAATTATTTTCTATCCAAAAAGTAAGTTCTTTTTGATTTTTGATTTGAATCAAATCTAGTTGAACAGTCAAAAAAGCATTTTCTCTCAATGTTTCTACACCATGTTTGAAGGCATTTTCAAGTAAAATAATGAAAAGTAAAGGTGCAATTTGAGTAGTTTCTATATTGATATTTTGACCAACTAAAAAATTAATTTCTACATTTTTTTGATAACGAATTTTTTGAAGTTCGATATAATTTTTTAAATATTCTATTTCATCAAGTAACGAAACAGTCTGTTTTTGTCCTTCATAAATGGTGTAACGCATCATATCAGAAAGTTGCAAAATCATTGTAGGAGCTTTTTCTGAATTTTGAACTGTCAAAGAATAAAGATTATTGAGCGTATTAAAGAAAAAGTGAGGATTTATTTGAGTTTTCAAAAGAGCTAATTCGGCAGTCGTTTTTTGTGCTTTTAAATTTTGTAGCCATTTCCATTGTTCGTATATCCAAATCAGAAAAAAAGCAGGAATAGGCAGAATAAAAAAACTAAAAGCTGTTTCTTTTTTCTGTAAATAAATTTCCAATCCACCCGAAAACAACCGAACATACAGAAAATAAAGATAATACAAATGAAAAAATAGTTTCTATTCCTATTGATGAACCTATCACAATCGGACTTTTTTCTGTTTTGCCTGATCAAATTGATAAAGAAAAAGAAAGTGAGCAAATCATTTATTTAGATTCTAAAAATATCGATCAAGAACTAAATACATTTACTTTCTATGTTAATGAACTGCCTATTTTTGCTAGTATGGATCCGTTTTTTACACGTTTAGATAAAAATTTGGAAGATAATCTTATGGAAATTGGAGAGTGAAAAGCAAATATTTGTAAAAAATAGGCTTTATCATAGTTTTCTAAAAGTCATATAAATATAAATCCTCATTTAAGAAAAAGGATAGCTAAAGTTCGAAAAAGAAAATATTCGCAATTTTTAATTTTTAATTCGTAATTACTTATGAAAGTATTGGTATTTTACGAATAGAAAGTTTAAATTTGCATATTCAATAAAAAATATATAGTTTTATTAAAAAATAGAATTGCAATAAAAATGTAATTCACAAAACTTTTTTTTTATCTGTGAGTTAAGAGCAGTAGTGAGTTTAAATTTATAAATACATTATTTTTTAGATAAATTAAGTATAAAATAGATTTATCATTATTCAAAAACTCATTTTTTATATTCAAATTCTTCATTAAATAAGGAGGTATACAATCGCAAAAACATATAGAAGAGGTGGCAGACGACCTATCAGAAGAGAGGAAGATCCTCATCGTATAAATCGTCGTATCAGAGCAAAAGAAATTCGTATCGTAGGCGACGATGTGGAAAATGGAATTTATTCTACTGCTGATGCTTTAGAAATCGCTCAAAAACTGGGGCTTGATTTAGTAGAAATCGCTCCCAACGGTACACCACCTGTTTGTAAGATTATCGATTATTCGAAATTCAAATACGAACAGAAAAAGAAACAAAAAGAACTAAAAGCCAATGCTCATAAAGTAGTGGTGAAAGAAATTCGTTTTGGCCCTAATACCAACGAACACGATTTAGACTTCAAAACAAAACATGCTCAAAAGTTTCTTGAAGAAGGAAACAAAGTAAAAGCGTATGTTCAATTTGCAGGACGAACAATTGTCTTTAAAGATAGAGGAAGAGAAATTTTAGACCGTTTTGCAGAATCATTAGAAGAATATGGTAAACCAGAAGGATATCCTAAAATGGAAGGTAAGCGTATGATTATTATGTTTACACCTAAAAATGTCCCTAAGCCTAAGAAAAAGGCAACAGATTCTTCTAAAAGTGAAAAACCAAAATCTAGCACTCCTTCTGTAAAAAGTAAGGACACAGAAAAAAAAGATTCAGACAATAATAGTTCTGAAAATAAAGATTCTAAAAAAGAAGACAAAGCTTCTGTAAAAAAAGCTCCTATATCTAAAAAACCTTCTACCAAAAAGGATACGAATGAGGAAGAAGAGTAAACAGGAACTCATGTAATTTTATTCAAAATAAAAAAGTAGCTAAATTATTCTTTAGCTACTTTTTTTATTGCTATTGTGTTCCGTCCTAACATAGAATTATACAACTAATTTAGGGCAAGTTTGTCGTGATGAGTATCAAACTCTTTTAACTAAAAATCATATTTATTGTAGTATGACAGAATGTTGTGAATAAGAACCCATAAAAAAGAAAAATCAGACAATCTAAAGACTGTCTGACTTATATTTAATTTATCTAAAAACCTGCAACATTATTGCAGAACTAGACAAGAAGTTTTTCTAAACCAATTTCTCCAAAATTCTACTCATAGAACATTCATGAAGTAGTTTTGCTTTTAGTTCTGAAATTGGAATACGAATTTGTTCCATTGTATCACGATAACGAAGTGTAACCGTATTATCTTCTAAAGTATCGTGATCGACAGTAACACAAAACGGAGTTCCGACAACATCTTGACGAGCATAACGCTTTCCAATTGAAGCACTTTCTTCATAGAAAGTTTCTAAATCTAATTTCAAATCATTTACAATTTCCATTGCTTTTTCTGGCAAACCGTCTTTCTTAGTAAGAGGAAAAACAGCTACTTTTGTTGGCGCAAGGGGAGCAGGGAAAGAAAGAACAATACGTTTTTCTACATTTCCTTTATCGTTTGTAGATTCAATTTCTTGATACGCATTACTCATCACAGACAAAAACAGACGATCAAGACCAATAGAAGTTTCGATAACATAAGGAATATAATTTTCCTTTGCTTGTGCATCATGAAAACGCAACTTTTTCTTAGAAAACTCTTCGTG
This sequence comes from Bernardetia sp., assembly GCA_020630575.1. Taxonomy (GTDB): domain Bacteria; phylum Bacteroidota; class Bacteroidia; order Cytophagales; family Bernardetiaceae; genus Bernardetia. Next base: position 171,597 of record JAHDBD010000010.1, read on the forward strand.
TTGCTTTAAATCAAAGTCTGTACGAGAATGAATACCTTCCATTTCCTTCCAACCGATTGGATAATTAAATTCTATATCTTCAGCTGCATCAGCATAATGAGCAAGTTTGTCGTGAACATGAAAACGAAGTTTGTCGGCAGGTGTGCCGATAGCTAAATGCCATTTATGACGGTTTTCTTTCCATTTTTCAAACCATTCTTTTTGTGTCCCTGGTTTAATAAAAAATTGCATTTCCATTTGTGTAAACTCACGCATACGCATGATAAACTGACGAGCTACAATTTCATTTCTAAATGCTTTTCCAACTTGTGCAATGCCAAAAGGAGGTTGCAAACGGCTAGTTTTCTGAACATTTAAATAATTTACAAAAATACCTTGTGCTGTTTCTGGACGTAAATAAACTTCACTTGCTTCATTATCCACAGAGCCAATTTTGGTAGAAAACATCAAATTAAACTGACGTACTTCTGTCCAATTTGCAGTTCCTGAAATCTCACAAACAATATTTTCTTCAATAATCAAATTACGAACCCCTTCTAAATCTTCTTTCTTCAAAAGGTCATTCATTTTATCTACTAAAGTAGTTGCTTTTTCTTTATCGCCTTCTTTTTCGTATTGTTCTGCTCTGTTTTCAATAATTTGGTCAGCACGATAACGCTTTTGAGAATCTTTGTTATCAATCATTGGATCATTAAAACCTTCAATGTGTCCAGATGCTTGCCATGTTGTTGGGTGCATAAAAATAGCTGCATCAATCCCAACAATATTATCATTCAAACGTGTCATTGCCAACCACCAAGCCTGTTGAAGATTGTTGCGAAGCGCAGAACCATTTTGTCCGTAATCATAAACGGCTTGTAAACCATCATAGATTTCAGAGGATTGAAATACAAAACCGTATTCTTTACAATGTGAAATTATTTTTTGAAAAAACTCATTTTCAGGGCTTCCTTTTTGTTTTTTATTTTTTTTTGCTGTGCTTTCCATGAAAGTCTTTTTAAATATATGATTTGATAATTTTTTCGATAGAATAGGCAAAGATAAGAATTCTATATGAAATGATTTTGGTAAAAGACATTAGTTATTAAAACATGTCAAAAATACAAGAAAATAAAATTTTTAGTTTTCTTTTTATAATTTTGCCTTTCAAAAAACAACTCTATTTCAAGAATAGCTATATTCAAACTTTTACAACCAAAAAACTCAAATTTTATTATAATGAAATATTTCTTTCTATTCCTTTTATCTAGTCTTATTCTATTTTCTTGTCAAAACAAATCTGAAAACTCTACCAACTCCACAACTAAGCAAAAAGCTGATTTGATTGTCTACAATGCTCAAGTTTATACAGTGGATCAAACAACTCCAAAAGCTCAGGCATTTGCTGTAAAAGATGGAAAATTTATTGAAGTAGGAACAAATGAAGAAATTCAAAATAAATTTGAATCAACAGAAAAAGTAGATGCACAAGGCAAAACTATTTTACCTGGTTTAATCGATGCACATTGTCATTTTTATAATTTAGGAATGAAACTACAACAAGTGGATTTAGTAGGGACAACAAGTTATCAAGAGGTTTTGGATAGAATTGTTGCTTTTCAAAAAGAAAAAAATGCTCCTTTTATTGTTGGCAGAGGTTGGGATCAAAATGATTGGGAAGAAAAAGAATTTCCTACTAATAAAGAACTAACAGAGCTTTTTCCAAATACTCCTGTGGCTATCACACGTATAGATGGACACGCCATGATTGCAAATCAAAAGGCACTTGAACTCGCAAAAATCACTACTTCAACAAAAGTAGAAGGAGGAGAAATCATTCAAAAAAATGGTAAACTTACTGGTATTTTGGTAGATAATCCTATGGAACTAGTAAGAGAAGTAATTCCACAACCTAGCCGTCAATCACAAATAGAAGCTCTTTTGGAAGCTCAAAAAATCAATTTTAGTTATGGATTGACAACACTAGATGATGCAGGACTTTCTCCAGATATTATTTCTCTTATTGACAGTCTTCAAAAGGCAAACCAACTCCAAATCAGAATGTATATCATGGTAAGTAACCGTCCTGAATATGTAGAAGAATATCTCAAAAAAGGAACATACAAAACCGAAAAACTCAATGTTTCTTCATTCAAAATCTATGCAGATGGTGCTTTGGGTTCAAGAGGAGCAGCTTTGAAAGAACCTTATTCAGATAAAGAAAATCATCATGGAGCAATGCTTATTGGTTATGACGACTTACAAATACTTGCAAAAAAACTGGCTAATTCTGACTTTCAGATGAATACACATGCTATCGGAGATTCTGCAAATGCTGTGATTATTCGTACCTATTATGATGTTTTGAAAGGACAAAAAGACCGTAGATGGAGAATAGAACACGCACAAGTAGTTGCTCCAAAAGAGTTTGAAATGTTAGACGATAACTTAATGATGAGTGTGCAGCCTACTCACGCTACAAGTGATATGTATTGGGCAGAAGACCGTTTGGGAGAAGAGCGCATAAAAGGAGCTTATGCTTACAAGCAACTTCTTGAAAAAACAGGAAAAGTAGCTTTAGGAACGGATTATCCCGTCGAACAAGTGAATCCATTTCATACATTTTATGCAGCAGTAGCACGTAAAGACCTAAAAAATTATCCTGATGGAGGTTTCCAAAAACAAAATGCACTCACAAGAGAAGAAACACTCAAAGGAATGACAATTTGGGCAGCATATAGCAATTTTGAAGAAAACGAAAAAGGAAGCATTTCGGCAGGAAAATATGCTGATTTTGTTATCTTAGACCAAGATATTATGACTATAGAAGAAGATGCAATTCCGAAAACAAAGGCAGTTTCTACTTATTTGGGTGGCTTGAAGGTTTATGGAGAGTAGATGCTAAAACTTATACTACTAGATATAAGTTAGACCACTAAAAAAAGGACAGAAGTAATTAATTTAGAGATACAAACCTAGAAAAATCTATTTCGTTATCTGTCCTTTTTTAAAGTAATTTATACTTTTAGTTAATAGAGAATACATGTACAAAGTATAGTTTAACTATTGAAGTTAACAGTTCAAAAACGCCCAAATATTTTTTTATTTTAGAGATATTTCTGAAACTTGTATCGTATTTTTGCGTTAGTTATTATAACTTTCATTTTAATTTGAAAGTTTTGAAACTAAGATTATTACTTGCTCTCTTTATCAAGAGCAATACACATATAAAATATAACCAGTCGTGAAAAATCATTTAGCTATCTCCAAAATACTTTCTACTACAGATACAACTACATTTTTTGATACTAGTAAAGAGAATGAAGGAGAAATTAAATTAAATTCTTTTCAATTTATTAAAAAAATGTGGTGTGCTGCCATTTCTAAAAACTTAGGAGTTTCTTTGTGGAGAGAACCAAATACAGATAATTTGCAGTTAATTATTGATTTATCTCAAAAAACAAGATTAGTGGAAGCCGATTTAGAAGATTTAGGCATAGGTTTTTTGATGCATAAATTTGAAAAGGAATTCGATACTCATAAAGGAAAAAACAATTCAAAGGCTTATTTTTTAGAAGCACATCTCTATTTTGATTCTTCGAATGATTTTATTGTAGAAAATATTCATTCTAAAGACAAAAAGAAATTTGAAAAATTAAATCAAACTAAAAAAGAGTTTTTTCAGAAATTAAAACAATTACAAAACGAAAAAGATTGTAAAACACCTTATTTTTATCCACAAAGTATTCCAACAGCAACTACAAAAGAAATGCATGAAAAAGCTGTCGATAAAGCGATAAAAGCAATGCAAAATGAGGAGTTTCAAAAAGTAGTTATTTCACGCAATAAACTTATTGATTTAGATAAAAATGGAAAAAATACGTTTGATGCTTTGGAAGCCTATCATAAATTAGAGCAGACTTACAAAACTGCTTTTGTGTCTTTGGTTTCGATTCCTCTTGTGGGTACATGGATGTGTGCAACACCTGAGCTTTTGGTCAGTCAAGACAAAAATGGAATTTTTAGAACCATGGCATTGGCAGGAACACAGTCAGGAAAAGAAGTAAAAGAACTCAAAAATGCACTTTGGAGACAAAAAGAAATTGAAGAACAGGCTTTAGTTAGTCGTTATATTATAAACTGTTTTAAGAAAATTCGTTTGAGAGAATACGAAGAAATAGGACCTAAAACGGTAAGAGCTGGAAATATTTTGCATTTAAGAACTGAATTTTTAGTCGATACAAAACAAGAGCGTTTCCCACAACTGGCAACGGTTATGTTAGAACTTTTACATCCAACTTCGGCAGTTTGTGGAATGCCAAAAGAAATAACAACACAGTTTATTTTGGAAAATGAAGGCTATGACAGAGGTTTTTATGCAGGATATTTAGGTGGAATTAATTTCAAAAATGGAAGTAGTCTTTATGTTCATCTTCGCTGTATGCAACTTTTAGAAAATCAAGCAATTTTGTACGCAGGAGGTGGAATTACGGCAGATTCGGATACTGACAAAGAATGGCAAGAAACCGAGATGAAATGTCAAACGATAGAAAGTGTCGTTTTTGAATAATTTAGTTTACTTCTCTATCTTTACAAGTTTTTTTAATGTATAACCTTCTACCATTTTATTTAAACAAAAAAACTTAATAGCAGTTATAATAACAGTATTTAACTATAAATATGTTCAATACTCATTTTTTAAACTCAATGTTCAGTCACATTTTTTAAACTCTCAATTTTTATGATTTCGATTAATTCATTATCAACAAACAAAAAAGACTCACTAGAAAAATTTGCCAAGTCAGGCTACTTTATGAAAGGAGTTGTTTATCTCCTAATTGGAGTTCTTGCTACAATGACAGCCTTTGGTTTGGGAGGACAAGTAAGTGGTAAAACTGGTATTTTTCAATTTATTTTACAACAACCGTTTGGACGTATTTTATTAGGTATTGTTGCTATTGGTCTTTTTGGCTATACAGCATGGAGATGGACACAGGCTTTTATTAATCCAGAGAATGATAAAAATGACACACAAAATAAATTTCGTCGCATAGGATTTTTTATAAGTGGTCTTTCTTATGGTACATTTGCTACTTTTGCAGCAAAAATGGCAATTAAAGGTGGAAGTTCTTCATCAGGTGGTGGGGGACGTACTACAGCTATCGCCAAAATTCTTGAAGTTCCTGCTGGTGAAGTGATTATTGGTATTTTAGCTCTTTTTATTATTGGAAAAGGAGTCTATGATATTTGGAAAGGATTTTCAAATAAACACATGAAAAAAGTAAGCGATTTAGGATTTAAAACAAAAGAAGCAGTCAGAAAAGCTGGACAAGTAGGCTATATTTCAAGAGGAATTGTTTTATTAGTTGCTGGTTATATTACAGCACGTGCTGCTATTGAATCTAATGCGAGTAAAGCAGGTGGCACAGAAGGAGCATTCGAATTTATGTTTTCTTCCACTAGTGCTTGGCTAGTTGGGTTAGTAGCTCTTGGCTTGGCTCTCTATGGTCTTTTTATGATGATTAAAGCTAAAGAATTTTATATTCAATAATAAAGTTATTTAAACAACTTCAGAGGGAAAAATAGTTAGATTGAAAATGTGATGATTTACAATTATAACTATTTTGACCTCTTTTTTAAAAAATAAATAAATATTCTTAACCTAGTTGTCTAATTATGTACGTAAAAACCTCAAATTATTCTAACATAATTTGAGGTTTTTTATGTTTATTCTGTCTCGTCCTAACATAGTGTTACATAACTAATTTTATTATGGAACGTAAATAT
>JAHDBD010000057.1 GCA_020630575.1 Bernardetia sp.
GGGCGAACAGTGGGGTAACACCCTAAGTATAAAACCCTCATATTTGTAGCAAAAACAATTATTTTAGACACTAATAAGCAACTTTTATTGAAAATAAACTTCATACTCTCTTATTTAGATAAGGCTATCTTTCTCTATGTTATTTTGACTTCAAAGCTAACTTTTGAGCTGTAAAAATTATATGTTTTTTGTATTAAAAAAAAACGTATTTCTTAGTATGCGAAAAAGTAAATTTATTTACCCTCTAGCATAGCTATTTTCTCTTTGAGTAACTGGATAGTTTCTTCTTGTGCTTTTACTGTTCGTTCTAAATAATTATTTTTTTCTTCTAATTGTCTAATAATAGAGACATCCTCCTGTGTTGATTCCACATATAAGATACTGTCTTTAATTTTATCAAATTCTCGTATGGATACTTTTTTAATTTTCCCCATTTTTTGTATGCTCTTGTCCCGAATTGCGTCATGTAAATCTTCTTTATTAAAACCCAAATGTTCTGCAATTTTGCTCACGTAATGTAGTTTCATAAGACTATATCCTCTTTCCATTTTACTGTATCCATTCTGACTTATTCCAATTATATTAGCTATATCATTTTGTGATAAACCTCGTTCTAAACGTATCTGCTTTACTATTCTTGCCAAAATGTCTGGGTTTTCTCCCTCTTCCATTTCATCACTATCTAGTGTTGCTACTTCCACTATTCTAAATATTTCTTCTCTACTAATATTGCTCATATTATTCGTATTTATGCCAAAGATTAAAACATAAAGATATACAAAAATAAAAACATAATAAGGAACAAATACTCAAAAAAATCACTCGCATCAAAAACAACTTATCAAAACCAAATAATATTAATTAATGTTAATAAAGTTTTATTTTGTTTTAACAAGTGGTATAATTGTATCGTATTAAGATTAATAACCATAACTAATAACTCTACTTATGAACAGACTTCAAGTAATAATAGAGACTTACGAAAAGAAAAAACTCCATCCGTTCAAACCAACGAGAGAGTTTTTTAAGTCTATTGAAATAGGTCATAGGAGATTTTACCAGTTAGTGCGAAATGAAGTAAGTCTAACCTTTTCAGAGATGCAAAGACTATCGGAATACTTCAATGTGGGCATCTGGGAGCTACACGATAGCACAATGACCAATCCACCAAAAAATATTCAAGAAGCTAATCAGTAAACCTCAAATCAACCTCAAATTAATTATGAACCTAAGCTGTCTGTATTCGCAGTATGGGCAGCTTTTAAACTTTTGTTATCAATGAAAAAATTAAAACGTCTTTCAATTCTTTTTCTCTTTCTGTATGTGATTTATGCCATACAGAACACTCAATTAAATCCTTTTGCATGGTCTGACTTTGTGAGAGTAGATTTTACATTATGGTTCTTCTTACTTGGCTCAATAGCCTTGATGACAGATTAGAAGATTTCAGTAAATAAAATTTTATTCAAGACTTAATTTATTTATAACTAAATAGCCATAGGATTATGCAAAAACAGCAATTCCAATTAGAAAGTCCTTCAAATCTGCTAGAAGGCATCAAGTGGTTTAGAACTCACAAAACTAAGCTCAATGGACACCGAACGGATGAGCGTGTAAAATCAGCTTACAATGTTCTGACTAGAACTATCAAAAAAATGGGTATCGAAACAATGCCTATTCAAAATGTAAATGCAGGTATTATTACTCAACTTCTTGTCCAAACTAAGAAGGATAGAGGTTTTGGAAATAAACGTTACAATGACCTTCACTCATTCCTAAATACTTGTTTTTCAGAGTTTTATAATAATGAATGGCTACGTACAAATCCATTTGCACGAGTAAAGCGATTACCAAAAGAGGATACAGAGCTTCATATTCCCTATACAGACATAGAGTTTGAGCGTATCAAAAGTTATTTAATAGATAAAGAGCCGTTTTTGTGGGAGTTTATTGAATTTATGTGTTTTACTGGTTTTCGTCCAAATGAAATAAAACAGCTTACTGTGGGCGATATAAATACAGAAAATTGGACGGTTCGGCTAAGAGCTAGTGTAGCTAAAACACGGATAGAAAGAATAGTAAAAATACGTCCAGAATATCGTCCAATGATTGAAAGTTGGAAATTAGATTATCAACCTAAAAACTTCTACTTGTTTTCCAACAAAATAAAGGGAATAGGCGAAAAAATGGCAGGAAAAAATGCTTTTTCTGATATGTTCTTCAAACACCGTCCTTTTATGAATATAACTGAAAATCATACACTTTACGGCTTTAGGCATACAATGGCGTTGCGTATTTTCAAAGAGAATCACTGTAATATGCGTAAGGTTCAAAAGTATCTCGGTCATACATGTTTGAGAACTACCTTCAACTATTTACAGAAGGCAGACTTTCAAAATATCATTGATGATACGCCTACTAAATTTCCAACTATTTGAAGTAAGAAATAACTCTAAAAAGAACTACTAAAAAAGTAGCTACTTTTTAGAATATACCTTAATGATAGTTTAAACACACTTTTTGAATTTTGTCATGCGTTCAGCTCGCATTGCTCCTGCCCTCATCAAAATTTTCTTCTTGTGTAAGAAATTATCAAAATATTAATTTAATAATCTTAATATCAAATTTTATGATACCACTAACAAGCACAATGCTAAAACTCATAGATGTAGTAGGTACTTGTAAAGAGTTACAGGCTATCTGTATAGGCTACAAAGACAGTAATTTGGAGCTTTATAACTACTATCATTCTTTCTTAGAATGGTTAGGTTCAAAACATAAATTCTTGCAGTCTGAAGGAAAAAAAATCGTGGATTTGCAAAATGAAATTTGGGAACACGAAAAAACCGAAAGAACAGAGCGTATGCAAAGGATAGAAGAAAGCTCATCAGTAAGACCACTAATAGAAAAAAGAGACCCCACAGTAATCACTTTGAACACTACTTACAAAGAACTCATCGGTAAAGTATCAGAGTTCACGATTTTAGGTTATAAGTTCTTTTTCTGTTTTGAAGTGGGAAAAGTAGCATAGACACAAAAAAACCGTATGACTTACTCAATCATACGGTTTTCAAAACCCAGCCAAACTTATAATTATATGCTACCCAACGCAAAAGCAATAATAAATCTGACAAAATCATATTCCACACAGAACAAATATGTAAAATACAACAGAGTAAATATATGCAAAAATCGGCACAAAAACAAACCTCAAAGCAGTCTGTTGAACAGAGCAAAACAACAGAAGAGACTGTCCAAACGGACAAACAAAAAGCATTAACGGACAACAGTAAAAAAACTGTCCAAAACGTCCAAAAAGTACCTAAAATACCTAAAAAACAGGAAAAACAAGAGGAAGGAGCAAACAAAAAAATGTATGCTAAAACCAAAGAAATCATCAATTCTTATGCTTTTAATCTTCTCAAAAAAGGCGAAACCGTAGAGAAAGCTGTTGAGGAAACATTGAGTAGTTTTCCTACCTACAAACCTACCGAAGTAAGCGAACTGGTTAGAGAGCTTTACCAAGATAAAGCTGAATTTAAAGGCTTTTTCAAGAAGCATATCAACGAGCAAATTGTACAATATTTAAGGTATTACGAACCTAATTTGCGTAGAAATCTGATAAGTAAAGATTACGAAAGAGAAAGTGAAGTATTATCAGATGCAGACTTAAACACAATGCTACTACAAACTCAAACCTTCGGTATTAAGTGTTCTAAAGATAAATTCCACACCGTACTGGCTAGTAATTATTTACCTACCTACAATCCACTTATAGAGTTCTTTGAAAAACATAGGGATAGAAAACCAAAAGGAGTAATAAAACGCCTTTCTGATTCTATTATCAGTCCTATTGTAGTGGATGAATTTGGTGGTAATGAAGACTTTAACGAACGATTTATAAGACGTTGGTTAGTAGGTCTGATAGCTAGTATTTTTGGAGGTAGAAGCAACTTATTTCTGATTTTAGTAGGAGGACAAGGAACTGGAAAAAGTGAGTTTTTCCTTAGACTTCTACCAAAGGAACTCAAACGCTATTTAGTAGAGACGAAGCTGAACAATGAGAGCGAAAGCGATTTAGCTCAAAAAATGGGTTCTGCCTTAATCATTTTCGACGATGAGATGAGTGGTAAGAACAAAAAAGACTGGAAAACCCTCAAATCACTTTCAGACCAAGACAATTTTAGAGTACGATTGCCCTATGATAGATTGCTAGTTACCATCAAGCGTTTAGCATCATTTGCAGGAACAAGTAATGATTATGAGCTATTGGGAGATTTAACAGGAAATAGGCGTTTGCTACCTATTGAGGTGTATAGTATTACTCACGATGAATACAACGCAGTAGATAAGACAGATTTGTTAATGGAAGCCTACCATTTGTACAAAGAAGGCTATACGCACGAACTAAGCATAGAAGACAGGGAGATGTTGAACCGATATACTGAAAAGTTCCAAATCACAGACCCAGTAACAGAAGTGATAGAGGATTGTATGGAAGTGCCAACATTAGAAAATAAAGATAGTGCAAAAGATATGACAGCATCAGAAATAGCTAATTATCTCAACCCTTTCTCTCCAGTAAAAATATTTCCAAGTGGACTAGGACAACGATTACAGAATTTTGGATTTCACCAACGACACGTCAAGAAAAAAGGAAAGAAAACAACTCGTAGAGTTTATTCAGTTATTTTGTTAAAATAATTGTTTTTATAAAAATAAAGTACAATCAAAAAATTAAATTGTTTGAGAACCTACTGTAAACCTTGTAAACTCTGTAAATCACTATAAAAAAGTAGTTTTAATAGTGCTTAAAAGAGTGTTTTTTCAAAATTTGGGTTTACAGTATAAAAAAAGTTAGTGTAAACCTCTGTAAACCCAGTAAAAAAATAGGTAAAAGTTCACAGGGTTTACAGCAGCTTTTTAAAAGGTGTAAACCGTTGTAAATCATTAAAAAGTATCTCTATTGAATGGAAATAAAGAAAATAGTAAAGATTTACAGGGTTTACAGCAAAAATGAAGTTCAAAGAGTTTAAAACAAATTTTGCGATTTGACTTTTTAAAAATTTAAAAATCTTACATAAAGATTTGAAAAAGAAAAATAACGATTTATCAATTATGTATTCAGACAAACAAATAGAAACAGCACACCAAACGGACTTTAGAGCCGTACTCCAGTATTTTGGATTCAATCAGCTTTCCAAGAAGTTTTTTGAGCATCCATTTAGAGTAGAAAAGAGTAGCCATAGCTTTTCAGTATTCAAACATAGCAACGGTCAGATTTGGATGGCTAAGGATTTGAGTAGTGGCAAAAAATGGCGTGTGATGGATTTTGTCATGGAGTTCAAGAGCTGGAGCTTTTCCGAAGCCATCAAGTTTTTACTTTCCTTCAATAATGAGTATTCCGAACCAACAAATTCTTTTTCTTTTTCAAATCAAGATGAAGAAGTAAAGCCATTACCTACTCACAGAGCTGCTACTCCAAAACAAATTAACTCACTCAACTACTACCTAAAAAATGAGCGTGGTATTAGTCCAAGTATGGCTAAAAGATACCTAAAATATGTCCAGTATGAGGAAAAAGGAAAAACCTACTATTCTCTATGGTTTCAGAACAATAGCAATGGTTTTGCTATCCGAAATAAGTTTTTCAAAGGTTGCTTTCTAACCTCTGACATCACAACGATAGAGCCTAAAGATGAAGATAAATGGGGAGACTGGACACTTTACAATGACTGGGTTGTATTTGAGGGTTTTATGGACTTTCTAAGTGCGATTACCTACTTCAAAAAGCTATTCAAAGCAAATATTTTGGTACTCAATTCTACTGTTAATACTCAAAAAGGAATTGATTTTATGCTAGATAAAAGTACCGAAGACACAAGAGTTTTTTGTTTCCTTGACAATGACGAAGCTGGTAAAACTGCCTTCAAAGAAATCTATGAGCAGTTCGCAGAGGTAGGTGTTTATGATAAATCCAATTTGTACGAAGGATACAAAGACTTCAACGAATTTCTCACTAAAAATATAGACAAAAAAAATGGTAGGAGTTAGAGCCTCCTACCAAACTTCATAATTAAATCAATTCTTAAACCTCAAATTAATTAACTATGAATTTCTTTAAAATCATTCGTAAAGGAACATCAAAAACTGTGTCTAAAATACGTAATACTGCTATTTACGATTTTGCAGCCGAAAAGTTAGAACCTAAGCCGTATGCACAACAGGCAAAACCGTTGTATTTGGCTAGTAAGTGGTTCTCCAATCTCTATCATTTTCTATCGTGTCTGATAGCCTTCTGTGGACTAGCCTTGTTTGTCTATCCTATTGAAAGCTGGTTTCAACGAGTAGCCATCGGTATCATAGGAACGATTTTACTGGTTCTGATAGAACTGGCTAAATCAAATACAAGTCATTCTGTTTTTTCAGCTATTGCACGAAAAGATGCCATTAATAAATTGTTCTTTTCTGTTTTCATTGCAACTACTCTATTTTCTTTTGTTGTGAGTGTGTATAGTGCAAAGGAAGCCGTTTTTTATGCAGCTACAACTGACAAAATTACTCAAAATAGTGATGCCCTACAAAGTGAAACAGATAGCCTAAAAAATGTCTTCAACACACGTATAGCCATCGTTCAAAAATCATTAGAAAGCTCATCAGCAACACTAGAAAAATACAAGACTGGTTGGAGAGCCAATACAGCTAGGCAGGATTTAGAAAAGGCGAATCAGTCCCTAGAAAAAATACTTTTCGAAAAGGAAAAATCATTGTCAAAAACTTCTGAAAAGTATGAAGGAACAGCAGAAACAACAACGAAAGAAGGAACGGAAACGGCAATCATAGCAGCCATTCTGTTTGCCATTTTTGAAGCAATGAACGTACTGGCATACTGGTTCTACTACTACTATTTGAGTAACTGTTTACTAGAAAAAGAACTGGTATTGCAGAAAACATCAGACGTAGTAACGAGTGCTATTGATGCCGTAAAGACGTTTGCCGTCAATACGAATGCCGTTACAGGCGTTGCACAACCCACAGCGCGCTATCGGAATCCAATAGGTTTTCAGACCAATACTCCACAAAAACAGCAAGACCAAATACCATCAACACCAGCCGTAGAGCAAGGAACGAGAGTTTGTAAGCATTGTGGAACAGCATACGTGTATAAAATTCACAATCAGAAATTTTGTAGTGAGCAATGTCGTATTACCAACTGGAAACAGCGCACAGGCAAAAACTTCAAAAAAGGCAAAAAATCATAAGACAAAAAAAGGGTAGGAGTTCGCAGCTCCTACCCAACACACAATTAATTCAATTCTTAAACCTCAAATTAATTTATGTATGTACAGCAAAGTTAAGAAAAATCGCTTTATGAACGTTGTTTTTTATCTCAGAAGAGACCTAAATAACTCAAATAGACTAAGCGTAATTTATTGGTATCTTTCCTATAACGGACAACGCTCTAAAAAATATTCTACTGGTGTACGTGTAGATGCTAAGTTTTGGAGAAAGAGCTATGTTACTGGAGAAAATGCTAAACCTATAAATGATGCTTTGAACAACATCAGAGCAGACCTTACTGACCTCTTTAATGCTTATAAAGATGCTATCGTATCTATTCAAGAGATAGCAGATATTTACAATAATAATCAAGAGCATATAACAGTATTAAGTTTATATGATGACCTAACAGATAGGAAGTCAAGTGAGAATTGGAGTGATGGTACTATAAAGTCTTATAAATCATTTCGTAGAGTTTGGTTAGCTCCTTATTGCAATTCAGTCAGTACACCATTTTATGCTCACACATTCAGACCAAAACACCTAGAAGAACTAGCAAGCAAAATGCGTGAGCATTGTAAAGAAGAATTTATTAGAAAGTCATTGAGTAAAGTAAAAGCAGCTTTCAATTTGGGTTTTGCTATGGAAAAAATTAAAACAAATCCCCTCAATAATTATAGGTTGTTTTATGCAGAAAGAGACAAAAAAGAATATGTTTATTTGACACCAAATGAGATAGAATCCTTAGAAAATTTGAAGTTTTCAAATAAAGAAACTCATTTGGAATTAGCTAGAGATTTATTCCTTATACAGTGCTACACAAGTCTTTCCTTTAATGAATTGATAGGATTTGATGCGAACGAACATTATAAGGAGACTGATAACTGGAAATGGATTTTACAAAAACGAGGAAAGACAGACGTATTACAACAAATACCACTACTTCCCAAAGCTGAAAAATTGCTTCAAAAATTAAAGTTCAAATTAAATCCTTCTGTAAATCACAGATACAACGAATATATCCGTATTTGTGCCTACCGAGCAAGAATTGATAAACACTTACACTCTCATTTAGGACGTATTTCGTGTGGCGCATTTTTGCTAAATAGTGGAATTAGCCTTGAAGTCGTCAGCCGTGTTTTAGGACATACAAATATTAATCAGACTGAAAGAGTGTATGCTAGAATTTTAGATAACTGGAGAGTGAAAGACGAGTTTACCAAAGTCTTTCCTAGTCAAGAGCCACAGGTGCAACAACCACCACAAAACCCATTTTCCACAACTCAAAACTTCGGTTTTACCTACTCATATAGCAAGTAAAATTAACACCTTATAAAATTCTTTTTATAAGACTTGTTTAGAGTATTTCAATTACTTTTTACCACTTAAAAACAATTCTATTATGAATGAAAAAGAGCAAGTATTATCCCTTAGTGAGCAAGGGTTATCTAGTAGAAAAATAGCTGCAAAGCTAGGTATTTCTAAGAGCAAAGCACACAGTATTATCAAATCAAACCAAGATAATAATATCTTTAGTTCGTTGTCCGAAAACGTGTCCAGACAGTCAGATAGCGTGTCCAAAAAAGAAAATCGGACGTCCGAAAAACCGTCCGAAAGTGTGTCCAGTACACCAAAAGACACATTTTCTGAACGAAATAGAACCTATAAAAAGCGTTCTCAAGAAGAAATTGATAAGGAGAACGCAGCTATACAGGCTGGAATTGATTTAGAAAATGAGCTAAAATTTAAAGAACACAAATACAAAGGTATCTTTGATATTAATTTACAGATGCTTTTAGATAGCAAAGACTTCGGTATTGAAGACCTTAAAGCAGCAATTAGAGCTTTTACTGAAGGAAAAGAGGTTGTAGATAAACTTGTGTTTGAAGTGTCCAAATTTACTGGAGAAGAAGAACAATTTGGTTTTTCTAACTTCTTGAAAGAAGTATTGATGTATTTGCGAAAAGCAAAAATCAAAATGGAAACATTTACTCCAGAAGAACTAGAACATGATAGTGATTACAAATTTGTAATCAGTAAGGAGTTGATTGAATACGAGTACGATGAAGATGAGGAACTAGAGGACGATGATTATGACGATGATGATGAAGAGCAGGAGCAGGGAGAATACGAAACTATCGTCAGAGTTCAGCTATGGGGAAAATATTCTGAATTGCAATCCAAGATAGAGAAAAGAATAAAAGAGAACTCTCTAGGAATCTTTGATGGTAGCCAAGACAATCAATATTACTATTAAGACAAGTATTTGTATTCCCATCAAAAAAGCTAAGTATTTTGTACTTAGCTTTTTTTTTACATAATCTCATCAATTTCCTTCATTAACCTATCTGTTTCAGATAGAGCAACTATGATTTTTTGATAGTGATGGATGTCCTCAAAAGTCAGTTTTCTATCTTTTCTGTCTTTGAGCCACTTTTGGGCAGGCTGATACCCTCCAATATAGAACTCCCAAGCAATAGAAGGAACGCCATCAAAGTATTGAGTTTCATTGATATAGACTTTTCCTAACTGTGTTTTCTTATCAAGATTGAATTTTGGACGTTGCTCTACTTCATTGCTGCCTTCTACTGGATAAGAAGTAATAAAATTATCTACTACATCACTTTCCAATAGATGAATTTGTCGTATCTGACCTCCTAAATCAACCAATTTCCAAAAGGTTTTTGCATCAGCAGGATAAGGAACTCTAGGAAAATCTATCTTCAAAAACTCCTTATATTTTTCTCTATATTTTGGCGAATGAAGAACAGCATAGATATAATCCAAAATATCAATAGGCGCAAATGTTCCTTTCTTTTTTGTTTTCTCAACAGTAAATACTAAACCTAATTTTTGAGCGATTTGAGCTACTATTTCCTTTTTTAGATTCGGTTTTCTTGGTTCTTCTTCTTGTTCTCCAAAAAGAAATTGTGCTGATTGATTATTGAGTTTTTGCTTAAATAAATCAACATCATTTACTAATTTTTTATGCTGCTTTTGCTGTGCGTTATAATATTCAATAGTTGTTTTATTAGGTTTTTCAATTTTACTATACATTTTTCTAAATTCTGTAAATGTATCTTCAAATCTTTCTAAAATCATTCTAGCCTCTTCATAATTTACCTCTAAATTTTGGGTTTCTTCTGAATACTCTTGTGAAATATTTTTATTTGGATAGAGATAAAGAGGAAAAACTGTTCCTCCACCTCTGTAAAAAATATTTTGGTCAGTAATTGTGTTAGCAATAAAACATAAATTCCATTCCATACTTCCTACTACTTGTCCTTGTCTTCCAGAAATAAGCGAATAATTATCTTTTGTTCTCATATTTTGCATAATTCTATTCTGACTATATGCAAAAAAACCTTTCGAATTTCCTGTAAAAAAAGTCCAACGTTCATCAAAAGGTCTATATTCTACTTTTTTGTAGTTATCTCCTTTATTCCTTTTCAAATCTTTTATTGCTTTACTCAACACCCAATCTCGGCTATCTGCTTTTAATCCATATTTTGTTCTAATATTTCCTTCTGTTTCAGAAATAAAATCATTAATTATATTTTTCAGTTTTTTTTGCTCAAAATCATAAGTAACACTATCATTTTTGGATAGCACACCTAAAGAATTTTCAGGAAATAACTCTACCAAAGAAAACCCTTTTTTATACTCTTTTTCTTGTTCAAAATCTTTTTGCACCATAAAATAATTAGGTGCAACATTAGGTAATTCCACAAAAGGAATATTTTTGAGAGAGTGATTTTCTAAAAATTCATATTTATCTTCTCTTTTGCCGTACAAATCATAGTGAAAAACTTTTCCTAATTCCTTCTCCTTTTTCTTTCCTGTTTTGACAAAAATATTGATACTTACACCTTGCATAATATCAAAGACATTTTGGTCTTTACTACCATCAGGCGAAACTTCTTTTTTCTTAGAGTTTCCATGTAAATCTATGGTGTAAATTTTATCATACGTTTTGAGTAAATTCCAACGCATTCCCCTAAAAGTAGGATTATCTAAAAAACCATGTGGATTAATAAAAGCAAGGACACCACTTTCATTTTTTTCTATAAAGTGCTGACCATAACGCAAAAATTTGACATAATCGTCATTTATCCATTTTGGATTTCTTTCTTTTAATTTTTCTTTGCCTTCGGGTTCTTTCTTATAATCCTCCATCAATTCCATAATCCATTTTCCTTTATTCTGACTTTCGCCACTATACGGAGGATTACCCAAAATAACCATTACAGGCGTATCTTTTTTGATTTTATTGGCTTCATTTGCTTCTGTACTGAGCCAATTTGCAAAACTTGTTTCTAGTTCTGTACTTCCTTCTTCTAGTGAATTTGTCAGAAATACTCTAAAACGCTGCTCTTTTGTAGGCTTAAAATCAGTTTCTTTTAATAGAAAATCTAGTTTTAGATGAGCCATTGCATACGAAGCCATTAATAACTCAAAACCATTCAAACGAGGTAAAAGGTCATTTTCTACATAGCTATTCCAAACTCCTTTTTGATTTTGGAATTGTTTGTAAATGTGTTCTACTGTTTCGGCTAAAAATGTTCCTGTTCCTGTGGCTGGGTCAAGAATCTGTACTTTATGGACTTCTTTTTCTACTAAATTTCCTTTTTCGCTTACTTTTATTTTGGTCTTACTGCTGTCTGTCAGTCCTTTAGGTAAATTAAATTCAGTTTTGAGTATATCATCAACGGCACGAACAATAAAATTAACTACTGGTTTAGGCGTGTACCAAACCCCTCTAGCTTTTCTTAAATTTGGGTCGTATTCTGCCAAAAAAGTTTCGTAGAAGTGAATGAGGGCATCTTCTGTCTGTGTTTCTATTCCGTATTCCTTTAAAGTAGCTTCTACATTAGAATACACAAAAATATCAGAAAGACTATCTACAATCCAAACCAAACGCTCATCTAAATCAAAACCTGCTATATATTGGAATAATTTACGTAAAAAAGGATTTGATTTAGGAATTAATGAAGCTGCTTTTTGACGAGTAAATGTAGTAGGCGAATCATCATGCAGTCTTGCAGCAAACATTCCGTAGGCTATTGTTTGAGCATATACATCAGCAAAGGCTTTGTGTGAAATATCTTTTATCAAGATTTGTTTGAAGGCTT
>JAHDBD010000011.1 GCA_020630575.1 Bernardetia sp.
ACAAAAATAAACCGAATAAAATTTGGTTCAACTTATAAAATGCGAAAGTCCTAATAAATAGAGTTTATAAAATTGTATGTGCAGTTTAGCTTCGCTGAGGACTACGTCTTTCATAGAACTGAATGAAATGTTTCCTCATAAGTAATTGAGCTAAATTATTTACAGCTTATTTATTAAGCATCTTTTTTAGAATAGTTTCTGATCCTCTTTTCCCACGATTTTAATCGTGGGTTTTGCTTTGTTATATGTAATTCTGCCTAATTACTTATATTTTTATAAACACGCTTCCGAGTAAGCATTTCGTTCAACGCTGGGGAGTTGAACACATAAAAAACATTGCCAAACTTTTGCAACAGTGCAATAAGTTCAGAACAATTTTATTGTAAAGAATTATTTTATCAGATTATATATTTACTCTATTATTTTGAATTATTAATCAATGAATATAATTTTAATGCTATTTATTTGTGTTTTTTGACTCAAAAAGTGAGTTTAACAATTATTTAACATTGAATTTGTAGATTTATTTGGATAATAAAAAAACTCGTCGTATCATTGTATCACACTTCAACTACACTTAGTCAAATCAGACAAAAAAGTGTATGAGATTTATACAGAAGTACAGAGAGAACAGGCTCAATGATGTACTGGCAACCTGCCAAAAGCAAGGTGCTAATTCCTGCCTAAATAAAGTTTTTTCTTTTTGAATTGAATTTTAACTCAAAAAGAATTTAGGACATATAAATTCTAACTATCATGTTTATACAGATTCTACAAAACACCTTCTCAAGTTCACTACTTGAGCAAACCAATACCACAACATCATTAAATTTAAAGGTAATTTCTATTGCCTCTAATTTTCTTACTTATTCTTTTTCTCATATAGCCACTCCAAAGGCTATGTGCTGTTGTTGTTGCTGTTAATTTATTCCTTAGGTTCTATTACTTTTCTTATTTTTTTGTGCTTTCCCTAAAAGGAAAATATTTTTTTGCAACTCTGCAAAACTAAATTATTCTATTTTAGCTTGAAATTTTACAAAATCTATTAAAAAAATAATTGTACCTACAATTTTTATAAAAATATACTTATTTATACAAAGATAATAATAAGTATATTTTATACTACTTAATCTAATCTTTATTTTTCTATAAAGCGATAATATTACAAATTATCACTCTAAATTCTACAGACTATGTTAAACAAACCATTGCATTTCGATACACTACAACTTCACGCAGGACAAGAAGTTGATCCAACAACAGGCTCTCGTGCCGTTCCAATTTACCAAACTACTTCTTACGTTTTCAATAACGCAGAACACGGAGCTAATCTGTTTGCTCTCAAAGAGTTTGGTAATATTTATACCCGTATCATGAACCCAACAACAGATGTTTTTGAGAAGCGAATTGCTACCCTTGAAGGTGGTGTAGCTGCTCTTGCTGTTGCATCTGGGCAAGCTGCACAATTTACAGCACTCAATAACATTTTGCAAGTTGGAGATAACTTTGTTTCTACTTCTTACTTATATGGTGGTAGCTACAATCAATTCAAAGTAGCTTTCAAACGCATCGGAATTGAAGCTCGTTTTGCAGAAGGTAGTGAAGTTTCTGCCTTTGAAGCTCTAATTGATAAAAAAACAAAAGCGATTTATTTAGAAACCATCGGAAATCCAGAATTTAATATTCCAGACTTTGAAGCAATTGCAGCTTTAGCAAGAAAATATGATATTCCATTAGTTGTCGATAATACATTTGGTGCAGCAGGTTATCTTTTCCGTCCTTTAGAACATGGTGCAAACGTAGTAACGGCATCAGCTACAAAATGGATTGGTGGACACGGAACAAGTATTGGAGGAGTTATCGTTGACGGTGGAAATTACAACTGGGGCAACGGAAAATTCCCACAATTTTCTGAGCCTTCAGAAGGGTATCACGGTCTTAATTTTTGGGAAACTTTCGGAGAAGGAAACCCATTAGGATTGCCAAATATTGCCTTTGCTATTCGTGCTAGAGTAGAAGGTTTGAGAGATTTTGGTGCTGCAATTAGTCCTTTTAATTCATTTTTATTACTTCAAGGTTTAGAAACACTTTCTCTTCGTGTTCAACGCCATGTAGAAAACGCTCTTGCACTTGCAAAATGGTTAGAAAACCACGAATTAGTAGAAAAAGTAAATTACCCTGGTTTGGAAAGTAGTCCATATAACAAATTAGCTAAAAAATATTTGAAAAATGGTTTTGGTGGTGTTTTATCTTTCCAAATTAAAGGAGGAAAAGAAAATGCTGAAAAATTTGTCAATAGTTTAGAGCTTGTCAGTCATTTGGCAAACGTGGGTGATGCAAAAACGCTTATCATTCATCCAGCTTCAACTACACATCAGCAGCTTTCAGCAGAAGACCAATTAAAAGCAGGTGTACACCCAACTTTATTGAGAGTTTCAGTAGGAATTGAATACATTGACGATATCAAAGTCGATTTTATTAATGCTTTTGAAAAAGTATTTTCTCCTGTTTTAGCTTAGTATTTTTTAATTCCTAGTTCAAGCGTCGACGCTTGAACTAGGAATTAAAAAATAAAAAAACCTTGTTTCGTAAAAAACAAGGTTTTGATTATCAATTTTCATAAAACGAGGTTGCAGCCTCTTTGTGTTTTACTTATTTCAATCATTCAAAATTACAAAAAAATGTCTATACTTTCTTTTTCATTTCAAGGAGTTAATAAAAGTTCGACAAAATTCACTGGAAAAAGCCGAGAATTCGAACTTACCATCGACGAACCTATTGAGTTAGGTGGAACAAATGAATACCCAAACCCTGTCGAATATATTTTGGCTGGCTATGCAGGTTGTCTGAATGTGGTAGCTCATATAGTGGCTCAAGAACTCAATATTGTACTCAAGAAACTAGAAATTAATGTTTCTGGAGAACTTAACACTGCTAAACTTTTAGGAGAAAATACAACAGAACGAGCAGGTTTTCAGCGCATTGAAGTTAGTCTAAAACCTCAAACTACTGCTACTGAAACTGAATTATTAGGATGGTTAAAAGAAATTGAAAGACGCTGCCCAGTAGGAGATAATTTGCAAAATCAAACACCAGTTTCTTTGCAGATTAAAAAAGAGCTTTTTGTAGCTTCTCTAAATTAAAATAAAAACAACCAGCTAGAAAAAATAGTGTCAAGTGTCAGATAATCTATCTGACTTTGACTTCTATTTTATCAACTCAAAAAAACTTTCAATCCATCATTTTAGAAAAATTAAAAACTACAAAAGGATTTTCAAAAATCTTCTTTTGTTGAGGCTCTTTACTACTGCCTTTATTGAACTTTTTTCTAAAAAATAATCAGAATAACTATGACTAAAGGATACGTAACTCTAGCAGGAGCAGGTTCGGGCGACCCTGAACTCATCACACTAAAAGCTCTAAAAGCACTACAAAAGGCAGATGTAATCTTGACAGACCGTTTGGTTTCGCCTTTTTTGATTGAAAAAGAAGCACAAAAAGATGCTCAAATTATTTATGTAGGAAAGCAGTGCAGCAAAGGAATCCATACTCCACAGAAGGAAATTAATCTATTGATGGTAGAATATGCTTTGCAAGGAAAACAGGTTTTGAGATTGAAAGGAGGAGATGCCTCTTTATTTTCTAATATTTTAGATGAACTCAGAATTTTGAAAAAAAATGATATTCCCTATCAAATTATTCCAGGGATTTCAGCTGCTTTTGGTGCTGCTGCTTATTCAGCTATTCCTCTGACGGCTCGTAATTATTCAAGAGGTGTTCGGTTTCTGACTTTGTATAATCTCAATCATATTACGCAAAAAGAATGGACAGATTGGGCAGAAACAGAAGATACACTTGTCTTTTACATGAGTGGTCTGAAACTGGAAAAACTCACAAATCAATTTCTCAAAAATGGAATTGATACTTCAAAAAGTATAGCCATTATCAGGCAAGCCACTACACCAAAGCAACAAACGACGGTCTTTTCTTTTGAAGAATTGAAATACAAAACGCTACCAGAGTTTGAGCATGTTCCGACTTTAATCATCGTGGGAAAAGTAGTGAATTTGCATCACGAATTTAATTGGCTGGAAGAAAAACAAACGCCTTTTACTTCTTATCCTAGTGTAGAATCTTATTTTGATAACCACAAAACTACCTATCAATATGCTGTCTGAATCTAAATTATCGGTATTACAAGAATTTGTACAAAATGTTTCTTATGAAGAACTGATTTGGACAAAAGGATATTTGGCTGGTTTTTCAGACCGTCAGAATGTTTCTCAAAATACCATTGAAAATAAATCAACTTCATTTCCTGTCAAAACACTAAAACCATTAATTCTATATGGAACAGAAACAGGAAATTCAAAAAAAGTAGCTACTCAGTTGCTCACTTCTTTCAAAAAATCAAAAATTAAGGTAAAAGTAGCTGATGTATTTGGTTATGATATAAAAAAACTAGCAAAAGAAGACCTTGTTTTATTTGTCATCAGCACACAAGGCGAAGGCGAATTGCCACAAAATGCAAAGGCTTTTTATGACAAATTGAACAGTTCAAAAGAAAATTTATCTCATCTGAAATATGCAGTTTTTGCGTTGGGAGATTCTTCTTATCCTCTTTTTTGTGAAGCTGGAAATTTGATAGATACTCTTTTTGAGAAAAAACAAGCTCAAAGAATTCTGCCTTTAGTAAAGTCAGATGTAGATTTTGTGCCAGTTGCTAAAAAATGGGAACAAGATTTACAGGTTGTTTTTCAAAAATGGCAAAATAATTCAGTTGTAGAAAATGAGATTTTATCTGTTCCATCAACAGCAGTTTCATCGGCTAAGAAAAAATACAAGGGCAAAATTTTTCATAAAATAATTTTGAATGATAGAGGTTCGAACAAAGAAACCTATCATATTAAAATTGAATCAAACGAAAAAATTGCTTATCAATCTGGAGATGCTTTGGGAGTTATAGCCAAAAATAGCGAAACAGATATTGATAAAATCATCAGTTATTTTCAAGAAGATGCAAACCGTTTTTTGACCATCAAAGGCGAAACTAAAACCCTTTACGATTGGCTCAAAATCAGAAATATAAAAGGATTGAGTAAAAATTCTATTACAAAAATTTTAAAATTCATAAATGTAGATAATTTTGAAATACAAAGTGAAAAAAAAGATTTAATTGATATTTTGACACAAATTTCTGCTTTTTCACCTCTCAAAATTGATTCAATCTTAGAAATTTTATTGCCGATTGCGCCTCGTTTGTATTCTATTTCTTCGTCTTCGGAAGCACATCAAGATGATGACGACGATAATAATAAGGGCGAAGTTCATTTGACAGTTGCTTTAGATAAATTCAAAGTAGAAAACGAATTAAAAACAGGTTTAGCTTCGCAATTTTTAGCAGATTTCCCACTAGAAACTGAATTTGATTTTTACATTCATTCCAATTCTAATTTCCGTCTTCCAACTGAAAATACACCTATTATTATGATTGGCGCAGGAACAGGAATTGCGCCTTTTCGTAGCTTTTTAGCTCAAAGAGATGCAACAGGAGATGAAGGCAAAAACTGGTTATTCTTTGGAGAACAGCATTTTACACTAGATTTTTATTATCAAACCGAAATTCAAGAATGGATTGCAACAGGTTTGCTTACAAAGTTTGATGCAGCTTTTTCAAGAGACCAAGCCGAAAAAATTTATGTACAACATCGCTTACAAGAAAAGGCAAAGGAAGTCAATCAGTGGCTAGAAGAAGGAGCAGTTTTGTATGTATGTGGACAGAAAAATCCGATGAGTCAAGATGTAGAAAATACATTGATTCAGATTATTTCTGAGCAAAGAAATGTAGATACACAAACAGCTAAAAAGATTTTGCAAGACTTGGAAGAGCAAGGCAAATATCAAAAAGACGTTTACTAAAAATCTTTACCAATAAACCGTCGTTGAGGCTCAAATGAAGCCGTCAACGAGGATTTAATCTCACTAAAACATTAATCAAAAATGAGCGATAAATTATCTCCATTAGAAACCATAAAGACAAATAGCGATGGACTTCGTGGAACAATAAAAGAGAGTTTGAAAGATAATTTTACTGGAAATATTCGTCCAAATGACGAAGGTTTAGTAAAATTTCACGGAATGTATGTTCAAGACGACCGAGACCGTCGTGCCGAACGTGCAGCCAAAAAATTAGACAAATTATATTCATTTATGATTCGCCTGCGTATTCCAGGGGGAGCGATTGATTCAAAAAAATGGCTTGCTATTCACGAAATATCCGAACAGTATGGCACAGGAGTTTTAAAAATTACAACTCGCCAAACGTTGCAATTACATGGCGTTTTAAAAAATCAATTACAGCCCACTCTCCAAGCCTTTAACTTGGCACAATTAGATTCTATTGCAGCCTGTGGCGATGTAAACCGTAATGTGATGGTCAGCGCACACCCAAAAGTCTCTCCATTACATCAAGAAATATATGAATATGGGAATAAAATATCTACGCTTTTATTGCCAAAAACACAGTCGTATTATGAAGTCTGGATAGATGATGAAAAAGTCTATGAGCGTTCTAGTGAAGCTGACCCTTTATATCAAGACCGTTATTTACCTAGAAAATTCAAAATTGCGATTGCCATTCCTCCTTCAAATGATGTAGATGTTTTTTCGAATGATTTGGGATTGATTGCACACATTGAAGACAATGAATTGAAAGGATTTAATGTCGCAGTTGGTGGAGGTTTGTCGGCTACTTTTGGAAATCCAAATACCTATTCTCGTTTGGGAACTGTTTTAGGATTTTTGGATAGCGAAGAAAAAATATTGAAAGCTGCTTATGAAGTGCTGACGATTCAGCGAGATTTTGGCAATCGTTCGGATAGAAAACAAGCTCGTTTGAAATATACGATTGACAAAATGGGAGTAGAAAATTTCAAAAAAGAACTTGAAAAGCGTATCGGTTTTGAATTTTTACCAGCAAAAGAATACAAATTTACGGAGCGTTCGGATTTGTATGGTTGGCAGCAAAATCATGAAGAAAAATGGTTTTATACACTTTTCGTAGAAAATGGAGGAGTAAAACCGCATCAAAAAGAATTTTTGCATCAAGTGGCTCAATTAGACATTTCAAATTTTATTTTTACTTGTAATCAAAATTTGATTTTGGGAGAAATAAGCGAAGAAAATAAGTCTAAAGTTGAAAATTTGATTGAAAAGTTTGCAATAGAAAAACAAGATAGTGTTTTGCGTAAAAATTCTATGGCGTGTGTTGCTTTGCCTACTTGTCCTTTGGCTCTTGCAGAAGCGCAGCGTTATTTACCAAAATTAGTTTCTAAAATAGAACCTTTATTGGAAAAATACGGACTTCAACAAGAAGAAGTAAGTATCAGAATGACAGGCTGTCCAAATGGTTGTGGGCGTTCGTATGTTTCGGAATTAGGCTTTATCGGAACTGCACCAGAACAGTATAATTTTATGCTTGGTGGCGACCGTTACGGAGAAAGATTGAATCAACTCTACAAAGAAAAATTGAGTGAATCTGAAATTATTGCCGAAATAGATAGCCTATTTTATCAGTATGTAAATGAAAAAGAACCAAATGAAAATTTTGGAGATTTCAGTTACAGAAAATTCTTTTCTACTCCTTAATTCTACTCTAGCGCAAGATTCTATCTTGTGCTTACCATTTCGCAAGCATATGCTTGCAAAAAAGAGCGTCCAAGCATATGCTTGAACGAGAAATATGGATAAATTCTTTACCCTTTTTTAGCTTATGTCAAATACACTTTTTCCTATTTTCTTGAAAACAGAACGCTTACGATTTTTGCTCGTTGGTGGTGGAAATGTTGGTATTGAGAAAATACAGACACTTCTCAAACAGAATCCAACAGCGCATATTAAGCTCGTCGCTACTGAAATTTTTCCAAAAATGTATGAAATATTGGCAGCTTATCCACACATTGAATATGCAGAAAGAGCATTTGAACCAAGCGATTTGGATAATGTAGAATTGGTAATTTCTGCTACAAATGATGCAAAAATCAATGCACATATAAAAGCCTTAGCCAATGAGCGAAAACTTTTAGGAAATGCAGCCGACCAGCCAAATTTATGTGATTTTTATTTGGGTTCAATTATCCAAAAAGGAAATCTAAAAATAGCCATTTCTACCAACGGAAAATCGCCTATTCTTGCTCGTCGCATGAGAGAATATTTTGAGCAAGCTCTACCAGAAACGATTGATGAAACAATCTTGGAATTGCATGACTACCGAAATACACTCAAAGGAGATTTTCAAAATAAATTATTTCAACTAAGTAAAGTAACAAAATCTTTAAATGCACTTCCTGCTCAAAATGAAAAAGAACCAGAAGAAGAAGAAGAATTTCCAAAAATAGAAACAGTAGAACCTATTGAAACGCTTGAAATAAATCCACAATCAAAACAATATATACGACTCACTTGGGTAATTTCTATCGCTTTTCTGACTTTCTTTACTGGCTACGGACTTTCAGTTTTTGTGTCTGCCAACGAATTACAAACTTTTGTTTTTCAAATTCCGATAGAGTTTTTTGAGATGATAGCGATTGGTTTTTTGGCTCAGCTTGTCAATGGAAGCATTGGAATGGGGTATTGTGTGATCTGTGCTACGGCTATGATGTGGGGAGGAATTGCGCTTCCTGCCATTAGTAGTAGTGTAAATATGTCGGGTGTATTTTCGAATGCCATCAGTGGATATTCGCATTATCGTTTCGGAAATGTCAATAAAAAAATGCTCTACTGGCTTGTTGGTTTTGGAATTATAGGCGCAGTTAGTGGCGCACTTTTACTCATTTATTTGGGCGATAAATACAATCAACTGGCTTATTTGCTCTTGGCAATTTATACTTTGTTTGTCGGTTTGCGCTTGTTAGTGGTATCGTTTAGATCAAATTCTAAAACCAAAAAATCAAAACATTTGGGGATTTTAGGGTTGGTAGGAGGTTTTGCAGCAGCTTTTTCTGGAAGTGGCTGGGGACCAATCGTAACATCTTCACTGATGAGCAAAAGAAAGGGCGTGAGTTATGTTGTCGGAACATCAAGTTTAGCCAAGTTTTTTATCAATTTTATTTCCTCGGCAGTCCTTTTTTTCAGTATTGGAGTAAGTCATTGGTACGTCATTGCAGGGCTTATTTTGGGAGGTGTTGTGGCTGCACCAATGGGAAGTAAGCTCACTAAAAAAATTCCTCGCAAACCTATGATGATACTTGTAGCCTTATTAGTGATTTTATCAAGTGTCAAAATCTTGATGAAATATGTATAGAGATTTAGTTTTACAATTCAAGCGTCCTCGCTTGAACCAGTTTAAAAAACATAAAACGTTTCAAAATTATGACAAAAAACGAAATTTTAGCTTTTGCAAAAGCCAAACTTCATAGAGAATTATTTCCTTTAGAATTACTTGAAATTCTAGCTGAAAAGTTTCCTCAAAAAGTATGTTTTTCTACAAGTTTGGGAATAGAAGACCAACTAATTACTCATTTTATCTTTAAAAATGAAATTCCTATTGATATTTTCACTCTTCAAACAGGAAGATTATTTGAAGAAACAGAACAGCTTTTAGAACAAACTCAACATAAATACCAAAAAAAAATAACTGTTTTTGAGCCTAATCAAATTAAAGTTGAAGAATTAGAAAATGAAAAAGGCAAATTTAGTTTTTATGAATCTGTCGAAAATAGAAAAGAATGTTGCTTTATCCGAAAAGTAGAACCTCTCAATCGTGCTTTAGAAAACTATACGATTTGGATAACAGGAATTAGAGCAGAACATTCCGAAAATAGAAAAGATATGCCTCTTTTTGAATGGGATGAAGCACATCAAATGCTCAAAGTTCACCCTTTACTACATTGGAATTTTGAAGATGTAGAAAGACGAATTAATGTCTATAAAATACCTTACAACCCTCTTCATAATAAAGGTTTTGTAAGTATTGGTTGTAAACCTTGTACTCGTGCCATCAAAGAAGGTGAAGATTTTCGTGCTGGGCGTTGGTGGTGGGAAAACAGCTCTAAAAAAGAATGTGGATTGCATATTTCTGGTTCAAGCGTCGACGCTTGAACCAGCCAAACAAAATAAATAACTAAAATCAAAAAAATAAAATGAATTATTTAGATCAATTAGAATCCGAAGCGATTCATATTTTGCGTGAAACAGCAGGACAATTCGAAAAACCTGCTTTATTATTTAGTGGTGGAAAAGACTCTATTGTCTTGGTACATTTGGCTCTTAAAGCCTTCCGTCCTGCTAAATTTCCTTTTCCTTTAGTCCATATTGATACAGGACATAATTTTCCTGAAGCCTTAGCTTTTAGAGATGCTTTTGCAAAAGAAATAGGCGAAAAACTTATTGTTAGAAATGTTGCTGATACTATCAAAGCTCAAAATTTAGCCGAACCAAAAGGAAAATTTGCAAGTAGAAACGGCTTACAAACTTATACACTTTTAGAAACGATTGAAGAATTTGGTTTTGATGCGTGTATTGGAGGAGCTAGACGAGATGAAGAAAAAGCTCGTGCAAAAGAACGTGTTTTTTCAGTAAGAGATGAGTTTGGACAATGGGAACCCAAATTGCAACGTCCCGAACTTTGGAATACCTACAATGGAAAAATCAGTAAAGGCGAAAATGTGCGTGTTTTTCCGATTAGTAATTGGACAGAATTAGATATTTGGAATTATATCAAAAGAGAAAATATTGCTCTACCTTCAATTTATTTTTCACATTTACGTGAATGTGTTTTTACCTCAGAAAAGCAATTAGTAGCCGTTTCAGATTTCATTCAGATTGATGAAAATGACGTGATTGTTACAGAAAAAGTCCGTTATCGTACAGTAGGCGACATGACTTGTACGGCTGCTGTTCCTTCCGAAGCCTCAACGCTTGATGATGTAATCAATGAAATTATCGCTTCCAGAATTAGTGAAAGAGGAGAAACACGTATTGATGACAAAGTTTCAGAAGCTGCGATGGAAGACAGAAAGAAAAATGGGTATTTCTAACAAAAGATTTTCTTCTCTGTCAAGCGTCGACGCTTGACAGAGATAACATCACTAAAAAAATTACAATTATTTAATCAAATAAATATGGATATTTTACGATTTATTACGGCAGGAAGTGTTGATGATGGAAAAAGCACACTTATAGGTCGTCTCTTATACGATTCAAAATCAATTTTGACAGATCAATTAGAAGCCATTAGCAAACAATCTAAAAACAAAGAAAATGGAGAAATAGATTTGGCTATTCTTACTGACGGTTTGCGTGCTGAACGTGAACAAGGAATCACGATAGATGTTGCTTACAAATATTTCTCAACTCCAAAACGCAAATTTATCATTGCTGATGCCCCTGGTCATGTGCAGTACACACGCAACATGGTTACGGGAGCTTCAAATTCTGACCTTGCCATTATTTTGATTGATGCACGAAAAGGTGTTATCGAACAAACTCGTCGTCATTCTTTGATTGCGTCACTTTTGAATATCCCTCATGTCGTGGTGGCTGTCAACAAAATGGATTTGGTTGGTTTTAGCGAAACTGTTTTCAATCAAATTAAAGAAGATTATCAAGCCATACAAGAATCACTAGGACTCTCAAATGTAGAATTTATACCTATTTCTGCGCTTAGTGGAGAAAATATCGTTGATAGAAGTTCTGTGGTTATGAATTGGTATCAAGGCAATACATTGCTAGAGTATCTTGAAAATGTAGAAATTAAGCAAAATGAGAATTTTACACATCCTCGTTTGTCAGTTCAGTATGTTTTACGCCCTCAAAGCGAAGAGTTTCACGATTATAGAGGATATGCAGGAAAAGTAGGTAGTGGCATTTTCAAAAAAGGAGATACTGTTTTGATACAACCTTCTGGAATTCGTACCAAAATAAAAGCGATTGAACATAACTTAAAGAAAGTACAAGAAGTTTCGGCAGGGCAAAGTGTCGTTTTGCATCTTGAAGATGAGATTGATATTAGCCGAGGAGATACGATTGTAGGAGAACAAAATGCTCCTCACGTTACTCAAAATATAGAAAGTCTTTTTTGTTGGATGGATACCAAAAACTTACAAGTTGGAGGTAAATATTTATTACAACACAATAGCCGAACTGTCCGTTGTGTTATCAAAAATATAGATTACAAGCTCAATATCAACACATTAGAGAAAGAAACAGGAGTGCGAACTATCAAATTAAATGAAATTGGAAAGTTAGAAATCAAAACAGCATCGCCTTTAGTTTTTGATTCATACAAAGAATTAAGAACCAATGGAGGAGCAATTTTGATTGATGAAACTACTCATTTGACGGCTGCTGCATTGATTTTACAGTAAAAAAAATTCCTTATTTATACAAAATAGTGTATTTGTAGCTCAAAGGCTTGCCTTTGACTTGTTTCTATAATGATTTATCATTAAATAAAAACATCAATAAAGTCAAAGGCAAGCCTTTAACCTACTTTTGAAATTCCTATTTTATATCTATTGTTATAAATTTATTCTATGCTAAATTATTTTGATTCTGATTCTGAATTTGTTCTTGAAAGTGGTCAATCTTTACCTTCGCTTCGGCTTGCTTATCATACTTTTGGAAAGCTCAATGATAAAAAAGACAATGTTGTTTGGATTTGTCATGCGCTGACAGCGAATAGCAATCCTTTGGAATGGTGGGATATTTTGGTAGGAGAAAACAAGACAATTAACACAGAAGAACATTTTATTATCTGTGTCAATATTTTGGGTTCGTGTTATGGTTCTACCAATGCACTTTCAGAAAATCCAAAAACAGGACATCCATTTTATCATGATTTTCCTTTTTTTACGATTCGTGATATTGTAAATGGTATAGATTTATTTAGAAAAGAATTGCAGTCAAAATTAGGGTTTGAAAAAATTTGGCTCTGTATCGGTGGTTCTATGGGAGGACAACAAGCGATGGAATGGGCAATAAAAGAACCGAATTTGATCGAAAATTTGGCTCTCATTGCTACCAGTGCAAAACATTCAGCGTGGGGAATTGCCTTCAATTCTACTCAACGCCAAGCAATAGAAAATGATTCTACATGGAAAGAATCAAATCCAAAAGCAGGATTAAATGGAATGAAAGTAGCTCGTAGTATTGCACTTTTATCGTATCGAAATTATGAAGCCTACAATCTTAGACAAACAAATGACGATGGAAGAATGCAAAATTTTAGTTCTGAATCGTATCAAGTGTATCAAGGTGAAAAATTAGCACAACGTTTTGATGCTTTCGCCTATTACAATCTTTCTAAGGCAATGGATTCGCATAATGTAGGAAGAAATAGAGGAGGAGTTGAAAAAGCTCTTTCACAGATTAAATCAAAAACAGTTGTTGTTAGCATTACAAATGATGTTTTGTTTCCTTCGGAAGACCAACAATTTTTAGCAAAATATATTCCTAATTCTACTTATTTTGAAATAAAGTCTCCTTATGGACACGATGGCTTTTTGTTGGAAGGAGAAAAGTTAGGTAAAATTTTATCAGATAATATACCACTTTCAGAAACCCTAAGGGTCTCAAAGACCCTTAGGGTTTAATAAATATATACTATGAAAAAAACATTAAAAATTGGCTTATTTGGTTTTGGATGTGTCGGAAAAGGTCTTTATGATATTATTCAAAACAATACCGAAAATACAGGATTTGAAGCTCAAATTTTAAAAATTTGTGTAAAAGATAAGAACAAAAAACGTGAGATAGATTCATCTTTCTTTACCTTCGATAAAAATGAGATTTTAGAAAATGATGAAATAAATCTTGTTGTTGAGCTTATTTCTGATGCAGAAGAAGCCTATCAAATTGTAAAGAAAGCATTGCTAAGTGGAAAAAATGTAGTTACGGCAAACAAAAAAATGCTTGCTCTGCATTTGGAAGAATTAGTAAAGATTCAAAAAGAAACAGGAACTTCTCTTTTGTATGAAGCTGCTGCTTGTGGAAGCATTCCGATTGTCAGAACATTGGCAGAATATTATGATAATGAACTTTTATATTCTGTAAGTGGAATTTTTAATGGCTCATCAAATTATATTTTATCAAAAATAGCTAATGAAGATCTTACTTATGATGTAGCTCTAAAACAAGCACAAGATTTAGGTTTTGCAGAAGCAGACCCAACTCTTGATGTAGCAGGTTTTGACCCAACCTACAAACTTTGTCTTTTGGCTGCACAGGCGTATGGAATTTTTGTAAATCCTGATGAAGTATTGAGAATAGGAATTAATAATCTCAAAAAAGAAGATATTGATTTTGCTTCAAATTACAGTAGAAGTAATGATAATAATCAAAAAACTACGAATTTCAAAGTGAAATTGGTAGCTAATATTTCACGTATTCAATCATCAAAAAATGGAAAGACGGAAAATAACCAACTTTTACTTTATGTTTTGCCTACCTTTATTGATGCTGAAAACTCACTCTATAATGTAGAAAATGAAAATAATGCTGTTTTGGTAGAAGCTGCGTTTTCTGATAAACAAACTTTCATAGGAAAAGGAGCAGGAGGACATCCAACAGGCTCAGCAGTTCTTTCAGATATTTCTGCGCTGCGTTACGATTATAAATATGAATATAGAAAAGTAAAAAATGTCGCTAGTGAGACCCTAACAACGGCAGAAGAAAAAGAAGCTCTAGGAAAAACACCAATTTCGCCTACCAAAAATGCTTTAGCAGAAATTTATTTACGTTTTCCAAGTGATTTAAGTAAAAATGAATTACTCCAAAATATTGATTTTAAAGAAGTTTTGATAGAAAATAAAAATCATATTATTGGCAAAATTCTTTTATCAGAACTTTTTGAAAAACGTAATTTCATAGAAGAAAATCAAATTTTTGTGGCAATTAGTGGAAATGTAGAAGCTACCAATGAAGAAAAACAAGAAAAAGAAACAACAATTTCTGAGAGTTATTGAAAATAATTTACCAAAAAAAATAGCTGTTTTGTTTAGGTAACAAAACGGCTATTTTTTTTCACAGAATTGGAAGTTATTTTATTCCTACAATTAATCTTTCTCCTTCATAGACCAAATCGCCTTGACGATTATTCCATTCTCTTACTTGTGCAGTTGAAAGATTGTATTTCTGAGCAATAGAAAAAAGCGTTTCTCCTTTTGCTACACTATGATAATCATAATTTACTTTCGTTGTAGCATCAGTAGTTATATTTTGTTTTGTCTGTGAAGAAATTGCAGTATCGTTATTTGCCATTTGCAAAACTCCCTCATTCACAATCATTTTCTTGCCCACAGGAAGGTCAATTACAGTTGTTTCTAACTTATTCCACTTCCAAATATTAGCCACAGGAACACCATATTTTTCACTCAAATTATATACATTTTCATTTGGCTGAACAGCATGAAAACCTGCACCATAATACTCTACTGGATAGACTGTTGCTGTTGCTTGATTTTTTGTTTCTTCTACAACAGTTACAGTAGTTTTTGGCTTCGAAACAAAAAGTGTATCCCCTTTATAAATTGTTCCATTTGCAGGAATTTTTGGATTCCACGCCATCATTTCTTTTGTAGTTATATTAAATTTTTGAGCAATTTTGCCAAGCATATCTTGTGGCTTTACCACATAAATTTCTGCTTTTGTTTCTATCTCTTCAATTTTGGTTTTTGTTGTGTCTTCTTTTTTCTTTGAAAAATCATAGCCTGCAATAGGTGTTCCTAGCTCATCGTAACCCTCTTTTCCAACATTATCAGGATTTCCACCCATTGCAATAATCTCTTCTCTAGTAAGTGTAGAAGGGTTTGTTTTAACTTGACTAGAACCAGTATTTACTTGATTGACTCCATTACTAATTGCAGGGTCAATCAAAGTAGGGTCTTTAAATTCTGAGCCTCCTGCTGCTGTTGCATTATTTCCACTAGAATTATTAGTAGAATTATTTTTTTCTATTTCAACTCTAGAACCTGCTGGAACTGCCAAACTAGATTTAAGAATAATCTTATCTCCTACATCAATATTATCTCCTACAATAAATCCATTCCAACGAATTACATCTTTTGGATTCAAATTATATTTCCTTGCAATCGACCAAAGAGTTTCATCTTTTTCTACAATATGATAATCTGAATTTGTAGTAGTAAGAGAAGGTTGAACTGGACGGAAATCTTGCTGAGGAGTAGGTAAAAGTACACCTGAAGAATCTAAAAAAGTTACAAATTCTCCATTTGCATTTTGCTTGACGACTACTTTCTTGTCTGATGAAGTAGTCGTTTTTGTATCTGTTTTTTCGGTAACTAAACTTCCCTCATAGACTTTATCTTCTTTGCTGATATTTGGCTGACTAACAATAAGTTTTTGCCCAGTATAAGTAGTATAATCAGGTAAATTATTCCATTCTTTTAGTTTTGACATCACGACATTATATTTTTTGGAGACATCATACAAACTTTCTGCTTCTGCCACAGTGTGATACTTCACAACATTAGTGGTAGTGGTTTCTATATTTTTCTTAGCATCTGTTTTTTCTGTAATAATAACTCCGTCTGTGCCTTTATCATTATCAAATTCAGCAAAAGAACCTTGCTCTGAGGTAGTAATTTGGGTTGGATTATTATTTTCAGTTTTTACAACTGTTGTAGTGGTTGCATTATTTTTCTCATTATTATCTACTCCAGCTAATTCCGTCTTTTTGAGTTCTTCCCATTCTGCCATTAGTTCTGGGTCTGCTGCTGTTTCATCTTCTTCACTTTCATCAAAACTTGCTACAATTGGAGTAACATCTCTTACTTCGACAGGAATTCTTTTAGGTCTTTTAGTCTGAATCCATAGAACTCTTCCTACTTTTACTTTATCATCTTCGTCCAAACGATTATATTTCAATAAATATTTGTAACGCATTGCATATTTTTGAGAAACATCCCAAAGAGTTTCTTTGTCCATCAATACATGTGTAGCAACATCTTTAGCTCTATTTCCTTTTTCTTGAAGGTAATAAACTTGTCCTGTTTTGATGGCATCAGTAGGTTTCATGTCATTCCAATCCAAAAAATCAGTAACCTCTATGCCAGCAGCATGAGCCATTTCACTCAAAAAATTTCCTGAAAGAGCCACCATTCCTTTACGTTCATTAATGGTTGCAAAAACATATTTCTTGCCTTCAATAAGACGTTCTTGTCTGTCTACTATTTTTGGATAAATATCTTTCTCAATAACTAAAGTAGTATCTAAAGGAGAAGAAGCCCAAGAAAAAACAGGAAAACTGCTACCTACAAAAATAATCAAAAACGAAATAATTAGAGTTTGATGTCTATAGGGATTTTTTAAAAAATAGTTTGAAAAATAATACTGCATAAGACTTAAATTTATAGTTTTATTTAGTGAATGGCTAAGGAGCAAACTAATACTGTAAGTAAAAACTATTAGTTTGGCTTTTTGTTAATTTGGTTTTACTCTTTAAACAAAGATGATTTTTTGAGAAAAATCCATAAAAATAATTTAGTATTTTTATTGAGATTCTAATTTGGTTATAAACTCAATAAAATAAAAATAGATTCAACAATTTACATGAAAGATAATCAATTTAAACAAAAAAGTACAACAATTACTAGACCTAGTAACGAAAATCCTAAAAGTATAGTTGTTTTTGGGTCAGAATCTTCTGGAAAATCTACATTGACAAAAGAATTATCAAACTATTACAAGGTCTTTTCAAATCCTGAATTTTCAAGATTATATTTAGATATGAAAATGAAATATGCAAAGTATGAAGATACAAATTCACTTACTTTTGATGATGTAGAGCCAATTGCAATAGGGCAGCTTTGTAGTGAAAATCAAATAAAAAACCTAGCTATTTCGCACAACCATTCTTTCTATTTTTTAGATACAAATTTGCTAACTACTTATGTATATTCAAAATATATTTACAAAAGAGTTCCTTTTTGGTTAGATAAAGCTATTCAAAATCAACTCTATTCACACTATCTTTTATTAAAACCCAACACGAAGTGGGAGTTTGATAAACAAAGAGCAAACGACGAAGGAAGGCAGTTTTTTTATAAAAAAATGAAGCAAGAATTAGAATATAGAAAAATAGATTATTCTGAGGTTACTCAACTTAACGACAAACGATTAGAAGAAGCTATTAAAATCATTGATTATAATATAGTGTAAGTAAACCGTTACTTAACAATTAACTTTTAGATACTTAGAAAAGTTAAATATTGGATTTATACATCTTTCATATATATTAAGTTAGCAGGAAAAGAATAGATTTTTACAAAATTATATACTTAGTGTAAATTTTTATCCGTTATTTGAATATAAGACTGTTGTTTTCTATAAGTCTGACTATCTTTGTAATTATTAAAACAGTACAATAAAAAATTTAATTAATAAAATTAATTAAAAATATTAACTACCACTATGAAACTATTTTACTACTTATTCCTTTTTACTCCTTTATTCTTAATTTCCTCACAGGTTTCTGCTCAGTGTACAGGCTGTACAACAACAGTTTCAGCAAATACTGATTTTTCTATCGCTTCTGGTGAAAAAGTATGTCTTACTTTTAGTGGAACTTTCACTGGAAGTATTAATTTTTCTGGGAACGGAACTCTTTGTGTTTCTTCAAATACAACAGTTTCTAATTCAATAAATATGAATTTGAATGGAACTAACAATAGTTTTGAAAATTATGGTACTTGGAACAAAGATTTAAGTCTAGGCAATAATAATAGTTTTAATAACTTTGGAAATTTTTCAGTAGGCTCACTTACTGTTGGGAACAATAGTGTTTTTAATAGCACAGAAGATGTAACAGTTACAGGAAATACAGATAATAATAACAATGGTACTATAAACATAGCAGGTGATTTTTCTACAGGAAATTATACAGGAGGGAATAATTCAGATTTGAATGTAGGTGGAGATATGGATGCAATAAATATAGTTACAGATGGAGATGTGGTAATAGGAGGAGCAACTTCTGTTGTAAATATTAATAATAATTCAAATGGCTCTATTGTATTTGGGTCAAGTACAACGATAAGTGGAAATGTAATTAATGCAGGAGATATACAATTTAATGGAGATGCAACTATTGCAGGAAATTTCAACAATGATGGAAATGGAGAAATTATTATTGATAATTCTACACTAACAATAGGAGGAGCTTTTAGTAATAATGGAGATATAACAGCACTAGGAAGTTGTGGTAGAATTAATATTGCAGGTTCATCTACAAACAATGGTAGTGGAAACGTAGGTATGGATAATAGTAATGTAGATATTTGT
The DNA here is from genome assembly GCA_020630575.1 of Bernardetia sp. Classification (GTDB taxonomy): domain Bacteria; phylum Bacteroidota; class Bacteroidia; order Cytophagales; family Bernardetiaceae; genus Bernardetia. The sequence continues at coordinate 19,300 of JAHDBD010000011.1, forward strand.
GATACTTCATCTAGCAACGGAGGAAGTTTTGATTCAAATGGAGGAAATATAGGACCAAATGTAACAAATTGTACTTGTGTGCCAACAATTTTACCAATTACACTTAGCTCATTTACAGCTAATAAAGAAACTAATAACAGTATTTACATAAACTGGGAAACAATGTTTGAATTGGATAATCAATATTTTCAGGTAGAACGCTCATTTTCGGGAACTGATTTTAAAATAATTACTCAAGTTTCATCTCAAAACAATAATAAAGAAACCAACAAAGAGAGGAAATATTCTTTTATAGATAATCTTACAGATAATACTTTGAGTATAATTCCATCAAATAAAAATATTTATTATCGTTTGAAACAAATAGATAGAAATGGCAATTTTACTTATTCTCCTGTCGTGGTTGTACAGGTAGAAAAAAATGATGCTAAAGAAATAAAATTAATATCCTCAAATAATGAATGGAAATTTGAGTTACAAAATCCAGTTCAAGTAAAAATTTATTCTAGTATAGGTGTTTTGAAGGGAATACATAATTTGAATCAAAATCAGAATATAATTTCAGTTTCTAGTCTTTCAAAAGGAATGTATATTTTGCATATTCAAGATAGTAAAACAAGTAAAATAACTGTTTTGAAAGTAGTTAGATAAAAATTAATAATCTAATAAATCAAGATTATATCTCTTGATAATTTTCTTCAAAAGCTCACCATAAATAGGAGAGGTTGCATAACCTACGCCACCATATTTGGTAGAACCAATTTTGTCAGCCCAATCTTCATAATTTTTTCCTTTTGTAAATAAGGGAGAATAACGTTTGCTTTCATTCAAAAAAATAGAATGTGCTCTAAATGATTCCCAAGGCGAAGTATAATCAGCAAAGCTATCTTTTATCAGACATTTATAAAGTGTTTTTCCATCTTTCTGAATAATTTTTGAACTTACTATCTTACTTTTATTGGCTTTATATTCTGCTGCTGTATAATATTCTGTTGTTGTTATGGCTTTTGTTTTTCCTCTTTTATCTTTTATTCCAAAATAATTATTATTCACAATTCGCTGTCCATAAGCTGTTTCTAAGGCAGATTGAGCCAGTTTTATAGAAGCAGGAACGTGGTATTTGGCTTGTTCCATGAGTGCTGTTTCAAATTTTTTAAGGTCTTTTGTTCCTGTAAAGTATGCCATTACATGAGGCTCTACCTTGGTTTGATTAAAAACAACAGTAATAAATGCTTCACTCAATTTTTGATTTAATTCAATCATTTTTTTATCACTAAGTTGTTCTAAACGAGATACTTGATTGTCTATAAGTGCTTCACTAATTAGTGTGTGTTTTACCTTCAAAAAATTCTTTCGTTTGTCTTCTGTTTCTGTTTTTGAAATAGAATTACTTTTTGATAAATGCTTATAGCCATAATCTACAACATCAGTATATTCTACATCATCATTATCTATATTATCAGTATTTGTATCTGAACTAGTCTCTTTATTTAATCCTTCTCCTTCTAAGTATTCTTTTGTAGCATTTTCTGTAAGTGTGCTAGTCTGTGCGAGTTGTGTGTCATCTTTTCCTGACATCAGAATAGAAACTTGCAAAACAGCTATAATACTAAAAATACCAATTAATGCAAATACTAGTCTATTGTTTAATTGAATAACAAGTGTAAGTATATTATTTTCCTTTTTAAATGGAATTTTTATTTGAATGGATTTAGAATAAACAGGACGAGTAGCCCATTTTTTAAAAGGTGTTGGTAACATTTTGATATAATTTTTAAGCTATTGGTTGAATTTGGTTTTTAACTATTACTATTGGTGTAGAAGAAATATACTTTCATACTTTCAGTTACTCTATAATTATCATAGTAATCATAAATATCACTTGCTAATCAAACATATAATAATCAATTAGACTGTAAATTTAACGAAAAGATGTTAGTTTTTCGTTCCTTTCTAAAACACAAAGAAAGATCAATAAAACTAAATCTCTAATAAGACTTCAATTACTTTTAACAAAAAAAAGCCTTTCGTATCTTTGGAAGAGTTATTTTTTTCTAAAAAAAATACGTATTTTTCATATTCTTGCCAAACTAATAATTACAAATCCAAATCTATGCTAATTTTAAAAAAATTACTACTACGAGCTGAGTCAAACAATAGAATACGAAAATCAGTCAGTTTGTCTGTTTTTCTGCTTCTAACAATCATTTCTTTTGCAAGTCAGGCACAAAGACATTTTAATGATGAAAAGAATTTTGTGCAAGACATGCGACAAGTTATTGAAAGAAAATCCCAACCTACTACTTTAGAAATTGCTGATGGAGTGGCTGCGCTTTGGGAGAGTGGAATGTCAGAAGAGCAAAAAAATTTGTTATTCAAAGTGGCAAAGGATATGTATAAACGAAATTATCCTACAAACCCAACTTCAGAGGATTTCTATGCCTGTATTGTGTATGGAAGAAAAAATGGAAGACTAACTGATGAGCTTCTAACCTCTTTTTTGAAAGTTGCTGATACAACTGTTTTGGAAGCTTCGATAGGTGTAGCAACTAATTTTTATAGAATAACACGTCTTTATCTGACAGAAAATAAATTATATAAATATAGAGAAACAAGTGGAGTGACTGTAGAAGGAAATAATAATTTTTCTTTTGGGTATGGAAGAGAAGCTGCTGTTCCTGAAAGTGCCGTCGAACTGCCTGCTGATATAACAGAAATTATTGAAAGTAAAACCGACACAGAAACAAAACAAGAAGAGAAAAAAGAAACAGCAGAAGATTTAGGTTGGGGGGAAACTGAAACCAAGACAGATAATGATGGTTGGGCAAATGATGGTTGGGATACAAGTTGGGAAGAAGAAAATACAGGAGATGTAAAACCTGACCCAAATGTTTGGGGAAGTCCTGATGAATGGGGGTCTGGAGGAGACTGGGGAGATACAGGAAGTGATACCGACCAAACAAAGAAAAAAAATGATATAAAACTTGAAGCAGCTGTAAAACCTAATGTGGTTTATGATTACAATGCTGTTTCTGAAAAACTCCCTCTTGCAGGTCCTTATATGAATTTGGATAACATTACTTTTACTATCCAAACGCCAAATGATACAGTACAAATAAAAAATACAACAGGACAGGTAGTGTTTGCAGAAGCAGCTTTTACAGGTGAAGGAGGACGTTTTGATTGGGGCGTTTTGCCTGATGTTTATGGAGAATTTACTAAGTTTAGTTTTGTAGTACAAAAACCAGAAATAAAAGCAGAAGAATTCAAATTACATTATGGAAGCTATGTCGATTCTGCTGTGGTAGGACAGTTTGATTATTTTGCTTCTCGTACAAACAACAAGGAAAATCCATTATATCCAAGGTTCACATCTTATAAGAGTGATATTGAAGTAAAAGGATTTTTGAAAGATATTATTTATCAAGGAGGCTTTTCACTAATAGGAAAAAAAATAATTTCTAAATCGCTAGGTGGAGGAGCATCTTCTATACGATTAGAACAAGAGGGAAAAGTGCGTTTCAAATCTACTTCAAGAGAAAGTTATGTTTTTAGTGAACACGCTGTTACAAATCGTCTTTCTCAATTAGTTATTTATACAACAGATAAAGATTCCTTAGCACACCAAGGTGTAAAGTTACGTTATGATGATGAAAGCGAACAGCTTTTAGCTCGTAGAGACAAACAACTTTTTAAATATGCTCCTTTTATAGATTCTTATCATGATGTTAGTATTTCGGCTGATTATGCAAGTTGGGATATAAAATCAGATACCATGAATATGTATAGTTTGGCAGGTCGTGGTGCTGTTATGTCAGCTTATGAAGCTGCTAGTAGAAATGTATCCAAGAGAGATTCTATTCTCAAACAGATTGATTTTGTAACCGTTACTTCAAATGCTTATTTCAATGAATATGAGCTTAGGTCTGTTCAGGGAATGTATCCTTTCAACCCTTTAGTGATGGCTTGGGCATATATTACACAGAGAAAACCATTTGGACTTTCTTTTACAAGTGCAGATTTGGCAAATCATTTTAAACAAAAACCTGTGCATGTAAAAAGTTCAATGCGTGATATGGCAGGTGCTGGTTTTGTAGAATATGATGAGGCTGCCGATTGGGTTACCATGACTCAAAAAGGAGTGCTGTACGCAAGAGCTAATTTGCCAACAACTAGCCGATTACGTTCTGATTATGACCAAATTAGGCTCTCTTCTTTAGGTACAAATAGTGATAACCTCACCTATTATTTTGAAAATAATGAACTTAAAGTAAGAGGTGTAGAAGAAGTATTATACAGTAATGCAAAGGTAGATTCAGTAAATTACTACGCTGTAAAAGCAAAACCTGTTGATAAGCAAGTGATTATTAAAGAAAATAGAAATATGACTGTCAATGGACAAGTGGCAGCTAAAAACTTTATCTTTAATGGAGAAGGATTCGAATTTGATTATAAAGATTTTAAGTTTGATATGGAAAAAATTGACTCTATGCAGTTTTTTGTTGATGGAGATACCATGCCAAATAGTTTTAAAGATGTATCAGGAACATTTTCAATCAATCTTCCTTACAATAAAGCAGGAGTTTATGACCAACAACGATTTAAAGATTCTCAGCGTTATCCTCTTTTTAATACTACTTCTGGAGGAACAGTTCGTTTTGGTGGAAGTGAAGTAATGGGAGGAGCATATAGCGATTCGACAGTTCGTTTTGATGTAGATAACTTTACGTTAGATAGTTTGGCAAAAAGAAAACCAGAAGATTTACGTTTTGGTGGAACATTCAATACACCAATTTTTGATAAATTCAAAGAACCAATACGAGTAATGCCTGACAAATCACTTGGTTTTACACACAATGTAAATGACCCACAACATGCAAATGGAATGTCTTTGTATGGAGGAAAAGGAAAGTTGCTTACAGGAAAGGTAGTAGTCAGTAATAGTGGTATTCGTGCAGGTAGTGAGCGATATATTCAAGATATTGAAGAAAACTCTAAGAAAAATGTCAAGACAAAAGACTTAACAGAAGAAGAAACAATAGATAATACACCAGCCAAAATAACGTATCTAGCTGCCGAGCTAAACTCAAATGATTTTATCTTTTTTGCTGATTCTGCTACTTCAAAAGGAGAGTTTGCAGCAAAATTAGCTACTTCGAAAGGTAAAATAAATGCTGTTACTATTGATGATGCTATGTTTCCACAAGTAGAATTAGAAAACTATCGAATGAAATGGCTACCAAAACAAGATAGTATGATGCTTTCTACAACAGACCAACCTTTCCGAATGTATAAAGGAGAAAGTGGAACGCTAAAAGAAGCAAATTATACAGGAACATTAGCTCTTACTCCATTAGGCTTGAAGGGATATGGAACAGTAGAAACACAAGATGCCATCATTGAATCCGAATTATTTGCTTTTGAAACCACTCGTGTTTTTGGACGTGAATCAGATTTTCAGATTAAATCTTTAACTGATACAACCATGCCAGCAGTTGCAGCAAAAAATGTGAAATTTGAGTATGATATTTTAGCTACTCCTCGTACTGCTACCATTACTTCTGAAGTTTTGGGTGAGCAAGTTTTTGATTTTCCAAGCTTAAAATACAAAACTTCACTGGCAACAGGATATTGGAATGCAGATGCTCAAACAGTAGCTTTTCGCTTAGACGAAACAGGAGATATTAGCAAACAATATTTTGTTTCTACTGCTCCAGAGCAAGACAGTTTGAATTTTAGAGCTGCTTTTGCTAATTATCATATTCCTAGTGGTAACTTAACAATTGGTGGAGTACCTTATATTTTGGTAGTAGATACAGAAATTTATCCAAGAGAAGGAAATGTTACCATTCGTGAAAATGCTAAAATGGATAAGCTAGAAGATGCCGAACTCGTAATTAATTATATCAATAAATACCACAAACTGACAGAAGGTAATGTAGATATTCTTTCTAAAAATGAGTATCAAGGTGAAGCTATTCTAAACTATGACAACGGAACAGATAAAATTCAATATCTACGACTTAATAATTATGGTAAACAAGTAATTAAAGAAGAAGATTTGCCTGATAGCTTACGCAAAACAGATATTGCAGAAAAACTTATTGGTACAGAAGGAACTATCTCAGTTACAACTATCGAAGAACAAGATGATGTCATTGATGATACTGACTTTATCTATTCAGAAGGTAAGCAGTTTAGAGGAGAAGTAACTCTAAAGGCTTGGCTTTCAGAATTAGAATTTAATGGACAAGCAAGACTTGTAATTGATGGTGTGCCTCAAACAGGTTGGTTTCCTTTAGTAAGTGCAGCTTATGTAGATGCAAAATCTAAGAAAGCACAAAAAATTGCAGCAGCAGGTTCATCAGAACTAATCAAAGACCAAAAAATTGGAGGTCAGCCTGCATTTACAGGAATTTATTTGAGTGAAGAAGGTTTATTTGTTCCTGTAATGCAGGAAGATATTCCTAAATCAGAACCTATACTATTAGGAGAAGGACAAGTAAAAGTAAAACCTGAAGAAAAATCAATTTTGATTATTTCTGAAGAAAGAGCCAAATCATCTGAAATTGAAGATGGAAACTCTTTTAAAGCCAGTAAAACATTAGGAACAGCTGAGTTTGATGGAAAACTATTGTTGTTTAAAAGCAATCAAAGAGTACAAGTAGATGTTTCAGGTGTTGGAAAAGCAAACTTCCAAAACAAACAATATACAATTGATGCAATGGCAAGTATTAATATAGAATCAAAAGGAGATGCACTCTCATTTATGAGAGATGATTTAAATTCGTTTGTAGAGGAAAATAGAGAACGTCTAAAACTTGAGCCTACTGTAAACAAATCAAAAAACACGCTTCTCAAAATTGCAGGACAAGCAGGCGCAAAAGAAGCTCAAAACTTCCAAAAACGATTTGCTCCAAATGATTATGGTATTGCAGATGTAATCAGTAAAACAATTGTTCTCTCAGATGTAACAATGAACTGGTCGCCTGATGAACAGACTTTTTATAGCGTAGGTGATATTGGTTTGGCTGCCATCTTAAAAGAAGAAATTGATGTCAAAACAACAGGTTATTTTGAAATTCCACAGACAGGGAGTAGAGATGAGTTTACACTTTATTTTGAACTTGATCCAGATAAATGGTATTACTTTCAGTTTGACGGACGTACACTCAAAACACTTTCTTCAAATGAAGAATATAATACTCTAATTACAGATCCAAAAGCAAAAGATAAATTTGATTTGGCTGATAGAGCAGAAGTAGATGAGTTTATGGCTCGTTTTAGAGGTGTTTATCCAGCAACACCTTCTATTCCTCTAAAATAGATTTTAAATAACTTCTTTGATAAATAAAGTAAAAAAAAGTCTTATAAAATATATTTTGTAAGACTTTTTTTATTATTAAAAAATTATTCAAAATCTTTTACTTTTATTTTACACATCTGACCGTTTTTTAGATTGTGCCAAACAATTCCTTCAATTCCTATATCATTTTTTTGATTACCAAATTTAGTTTTTTGATTAGGTAACCATTTTTTTAACTCTTCAAAAGAAGTTGGCGCATCTTTATAGACTACTTTTTCTAGCCAGTTTTGTAAGGAAAAAATAAATAAAGTATGCCCTTCCAAATTCAACGGATTGCCTTGTATTTTTTCTCCTAATGCTTCTGCACTCCATTCTCCATCAGGAACATCTGAAAAATCAGTATTTTCTACAGCTTCAAAAATATATTTATCAGCTTTATCTTCTTTGCTGGCATCTACATACCAAGGGTCTTTTATTCCATTTGCTTTTTGTTTTTTGTCTGGATTTCTGCGCTTTTCTACTCTCACAACAGTATGATTTCTGACAGTTATACGCACATTTGTTCCATCCAGCTTTTCAGTAGCAATGGCATTTTCAAAATCAAAATCTGTAACAACAAGTTTGTTGTTTACTTTTCGGTCGGTTTCCCAGTTTCTGTCGAAAATAGTAGGTATTTTTTCCATGTTTTTTAGGTTTTATAAAACTAGTATTTGAAGTTGTTTAAAAATAGCTTTTTTATGCTAAAATGAATCTTTATGTGTGTTATGTGACATAAAGAATATAGTTTTGTCTATTCTTAAATAAGTTTTTCTTATCCAACTTATATAATTTTATTTTTGTTCCTATATGTTTATCAATTCCAAAAAACAACTTTCACAATAGTGACAATTCCAATAAGAAGAATAAGAGCTAAAGAAATAGTTTTGAATTGCTCTTGAGGAATTTTTTCAAGAATTTTCTTTCCTATAAGTGTTCCTACTAATCCAATTACAAAAAGAAAGGGAATATAAACCAAATGTTTAGGATTTATATATCCATTTTGATAATAAACAATGGTTCTTGCAAAATCTATCATAAAATCAATGAGAGCAGAAGTAGCAATAAAAATGCTTTTTTCTAAATTAAAGGCAGCCATTGTAAGTCCTCTAATTGCTCCTCCTGTTCCTAAAAAACCAGCCGAAAATCCTGAAAGTATTCCACCAATAACAGAATTTTGTTTGTTTGGTGCAATGACCATATTTTTTTTGATGAGAAAAAGGGCACTCAATATCACTAAAAAAATACCTAATGCAATTTCCAAGTAAAGCGTACTGATATATTTGGAAAGAATACCACCAATAACAACAAAAAGAACAGAAGGCGCACCAATATATAAAATCAAAAATTTGTCTAGTCCTTTTCTGAACAAAAAAATCTTGCTGATATTACTAGACAAATGAAAAACAGCTGTCAGACCCAAAACAGAATGAAAATCAAAATAAAAATTACCAATTGGAACAAAAAATACAGAAGAGCCAAAGCCTCCAATTGTTCCGATAATTTCAGCTAATAAGGCAAGTAACAGGAAAACTATATTGACATCAATTTTCATTGTTTTGTTGATTGAGTAATAAAACGTCTTTATCAAAGATAGCTTTTCTTTTTGTCCTTTCAGGCTTTTTTAATCAACCTTTTTTCTAAGCTTAAAAATAAGTGAGATAAAAATTTTTAATTGAATTAGTGAAAATAATAAAACGTTAATAATGAAAATTAAAGACAAAAAATACTACCTTTTGCAGCCGTAAAAAAGATATAAAACAAATAAAACTAGCAAAAGAATAGCTATAAAATTATCTATAAAGTAAGCTATTACACGAATTCCTTCATTAAACAATAGGCTTAGAAAGTTTTAGTCTGGATTGAACGGGAAGTTTTTTGAGTGTAAAAGTCTGCCCACAATGTTTTGAGTTCATGTCTTGACGGTTTTCTTTTAGAAAAAAAGTTTCTTTTTCGGTCAGTGTTAAAGCATTTTTCATTCTGTCATTATTTCTTTTTTTCTACTAATTCTATTCTCAATATTCTATCAAAAATGTGAGTTTGATTGGCAAGAACGATAATCACATGGACAATATTTGCAATCAACAGCCCAAAGCCTAACAGACTTCCTATAACTCCACTTGCTCCTGTAACTGCTTCTAAAAAAACTACAACACTAATTGCAGCAAAAAGACAAATCCAATAAAATACATTTCTAAATAGAAGAACAAAAGGAGAAGCGTTTTTTTGAGTTTGTGTATGTATAAAATAAAGTCCCATTATTCTTTTTCCAATGCTAGATTTTCCTAAAATAACATCTCTGAAAAGCATATATAAATTTGCTACAATAAAGACAAAATCTTCTCCATCAAAAAGAATATAAAAAAATACCCATAAAATAATAGAAATCAGAGTATCTAATATATAAGCTAAAATACGATTTCCACTATCAGCCTTTCTAAAGTCATGAACAATAGGCTTAGAAAGTTTTAGTCTGGCTTGAACAGGAAATTTTTTGAGTGTAAATGTCTGTCCACAATGTTTTGAGTTCATGTATTCCCAGCTTTCTTTTAAAAAAGCAGATTTACAAGAAGCACAAAAAACAATTTCATCTCCTACACAAAATTCATCTCCTGTCACTGGGTCTTGACGGTTTTCTTTTAGAAAAAAAGTTTCTTTTTCGGTAAGTGTTAAAGCATTTTTCATTTTAAAGAGGACGGTTATAGCAAACTTTTAAGATTCTTTTACTATTTCTTACTCTAAAAATAAGAATTTGGTTGTAAAAATAGTAAACAAATATTCTTAAAATTGATTTTAAAAACTCATTCACTAAATCATTTGATTCTATATGCTTAACTTTGTAAAAAAATACAAATCAATTAAAAACAATGACACAAGAAGAAATCATAAAAGCTATCAATGAAAAGTATCAAAGTTTAGGTGAAAATCCAGATACGTATTTAAAGGGATTGTTACAAGCCAAACCAATTAATTACTGGGATTATATTGAAGTAGATACATTACTTTCCCTTCAAAAACCTCGTACTGACTTTAAAGATGAAGAAATATTTATTATTTATCATCAAATTACTGAGCTTACTTTAAAGTTGATGGTTCACGAACTAGAACAAATTATTGAAGAAGAAAAAATTACAGAAGAATTTATTAGTACCAAAATTCATCGTCTGAATCGTTATACTTCTATGCTTATTAATTCTTTTTCAGTAATGAGTGAAGGAATGGATTATGATGATTACAATACATTTAGAAGTACTCTGACTCCTGCAAGTGGTTTTCAGAGCGCACAATTTCGTTTTATTGAGATTTATTGTACTAGAGTAAAAAACTTAATTAATCAGAAAGGCATAGAGCGTTTGTCTGAAGTTGAGAGTCCAAAAATTGAAGATTATTTTGAGCATATCTATTGGAAAGATGCAGGACAAAACCGAAAAACAGGAGATAAAACGCTTACTTTAAGACAGTTTGAAGAAAAATATTTAGATAAATTCATTCTTCTTGCCAAAGAGTTAGAAGGAAATACAGTAGAAGATAAATTGATAAAATTAAATAAAATTTCGCCTATTTCGGCAGATTTACAAAAGCTATTGAGAGAATTTGATACGCTTTATAATGTTACTTTTCCACTCGTTCATCTCAATACAGCAAAGCATTATTTGGATAGTAAAGGCGAAAATAAAGCAGCTACTGGAGGCTCTGCATGGAAAAAATATCTACATCCAAAATTCCAACAACGTAAATTTTTTCCTACACTTTGGACAGAGGAAGAAAAAGAACATTGGGCAGAAACAGAAAAAGAGTAGAAAAAAAATGTGGTACATAGCATATAAATAAATTATATGCTATGTACCACAAAATATTTTAGTTTCTACAAACCATTTTTACTCTCCCACAAATCCTCCTTCAATCTCATCATCATCATCTACATTATCGATAAAAACATCATCAGGATTGAAAGCTGATTTTGCTTCTACAAAAATCCGTTTTACTTCTGGATGGGCTGTTCTGATTGTAGATTCTAATCGCACAATAGCCTTCGAAAGTTGAGCAACAGTAAGGCTAGGACTGAATTTTACATCTAAAGCCAAAAATACTTCTTCAGGACCTAAGTGCATAGTAAGAGGTTTTGCACAATCTTTTACTTCTTTATCTGCATTGACAATCGCATGAATCTTTTTAACTAAACGAGGGTCTGCACCTTCTCCTACCAAAAGTCCTTTACTTTCATACGCCAACATAACAGAAACAACTGATAAGACAACTCCAATAAGAACAGAAGCAGCACCATCAAAACGAGGTTCATCAAATGTATGACTCAAGAAAACACCAATAAATGCGATTATCAGACCTAAAATAGCAGCTGTATCTTCAAACAAAACAGCAAAAGTAGCAGGGTCTTTACTGTCTTTTACAGTTTGCCAAAGACTTTTCTTTCCTCTTCCCATATTGATTTTGCGATATGCTAAAAACCACGCAGCACCCTCAAAAATTGCTGCAATGATCAAAACAATGTAGTTTACAGTTGGGTCAGAAGATTCAGTAGGATTTTTTAGGTGAGCTATTCCTTCATAAATAGACATTCCTCCACCAATCGCAAAAATTAATATGGCTACAATAAGTGTCCAAAAATAAAGCTCTTTACCATACCCAAAAGGATGTTCTTCATCAGCTGGTTTCTGACTCCATTTCATTCCTAAGAGAATTAAAATTGCATTTCCAGAATCGACTACAGAATGAATTCCTTCTGAAATCATTGCCGAACTTGCTGTAAAATATGCAGCAATAAATTTTGTGATTGCAATTCCTAAATTAGCTGCTAAGGAAGCATAAACAGCCGTTTTCGATGATGAAGCCATAATTTTTGATAGAATAATAGAATGTATAACAGACTTCGTAGTCCGTTTGAAAAATAGACGTTTAATAAAAATTTCTTTCTAAGAATGTTCAAAGATAGACACAAACTCAAAAACATCAAAAGAGAAATTAAATTTTAAATTTTAATCAAATTAAACCATTCTCATAAAAAATAGTCTAATAGTCAGAATTTTGTTTTATTCAGATAACAAAACGACTATTTTTATGAAATCAACTCCTCAAAAGATACAGCATTTATATTGGCGTGCCGAATTTGGTATTTTACCAAAAGATATAGAAATGCTAAATACTACAAAAAATATAGAATCTGCCGTCGAACAGATTTTTCAGCGTGCAAAATCTATTCATAAATTTTCTAATGATTTTGATATGGCTTCGCTTTCTGAAATGAGAGACATGGATAAAAAAGACAAAAAAGAACTTCGAAAAGCAGCAAGACAAGATGTAAGAGAACTTAATGTAGAATGGATAGAACAAATGGCAAATCCACAAAAAGGAACATTGCGTGAAAAAATGACTTTCTTCTGGCACGGACATTTTGCTTGTGAACTCAAAAATCCACTTTTTGCTGTTCAGCAAATCAATACTATCAAAAAACATGCACTAGGAAACTTTAAAGACCTTGTTTTGGCAATCGCTAAAGATGCTGCTATGATTTTGTATTTGAATAATCAACAAAATAAAAAACAAAGCCCAAATGAAAATTTTGCTCGTGAACTTATGGAACTCTTTACCATTGGAAGAGGAAATTATACCGAAAATGATGTAAAAGAAGGTGCGAGAGCATTTACAGGTTGGTCTACAAATCGTCTGACAGGAGAATTCCAGTTTAGAGAGCGACAGCACGACGAAGGAAAGAAAACATTTATGGGAAAAACAGGGAATTTTGATGGAACTGATATTATCGATATTATTCTTTCCAAAAAAGAAACAGCTCATTTTATTGCAACCAAAATCTATCACTTTTTTGTCAATGAAAACAATATCAATTCTAAGCAAGTAGATGAATTAACAGATGTTTTTTTCAATTCAGAATACGATATTGAAAAAACAATGAAGCATTTGTTTTCTCAAGAGTGGTTTTATGATGATAAGCATATTGGCTCAAAAATAAAATCACCTGTTGAGTTTTTGGTAGGAATAATGAGAACTTTAGACCTTGATTTTAAGAATGAAGATGGAATTTTGTTTACTCAGAAAGCACTTGGACAAATTCTTTTCCGTCCTCCCAATGTAGCTGGTTGGCAAGGTGGAAAAGCATGGATTGATAATGCAACTTTGCTAGTTCGTCTCAACTATGCAGGTTACATTTTTAATCAAGCCGAAGTAGAAATTGATATAAAAGATGAACCTGAAACTAGAAAAATAAGAGTAGGCAAAAAAATTGAAGTTTCGGCAAATCTAAATCTACTTATAAAATCATTTCAAAAAACAGCTTCAAAAGATTTAGCAAAAGAACTCTCTGATTTTTTGATACAAATTCCTTCTGACTCCAAAAACGAATTAGATAAAATATTACAAAAAACAGCTTTTGAAAAGTATGCGAATGCAGCAACTAATCAGAACGAAAAAATAAAAGCATGGACAGTTTCAATTCTTAGTTTACCAGAATATCAAATGTGTTAGAGTATTATCTAAACAGGGTTAAAACCCTATTCAATTGAAAAACTACTTTTCAATTTTTAGAATATTTTTTCAAAAATCTACTATGAATTATAAATTGGACAGGGTTTTAACCCTGTTTTTAATAGATTACAACAATGAAAACCACTAGAAGAAAATTTCTTGGTCAGATGGGACTTGCTACGGCAGGAACTCTTTTTGTTCCTTTATTTTTAAAAGGATTTGATTCTGTGGCTGCAAATTCTATCAAAAATTCAAATAAAAAACTCATTATCATTCAATTTTCAGGAGGCAATGATGGACTCAATACAGTTGTTCCATTCAGGAATGATATTTATTACAAAAAACGTCCACAAATTGCCATCTCAAAAGATGAAGTTATTAAACTTTCTGATGAACAAGGACTCAATCCTGCCCTTTTGCCACTCAAAAAACTTTATGAAGAGGGAGAATTTACAATTATAAATAATGTAGGTTATCCAAACCCTGACCGTTCGCACTTTCGTTCTATGGATATTTGGCAGACAGGAAGTAGTTCGGATGAATACCTTTCAACAGGTTGGTTGGGGCGTTATTTGGATAAAATTTATACAGAAAATAAAAATGCTCATTTTGCTTTAGAAATGGATGACACACTTAGTTTAACTCTTAAAGGAATCAAAAAGAGTGGTTTTGCTGCGCAGGATTTGAATAGACTCAAAAGAACTACAAGTACGCCAATTGTAAAATCTCTTTTAGAAAATCAAAATAATATTCTAAAATCTAACCTCAAATCTCATCATGACCATCCTCATGACGAACAAGTAAGTTATTTATATCAAACACTTTCCAATACAGCAGCGAGTTCAGAGTATTTATTTGAGAAAAATAAAGCAGGAAAAACTTCTGCTAATTATCCTAATGACCGTTTTGGAAAAGATTTACAACAAGTTTCCAAACTCATTAGTGCAGGTTCAGATTCTCAAATTTATTATGTTTCTTTGAATGGTTTTGATACGCATGCTAATCAAAAAAATCAACAAGAAAGACTTTTTAAAAGTTATTCAGAAGGGATAGAAGCACTTTGTAAAGATTTAAAGAAAACGAATGATTGGAATGATACTTTAATTATGACTTTTTCAGAATTTGGAAGGCGAGTAGGCGAAAATGCAAGTCGTGGAACAGATCACGGAACAGCAAACGTAGTTTTTTTAGCAGGTGGAAACCTAAAAAAGAAACAATTTGTAGGACAAGCCCCAAATTTAACTGATTTGGATAATGGAGATTTGAAATTTAAAATAGATTTTCGCCAAATTTATAGTGATATTCTCAAAAATTGGCTCAAAACTGATTCTAGAAGTATCTTGAATGCAGATTTTGAAAATTTGGGATTGGTTTAAATTGTAGAACGAGATTTTATACAAAATATTGTTGTTAGTCTTTTCTACTTTGATATGGGTAGAGGATAAAGTTTCCATAAAGGATGCTACACCTCTATTCCCAATTCATAACTTCATTAAACCAGTTTTATCTTTCCCATTCCTCCATCAACACCTAGTATTTGTCCTGTTATCCAAGTGCTTTCATCGGATAATAAAAAGGCAGCAGCAGAAGCCAAATCTTCGGCTGTTCCTACTCTTCCTAATGGGTGGCGTTTGTTTGAAGCCTCTTTTTTGTCTTCTGTAGATAACAATGATTTTGCTAGTGGTGTATCTGTGAGCGAAGGAGCAAGTACGTTTACTCGTATGTTTTGTGAAGCTAATTCGGCAGCTAATGACTGCGCCAAACCTTCTACGGCAGATTTTGCTGTGGCGATACTAGCGTGAAAATTCATTCCTACTTTCGAAGCAACGGTACTAAAAAGAACAATACTACTCGTATCTGCTTTCTTTAGAGCCTTCAAACTGTGCTGAATTACTTTTACTGCACCGAGTACATTTATCTGAAAATCATTTTCAAAATCCTTCATTTTCAGACGTGCAAAAGGCTTTAAGTTTATACTTCCTGCACAATACACCAATCCATGAAGCTCATCAGGAATTTGTAAATCATCAATTTCTCCTGTTATGTCCAGTTCTGTATGTGTAGACGTGATGCCTTCTGGTGCAGTTCGTGAAGCTGTAAAAAGTGTAGCTCCCCCCAATTCAAGTTGTTTGGCAAGTGCGTGTCCGATTCCAGAACTTGCACCAATGATTAATATATTTTTACCTTTAAAGTTAGAATTGCTAGTGTTCATTATCTATAGAAACTAAGTTTGAAAAATGTGTTTTTGATTTTCGTTTTAATGGAATGTTTCAGTAAATTGTTTTAGATTCTTAAACCTAAAAAAAATGTCTGACAATTATAAAGAAGGAACAGAAATGATAAAAAAACTCCTAACCAATTTAGAAAATACTCTAAAATTGGAAGAGGACAAACTAATTTCTATTGTAGATGAAGTATATTATCCTATTAGTCCAGATACAAATTTATTCAAATCAAGCGAAAAACTAAAATATCAGATAAGAGATATAGGTTATATTTTAGATGATGAATATGTGAGAGGTGAATTTGATAAAATCAAGAAAAAATATCTAAGACGTTCTGCTAAAATCTTCTATGATGCTTCATTATATACAAAAAGCTATATTAAAGATTGTAAAGAAATGCTTTTATCATAGCAAGGAAAAACTTTGTTTTCCAAGCACGCTAGTTTAAAACTATGCACTTTTAGTGTAAGACTTTAGTTGCTACACACTTCTAAATTTTTATCTTTATCATCATGGAAATATTACGAAAAGGTTCTCATAGTGTCTATGATTTAAAAGTTCATATCGTTTGGGTAACAAAGTATCGTTATCATGTATTGAAAGGCGAAGTTCAACGTCGGTGTCGAGATATACTTCGTCAGACTTGTGATGCAAATGATGTTCGGATTCTAAAAGGTGTTGTAAGTAAAGACCATATTCATCTGCACTTAAGTTATCCAGCTAAATTATCTATCAGTGAATTGGTAAAATGCTTAAAAGGTCGTAGCTCTAGTATGCTTATGAATGAATATCCAGCTCTAAAGAAGCGTTATTGGGGTAAACATTTTTGGGCAATTGGTTATGGTGCTTGAAGTACAGGTAACATTACAGATGAAATGATTCAAAACTATTTGGAACACCATAGAGATAGCCCAAATGGAGATGAGAATTTCATTCTTGAATAGTTTACTCTACTTGAGTAGATTCCTTTCAGTAGTCTTTAGACTATCTCTATGATTTTCAATCATTACACAAACCTATACACTTTTAGTGCATAGCTCGTTTAGTTGCTTAGTTTGTAACAGGTTTTTATATATTCCAATTTTGAAATTTTCAAGAATTCCACCAATAAAAAAATCAGGATTTGCTACTTGTACAACAATATCTAGTTCTCCATTTTCTCCCTCTAACATAAGTAAGTCTCCCAAAAAAACATCATCAGCTTCTTTTGCATTTGTTGTCATTTTGCCTGCCTCATAAATTAATTTTTGATTGACAAATACTTTGTTTGCACACCATATTTTAGGAATTTTGATAGCTAAATTTTTACGCAGATTTTTGGGTAATTTTACTTGAATTCGATACGTTGCTGCACCTCTTGATGGATAATTTTCTCCAGTTTTTGGGTATTTATAGGTATTCCAAGAAGTTGGAACAAGTACATATTGAAATTCTTTTTGCTCTTCTATATTTTTGGGCAAAATCCATTTATTCCAAAAAAATTGCCACTCACCTTTCAATATAATTACTTCTTCTGAGTCCATTATTTTATCTGAAAGATCTATTATTCCTTTTTCAGATTCTATAGAGAGTTCTTTTTGATAAGAACAAGAAGAAAATAAAAAAACCAACAGAATTCCTAGCAAAAAATGAATTCTAAAAATCATTTGAACAGACAAAAACCTAAGTAAATAGGAAGATAAATATGGAAATGTATTTTTTAATGTATAGTTTTGCATTTGGAAAAGCAGATGGATACTCAAATAAAACAGTTCAATAAATCTAAATTACAATAAAAATAAATAAATCCATTACGCATTTATATTTCAAATTTGTTAAAGTATTTTTTGCAAAAAATAATCCTATAAAAAACACTTAAAGTGTAATAGCTTTAAAGATACAATATGATAGAATTAGAAAGATTACTACATCATCTCTTAAACCAGTTTTTAGTTTATACTCAAAATGCTCCTCTACTTTTTAATAGTGGTATTTTTTTGGTTCTTTTTCTTATTTTTTATGGTGGCTATATTATTCTTTACAAAAATGATTTGTTGAGAATTGTTTATGTTATTGCTTTTAGCTTTTTTTTCTATTACAAATCTAGTGGAGGATTTGTTTTTTTACTCGGTTTTTCTGCTCTTTTCAATTATCTGAGTGGTTTTTTGATAGATTCTTTTCAACTAAAACGCAACAGAAAAATAATACTTTGGATTAGTATTTTAGTAAATGTAGGCTTGCTTTTCTATTTCAAATATACTTTTTTCTTTCTCAAAAACTGGAATGCAATTACTTCTCAAAATATTCAATTAGAATCTATTTTTCTTCCTATCGGAATATCTTTTTTTACATTTCAAGCTGTTAGTTATGTTGTTGATGTCTATAAGAAAGAAATTCCTGCCTGTCGAAACTTATTTGATTTTACTTTTTATCTTAGTTTTTTTCCTCAACTTGTGGCAGGTCCTATAGTTAGAGCAAAAGATTTTTTACCTCAAATTCGCCAAAAATTAGAATTTGATTCGGTTACCTTAGGTTGGGGACTTTTTTGGATTTTGAAAGGACTCTTTAAGAAAGCTGTTTTGGCTGATTATTTGGCTCAATATGTAGATTTGATTTATTCGAATGAAGCAGGTTACACAGGATTTGAACATCTTTTGGCAATGTATGGCTATACCATTCAGATTTATTGTGATTTTTCGGGTTATTCGGATATGGCAATCGGACTTGCTATGTTGATGGGATATGAGCTTTGTATCAATTTTGACCGTCCATATTTGGCTACTTCCATTACAGAGTTTTGGAGACGTTGGCATATTTCACTTTCCACTTGGCTGCGTGATTATATTTATATTCCTTTAGGTGGAAATCGTCATGGCATTTTGAGAATGTATATGGCTCTTATGGCGACAATGTTGATTGGTGGTTTTTGGCATGGTGCAGATTGGAAATTTGTTTTTTGGGGAGCTATGCATGGAGTGGGTTTAGTTGTTCATAAACTTTACTTGACACTTGTTTTAGAATTTAAGAAAAATAATTCAGATGATTATAAAACAATTAATAATCAGAAAATAGGATTTTTGAAGAAAACAATTCTTTCTACTTCTGATAATTTATTTAATTCATTAAAAAATAGTATTGGATGGATTATAACATTTCATTTTGTAGCTTTTTTGTGGGTCTTTTTTAGAGCTGAGAGTTTTGAAAAAGCGTGGTTTTCTATCAAGAAAATACTAACAACAACAGATTTTGATTATGCACTTCCTTTTTGGGAAACTCGTCCTTTATTTATTGTAATGCTTGTTCTAGGATTAGTTGCACATTTTAGTTCAAAATTATCGTATCAAAACTTAGGAAATTATTTTGCTTCACTTCCCTTTTGGGCAAAAGCTATGTGTTTTTTGATTGTCATTCAGATTATTTTACAGACACAATCAGAAGGCGTACAGCCGTTTATTTATTTTCAGTTTTGATTTTTCATTTCTGGTTCACGCTTGAACCAGAAATGAAAAATCCCTTGAACCAGTTATATAAAACCATTATCAAATCAATATAATATGCGTCGAATCACTCATTCTGGTTGTTATAATTTTATTACGCTAACAATTGTAAATTGGATTGATATTTTCACACGTATTGAATACAAAGATTTTATAATTAAGAGTTTAAAGCATTGTCAAAAAAATAAAGGATTAGAAATTTATGCTTATGTTATCATGACGAATCATTTGCATTTGGTAGTCAGAGATACACATATTCCATTATCTGATATTTTGCGTGACTTTAAAAGTTATACTTCAAAAGAGCTTTTTAGAATGATAAATCTAAATGAAAAAGAAAGTAGAAAAATTTGGCTACTCCGACTATTTGCAGAAGCAGGAAAAGAAAACCCTTTAAACTTAAATCATCAAATTTGGCAAAATGGAAGTTATCCTGTCGCACTAATTGGAAACAATATCATTCAACAAAAAATAAATTATACACATCAAAATCCAGTAAAAGCTGGATTTGTAGATGATGCCAGTAAATACTTTTATAGTAGTGCAAACACTTTAAGTCCTTTAGAGATAATAAAATTTTAAGTACATCACTAGTTCAAGCGTCGACGCTTGAACTAGTGCTACTTGAACCAGTATTAATCTGTAAAGTAAAATTTCAAGCGATAACGCTTGAATTAGTTATTAATCTCTAGTTTAAGCGTCCTCGCTTAAACTTATGTACCACAAAAAAACAAAGTTTTGAATACATTCGGACATATTTTTAGAATTACCACTTTTGGAGAATCTCACGGCGAAGGCATAGGTGTTGTCATAGATGGCTGTCCTGCTGGTTTGGAGATAAATTTGGATTTTTTGGCAAGTGAAATGAAACGCAGAAAACCTGGGCAATCCAAAATAACAACTCCTCGCAAAGAAAAAGATGACCTACAAATTTTATCAGGAATCTTTGAAGGGAAAAGCACTGGAACACCTTTAGCTATTTTTATTCCTAATCAAGACCAAAAAAGTGGTGATTATTCACATATTGCTACAAAGTTTCGTCCTTCTCATGCAGATTATACCTACCAACAAAAATATGGAAACCGAGATTATAGGGGTGGGGGAAGAAGCTCAGCAAGAGAAACGGCTGCACGAGTAGCAGCAGGAGCAATCGCAAAATTATTCTTAAAATCAAAAGGAATTTCTATTCAGGGCTATGTCTCTCAAGTGGGAAACATTACATTGCAAAAAGAATACTCAGAATTGGATTTTTCTAAGTATAATCAAAATAAAGAAAACATTATTCGCTGTCCAGATGAAGAAACAGCAGAAAAAATGATTGATTTGATAGAAAAAGTCAAAAATGAAGGTGATACAATCGGTGGAGTTGTTTCTTGTGTATTAGAAAATGTTCCTGTCGGTTTGGGAGAACCTGTTTTTGACAAACTACATGCCGAACTAGGAAAAGCAATGCTGAGTATAAATGCTGTAAAAGGATTTGAGTACGGAAGTGGCTTTGAAGGCGTAACACTCAAAGGTTCAGAACATAATGACGAGTTTTATACCGATGAAAACGGAAAAGTTCGTACAAAAACAAATCATTCAGGAGGAATACAAGGAGGAATCAGTAATGGCGAAGATATTTATTTCAAAGTTGCTTTTAAGCCTGTCGCTACTCTGATGCAAGACCAAGAAAGTGTTGATACAGAAGGAAATAAGGTGGTGGTTTCTGGAAAAGGAAGACACGACCCTTGTGTAGTTCCTAGAGCTGTTCCGATTGTGGAAGCGATGGCTGCCCTTGTAATTGCTGATTTTTACTTACGTCAGAAAGTGGCGAATAACATGTAAAGAATAATTACGAATTACGTATATGATGTAACCTACTAATTATATTCGTAATTCGTAATTTTTAATTCATAATTATTCCTTATTCTTCTTCTTCAGCAATTTCCTCTGCTATCGTTCTAAAATATCCTTCTAATTCAGATGGATTGCGTGGATGTTGTGTATCCAATTTTTGACGAGTAGAGCTTTCTCTTGATTCAGAAAGGCTATCAGTTACGTATTCCAAAATATCAAATGCTTCTTCTGCCATTGCATTTTCCCAGTCTAAAGTAGGGTTTACTTCTACCATTTCCCACGCACAAACTTTATCATTACTTATCAAAATTGAGTTGAGTTGTTTGGCTTGTTCTACACTAAGTCCATTTTCAACTGGTGTTCCTGTTCCTTCTGATATTTTTGGGTCAAGACTATCGACATCAAACGAAATATAAATCAAATCACAATGTCCTAAATGCTCCAAAACTTCGCTAGAAATCTGTTCTACACCCTTTGAATTAACTTCTGAAGTAGGAAAATTACGAATTCCATATTTATTCATCAAAAACTCTTCTTCTTCTTCTACATCTCTAACTGAAACAAAAACAATGTCTTGAGGAAGAACATTTTGTCCGTTTCCTCCAATATGTTTGAGTTTGTTCCACCACTTTACAGTATCTTTATGTGGATCATTCCTACGGGATTCTTTGTTATCTTCTCCTGTAGCAATTGCCAAAGGCATTCCATGAATATTTCCAGAAGGAGTAGTATAAGGTGAGTGTAAATCTGCGTGTGCATCTATCCAAATTACACCTAGTCTTTTGTCAGGATAAGCTAGTTTAATTCCTGCTATCGAACCTGCTGCTGTAGAATGGTCGCCAGCCAAAATCAATGGAAAGTAACCATCTTCGATGGCATCTCTTACAGCTTCACAAGTTCTACGTTCTACTTTATAGACCGAATCTACATGTTTTGCATGGTCATAAGGCGTAGATTCAAAAAGAGCATCATTTTCAGTTTCTACCTCTGCAATATCAAAACGAATAAAATAATCGCTTCCTTTATCCAAACAAGCTGTTTTGAGTGCATCTACACCCATACTTGCGCCTCGTGTTCCTGCTCCTAATTCTGAACGTACTTCAATAAGTTTTATAAAATCCATATAATTTTTGTATTGATAAAATTTGTGTCCTGTATTTATGTGTTATTTTCAAGTTATAGTTTCATTTAATTGACAATTGTGTATAAAATAATCAACAATTAAATAAAACGATTCTGAAAGTTTGAAATATAGGAAATTCAAATTCAAAATGCTATTTCCTCAATAAATTTTGAGTATAAATGAAGGCAAAAAGTGCCTATTTTTTTCATTTTGCAAAAGTAATCAAAATCCCCTAAAGAAAACATTTATAAAATCTGATTCTTCAGAAAAAAATAATTGCATTTTTGCCATAGAAAAAAATAAACTTTCCTTTTATTTCGCTAATCCTTACTTATTTCAAAAATAAAAATGTACCTTTGTGTCTACAAATCCCCTCTATTACTATTTATTCTATTTCTACACAGAATTATTCAGAATTTATCAATTACCTTCTCAATCCCAAGAATAGTAGTTTTTAATTTCATAATTCGCAATTGAATTTCTTTGATGACAAAATCATATTCTAATCTTCGCAGCCTACTTTTTGTATGTGCTGTTTTTTTGTTGAGTAATTTTTACTCTTTCTCTGCTTTTGGGCAGTGTAATCCAGCAGCAAATGATCCTAGTTTTAATCCTGATGATGTAGGATTTGGAAATATCAGAGGTACTAATGATATAGCTAATAGTGCTGTTAAACAGCTTGATGGTAAAGTCATCATTGGAGGTAAATTTACTAAGTACAATCTTAATAATGTAAATAAGCTAGTAAGGATATTTCCAAATGGAGATATTGATACTTCTTTTGATACAGATGGGGTTGGATTTGGTGTTGATGCTTATATCAATGATATGGCATTACAGAGTGATGGTAAAGTAATTGCAGTTGGAGTAGGTAATTTTGGAAATATAAGTGGAGTTCCAGTTGTATCAATAATAAGACTTAACCCTGATGGAAGTAGAGATACTTCTTTTGATACAGGTACTGGCTTTTTTGAAGCAACTTCTAACTTTATATCAGTTGAGTATGTCAAAATACAATCAGATGGCAAAATATTACTTTCAGGAATTTTTAATTTTTATAATGGAACTCCAGTAAGTAATTTTATACGTCTTAATTCTGATGGTACTTTAGATACTTCTTTTGTACCTCCTAATACTATATCTTTTGTAGATGCCATAGAAGTATTAGATAATGATCAAATATTAGTAACAACATCACCATTTGTAGGTGGGCAGTTTTCTTTTAAACTACTTAGATTAAACCAAAATGGAGATCAAGACAACACATTTGTTGCTGCTGAATTTGATAGTTTTACAAGTGTAATAACGAAGGCTCCAAACGGAAAAATATTAGTAGGGGGGAGATTTACATCTTATGATGGTTATGCATCTAGAGGAATAGTCAGATTAGAAGGAGATGGAACAGTAGACAATAGTTTTATTTCAGGAGTTTTGCCAACTAGCTCTACACCTTCTCCTAATGTTGATAATATAATAATCAATCAAGACAACGATATAACTATTGCAGGCTCATTTGATAATTATATGGGGGCTTCATTGCTACATAGTCGCCAATATGCACGTCTTAACCCTGATGGAACTTTAGATTATTTACATGATTCTAATTTCATATCATTTGAAGGAGGGAATGCTAGAAGTATGATTGAGCTAGAACAAGGTAGAATGTTAGTAGTGGGAGATTTGGGGACTACTTTTGATAGGTCATTTTTAGGTATCGCTGATTTTGATAATGTTATGATTATTAATAGAAATGGCAAAGATGATAAAAGTTTTAATATTCTTACAGGAATAGACACAGAGCCAGAAGATGTTATTGTGGTAGGTAATCAAATTTATATAGCAGGAAATATTAATTATTATAACGGCAAATCTGTTAGGGGGATAGCTAAACTTAACTTAAATGGGGAGTTAGATACTACTTATACTCCTATTCCTATGATAGACCCTATATCACAAATAGCACTTAGCCCTAGTAGGAATAGACTACTAATCAAAATAGGTGGTTTTTACTATGGAAATCCTACTTCTCAAATAATGAAAATTAATTTAGATGGAACTATAGATAATTCTTTTTCTAATACACTCAATAGTCCTCAAGAATTTACCTTTCAAAATGACGGAAAAATTTTAATATCAGGGGAATATAGTACAGGTCTTGATCCTAATTATTTATATCGATTAAATGAAAATGGAAGTAGAGATTATTCTTTTGTTTCAGGTTCTGGTTTTAACAATTTAGTAACTGTAATAAAACAACAAAATGATGGAAAAATACTTGTAGGAGGTTATTTTTCATCTTATAAGAATATTCCTGTGCGTAACTTAGTTAGATTACTTCCTAATGGAGATTTAGACACTAGTTTTGATATTGGTACTGGTTTTAATGAGTTTATTGGGGATGTGGTAGTACAGAATGATGGAAAAATAATAGTCGCAGGAAGATTCACTACATTTAATTCTCAACCAAAAGGAAAAATAATTAGACTAAATTCTGATGGTTCTTTAGATAATACTTTTAATATAGGCACAGGATTTCATCTTGGTACCATAATTAATGTTGTTTTACAGAGTAATGGCAAAATATTATTTAATGCTCCTTCAAATAGTTTAAACGGCAATCCAGTTTCTAGTGGTAGCTTGATGCGTCTTAATGTTGATGGTAGTATTGATTATTCTTTTGTTACAGACACAGGAGTTAATAATATAGTTGAGCAAGAAGATGGAAAATTAATTTTAGTTGGTGATTTCAGTAGTATCAATGGAGTAGGAAGAAATGGTATTGCACGTATAGTAGGAGATAATATTTTTGAGCCAACCAATAATACTGATTTTGATGACCAATTTGATGTTTGTCCTAATACAACTACTACTTTAGAGGTATTCAATTCTGGCACAGCCTATTGGTATGATTCTCCAATGAGTACAACGTCTATTCATACAGGAAGTTCATTCACAACACCTATTCTCACAGCTGATTCTACCTATTTTTATGTTCAAGATTCAGTAGCAGGTTGTGGAAGCAGTTCTAGGTTAGAAATGCTTGTGGTTACTTCACAAAGATTACGAGCAAATGCTCAAGATTATACAGCTTACTTGGATAGTATGGGTAATGTAGAAATTAGTGCTATTCAATTAGATAGTTTGAGTCGCCCAGCTTGTAATGATTCGATTGTTTCTTATACTTTTAGAGATACAGGATTAGAAACTCGTTCTTATTCATGTGCTGATAGTAATGTTGTACATGAAATTTGGTTACAAATTACAGACAACAACGGAAATATTGATACAGCACAAGCATTTATTCAAGTCAAAGATACAATTGCACCAGCAGTTCAAACTCAACCTTTTGCTATTTCATTAGCTACAAGCACTTCTGTTGTAACGATTAATGCAAGAGATTTTATTTACTCTCTTAGTGATAATTGTACAGATAGTTCAAATATAGAAGTAGTATTTAATGACACTGGATTAGCTACAAAAGATTTTAGTTGTGGTTCTTTTACTAATACAAATTCAGATATAAGGATTACAGATTTAGCAGGAAATTCTATTATTCTCAATACTATCATTACTTCTGATGATATAGATTTTGATATTCACTTATCCTGCTCTCCTTTGAGACCCACTTTGCCTTCCTTTATACAAATACTTGCAACAAATAGTGAGTGTGTTCCTGTATCAGGTCAGGTGACTGTTACTTTGGATAATTTAACTACTTATACAAATCTATACTCTAACTATCCTCATACAGTTGTAGGAAATATAGTTACATTTGATTTCGATAACTTAGCTGAATCTTTACCTAGCTTTTATCCTTATTTTTCTGTTCTTGTTGATTCTTCAGCTAATATTGGAGATTCTATATGTTTTGAAGTAAAAATTGCACCCACAAATGGTGATATAGCTTCTACTGTCATTAAGAATTATTGCTTCCCAGTAGTAAATTCTTACGACCCGAACGACAAACAAGTCTATCCACAAGGAATCTGTGATGATAAATTTACACAGCGTTCAGACTTACCTCTTACTTATACTATCCGTTTCCAAAATACAGGAAATGCACCTGCTTTGAATGTAAATATTGTGGATTCGTTGAGCAGTTTATTGGATAGAAGCTCTTTGCGAGTTGTTGGAAGTAGCCATCCGATGGTGGTTGATACGACAGCAAATAATAATGTCATCAATTTTGTTTTCAATGATATTAATCTTCCTGATAGCACTTCTAGTCCTGCTTTAAGTCAAGGGTATGTTATTTTTGAACTTGATGAAATTGCAGCACATACAGATACTTCAAGAATTGAAAATAAATCCTACATTTATTTTGATACAAATGCTCCAATTATCACAAATACAGTCAAAAATACAATTTTGGATGTATTGCCTTTATGTGATCCTGCTGGTGGTTCAAACCCACCAATTGCAGATTGTCAGTTGCCAACGAATTTGACAGCAGAAGCACTTTCTGCAACCAAAGCAAAACTTTCTTGGACAACTCCAGCAAATTCAAATGCTATCAATTATGAAATTTGGAGAAACAACCAGTTATTAGAAACAGTTGTTGCTTCTCAATTATCTTTTGTTGATTCATTATTGAATCCAAGTACACAGTATACGTATTCTATAAAAGCAATTTGTGGAAATAATACAGCCACTTCAAACTTTGTTCAAGTACGTACAATTCCATCAACGCCAACTTTATTCTCTTTAGAAGCTGCTTGTAAAGGAGAAACAGGAACGATTGAAGTTCGTAGTAATGGAGCTGTCTATCGTGTGTATGCTTCTCAAAATGCTGCAAGTCCGCTTTTTGAAACAAATAATGCAACTATTCAAACGCCTGCTTTGAATGATACAACTACGTTTTATATTTCTGTCGTTGTAAATAGCTTAGAAAGTGAACGATTAGAAGTTGTTGTTCCAATTAAAGAAGTATTTGAAGCCATTGTTGAGCAAGGAAGTTTGTTTGAAACGTGTACAAATACATTTACACTTTCAGCTAATGAAGTAGAAAATGCTTCTTATCTTTGGTTTAGAGGAAATATCCAAGTAGGAAACACAAGAGCATTGGTTGTTTCTTTTGAAGGAAATTATACTGTAAGAATTGAAAGAGAGGGTTGTTTTGCTGTTTCTGAAGCTACAAAAGTGGTGTTTGTTGATGCTCCAACTGCCAAAATAGAACAAGGAAGTGAAGTTTCTTTCTGTGGAAATGGAATGTTAAATGCACAAGATACAAGCTCAAATGTAACGTATACTTGGTCTCTCAATGGAACAGATGTAGGAACTGGAACATCAATTTCAGTTTCAGAGTCTGGAAACTATACTTTAACAGCAAGTCAGCCTTCGTGTTTGGATAGTGTGAGTATTGCTGTTACAATTACAGATTTGCCTGCTATGGTTCTTGCTGCTGATAAAACAGAAATTTGTTCAAGTGAAGAAACAACGCTGTCTGTAACAACTGGCACAGGTTTTACTTACAAGTGGTTCAGAAATCAAACAGCAATTTCAAATGATTCATCTACTTTAGTTACTTCTGAAATTGGAACTTACAAAGTAGAAATCACAACAACAGAAGGTTGTCAAGTAGAATCAAATGAAGTAGAAATCACAGAAGCACAAGCTCCAGATGCAACGATTACGATAAACAAAGAGAATTCTGTTGACAAAACAATTACTGTTTCGTCTTCTGATTCTATTGTTGCAGTAGTTTGGTTTAAAGATGGAAATGAAATAGCTAGTTTCAATAATCAGAAAATGATTCAACCAACTGAGAGTGGAAATTACAAAGCAAAAGTAACTTATCTTTCAGGCTGTGAATTTGAAACGGAAGAAAAAGTCTTTACTTTCGATATAGAAACTGGAATTGAAGAAGAATCTGCAAAAATCTTTACGGTTTATCCAAATCCAAATACTGGTTCATTCAAAGTAGAATTTGCTACCACAACCAATCAAAAGACAAATCTTGTTGTAGTAGATGCACTGGGTAGAACTATTTACAGTAAAGAAATTTCTAGAAACGAAAAAACTACTAACATTGCACTTCCAAAAATAAGTGCAGGTGTTTATGTAGTCCAGATTGTTTCTCAAGGAAAAGTATATACAGAACAACTCGTTATTCAATAAAAAATAATTGTATAATCCTGAAAAAAGAAAAATCAGGCAGTCTTATAGATTGCCTGATTTTTATTTTTTAGAGGTTCTTAATTGAATATTTTCTTCTTGATAAACTGGGTAAAGCAAGACCTCAAAAAACAAACTCATTCAGTTCCTTTTTGAGTTCTTTCCATTGATGAAAGAGGTGGTTCATGTAGGTGTAAAACGTTTGTTATGATGGAGTTCAAAGAGTGGAATAGAACTTTTAATAGCTAAAAAAATACTCACCTAAACCTTATAGGAAGTAAAGAATACTTCTCTAGATAAAATACAAAAGTTTCAAAAATACCAAATGAAACTATTTGATAACCCACCATTCACTCACAAAAATACAGATAAAATCTGCTGTTCTTGTAAACTCAAAGAAAGGCATTAGATAATTTTTTCTAAAACAAATAATTGAATTTTTCCAATACTAGCTTTGACGTAATGTTAAAAAGACATTTTTTTTCGCAGGCAACCTACGTATATGTAAATGGTAAGAAGCTAGTAAACTTTTCGCAGAGGCAAGAATTTACTCTTTCTCTTATCCAAGCAGGTACTACATTTCAAGAAGACCAACTCAAAACGAAAGAAAAATCTATTTTAAAACTATTAGCATGACTTAGAACACTCAGTTTAGCACTTTTTAATACCTTAAAACCTAAGAATATGGTAGAACAACTGGAAAATTTTCAAGATGATTTTAGAATTCTACTCAACTTTCTTAGACAACTCAACTTTTTATAAGAAAACCCTGATTTTTTTGATAAGTTTACGTACATAGAGGGAAAAATAGTTAGATTGAAAATGTGATGATTTACAAGTATAACTATTTTGACCTCTTTTTAAAAAATAAATGACAATTCTTAAATAAGTTCGCTGTTTATCATTTTGTTTGTTTCTTTTTCGCCCAAAACAAAAAACGACATTATATTTTGGGCTTTTGACTTTCTTTTTAGGAGTTATTCATCTGATTTTTGCAGACCATTATTTCTACGAATATCTTCATTTACATACAAATTTTGATTCAAGTCTTCAACCAAGATTCTATTACGGTTCGTTTTTCTTGCTTTTTCCAACAGCTATTTTGTATTTACAATCACTTTATCCAAGAGAGGCTAAAAAGTTTATGTTTCCTGTTTCTGGAGGTTTGGCTGCTTTGAGTCTGTTGTTTTTGCTTTTACCAACTTATATTTTCCTTCAATTTATACAGTATTTACAGATTGTTCAGATGGTTATTGCAATCCTTTTTGGTGTAATTATATTAGGAACAGCTATTTACAAAAAACGAGATGAAACGCTTTGGCAAACTCTAGGTATTACATTTTTACTGCTTACAGGCATACATGATGGACTAAATACAGTAGGAATTTCGCTGACCTCATATTTTGATTTGATTCAATTTGGCTTTGGTGCTTTTATTCTTTTACAAATGGGAATTCTTGCCAAACGTTTTTCAACAGCTTTTAATAGAGTAGAAGATTTAACAATAAATTTGGAACGCAAAGTAACTGAAAGAACTCTTGAAGTAAATGAGCGAAATACTGAATTAGAACAACAAAGTCACGTTTTGGAAGAGAAAAATCAACATATTACAGATTCCATTCGTTATGCTGCACGAATTCAGCAATCAATTTTAGGAGATAAAAATGGTTTAGATGATTTATTTCTTGATAGTTTTGTATTGTTTAAACCTCGTGATATTGTTTCTGGTGATTTTTATTGGTTTTCTAAAGTGATTGTTAATGAAAAAATACATTCTATTGTTGTTTGTGCAGATTGTACAGGTCATGGCGTTCCAGGGGCATTTATGACTGTTATGGGAAATGATTTATTGACAGAAATTGTAATTAATAAACAAGTAACTCAGCCAAATGAAGTTTTAAAACTTCTTGATGAAAAAGTAGAAGCTACATTTAGAAATCAGAATACTAGAGATGGAATGGATATTTCTATTATTAATTATTGCCACACAACCCGAACAGTAAAGTTTGCAGGCGCAAAAAATCCATTGTATTTGGTAGAACACGGAACAATACAAGAAATAAAAGGCTCAAAACATGCTATTGGAGGAGGAAAGTCAAATTATAAACAGCGAAAAGAAAAGAGCTTTGAAACCTCTACATTTATTCTTCCTTCTCAAACAACACTTTATATGGCAAGTGATGGTTTTCAAGACCAATTTGGAAAGCCAAAAGATGGACAGAGTGAAGTTAGAAAATTCATGAAAAAACGTTTTAGAGAGCTTTTGTTAAAAGTCAGTAAACTTCCTATTTCAGAACAAGAAAATACCTTAAATCAGATTTTGGAAGACTGGCAACAAAATGAAAAACAAACAGATGATATTTTAGTAATGGGAATTTATATAGAGTAAATTTAAAATAGGTTTTATTCAGTAAAAAAAGTATTTTTGTTTAAAGAAAAATGGCAGTACATTATTTAATTTGCTTAATTATATTGATAAAATTAAATTCTGTATTTTTTTTAATTCAAAATTTATACAAAAGAATACACATAGAATGAAAATTGAAACTTGCCGAAAAGAATACTACTCTACACATATAGATTTTGAGAAAAATAGAATGTATTTTGCTGCTCTAGGACATTGGAGAGGAGTACAAGATTTTGAAGACTTTGAGCAATTATGGATAGATATGTCCAAAAAAATGAAGCCAAATTATACCCTTTGTGCTGATTTGAGACTAATGCCTATTTTTAGCCGTGAAATAGAAGATTTATTTAGTAAAATACAAAAATATTTAATTAATAATGGACTTTTAAATATGGCAGAAGTAATCCCTTTAAATGATATATCAGATTTACAGTTTCATAGAATGTCAGAAAAAAATAAGATGCCTACCAATAAATTTAAAACAATGGAAGAAGCTGAAAATTATCTTGATAAATTAGTAGCTAATTTGAACGAATAATTTTTTAGTCAAGAAGTTGAAAATTAATTTTAGATAAGTGAGAAAAATCAAAAAACAAATGTGTGAAATTTTAGTTAGTGGAATTTAATTAAAAAACAAAATTTAAAAAAGCTATTCTCTTTAATGAGAAAGACGAAGATCTGAAAATGAAAGTAGATATTGCAAAGACTGAATATTATCACATACAAATAGATAAAACAAAAAACAGAGCTTATTTTTATGTTCTTGCTCCTTGGAGCGGAATAGAAGATTTTTCTACTTTCTTTGAAGAGTGGAAACAAGCTGTTGAATTGCTTGAAACTAATTTTACAATTCTGTCTGATTTGAGAGTAATGCCAATTTTATCTAAAGAAATTGAAGCTCTATTTTCTAAAACACATAATTATTTTATAGAAAAAGGATTATTTCATGTGGCAGAAGTAGCAGCAATCAATGATATTTCTAATATACAAATTGATCGTTTAGAAAATAAAAATAATATTCCCAAAAATATGTTTCCTTCTCTTGAGCAAGCAGAAGAATACCTCAATCAACAAGAAAAAAAGTATAAAAATTAGGAGAATAACATCATAAATAAATTCTATCTTTGTGAACTTACTTATAATTATTAGAAATTGTTTATGAAAAATCAAGTATCAGAAAATTCTTATTACAAATTAGTCGTAGATTATTCAAAAAATAGAGTCTACCTTTCTATACTCAAAAAATGGAATGATGAAGAAGCTTTTTCTCATTTTTTTGAAGAATGGCAGGAAATAATAAGTAAAATAACTGTAGACTTTACCATCATTTGTGATTTTCGTTTGATGCCCATTTTATCTCGCCAAATGGTAAAAGTTTTTGAAAATATGCAAGAGTATGTAATCAGAAATGGACTTTGTCATATTGCTGAAATTGTAGCAGAAAATGATATTTCTAATTTGCAAATGGCTCGTGTTGCTCAACATTCTGGAGTTCCAATAAGTAGATTCGAAACATACGAACTAGCTGATAGATATTTAGATAAGTTTTTGGATGAATGTAGATAAAACATAGAACCTTGTTTAAGAATGGATATTTTATGGAAGAATGAATGCTTTATTTATGTTCTTAAACAATTTCTAACTAACTTCGATAATTTTCTTCATACAAAATTTTTCGAATTTCTAATTGTTTTTGAATAATCTCATCATTTATTTTATCATCATTATATTCATTTTCAATTATTTGTTCTTCTATGCTCTTTGTTTTTTCTTGCGATTCATTAGGATTGATTTTAAATCCAAGTATGGTAACATCGTCAGTTTGTTTATTTAGATTTCTCCATTTAAAAAGAGTTCTTTTAAAGACAAGACGCTGTTTTTTCATAGGCTGCTCATAAATTTCTAGTAGAAGTTTTCTTAAATTTTTACTATAAAATTTTGTATTGTTTTTTCCTCCAAATTGATCTTGATAACCATCAGAATACATATAAAAAGTAGTTGGAATAGAAATATCTATCTGATGATTTGTAAAATCTCTAGGTATAAACTTACGAGTAAATGTTTGTCCTATACTCATTCTGTCTCCTTTTATAGCCTTTATTTTTCCATTTTGTATATAAGTAAGAGGAGCTTTAGCACCAGCAAAAGAAAGTTGATTTTGAGTACTATCAATTGTACAAATAGAAATATCCATTCCATCTCTCACATCATTTCTACTGATAAATAGTGTAGAAAAATAATCTTGTAAAGCATCTAAAATAAGAGAAGGTTGTGTAATTCCTTTTTCTATAATACTATTCAAAAGGCTTTCTCCTATCATTGTAAGCATTGCCCCTGGAACGCCATGCCCTGTACAGTCTCCAAGAGCAATTATTTTTTTGTTTTTTACCTCTTTACACCAAAAAAAATCGCCTGAAATAATGTCTTTAGGGCTATAAAATACCATATAATTTTCATTTCCCAAAATTTGAGTTAATTCCTTTGATGAAGGAAGCATTGCTTCTTGAATACGCAGGGCATACTTAATGCTATCCATTGTATGTGTATTGGCTTTACTTAATTTTTCAGATTGTGTCTTTAATTCTTCTGTTTGTTGAGAAAGTTCGGTATTTGAAGCTATAAATTTTCTAGCTGATTCGCTTGCTACATAATTGAAATAAGCTGTAATTGTGACTACCATCGTACCCGAACTTATTAAATTCATTACTCCAAATGTAAATTTTCCAGTTTCTGAAATTTCTTGTAGAGGTAAAAAATTAGAAGTATAAAAATAAAGAGCTAGATAAGAAAAAAAAGCAATCCCATTAGAAATATAAGAAGTCATACCAAAACGACCTGTTAAAAACGAAGTCATCATTGCCAAAAATAGGTAATAATGAAAGTTAGAATCCCAGCCTATAATAATAACTGCACAAATAGCGTGAAGAATAATTTCTCCTATAGCAACAGTTAATAGTGTAGACGTATTTGAGTCAATTTGTCTGTTTGCCATAAAAATAACAGCAAAAAGAAAACAACTAGCTATATTAAAATAGGCCATTGAATATACTCCAAAAATTATAAAGCATATCAAAAATACTACATGAGCAGAAAAACCTAAAACTCCTACCATCGTAAGAATAGCAAAATCTCGGTGCTTTTCAGGAGCTAAGTGTTTTGGAACACGTAAAAATGGAATAGAATCTAGCATGAACTATCTAAGAGAGTTTGAAAAATGACTATTGCCTTCTTTGTAACTTGTTTTTTATTAAATAACATACAAAAAATAATGATTGAAAAATAGTATAAAGGCTAGGAGGTAATAGTTGAAGACATAACTAGATTATATAGATATAGTTTTATAAATTTTCTGATTTATTAGAAAAATTATATAAAATTAGAAATTATTTTATTCCATTTGTCTTAATTTTTCAGCTTTTGCAATTGCTATATTTCTTTTCTTTTGAATAGAAGCCGAAATTAAGAATACTTATTTCATACAAAATCCAAATAGGAATTCCGATTAGACACTCACTAATTACGTCTGGAGGAGTATAAGAGCTATAGCCGTTGTTGGTGTCCCTACCAACGACCATTAAGAAAGGAAGTCAAAGTGAACCTTCAAAAAAGAAAACTTTTTAAAATATCAGTTGTCAATTATAAAAAAGATAAAACGCCTTATACTTGTCAAGTTCAAATCTTTCCTCTTTGTTCTAATGAAGTCACTCATTTTATGGCTCTAAAAACACAAAATAAGATAAATCTAGTAAAGGACGATAAAATAATTCAAAACCATTAAACAAAAAAACACTACCTTTGCAGCTTGAAAAGGTGGTGTTTTTTATATAAAAACACTGAAAAGGGAATACGGTCATCATTTTATGTGATTTATTCCGTAACTGTACCCGCAACTGTGAATTTGGTTTTTTGATAGTTATCAATTAGTTATACTTCAAAAAATAATTGTGTTCTACATACCACTGCCTAATTGTAAAAATTAGTTACACTGATTATTTCATAACTCGTAATTGATTCTAGGTGGGAAGGTCAGCAATTTTTTCAAATCAGTCAGGAGACCTGCCTTTTCTATTCTTGTACTCTCAGTTCGGGAAAAAACTAGAGTCATTATTTTATTTTATTCTTTTTAATTTTTATGTCTATTCGTAATTCTAATTTACGTCCAAACTTTTGGACTCTGTTTTTGTATGTTCTTATTTCAGTTTCTGTTTTTTCTTCTTGTAATGATGATGGAGAAAATACTCCTGATATTCTTGAGGGAAAATATGCACAAGGTTATTTAGTAGTTAATGAAGGTGTTTTTGGAATGAATAATTCTTCAGTTGGACACATCTCTACATCTAATAGTGTTACTCAGCAAATTTTTCAGACCGTTACTGGTGATAGTTTAGGAGATCAACTTCAATCTATATCTATTTTGGAAGATGAAGCTTATTTGATGGTAAGTGGAAGTGATAAAATTGAAGTTGTACATAGAGGAACTTTCGAAAGACAGGCAACTATTTTTGATACTACTACCTTCAAATTTGCAAACCCTCGTTATCTTGCTGATGTTGGAAATAATAAAGCATATATTACTACTTGGGGAGATTTTGGAGATATTCCTGCAAAAATTTTGGTTATAGATACTCAAACAAAAAAAATTATAACTACAATAGAAGCTAGTTCAGGTGCTGAATATGTAGTGTTTGACAGTAACACTAAAAAAGCATTTGTTGCTAATACTTTTGGTTCTACTATTTCAGTTTATAATCCTTCTAGTAATGTATTAGAAAATACAATTGATATTTCTCCAAATAGTCCAAAAGATATGCTTTTAGATAAAAATGGTGATATTTGGGTGACAGCATCTCCTTTTGGTTCTTCAACTGGAGCAATCCATAAGATAAATACATCTACAAATAGTATTGAAACTACTATTCAATTGAATGCAGGAAGTGAAAATGTAGGTGGACAGTTAGCTATTAATCCAAGCAAAGATATTTTGTATTATAATTTTAGCAGTGGAATCTATGAATTACCTATTACTGCGACAGCTCAAGCTACCACTCCAATTATTCAGAATGGTGCTTATGGGGTAAGTATCGACCCTTCAAATGGTGATATTTGGGTAGGAATCGCTAATTTTCAAGGTCCAGAAGGAAATGAAGTAATACAATATGACAATAAAGGAACTTTAAAAAATACGTTTACTGCAAGTGCAGGTCCTAATGAAGTTATTTTTCTTCCTTAAGAATCTAAAACTCACTATTAAAAAAAAATATTTCGTTTTGAAATAGTGTTATTGTTTTTTAGATAAATTATAAATCAGGCAGTTTCTAAACTGTCTGATTTATCTTTTTTATAGATTCTTATTTGAACGTTTTCTTCTTAATATGTTTGCTCTGGTGTTTGCATATATAAAGAAAAAGAAGGTCTTTCTTGATTATATATTTGTATACTTTGCTCTATTAGTTGTTTCATCCAAGTCAAATAAGATTGTTGAGTTTCTAGTAAAAATTCTTGTTTCAAAACACCATTTATATGTTCTGCAACTTCATTTTCGTAGGAATTATAAGATTCTGTAATACTACACCGAATACAATTTTTAGTCAAAGTTGTTTTATATTCATCCCTACAATATTAGGAGGGTACATCAGAAAAATAAAAAACCACTGTTAGAAAATAAATTCTAAAAGTGGTTTTTTGTTGGATTTTAACTTCAAATAAAGGCTACTCTTTCTCTACTTTTTTGACATTATCATCAGGATGTCTGTCAATAAGTTTATTAAGTGGATCAATTCCAGCTTTTACAGGCTTTCCTTTTACCTTAATTTTTAATGTAGAGTTTTCTTTTGTGATTTGATGTTTTTCAAGATATAAAAGAGGAGCAAACTTATAACCTTCTGCATTTGCTTCAGTTGGTTCTTCTCCATAAACTCCAATATCTATCCATTCGGTCAAAGGCAATTCAGTTTCTTTTCCTAAAGAATCTGCAACTACTTTTCCACTAGAGAGTTCTAAGGTAACTTCATACATATCATTACCCAAATCTTTATAAGTTGCATTTTCGACTTGATTTTCATAAAAAGTAATACTTTCTACTAAATCAGTAATCAAATATTGAAGCGAATCAGGCGTAACGGCTTTTATTTCATTGGTCAAATCAGTCGTAGTTGGATAATTTCCTTCACTAAACTTCCATTTATTAAGATAATTTTTCAATGCAAGATTTATTTTATCTTCGCCAATATAATCCTGCAAAGCATACATAATCAAAGAACCTTTACGATAATGAATATATTGCTGTCCTTCTACCAAATCTAAAGGAAGCTCTTTCTTTTTTTCATTACTTCTTCCTCTTAAATAACTATTCAACTCATATATCAAGAATTTTTGAACAAGTTCTTTAGGATATTTATGTTTCATTACCATCAAAGCTGAATATTGTGAAAGTGTTTCAGAAAGCATTGTACTTCCTTGCACAGGAGCTTCTGTAACTTGATGCCCCCACCATTGATGTGCTGTTTCGTGTGCTGTAACATAGTAATTCATATCAATATCTTCTTGCTTCATATCTAACATAAAACCAATTTCCTCTGAATAAGGAACTGTATTGGCGAAAGATTGAGCAAAAGATTGATAACGAGGAAACTCAATAATACGCAACTGGCGATGTTGATATTCTCCAAAGTTTTCAGAGAAATAAGACAAAGCATCTTTCATTCCGTTCATCATTCTATCCAAATTAGCTGTATGTTCTTTGTGATAATAAATTTCAAGAGCAACTTCTTTTTGTGTTCCATTCGAATCAGTTTTTGATTTCCAAATATCTTTCATTACTTCATATCTACCCGACTGCATAGCATAAAAATTAGCCATTGGAGCATCCATTTTATAATGAAAATAACGTCTATCATTTTCTGTCCACTCTTTCTGTAAATAACCAGGGGCAATGGCAATTTGGTCAGGTGAAGTGCTTAAAACAATTTCAAAATCAATCATGTCAGCATCATTTCCAAAAAGATTATGCGAATGAAATTTCTCTTCCTCACGAGCTGGCATACGTTCTTTTTCTGGCAAATCATATTCTTTTCGTTTGTCATCACTGGATATTTCATAGCCTTCATTGTATCCTAAAGAAGGAAAAAAGCCATTATTAAAGAATGTTCCGTTTTCTACCACTTGTGTATTACTTCCACGAGTTACAAATCCTTCTGTTTCCAAAACCATTTTAAAATTGAGTTTCATGGTTTCATTGGGTTGCAAAGGTTTTGCAAGTGTATAGATTTCATAATTAAATTCTTCAAACTTATCTTTCAGACCAACTTCTTTTGAGAATTTGAGATATTCTGTTCGGATATTTCCTCTGTCTCCTTTTTGGATATGAATATCTTTTATAGGTTTATTTGTTTTGTTTTTGAGTGTAAAATAACCTTCAGCAACTACATTTCTTTCACTTGGAAAAATATCAACTTTAAGATTAGCAGCCGTTATTTTTGGTAATTCTATATCCTTGTATTGCTTCAATTCTTTTTCATAGGCTACTTGTTGTTTTTCTTGCTCTTTAGAGTTTTTATATTCATTCAAAATATTAGTATTATAGAATGCAAAAGAACCTAAAAACACAACAGCCACAACACTTACCATAAGACCAGCAACCCACATTTTATTGATTCTATATTTTCCAATTTCAAAACGTGTTTTGAGGTTTGTTTCTGTTCCTCTTACTGAGAAATAAATAGCTAAAAACAACAAAACTATAGAAAACATAATCCAATAGGCACTCATCCAAGAAAAAGGAGTTATAAAATGTCCAAACGTATTCATATCTGAATATGTACCTAAACTCATTCCACTTCCAAAGTGAAACAGTGGATGTTCTACATCAATATATTGTAATAATCCATCTACAATAAAAATAATAATCATGGTGGCAAAGCCAATGAATTTATTATTGACCATGACTTGTACAAATAAGCCAAGTAACGTGTAAATAATGAGCATCGAAAGCGTATCGGTAAACATTGTCTTGAAATACAAACCGAGTTCATAATTATAATATCCTTTGAAAGTCTGTATCAAAACTCCTGTAAAAATCAGCATCACAATCAAAACAGAATACGACAAAAGAAGCCCAAAAAATTTACTAATAATTCCAATCCATGTTTGTGTAGGAAGCGCATCAAGAATTAAATCCATTTTAGCTTCTCGTTCTTTCCAAACCAGTTCTCCTGTATAGAAAACAGCAATAATTAAGAAAAAGAGTGTAAACTGACTTTGAATAAGTTCGATAACAGAATAAGTAGTTGGAAAAGAATATGCTCCATAAAGTCGGTTCATATTCATAGAGGCAGCAAAAGTCATAAGCATACCTGCAATAACAACAGCTAAGAAAGGAACTTCTTTGAAAAGGCTTTTGAAATAGAAAATAGTTAGTTTGAAAACGTGCTGAGTGGTTGCACCAAAGCCAAAATGAAGGTTTACTTTAGGTAACTTGGTAAGCGCAATTGAAGTAGCAATCGTTTTCTTTTCTGCTTTAGGCTTTATAAAACTCTGACGAACAACACGAAAGGCAAAACCTTTGTATAAAACAAATAAAGATACAAAAGCAATACTGAGCCATAACAAACGATTGTAAAGAACAAAACCTGTAAGTTGTGCTGTTTGCGAGTTTTTCTGTGCAATAGACCAATACTCTGTCTGTCTTCTAAAAGCTGAGATTCCAAATGGGTCAAGCCAAGCAACAATATCTTTATATTCTAATGAGCTAGAAAGATTTAAAGCCACAATATAAAGCACCAAAAGCAAAATTCCCTGTGTATAAACCACCAACATTTTACGGCTCAAAGCACCACCAGCAAACATAATTGTTCCACTAATAAAGAGGTTTGTTATGCCAAAAAGTAAAAATGGTTGTAAATAATGCCAAAGATTAAAGGCTAAAAAACGATCAGGCTCAGAAAATGATTTAAGATAACCTAAAGTCATTCCAAAGAAAGCACCACTAAAAACAAAAAGCAGAACAATAAAAGAACCTATAAAACGTCCAAATAAATAATCTCGTTTAGTAATAGGCGTAGTAAAGAGCATAGAATGGGTTTTATGTTCAAAATCACGCAAAATTCCTACTCCCATAATAGCCGAAACTATCATACTAAAAAAAGCTGTAACAATGAGGATTGTATTGGCAAGAGTAACAGGAGCATTTATTTTGACTTGTCCTGCTGCGCCACCAATTTGTACAAAATCACTTGTCATGGCTGCAAGTGTAAGCAGAAAAAGAATGGCAAAATAAAGATATGTTGCAGGACGCTTGAGCCTATATTTGAGTTCGAAACGAATGACTTCTAAAAGCATAATGGATATTGGAATTAGGAAATGGGAATTAGAGAAGATAGAAATTTCATTGAAATTAACTGGTTACTATTTACTGCTAACTGCTAATTGATGACTGCTAACTGTATTAAAATATACATCTTCCAAATCTGCTTCTACAATTTCGAAACCTTCTTCAGGTTGCGTTTCAGAAAAAACATGAATTACTGGTTTCCCTGCGCTCATTCTATCGGAAATCACATTCATTCTCTTTCCATAACTTTCTACTTCATTTCTTTCAATTCGTTTTCTCCAAATCTTATTTTCTAGCTTTTCGATTGCTTTGAGAGGATGAATTTGTAATAATACTTCACCTTTATTGATAATTGCCATATCCGTACAAAGTTCTTTTACATCATCTACAATATGAGTAGAGAGAATTACAATTGTGTTTTCGCCAAGTTCACTCAAAAGATTATGAAAACGATTTCGCTCAGCTGGGTCTAGTCCTGCTGTGGGTTCATCTACAATAATGAGTTCAGGGTTTGCTAAAAGAGCTTGAGCAATTCCAAAACGCTGTTTCATTCCTCCACTAAAACCTCCTAAATTCTTTTTTCTTTTATCGTATAAATTTGTCTTATTTAACAGCGCAGCTACTACTTCTTTACGCTCTTTTTTATTTGTAATTCCTTTCAAAACTGCCAAGTGATCCAATAAAACCTCTGCACTTACTTTTGGATAAACACCAAATTCTTGAGGTAAATAGCCCAAAATTGAACGAACTTTATCTTTTTGTTCTAAGACATTTATTTCTCCTGTTGAAGATTGAAATGAAATTACTCCACTATCTGCTTCTTGTAATGTTGCTATTGTTCGCATAAGAGAAGATTTTCCTGCTCCATTAGGTCCTAAAAGTCCAAACATTCCTTTGTTAATAGTAAGGGAAACATCTGTAAGAGCTTGTACGCCATTGGCGTAAGTTTTATTGAGATTTTTGATGACTAATTGCATAAAAAGCAGTTAAGTGAGTGAAAAATGATTTTTAATTAACTTCTGTAATAGAGTGCTTTTTTTGTAATATGTTGCACGATAAGATTGAGAATTACAGTTTTTAAGAAAAATTTTATTTTGAGTGATTAAATATTACTTCATTTTCTTCCTTAAAATAACACAATAAGAATTTCAAAGTAGACCAAAATTTTGTATGTTTGTTTAAAACAAAAGTATTACTATCAAAAATACTTTTTATTTACTTCCTCAATAAGTAACACATTATCTTTTTGAAGTACTTCTAATGAAAAAAGAAAATTAAAAAACATACAACTACTGCTTAACTACTCTTACAAAAATGCCTAATTCATTTCCCAAAATCACTAAAAACACCACTACTAAAAAAAACACTTATTCAGAACCTTCTCTTTTTGGAAACTTCAAATATGATGTTCCTGCTGGTTTAGTTGTTTTTTTGGTCGCTCTTCCTCTTTGTCTTGGAATTGCTGTGGCATCAGATGCCCCTGCATTTTCTGGTATTGTTGCAGGAATTTTAGGAGGCTTAATCGTTCCTCTTATTAGCCGTTCAGCTATGGGAGTGAGTGGTCCTGCTGCTGGTCTGACTGCTATTGTAGTATTAGGAATTGCAGACACAGGTAGTTTTGAGTTATTTTTATTAGCTGTTTTTTTGGGTGGACTTGTTCAACTTGTTCTTTTTTTTATGCAAGCAGGAACAATAGCTTATTTTTTACCCTCTTCTGTTTTGAAAGGAATGCTCGCAGGAATTGGTATGATTCTGATTTTAAAACAACTCCCTCATGCTCTTGGCTATGATGTGGAAGCATTTAGTGAAGATGAGTTTTGGATTTGGGGAACAGATCAAAATGCCGTTACAATGATTTTGGCAGCTCTTAAAAATGCTTCTAAAAATCTAAATGCAATTGTTATAAGTGTTATCAGTTTATTTGTATTAATTGTTTGGGATAGAATTCCATTTTTGAGAAAATTATCTTTTCTTCCTGCTGCTTTGATGGCTGTTGTGATAGGAACACTAATCAATGAGGCATATTTATATTATAACTTTGAATCTTCAATTTTTTCTCCTTTGGCTTCTTCTCATTTAGTTGATTTGCCCATGACAGATGAACTAAAAAGTCTTTCTACTCAATCTGTCCCTACCTTAGAGTTTATACAAATATCTCTTTCTAATTTTTGGCAACAGCTTACTTTTCCCAATTTTTCGCTTTGGGCTGAGCATATTAAAGACTGGGATATTTGGGTATTGGCTTTTACTATCGGTGTCGTGGCAAGTATAGAATCCCTTTTAACAGTTGAAGCTGTTGATAAACTTGATCCTTACAAAAGAAATTCGCCTCTTAATCGTGAGCTTTTGGCGCAAGGTATAGCTAATACTATTGCTGGTTTGGTAGGGGCAATTCCTGTAACAGCTGTTATTGTCCGAAGTACAGCAAGCATTGGTGCAGGTGGACGCACTCGTATGTCTGCCATTATACATGGATTACTTTTGCTTATTTCTGTTATTTTCATTAGTCAATATCTCAATCATATTCCCTTGGCTAGTTTAGCAGCTATTCTTTTAGTGGTGGGTTATAAACTGATTAAGCCGTCTACAGTAAAAGAAATTTATCAAAAAGGAAGAGAGCAATTTGTGCCTTTTATAGTGACAGCAATAGTTATTTTGTTCTCTGATTTACTTATCGGAATTATGGTCGGAATTGTTGTAGGATTTTTCTTTGTAATTCGTGCAAATGTAAAAACAGCTATTTCCATCAAACAAGTTGGTAGAGATGAACATCATTTTGAAATTGTCTTTAATAAAGATTTATCTTTTGTCAATCGTGCCTTTTTAAGAGATATTTTTGCTAGAATTCCTAATCATACTTCAGTGATAGTAGACGGAACAAAGGCTCATTTTATCGATAAAGATATTGAAGATACAATCAAAAACTTTATAAAAGAAGCTGAACAACACGACATTCAAGTTAACTTAAAAAATGTAATTTTTACCAGTTCAGAAGAAGCCATAAAAAAGCATGAAAAGAAAAGTGGTAATGATGAGTTTTTTGAAGAAACAGAATCATCATTATAAACAGTACAAAACCAAACAAACCTCTAACGCAAAAAAAAAATATAGTATGCCAAAATCATATTTAGACTTATTAGAAAGTAATAAAAAATGGGCAAATACAGTCCAAACCTACAACCCTACTTTTTTTGATGAATTATCACAAGGACAAAATCCAAATTATCTTTGGATTGGTTGTGCTGATAGTCGTGTACCTGCATCAGAAATTACAGGAGTAGTTCCAGGGTCAATTTTTGTACATAGAAATATTGCAAATATGGTTGTTCATACAGATATGAATATGCTCAGTGTGCTTTTTTATGCTGTAAAAGTTTTGAAAGTAAAACACATTATTGTTTGTGGACATTATGGGTGTGGTGGCGTGATTTCGGCCATGCAAAAAGAAAAATTTGGTTTTATCGACAACTGGCTTCGTCATATTAAAGATGTATATCGTTTGCACCAAAAAGAGTTAGATGAAATTGAAAATCAAGAAGAGAGAGCAAACAAGTATGTAGAATTAAATGTTATGGAACAAGTTCTTAATTTATCTAAAATTTCTTTCTTAAATGAAGAGTGGGAAAAAGGTGAGTTTCCATATATCCACGGCTGGGTATATAGCTTGAAGGATGGAATTCTAAAAGATTTGAATATTACAACCAATACCACAGAAGGTTTGGAATCTGTTTTTAAGTTTAGTGAAAAGACAAGTAAAATATTCTAAAATAAGTCTACTATTGATTACTTTTGTATCCTTAAAATAAAATTTGCGCTTACTCTCAAGTATGATTTATCCAAAATTATACTTGAGAGAGAGTAGACACTCACTCAACAAAGATAAACGGAAGATACGTGAAAAATAAAATCACCTTTGTTATTTTATAGCATATAACACAACTTAAAACAAAACTATTTTATTAAAAATAATTACAATCATAACTAGTTAAAATATTGAAAACTCTACTATCCAAAATACAGATAAAAATAAATGAACGAGTTTATTTAAAAGACCCAGAAAGTTCTGAACTTGGACGTAAAATTGTGCGTCAAAGTATTTCACTTATAGATACAATAGGATTGGAAAACTTTACTTTCAAAAAATTAGCAAAAGAAATTGGTTCGACAGAAGCCTCAGTGTATCGTTATTTTGAAAACAAACACAAACTTCTTATTTAT
Source organism: Bernardetia sp. (assembly GCA_020630575.1). Lineage (GTDB taxonomy): Bacteria > Bacteroidota > Bacteroidia > Cytophagales > Bernardetiaceae > Bernardetia. Next base: position 63,870 of record JAHDBD010000011.1, read on the forward strand.
TTAGTTTCATGGTATTGGAATTGGATGGAATATCAGCTTGTCTTTCAGACCAGTAATTTAGAGTCTCCTGAAAAAGCTCTTGAAACAGCTATTTCTACGCTTGCAAAGCCTATCGAAGTAGATAATCAGTATGATAACATTGATGCAACAGCTTTACATAGAATTGTAGTTTCAGAATCTGCAAAAGCCTATCTAACAAAAGAAGTAGACAATGATAATAAAGAAGGTTATTTTGCAAGTTATAAAAGGCTTACACATAGAGTAGCTGAAATGATTTTGAAACTGAATCCAAAATACAAATTTCCAAATGCCATCGTTTCTATTATTATGGAAAGTTCGCATCAGCAAAGTTATTTTGCCAAACATTTACCTACACTCACAGAAGTAAAAGGAGATGATAATGAAGAGAGTTTAATAGAATTTTTGACCGATTTGATTTTTAATGCTTTGAAGGTAGAAAGGAAAAAGTAAATTTCATGTGTTTTTATACCATTTGTCCTGTTCTAACATAGTTTTAAACAACTAATTTTGTTGTGTAATACCGCACAAAAAGATTATGCTATTCAGACTACAAGTAGTTAGAAAAGTTGAATACAGAGTTTATAAAGTTAATCAAACTAAATGACTTGAAAAGTATGGTAGCTTTGCCCTTCTTCAATAAGAAAAAAGAAAGTTTTGAAAACAGCAGAACAATGTTTATTAGACCTAGAACAAAAAAAAATAGTTACTCAAAAAAGAAAAAATCAGACAATTTAAAAACTGCCTGATTTACATATAATTTATCTAAGAAATCTGTAACATTATTTCAGGACTAGATATTAATGTAAAATATAGTAAAAAATAATTTAGAAAGTAACTTAAAAAGTGCTACCTTTGTAGGCTCAAATGGATTAATCTGTATAGAAATGATTAAATTTAGATGATTGTCAAGGATTATTTGATTTATTTAGTTTTGTATAACATTCATTTGATTTAAGTTGCTTTTTTTTAATTCAATAAAACAGTGCAATTATGCCTAAGATGAAAACCAACTCAGGCGCAAAAAAACGTTTCAAACTTACTGGTAGTGGAAAAATAAAGCGTAAACACGCATTTATGAACCACATTCTTACTAAGAAGTCACACAAACGTAAGAAGCGTCTTGCTCAATTTGCTATCGTTCATTCAACTGACGAGAAGCGTATCAAAAAATTGCTTATCAACATGAAGTAATAAATAGCAATTACGAATTAAAAACTACTACTTATGAGCATTAAGTTCTGATAATAAGTAGTTTATAATTTTCAAATTGATATCTTATTTCTATTTCTAAGCAAATAGTTTTTTACTTTTCTATAATTAGACCTAACTAAGTATAGAATAGACAACTATCGCATACAAATCGTGTATGCATCTTTTTTAATTTTAGGTTTCTTTTACCAGAGAATAGGCTCTTAATCATAAATTACGAACTAAAAATTACGAATTATGAATGAAAATTCAGCACAGTTGAAATTTCATTGATGATAAGTGACTTGAAAGCAGTAGCTTCAAAAAAATTCTAATTTCAATAAGAACAAGTATAAAAGATTTTTTCTTTTGTCGCCAACTCTCAAAAATTGTTATAATTATGCCTCGTTCGGTAAACCATGTAGCTTCCCGTGCTCGTCGTAAGCGAGTAATGCAACACGCCAAAGGATTCTTTGGTCGTCGTAAAAATGTTTGGACAGTAGCAAAAAATGCTGTCGAAAAGAGTTTTGAATATGCCTATATAGGTCGTAAACTCAAAAAACGTGATTTCCGTAGTATCTGGATTCAACGTATCAATGCAGGCGCACGTCAGCATGGAATGTCTTATTCTCAATTTATGGGCAAAATTCATAAAGCAGGAATTACGTTAAACCGTAAAGTTCTTGCTGATTTGGCTATGAATCATCCTGAAGCATTTAAGTCGATTGTAGAAAAAGTAAAATAGATAGCATCTATTTTATAAGACTATAATTTCTTATATAAGTTTTTAAAAAATCCTCTTTTCTATGATTTAGTTCTAGCGAAAAGAGGATTTTTGTTTTTTATAGAAAAAACTCTTCTAAAAGAATAAAAAACAGCAAAACTATTTTTAGTTGTCAAGAGTTTTTTTATCTTTCGTACTTACTTAATTTTGACACACAAATATTTTAATAGATTTTTAATATTATAATTACTTTTTCTTACTGACTGAGCGTATATTTTTATCTTTTTGAATTCGTAATTTTTAATTTTATACTTGATTCAACCATTTAAGTGGAAATCGTTTTAACTATTTCAGCCTTTTTTTCAGACTTCTTCTCAAACCTAGATTGGGCACAAATCAAGGTCTTATTGGTGTATCTATCTATTCCTATTTCAAGTGGTATTATTGGTTGGGCTACCAACTGGATGGCTCTCTTAATGACTTTTTATCCTCTTGAGTATATAGGAATTAAACCTTTTGGTTGGCAAGGAATTATCCCTTCAAAAGCGCAAAAAATGGCTACCAAATCGGTAGAAATGCTGACATCCAAACTCTTACGTATAGAAGAACGCTTTCAACAACTTGATCCTATCATTGTTGCTCGTCAAATGCAGCCTGAATTAGAAACATTGAGTGTCAAGATTATCAATGAAGCAATGGAAGCACAAGCAGGAGTGATTTGGAAAAACACACCAATTCCTATCAAAAAGCAAATTTATGAGCGTGCAAAACAAGAAATTCCGAATGCAGTAGCAGATATTATGCTTGAGGTAAATGGTCAAATTGACAAGTTATTAGACCTTAAACGTATTGCTATTGAAACTCTAATGGCTGACAAACAGCTTGTTAATGAAATATTTTTACGTTGTGGTGAGAAAGAGTTTAAGTTTATAGAGGTTTCAGGTTTTTGGTTTGGAGGTCTTTTTGGTTTGGCTCAGATGGTTCTTTCTTATAATTTTTCTTCTGGTTCTTGGTTTATTTTACCTGGATGTGGTTTGATAGTGGGTTACTTAACCAATGTTTTAGCTTTAAAACTGATTTTTGAGCCGTTAGAACCTATTAATATTTTAGGAATTTATAAATTTCAGGGTTTGTTTTTAAAACGCCAAAAAGAAGTAGCTAGAGAATATGCAAAAGTAATTACAGAAAAAATACTTCCTACTGAAGTTATGACAGAGTATTTGGTAAGAGGACCTGCTTCAGATAGACTTGCCATTATCATAAATAAAGAAGTTAGTAATTTGGTTGATAATGTAGTAGAAGATATGGCTGGAGCATCTCGTCCTATTTTTACACTTGTGGCAGGAAGGCGAATGGATATTGCCAAAAACATTGTTATGTTCCATTTTATGAGAGAACTTCCTATTGTCGTCAAACAAACAGAAGAATATGCAGAAGAGGCTCTGAATTTGGAAAACACACTTGCTGAGAGAATGGGTAATCTTTCTTTTAAAGAATTTGAAGAATTTTTGCGTCCTGTTTTTCAAGAAGATGAATGGATTCTGATTTTGGTAGGAGCTGTTTTAGGAATGTTTGCAGGTATATTACAATTTGTAGTGATGTGGTATTTTGGATTGGTTTAAAATTTGGAATCTTTATTTTAAAATTACATGCGTACTATTCCTGAAAAATGATTTTTATTTGCTTAATTTATAGGAAACAATCCCTTAAAATAAAATTAATATAGAAAAAATCAATTATTTTGAGCTTTATTGCAACCTTTTTGCAAGTTTTTGGGTCATGATAATAAAGGGAATTTAATGTAATTATATTTAGTTAACAAGTTAAAAACACCTAACTAAACTCCTAATTTTTCCATTTTTATTATTATTTACTTATCTACTTCAAATTTGTATTCTCATGAAAGCCCACAATATTCCATTTATCTTGATGATTATCTTGATGCTTGGAGCAGGAATTACAGCCTGTCAAAAAATTAGTCCACAAGAAAAAACTTCTCAAGGAAGTTTATTAGTCCGTACTGCAACTATTCAAATTTTTGATGAAAATAGTGTAGACCAAGATGCTGACAGACTATGTGGCTATAAAGTGGCTTTTTTATTAAAAGATGGAACTTATATTCTTCCAACTAATTTGAATACTTTCTTAGAAGACCCTTCTCACAACCAAATTGTCAATATTACTTATCGTTCAGAAGATAGCAAAACTATAGATTGCGCAGAAGCAAAAAGTGTTTATTTAAGTCATGTCGATATTCCTTCTCTTTCAGATTTAGATTAATCAAAGTCTGTTTTTTGATGTAAATACCAAAGCAAAATTAAATGCAAATTAAAAATTAATTAGCGAGTGATTTGGCTTTGCCAAGCTATCAGTTATATGTACAGTTAATTTTGTATAGATACTTAACTGATTTTAAAGACTTCGTTTTTTTAGAATGACCCAAATCACAACAGGCGCACCAATAAGTGCTGTTACAGCATTGATAGGCAATACTTTTGAAGACATGGGAAGCTGAGAAACACTATCACAAATCAAGAGCAAAATTCCTCCAGCTAAAGCTACAGCAGGAATAAGAATTTGATGACGAGCTGTTTTTATCAAAATCTTGGTAAGATGTGGAACTGCTAAACCAATAAAACCAATAGGTCCACAAAAAGCAGTAATACTTCCTGCCAAAATACTTGTTGTGAAAATAATTCCTAAACGAGTTTTTTGCAAACTCAATCCCATACTTTGGGCATAACGTTCACCCAAAAGCAGTGCATCTAAAGGTTTGTGCATTGCCCAAGCTATCAAAAGCCCCATAAAATTCAGTACAAAAAGAAATGGTAGTTTATCCCACGTAACCTGCGAAAGACTGCCAAATGTCCACAATAGATACGATTTTATAGCCTCAGCATCGCTAAAATATTGCAAAATACTAACAATTGCACCTGTCGCACTTCCAAACATTAAGCCCACAATTAAAAGAGCCATATTATTTGAAATTCTGATTGATGCAATAATCACCAACGACAAAACAAGTGCAGCTCCCAAAGTGGAAGCTATACTTGTTTGCCAAAGTGAACTTTGAGACAATAAAGAATTTAGAAAACTATTTGCTGAAAGTCCAGAAACAAAAAGCATTAAAATGGCTACTCCCAAACTTGCTCCAGAACTAATGCCAAGAACAAAAGGACCTGCCAAAGGATTACGAAAAAGCGTCTGCATTTGAAGTCCCGAAACAGAAAGAGCCATTCCAACAATAACAGCAGTTAGAGCTTTTGGCAATCTAAACTCCCAAATAATAGTAACCCAAGAGGACTTAGAAGCCGTTTTTTGAAAAATAATCGTCCAAATTTCAGATAACGGAATAGATACAGAACCCAAAGACAGATTTAATCCAAATAAAAAAGTCAAGACTATAAAAAGTGTACTAAAAATGAAAAGATAATTCTGTTTTTTCAAATTTCTAAGGATTGGGGATTGGAAATTAGAGAGTGGGAAATGAAAATACATTATTCATTCACAATTTACCACTTATCATTTACAACTATTTTTTAAAGTCTTGATTAATAAAATCTTCATTTTTTGGTGTCATAATTTTAATAAATTCGTGTTTACTCGCAACGTGGCAATTATTACAAGAACGCAAAAGTAATTGATAACCTTCTACAAAAGAAGTTTTGTCTTCTGATTCAATGTTTTTTTCTAGTTTTTCTATATTTGGGAAAGCCATTGTTTTGACCAGTCCACTAATTTCTGTTCCTTCATCAATAACATTATGGTCAATAATATCTTCCATTGTTTCTTCTAGTTCGTGTGTATAAAACTGTGCTAGTTTCCAATTCTCATTCTGTCCTGCAAAATGAAGTTTTTGCATATAAGTTTGCATTCTAGCCATTGCAAGAGCAAGTTCGTAATGTTCTTCCTTTGGTCTTGCTAGGTCAATCATGTTATCTGTCTTTATTTGGTTTGATAAAACTAGTTCTAGCTGATTTAATTCTTTTTTTAGTGAATGTATTTTGAATTGTTGAAAGAAAAAAGATATAATAAATAGAGTGGTCAAGACTGCTAATGAAATTTTCATAGTTGATTAAAATATATATAGTGGGTTATTTTTTATTAATTCACAAAAGTACGAATTTAGAATCATTCTTAATAAAATAATTTGAAAAATATAAATGTTCACTTTGTAATTGCATAAATGACTTAAAATTCATTAATTTACATTACTATTTTACTGACAAATTATTCTTGTTTGGATTTATTAATTCTAACTCTTGAATAAAATTCAATTTTTAATTTGTGGCACACTACAACTACTAACTTTCCTATTCTACTCTTTCAGATGAAAAAAAAATACTTTTTATTACTTATTCCATTTTTATTTATTTTTTTATTATCCTTTAATGTATCTGCACAAACCGATTCCCTTTCAGGAACTTATGTAGATGAAGAAGGTAAATATTATCAACAAGCAGATTTACCTGTTTATCTTCATATTTCTACAAGCCCAAATGGAGAGAAAATCCCTTTATCTGGAAAAAAAGTAGGAGAAAAAGAAATTTCTGTTAAGCCTATTATTTTGGATGGACACGGAATTCATATCTTAAAACATAGTGATGGAAAAAATCCTAGAAATAGTTATGAATATATTATTTACGCTGATGGACTTCCACCAAATTCTACTTCAAAATTTGCAACTCCTTATGTATATCGTAAACAAGGAACTACTTTTTATGGGCAAGATTTGAAAATTACATTGGATGTAAAAGACCAAATGTCGGGTGTAGAAGGGCTTTATTTTAATCTTGATGGATTAGGAAATCAGCCTTACACAAATACAATTTCGGTAGATTCGGAAGGTGACCATTTGCTGCGTTATTTTTCATTAGATAAAGTGGGAAATGTAGAAAAAGAAAATACAAAAGAGTTTGTTGTTGATGTTTCTCCTCCTATAAGTACGTATAATGTTGTCGGAATTAACTCTGAAAATGTAATTTCATTAGGTACAAAAATTTATTTTACATTAGAAGATAATAGTGTTGGGGTAAAAAATACATTTTATCGTTTTGATGAACAAAGTTGGAAACCCTATTACAATAAAAGAAACTTACCCTTACAAGCCTTAAGTGATGGAAATCACACACTTCATTTTTATTCTACTGATTATCTGAAAAATGAAGAAACAGCACAAAGTTTTTCATTTTACTTAGACAGAACTGCACCCATTATGTCTGCTGATGTTTTGGGGGATAAATTTATTGTTGGTCAGCAAGTTTATTTTTCTGGTCGTACAAAATTAAAACTTACAGCAGTTGATAATAAATCAGGTGTAAAAGAAGTTTGGTATTCGATTGATGGTGGAGAGTGGACACAATATAACGACCCTTTTTACTTGCCATCCAAATCAGGAACGCATACTATTCGTTATTATGCTGTTGATAATACAGAAAATATAGGTGTTGAGGGAGCTATTGACCCACGTTTTGATACATATAGACATAATGTAAGTGCCGTTTATGTAGATTTGACAGGACCAAAATTAGGTTATAATTATCAAGGAAAAACTTTTCAAAAAGGCGATGTTCTTTATATTAGTCCAGAAACAAATTTAAAATTGACAGCTACTGATGGCGAATCTGGTTTGCAACGAGTAACTTATAAAATAAATGGACAAGGTGAAGAAATTGAGTATGATTCTCCTTTTAATGTTCGTGAATCAGGCTTCCAAAGTCTTGAAATTATTGGTTATGACAATGTAAATAATAGAAATACAATTAGCACTTCTTTTGCTGTCGATGGAGAAGCACCTACTGTTTTTTATCATTTTAGCACCTTGCCCGATGAAAGTAGAAATACAGCTTATCCTTCTTATGTACAGTTATTTTTGGGGGCGCAAGACGGACAGACCAATACTGAACAGATTTATTACCGTATAAATGGAAGTGGAAAACGTCTTTACAATGGAAAAATAAGTGGTTTTGCAAAAAATAAAAGCTATACAATTTTAGTAGAAGTAAAAGATAAATTAGGAAATATAGCTGAAGAAGAAATTATTTTTGAAACTTTAGAATATTAGAAAGTGATAGGCAGTCGCTTAACATGAGTTTTAGATTAAAAACAGTCTATGTCTCGTCGGTAAGATACCAACAACAGCAATAAATAAAATAAGCCTTTACAATTCGTAAAGACTTATTTTATTTATTTAATTTTTAGACAAAAAATGGTGTTACTCCATCTTGCTAAGTTTCAATACATTGGTTCTTTGTTTTTCATCAATTGGCATGCTGGCAGTATTGACAAACAAATCTCCTTTCTGAATATGTCCTTTTTCAAATAAAATCTCTTGAGTATCTTTAAAAGTCTGGTCTGTCGAAACAAATTTATCATAATAATAACCACGAACTCCCCAAACTAAATTAAGTGTCGTGAGCAAATTATTATTTGAAGTAAAAATAAAAATACCTGCTTTCGGACGATGACTAGCCAACTGAAAAGCTGTATAACCTGATTGAGTCATCGAAATAAGAGCTTTTGCATGGACATTTTGAGCCAAGCGACAAGCCGTCGTAATTACACTTTTACTAGTATAATCTACCATTGAAGTAGGAATTGGATAATACTGATGATAAACCGATTCTACATTTACTTCAATAGAACTAATCGTTTTGACCATACTTTTGATTACCTCAACTGGATATTTTCCAACTGCTGTTTCTCCACTTAACATGAGGGCATCTGCTCCATCCATAACTGCATTAGCTACATCATTTGTTTCTGCACGAGTAGGACGAGGATTTTCTATCATCGATTCCATCATCTGAGTAGCAATAATGACTGGTTTGGCAGCTTCATTACACTTTCTAACAATTCTTTTCTGAACTACTGGCACTTCTTCGGCATTTATTTCTACTCCCAAATCTCCACGAGCAACCATTAGCGCATCAGCTTCTTCAATAATACTATCAATATTAGCAACAGCTTCTGGACGTTCGATTTTGGCAATCGTTCTCATTTTGCTGTCATGCTTTGTAATTATTTCTTTCAAACGAATCATATCACTTGCATTACGAACAAAAGAAAGAGCTACCCATTCTACTTCATTTTCAATTCCAAACATCACATCTTTCAAATCTTTTTCTGTCATTGAAGGTGCAGAAACATTTGTATTGGGAAGATTGATTCCTTTTCTTGGCTTTAGAGTTCCTCCTACAATTACTTTTGCAATGACATCGTTTTGATCTTTATCCGAAACGACTAATTCTAACTTTCCGTCATCCATCAAAATAGGTTCTCCAATCTTTACATCTCTAACAAAGTCTTCATAAGCACAACTGATGCGCTCTTTTGTTCCCATAACACCTTTATCAGTTGTGATACGGATTTTTTCTCCTTTTACGAGTTCTATTTGCCCTCCTTCAATATCTCCTACACGAATTTTAGGACCTTGCAAATCTTGGAGAATACAAACGTTAAATTCAAATTTGTGATTGAGTTCTCTAATTATGTCTAATACCTTTTTGTGATCGTCATAAGAACCATGCGAAAAATTAAGACGAAAAACGTCTACTCCTGCTACCATAAGCTCTAAAAGCTGTTCACGAGTAGAAGAAGCTGGACCTACAGTTGCAATTACTTTTGTTTTGTTGAAGCTAAATTTCATATTTATTGTGAAGTCGGTTATGAATATGTATTTTTGTATAAACTTACAACATTCGTTGTTCAATTACGAATTACGAATTAAGAATTATGATATTTAACTTGAAATTCAATTTGAATTATTTTTTAATACTGCTTTTTTCTTATTGAAAAACATTATTAGATTGTATGAGAAATTCTGAAAAGATATTGTTCCATACCTTATAGAACATAAAGAGTTTTTAAACAGAATCAGAAGTACATGACACAAAACTCAAATAGTAATTTGAAATTAACTGATAACTACATAACTGGTAACTGATAACTGCATGAATGTATATCCTCAAATTTTAGAAGCAGCACTTAAAGGACAAAAAATGTTAGCTGTCTTGATAGATCCTGACCGTATAGACCCTAAAAAAACGGCTCTTTTGGCTGCACAAGCTGCTCATTATGGAATTTCTTTTTTTATGGTTGGTGGAAGTCTTCTGACAGAAGGTGAAGTTTCTCAAACGGTAAAACTCATAAAATCACATGCTCGGTTGCCTGTTGTTTTATTTCCTGGTCATTATTTTCACCTTGCTCCTGAGGCTGATAGTTTATTTTTACTTTCTCTTATTTCAGGAAGAAATCCAGAATATTTGATAGGACAACACGTAGCAGCAGCTCCAAGACTGCGTAGAATGGATTTAGAAGTAATTCCGACAGGTTACATGCTTGTTTTGTGTGATAATCTAACAACAGTTTCTTATGTTAGTCAGACTTTGCCAATTCCTTATGAGAAAGCAGAAGTAGCAGCTAATACAGCACTTGCAGGTGAGTATTTAGGAATGCGTTTGGCTTATTTGGATGGTGGAAGTGGAGCAGCAAAACCAATTTCTCCAAGAATGATTCGAACTGTAAAGCAAAGCATAAATATTCCTTTAATTATTGGAGGAGGAATCAGAACTCCTGAGGCATTACATATGGCTTTTGCTGCTGGTGCTGATGTAGTTGTGGTAGGAACACGCTTAGAAGAAGAACCTGCTTTAATTGCTGATTTTGCAGCCGTTTTGCATCAATTTAATAAGAAAAAGGTATAATTAAATTAAAAAAACTCAAATTATAATTACTATTTATAAAGTAAAAATTCTATAAAATTTATAATCAAAAACCCTTTATTTCTAATCAGAAATAAAGGGTTTTTGATTTATAAAATGACTAAAAAATAAGTTTAGATTCTAAATTTTTACTAATCGAAGTGTTTTAGTTCCTTCATTAGTAGAAATTCTGACTATATACGTTCCTGCTTTCAACCTTAGATTAGAAAGTTCGAATTCTTCATTTTGTGTTCCTGCTTCTTTATTTCCTTGATAAAGAATAGAAATTTCTTCTCCCAAAATAGTGTATAAACGAATACTTATTTCAGAAGATTCTTTCAAAGAATAAACGACATTCAAACGAGAATCTGATATTGGATTTGGATACAATGATAATTCACTAATTTGTTCTTCATCTTCAAGATTGGCAGCAATTTTTGAGGAAATAGTTGAAATATTTACTTCTGCATCTCCTAAAGCAGACCAATTATTTGCAGCATCTTTTACTAATGATTTTATTTTTGCAGCAGGAGAACCTGTTACTCGTACATCATTCCAATCCGTCGTTCCCACAAAAACAGTTTGACTTGTTCCACGAGACTTGAAGACTTTTAAATCATCAAAATCTACAGATGCACCATTAGTACGGAAAGACATATAGCTTCCAGAAGTAAGAGGACTAGAATCCGTCCAATCCAAAACAGGCTGACCATCTTTAAAAACTTCTATTTTTCCAGAATTGGTGCTATAAGCAATTTTGTAATCTGCCCAATTATTATCTGTCGAAAGTGTAGCATTTGCACGACTATAAAGAACATTATTAATCGTTTCGTAGATATAAACTTTATTTGCATCGGTAGCAAACCAAACTAAATACGAATTTCCACGCTCTCTCTGTGTCTGCGAACTTGCCATAATGTGCATTCCAAAACGACGATTTCCAGATGTATTATTTACTTTTGCAGCAAAATTATAGAGATAAGCATTTCCTTGTGTCTGTGAAAGTTCCGTCGACATAGCTGTATTTGAATTCAAGCTAGATTGTCTCAAACGTCCTTCTGAAGTTTCCCACCAAGTACCTTCCCAATCATCTAAGCCTTTTGTATAATCAGAATGAATAGACAAATCTCCAAAGTTATCATTATAGAAACCTTTGATTTTGTTTCCTCTCCATTCAGCATTTACTGATTCCAAAACTTGATAAAAACGGCGAACTACACCTACATTGTCATCATCTGTAAAAGTAACTGTAAAATTATCTGTTGCAGAATTTGGAGCAGAAATACTTGTTGTTGGAGGAGTTGTATCGCCTGTCGGAGGTGGAGGTGGAGGCGTACCACCACAATCGTTTTGAATCATAGAATTTACATCGGCTCTTACTGTTGGAAGAAGCGAATAAAGTGAATTTCCAGGGCAAGAAGTACAACCACCACCATCACGATGACCAGCAATATTTTTTACATTTCCACCTGTTGAATAATGATACGAAGAACCTAAAGGGTTAATTCCTTCTTTGTCAGCTTTCCAAGCTAATAGTTTTTTCAAACTTGTCATGGCTGCATTTGTAGGATTTTCGCTTGTGAAAGTTCCTAACATACATATTCCTTGTGTTTTGGAATTATAGCCACAAAAATGCGCTCCAATTACGTTTTCTGGTCTTCCTTGGTAAATTACACCTGATTTATGAATCAAATAATTATATCCAATATCTGACCAACCGTTTGAGTTTTGATGCAAATCTTGAACAGCTCTTACGGCTGCTGCACCATCATTCCAATCATATCCATACGCATGATGTACTACCAAATGAGTAACATTTGTATAAGAATAGCTGCTTTTTGGAGCATTTGCCCCCCAACTGCTACGAGAAACAACAGGAGGTTGAGAACAACTACCACTTTGAACATAATTTACGATGTCTTCTTTTGCTTTTTTGAGTGATTGTTTTGGCGTTTCTCCAGGGCTATAAAACGAAACCTCTACATCTTCAATACTTGCTGTTTGCTCACTTCCTGTTTTCCAAGAAATTCTGTACTGAACAAAACGAGTTTCTTTTGGTAAAAAACTAGCTACCGAAGTGATTCGCTTTGCTTCTTTGTGGTTTTCGATATTTACGTGTCCGTCGAAAGCTGTTTGTTCCCAGATATTCCAATTCTTGCCATCAGTAGAAGTTCTTTGTTCGATAGTCAAAAATTCATCGTGCAAATTTTCGCCTTTCCAAGTTGTATAAGCAGAAATGAAAGGAGTTGGGTTTTTGAGTTCGATTTTGATTGCCTTTGTAGTAAAACTACCTTTTTGCTTACTGTCTTGAAGTGTAATTCCTCTTTTGGTTTTACCAAAAACTAAATTTTGATTTTCTGAAAGGTTTTGTAAATCTGAAAGAGAAAAGCTGCTTTGCACTCTGCCTTCGTTTTCAAAAGTAATTTTTTCAAGATTCTGCGTTGTAGTAGCATCTGTATTTTCTACATCTTGTGCTGCCAAATAAGTAGGAAAAAGCAGCGAAGCAAAACATAAAATAAAAAGTAAAGCCACCGATAAAATAAATTTTTGCATTTGTCTGTGTGTATTTTATAAAAATAGAGGGATTATTTGATGTCTTGGTCGTAAAATATTGTTAAGAGAGTAAAGTAAATTGATATAAAAATGATTTTATCGCTATTTTAATAGTAAGTATCAAAAATAAAATTTCAATTATCAAAAAATAGTATTCTAAATTAGATTCATACAATTTAACTAATTTCTCTATGACCCAAATATAACGAATCATTATTGTAAAATACAAGTATTAATTTATATTTTTTTTATAAATAAGTCTGTAAATCTCTTTTAAAACTTTTGTCTTATGATTTATTAACAGAAAAATAGTTAATTAAATTAACTTAAAGATAAGTAAATTAATTTTTTTAAATTTTTTTTATATGTTTATATTTTGAGTTAAAAAATTGATTTTAACATTTTTAATTTTAAAATACTTATTATAGTTTAATTTTTCACGCAAATTTTTTTGTTCTTATCAATCTATTCTTTAAGGCTGTATTAAAGTTTTGATTTTAAAAGGGTATTTAACAAAAAAAGTGGTAGTTTTGAGGTAAATTAGAATTTCAATAGTGAAATTCTTTACTAAATAAACACACAAATACACTTAATTTTAGAATCATGGATAAAAACAATAAAAAAGTAGCTCTCGTCACAGGCTCAACAGGTGGAATTGGAACAGCAATTTGCAAGAAACTACACGATGAAGGCTATACTGTTGTAGCGCATTATCGCAACAGAGAAAAAGCTGAAGAGTGGAATACAAAACTCAAAGACGATGGATATGATTTGCCTTTAGTAATGGCAGATGTTGCTGATTTTGATGAAGTAAAAAAGATGTTTGAAGACATCGAAAGTAGAGTTGGTACGGTAGATATTTTGATCAATAATGCTGGAATTACTCGTGATGGCTCATTTCGCAAAATGTCTTTTGAGCAATGGAATTCTGTAATTAATGCCGACTTGACAAGTGTTTTTAATTGTTGTCGTCATGCTATTAATCCAATGCTAGAAAATAGTTTTGGCAGAATTATCAATGTTTCTTCTGTGAATGGTCAGCGTGGACAATTTGGACAAGTAAATTATAGTGCAGCCAAAGCAGGTATGCACGGATTTACAAAAAGTTTGGCTATGGAAACAGCTCGTAAAGGAGTTACTATTAATACAGTTTCCCCTGGGTATATTGCTACAGATATGGTTATGGCTGTTCCAGAAGAAATTCGTAATCAAATTATTGCAGAGATTCCGATGGGAAGATTAGGAACACCAGAAGAAATTGCAGAAATTATTGCTTACATCGTTTCGGATAAAGCAGGTTTTGTTACAGGCGCAAACTTTGCCATTAATGGTGGACAGCATGTTTATTAATGAATAATGAGAGTTAATATATCATTTGAATTATCAGAGTAACTACAAAAAAGACTTTCAAAATCTATTGTTTTGAAAGTCTTTTTTGTACTCAGTAAAGTTGTTTAAGAATAGAAAAAATACCCAGTTTTTATTTTCTGTCTTGTTCACTTACCCAGTTATATTCAAAATCAATCATATCTTGCTCAGTAAATTTATAGATTTGTTTTAACTTATCGATAGCTGATTGAAGTTTTGGCAATTGATTAAAAGAATCTGTAATAAAAGTATAAGAAGTAGCATTTCCATTTGCAGGTATGTTCATATATTCCAAAATTTGGTCAATATCAGCATCACTTATTGCTTTATCATTTTCAGAAATACCTTTCCAACCATATACAAATCCAACAGCTTCACTATATGAGTGTAAGGCAGAAGCTCTATCTGCATCAGTAACATCTGTTTTATTGAGTTTCGAAATTGTTCCTAAAAGATAGTTTATAACAGTTGCCATGTTTGATTTTTCCCAGTTATAACGAAAATCTGAAAGAGCTTTATCACGGTCTTGATTATAATCTTGTCCTTTTTCGATAGCTGCTTTTGCTGTAATCAAATTGGTTTTGATAGAAGTATAAAGACCATTTCCATCATTTTTATCTCTGCGAGCTGCATATTTTGCAGCAAAAACATCTTTATTCTCTACTGCTGCATCACTATTTTTGAAAGAAGGATGTGCTCCGAAAATAGCAACCAAACGATCAATATCAGCAGCATTAATTTCATTTCCTTTAATTATCGTAAGAGCACGATTATAAAGAGCTGCACCAAAGAGACCTTTTTCTACCACTTGTTCTATTTCCAATCCATTCTCATCAAATAAATAACCCCCATAAACACCACCTTCACCAATTGGTGCAGTAAGTGGCTCAAAAGTTCCACCACTTGCTTTTGCTAATTCAGGCAACCAATTAGTAACTTTATCAGAATAATAAGTTGTAGTAATATCTTTCAAAGATGGATTTCCTTGACTAAAAGCTGCTAAAAGTTCAGTTTCATCTACTCGTGCGCCAGTTCTTCCCACTTGCATTTTAGAAGCTAATTCTGACAGATTGGTACGAATAGCTAATTCTGTACTTGCATTACTTTCATAAGCTGTACTCTCATAAGTTGTCGGTATTTCCAAACTAGGGAAAGTTACGTCTGTTGTTTCTTCTTCACAAGAAAAGAAAGAAAAAGAAAGGGCTAAAAGAAAAAATGAGTTTTTCCAGTTGAATTTCATATTGTGTTTTGTTTTAGTATTTTTTAACTACGTTTATTTAGACTTATTTTAAATAACAAGTCAAAAGTACGGCACTATTTTCAAAATTACAAGTAGTAGTCTATTTTTTTCTAGTTTAATGGTTGTTAGTAAGAGACTCACAACAACAACAAAATAATATTTTTAGAAAATTACATAGTTATTATTAGTCGGATTTTTACCTTAAAAATGCTCAGATAAATACAAATAACACCTAAAAAAGCATTCTTAAAAGAAGTTAGATAGGAAAAACTGGAATATCATTTTTTTGCTTTCTGAATTTTATGTAGTTTTAGTGTTTATAATTTTTCTTGCAGTCATTATTGTACTCAGTACAGAAAAAACATCATAAATTTACTACGACTTATCCATAAAGAATGCGCCTAAACTTAGACAAGTTTTCCGAACTCCAACAACGCATCATTACAGGAATTTTGGGAGCAATCACAATTCTGACAGCGATTATGTGGAGCGAATGGACTTATTTTTCGCTTTTTTTCTTCATTAGTATGTTTGCGCTTTGGGAGTTTTACAAACTTTTAGGCTTAGACGGAAACTCACCTTTGCGTACTTTCGGTACACTAAATGGTCTTTTTCTATTTACATTATCCTTTCTGATAGAACGTTTTGCACTCAATCCAAATTATTATATTCTCTTGTTGGTAAGTCTTTCGGGAGCTTATTTTATCAAACTTTACAAAAAAGGAGAAACCAAACCTTTTCATAACATTGCCTTTACTTTTCTAGGAATTATTTATGTAGCTCTACCTTTTGCACTCTTAAATATTGCTGTTTTTAAAGACCAACAATATTATTATGAAATTATTTTAGGTTCTCTGTTTATTCTTTGGGCAAACGATACAGGAGCTTATTTTTCTGGTAAAAACTTTGGCAAGCGCAAACTGTTTGTTCGTATTTCTCCCAAAAAGACATGGGAAGGAAGTATAGGAGGAGGAATTTTGGCTTTGATTGTCGGTACTACATGGGGATATTTCTTTCAAGAAACACTCGCTTTATGGCAATGGATAGGAATTTCACTCATTATCATCGTCGCAGGAACATACGGTGACCTTGTCGAATCACTCTTTAAAAGAAGCATGAGTATAAAAGATTCTGGTTCTGTCTTACCAGGACACGGAGGTTTTTTAGATCGTTTTGATGGACTTTTAATTGCAGCTCCTTTTATTGTTGCTTTTTTAAGAGTTGTTCCAATTATTATTGAAGAATTTTTTGGAAAGTAATTATCTACTACTATTGCCCAAAACGTACAAGTTACTCAGAAACTACAAGTAAGAGATATTTTTTTGACAATTTTTGTACTATGTTGTAGGTTTTACACTAACAACATAGTACAAAAATTGTCAGAGAACCTATTTTTTTAAGCTCAAAAAACAAAAATGAATAAAAAATTCAAACACATCAAAGAATCTAAAGTGACCATTACACAATTAATGTTACCTTCTCATTCCAATTTTAGTGGGAAAATTCATGGAGGGCATATTCTGAACTTGATGGATCAGATTGCATTTGCTTGTGCGTCCAAACATTCAGAAAACTATTGTGTAACAGCTTCTGTAAATAGAGTTGATTTTCTAAATCCTATAGAAGTAGGCGAATTAGTTACTTTAAAAGCATCAATTAATTTTACAGGAAGAACCTCTATGGTAGTTGGTCTCCGAATCATTTCTGAAAATGTTATTACTGGTATCACTAAACATTGTAATTCTTCTTATTTTACGATGGTTGCAAAAGATGAAAACGGGAAAAGCACACCTGTCCCTGGAATTATTCTGACCACAAAAGAGGAAATACGACGTTTTGCTAGAAGTATTACAAGACAACAAGAAGGTACAAACAGAACCTCAAGATTCAATAGTAAAGTTTTCAAAGTTGATGATTATTTGCATCTCTTTGAAAATAGTAATTCCAAAATTGAATTAAAAGAAAAGTAAAGAATAAGCCTTATCACGGTTTGTATTAAGGTAGTTCAGACATCTTGTCTGAACATAAAAAGCAGTTACCCTATCCAACAGTCTGGAAGACTGTTATACAAAAATAACCGTGATAACCTTTAATAAGAAAAAAAATATAGAACGATTAAGATCTGTTCACAAAGTCGTCGGTGAGACACCAACAACGGCACAATATACTCGTTCAAGCATTTTGCTTGGACGCTCTGTTTCGTCAGCATATGCTGACAGAATAGATAGAGACAAGATAGAATCTTGCGCTAGAAAAAAGATTTATTACCACAAAAATTATCTTTTTACTGCTTCAAATAACGCCTTTTATATTTGAAAACATCTGATTTTGTAGGAATACTTTCATTATGTAATCTATCAACTGCTGTAACTAAATACCTATATTTACAGTTTTTACAAACATTTGGGTCAATATAAAAACATTCTTTTTGACGTAAAATAGCTGCAATGTTTTCAGGGTTTTCGATATCTATTTCCTTTCCATCTTCGAATCGATAGACAATAAAATAAGTAGGTTGATCAAAAGGATCGGAAGTTTCCTGTGCTTGCCAGTTCAGAACAGCTCCTTTTCTTGAACCTGAAATAGTCAGATTCATAGGAGGGGGAGGAGGAGTTTGGTCAATCCAAGTCAGAACGGGAGGTAATGCCTTAAAACGATAAAAATTAGCCTTCAAAGAATCCTGAACATGGGCAGGGTTATCTTGTAAGAAACGAGAGCGATAAAAAATACTTCCTGCTGCCATTCCTGTTCGCCCTCTCATTATTCTAATCTGTTCACTCATTTCAGAAGGATTATTCCATCTTTCATCATATTTATCATTTTGAATTTTATAGACAGCATGACCTATGTAAATATGTCTTCCAAAACTATTCTCTTGCCACCAATTAAGCATTCTTTGATAAGGAACAGCATTAGATTTTGTACTAAAATAAACTTGGGGAGCTAAATAATCTATCCAACCACGTTGCAACCAAAGACGAGTATCAGCATGCAAATCATCATAAGCCGAAATTCCTTTGGTATCTGAACCCATTTTGTCTTTATTTTGATTGCGCCACACAGCACACGGACTAATTCCAAACTTGATATAAGGTTTAATATTTTTGATAGCCAAAGCTGTTTCTTTGATAAATGTATTGATATTATCTCTTCGCCATTCTTCTATAGAAGAAAATTCTTTTCCATATTTCTCAAAAGTAGCTTTATCATCATAAATTCCTGCATCTGGATAAGGATAAAAATAATCATCCAAATGAACGCCATCAATATCGTAACGCATCACAACTTCAATAATAATCTCTCTCACAAATTCTCTTGCAGCAGGTTCACCTGGATTAAAAACCAAACTATTTCCAGCTTGCATAAACCATTCAGGATGTAGGTTTGTAATATGGTTAGCGGGTAAATCTATTTTTTGAGACAGACTCATAATAGCACGAAAGGGATTAAACCATGCATGAAACTCCATTGATTTTTTATGGGTTTCTTCTATCATAAAAGCTAATGGATCATAAAAAGGCATTGGCATTTGTCCAATTTTGCCTGTCAAAACAGACGACCAAGGCTCACGAACAGATGGATAAAGTGCATCTCCAGAAGGTCTGACTTGTACAATAAGTGCATTTAAGTTATTTTGAGAATGAAGATTGACTAAACTAACAAATTCTTCTCGTTGTGCTTTTGAGTTGAGATTTGATTTGGAAGGAAAATCAATATTTCCAACACTAGCAATCCAAACAGCTCTAAATTCTCTTTTTGGAGAAGGATTTAGTAACAAATCTTGACAAAAAACAGTTTGATAAACAGATAAAAAAATGAATAAATATAAAAAGACAGATATTTTTCTTATAGAAATGGTTGAAATTTTCATTTTTTGGATAGAATTCAATAATTTATAATACAGATTAAACTTCATTCAAAGGTATTACATTATTTTCAATTCTGTTTTTTTTGATTTACTCAATTTCTTTATTTCAAGTTAATTTATCACTAATTTACCTTTTTAAACCTAAAATTTTACAATTATGGAATACAAAAATCCACTTCAACTCATCGATAATCTTGTCGGACAAGCCAATGAATATCTAACCAATCAAATGGTTATTAGCCGTCCTACTGTAAATGTTTCAGAAACTGAAAACTCTTATTGTGTTCAACTTGCAGCCCCTGGACTAAAAAAGGAAGATTTTGAAATAGACCTCTCTGAAGGAAACCTGACTATTTCTGCAAATAAAGGACACGAAACTACCGCTTCTACTGGAAAGAAATTTACTCGTAGAGAATATAGTTTTTCACAGTTTAAACGCACCTTTTCACTTCCTTCTCACGTCAATACAGACAAAGTGGCAGCCAAATACGAAGATGGAATTTTGGAGATAATTTTGCCATTTATAAACAAAGAAACTCAAACAGAAATTCGCAAAGTAAAAATTGATTAGATTCAATTGCGAATGAGGAATTATGAATTACGATTTATATAAAAAAATTGTAATTCATAATTCTTGTTTCTAGTAAATTCATAAAATACAAATAAGCATTTATTTTTTGAATATTTTTTTATTACACTTTTTATTTGATTTGATAAAACAAGATAATTAATTATGGATTATTACAAAACATTAGAAATAAAAAAAACTGCAACAGCAGACGAAATAAAAAAAGCATTTCGTAAACTTGCTGTTAAATACCATCCAGACAAAAATACAGGCAATCCACAAGCAGAAACAAAATTTAAGGAAATAAATGAAGCCTATGAAACACTAAAAGACCCAGAAAAACGCAAAAAATATGACCAATTTGGTCAAGATTATCAAAAA
Source organism: Bernardetia sp. (assembly GCA_020630575.1). Taxonomy (GTDB): domain Bacteria; phylum Bacteroidota; class Bacteroidia; order Cytophagales; family Bernardetiaceae; genus Bernardetia. The sequence goes on from JAHDBD010000011.1 coordinate 84,483, forward strand.
TATGAAGGTGCAGGTTCTGGTGGTGGACAATATGATTTTAGTGGAAACAGAAATGGAGGTGGATACGCACAATACGAAACTAATTTTGATGATGCCTTTGGGCAAGGAGGCTTTAGTAGCTTTTTTGAACAAATGTTTGGAGGAAAAACAGGTGCTAGTGGTTTTGGCTCAGCTGCTTCAGCAGGAAGAGATTTGGAAGCTGAAATGACAATCACTTTGCAGGAAGCCTATTTTGGAACTACTCGCACAATCAGTGTAAACAAACAGCAACTTCGCATCAATATAAAAGCAGGAACAACAGACAATAAAAAACTAAGACTAAAAGGAAAAGGCGAAAAAGGTTCAAATGGACAAAGTGGCGACTTATATATTTATGTAAAAGTTGAAAAACACCCTACCTTTGAAAGAAAAGGAGATGATTTGTACTGTAATGTAAAAGTAGATTTATATGCTGCTGTTTTAGGTGGAAAAGTACAAATACCAACTATTAAAGGAAGTCCTATAAATATTCCTATCCCCAAAGGTGCACAAAATGGACAAAAATTAAGACTCAAAAATTTAGGAATGCCTTTGTATGGAAAATCAGATAAATTTGGAGATATGTTTGTCAAACTTCGCATTGAAATCCCAACAAAGTTGAGTGATAAAGAAGAATCTTTATTTAAAGAACTTAGTAGATTGAATAATTAATAGACATTCAGATATTAATTTTATATTTCAATGTAATTAAAGTGTGATAAAGCATTGTTTTTATTGGAGTTTTGAATAAGAGTGTGTATTTTGCAAAGATTTGTAATTGGTGAGTAATATTCTAAATAGAAAGTAGTTAATAAGCTAAATCATTATTTACTATCTTTAACAAATCTTACAGAGATAGATAGAATAAAACTTCTATTTTCTCTATGTTTGCCACCCTAATTAGAAATTTTCATGTCTTCTAATGTACGTACATATGTCATGCTTCACATGATTGTATTATTGAGTAGCTTCATTCCCTCAATAGTACTTCTAATTGATGTGCCTGCTATCGAACTACTTTTTTTACGTACTTTGGCAGCATTTGTTATGTTGTTATTTTTGATTAACAAACGAGCTGCACCTAGTCTTTTTACAAAAAATGCGATTCTTCATATGTTAGGATCTGGAATATTAGTTTTCCTTTATTGGGGATTATCTTTTATTTCTGCTAAAATCTCAACAGCTTCTGTTTGTTTGGTCGGAATGGCAACTACGTCTCTTTGGATTAGCTTTTTAGATCCTCTTTTATCCAAACGCAAAAGTCGTCCTTTTCAAGTTTTAGTGGGTATGAATGCTATTTTAGGTATTTATATTATCTTTAACTCTGATTTTGATTATGGTTGGGGACTTGCTGTTGGAATTATAGGAGCAATATTTGGTGCATTACTCACTATTTATAATGCAAAATTAGCTCATCAACATGATGCTTATGTTGTTACTTTTTATCAAATGGGAGGCGCACTTATCAGCACTACTATTTTTCTTCCTTTTTACTATTATTTTTTCTTGGTTCCAGAGGGCAAATCATTTCAGTTTGAAGCAAGTCCTACAGATTATATGCTCATTTTAGGTCTTGCTTTTGTGTTTTCTATTTATGCCTATTCTATTTTTATAAGTATAATGAAATCAATTCCTCCTTTTACAGTGGCGTTGGTTAGCAATCTAAATCCTGTTTATGGAACGGCTGCTGCAATTTTACTTTTTCAAGAAACAGTAATGAATACAGGTTTTTATATCGGAACTGGGCTATTGCTTCTTTCTGTATTTACTTATCCGATACTGAGTGATTATATGAAAAATTATAAAAAGAATCAGATAGAAAATTTAAAAGAACAAGAAAAGAGCAAAGAACAAGAAATGATTATTACAGAATAAAATACTACTATGCCCAAGTTTTTTCACTTCTAAAAAGAGATATTTCTTCGTTTTGAAGTGATAGTTCTTTACAAACAGCCTTTGTAGTTGGACGTTGTAGAAGAAATAAAGTAAGGATACTCATTACAACAATCGCAAATTCTATTTCACCTGTCATATAATATCCCAAAGCAGCAAAAACTCCTGAAAAAGCAGGAAGTGTATATTTATAACTAGAAGCACGAAGAAAACGTTGAATTTTCCAGCGTAAAAGAACCTGTGCCTTAGCATCTGGAATACGTTTTTTATATAACAAAATTCCTGATAGTGCTACTCCAATACAAGAAAGAGCTAATAACCAAACAAACCAATCTGGAAATATAACATAGGGAGAAGCATAACTATTTGGTTTCTGATAACGTCCTAAGCCAAAAAAGAGCAGAATAAGAGGGGCAGAAACAGAAGAATAAAATAAAATATCTAAACGATGATTAAAATCAGAACGTTTAGTAACACCAAAAAAGCCTTTCTTTTGCATAAATTAATTATTAATCAAGTAATAAAGATAAGTAAGAATGATTGGAAGAGGATTTATGTAAATAGTTGTATAGGCAGTTATGGTAATGTTAGATATTTTGTTTTTTTGTATTAAAAATATTATCTATTACAAAACAATATTTACACCAATTTATTAATAAAAAATAAACCAATTAGTAGTTTTTGAAAATTTTTCGATGAAAGCATAACAAATAACAGTGAATAACAAGTATCTGATATTTCTTTACAGTGCTGTACTTAATCATGCAATACTAAAATGGTGAACGCCTTAATCCTTACTGAAAATCAAACTCATTTTTTACAAGAAAACCGTCAAGATCCAATTACTGGTGATAGTTTTTCTTTGGGAGATGAAATTGTTTTTTGTGCTGAATGTAAATCGGCATTTTTCTCTCTTTTTATTGTAGTTGTTTTACTGATTTTACATATCATTCAAGCACTTACTTTACTCACTACTCAATTTAGTTTTTTTGATAAATTACTAAGAATAAAATTAATGCAAAAAAGAGATGAAAAATAGTAATTTAAACCTTAAGAAATTGGTACAATAAATTTTGTACATTTGTCTTAGTTTTGAATTGAAAATTAAAAAATAGTGTTGCTCATTTATTCATAATGTGGATGAGCAGTTTAGTAAATAAAATATGCCCGAATTACGTATTATTTTTATGGGAACGCCTGAATTTGCCGTTTCCTCTTTAGATATTCTAGTAGAAAATGGCTACAATGTAGTCGCTGTCGTTACTGCACCTGATAAAAAAGCAGGAAGAGGTCAGAAAATAAATGAATCTGATGTAAAAAAAGCAGCTCTCAAACATGACTTGCCTATTCTGCAACCTACAAATCTAAAAGATGAAAGTTTTTTAGAAGAACTCAAAAGTTATAATGCAAATCTTCAGATTGTGGTTGCTTTCCGAATGCTTCCAGAAGTGGTTTGGCAGATGCCAGAGATAGGAACTTTTAATCTTCATGCTTCGCTATTGCCTAATTATCGTGGTGCTGCGCCTATCAATTGGGCAATCATAAATGGTGAGGAAAAAACAGGAGTAACCACTTTTTTCCTACAACACAAAATTGATACTGGAGACATTCTTTTTCAAGAAGAAGAAAGAATTTATAACAATGATAATGTCGGTACGCTTTATGAAAGGTTAAAAAATAAAGGAGCAAGACTTGTTTTGAAAACTATAAAAGCTATTCAAGACAATGATTATGCTGTCAAAAAACAGAATTTGGAAGAAAAAACACCACATGCGCCAAAGATTTTTACAGAAGATACCTTCATAAACTTCAATAAGGAAAGTGAAAAAATACTAAACTTTGTACGTGGACTTACGCCTTATCCTGCTGCAAGAATGACCCTTTATGATAAGATGTATAAGGTTTTTGATGTAGAAATTGCTGATTTTGATGAAGCAAACGAACTTTTGATAGGAGAACCTCTTACAGACCAAAAGAGTTATCTTTACGTTAAGACACAAGATGGTTATGTCAAAATCAATGAATTACAACCCGAAGGAAAACGAAGAATGAAAGTTGAAGAGTTTTTGAGAGGGAATAAAATCTAAAAAAATTAGTATTTTTGTTATTCCGATTCTGAAATAATTCAAACTATTCTATTATTAATGTTTTAAGCGACATCAATAATAAATTTCAAGGAAAGATTATACAACTTCAAATTTTATAAAAAACATTCAAACTCATTTAATTTTAATTATTATGAAAAAATTCATCTTATTTATTGCTCTTATTGCTTCGGCAGCTTCTTGTGCTAGTGAAAAAAAACAAGCTAGTGCATCCACCGATGATTCTAATGCTACTGCTTCTACTGAGAATAGCTTTTCAAATACATCAACTACTACTACAAGCACAACAACAGAAGCCAAAGAACCTGAAAAAATCTTTGTCGATCAAACTAATGCTGATGGTAGTGTAAAGATGTTTGAGGATGTATTAGCAGAATATGAAGGAAAAGTTATTTATGTTGATTTTTGGGCTTCTTGGTGTCCTCCTTGTCGTGGTGAAATGCCTAGCTCTCAGAAGTTACACAGTCAGTTTGAAGGAAAAGATGTAGTATTCTTATATGTTTCTTTTGATAGAGCTGCTGAGGCATGGAAAAATGGAATTGATAAAATGGATATTAAAGGAGTTCATTTTTATCCTGCTGCTGATGCAAATCAAGCTGTTTCTAGCAAATATGGAATTTCAGGAATTCCTCGTTATATGTTAGTAGACAAAACAGGAAAAGTAGTTAATCCAGATGCACCTCGCCCTAGTTCAGGTCAAGTAATTGCAGGTTTAATTAATCAGTATTTATAGAAAATAATTCTGAACTCATAAGTTTTTAGTAAATTGAACGCTATAAAGAAAAATTATAAATTCTTTATAGCGTTTTTTTGAATTTTATAAAAATAATCATCAATGAAGAAATATATTTTTTTAGTTTTTAGTCTTCTCTTTGTGTCATTTTCAAGCCGAATTTTTGCACAAGAGTTTCGTTGTAATGTAATTATTAATGATTCTCGTGTAGAAGCTCAAAATCAACAAATTGTGGGGCAGCTTACCAAAGCTCTGACAAAGTTTATGAATACGACACAATGGACAGAAGACCGTTATGAAGAATGGGAACGCATAGAATGTAATATCTTGATTACGCTAGATAAAAACACTGACCTTGCTCAAGGAATTTATTCGGGAGATGCTCAAATTCAATATAATCGTCCTGTTTTTGGAACAGTTTATACTTCACCAATTTTAAATTATTTTGATAAGAACTTTGATTTCGTTTACAAACCTAGTGAACCCTTAATTTATATTCCTAATTCGACTAATAATAATCTGACTTTGATGTTGGCATATTATTCTTATGTTATTTTGGCATTAGACTATGATTCTTTCTCGTCTTTGGGAGGAACTCCTTATATCGAAAAAGCACAAAACATTATTAATAATGCACAAAGTACAGGAGTTGCAAATTCAGGATGGCAGAATAATGATATTCGTTCAAGATATTGGTTAGGCGAAAATTTAAATAGTCCTCAATTTATAGATTTGAGAAAAGGTTTGTATGATTATCATCGTTTAGGACTTGATGTGATGCTAGAAAAACCAGAAGAAGCTCGTAAAAAAACAATGGAAGTATTGAAAAAGTGGAAAGAAGTAAGTGCTATTCGATTAAATGCCTTACTTATTCAAACACTCTTTGATGCAAAAGGAGAAGAACTTTATCAGCTTTTTTCAAATGCAGAAAAGGAGGAAAAACTCAAAGCTGCTGAGATTTTGCTTCAACTTGACCCCGCACACGCAGATTTATATAGAAAACTTCAAAACTAATTACTATTTTTTTAGTTTAATTCTTAATAAAAAACGCTGCAAGCCGAGTTTTTTGTGTTAAATTGCAGTATAAAAATACCGAAGTAAATAACTTTGTATTAGATAATAAATGAATTATTTAACTACACTGAATAGTCATTTTATTATTTCAAAATCGTAATCATTATTAAATTACTCACACCTAAAAGTAAAATAAAACTATGAGCTTAGAATCTTTCACAGAGCGTGTAAAAAAAGTAGTCGGAACAGATAGTGGACTAGGAAAATCAGTTAAGTTTGACCTTAAAGGCGAAGGTGTTGTTTATGTAGATGCTACTCAAGTTCCAAACGTAGTTTCTCATGAAGACAAAGATGCAGATTGTACAGTTAAGATTTCAGAAGAAAATGCTAATAAGATGATTGATGGTTCTTTGAACTTAATGGCAGCTTATATGACTGGAAAAGTAAAAGTAAACGGAGATATGGAAATGGCTATGAAAGTAGTTCAGCTTATCGCTCGTCGTTCTAAAGAAGGAAATATATAGTTTTTTAATGATTAATTTTTAACAATTAATTATTAATGTAATTCAATTCCAAAAAGGCTTTTAGTTCAATAAGAACTAAAAGCCTTTTTTTGTTATCGTTATCCTAAAACATCACCAACGGCAGTTTTTGGTTCAACAGTAATCTTGAAATACTTTAAATATCTTATTTGTATTCATTAATCACTAAAAACTAATCGTTCATAATTGTATTTAGTCAAAACGCATCACCATAACAGTATAATCATCTCTCAAATCATCTCCTTCTATAAATTGATAAATATCATCAATAATTAATTCAGCTATTTGAGAAACGCTACAATGAGCATTTTCTTCTACAAAGTTTTTGATTCTATCATACCCGTACTCTTCCTTTGAAACTGGGTGACGAGCTTCATTTATTCCATCTGTATAAAGAAAAAATATATCTCCTTCTTCATAATCAAAAATAGAAACTTGGGTATGTTTTCCATAAGTACCATTTCGAATGATTCCTAGACCAATTCCTTTTTCTTCTAAAAAATCAGACTTTTCTTCTCTTGCATTGTAATATAAAGTTGGACAATGACCAGCACGAGAAGAGTAAATTTTACGTTTTTCAGTATCAATAATCAAATAAGTAGCTGTAATAAAAAGACGAGCTTCTAAACACGAACTAAGCGCATTGTTGGCATATTCCATAAATAAGTCAGGACTTAAGTCTAACCGAACCAAACTATGAAAAATACCCTTCATTTGTGCCATATAAAAGGCAGCCGAAGTTCCATTTCCTGCCACATCAGCTATAATAACAGCAAAACGATGAGGAGCAACTTGAAAATAATCATAATAATCGCCACCTACTTCGTCAGCAGAACCCGCTTTTACACAAATTTCAAACTGATTATCTACATCAATAATATTAGGTAAAAGACTTTCCTGTACTCTATGAGCAATCTTTAATTCATTCTGATAACGTTGTGTTTCTACTGCAGTTGTGATTAGTCTAAAGTTATAAATAGCCAAACTTGCTTGTGTTACAAAGGATGTAAGTGTTGTCATGACTACATTATCAAAAGCATTATCGACTTCTTTTAGCAAAACAAGTGAACCCAAATAACTTTTGTTAGCAATCAAAGGTAAAGACAAAACGGATTGATAAGTTTGGTCTTCATATTCTCTTTCAAAGAGCTGCATAGCTGAATATTTTCTAGGCTTACTTCTATCTAATCCTCTTTCATAAATTACTTTTTTGAGTTTTACAGCTTCACTATTTGAAATGTCTTTTGTGATAAAATCTCGTTGAGAGTTCCAGATTTCTAACCACGCAGCATCTGCATGAAGGGTTTGAATAGCACTTTCTAACAAAACTTTATAAACTTCTTTTTCATTATCTCCACTTAAAAGTGATTCGGAAAGTTTCTGAAAACTAGCTAGTTCACCAATTTTTTTCTCAAAAACCGAAGAAGTAGGAAGATTGAAAAGTAAAAGAAGTGCGCTTGTAACCGAGTATATTCCTGTAAAAATAAATATAGCCATAAAGAAAACGGATTTTTGCAAATCAATTACTAAATTCCGAATAGGTTGAGATTCTGTTTGAAGTTGTGCAATATCATAATAACGCAAAAACTCAAATAGAAAATAAATCTGAACTCCTAGAATGACCAACAGTAATAAAATAGAGCGAATCTTTTGATTAAAATCTAAATAGGCAACCCAACGAATATTGACAGACAAAACAAACGCCATCAGTATCAAAAATAGCAGAATAATTTGAGAATAAGGGGAAAAAAATTGGAAGCCAAAAAAATGAAAGAAGAGGGTTATGAAAAGTGTATATTCAAAACTCTTCATCAAAGTACGCATAAATTTGTTAGCCTGATAGGTTATCAGGTGTTTCCATTTATGATAAGCTGTCAGTAAAAAGCCTACAAAAAGCCCAAAATCTACGTGATAAATGAAGTTATAAAGCATTGTATGCTCCAAAAGATAGTTGGATGCTACACTAATGAATACATTTAGCATCAAAGAAAGCGCAACAGAAACAATACTTGAACCAAATGCTTTCCAAAGAAAGCCATAAAAATCTTCGTTGTCATCTTTCTGAACATCAATCCTGCGAATAGTAAAAAATGCACACAGAAGAAAAGTATTGAACAAAAGTCCTTTAATCCAAATAGGTAGGTTTTGCTGAATTTCTTGATAGCCTTGCACTAACAAATATTGTTCTATCATACCATAAGCAGTCAATAGAACCCACGAGAGCATCGTAAGGAATAACAATATTGTTTTATAGCCTTTTTGAGGCAGAGCAAAATTCATATAACTAACAGAAAGAAAAGGTTTTATTAATGGCTTTTACTAATTCTACTATTCAATAAAAAATAGAACTATACCATAATTAAAATAGGATTACAAATTGTTGCAAGCTACGAAAAACTATTGCCAAAAGATACTCTATTTTCATAAAAATAAACTTTATGTGATTTTTGGCACAATCAATGACAGAAAACTCAAATCGTAGCTATATTTTTACAAAGTAAGCGATATAGTTTAACTTTTTTCTAAAAAAAAAGATTTTATTCCATTAAATATAAACAGATTGGATAAAAACTAACTACATATTTAATCGAATTTGGGTGGTGCACTCAAATCTAAATTATGATTTTGATTATCAAAACGAGCAATAAAGTTTTTTACACCTCTTAGTCCTGTTTCTTTATCTTCAAAAAGTAGATTTTGAGTGGCTTCATTTTCAAAAGCCTTTGGAATATCATTTACACTTCCAGCAGGAACATTGTTTTCTTCTAAAATATGCAAAATTTCTTTACTCTCTGTCTCTAAAAATGCTTTTTCTAAAATAGGACGTAACATCTCTCTATTTCTAACTCGGTTTGCATTCGTTTTGAAACGTTCATCTTCTGAAATAGAATCAATATTTAATATTTCACACAAAACAGAGAATTGTTTATCACTTCCTACAACCAACATTAGACTATCTGTTTTGGTCTGAAAAATTGTTCCATACGGAAAAATATTTGGGTGTTCACTCCCCATTTTTTGAGGAGAATGACCTGCATTGAGCCAATTTGTAGCTTGGTTGGCTAATGATGAAAGTGCAGATTCATAAAGAGAAACAGTTACATAACTTCCTTCAAAATTACTTTTTCCTTCTTGTTCTCTTTTTAGAAGAGCCACTAACAAGCCTTCTTTGAGTTGGTGTGCTGCCAAGATATCGACTAAGGCAACAGGCATTTTTGTTCCTTCTATTTTTTGTTTTGTTGTGGTTGTATCGTTATTTACTTGTTCTTTTTCACCATTCATAAATACAAAACCTGTCTCTGCTTGAATAAGTGCATCATAACCTACCTTAGAACTTTCTGTTCCATATCCCGTAATATGTCCGTAGATAAGTGTTGGATTAATTTTTTTGAGTGTTTGATAATCTACTCCTAATTTTTCGGCATCTCCTTTTTTATAACTCGCCAAAACAATATCAGCATCTTTTATCTCTTGATATAATTTTTTTTTATCTTCATCATCATAAATATTGAGAACAAGTGATGTTTTACCCCAATTGATAGACGAAAAATAAGCTGATACGCTATTTGAAGAGTTTTCAGAAGGAAGTTTCCAAGAGCGTGTAACATCTCCAGAAGTCAAAGGATTTTCTATTTTTATAACTGTTGCTCCACATTCAGCAAAAAATTGCCCAACCGAAGGAGCAGCTAAAACACTTGCCAATTCTATAACTTTTAAGTCTTTAAAAATATTCATTGATTATTATTTTCTATTGTATTTACTAAGCTCAAAAAAACTCCTTCTAATTTTATTAAAAGGAGTTTGTTTTCTCACGATTAAAATCGTGGATTTTACGTAAAACCTGTTCAATTTATAATTTTGCCATTGTTGGTGTCGCCACTAACAATAGTAAAACGCAAATAAACTTATGTTACACTGTACTAAGGAATTGAAATTAAATAAATTACTATTTGTATAATTTGTAATTGTGTTTGTATTCATTTATCATTCACAATCAATAATTTATCATTCCTAAGCTGCTTTTTTACCTTTCATGCTTTCTGCACGACCTAAAGCTCTTTTTGCTTTGTTTACCATATCAGACTTTTTATGTTGCTCAATAATTGTTTCGTAAGCCTGTATAGCCATCGAATAATCGTTTTTGAGTTCGTAAGCTAAAGCTAATTTCATCAAATATTCTGGTGTGAAAAAGTCGTTTGGAGAATGATTTGAAGCTTTTTTGTAATAAGTAACTGCATCATCTAACTTATCAAGCTCCATATAAGCATCTCCTATTAAAGAATATGCTCTTGCCTGAACCAAATAGTCATCAGCATCAAACTGTTTTAAACTTTCGATAGCTTCATTGAATTTTCCTTCTTTTAATAAGGCTGTTCCTGAATAAAAAGCAGCTAAATCACCAGCTTTAGTCATAGAATACTCATCAGCAATTTTCTCAGTACCTACTGTTGTAGTTGCATCACCTTTAAGAGCTGTATTTAGTGAGTCATTTTCAAAATAAAATTGAGCTGCAAAAAGTTCTTTTTGAGCCTCTGTTTCTTTTTTCTCTACATAAAATTGATAAACAAAAATACCCACTATAACGAGAGTAATTGCACCTAAAGCTATAAAAACACCAGTTCTTAACCCTTTGTTTTCGCTTACTTCTAAGATACTTTGTTGCAAACGGTCAGCTTCTACAGCTTGGTAAAACTGTTCTGTTCCAGCTTCAATATCTGGGTTTATATCTTGCACTTCAGTTTTTTCTCCTGCTTTAGCTTGCGCTTTTACTGTTTTTTTGTCTGTTGTTTTTGCCATTTTGATTTTATGTTTGATTTTATAAACCCTAAGGGTCTTTAATACCCTAAGGGTTTTAAAGAACAAAAATTTGTTTGTTATTTCTTTATTATTTCAAAATATTTACTCTTTTTGAATAAAAATTTAGGCTGCAAAGGTAACAAAAATATTTTTTAGGTTACTAATTCCAAATCCGTTTTTTTATAAAAAGATATAATTCTGTTTTTTTACTCAGCTACGCCATTTTCATTTTTGGTAGAAGAATTTGGTTTTCCTTCTGAATGAAAGTCTTTGGAAGGTGATGGAGTCATTACACGAGTACGAGAACCTACATGCTGAATCACCCACGATTTCCCCCAGTTTTCTAATTCTTCCTCACTCCAAAGTGAAGGATAGAAAACTTGTTTTTGAAATCTAGGAGGAAGGTATTTTTGCCAGTTTGTTCCACCTGTAGCTGAAATAGCTTGTGTATCTTTATTGAGATAACGAACAGCAGCTTGAAAGTGAGAAAGTCGCCAATCTATATTTACAAGAGCATCAAGTGTTCGGAGTTCTTCTATTATTTTATCTTTTAGATTAGATTCTTGCAGGCGATTAGAAAAAATAAACCACAAATTACGAGTTCGGCAGCGTTTAGTGAGTTTTAATAAATCTTCTGAATACTTTCTTTCAAATTGTCTTAGAGTAAGCGTTTTGTGTCCAGATTCTGTTTCTATTGCACCTCTTTTCCAATACGCATACCCAAACATTTCTTCAATACGAGAATGTTCATCAAATAAATCTCTTTGACTAGCCTCCACCAAAAAACGAAAATCAGTACATAGGATTTCTATTTGACGGTATTGGGCTGATTGAAAACCACTAGCAGGAAGCAAAGACATTCTAAACTTCAAAAATTCGTTGTAATCCATTCCTTCCACCATTATTTCAAAGGAATTGACTAAATGTCTGAAGTAACGATTTACACGTCTTATTTTTTCCAAAAACACCTTTCCATTGCTATCTTTTAGCCAACTTACTTGGTTTAGCTCGTGCTGAATGAGCTTAAAATAAAGCTCTGTTATTTGATGATAAGTAATAAAAATAGTTTCGTCTGGGAAATCAGTTTTTGGGTCTTGAAGGCTTAAAAGTGTGTCCAAGTGAATATAATCCCAATAGGTAAGATAGTTTGCATACAACAAACCATCTAAATAAGAGACTAAATCTTGTCCCATCGAATCATATTTGACAGCTAATAATTTTATTTTTTCTTCTATTTCTGGTGTAAGTTCGAAATCCATATTTTTCGGAAAGTGTATATCGTTTTTGCTAGGTCAGTTTATAAGAAAGTAAAAATAAGAAAAAACGAACTGTTTTTTTAATCTCATTTGAATATTTTCGACAGAAAGAGAATTTTTAGGGTTAGTTTTAGAATTTTTCAATGCATTTTAAATAAGGTCTGAAGAGTTTGAAGAGAACAAAGAGGAATGAAATACATTTTGAATATATTTGTTTTTGCTTTCTAACTTCTAAAATCTGATTTCTAATTTTATTTTATGAAATTTTATCTACCTAATTTCCAATCTCTACTTCCTATTCTTCATTATCAGTTACGTTTGTTTTTGACTGCTTTGATGTTTTATACACGTATTCCTGTTCCAAAATGGGTAGATTATAGCGATGAACAGCTAAATAAATCATCTATTTATTTTCCTTTTATTGGTTGGTTAGTGGGTGGAATAGCAGCACTTGTTTTTTGGGGGAGTGAATTTTTATTTTCTCATTATGTAGCTCTTATATTGAGTATGATTGCTACTGTTTTGCTGACTGGAGCATTTCATGAAGATGGTTTTGCTGATGTCTGTGATGGTTTTGGAGGAGGTTGGGAAAAACTAAAAATACTAGAAATAATGAAAGATTCTAGGATTGGAGCGTATGGAATGATTGGAACAGCTCTTTTATTATTTTTGAAATATACAGCTCTTCTGACACTTTTTGAGTTTATGGCTGCTAGTTCACTAAATTCTTTTTGGATAATTTTTTTAATAGGACATAGTTTGAGTCGTTTTACAGCTCTTACTTTTGTGTATACACACCAATATGCTCGTGAGGATTTGTCTAGTAAAGTAAAGCCGATTGCAAAACAACTTTCTGCTACTGAAATTATAGTAAGTTCTGTTTTTGGATTTTTACCCATTTTTCTATTTTCTCCTTGGGCAGTTGGTGCGCTTGTCATTGCGCCACTTTTTGCACTCAAACTCTATCTAGGTTATTATTTCAAAAAATGGATTGGTGGATACACAGGCGACTGTTTGGGAGCTACTCAGCAGATTGCAGAAGTAGTAATTTATCTTTACTTCATTGCTGTTTTGAAATTATTAGAGAATTTATAGATTCCTTCCAAAAACAAAAAGACTCTTACAAAATGTAAGAGCCTTTTTCTATTCAATCAGGAAAACAATGAATCTTTAATGTCTTTAATATATTTGTGTTTTTATAAAATGCCTTCAAAATTTGTATTTGAAACAAGAAAAAACACCATAGAAGTAGGTTAATTTCTCAATATATCTTATTAACTCTACAAATGTATAAATTGTTTAACATTTTTCCAAAAAACATTAACAATAAAAGAGTTTTTTTAATTGAAAACAAAAAAAAACTTTCACAAAGACTGTAAAAGATTTTTGTATAAAAAATAGATTTTTTTTGTTTAGTTTAATATAAACAAAGGTTAAACTAAAATCTACCTAATTTGACTGAAAATTGAAAAGCAAATCCTTGTAAAGCATTTTTTGAAGTTTCTAAAAGTTTGACATCATCCGTAAAACGATAACTTCCTCCCATCGAAACTCTCAAAATTTTGGTAAGATTCATCTCTACCATTGCACTTGGCTCAAGAACAAAGAAAATTTCATCATCTAATAAATCGTCTTCGTGATTGGTATAAGCTATTTCATGTTTCCAATCTTTTACATAACCTACCCAACCAGCACCAATCGTAGTCGGAAAAGTAACATGAATAGGCAAACGAGAACCAATGACAGGTTCAAGCGTAATACCACCATATCCCATTAATAAACGAGCATTTTGATTTTGAAATACATCACTAGAAATTGTCTTTTGAACAGTCGGTACAAGTCCTTGTCCCATAAATCCAATATTCATTACTCCATTTACATTCCAACCAATTCTACCACCAGTCAGAATAGCAGGTTCGCCAATAAGCTTAGTTGCTTTTGTGTCCCACGCCATAAAAAAGCCACTTCTTTGTGTAGAATTTTTTCCAAAAATAGTAATTGGGTCAGAAGTATTTTTTTCTTTGTTATTTTTCTCATTTATAACTTGTGAAGTAGAATCTTGTGAAAAGGATGAAAATGAAATAAAGAAAAATAAGATAAAGGTAGAAAGAGATAAAGTATAAAATTTAGAATGTGTCATAGTTGAAATAGTTAAATTTGATTTTGAAATTGAATTTGTGATTTGATTTGTAACTATGACGAACAAATCAAAAGAGTTCCCCTATTCATTTTTTGAAGAAAATTTGGATTTGAAGTTTTTTAACAAAGTGCAGGATAAAAATTTGTTCCAAAAATTGCGTTATTTTGTACAAGTATCACAGAATTCTTAGTCTGTGCAAAAAAATAAAAATATGTTTCCAACAGACAGGGATGTCTGTTATACTTCTACAAATTATGTCTGAAAATTCGTCTATTGCTCGTCGTCTTCCTGCTGAATGGGAAGAACAATTATTTGTTCAACTTACTTTTCCACATCAAAATTCGGATTGGAAAGATGATTTGGAACTTGTAACGCCTGTTTTTATCGAAATTGTAACCCAAATTACTCGTTTTGAAAATGTACTTTTAGTTTGTCAAGATAAATCAGAAACTGAAAAATTATTTAGTTCACTATTAAATGAAAATAAAAAACAGTTTGAAAAAATCACTTTTGTAGAAATAGATTCGAATGATACATGGGCAAGAGACCATGGCGCAATGACTGTTTTTCAGAATGGTGAAAAAATCCATTTAGATTTTACTTTCAATGGATGGGGAAATAAATTTGAAGCATCTAAAGATAATTTGATTACTCAAAACTTAAAAAAAGAAAATTATTTGAAAGGCAAAGTAGAAGAGATAGATTTTGTTTTAGAAGGAGGTTCAATAGAATCTGATGGCGAAGGTACAATCTTGACTACTTCTGAATGTCTTTTGTCAAAAGAGCGAAATCCTAATTTTTCAAGAGAAGAAATAGAAACGAAAGTCAAAAGTTATTTTGGTGCTACTCGTATTTTGTGGTTAGAACACGGCGCATTAGAGGGAGATGACACAGATGCACACATTGATACGTTAGCTCGTCTTTGTCCAAATGATACAATTTGTTATGTTGCTCCTCCCACAGATAAATCAGATTCTCATTATAAATCTATGAAAAAAATGGAAGAAGAATTAGAAAGCCTAAAAACTAGAGATAACAATTCCTATAAATTAATTCCTTTGCCTTTTGCACCTGCTGCCTATCACGATGAAGATAATCGTCGTTTGCCAGCTACGTATGCTAATTTTTTGATAATTAATAAAGCTGTTTTAGTACCTACTTATGAAAATAGAGATTTAGATAATTTAGCACTTTCACAAATTCAAAAAGCTTTTCCTGATAGAGAAATTATTGGAATAAATTGTTTGCCTATCATTCGTCAGCATGGTTCTTTACACTGTTTGACAATGCAATTTCCGAAATAAAAAAAGCAAACTAAAGTGTCCTCTGCATTTTATTTTTAAAGGGATGCGTTTGCATCCCCTATACTTTACATTTTTTTAAGGTTGAGTTTAAATTCTCCTTTTGCTTCCTTTCCATCTGCTGTATTTCCTGAAAATTCTCCTGCTGCTGTTCCTGCTGCTTCATCTAGTGCTGTAATAGTTACTGTTCCTTTAGTGAGTGAACCACCCATAGTTCCAGAAGTAGTTGTCAAATTAATAGCAACATTTGCCGAACGTTTTTCATCACTACCAATTGGAAAATCTCCAGAAGTTCCACCTTTCAAATCAATACTGATATTGTTTTCAGTATTTCCAGCCATAATATAAGTTACACCGTTGTCTTTATCCATTGAAAGTCCATTATCAGCAAAATTTGTTTTTACTGTTGATTTTTCTTCTCCTAAAGAAACATTAAAAAAACCACCTTCTTTATTGGCATCATCAGGCGAAAACTCAACAGTTGTTTCTGTATTTGTATTTTCTGCTGATGTAGAAGTTGTATTTTCTACTGTTGTAGAATCTCCATTTGTTTCCCCACTGTCTTTAGTTGAAGAATTACAAGAAAAAAGGCAAATAAGCAATGTAAAAGCAAGAGTATTTAAAAATGAAAAACGCATAATTTTAATAAAGTTAGAATTTAGAAGTCAGAATTTAGAAGTAAAACCAATGTAGAACTGAAATTTATCAGTCGTAATTAAGAAACACAACTAATTTATAATAAAAATAGCGATACATTTTTCCGTTTACTAAAATATTAGATTAGTTGGTAAAATGTATCGCTATAAAGTTACAGAAATTGTATCAAAATTCTCAAATTAGATTTTGAGTAAATTTCTGAATTATAAAAATGAGTCTGTTTACGCTGTTACAGGCTTCATATTTTTGATGATTTCTTGTCCAAAACCAGAACAAGAAACAAGAGTTGCTCCTTCCATTTGTCTTTCAAAATCATAAGTAACACGTTTAGAGTTGATAGCTCCCTCTAATCCTTGTGTAATAAGGTCAGCAGCTTCTTGCCATCCCATATATTCGAACATCATTACGCCTGAAAGAATCACAGAAGATGGATTTACTTTATCCAAACCTGCATATTTAGGAGCTGTTCCATGAGTTGCTTCAAATATTGCAGCACCTTCTACATAATTAATATTTGCACCTGGTGCAATACCGATACCACCAACGATAGCAGCCAAAGCATCAGAAATATAGTCACCATTAAGGTTAAGTGTTGCAACTACTGAATACTCAGATGGACGAAGCAAAATTTGTTGTAAAAATGCATCAGCAATAGAGTCTTTTACTAAGATTTTTCCACTGTCTAAAGCTGCTTTTTGTTCTGCATTTGCTGCCTCTGTTCCTTTTTCATCTTTTGTACGGTCATATTGTTGCCAAGTATATGTTTCATTGCCAAATTCTTGTTCAGCTAATTCATAACCCCAGTTTTTGAATGCACCTTCCGTAAATTTCATAATATTTCCTTTGTGAACAAGTGTTACAGAAGGAAGTTTTTGAGCGATTGCATATTTGATAGCTGCACGAACAAGACGTTTTGTGCCTTCTTCAGAAACAGGTTTGATACCAATAGAAGAAGTTTCAGGGAAACGAATATTAGTAACTTTCATTTCTTCTATCAAGAATTTTTTTACTTTGTCAGCCTCAGCAGTTCCAGCCATATACTCAATACCTGCATAAATATCTTCTGTATTTTCACGGAAGATAACCATGTTTGTAAGTTCTGGTTGTTTTACTGGAGAAGGAACACCATCAAAGTAACGAACAGGACGCAAACAAGCATATAAATCTAATTCTTGACGAAGCGCAACATTAAGCGAACGAATACCACCACCTACAGGAGTAGTCAAAGGACCTTTAATTCCTACTAAATATTTTCTAAATGCGTCTAATGTTTCAGTAGGCAACCAGCTTCCTGTTGCATTGAATGCTTTTTCTCCTGCTAATACTTCTTTCCAGTTTATTTTTCTTTTGCCATCGTATGCTTTCTCAACAGCAGCATCAAAAACAGCTTGTGACGCTTTCCAAATATCTGCACCAATTCCATCTCCTTCGATAAAAGGAAGAGTAGGATTTGTAGGTACATGAAGATTGCCGTTTTCGATGGTTATGATATTTTCGCTCATAAAAAATGTTCTATTTTAAATAATTGTGTGAAATAATTTTTGATAGTAATCTTTTTTTACAAAAAGATACAGCTTGTTACAAATATACACAAAGGAATTACGAATTACGAATTATGAATTATAAAATTTAATTTTTTATAAGTCAAAATACAATAAATTAAGAGTAAAATCAGTTTGGAGTTACTAGTTTTATATTTCTAATAGCTTATTATTTAATAATTGTTGGGAGAGAGCTTTTTTATAATGATTTGTTTCTCTGCTTTTTAATAGAGATTGAAAGTGACGTTTTCCATGCATATCTGTCCCTAAAAAACTAACTAAATCTTCGTCAATCAAATATTCAGCTATTTTCTTGGAAGGACGAGAATAGTAACCTGAAAGGGAATTGATATTTATTTGAAATAAAACTCCCTTTTCATGCAATTCATGTAATTTTTCATTATAATTTTCAAAAAGATAAACATAACGTTCAGGATGTGCAAGTACAGGTGTATAACCTAAAGATTGCAACATAAAAATGACATTTTCTATATGAGGAGAGGCATTCATGTATGAAGTTTCGAAAAGGAGGTATTTTTCTTTCCCAAAACAGAGTAGTTTTTCTGCTTTGTTTATTCGTTCCATAAAAGATTCGTCTAAATAATATTCTGCTGCTGCGCCTAATTCTATATTTAGTTCTAGTTGCTGAATAATATCAGTTAGTTGGTCTAATTTTCCTAAAATGATTTCAGGCGTATTTCTATAAAAATCCCCCATAATATGAGGTGTACAAATAAGTTTTTTATATCCTAAATCAATTAATTCTTTAATGAGTTCGATAGACTCCTCAAAAGATTTACAACCATCATCTATTCCTGGTAAAAGATGAGAGTGCATATCAACTGTAATTGGCAGTATATTGCCATACGATTTAGTTTTTTTTCTAAATAATGAAATCATTTTTTGCTGATTTATGTTTTTTTCAATTTTCTTTTAGCCTTACTCCACCAGTTTTTTAGTTTAGTAAAAGGAGTTGTTGTTTCATCATCATCGTAGTAGCCATATCCATAATCGTATCCGTATCCATAACCATATCCGTACCCATATCCATATCCACCACCTGTACTTTTAGTTGCTGCATTGAGGATAATAGATAGTTTTTTGAAATTTTGTACTTGATGTAAACGGTTGATACCTCTTATATACCCACGTTGAGAATATTCGGCACGTACTACATAAATAGGCAAATCAGCCAATCGCATGGCTATAATTCCATCAGTTACTAAACCTACAGGAGGCATATCAAATACAATTACATCATAACGTTGCTTTAATTGTTTTATTAATTTACCAAATTCATCACTCATGATGAGTTCTGAAGGGTTTGGAGGTTGTGCACCTGCAGTAATAAAGTCAAAGTTAGGAATTTCACTGTGATTTATAGCTTCATCAATAGATGTTTTGCCTATTAAAAGTGTACTTATTCCTCTTGTATTTTCTACTCCAAAAGCTAAATGTACTTTTGGCTTTCTGAGGTCTAAATCTAAGAGTACAACTTTTGTTTGAGATAAAGCAATAATTCCACCTAAATTAACAGCAATGAAAGTTTTTCCTTCTCCAGAAGTGGTTGAGGTAACAGAAATAATAGAATCATTGGAAATATTACCCATAAAATCTAAATTAGTACGCAGCGAACGGAATGATTCACTAATGGAAGACTTAGGTCTTTTATGGATAACAAGTTGCGAATAATCCATTGTTTTATCATACTTTGGCACCATACCCAAAATAGGAACACTAGATAGTTTCTCAAGTTCGGGAAGAGAGTCTATTTTATTTTGTCTTATGTAAGTCAGTCCTAGCAATGCAAAAGATAAAAATAGCCAAACTCCTACTCCATAAATATAAAAAAGTTGTGGTTCTGGATAAATAGGTTTAATACTAGGAACGGCTGTGGAAAGTCGTTGATAGTTAGTAACTGTTCCAGACATTGTAATATTTGTTTCTATAAGTTTGCCTAACAAAATATTATAATTTTTCTGATAAGAATCTTGATAGCGTAGCATTTTTTTGAGTGCTAAATCTATTTCATTTGCAGAAGAGGGAATTGAGCTTTGTAATTTGTAAATATTTATATTCAGCTCGCTCAATTGTTCGTAAATAATACGTTGATTAAGTGTAATGAGTTTTTCTATCTCGTCTTTAAGAAAGTTTATTCTTTTTTCCTTTTGTTGATAAGCTCCTGTTTCTTTGGTCACTCTATCAAGCATAAATTTTTTCTGTTTTTCTTCATCATATACTTTTCCTAGCTTAGTCTCCAAAGAAGGATTATTTAAAAGATTGGAGTAAGTAAGAGCAACTAAAAGAGTAGAGTCATTCTCCAAAAGAGTAGATATTTCCCTGTATATCTTCAACTCATTGTTCATATTTATTCTTTTCTCTTGCAAATCTCTAATACTATTAAAAATATTTTGTATTAGGTTTTGATATTCATCAGGGTTTTGATTTGTAATTCCGTTTTCTCTTCTATAATCATTAATACTTTTCTCTATAGTTTCTAAACTATCTTGAACTACTCTAACTTGGTCTTCCAAGTAATTTATGGTTTGTTTGTAAACTTTATTTTTATTCTCTAATGTTTTTTCAAAATAAATATCTACTACTGTATTTGTAATAATAGATGCTTTATAAGGATTGTTGTCTGTAAATACAACTTGTATAGTATATGCCTTAGGATTTAATATATTAGATCTAAGAGAAGATTTTATATAATTTATCTGATATTCTTCACTATTGATAGTAAAAAAATAATTATCTGAAGGAGACCTTAATTTATTATAATTATTAGTTAAAGAAACAATAAGAGAAAAATATTGATTTTTTATGCGAGTATTAAACTTATATATTTTACTAAAACTATCTCCAGTAGGAGTTTGATAAGAAAGTACAAACTCTTCTTCATCAATAATTTGTATATCTAAAGGACGATTATAAAATTCATTATTATAAACCTCATATTCACTAACTTCAAAAGGATTATCTTGAAAACGTTCGAAATAATTGAACCACCATCTACCTTTTACAAAATAACTTACACTTAAATCAAGTCTTTGTGCGACTTCCTGATATACAGAACGAGAAAGGATAAGTTCAATTTCTCCTACTAGAAAGTTGGTTACACTTTCTTCACTTGAAAAAATACCTCTACCTAATACTTCAGAAGTTCCCTTTACTTCTAGTTTTAAAGTAGAAGAAGAACTATATACCCTTTTTGTATAGCGTAACAATATCCAAGAGCCTGTTATACAAATAATAAGTAAAAGTATAATATAAATAATTTTCTTTTTGAATACTCTAATCAGCTTAGAAACATCAAAATCAGCTAAAAAATTTTCTTCATTAGAAATTTCTGCTGCTTGAGAAGGATTTATAAATGGATTTTCTTCGAAGTCGCTCATTTAGTATTTATATATAACTTTTTCTATGAAATTTTTATTCGAAAGTGTCTTTTTAATTGCCACTAAATCTATCTTGTAATAAAAGGACGGTAAGGATAAGTGTTACTGAGCTACCAATAGCAGATGCTACTTGTGCAAAATCTGCCAAAAACTCTGAACCTGCACGACGACGAGGTTCTACATACACAACATCATTAGGTTGAATAATAAGCTCAGCATTTTTCAATCCTTCCCATGTACTCAAATCAATATTTTTCATAACAGGATTTCCTGTATTGGCATTACGAATTAAACGAATTTTGTTTGCTCTAGTGTTATTGTCAAAATTTCCAGCCAAAGTTAGCACTTCTAACAAAGTCATATTTTCATTAGTCAGTGTAAGAACTTTATTACCCATTGCACCCATAATCATAACTCGCTTATTGATATAACGAGTAATAATATAAGGCTCTTCATAAAACTTACTGAATTTTTTTGTTAGTAAACTATCAGCTTGATATAATGTAAGTCCTGCCAGCGTAGTTTGTCCAATCATTGGTAAAACTATTGACCCTGTTTCTTGTATTAAATATCTACGTAAAAAACCACCTCTTCCTCCACCACCTCCTGTATTTACTGTACCAGAGTTGCCAGTAGGAATGCCAGATATATCTGTTTCAAACTGATTTGGATTGGCAACTACAACACCTCCTCCATCTTTTACTTCTTCACTAAAATCTCCAGAAGGATCAATCATAATTTCTCCATCATTGGTAAAAACTTGAATAGTAATATAATCAAAAGGAGCAAGTCTATAATTTTGTTCTGCTTCTGCTTTTACTTTATCGAAAGCACTATTATCAAAATCTTCTCCTGTACGAAAAAGAATATTGTTTTGATAGCCTGCACAAGAAAACAAAGAAGACAATAAGAGCAAAGAAAAAAAGATTTTTGCTGAAAAAACAATAGTATTTCTCATTAAATAACAGTAATAACTATCAATAATCAAATTGATAGAATAAATAAATTTTCAGTTTTTTTTATGGTCAAATTAATACAACTGAATAATAAGCCATAGAAAAAAGACCAATTTTAAAGAAGCAAAATTAGACCAATTTTAATTAAGACACAAAAATACATTCTTTTTATGAACTTTTGAGAGTTAGATAGTAATAAATACAGATATTTATAATTTCTTGATGCAGTCAATAAATTAATACCATATAAATTTGGTGTAATTCTCCTCTGAGAACTGTAAAATAAGACTTTTTAGAAGATACTATTTTTACTAAACGAGTTAATAATCAAGTCTTAGAGAAATAATTACTATTAATCCTAACCTAATCATATCAAAACTTATATCTTGTCTACAACTAATTTCTAAATCTAAATATTCTACTTTGATTTTTCTTTTATTAGGACAACTTACAAAAAGAGAGTATATTTGAAGCAACTAAATTCAGAATGCCCTGTCTCAAAATTGATAAAATTATTTTATTATTTTATAGAAGAAGTATAAATTTATTCTGAATAAATATAAAAATATAAATCTACTTCTTAATATTACCTATCCTTTAGAATTAATAACATAACAATAGTATTACGTGGAAAATCCGTTTTCATCAACTCCAGACCAAATACCGTCTTCCTATTATCTTCAACTGACAGCTGCTTTTGTTCGTGGAAAACTTAGCACTCCTTCAGCTACTCAAACTTATTTCAAAAAGCCGTTAGAAGATTTGATTCATGAAGAAAACCATGAATTAGTGAAATTAGGAGAAGAAAAAAAACTAGAATTAGATTTCTTAAAAAAAGAAGCTCCTGCACCTTATTTAGACAAACTTTTTGGAGTATTACGTGGTATTCAGCCTGACCAAGTGCTTAATTTAGAAAAAAAACAAACCGATTTTGTTTGGCAATTAGTTGACGAGTTTCATTATTTGCCCACTATTGCACTGTCTATGGACAAAAATCAAGTTGATAGAATCAAAAATTTACACAAAGGGGGCTTTACTACACTTTCTACAAAAGAAAATCTACCTTTTCCAAAACTTCAAGGCTATCCTAGTAATCAGTTTGATGTGGTTACAAGTACAGATGGTTTTGAAACTGAAAAAGAATTAATGGAAGCCTTACCCGAACTAACTCGTGTTACTAAACGCTTTATTATTCTTACTTTTCCAGAAAAATTTGATCAAAAGCTCATTCGTGATTATTTAGAGTCACAAAATATATTGCAATTTCGTGTCGAAAAACCCGAAGAGTATTGTATTCTTATTGGAAGAAAATAACCTAAGTAAATCTAAAAAAAAATGTTTAAATCTTTGAAACTAACTTTTTTTGTTTTTATTAGTGTAAGTATATTCTTTTACTCTTGCACCACTACTACAAATAAAGAAGAAAAAAATACAGAATCAACAGATCAAAAATATGAGTGGACAGACTGCCAAAATTGTGGGATGCCTACTAATGACTTTCCAAATTGGCAGGTAATGTTAAAAGCAGATTCTAAAAAAATAGCCTTTTGCGCACCTCGTTGTATGTTTATTCATTTAGCTGATTCTTCAAATAATGTGGCTACTTCTATTGAAAAAATGGAAGTTACAGACTATTATACGACTCAAAAGATAAATGGAACAACTGCTTTTTATGTAACAGGAAGCGATAAAACAAGTCCAATGGGGAAGGATTTTGTTCCTTTTTCTAAAAAAGAAGATGCCCAAAGTTTTATGCAAGAACATAACGGAAAAAAAATCTATTCTTTTGAAGAGATTAACAAAGATGTGGTTGTTTTAGAATTAAAGTAAATTTAAAATTTGAGTATTGATTAATGCACATCAATTCCGTCAAAATAAATTTAGTACACTGTTTCAAAAGTTTCACAATGTTTTTTATGCGTTTAACTCTGAGCAACTAAATGCACAGTAAAATATAAATAAATTTTTGAAACAGTGTATTTAGTTTCATAGTAGTATTAATTCGATGTAAGTAATAGGGTAAATTACATATAACAAAACTCACGATTTTAATTGTAGGAAAAGAGGAGCAGAAAGGTGGAAAATACCTTCCAACTATTCATTCTAAAAAAGATGCTTAATAAATAAGCTGTAAATAATTTAGCTCAGTTACTTGATAAAAATTAATATGAAATTACTTTTTGCACTAGACAGGTTGGGTTTAAAAATACAAAAGATATGACACAACAAGAAAGTATATACAAAAATACTTAAACTTATAAATCTAAGATTTGCCAATAATCTAAGTTATGTAGGTAATGAAGTTTTATTAGAATTTTTATGATTGAATTATAGAATGGATTTTTTGTATTTAAAAAAGTAAAATTACGAATAAAAAATCACTCATTCTATGTGTACCCACCGACGACCATCAGGTGCAAAAACTATCAAGCAACCAACTTTATACTACAATCAAAAAATACATATGCAAAAAGTAATATTAACATTTTCTAATGATATTTTTATAGATTTGTGAACAGACAAAATAAACTAATAAAAACACACACAAAGAATTATTTATATTATTTACTTATGATTTTACTTTTTGATGAATCAAAATACAGTACAAGTTGGCATTGATGCCATGTCTTTTTATGTTCCTTCTATTTATTTAGATTTAAAAATGTTAGCGCCTTCAAGAAATCTTGATTATGATAAATTGAGTAAAGGGCTAGGCGTTTTGAAAATGGCTCTTCCAGATGTCAATGAAGATGCAGCAAGTATGGCAGCCAATGCCGTTTTGAAATTGATAACAGATTATAATCTGAATCCCAAAGATATTGGAAGACTTTATGTAGGTACAGAATCAGGACTTGATGGCGCAAAACCTATTGCTACTTATGTTTTGGGAATGCTTACTCAAAAGTTACAAGAAGAAAATGATGTAGAAGAAGAGTTCTTTGAAAATTGTGATGCCATAGATATGACTTTTGCTTGTATTGGTGGTGTTGATGCGCTTCAAAATACATTAGATTGGACTAGAAATAATAAAAACCGTATTGGTATTGTTGTCTGTACAGATTATGCTAAGTATGAAAAACATTCAGGTGGAGAGTATACACAAGGGGCTGGTGCAGTTGCTATGTTGATTAAACAATCTCCTAGATTACTTGCTATTGGTGATATTTGGGGAGTTTCTACAAAAAGTGAACACGATTTTTTTAAGCCTGATTTTAGCGAAACTCCTGTTTTTGATGGACAATTTTCGAATTCTTGTTATCAAAACCGTCTTCGTGATGCTTATTTTTCATTCAAAAAACAGGCTGTTAAAGAAAATTTATACACTCAAAACGATATTCTTTCCGAACAATGGAATAGCTTGATTTTTCATTTGCCGTATGCGTTTCATGGAAAGCGAATGTTTAGTCAGCTTTTTACTGAAGAAAGAATTTTGACAGATAGTTTAGCAGCCAACGAGGAAACAAGAAAAGAGTTTTTAGAAAAATTGAATCTGAGTCAAGAAGATATAAATATAGATTTAAGTCAATTGGTCAAACTTGTTTCCAAAACAGATTTATATAGAGATTTTGTAAATCAAAAAATTGCTGATAGTCAATTAGCTTCTTCCGAAATTGGAAATATGTATACAGCTTCTATTTTTATGGCTTTGATGAGCTGTTTGGAAATGAAATTATCCAAAGGGAATGAAAAAGATAATTTAGAAAAACAAAAAATAGGTTTTTGTGCCTATGGAAGTGGTTCAAAGTCAAAGGTTTTTGAGGGTGTCTTACAATCAGGTGCAAAAGAAATTATAGAAAAATTCAATCTTTTTTCTACTCTAAAATTGCGTCAAGACATTGATATAGAGATTTACGAAAAACTTCATGACAAAACCCAAACTTTTCCATTGACTTTACAGCAAAATAATTTTGTATTGTCTGAAATCAAAAAAGAACCTGTGACACTAACCAAAGCACGATTTTATTCGTATTTGAAATAAAACATCAATCTAACATCAATTTACTAGTGGAACTATTTTTAATTGGCTTTCTATTTTTTATCGCAATGATTACACTTACTATAGAAATTCTGTCGGGAACTATAAAATTTGGAGTAATCAGTCTTTTTATGACTCTTTTAGGAACTGCACTGACCTATTTCTTTTTTGGAATAGATGCTTCTGTTTGGACACTTTTTGTTGCTTCTATCTTTAATATTGGTGCAATTGCCTATAGTGTTCGTTCCAAATCTTGGGAAAAGTTTAGTCAAAAACAAGCAATAGAAGGCAAACATGATGATAAAGATACAGAAAGAAAACTATTACTTTACCCTGAACAAAGAGGAAAGACAATTTCTAGTTTGCGTCCAAATGGAAGAGTAAATATTGATGGAGAAATATTTGAAGTGCGTTCGCTCAATGGTGGTTTTATTGAATCTGGAAAAGAAATAATGATTGCAAAAATAGAAAATTCGAAAATATATGTAGTTTCTGCAAAAGGAAATAATTTACCTTTGATAGATTAATTTGAATTTGGTAGTAGCAATGCTCATACATCGTCAGTGAAACACCCACAACAGTAAAATATATGGTCTTTTGTTGGTGTTTTATCATACGACACCAACAAAAAAATGTGTAAAAAGCCTATTCTTATACAACTTCAAAAACAACTTCAACGACAAAATTATTTATAGAAATTATCTTTTTGATTTTTTTTAAACAGCAACTTAGAAAAAGAGGGATTATTTGCTTTCAAAAAATTATCTTTGTGATAAGTTAGCAAAAAATAGAAATTTATTTTAGTAATTCGAATTTTTAATCCTTTGTTTATTCAAACTCTGATTCAAAGACTAATTACAACACATTTATAAAAACACACAAAATTATGATTATTGGTGTTCCAATGGAAATCAAGACCGACGAGAGTCGTGTAGCTCTTACTGTCGGTGGAGTAGCCGAACTTATTCATCACGGACATACTGTTTATATCCAAAAAGGTGCAGGTATTGGAAGTGGTTTTCCTGATGCTTTGTATGAGAGTGTAGGTGGAAAAATATTGCCTACTATCGAAGAAGTATATGCAATTGCAGATATGATAATGAAGGTAAAAGAGCCAATTGAGCCTGAATATAAACTGATTAAAGAGAATCAAGTTGTATTTACTTATTTTCATTTTGCTTCTTCTGAACCTCTTACAAAAGCAATGATAGAAGCAAAGGCTGTTTGTATTGCTTACGAAACAGTAGAACAAGCTGACCGTTCTTTACCTCTTCTTATTCCAATGTCTGAAGTAGCTGGTCGTATGTCTGTTCAACAAGGTGCAAAATATTTAGAGAAACCAATTAAAGGTCGTGGAATTCTTTTGGGTGGAATACCTGGTGTTCAGCCTGCAAAAGTGCTCGTTTTGGGTGGTGGAATTGTAGGAACACAGGCTGCAAAAATGGCTGCTGGTTTGGGTGCAAGTGTTACTATTATGGATATTAGTTTGCCTCGTATGCGTCATCTTGATGATATTATGGCTGAGAATGTAACAACTATCATGTCAAATCAATATAATATCGAACAAGCAGTTCAAGAATCTGATTTGATTATTGGTGCTGTTTTGATTCCTGGTAGAAAAGCTCCTCGCTTAGTTACTCGTGAAATGCTTAAATTAATGCGTCCAGGAACTGTGCTTGTAGATGTAGCTGTTGATCAAGGTGGTTGTTTCGAAACTACTAAAGCAACTACACACCGTGACCCTACTTATATCATTGATGATGTAGTTCATTATTGTGTAGCTAATATGCCAGGTGCTGTTCCTTATACTTCTACTGTTGGTCTTACAAATGCGACTTTCCCTTACGCTATCCAATTGGCAAATAAAGGCTGGGTAAAAGCATGTCAAGAAAATAAAGAATTATTATTAGGACTTAATATCGTTAAAGGCGATGTAGTATATGAAGGTGTAGCAGAAGCATTTGAGCTACCTTATGTAGATGTAAATACTGTATTTGAGAAAGAAATGGCTCACTAATCTTGTCATTTTAGATTCTGAAAAATTATAATAAGCCATTCCATCTTTTTGATAGAATGGCTTTTTTTATAGCCTATATATTTCTAATTTTAGTCAGAATTATTCAGAAAGAATAAATTTTCTTAAAGCTGCACCATCTACAGTTTCTATTTTAAGCTGATACATTCCTCCTGTGAGTTTATCTACATAAATTTTATAACGACTAGAAGATATATATTCTACTTTTAAATCAATTTCTCTTCCAATAGCATCAATTAATGTAAATTTAGGTGTTCTATTTGGATAAGTAGTTCCAAAATCTACAAAGAAAATACCATTATTGGGATTTGGAAATAAAGTAAGACTACGAAGTTCGATAGGTTCTTCTATAGCAGTAATTTGTCGATTGAAAATTATACTAGAAGAAATTGAACTACAACCTACTTCGGAAATAACTAAAAGACTATATTCTCCGTCTTCTGTTGGTTTATATGTTTCTTCAAAAGCATTTTCGATAGCTTCTCCATCTTTTAACCATTGGTAGCTTATTGATTCTGTGCTTGTTACAGAACTAGTAAAGATAGTATTATCCACTAATTCAATAGATAATATAGGTTGTGGTAGTGTTATGATTTCTATTTCATTCGAACGAGCTGTACAGCCTGCTGCTGTCGTAACTTCAGCTGTGTATTTTCCTGCTTGTGTTACAGTATAATTTTTTTCATTAGCAAAAGCTAAAATAACACCATCTTTTCTCCAACGAATTTTTGGACTTCCTGCAAAATCTGAATTAATTTCTAGTTGTAATCCAAATGGTTGAGATTCACAAAAAACAGTTTGTTGAGGTTGGTTCAATTCAAAAGTTGCATTTTCAACACATTCTACATTCAAAATAACTTGTCTTCTTTGAAGTCTAAGGTTGGGTAGAGCTGGATTGGTAACAAAGGCAGTATAAATTCCTGCATCTGAAATTTGTACTCTATTTAGTGTTAGCATTTGAAGTGTAGAAATATCTTGTCCATCTTTTAACCATTGATATTGATTTCCATTTCCTAATGTCTGGACACTAAAAGAAATAGATTGATTGACAGTTGATAAAATATCTTGTTCTTCATTGATAAGAGCTTGAGGAGCATAATCAAAAAATTGTAAATTACGATTTGCGTAAGGCAATAAATCATCAAATTCTAAGCTGTTTTCAGACACACGCAATACACCTAAATTAGATAACTGTGTAATCTCAGTAGGAATAGATGTTAGTTGGTTTGTATTTACTTCTAAAATAGTAATAGCACTCATATTATTCATTGCTATTGGTAAATTAGCAATAAAATTGCGATTCGCATACAACTCTCTCAGCTTTACAAGATTTTTAATAGAGTTTGGAAGTTCTGAAAGTTCATTATCACTAACATTGAGAACTAATAATTCACTCAAACTTCCTAAAGTAATAGGAAGTGAGCTAAATTTATTATCATTGATATAAAGATTTTGTAGACTAGACAAATTACCAATTTCAGTAGGTAAAGCATCTAAATTATTTCTTGAAAGCCAAAGAGCTTGAAGAGTAGTGAGTTTGCCAAAAGAAGATGGAACAGCACCTTCAAAGTTGTTTTTATCTAGGTCTAGATAAGTAAGTTGGGCAAGTTCTCCTATTGTGATAGGAATTTGTCCCTCCAGTTTATTATCAAAAAAGCTCAAGTAGCGTAGTTCTGAAAATAAACCTGCGTCAAAAACCTCTGGGAGATTTCCTGTAAGATTACGTTTCGATAAATCTAATTCTCTTACTTTATTGCCTCTTAATGTTACGCCTTCCCAAGTAGCAACTGGGTCATTTAAGTTCCAAGGAGTTATCCAATTTGTTCCTCCTGTTTGGTCGTGAATTTCTACTAATGCTAATGAATCAAATATATCTACAAAACCTTCTACATTTAGGCTAATTGTATGACGTTGCAAAATCAGTTGTGTAGCTTGTGTATTTGTTATTCTACAATAATATGCTCCTGCATCATTTGGAGTTACATTTGTGACTGTTAGAGTAGAGTTTGTTTGTCCTGCTAAAATTGTATTATCCTTAAACCATTGATAGCTATTAAAATTACCTGCAGTTTCTGAATAAAATGTAACTGATTCTCCTTGTAGAATAGTAGTGTCTTTTACAGCATAAATTTTTGCTTGAGGAGAATAGATAAAGGAAGGAATTATGTCGACAAAGCCTTCTGCTGACCCAAAATCCAATCTATTATTTCCAATATTCATTTGAAAATTAGATTCATTGATTCTAGAAAAATTACGAACTGAATTAGGAAGTGTTCCTGTTAGATTATTGTCATTTAGATCTAATGTAACAACAGAACCATACGCTATCTCAACACCTTGCCAAGTAGAAACTGGAGTAGTCAAATCCCAAGAAACAAACCAATTATCTCCTCCAGTTCTAGTATAAATATCTACTAAAATAAGCGAATCGTTTCTGCCAATATAATAAGGCTCATTTGCACTTGTCATGTAAATATAACCTAACTGACCAGAAAAAGTAGCATTCCCAATTTGAGGAGAAACAATTGCTTCACCTAGTACACCAAAGTTTTGAAAGTTACCCGAACTGCTTGCTCCTCCTCCTCCAGATACTACACTAGCAGGTTGTTGGAATGTGTTTTGAGAATAACAAAAGTCAATATGTACACAAAAAGTAAAAAAAATGAGGAGATAAATCCTGTAAATAGTAGATGTGTTCATAAAATAATAGAAATAAAATTATAGTAAAAAAATAGATAGAGAAGGAAAACATACCAATTATATATAATATAATCTATTTCTGATAACGTACAGTATCTTTTATAGGTTACTGCTCTAAAAGCGAACTGTTTTGATATAATGTATAGAGCTATATAAATATAGTTTGTTTTGGTATATATTTAGAAAAAAAAGATTTGATAACTTATATTATAAAAAATAATAATTAAAAATATAATTATTTAATATAAGGATAAATGTATAGACTTTGATGCAAATTTTAATTGTGGCAAATTTACATAAAAAATGAAGTCTTATTCTTTTTCCAAATCAGAATTATTACCATTTTCAGAAGTGTCTTCTAATTTTGGTAGTTTCTTTTCTGTATCTATTTTAGTAACTTGATTTTCAGATTTTTGTTTGGGTAATTTAATCTTTATGATATTTTTTTTGTCTTCCAACGACTTTTGAGTTTCATTTGTTGGCTTATTTGAATTTGTAGGGTTGGGAATTTTTATCTTGATTATTTTTTTTTGCTCAGTTTTTGCTTCTTGCGTCTCTTTCTCTTTTTTCGCTTCATTTTTAGAAGATAGATTTTTATTTTGTGTGGATTGTTTTTTTGGAGTAGGTAATTTTATCTTAATTGGTTTTATCTTAGCTTTATCGCTTGTGTTTTTCTCTTCTTTTTGTTGTTCTGTTTTTAATGGTGCAGCAATTTTTTTAATTTTAATAGTAGGTTTCTTAATTGTTTTATCTTCTTCTGACTGAACCGTTGGAGTTATTTTTATTTTTTGAGTAGGTTTAGAAACAGTTGTTTTGACTGCTTTTTTAACTGCCTTTTTAGCTTGAAAATCGTCCCATTCTTTTTGTTTTTGAGTAGCTTCTTCTTGGGTAAGATTTCCAAATTCATAATTCATCTTAGTAATATCAGTTTCACTAAAATCAAATTCTTTGGTCATGGTTAGGCATTCTGTGGGACAAACAACTGTACACAATCCACAAAAACAACATTTTGCCATATCAATATCAAACTTGGCAGCATAAAAGCGAATAGGTGAACCATCAGAAGCTCTTCCCACTTGCTCAGTTCCACGAATAGCATCAATTTCGATGCAATTTACAGGACACACTTCCACACATTTGTTACAGACAATACAATCCTCAATTTCATTATGCAGTTTATATCTTCCGTTATCAGGAATCGGCATCATCTCGTGAGGATACAAATTTGTTACAATTCCTAGATTTGAACTATCAGTAGCATCAAAAGGTTGATTTTTGGTAGCATTTGCATTTCCACTTGTGTTGTGTTCTGTTTTAGCTAAACTTTGTATAGATTTTTGAAAATGCTCCCATGTCATACTCAAACCTTTTGCTGTTGTTTGAGTGGCTTCTTTTAGGTCTTTCAAGTAGGTGTTTTTGCTTTCTTTGCTCATTTTTAAGATTATCTTATTATTTATTCTGGTGGTGATGTAAAAAGTAGGATAGGTTTATTTGTCGTTGGCAGCGACACCTACAACATCTAATATTTCCATTTTCAGTGTTCCAATAATTTACCAAAAAACAAAACATGATAAAATATAATACTTTTTAGAATACCCTTTTTATTCTGATATGACTGTTTGTTTCTTTTTGATGTTTATGTTTTTGAAAAATTTGTATAACTGCCAAACAAGAGGAGCAAGCCAAATAATAAAAAACACGATATAAAATAGAGGTGTCTCTATTAAATCACCGAAAGGCACTACAAGAATAAGTAATAGTACTGTCCACCAAAATAAGAAATTAGTAATTAAATTTAATTTGTCTTTTTGCTTAAATGCAACAAAAATAGTAAATATATATAAAATAAAGATATAAAACAGTAATAAAAAGCTAGAAATTATAAGGAAATAATTTGAACCTCCTCCAGTTCCTCCATTTAGTTCTATAACTACTCCCACCAAAAAGAAACCTCCTAGGATAATAGCAGGAATGTACATTCTCAAAATAGTTAGGCTATATTTGGCTTTTTGATAGGTATATAATACATATTGATGAATTAAAGTTCTTAAAAGATAAATAAACGGAAAAATTAATAAAACAAAATAAGTAGACAAATCACTTTCAAAGGATAATTTTGTTATAGAAAAAACAATAAAAAATGAAATTGTGGAAACTAAAATTCCTATCCAATCAGCAAAATAGTTGAAGTTGCGTTGAGAAAATTCTTTAGCTGCTTTTTCAGTGGCAAACCACGTAATGCCTACCACTAACCATATAAAAATATTTATTCCTCCAAAAACCTTAGAAAGCGTATTGGTAAAGCCTTCAGCACGATTTGTATAATGAAACAGTAAGAGTAAAAATATAGCTAAAAAAACAGTTACTATTGTATAAAGAATGCCATTGAAGTAGAGTTTTCTTTTTAAATCTTGTATTCCAAAAAATGCTCCTGCAATAATTAAAGAAATTCCAGAAGAAAATGCCACAGGAATAATATAATTATCCGTCATAATAAAGAAAAACCATCCTACTCCAATAAAGAAACCAACAAATAAGTAAATAATAATTTTGAAATATTTTTGCGCCAAAAAGAGCATATTCATATAGTTTAATACCAAAATACTCATCAAAAAGACAGTCAAAAATAAAATTCCTTTAGCTATCATATCAGCTACCTCTGATGGTACTTGTCTATAATCATCTAATTTAGCTACTTGATAATGTATTTTTTCTTCAGCAGACAATGGTGGTATTTTTTCTAAAGTAGATTGTATTTTACTAGGAAAAGCAAAAATATAGGCTGTATTATAATTGTAAGCTACTGCATAATTAGAGTCAAGGTATGAAAAATGAGTATATTTAGGAAAATCATAAGTGATAATAGTAGAATCCTTCTTTTTATCTTTTACGAGTCTCCAAGCATCATCTTCGTCATTTATCAAAACATGCTCTTCAAGTATAAAACTTGTCTTTCTATCAATAATAGTTTTCTCAAAGTACTTTATTCCTCTTTTTTGTTGCCATATATTTTTTATCTTCTTATAGAGTTTGTCTTGAGAATCCCAATCAATATCATTTCCATTATAATAACTGATTTTGTTTCCTAATGTATCGAAAAGTGTAAATCCTGTTGGGTAATAATCTGTATTTACTCCCCCTTCTATTGCTACACTAAAAAGACTATCATTCGATTCTATAAAACTTAGCTTAATGTCTTGTTGTGTTATGTTATCTTTTTGAATAGCTCTGATTTTATTGCCGTTTTTGTCAAAAAAACTAATTTTATCATCATCAGAATGAGTTATGATATAATTTCCATCATCTGATAGGGCTACAAAATAAGGTTCTATAATATTTTGATGATGAGTATAATTTATCTCTAAGTCTGCATTTAACAGAGAAAGGTTATTGATTTTGCTTTGATACTCATTCGATTTATTATCTGTAATAGTTTTGATAAACTGTCCTTGTCCATTAAACAAACTTAACCCATCATGCCCCACTGTAATAAAACGAGATTTATTTGTAGCCCAAACGATTGATAGTATAGAATCCTCTGCTTTTAATTCTGTAAAAATAGGCTCATCAGTAGGAAAAATATTTGCGTCTTCTATTATATGATATAGGTTTTTTACTGCTACTAATGAAACTTTTCCATTTACTTTATAGGCTTCATGGGCAAGTTGTAAGGCTCTATCAGGCGAAGTTTCTAACATATCCTTAGACTCAAAAACTAAATTTTTGATAGCTAACTCTTGTTGATGTTTGTAGGATTTGTACCACTGAGAACCTGCAAGCATTGCCACAGCCAATATAATTGCTATTGCTGCAATAGCAATTTGCTTGTTTCTTTCAATAGCTCGTTTAACTTTTCCTTCTTGATTTAGGCTTTCTTTTAGAAACTCTTCTTGCAGTTGAGTTACTAAAGGAATTTTTTGATTTTCTTTTGCTCCTTCTATCCATTCATTTGCAAGTAGCAGCTCATTTCCACGTAATAAAAAATCATTATTCTTATCAAAATAAGCCCACTCCATCGCTTCATTTTGCCATTTTGTATGCGCCTGTACGTGTTCTCGGTCTGTATCAAGAGTACGCAAAATTTCGGTAAACTGATTATCAAATTTTGTAGTATTTGTTCTAAAATCTATCCATTGAACAGCCGAAAGTGCGCCATGTAATTCGTCCGTATTTATTTCTCTATATAATAAAGTAACAAAACGCTTTCCTAATTTTTGAGCATATTCTACCTCGTCAGCACAATAAGGTGATAAAATAGATTCAGGCGAAAGGATAAAGACTATGTTATCAGCATTTTGTATTCCTTCATAAATTTCTTTTTGAAAATCTGCTCCTGATGCAATACTTTCTTGGTCAAACCACGTTGTTTTTCCTGCAATCTGTAAACTCTCATTTATCTTTCTGGCAATATCTCCATCTGTTCTGGAATAAGAAACAAAAACATCTGTTCGCTCAGAACTGCTTTTGGCTTGACTTTCTTTTATAAAATCTTCGTGAATAGATAGAGGCAATTGTGTTTCTCTTTTTTGACCAATCTTTAGCCATATTTTAGCTTGTTCTAAGTTATGTCCACGCAAAAGCATAGAGGCATTTTTATTTTGACGCTCCCATTTTAAAGCCTGTGTAAGCAAAATTTTATGACGCTCTATATATTCATTGTCGTTGTCAAGAATTTCTAAAAGCTCATCTATATCTTTTTCAAAATCAGTTTTTTCATTTTTAGAAAGAGTTATACCCTCCCTATTATCTGTCAAATCTATGTATTGAATATCTTTCAAAATGAGAGGAAACTCACTTTCGTCTATTTTTTCTAAACGTAAAGGAATAATTCTCTTATTCAAAGAAATAGCGTATTCCAATTCTTCTATACAATATTTTGACTCCAAAGATTCTTTTGTAATCAGAAAAATTAAATTATTAGCTCCTTCTACTCCTTTTTTGATAGCTTTATGAAAATCAACACCTGAATTTAGGTCGTTTACATGTGTCCAAGACGTATATCCATACAAGGCAAGCATATAAATAACTTGCTCTCTTTTCACGCTGTTGCCTTCTTTTTCTTTTTCGGCAGAAGCAATAAAAACGTCTGTTTGAAGGTTATTTGCATTCTTTTTTGCTTCTGAAATAAAACGAGCATGCAAATCAGAAGGAAAACAAGGAGGTTGAGTAGAATCAAAACGATTAAATAGCCATTCTTCAGCTTGTTTTCTTTCATTTGCTACCAGTAAGTGCATCGAATTGTGATGGTTCTTTTCCCATTCAATGGCTCTAAAAAGAATTTCTGTATGCCTTTGTACATATTCTTTTTCCTGCTCTAATAAAGAAAGCACACCTTTAAAGCCTGTATCAAAATCATCAATGTTTTCATATTCTGTTTGGTCTTTATTTTCTTCCCATTTTTGACGCATATACACCCAGTTTATTTTTCCAATAGCAGGGTGCATCCTATCCCAAACTTCTTTTGTAGTAGGTTCAATATGAAGAATTGGAATAATTCGTTTTCCTCTTTTTATAGCCAAATCAATTTCTTTTCGGCAATAAGGAGATTTTACAGCGTGAGGAGCAATCACAAAAATAAAGTTGTGAGCCGTTTCTATACCTTCATCGATTTGATGTTGAAAATCTACACCTAAAGGAATATTATTTTGGTCAAACCAAACTTTGTATCCTTTTTCAGTAAGCTCTTCGCATAATTTAGTAGCAAAAGCCTTTGATTCGGCTCTTCCATACGAAATAAAAACATCATTAAAACGAGTATCTAGACTATCTTCTAATTTATCTAAAGTAGTTGGAGGAGTAATATTGCTCATAAGTAAGTTTTATTTTTTTTGAAAATACTCACTTTTGAGAAAGAAAACAATGAGTTTATCGAAAAAAGCTTCTAATCGGTCATTTTCTTGATAACTAAACTTTTATCAATATCTTTTACTTCTCCTTCTTCACAATAAAAAACTCGTGCAGGGTGTTTTTTTAAGAAATTATGATGATGTGTTGCCATCAGAACAGCTGTTCCTGTTTTATTGATTTCAACAAAAACATTTAGAATATCATTTGCAATAGTTGGATCAAGATTTCCTGTGGGTTCGTCTGCCAAAACAATCAAAGGGTCGTTGAGTAACGCCCTAGCAATGGCGACACGTTGCTGTTCTCCTCCTGAAAGCTGATGAGGCATTTTGTACATAAGTTCGTCAATGCCTACTTGTTTCAAAATTTGGTCTATTCGGTGCTGAATGGCTACTTTATCTGTCCAACCTGTTGCCTGCATTACGAAGGCTAGGTTTTCAAAAACACTACGGTCTGTAAATAATTGAAAATCTTGAAAAACAATTCCTATTTTTCGTCTAAGAAACGGTATTTCAGAAGGCTGTAAATGATTGACACGATAACCAGCCACTACAATTTCGCCCTTTTCGACAGGCAAATCAGCGTACAACGCCTTCAAAATAGTAGATTTTCCACTTCCTGTTTTTCCTATTAAATAAACAAATTCGCCACTAGCTACTTCCAAATTTACATTTTGAAAAATAGTTCGACTTTCTTGTGCTAAAAGTACTTCCTGCATACTGGCTACTGAAAAAGGTTTTGTCATTTTTTTAGGAATTGGGGATTAGGAAATGGGTATTGGGAAATTTCAGTTAAATATTAGCTAGTTTACCTTCTAAAAGAAAGGAATCTAAAAATGATTTTAATTTATCAAATTCTTTTTTTTCAAAACTATAATCAGATTCTCTTTATCCGTGTTCTGTGTGCCATAAAACTTAATTTATTTGTATTCTTAAACAACTTCTATTTTATAATTGAGAAAATCCATAGTCATCAATTAATTTATCTAAAAAACTTTCACTCTTTGTACAAGCTGTAATCATTTCAAGTTCTTTATTTTCAGAATTAGAAAAATACATAATTATAGATTCTTCATTTAGTTTTTTATTCCAATAAATAATCACATTATCTTGATTAATAACTTCTTCCCAATGAACACTCAAAGTATCAATAAAATTTTTAGAGGCTTTATTTCGATTATATTCTTCACTACCTAAAGAAGCTGCATATTCAAATCCACCTTTTACTTTTATGTGATAACTTTCATCAGACATGACACACTGAAAAAAAAGCATCATCAGTAGAAATTTATCTAATTCGAAATCCATTTTAAACCATTCTACGTCTTTTGTAAAATCTTGATTTGTTGTTTGAAGAATAGTAAACTCATTTTTCAAATCCACAGCGCAATATACAACAGACTGATGCTCCTCCAAAAAAACTAATTTATCATCTTTTACAAATAACTCATCAATAGTTGCAAAATGCTGATATCCGTCTATAAATAAAGGAATATTACCTAAAGTAGCATAAAATTCTCTTATAGAGGAAGGAATAGAAATTCCCATGTTTTTTTCTTGAGCTTCAATTTTTGAAATCTCTATACCTTCATTACTAGAAATTGTTCTACCTAAAATTTCTTCAGCAACAGCTTTAAAATTGGTGTTCATTCAAACTCATTTAGAAAATTAAATCTTCACAGAAGTTACCATTTTTGTAGCGTGTTCTTGCCAGTAGGTATAATCTGTTCCAGTAACGCTAAAATTAACGATAAGAACTTTTCCATTATAAACACTGTATAAAACTTGATGATAACGAGATTTTCCACCTTTGTTAATAATAGCATTTGGATCTTCTGGAATTGCTCCGATAAACTCAAACAAAACGCCTTCTCTGTCTCCAATATCGATAATTTCGCCTTCATTTAAGAATTTTATTTTCTCATAAAACGAATTTGCAATTGCTCCTTTATAAAAACCTTTCAAAAGTTCCATATTCATTTCACTTTCTAAACCTACTTCTCCCCACTCAAAAATACTTGAATTGATACCTAGTTCGGCTTTTCGGTCTGGACTTCTAAAAATAGCTAGTGGTCTTTTGGGAGTAAAATATTTAGTTGCAATTTCTTCATCAGACATTTCTACAAAATTATCAGGAATTAGAAGCGTTACACCTTCGCCAATTCGTTTTCTTTTGTATTTATCAGGCATTTGTCCTGCAAAATTGAATGCTGAAAAAATGATTAATAATAAGAAAGCAAATGATGTTGTTTTTAATGCGTTTTCTCTAATTGTTTTAGTGTTTCTAATTTTCATAGTTGATTTTAATAATGATTTTGATAGGAAATAATTTGATTATATGGAATCTATAATCAAATTATTGTGCCAAAACGAAATCAAATCTAATTGTTGTCTTTTATTGATCTTAATTTTGTTTTTCTACTCTTACTTTTTCAGCAGCTGTTTTATTTATTCCAAACCAAGCAAAAAACAAGAGCAACCAACCTACCAAAAGCACTAAAACTATAGTGGATAAAATAGAAGCATCGAAAGGAAATTTAGGAGTTGCTCCATTTTCAATCTGAATAGCTACTAAATAAATCATTATGAAAAGGTTGATGAAAATTCCTACTCCTTTTATCCAAAGTTTGAAATTATTGAGAAGCATACGACGTGTAGTCTGATTTTTTGCCCAAAATTTTCGTTTCGGAATTGGTAAAAATTTTTCAGGTAAGGTAGGAATAACAGTTCCTAAAATTAGAAGAATTCCATTAAAAACAACAATGGCAGCTAAAAAAAGGTAGAAAAAGCCATTTTTGCTAAGATTAAAAACGCCTCCTACATCATCAATTTTGATAGTAACAGGAGGTTGAAGAATTACATTTTCATATAAAAGAACACCCATCACAGCGAGCATAGAGAGCATCCAAATAAATTTTATAAACTTTATCATATAGCTAAACCAATTACGAATTACGAATTAAAAATTACGAATTAAAAGTTAGTAGAACCAACATAATTAATTTGTAATAAAAGGATTTATTGTATTAAAAATCTATTTCATAAATGATAAAAAGTAGAGATTGACTATTTTATCTAATCATAAAGCAAAATAAATTAGTAAATTGAGCCACAAAGGTACTAAGAAAGAACAATACTTATGGCTATCAATTACAAAATTACTTTATTTTAAATCTCTACCTGTATGCAAAAAGAATTCTCTTATTGGTTTTGTGTGTTTTTTGTTGTGTTTGCTTTTATTTTTTGTAGTTGTGATTGTCATACAGAGGCAAATGGAATTGTGATAGATAGCCAAACCAAACAACCTTTAGAAAATGTAGAGGTAAGTATTTATTTATCAATGATTCATAAAGACAGCCTAAAAACACCAATTTTTACAGATAAAAATGGAATTTACAAACTTACACACGACTATTGTAGCGACTATATGATAGATTTTTATAAAGAAGGCTATGTGAGCTGGACCACATCTGTCAAGGAGAATGATACAGTTTATTTAGAAACTTATATCCCAAATGAAGAATATTAAATATATTAGCTGTCTTCTATTATTTTAGAGTAGAGGTTTGACTTTTAAATTTAACTTTTTTTGAAAAAATTTGTATTTCTACTAGAATCAATCTAATTTAAGTGTTTTATTTTTTATTCTTTCTTTGGTCATTTTATAGCTATTTTTCAAAATGGAACAGCACAACAAAAATAAATGTATGGAAAAATTTACCTCTCAAAACAAATTGTTTTTTATTTTCTTACTCTTTATAGTGTGTCTATTTTTTATTCCTCAAAATAGCTTTGCTCAAAATTTAGAGACACAGTACAAATCAGCTATTAATAAAGGACGTCCAAATAAAGCAGGAAAACTAGCTTATCAAATAGCACAAGGCTATTACAGAGAAGGAAATACAAGACAAGCTATTGATTATCTAAACGAGGCTGTTAGGTATTCAGCTTCTGTAAAAGATTATGATAATTTGGGTAAAACGTATTCTTTATTAGGGGGAGTTTATAAAGGTCAAAAAAATTATGATTTAGCTATTCAGAATTATGAAAAAGCATCAAAAGTCTACGATAGATTAGGAGATAAAAAGAAAGTTGCTAGTTCTTATTATTTAGGAGGCATTATGTATGCTGAGACAAAACAATATAATAGAGCCATTTACAATTTTGAAGAAACGATACGTATTGCAAGGCAAGCAAATGATGCGAAACTGATTTTACAAAGTACTGAATATTTATCAAAAGTACATAGAGCAAAAGGAGATTATTCGAATGCTCAACTATATGCAAACCTGACTGAAAAAATCAGAAATCCTGCCGAAGAAGTAATTAATTTAGAAGAGAAAAAAGATAAAGTGCTAGAAGATTCATTAAATTTCTCACCTACAGAATTAAAACAAAAAAAGGAAGAAGTTGCTGTACTTACTAATAAACAAAAACTCATTACCCAAGAACAAATAGATGCCTTATTAGCAGAAAATACCATAAAGGCAGATAGTTTAAAAGAAGTTTTTGCTCATATTGAGGCTTTAGAAACAGAAAAAAAAGCAGGTGAAAAGTTATTTATGTTTATTGTTAGTGGTGTGGCTTTAATTGCTGTTCTATTAATTGTTTTTATTATTATTCAAAGTAATACAGTGAGGGCAAAGAAAAAAGCAAATAAAGAACTTGCTACAGCAAACCACGAATTAGAAGCTAAAAATGAAGAGATTGAGCAGCAAAAAGAGATGATAGAGCGAGAAAAAGAACGTTCGGAAGCATTACTCTTAAATATTCTTCCACGAGAAGTAGCTGAAGAACTCAAACATAATGTAGAACTAAAACCTCGTTCTTACGACCAAGTAACTGTTATTTTTACCGATTTTAAAGGTTTTACAAAGGCTGCTGAGTTGCTTAGTCCAGAAGAACTTATTAATGAACTTGCAGAATGTTTTTCTGAATTTGATACCATTTGTGAACGTTGGAATTTGGAACGAATCAAGACAATTGGCGATGCTTATATGTGTGCTGGGGGTGTTCCGACTCCAAACTATACTAATCCTGTTGATGCAGTGAGTGCTGCTATGGAAATGCAAGAAGTCATCGAACAACTAAAACAAAAGAAAATTTTGCAAGGAAAACCCTACTTCGATATGCGTTTGGGCATTCATACAGGTGCAGTGGTGGCTGGTGTTGTTGGTAAAAAACGCTTTGCTTATGATATTTGGGGAGATACAGTTAATTTAGCTGCCCGAATGGAATCTAGTGGAGAAATAGGCAGAGTAAATATTTCAGAATATACGTATTCGCTTGTTAGAGATTATTTTTTCTGTTCCTATCGTGGAAAAATTCAGGCTAAAAATAAAGGTGAAGTAGATATGTATTTTGTAGTTTCTAAATTCTAATAAAATATAGATTAGGATTTAGAGAAATAAAATTATTCATTCAAAACAACTTTTAAGAAAATTCTATCCAAAAAACAGAGCATTTATTATGAAAAAAAAGTACCTCATTCTTATTGTTTCGCTTATTTTGTTGCTTTTTGTTCCTTACGACTGGGGAAAAGCACAAAATTATAATCGTCGTCAAGTAATTTCTAAAATTAGAGATTATGATGTGAAACGAAAACGAGCTTTAAAAAATGGTGATTACAAAACAGCAATTAGTTTGAGTTGGCAGATTGCTGAAAGCTATCATCTTATCAAACAAACAGGTTTGATGGTACGTTATTACGAACGTGCAATTTATGCAGCCGAAAAGCAAAATGACAAACTCTTAGAAGCAAGAAGTCACGAAAAATTAGGTGATAAATATGAAATGCCTGATTATTTTACCAAAAAGAATAGTCAATATCAAGAAGCTGCAACTCTTTATAATGAAATAAATGAATTTGAAAAAGAAGGAAATGTTCTTCGAAAAATTGTCAAAATCACTCATAAAGAAAGAGATTATGAAAATCTAATTCCGACAGCAGAGCTACTTTTATCAAAACCTGATACATTTCAAGTTACTCGTCAGGATAGAATAAACCTTTCTACTGTTCTGATGGAAGCACATACAAAACAAGGAAGCGAAGAAAAAGTAAAGCTCTTTGAACTTATGTGGGAACAAGCACGCAACCAAAAACCTGACCCAAGAGATAAAAAACGAGAGTTAGCTGAGGCGATGCAAATTGACCCAATGCTTCTTTCTCAAAGAGAATTGGAATTTTTACGTACCCAAAAGAAAGAACTTACACTAGATATAGATTCTCAAAAATATGTCATTGAAAAACAAGGCTTGGAGCTTCAACTTAAAAACCTTGATTTAAAAATTAAAGAGTCTGACCGTCAGAAACAAGAAGCCATTGCAAAAGAACAAAAAGCAGAAGCTGAAAAACAAAAAGCAGAAGCTGCAACTCAACGAGCAAGAAACAATCAATTTTTAATAGGTCTGATTGGAGGTGGAATCGTTCTTCTTCTTTCAGTAATTGCTTTTGTACAGAAGTTTAATAGTAACCGTAAACTCAATTCGAAAAATAAAGAAATTGAATTAGAACGTCAAAAATCAGATACACTTTTGCTCAATATTCTTCCAGAAGAAACAGCACAAGAACTCAAAGAAACAGGACATGCACAACCACATTCTTACGACCTTGTGACAGTTATGTTTACAGATTTTAAAGGCTTTACACAAATTTCTGAAAAATTATCACCTGAAGATTTAGTCAAGAAGTTAGAATATTGCTTTACAGAATTTGATAAGATTTGTGAGAATAATAATCTTGAAAAAATCAAAACCATAGGTGATGCCTATATGTGTGCTGGAGGTGTTCCTGTTGCTAATACTTCCAACCCAAAAGATGCCGTAAAAGCAGGTTTAGAAATGCAAAAGTTTATGGCAGAATGGAAAGCCTACCAAGAAAAATTAGGCGAACCAACTTTCGAACTTCGTTTAGGAATTCATACAGGTTCTGTTGTAGCTGGCGTTATTGGTAAAAATAAGTTTGCGTATGACATTTGGGGAGATGCTGTAAACTTGGCTGCAAGAATGGAATCTAGTGGACAAGTAGGAAAAGTAAATATTTCTGAAACAACGTATGAACATGTCAAAAATGATTTTGAATGTGAACACAGAGGAAAA
Organism: Bernardetia sp.; assembly: GCA_020630575.1. GTDB lineage: Bacteria > Bacteroidota > Bacteroidia > Cytophagales > Bernardetiaceae > Bernardetia. The sequence goes on from JAHDBD010000011.1 coordinate 128,486, forward strand.
ATTACGGCAAAGAATAAAGGCGAAATCGACATGTACTTTGTAAATACAGTTATCAGTTAATAAACTTAAAACATTTTTTTAAAGACCCTAAGGGTTTTAAAAAACCTTAGGGTCTAAATTTCAATTTATATGTTAGTAAAAAAACTGTCCGTCAGCACAGGAATTTTTTGGGTAGAAGTACCACAAGCAAATGTTTTTATGCTTTGTGGCTGTCCTGCTGATGCTGTCAAACATTTGAAAAAACGTGGACTTATTGAATCTATCGAAAAAAAGATAGGTAAAAATATCGTTTCTTACGAATCAGGGCCAAACTGTATTCTACTTTCTGAGGTTTTGATGCAAAACGGAAGTTTTTCTAATTTGATAGAATTTCCTGCCATGCAGATGCTTTATTTACAAGGAATGGGAATTCCAAACCATCCCAACAACACAGGAATTCGTCCGATGATTATTGGAACGGATGAACAAATTGAAGCTCAGATGAAATATTTTTATCGTGGAAATTATGGTTTGATAAATAAAGAAGAATACGCAGCAGCAGGAATAACTGGCGAAACTGCCGAACAAATGATGCGTATAAAACTCAATTTTGCGTTTGGAAAAATAAATCCTACCGATGAGATTTTAGATAAAAGAATAATAGAAGAAACAGAAAACAAAAAAACAGAAATCCGAAATGGTGTTTTTATTGAACGAAAAGATTTTAATGTTTATGAGATTAGTTATCAAGATGAAAGCGTTGAAGTAAATCTAAATTTAGGTGCAGAAGACCGTTATGAAGCTCCCTATCAACTTGGTTATCATTATTTGAATAGAGAATATTTTGCTGTCGTTCATTCTGGCGAGGGCGATGGTTGGGATATAAACCGTCCTTGTATGGCTAGTATTCTGATTTTTCAAGGAAAGATTTATTTAGTAGATGCAGGTCCTAATATTCTTACAAGCCTAAATTATTTAGGAATTAGTGTCAATGAAATTGAAGGTATCTTTCATACACATGCTCACGACGACCATTTTGCAGGACTTACTACGCTTATCCGAACCGACAGACGTTTCAAATATTATGCAACGCCTTTGGTTCGTTCTGCCATTACCAAAAAATTATGTGCTTTGATGTCTATTGCAGAAAATAATTTTTCTAACTTTTTTGATATTCACGACCTTAATTTTGATGAATGGAACGATGTCGACGGACTGGAAGTAATGCCGTTGTATTCTCCTCATCCTGTCGAAACGAATTTATTTTATTTTAGAGCAAAATGGAAAGATACGTATAAAGTGTATGGACATTTAGCCGATGTAGTTTCTTTTGATGTCTTCAAAAAAATGACAGAAAGAACTGATGATTTGCAGGTTTCAATGGAATGGTACGACAAAATCACACAAAATTATTTGATTCCATCCAACCTCAAAAAAATTGATATTGGTGGTGGAATGATTCACGGACAAGCAGAAGATTACCGAAAAGACGAATCTAAGAAAATCGTTTTGGCGCATACACACAAACCTCTCACTTTCAAAGAGCGTGAAATTGGTTCTTCGGCAGCCTTTGGAATGATTGATACGCTTATTCCTGCTAGTCATGACTATTTATTTGATTTTGCTAGTAAGTATTTGCAGTTTTATTTTCCGACTGCCCCACAGCACGAAGTCAATTATTTGCTCAATCATTCGGTTAGGCATTTCAATGCAGGAACAATTTTATTCAAAAAAGGACAAAATAGCGAGTATGTTTATTTGCTTATTACAGGTTCGGTGGAGTTTATAGATTCGCAACGAGGCAATCAACACGTTTTGCCAGCAGGTTCTTTGATAGGTTTTTATTCGGGTTATTTGGGTGGAAAAGCTCTTGAAACCTACCGAGCAGCCAGTAATATTACCGTTATTCAAATTCCTTTACAATCGTATCACGATTTTGTAGAACGCAATGATTTGTATAGCGAACTCAAACGAGTAGAAAAAAATATTTTGTTTTTAGAAAATACGTGGCTTTTTGGCGAGGTGGTTTCTTTTCCTATCCTTACACGCATAGCAAAAGCGATGACCCAAACAAAAGGGCAGGAGGTAGAATTATCTCAAAAGTACATTCTCTACATCATAGAAGAAGGAACAGTAAACATAAAACGAAACGGAACACGAGTAGAAACCCTACAAAAAGGCGATTTTTTTGGTGCAAACGAAATACTGACAGCCGAAAACTGGGAAGAAAATGCAGGACAATACAGCGTTACACTTTCAAAAGACGCTTCTCTTTTTGCCATTGCAGCCGATTTGATACAAGAAATTCCTGTCGTCTATTGGAAGGTTATTGAAACTTATGAGAAGAGGTTTAGGAGGGTTTAGTATCCTACTGTTATTAAAATCTTTTGAATAAAAATATTAATAAATTCACATGCTAAAAATAATAGATTTAAATTCGTCATCTGAGTGTTTACAAGAAATAGTCGAGCTGAAAAAAGGTTTCTTGAATTGCCTTACTCCAACTGTAAAACATGGAGAGGTAATCATAATTAATAATTTCCCTGCACATGTAGTTATTGATTATTTAATTGTGATTAATATTGAAAATAGAGATAGAAATTATTTATATATTAATCACAACAAATCTAGGTATTACATTGATAACATTGTTTTAGCAATTTCAAAATTAGGAGAGCATAACGTAATAATTGATAATGGTAAATTACATGATAGTGATGCTATTTTTGACTTCATAGAAGAAAATAAAATATTTAATAATGAATTAAAAAATTTCTTTAATAGCTTTAATAATTTTAATCGTATTTACTGTTACTCTCTATTTCATGCTTCTTCCTTAAAAAGCAATGAATATTTTTCTCCTCAACTCACATTTGGAAAAATAACAGCTGAAAAAATATTATACTCTTATGCTATTCAAAGAATAAATAATTACGAGAAAATTAATCGTATTAGTGCTTTTACAAAGGATACCGACGAAAAACTGGATATAGAAAAATTTGTAAATGATATAATTAATACGTCAAATGACAGATTTAATCATGGTATCTTAACTAAAAAGAAATTAGAATTAATTGCAAAGCATAAAAATAAAAGCTTAGATGAAGTATATGATAATATAGGAAATTCAATAACTATTATTACAGGTAAGGCAGGAACAGGAAAAACTGTTTTTTTACTAAGGTCTATTTATAAGAGATTAGCAAATAAACGTAGAGCAAGATTCTTAACTTTCAATAATTTACTAGTAAAAGATATAAAATGTACTCTAAGAACATATGGTAATTTTAATCCATCTAACTTTTCATCATCAACTATTCATCAATATTTTTATAGATTGGTTAAAGACATGGGAATTAGCCTAATTTTAGGTGAAACACGTGTAAATGAATTATTAGAAATATGTGCAATTCGTTTTGATAAATTTGAACCTACTTATAATATTATAAAAAATCGTATTGGATTTAATGAAAAGTTTTTATTGGAAGATATAAAACAAAGAGAAAGAAATGAAAGTGATTATGCAGAGTTTAAAGAAATTGCTAATTTTTTTGTAGAAGACGTAAAAGATTTCACAAGTTGGAACACTATAAAAAAAGATTATTTGGATAAAAAACGAAAACTTCTTTTGAATTTTGTAGGAGCAAAAGTATTTATAGAAGATTATAACAAAGTCCTAGAAACGCTGTATTTCTCTATAACAGAATCAGAAAAATTTTATCAAGACTTTGACATTGCCAATAGATATGAACTTCTATCGTTTATTTACAAAGTAGATAATAAAGAGAATATAGTTACATACAATGATTTACTCAAACAAGTTAAGTTTTTGAGAAGAAGTGCTAACTGGAGTTGTCTTTTTATTGATGAAGGACAAGATTGTGAACACTATGAAAAGCAAATATTATTCGAGTTAAGGAGTCCTGAAAATATAGTTGTTGCTACTGGGCAGAAGGAGCAATTAATAAGAAGATCAAGAGTAACAGTTTGGAATTCAAGCAATAATAGACTAATTGCTTCTAATCAAAAGAGGTTATACAATACTTCTTACAGACAAAAAGAGAATATAATCCAATTTGTAAATAAACTAGCAAATCAATACAAAATAGATGTAAAACTAAAGAATGATTCATCAAGCAAAGGTTTAGGTAAAATAATATTAGATTTAAGAACTGAAAAGTCTTTGTATGATATAGATAAAATTAAAAATCTTTTGTTTTATGGTAAATTAAATGAGTGTTCTGTTTACGAAAGTCTTATGATTCTTATAAGTTCAAAATATGTTGAGTTTAATAGTCAAGAAACATTTCATGTAGATGCAACAGATCACTTCAAGAAACAAACTAAAAAAACGAATAGAAAATTAAAATACGAAAACATATTAGAAAAAGAAGGAATTTCAGTATGGAGTGGCATTGCCGAAAATAAATCTGAATTAGAAGTACCATTTCAAAATCAAACAAGAATAATTTCTTATGATTCTTGTAGAGGATTAGAAGCATGGTCTGTTATGTGTTTAGATTTAGATAATTTTATTGATGCTAAGATAAATTGTGATGAAGCTGAAGAATATTTAGCTGATGATTTGTTTCTAAAGGAAAATGAGAGAAGAGAAAAATATGCTTTAACTTGGTTACTAATGGTCTTCACAAGGCCTGTAGACACACTATATTTAGATTTAAGAAAGAGGAGCAATCCTATATCAGAAAAAATTGTTGAAATTCTTAGAACCTTAAAAGGTGTGGAGACATTAGAGTAATTGATATCTCTGCCCCCTCGTTGGTCGTAGATTATCTTTAATTTGTTAAGCGTAGTCTGTGACTACGATTTATCAGTTTGGCAAATCTTAGATTTGCGAGTATATATTCGTCAGCAATTCCCCTGCCCTTGCTCGGTTTTTTTATGGCTATCGCTCGTTTTTAACGAGTGATTTCTATGTATTCGGCTTGTAGCCGTGGTTTTTGTATTTGGTTTTACTGGAGCAAATAAGTTTTAAAAATAGGAAGAGATTCAAGCAATTTTTATATTTCTTAGTTTATTTTGGAGGTCGTTTTTTAGATTTGTAATTTTGTTTAGGTACGTTTGTAAATTATCAAACTAAAAATAGATAGTACTAACTCACTACAAACGAGTAATAACCAAAAAACCAACAAAATGAAAAATAAAACAGGTGTTCCAATACAAACTTTAAATCAACCTGATTATTGGATTGATGAAATAAATGGTATGCTCTACGATGCTATCTTAGTTTATATGAAGGAAAAAAACTTCAATAAAACTCAATTAGCAGTAGATTTAGAGATTAGTAAAAAACAGGCTTCTCAACTCTTAAATGGAGAAGGCAATGATTTTAGTTTAGAAAAAATACTAGAAATTTCTTTGACAATAGGTAAGTTTCCTGTCTTTCATTTGGAAGATAAGGAAGAATACTTGAGTAGAAAGAAATCTTAAAAATCTAACGCATGACAAAAGTTGTTGTTTATGAAAGCGTTCATCAAAATGGAATTGATGAGATGATGAATGAAATTGCAGTGGAATTTGAGGAACAAATATTTCCAAAAATAACAGTTGAAACTCCTAGAGTTCCTGATAAATATTGGGTTGTACTACATAATGGAAAAGTGGTTGGAACAGTCGGAGTTGTTATTGTACAAAATGAGTTTGGAGTTTTAAAAAAAATGATGTTAAAAAAAGAGTTTCGTGGAAAAGAATTTGGACTCTCAAAACTATTGCTTGAAACTGTTATTGAATGGACTAAGGAAAATCAAATTTCTAAAATCTATCTTGGAACAATGAACCAATTTAAAGCAGCTCAAACTTTCTATAAAAAAAATGGATTTAGAGAAATTTTGGAAAATGAATTACCTCTTAATTTCTTAAAAAATCCTTTAGATAAAGTATTTTTTGTAAAAGATTTGAATAAATTATGGATAGAGTAACTATAAAATAAGAGTATGTTCTTGTTGGTCTTTAGAATGAAACTTTGCTATTTGAAACACTAGATTTTCCATGAAATTATGCAAAAAAAGAAAGGCATTGAATAAAATTTAATTCAATGCCTTTCTTTTTTTCAATAAGTCAAATGTATTTGCATTCCACTTACTTATACACTTATCACTAAATAGTTGTATTTACATCAAAATTCTCTAAATAATCGGCTACTCGTCTTACAAATTTACCACCTAGTCCACCATCTACAACTCTGTGGTCGTAAGAGTGAGAAAGATACATCATGTGACGAATTCCAATCATATCACCATGTTCTGTTTCCACAACAGCAGGTTTTTTGACAATCGCACCGACAGACATAATTGCTACTTGTGGCTGCATAATGATTGGTGTTCCTAACATATTTCCGAAAGAACCAATATTTGAAAGCGTATATGTTCCACCAGACAAATCATCTGGAGAAAGTTTGTTATTTCTTGCTTTATCGACAAGCTCTGATACCTTTTTAGTAATTCCTAAAAGGTTGAGTTCGTTTGTATTTTTGATGACAGGAACAATCAAATTATCATTTGAAAGAGCAACAGCAATTCCTACATGAATTCCTTTTTTCATCAAAATTTTGTCGCCATCTACTGAACAGTTGATTTTTGGGAAATCTTGAATTGCCTTTGCAACAGCTTCTACAAAAATAGGCGTAAAAGTAAGTGCAACACCATCACGGTCTTTTACTACTCTTTTCCATTTGTTTCTCCAATTTACTAAGTTAGTAACATCAGCTTCGATAAATGAAGTTACGTGAGGAGAAATACGTTTTGAATCGACCATTCTTTGGGCAATCATTTTACGCATTCTGTCCATTTCTACCACCTCAATATCATTGCTGTATGATTTTACAGGTTGTAATTGCTCTATTTTCTGATTTGATTGAGGAGTTGATTGTTGTCTTTGTTCTTTTACTTCTATTTTAGGAGCAGCAACAGCAGTTTGAGAGCCATTTCCATTATTATTTTTTCTGTTTTCAAGGAAACTGAACATGTCATTTTTGGTAACACGTCCTTCCAAACCTGTTCCTTCGATAGTTTCCAGTTCAGAAACAGAAACTTTTTCTTCTTTTGCAATAGACATAACTAAAGGAGAATAAAAACGAGTAGCTGTAGCAAAATCATTTTGCTGATGAACGTTTCCATTTACATGACTGCTACCATTTGAAGATGCAGTTTCCAAAACTGGTTCTTTTTCTTCTACTTTTGTTTCTTGAACAGGTGCTTGAGAACTTGGAGTGCTTCCACCTTCTGCATCTACTTCTGTTTCTATAATGGCAATTGTTGCACCTACTTGTACTACATCACCTTCTTCTGCCAATATTTCGACAAGAGTACCTGCGTGTGTTGCAGGAACTTCTGTATCTACTTTGTCGGTTGCTACTTCCAAAACAGATTCATCTTGTTCGATTGTATCTCCTACACTTTTGAGCCAAGTTAGGATTGTGCCTTCCATTACGCTTTCGCCCATTTTGGGCATTACCATTTCTATTTTAGCCATAGTGATATATTTTTTATGAGTTATTTTTTGTTAGGTCTGATAAGTCATTGGTGGAGACACCAATAACGGAAGTGTTTTTAGTTTTATAAGGTAGTATTTGTTTGAACAGAAAGCTAAAGCATTCAGTACAACTTTACTCACTCTAAAGAGTAAGCTACATTTTACAAATTTACCAAAAAAATAACATTTAAAAGACAGAAATCAAAATTAGAGAGAATATTAGGGATTTATTCTTTTTTGAATAACTAAATAACTGTGAATGAAGTGTTTTGTAGTGGATTGTTTTTTATGAAAATAAATTATCTTTTTTTAAAAGCCTCTTGAGTTAATTAATTCTCTCGTAGTCTTTATTTCTTCAAAATCTTTCACCTGACATATACCCAGTGTTAATACTCCTTTAGGAAAAAAGGAAAACTCATTTTTCACGATATGTAGTTTGTCAAGTATAGCAGGAATTTCTTCTTCAAATTCGAATATACAAAGATGTTTATATCCATGTTGTATCGAATCACTAGGATAAAAACCTTCAATAATTGACTGTGTTAGATTAAACTTAGTAACAATAAAATTTGAAGGATTTTTTAACTCAAAAATGCAATCAAATTGTTTTGGTATTTCAAAATCTGCATAGGTATACAAAAACAGGGCAATTTCGTTACTCCTACATTTCCAGTTAATAAATTTCTCATATTCTTTGCTTTTTTCTTTATCTATAAAACTTTCTACACATTTTTTTTGCCAAATTATCATTGATTCATCAGACCACCTTTCATCTGTAAATAGATATTTGTCTTGTGGTTTGCATTCTTCTTCTAGGATCATTTTTTCTTGTTATATTTGAAAATAATAATACACAAAATAACAAAAAAATGGATAACCCATTCAACATGAATTATCCATTTCCAATTTTACGTCTAGCAAAGAATGCTTATTTAACTCTAAACCAGTTTTGAGAACGTCCTACGAAAGAGAAACCTACATATCCTCTTACTTCTAGCTTGTCAGCCGAAACAAGTTTGATTTCACAGCTATATTCTTTTCCTTTAGATGGATCATAGATTTTGCCGTCTTCCCATTCGTTGTCACCATCTTTTTCTAGTCCGTACATAATATCCATTCCTACAAGTTTTTGTCCTTTGCGTTTGCCTGTACATTCAGTACATACTTTATCCTGACTTACACCATTTAAAAGTTCAACGATTTTTCCATGTACTTTTCCATTTACTTCATAGATTTGGATGATAGACTTTTCTTTTTTAGTTTCATCGTCAATCGTTTTCCATTTTCCTAATACTTTAGCGTTTGGACTATCTTGTGGTACAAAAGCAGATAAAAGACCAATGCAGAAGATAAGAGCGAAAATTTTTGTAATACGAATCATATTTTTGTGTTTGATAATTATAATAGAAAGAGAAATTAAGTTATTTTAAAGAGTATAATTTTGATAAAAAACTTCATTAAGAAATAATTTATCTAAAATTAATCTAACTCTAATGAGTTTGCAAAATTCGAACCGAAAAATAAAATATAAAGTATAGGTAGTGTTACATTTTGAATGATTTTAAATATTTTCTCTCAGTATCGTTATTATAGTTGATAATAAAATAGTAGGTAAAGAAGAAATGCTTATAATAAGATTTTTAAAAAAATAATGTTTTCATACAAATCTGCCTACTCTTTGTCTCAATGCATTATCTTATCTTTAGACATGGTTAGTTTGTCCAGAACAATGTTTGGAAAGAATTTAAAAACTAAACCATATATTCCCATGCACTTTTGTAAGCCTCAATAGATTCTGCATAATCTAAAAAGTCTTTATAAAATTCATCAGAACCCAACGTAGCTGAATCTCCAAAAACTACTAATCTTTTTTTAGCTCGTGTAATAGCCACATTGAATCTACGCAAATCTTTCAAAAAACCAATTTCGCCTTTTTCATTCGAACGAACTAAAGAAATATACATTACTTCTCTTTCTTGTCCTTGAAAACCATCGACAGTATGAATTGTAATTTGATTGGAGTAGTTAGCAAGCAAATCATTATTTCGAATCAAATCACGTAATAAATAAACTTGTGATTTATAAGTGGAGAGAACACCAACTGAAAAATTATCAATAAATTCTTTCGGATTTTTGATTTCTTTACTTTCTATTTTTTGTAGAATTTCCTCAAAAAGTCGTTCTAAATGAGAAACTACTAACTTTGCTTCCTCTGGATTATAACGACTCAATGTTTCTTCATCCTGAACTTCTGAAAAACCACAGCCTGCTGTATCGACAAATTCTACTGGTGCTAGATTTTCATAAAGAATATGATTTTTATTTGTCTCATAAGCTTTTAAATTTCCTTTATAAAATTTTTGATTAGAAAATTCCATAATCTGTTCATTCATACGATATTGTACACTTAACATTTGCGCTGATTGAGGATGTTTTTTTATTATTTTCTCAAATAATGTATTTTCTAAACCTGATTTTGCAGCTTCAAACGATTTTATTGTTGGTGGTAACTGTTGATGATCACCTGCCATAACTACACGATTTGCTTTCAAAATCGGAATCCAAGTTGCACCTTCCAAAGCCTGTGCAGCTTCGTCTATAAAAAGTGTTGAAAAAGTACGATGTTTGAGAATGTATCCTGCCGAACCAGCAAGTGTACAAGTCAGAACCTGTGAATTTTCTAAGATATGTTTTGAAATATATTCTTCTAGTTTTAAAGCATCTTGTTTCAATCGTTTTGCATCACGAAGCATATTCTGACGTTCGTTTCGCTCTTGTTTTCCAAAATTTCGTTTGAACTTTAATGCTTTTTTTCGCATTTGTTCAGACTGTTTTAGTAGCTTTCTATAATACTTATAATCAGGGTGATTTTCTATTTTCCCATCTAAAGTTATGTGTTCTAATGTATCGCTTACTCGTGCAGGATGTCCTAAACGTGTTACTTTTACCTCTTTTACATTTAATTTTTCGGTAAGCCAATCGACAGCCGTATTACTTGGAGCGCAAACCAAAACTTGTCTTTCTGTTTTTAATGTTTCAATAATTGAGGCAACTAAAGTAGTTGTTTTTCCTGTCCCTGGAGGTCCATGGATGATGGCTATATCTTCAGCTTGTAGAATTTTCTGAACAGCTTTTTTTTGTGATTCGTTTAAATCTTGAAGTGCATATTCATTTTCATTTTCTTTTAGTTTTGTATTAAAACTTGGAGCTTTGTCTCCTAAAAAAACTTCTCTAAACTCTGATAATCTATCATTTTTGGCATCTTTTACTTTATCTATCGTATAATTCATTTCACGATAGGTAGAATCATCAAAAGCCAAGTAAACACCAATACTATTACTTTGATTTTCTAAAAAATCTGGGAGTTCATCATTACTAAGAGCAATACGCATTTTGTTATTCTCTACTTTACTAATAACGCCATTTACTTTCTCGCCTTCTAAGCCATTTTTTTGCTCAAAAACAGTAACTATACTTCCAACATTGAGCTGATGAGGTTGTCCTTTATCATTTGTTCTTTCAATATCAATATTCCATCTTCCTCCCAAACCGACAAACTCGTCATTTATTCCGACAGGAAACCAGCACAATCCATCTTTTCGACGTTTGGCTAGTGGTGCTTGTACAATTTTGAGTTGGTACTGTGCTGCATCTTCTCGTTTTTCTATGCGTAAAAGTTCTTGAAGGTGGGTAAGTTGTTGTTCTGCGTTTTTCATAATTGATAAAATCTGTATTTTTACAAAAAACACAGATTTGAAGGTTTTATTTGATAGTAAAACATTTTTTTATGGGCTTGCGCCTTAACACTATTTCTCTGTAAAAAGTTTTATGACAAAAGAAATTTCAAGTTTATGTAGATAATAAAAAGTATGAAATCTGTATAGTGTGATTTGTGAGTGCTTTACTATCTTTGTTTTTAATTTTAGAATTAGTGTGCAATTTACCAAGAAAAATCTAGTTTATGAGGCGGAGATTATGATTTTCAAGTTTCTTATTAAATTTTTTTATTAAAAAATAAAAACCTTTAGAACTGACTATCATAGTAATCATAAAGCTGATAGTTTGGCAAAGTTAACTTGCTCACTAATTGTGTTTAACTACTTGGTGTTCAAAATGCTATTTTAGTTAAAAAAGTAAAAGAAGAAATCTAAAAAACTTAGAAAAACTCATATAATGGAATACATAAAAATTTTGCAGATTATCTTTGGAATAATCGTTATTCTAAGTGCATTGAATGTTTGGTATCAAAAAGAAGTGATAAAATCAGCTTTTTCATTTTTGGCTACCATGCTTGGAGTGGCTGCCCTTTTTGTTTTGGAAGGTGCTGATTTTGTAGCTGCAACTCATTTGGCTATTTATGTTGGTGGTGTTGTGGTATTGCTTTTATTTGGGATTATGTTTGTACATAAAATTTCTGATGAAAAAATTATCTCTGACAAGCAGTACAAACTTTCTGGAATTGTGCTTTCAGTTTTGTTTATTTTATTGATTTCAAGCTGGATTTTGAGAGGAAATTTAATAGAATTTGTTTCAAATAGTAGTACAAAAAAAGAATTTTTATCTAATCCAGGTATTTCTACACTTGATCAGATTGCTCGTCTTTTTCTGACCGATTACATTCTATTTTTCGAATTAGGAGGAATTCTGCTCACTATTGCACTTCTTGGTGTAGCTGTTTTGGTAGGAGAAAAAAATAACGCTGAATAACATTTTCTAGGTAAACTATTAGGATAAAAAATGACTTTTCTGATAACTGATAAATAATAACTGAAATTATGACTGATACATGGATAATTGCTCAACTTCTTGCTCAAAGCTGTTGTTTTTGTTTGCTTTTGATGGTCTTAAAGACAGTTTTTAAGATTATCAGAAAATGGAATATTTCTAGTAATGATGAAAATCAAATTGACCTTGAAAGGCGTACTTTTTTAGTAGGTGCAGTTTTGGAATTGGTGCTATTATTTCAAAGTTTTTCCTTGATTGCTTTTTTGGTTACAATTAATGAACATATTCCATCTCTATTGCGTGGCGCAATGTGCGCTACAGGTGCGCTTGAAGCAAATCAGTTTGGTTATCCTCTTTTATATTTTAAAATAGGAAGTCTGTTTGTGTATATTAGTTTTTTATTTTTACACTTTTTGGATAAAAAAGAACCTACTTACCCTCTTACTCCTCAAAAATACTACCTTGTTTTTCCTGCTTTTTTATGTGTAAGTACCGAACTTATATTGATGTCACTTTATTTTTGGAACATAAATCCTGATTTGATTGCGACTTGTTGTAGCGTAAGTTTTTTTAGTCAAGAAATAGATGTTACTACTTTTCTAAACTCTTCAGTTTTTCTCAATGAAGGAATTTTTGCTTGGATTTTTACTGGAAGTGTTTTAGGAATTTACTTAATTAGAAATTTATTTAAAAATAATAAATCAGATAAATCGAAGAATATATCTTTGTTACATAATTTTCTACTTTTCATAGATGGCATTTTATATATCGTTTTGAGTGTTTATGTTTTGAAATACTTTTTTGTAAAATATATTTACGGTTTGCCTTCTCATTTGTGTTTATTTGATATTTTCTTTCAGAAATACAACTATATAGGTTATTTACTTTTCTTCAATCTATTTTTTTTGGGGCTTTTTCTAGTAAATAAACTAATTTTTGTGTTAGTAAAGAATAAATTAAATACCAATTATTTAGTTTTTTGGAGTAATTATAAAAAAATCGCTTTGCTATTTTGGGTTTTATCTTGGCTTGTTCCTTGTCTTTATTATTTTTCTTGGGAGGGCAGTTTGTAGGAAAACAATTATATACGATAATTTTGGCTTAAAAATATAATTTCAATTAATTTTTGGACATAATTTAGTCCGATAAAAACCCATTATATTAGTTTTGAAAACTTATACAATGGGTTTTTCTTCATTTAATGAAAATAAGGATTATCAAACTAAGCATGTTTTTTTACATCATCAGCTGTGATTGCTTTTCCACTCATGATGATAAGTCTTTCTACTACATTTCTGAGTTCACGTATATTTCCTGTCCAGTCATGTTTTTGAAGTTCTTTCAATGCTGCTGCATCAATTTTCTTTTTAGGCTCACCATATTCAGTAGCAATTTGATCTAAAAAATGTTCTACCAAAAGAGGAATATCATCTCTACGATCATTGAGAGCAGGAACTTTTATCAAAATAACCCCCAAACGATGGTACAAATCTTCTCTAAAATTTCCATTTTTTATTTCTTCTTTTAGATTTTTGTTGGTTGCAGCCACTACACGAACATCAACTTTAATTTCTTTATCACCACCTACACGAGTAATTTTGTGTTCTTGCAAAGCACGTAAAACTTTTGCTTGTGCCGAAAGACTCATGTCGCCAATTTCGTCAAGAAATAAAGTGCCTTTATCTGCCAATTCAAACTTACCAATACGCTGTTTGATAGCTGATGTAAAAGAGCCTTTTTCATGTCCGAAAAGCTCACTTTCTATAAGCTCAGAAGGAATGGCAGCACAGTTTACTTCTACTAAAAGATGCGCCGAACGCTCACTTTTTTCGTGTAACCACTTAGCAACTAACTCTTTACCTGAACCGTTAGGTCCTGTAATCATAACACGAGCATCTGTAGGCGCAACTTTTTCGATAGTTTCTTTTACATCATGGATAGCTTGTGATTCTCCAATAATATCAATCGTTTTAGGTACTTTTTTCTTTAATGTTTTAGTTTCTGTAACGAGCTGGGTTTTTTCCATTGCATTACGAATTGTAACCAAAAGACGGTTCAAATCGGGTGGTTTTTCGATAAAATCAAATGCTCCTTTTTTGGTACATTCAACAGCAGTTTCGATGTTTCCGTGTGCCGAAATCATAATAAAAGCGTTTTCTCTACCTAATTCGGTAGACTTTTGTAATACTTCTATGCCGTCCATTTTCGGCATTTTGATGTCACACAAAACCACATCATAATTATTAATAAGCAACATATCAAGACCTTGCTGTCCGTCTTTGGCTTCATCTATTTCGTACTTTTCGTACTCCAAAATATCTCGGAGTGTATGACGAATAGCAGCTTCATCGTCTATGATAAGAATTTTTTTTGGCATAAAATAAATGGTGCTTGTGTTATTGGTCAGCTGACCAACAACGGCGAGAAAATGTTTTTTAAAATCATCAACGAGACTTTGCCATCGTTGAGGACGTTGTTATATAGCAATCTACAATAAGAAAAGAGTTTTTACAAGAAAAAGTTTGAAAATTATCTATCTGAAAAGTAATTTGGAATTTAATTAAATTTGTACTGAAGATTTGATTTTAAAAAAAAATGTTACTTTTTCATTACTTTAGCAAGCTATTTATACTAACCAGTTCTCTATATAAACTATAAACTAATTTAAACAAACACACTTTTTTATATGTTGTTTTGAAAATTATTTTTTTTGTATAAAAAATCACTACTTTACACTACTTACAACGTTTATTATATTTTAGATAAATGAAAACAGAAATAAATGCCACAGAGTTCTATTCCTTATCAGCAGATTACTCTAAAAATAGGATTTATTATATCCACTTAAAAGCGAAATGGAGAAATGATGCTATTTTCGAACAATTTCGCTCTGATTGGATAAAAGCAGTAGATAGCATGCAAAAAAATTTTACTGTCTTAGCAGATTTAAAACTTATGCAACCTATGTCTAATAAGTTTCAAAAAATAATGGAAGAATTACAGCAATATCAATTAGATAATGGTTTCTTATATTCAGCCTCAGTTATTTCAGCAGATGATATTGCTGTTTTGCAAGTTCAGAGAACTGTCAATCGTACTGAGCTTTCTGTCAAACATTTCAAAACAGAAGAACAAGCCGAAGATTTTTTAGATGAAATTGTAGAAAAAATGAAATAAGTATAGAGTAAATTTTCTAGTGCAATAATAGAAGTTAAAACCATAACCTTGCTTTTCGTAATCCTATTTAATCCCTCCTTACGAATTATAAAAAAAGGTATTTAAAGTTGTTTAAATGGCTTTTTTGCTTAATTGTCATGACAAATCTAGTATTCCAAATTGCAAGGTTTCCTTCAAGATAGCACTAAAACCTTGCAAAATATGTTTTTTATGCTCGGAAAAGCCCTACTCAATATCAAACCCACCTCTTTTTACCCCATCTTTCAATTTCCATTGACAGGAATCAGTAACTTGTTTTACTGGCTCATCAAATAGATTGGACGTATTTTGAAGATACTTTTAAATTGTATTATTCTAATGTAGGGCAGGCTTCTATTCCCATTCGTATGCAAATACTTGGAATTTGAAAAAATGGATAAAGAAGACAAAAGAGAGTGCCTTTAATTCATTTGACTTTATTTTGAAAACGCTTTTTTCTGATTTTTATCCCATTTTTTTATAAAAAAAACAAGGTTTATAAAGAGGGACTAAATAGGTTTGTATTGAAGCACTACGAACGGATGGCTTATATTTTTTATAATAATTTCATTTCTTATCTTAAGTCAAGTAGACTGTTATTTGCTTCATTTATCTTTGTGTCATTATAAATTTAATACAAATCAATATTTTAGTTATTATGAAACAGTCAATTTATTTAAGAGCAATTCTAATTTTTGCAGGTGTTATGAAAGTAGTATTTCTTATATTATTCGTTAATAAATCTACAGTTTTTTTATATTCAAAAGTCTGTGCAAAATATTAAGTCTATTTTTGCTAAGCTGATTTTAGTGGCAGTGTTTTTTCTACCCGTTATGGATTATATACTCGGTAATCGTGTTGTTATCAATTGTTAAAATCAAATGACCAGTATTAATTCCTTCTCTAGTATGTCCAAGAAAGTACTCAAGTTGTTTTTCAGTTTTTTTATCTGGTTGACCAAGCAGTTTCATTACTTGTTCAATTGACATTCCTTTTAAGTCATATTCGTCAATCAAGTCTTCTGTCATATCCCAACGTAAAGACAAATCTACTTCTGATTCTTCCCAATTTCTCCATTCTTCGGAGTTAAATTTAGTTCGGTTACAACCTGTCAACGAAATGGTCAAGGTCATAAAAATAAAAATTAGTTGGAAAAATATTTTCATTGGTTAGTGTCGTTCTTTTTAAAATTGGTCACAACTTGTATATAAACAAACTGCGTTCAATTATTTAAATAATTTCGTATATCTCTCTAAATAAAGTAGTAAACGAATGTTATTGCTTTAAAGAGAAGTGATTCTTAGAAAAAAATAAAAAAACGCATTGAATTAAACTAATAAAACAATGCGTTCACCATTTACCATTCATAATTTCAGATTAGACTTTTTCCATCCACCCAAAACGGTCTTCACTTTCTGCTGAACGAATAGCTTTTAATTCTTTCAAAATATGATTACTTATTTTACGAGTTTCTATGGCAGGGAGTTCATAATCTATACCTTCTATTCCAATGGCTGCAATTTGAGAAATTACGGCTGCTGTTCCTACTCCAAAGGCTTCTGTTAGGTTGCCATTTTTCATAGCTCCTTCTATCTCTGCTACTGTTACAGGTCGTTCTTCTACTTCATAGCCCAAATCTTTTGCTAAGACAACCAAACTTTTGCGAGTGATTCCATTCAAAATAGTATCTCCTACGGGTGGCGTAAGTATTTTTCCTTTGCTTCCATCATCAATGACAAACATAATATTCATTGTTCCAGACTCCTCAATGTATTTGTGTTCTTTTGCATCTGTCCAGATAAGCTGATGATATCCTTCTTCTTGTGCTAATTTAGCTGGATATAAAGCTGCTGCATAATTTCCTCCCGTTTTTGCATTTCCTGTGCCTCCACTTGCAGCACGAACAAATTTAGTTTCTACTTTTACACGTACAGGTTGTGTATAGTATGCACCCACAGGACATGTAAAAATGATAAATTTATACTCTTCGGCAGGACGAACTCCCAAAAAACCTTCAGATGCAAAGATGAATGGACGAATATAAAGTGAACTTCCTTCCGATTTAGGAACCCATTTTCTATCTACATCTATCAATTTTTTTAGTCCTTGCATAAAAATTTCCTTGTTCATTTTAGGAATACACATACGCTCACAAGAACGCATTAAACGCTCATAATTTTCTTCTGGACGGAAAAGAACAACTTCATCTTTTTTATTATAGAACGCTTTCATTCCTTCAAAAATAGTTTGAGAATAATGAAGAGTCGAAGCTGCTGGACTCAATGAAAGGTTACCATAAGGCACAATTTTAAAATCTGTCCAAGCTCCATCTTTATAATCAGCAATAAACATGTGGTCAGAAAAAACATGACCAAAAGGAATATTATCTTGGTCTAATTCTGTAATGCGTGAATGTGCTGTTGGCTGAACATCAATATAAATACTTGTGTCGGTAGAGAGCATATTTGTATAAATTTTTGTGATTTTTATTTAGTGAAATAGGGTAATACAAAATTGAAATTCTAAAACGATACACAATGAAACAGAATAAAATTTTGATATTTTTTTATTAACAAATTTTAATTTTATTTCTATGTGAAAAAAATTCTGAAAACATGGTAATTTAGAATCTTGAATAAAACAAGTTTCATTTTTTTCTTTAAAACAAAGTAAAAATAGAACTCTGCTTTTATTCTTAGCAAGATACTAAAATTAGAGCAGTTTTAAAAGCAAATGTTTTTTGTATTGTTCTACTATTAAACTAAAAAAGTAAGAATTTGATTATTCCAATAGATAAATATTATCAATCTATTTCAATATTTTTTAAGAAAAAAGTAACTCTCTAAAAATTCAAAAGAATGGTAGTCCAACCTGTTGTGGTTTCCCAAGCTGATGTGCCAAATTAGGATCACAATAAATCCCTCCTATATAAATAACATTAAGTAATACTATTATAAAAATCAACAGATTATTTTTTTTGCTTCTCTGACAATTTGCACTATGTCGTTGGTGGGGACACCAACAACGGCAGGCTGTTTGTTTTCATCGGTACTAATATTTGATGCAACACTGATACCTGTTTGGTTTTCTTCGGTTTCGGTAAGCTTATCTAAAGAAAATTTGTAAAGTTCACTTTGAAGAGAATCTATTTGAGCAAAAGAAGAAAAGCAACTGAAACTCAATAAAGAGAATAAGAGTAAAGTGTTTTTCATAAGAATAGATTTTTAATTTTATATAGTTAATTTTACTGGTGTTTTAAAAAAAACCGTAAAATTGTATAAAAATTTATTTCCTTTTTATTTGATTTCAATTATGAAAATGTATTTTCAAGCGTTATTTTTTTGTTTGTTGTTTTTATTTGGCTCTCCAGCTTGTTTTGGGCAAAAAATAAAGTATGATAAAATAATTACTAAGCAGTTTAGTAGTTATCAAGATTCTATTGATGCAATTTTAAAAGAGAAAAACTTAAATCTGACTATCGGAATTACAGTAGTAGATTTGAGCCATTCAGATTATTATGTAGAAGGATTGTATAGTTTTTACTCAAATAACAAAACAGAAGATGATTTATATAGAAATAATTTAGAAAAATTCCCAACAATGAGTGTTTACAAATTTCATTTAGCTCTAGCTATTTTGAAAGAAGTAGATAAAGGGAAATTTCATTTGCATGATGAATTATTTATTACCAAATGGGATTTATTAGAAGAAACCTATTCGCCTTTACGAGAAGATTTTAAAAAACGATATGCAGAAGAATACGAAACGAAAATAGGTTTTTCGATAAAACTAAGTGAACTCATTTCTTATATGGTTTCGAAAAGTGATAATAATGTTTGTGATATTCTGTTTCGTTTTTTAGGAGGAAAAGCCTATACAAGTGAGCAAAGAATCAAAGAAAAAAAACTAAAGTATGAGCTTTCAGAATCTGAAATCATAGAACTTAGACAAAAATACAGTCAAAAGGGAGTAGAAAAAGTAAATAAGTTTATTCATAAATTGGGTCTAAAAAATACAAGTATTACAGCCAGTGAAGAAAAAATGCACGAAACTTTTGATAACCAATATCTTAATACAACAACTTCAACTGATGCTGTCCTTTTATTAAAACATTTCTATCAAGGAAATATTCTACAAAAAGAAACACACGATTTTTTGTGGAAAATAATGATAGAAACTCAGACAGGAAGTAATAAAATAAAAGCAGGTTTGCCACAAGACAATCAAAAAATACTTTTAGGACACAAAACTGGAAGCTCATTTAGAAAAGAACCAATAGAAGGACAAGAGTTTGGACTTAAAGCAGCCGAAAATGATATTGGAATTGTAGTAACACCAACAAAAAGTTATGCAATAGCCATTTTTATTAAAAATTCGCACGAAAGCAATGATGTAAATAATGCACTTATTGCAGAACTATCAAAGATTATTTTTGAAGTAATAAATTAGAGCTACAATAAAACCCACGAATTTATTCGTGGGTAAAAAGGTATTAAAATGAAGTTACAGCTTGTATCAATAAGTATGAAATAGATGATATTTCTATAAAATCGGTTTTTTGAGCCGCTTCTCTTGCGTTTGGATGCGTATCTGTAACAATAATTTTTTCTATCAATTTAGATTCTTCTAATCTTTTGACGCTACCATTTGGAAAAACGCCATGTGTAGCAACAACAAAAATTTGTTCTGCGCCTGCTTCTTTATAAACCTTTGCTGCATTGACTAGTGAGCCACCCGTCCTGATCATATCATCATACAAAACTACTTTTTTTCCTCTCACATCTGCATTTATGCCTGTAATTTCTGTATCACTTCCAGAAGAACGACGCTTATACACAAAGGCTGCATCCACTCCCAAATCAAAAGCTAAAGATTCTACCCATTTTGCACGACCAGCATCAGCAGAAGCCAACACAAAATCCTTTCCTCCTAACTTTCTAGCAGCTTCTAAAATCAAGGGTTTTGCATACAGATGAACAGTATGAACTCCTCTTTCAAAGTAATATTGAAGACCCGAAACGTGCAAATCTACCATAATGATTCTGTTTCCTGAATAAGATTGAGGAATAGCAGAAAGCAATCTTGCACGAGTTTTGGCAGTAACGATTTCGCCAGACTTTACAGTTCTTTCCATAGTAGAATAACCATAAAAAGGAATAATAATTGTTAGTTTTTTTATACCTTCATCTACAAGACCTGAAGCAATGTCGTAGAGTTCCATGGTGTCTTGTTCGGAAACTGTTCCACCAATCAAAACCGCTTCTTTTGACTGTAATTTTGATAAAATTCTGTAATACGATTCTCCGTCTGGGAAAATTTTATGTTCTAATTTCCCTTTCTCAAACTTATTTTCTTTTTCTACAAATGCTTCTCTAAAATAAGCATATTTTTGAGTGGAAAAGACGAGTATTTTTTCTTTCATGTTATTTTATTGTCTTAATTCTAGTTGGTCTATTGGGTATAAGCAGCCGTCAAAGCAACCATATCCTACATTATAACTTTTGTTGTCAGTAATAGGTAAAGCAGGAAATTCATATTTGAATAAAGTTAGACTATTGGAAGATATTGGTGTCCAAAATCTATAATATTTATCTCTTTTATAAGCAAATAATCTTACTTCGTTTCGATTATCAATTATTATTAAAACATTCTCATTAATTGCAGGAATTGACATAGTTAGAAATTGCCCTCTACCATTACTGTTATTGATTATATCTACTTCCTGCACACTTTTTTCAAGTTGTTTGCAACAACGAACATCTGCAGAATCTATGATACTTGTTGCGTTATTTCTAAAAGTCAATGTATTGTTTTCATATCTTAAAACAGTTACTTCCACAATTTTTTTAGCATTCTTAATTTCATTCTGAAAATCAAAAACGATAGGTCTAGCAAAAGAACTACAAAAAAAACAAGACAAATAAAACTAAAATTTTTGATTTCATATTCTTACAATTTTAAAATAAAAACCGTCGTTGAGGTTTAAATGAAACGCTCAACGAGGTTTTAATTATTTATTTCTAAAGAAAGTTGTTAGATTTATTTGTTGGTGTTTTAGCGTAGCGACACCAACAAAGGTAGTAATTACAAACAGTTTACGGTCAATGAGTTAAATTCATAATTCACCATTCATAATTCACAATTCTTTTTTATCCTCTTCTACGTTCTAAGAGAATCATCATCATAAGACCCAAAAGAATTCTTTCTTCTTCTATTTCTTCCATTTCCATTAATTTTTCTACTTTAAATCGTCTTCCAAAAAAAGAAGGTTCTTTTTTGAGCTTGGCTACAATTTCTCCATTCGGACGAGTAACATTATAACTAGGATTGAAAAAATAGCCTGTTAGCATTCCCAAAACAGGAACTTCTCCTAGAGCCGAATCAGCTACTTTTATCCAAGCATTGGCTTCTTCGATAATCAAATCTTGATTGTCTTCAATATCATATATTTCGTATTTTGCTTTCCAAATAGAACGCCAGCCTTTACGAGCTACACGACCTAAATTTTTACCATTAGCATCTTCAAATCTGTAAGAAGCTGAAAAATCTAACCATCTGTCTGCTTTAATAGAATATTTTAATTCAGATTTTGAATCATCTGTAAAAAGATTGACTTCTTCTTTTAGCTTAAATATTTTTTGGCGCACATAGGCAAGTGTTTGTCCGTTTGCATCAGTAGCAATAAAATCATTTGCAAAAGTTGCAATTTTGAAAGTAAGATGAAGTGGAAACTGAAAATGGCTCATAAATAATTATAGTAAATTTGATGAAAATAAAATTATTCAAACTTTAACAATGTAAAGTCTAAACCTAAATGTACAAAAAATACTACTAATAATAAACTAAATTTTCCATAACAATAGACTTATAAATCTACTATTATGGAAAATAATTATTCTTAAATAAATTTCTAATACATCTTATTCTTGCTCTACTTCAATAAGACTAAGTAACTCCATTTCTCCAGAAGGCTTGTATTGATACTGATAAAAACCTTCCTCAGCAATAAGTAAAAGTAAACCATTAAAAGGAATTACATCTCTCGCTTTTATATCTTTAAATTCATGTAGAAGTTGAATTTGGTCAGGCGTAAAAGCAATATCAAAAACCTTTAATCCTGAGTTGCCATCACATACAAAAAGCAAATCATTATCTATTCCCAATCCATACGGATTTTCTAATGAATATTGATTGACTGCAAAAGGTTGAGTAGGATTACTTACATTAATTACTTCTAATTGGTCTATTTGTGTTGTATTACGACAGCTAGTTCCTGAACGCACGGTTACATAAGCATAGTTTCCTTGCACAACAACAGGGTCACAAGCCTGAACGTGTTCGTACATAGAAACATAAGCAGGGGCTGAAGGATTTGAAATATCATAAATCAACATTCCTGTTTGAGTTCCTAAGTACAGATAATCGCCATAAGGAAAAACAGTTTCAACTCCATTTATCAATTCAACTGTTTGTTCGAATGTTGGATCTGTGTTTTCTTGGACATCAAAAACTCGCATTTGATTATTACTTATTGTGTAGAGTTTGTCTCCTACCACTGTAAAACGAGCTAACGAACCCCCTTTTCCTCCATTACCAATTGCTGCTGATTCATCAGAAGTAAAATTACCATCTTCATTACAGCTAGTAAGAGAAAGTGCTAAAAAAGCAAAGAGTATATATATATTATTTTTCATTTTTTTCTAAATTAGATTGTTATCAAATTAAATTAAGTAGATTTTGAATTACTCATTTTTTATCCAATTAATAATATATCCTTTGCTGGCATCATATTCAAAATTTCCTCCGTCGGGTGGAAGAACTTGGTTTGCTTCTGAAAAAACACCTTCTATACGTTTCAATATTTTAATAGCTGGTAGATTTGAAATATCTATTGCTACCAAATCAACAGCATTATCAGCATACAAAACATTTCCTTTTGTTGATACATCTACATTTCCTGCAATCTCAATAAAACCAACATTTTTAGGTTCTCTAGGATTACGATTATCGATAATATGAACTCCTTCATAACGCTCTCCAACAAATACATAAGAGCCTTTCATAAAAATTTTGCCTGTTTTTTTGAGTGGACGTGCATTTTCAAATTTTACAGAATTATTCAAGTCTTGACGACTGATATAAACAGGACTATATTCTGTTTCATAAACAGGTTGTGAAGGTTCTTCTACATAAAAACAGCTAGTAAAGCTAAAAAGTAACATTCCAAACAATACTGATTGAAGTATTTTTTGTGGAATAAAATGGATAAAGAATATGTGATTTTTCATTTTTAGATAAATAAAAGTTGGTTACTTGCAAAGTGAAATTAGAGAACAAAAATTCAAAGTAGATTTACATCTCTTTTTTGTATTTTTTTAACCCTTTTATTCAAGACGTTATCTATTTCTAAATCGTTGCAAAACTTTTTTTACTCAACCAATTGTATTTTATCTATTTCTAACTTAAAATTTTGTTCTTTTTTGTTTCCAATCAGAAATCTGATTTCTGATAACTCTTCTGCTTGATAATTGGGTAGTTCTGTAAGTCGTTTTCCTCTAAAAGTAGGAATCATATCTGATAAATCAAGTACAATAGTTTCCCATTCTCCAGTTGGTTTAAAATAAGAAATATACGAGTGTTTTTCTCTTCCATTAGATTTTACTCTAAACTGATAGCGTTTTTTATCTCCTTTTAGATGAATATGTACTTTTTTATAACCTGCTATTTTTTCTCTATCAAATGTATAACGAAGCGAAGAAAAACCTCCATTATTTTCTAAAGAAATTTTTCCTTCAAAAATACCATTGCCTACTTTATTAAGATAAAAATTTCCATTTGAATTACCACCCATTACTACATCATCAACAATTTTCCAGTTGGAAATATCAGCATTTTCCTTAAAATCAAAAATAAGAAGTGGGTTTTTCATAGTAGTAATAAATGAGAGAGTAAAAAGTATAAAAATTAAAATTTTCATGAATAGGTTATCTTTAGAAGACTAAATACTTACCTAACTTTTATTTTTACGCAGTGTTTATAGAAATTCTTTCGAAAACACATAAAAAGAAAATAAGATAAGGTTTTTAGCTAAAAATTTTAGTATTTTGCATTTTATTTTTACATTTTCACTTGTTTTGTTTTAATTTATGTCTGATAGTCGTCAGTTTCAAGTGGCTTTATCGCTCTTGCCTCATGTGGGTGCAAAGACTGCCAAACTTTTGATTAGTTATTGTGGCTCTGCTCAGGAGGTTTTTAATGCTTCTCCATCCAAACTACTAAAAATTCCTAATGTAGGACAAAAACTTATTGCTTCACTAAAGCAAAATAAAACAGAAGTATTACATAAAGCTGAAAGGCAGTTGGCTATTGCTGAAAAACAAGATGTCAAAATTCTGATTTATACAGACAAAGATTATCCTCAACGCCTTTTAAGACACGAAGACTCTCCTTATATTTTATACTACAAAGGCAATGCAGACTTGAATGCCCAAAAAACAGTTGGAATAGTGGGAACACGCAAAGCCACCGAGTATGGCAGAGAAATGACGCAGAAGATAGTTAGAGATTTAACGAAATATAATCCTTTAATAGTAAGTGGGTTAGCTTATGGAATTGATATTTTTTCACACCGAGCAAGTTTAGAAAGTGGATTAGATACAATTGGTGTGATGGCAAATGGTCTTGATCAAATATATCCTCCAGCTCATAAAAATACAGCTTTTGAAATGATTGATCAAGGAGGACTTTTAACTGAAGGTTGTTTTGGTACAATGCCTGACCCTTCTCGTTTTCCACAACGCAACCGAGTAATTGCAGGTCTTTCTGATGTTTTGATTGTGGTAGAAGCTGCTGCAAAAGGAGGCGCACTTATTACAGCTCATATTGCAAATGACTACAATTGTGAAGTTTTTGCAGTACCAGGTAATTTGGATTCTGCAAGTTCGGCAGGTTGTAATCGTCTTATTCGCAATCATCAGGCTCAT
This sequence comes from Bernardetia sp., assembly GCA_020630575.1. Taxonomy (GTDB): domain Bacteria; phylum Bacteroidota; class Bacteroidia; order Cytophagales; family Bernardetiaceae; genus Bernardetia. The sequence continues at coordinate 153,859 of JAHDBD010000011.1, forward strand.
ATTTATACAGCAATAGAAGATATTGAATATATTTTGAAATGGGATTTGGATGAACAAAATATTCCTCCTATCAAAAAGTCAAATGGTCAACTAACCATGGAAGAGCAAATTATTATCAATAAATTAGAAGATGTAGGAGGAACAATGGCAATAGATAATCTTTCTATTAAAACTCAAATTCCACTTGGAGAACTTGCAGGACAATTATTGATGATGGAAATGAAAGGAATAATAAAGGCTTTACCTGGAAAACAGTTTAAAGTAATTAGTTAAAACAAAACTGCCTCATGAAAATTTTGTCAGTAATTCTTATGAGGCAGTTACAAAAGTTATTTTCCTTCTACAATTTCTTCTTTTATCAAAATGCCATTTCTGTCAGTCATTCTAAAATAAAATGTCTGTCCTCTTCCCAAATAATGTTTAAAAACAGTCGGAATAGTTCTATAACCGTGATGCAACCCACTATTTTCTAAAATATTAGCTACTTTATTTCCATATTGGTCATAAACATCAAGATTTACTCCTGACACAGGATCGACAAGGTTTACTTCAAAATTATGTCGTTGAACAATCATTTCTTTGCGTTCTATCTTATGTCCATCTGTATAAACTCGCTCCCTTGCTACTTCTTTTCCGTTTGCATCTTTAGCTATCAAAAAATATATTCCACTTTTGGGAATAAAAACGTTATGACGAATATTTATGACCGTTTGTGAGCTTTTATTGTATTCTTTATCTTTAAAATAGGATTTAAAAAGATGGTCTTGGTCATCGTATAAGGCTAGATTCAATTTTGTAGGTTCATCCAAAACAAAAACAAATTTATTTTCAGTTTCGATAAGTTTCATATCTTCATTGTGAGCAATGCTATTTTTATTTACTTCTTGCTCTGCCAATGTTCTCTCTTCATTTTCTTTTGCTGGATTAATTAGTTTTATTTTGAAAGTTGCATCTTCTCCAATTTGTTGTGTAAACATGAAAGAGCGATAAAAAAAACCTGCTTTAGCCTCATAATTCTCTATAATTGTTTTAAATAGTTTTCCCTGAGCATCATACACCTCAATATTTACTTTTTGTTCTTCTTCTAAAAAAGTCTGTAAATAACCATTAAATGTATAAGTAGGAATGTATTTTTCTTGTGCTGCAAATTTTATCTTCTCAAAATTTTCTCCTTTAGCTTCACAAACTGCCTTTGCTAAATTTTCAAAAACTTCTTTTTTTGGATGAGAAAGATAAGATGTTTCTTTATTATTAGAAACACACCAAACACTAGATTGGGCAAGATATTCTTTTTGATAGTCATGCTTTGCAATCGTTTGAGCTACTTTTGAAAGTCCTTCATTATCTAATCTATCAAATTGATAAAGAGCATTTTTGTAAGGTGAGCCGTTGCTTGCCTGAATGCAGGCTGTCATGACTGGTTGAAGTTTGGTAGCTCCTTTTTGAATGGCAAATTGATAATCTTCCAAAATCATTAGGTCTTGAATGCCTTCATCTTCACTTCGAAATATTGTTCCTGCTGAAATTTTGACTAAAAGAGGTTTTGAGTATGTATTATAAATATTTAGCAAAAGACTTTCACCAAAATAACCTCCTAGTCCTCGTGCATTTATTTTGACTTGTTGTTTTTCAATTAGTTCTGCTAGTTCTATATGTGCCATTTGAGCAGAAGAAAAACTAAAGAAGGAAAATAGAATAAATAATGAAACAGATAAAATAGTAGTTTTCATAAAGTTTAAATAGTAAAAGTGGAGAGTTGATTTTTACTAATTTAACGAAAAAAAGTTATTTTATTTTATTAGTCTGTTTTTCAATTATCAAAATTGCTACTGGCTAGTTAATATTATCTATTTTCTAAAGATAAGCTAACAATTATAATTCAAAAAAATTCATATATTGTAAATATAATTTCCTGTGAAAAATATTTCAGACTCAAAAAAATTCATGCAAAAAACAATTGAAGGTATTTTATCAATTATAGTGGCTGTTATTCTTCTTCAAACACTCTATTTTAAATTTGGGGCAGCACCCGAATCAGTTTGGATTTTTTCTAAACTTAATGCAGAACCTTCAGGTAGATATTTGTCTGGTTTTCTTGAGCTTATTGTAGCTATCTTAATTTTGATTCCAAAAACTCGTCGTGTCGGAGCTGTAGGAGCAATTGTCATTATGTTGGGAGCAATTGCATCTCATATTTTTATTTTAGGTATTCGTGTTCAAGATGATAAAGGACTTTTGTTTGCTCTTGCTTGTATTACACTTGCTTGTGCCATTAGTGTGTTGATTATGAGAACGATACGGAAAAGATGATATGAATTTTAAGTATTCTTTTAAGTGAAAGAAAACAGGAAGTATAAACTATACTATTTTTGTGTTTTTAATGCGTTGATTGTCAATGTATTAAATTCGTAATTCCCCCTTAGGGTTTAAATTTAAAAACAACGAAACTAACCAAACCTATCCATACTAAAGCAATACCATAAGTAATTATAAAATAACTTTTTTTCTGGTTCTTATGCCTAATTTTATACATTAAAAATAAAATACTAAATGCCCCTCCTAAGAGTTCATAGAAATGTAAAGTACGTTCTTTTATTCTCTTTTTAGATTGTATTGCTTTACGCTTGTCCCACCAAAAAATAATACCCGAAGCGATATTAATCAAAAATAAGTATACAAATAAATAGTTCATTGAGCTATATTTTATAGTAGAGTACTGGACAGTTGCCAAAATAAATCAAATTGTTTTTATAAACCTAAACAAAAAAAGCCTATCCAACCAAAAAGATTGAATAGGCTTTTGCTTTTTTAAACTAAACTATTGTTTAATTTACTCTTGTTCTAAAACTGCACTAATTGCTTTGTCAGCTTGGATAAAATTACCCGCTTTTTCACCAGCTTCCAATTCTTTACCTGTTGATTTCAAGATTTCAAAAGCAGCTTTTGTATCTAGTTCTGGGTTTAATGCTTTCATTACACCCAAAAGACCAGCTACATAAGGAGTTGCCATTGAAGTACCGTTTAAGAATTTGTATGTTCCTTTAGGATAAGTAGAAAAAATCTGAACCCCAGGGGCTGCAATTCCCATTTCCATATCTTGTACATGGTTAGAGAAAGGAGCAATACTCAAATCAGGAGAAATAGCTGAAACAGTGATTACACCATCTGCATTAGCGGGAGAAAAATCTTTTGCATTTTTGTTAGAGTTTCCTGCTGCTACTACCACAATCGCACCTGCTGCATTTGCATATTTTACAGCTTCTGAATATGCTTTTTGATGAGCATCATTTGAAGGACCTCCCAAAGAAAGCGAAATTACATCTGCTCCTGCATCTGCTGCTTTGATAATTCCTGCCAAAACAGTTTCTTGAGAACCAAAACCAGCATCATTTAATACTTTAATACTAGAAACCGTTACAAATTCAGAATTTGGAGAAAAAGAAGCGATTCCTTTACCATTGTTAGTTACTGCTGCTGCAATTCCTGCACAATGTGTTCCGTGTCCTAGTTTATCATAATCGCTTTTCTTTTCAAGAGAAAGATAATTTGAAGTAATATCTTCGTGGTCAGCTTCTACACCTGTATCCAAAATAACAATTTTAGCTTTTTTCTTTGGCTTTTGTTCTTTCAAAGAAGCATACATTTCTGCTACTCCCATTTTCTCAAATCCCCAAAGGTCTTTTAAGTTAGGGTCATTGATTCCAAAAGAAGGTTTGTTTGGAGCTACATCAAAAGAAGTTGTTGGATTAGTTGGAAGCTCTAAAATTTCGTTGTTTTCTAAATAATCTACTGCACCTGAGTTTTGAAGTTCGCCAATGATTACATCAATATTCTTTAACTGGAAAGTAGGAATATCTAAAATATAATATTCTTCTAATTCAGAATATTCATCGTGCTGTAAATCTGGAAATGCTCTACGAATAGACATACTGTATTTTTCCAAAATTGGAACAATAGCATCTTTATTAGCCATGTTCAAATCCAAAAGAAGCTCGCCATTTGCACTAAGATTTGAAGGCAAAGTAGCAGTTTCTTTATCGCCAATAATAGTTTCAGCTTCATTTGATTCCATTCCACAAGTAAAGCCATTTTCGTAAGCATCTACTACTGCATCTCTACCTGCATCAAAAAAGAATAACTTTAGTCCTGCAATAACTGCAAAAATAGTAAAGTAAAGAACTTTAGGACGAGGAGCAAAACGATTGAAAATCAGAATGACAATAGTAAGAATTGCCAAATCGGGAGCAAGAACACCCAAAAGATCATACATTACTCCACCATCATTAAAAAATAATGATAGAATATAAAGGAGTGAAGAAACAAAAAAGCTGTTTCTTGCAAAACCTGCTGCGTGTTGGCGTTCTTTCAGGAAGAAGTAAACTGCTGCTGAGAGCAGAATTCCACCATACGCTAAAGGATATAAGAAATTGAAATTTTCCATAAAATTAGAGTTGATTTATTTTTAAAATGAGAATTTATTACAGATTGAGTTAGTTTTGAACTAAATAATTATCAAAATACACTTTTTTTGAACCATTACAAAATTAATGAGCTTTAATTATTTATAATTTAATGTTTTGGTTTATTTTCTTTTATAACATACCATCAAAACTACGTTAAATAGGAAATTAAAAACATATCTAATTATCATAACGTATTTTCTATCTGTCAAGGTTTCAAATCCAAATTCTTTTAACCTTTTTATCTAGTTTTAAAATAATACTGTTTTTATTTTGATTAGATTTAAAATTAATTAGAGTACTTAGATTTAAAGAGCGTGATAGAGCAGATGGAAAAAATATTTTATCCAATGTCCAGTACTTTTTCATTTTTATTCTTTCTTTTTGTTCAGATTCCAAAACATATTAATTTTATGCAGAAAGGTAGTTTATGCGTTCCTTATAAATCTTATATAAACACATAAATAACTCCAAACTAAACCAAATACCAAACTTTAGTGGTCTAAATCTTAAACAAATTATTAAAACTTATCACAGTTGGTAGTTCAGACTGCTGTTCTGAACATCACAAACAGTATTTTGTCAAATTCAATAGTCTAGAAGACTGTTATACAAAACTAACTGTGATAACTTTTATTGTTAAAACGAATTTTCATAAAAAAATGAACAATAATTTTAGCTAAAAAGGATATGTTTTTCTGTTAAACTTCACTAAACAATGTCATTTCGTAAAACGAAATTTCTTTTTTTTCTGTATATTTAGATAAACAAATAGAAAAATGGTCATGTATTTGTGCCTACTTAAGTCAGCACACAATTATCTGAATAAAAATAAAAAAAGAAACTCATCAAAAAACTTTATATATTCTTCCTATGAAATTAAAATTGCCTAAACTAAAGCTTCCAAAGTTAAAAAAACGATTCAAATATAGCATTGCAGGACTTTTGATTGTCTTCATGACAGGTTCAGCTTTCTATAATCCAAGTGAAAAATACTTTGAGATTGCTAAAAACCTAGATATTTTTGCCACTCTTTTTAAGGAAGTCAACACATGGTATGTAGATGATGTAACGCCTTCAAAACTTATGAAAACAGGGATTGACGCCATGCTTGCGTCCCTTGACCCTTACACAAATTATATTTCAGAAGACCAAATTGAAGATTATCGAACCATGACTACTGGTGAGTATAGTGGAATCGGAGCAACAGTAGGAACTAGAGATGGAAGAATACTTATTATGATGCCCTTAGAGGGATTTGCTGCCGATAAAGCAGGAATAAAAACGGGTGATGAAATTATAGCCATAGATGGAATTTCATTAGCTGACAAAACATATGATGAAACTAGCCAGCTTTTGAAAGGACAGGCAAAAACAGATGTAATACTTTCTATAAAGCGTTACGGACTAGAACAACCATTAGATATTACAGTCACAAGAGAAAAAATTCAGACTTATAATGTTCCTTATTATGGAATGGTAACCTCAACTATTGGAATGATAAAATTGACTGATTTTACTCGTGATGCAAGCAAAGAAGTAAGAGATGCCTTATTAGATTTAAAATCACAAGGAGCTGAGAAAATTATCTTTGATGTTAGAGGAAATCCGGGTGGACTTTTAGATGAAGCAGTCAAAATTTCTAATATTTTTGTAGAAAAAGGAAAAGAAATTGTAAGTACGAAGGGAAAAGTAAAAGATTGGAACAAAACCTATAACGGACTTTCAGAAGCTACAGACACAGAAATTCCTTTGGTTGTCTTGACAAGTGGTACAAGTGCATCTGCTGCTGAAATTGTTTCTGGAGTTATTCAGGATTATGATAGAGGAGTTTTGATTGGAGAAAATACTTATGGAAAAGGACTTGTACAGGCTACTCGTTCACTTTCTTACAATTCAAAATTAAAAGTTACGATAGCAAAATATTATATTCCAAGTGGAAGATGTATTCAAGCAATTGATTATGCCAACAGAAATGAAGATGGAAGTGTGGGCAAAATGCCTGATTCGCTTCGCATGCCTTTCAAAACAGCTGCTGGGCGTATAGTGTACGATGGTGGGGGAGTAAAGCCAGATATTGCTATCAATCATGATTTTTATGCGCCTGTTACACAAACTTTAATCTTGAAAGGACTTTTATTTGACTATGCAAACAAATATTATTTTGAAAATAAGACAATTGCAGAAGCAAAAGAGTTTAATTTGACTAATACTGAATATGATAGTTTTATCAAATGGCTCTCTACTAAAGAATATGATTATACTACTAAAGTAGAAAAAATGATAAAACATTTGGAAGAAACTGCTCAAAAAGAAGATTCTTACGAAGCCTTAAAACCTCAAATTGATGAGTTTAAGAAAAGCATTGCTCACAATAAGGAAAATGATTTACGTAATCATAAAGCTGAAATTATTGAACTTTTAGAGCAAGAAATAGCAAAACGTTATTATTTAGAAAGAGGAGAAATGGAAGCTACTTTTGATGATGATCTAGATTTGAAAGCAGCTATTGAGGTGTTGAACGATGAAGCTAAGTATAAAAAAATATTAAGTAAGTAATAACCAATTCAAGTTACGTATCACAGACTGATAAGTCTGAAATACTTATATCTTTAAAATAAAACCAAAACAAAGACGATATTTCGAAAGAAATATCGTTTTTTTGTGGAATAAAAATAACCAAAATAATTTAAATAAAATATAGTTTGAACCAACTCTCAAAAAGTCGTAGCCCTTATTTACTCCAACATGCTCAAAATCCTGTTTATTGGCAGATGTGGAATAATGAAACCTTACAGAAAGCAAAACAAGAAGACAAACCTATTTTGGTCAGTATTGGTTATTCGGCGTGTCATTGGTGTCATGTGATGGAACATGAAAGTTTTGAAAATGAAGCTGTTGCAAAAGTGATGAATGAGTATTTTGTGTGTATAAAAGTCGATAGAGAAGAACGCCCAGATGTAGATGCAATTTATATGGAAGCTGTGCAAATGATGGGTGTTTCGGGGGGATGGCCTCTGAATGTTTTTCTGACTTCTGATGCAAAACCATTTTGGGGAGGAACTTATTTTCCTGCTAATCAATGGGTTGATATTGTGCAGCAAATAGGAAAAGCGTATCAAAACCAAAGAGAAGAAGTAGAAGAGTCGGCAAATAAAGTAACCAAAGTTTTGTCTATTTCTACATTAGAAAGATATAACTTGAAAGATGTTTCTGAATTTGATATAACTATTTTAGAAAAAGCCTTTGCTAGTTTAGAAAAACGTTTTGATAAAGAGTTTGGTGGAATCGGAGAAGCTCCAAAGTTTCCTATGCCGTCTTATTATTTGTTTTTGCTTCGTTATTATGATTTTCTGAATAGCAAAAGTGAAGAAAATAATGGTATAACAAATCCTATAAAAGAAAAAATACTAAGTCAAGTAAATCTCACCCTCAATAAAATGGCTCAAGGTGGAATGTATGACCAAATTGGAGGAGGTTTTGCTCGTTATTCAGTAGATAGAGAATGGTTTGCGCCTCATTTTGAAAAAATGCTTTATGATAATGCTCAGTTGCTTTCTTTGTACGCTGAAGCCTATACAATTACAAAAGACAATACACAAAGAGAAGGTTATAGACAAACCATTGAAAAAACAACCGAATTTTTAACACGAGAATTACAAGACAAAAATGGAGGCTTTTATTCTGCTTTAGACGCTGATAGTGAAGGAAAAGAAGGGAAATTTTATACATGGACAATAGACGAAATAGAAAAAGTTTTTACAAAACACACATTTAAAAATTCTACAAACCCAGAACAGGATTTACAACTTTTTAAAAAATATTATTCCATTACTTCAATAGGAAACTGGGAAAATCCACACGCAACGGAAGGAGCAAATATTTTATATAGAAAAGATACAGATAAAGTTTTTGCTAAACAAAATGATATTGATTTAAGTATTTTGAAAGGCAAAGTTAATGAGTGGCAAAATTATTTTTTAGAAGTTAGAAAAGAGAAAGTTCGTCCTAGTTTGGATGATAAAATCCTGACTTCGTGGAATGCACTTTTGATAAAAGGTTTTTGTAATGTCTATTCTGCTTTAGGAAATGAAAACGAAAGTGAGAAATATTTAGCTTTAGCTTTACAGACAGCTGAATTTATAGAAAATAATCTTTTTGATAAAGAAAATAAATCTAAATTATATCATACTTTCAAAAATGGGACTGCTGAAATAGATGGTTTTTTAGAGGATTATGCACTTTTGATTGAATCTTATATTACCTTGTATCAAGTTTGTTTTGATGAAAAATGGATTCTAAGAGCTGACGAGTTGACAAAATATGTTTTTACTAATTTCTATGATAAGGAAGAAAAATTATTTTATTTTAGCGACCAATTGGGAAGTGAAAAATTAGTGGCTCAAAAGAAAGAAATCTTTGATAATGTAATCTCTTCTTCCAATTCTGTGATGGCAACAAATCTTTATTTTTTAGGAATTATCTTAGAAAATAATTTGTATAAAGAAACAAGCAAAGAAATGTTAGGAAAAGTAGCATCTTTGATTGCAGCCGAACCAAGACACGTTTCGAATTGGGCATCATTGTTTACATATTTCTTGACACCAACTCCACAAATAGTAATTGTTGGAGAAAATTATAAAGAAATTTTACAAGAGATTTCTAGTTTTTACATTCCAAATAAAGTAATTATTGCTGCAAAAAGTGAAGAAGAAGGACAAAAATCTGATTTGCCACTTTTGGAAATGCGTCCAGTTATAAATAATAAAACAACAATTTATGTTTGCAAGAATAGAATGTGTCAGTTGCCTGTCAATAGTGTGGAAGAGGCTTTGAAACAGATTTGATACTTGTATTATACTATACAATAAGATGCTTTTGTCGGTGTTTTAGTATAGAGACACCGACAAACACATCTAAAATCCATTCTTAAACAACTTGAACATTTTAATTTTCAGGTGTTCCATCTGCTACCCAACATTCAATAGCTTTTATTTCTGCATCGGTTAGTTCACGACCAGAAGAAGCAGGAGGCATAGAACGAGCTGTGACACGACTCAACACTCGGGAAGAATTTTGAGAGACACCTCCAAAAGTAGATAAGTTTGGAGACTGATTACCTGAATGACAGCCTGAAATAGCACAGTTTGTATTGATTATAGAAGCAATATTGTCTGTATAATTTATACCTGTTTTTAATGTTGTTTTTGCTGTTGCTTCACAGTTTTCTGAATCTTTTACTGTAATTGTATATTCTTTGGCAGTTAAGTTTTCAAAAATATTGCTGTTTTGGAATGCGCCTTCATCAATTTTATATTGTAAACTACCACTTCCACCAGTTGCTGTCACTGTTATTTTTCCATTATCAGAATCACAACCTGTATTTTGAGAAGCCAAAGAAATAGTAGGAGCATCTGCATTTTCGACAGTAGTTTTACTTTCTTTAGTACAACCTTCATTATCTTTTACTGTAACAGTATATTCTCCAGCAGCTAGATTTTTAAAAGTATTACTACTTTGGAAGTCTCCATTTCCTAACTTATAGGTCAATGTTCCTGTTCCTCCTGCACCTGTGGCAGTTATCGAACCCGTATTTGTAGAACATCCTGTGCTTTCAGAAGTCAATGATAATGTTGGAGGAGAGCTACAAGGAGTTGTATCTACTGGGTCTGGTGTTGGGTCTTCTTCACTACCTCCACAAGAAAAAAGAAGAATACTAGAAAAGAGCGTAAAAAATAGAAGAACAAATAAATAATTAGTTTTCATGAAATGGAATAATTCAGGATAAGTGTAAAAAAGTAATGATTAGAAGGGTATTTTTTTCAATATAATAATTATAATTGATTTATGGTTCTACTTTGTTAATCTCATTTAAGAATGTTACTAATTTTCTTGTTGCGATGGCTCTATGACTAATTTTATTTTTTTCTGATAAGCTCATTTGCGCAAAAGTTTTTTCATAACCATTAGGAATAAAAATAGGGTCATAACCAAAACCATCTTCTCCTGTGGGTTCAGTTATAATTTTTCCCTTTATTATTCCCTCAAACTGATGTTTTTTCCCATCTATGACAAGCGTAAAAACAGTTTTAAATTGTGCATTTCGATTTGTATAGCCTTCTGATTCTTTTTCACTTAGGTTTTTCAAAACTAATTTCATATTTTCTTTTGAATCTCTATATGAACCAACAATTTTGTCTGCATACATTGCAGAATCTACCCCCGGTTCTCCGTCTAAAGCTTCAATTTCTAATCCTGTATCATCTGCAAAGCAATTTGTATTATAATTTTGATAGACATACATTGCTTTCTGTTCCGAATTTCCTTCAATAGTTCGTGTAGTCTCTGGAATTTCTTCTGTACAACCAATTTCCTTCAAACTGACTAATTGAATAGTAGAAGGGATGGCAGCCGTTACTTCTTCTATTTTTTTTGCATTATTGGTAGCAAAACATATTTTCATAATTTTGATATTTTTGTTAGATAATTTTTTACAAATCTAATTATTTCTAGCTTAGGTAAAGTTAAAAAAGAAGTAAATGAAAACATATCTTCAGAATTTCGTTAGACTAAATAGTTTTAAAAATTTGTATTAAAAAAGACATGCACATTCACAAAATAAATCCAAACTCACAAGAACACCAAAGTTTCCTAGCTCAAAATAAAAAAGACCCAATTACTGGAGATTCTATTTCAGAAGGTGATGAAGTCGTTTTTTGTGCAGGTTGTAAATCTGTTTTTTTACGTGATACATGGGAGTATTTGGGAGAAGAGCATTGTGAGCAGTACAAAACATTGATTGAATTTCCATCTACAATTATAAAAATAAATTTAACATCGAAAGAAGATATTCTGTTTTATGATTTTTTACCTCTTAAAAAAAATGAAATAAATAATGTACCACATACTGTAAATTCAAAATTATGGAAGAAAAAAAAAGGAAAGCTATCTAATTACAATTACTTTTTTCATAAGAGTCCTCTTTTTCTTGTATTAGTTTTATTGTCTTTTATAGTTGCTTATATATTTTATTCTATGATTAGTAGTTTGTTACCTTTTTTAGGTTCTCTTATTTTCTTGATAATTATTTATTTTATTGGAGAAATAGAACAGAACATTCAAGGTAAAAAGTTAGACAGTGTTCATAATGAATTTTCAGATGATGTTTTCTACATATCTAAAAAAGGCATAGGCTTTAGTAAAAAATTTGGAACGAAAGAGTTTCTATTAGGATCTGATTGTATTCATTCTTTAAAATTTTATTTCTCTTCATTTTATGAGGATAATTTTTGCGTTATTCAAGATAAAAGTGGAGAGATAACAAAATTTGCAGTTATGAATCCACTAAAAGAGGACAATGAAACTATTTTTTTAAAAGCATTAAGTATGTTAACTGATAATTTTTCAATTTACCTAAAAGTTTATAGTGATTATACTGCTTATAATAAATTGGAATTTATAATAAAAAATAACAATTATAAGATTAATATTTATAAAAAATAATCGATGCACATTCACAAAATAAATTCAAACTTACAAGAACACCAAAGTTTCCTAGCTCAAAACCGAAAAGATCCAATTACTGGAGATTCTATTTCAGAAGGCGATGAGGTAGTTTTTTGTGCAGGTTGTAAATCTGTTTTTTTGAGAGATACATGGGAGTATTTGGGAAAACAGCATTGTGAGCAGTACGAAACATTAGGCAAATTTCCTATTCAAAAAGAAATTCGTTTAAAGGTAGAAGATACTGTTTTGTTTTATACTGCGCTACCAAAATCAGGGAAATCTCAAACGAGTATTCCAAGAAAAGCAAAAAAAGAACCTTGGATGAAGAAATCTCAAAATATATCTCCTTACCAAGAGGTTTTGCATCATCCTTTTATGAAGTTTGGTAAAATTGCTGCTTTTTTATTGTTTTACGTCCTATTTGTCTCAAAACTAAACTCCTCTTTTTTTCCATTAATTTACGTGCCTTTTATATTAGAAGCTATGATTTGGATACATGATTGGCACTATGGAAAAAAAATAGAATCTGTCTATCAACATTTTAAAAATAATACATTTTATATTACCAAAAAATCAGTCGGTTTTTCAACTCAATATGGAATAAGTGAGTTTGTATTGCCAGCCGAACAAATAAATGAAATCGTGTTTCATGAGAAAGATAATTTTTTGTCAAATAGCTATTGTCAGATATATTATCAAAAAGATGGAATGATTAAAGATTTAAAATTCAATATAGATAGTGGTATTTTTACTAATTCTAGTACTCTTATTTCAGCTCTCAACTCTTTGTCTATCAATCGTAATGTGCCTGTGCGCATAGAAAGCCAAAGAGAAAATACATTATTTTACGTAAACAAAATGATTGCAAATGGAAATTCTAATTTTCTGATTTCAAATCGATAATCAATTTAATTTGTTATATTCAAACTAAAAAATAATCACAAATTTATCACAACTCATGAAAAAAATAACTTGTCAATGTATCTTTATATTTCTTTCTGTTTTTTATTGCCAAACTGTTTTTGCACAAAATAATTTTCTCTATAAAAGAGAACTAAAAGGAATACAGCAAAGCAATCAGACAGAATGGTACAAAATAAATGTACCTATCGAAGTCATAGAAAAAATAAATACTGATTTTTCAGATATTCGAATTTTTGGTGTAACTAATTCTGATACATTAGAAGCTCCATTTCTCACTAGAAAAATAATGCAAAAATCTGAAAATCAGAAAGTTGATTTTAATATAATTAATTCTTCCAAAAAAGATAATGCCTATTTTTTTACTTTAGAAAAAGATAACACTACACGCCAAGAAGAAGCGACAAACTTAATCAAATTAGATTTTGAAAATACTAATTTTGATTGGAGAGTAACATTAGAAGGAAGTCAAAACCAAAACGAATGGTTCGAAATTTTGAATGATTATCGCATTGTTTCTATCCAAAATGAATTTACAGAATATAAATTTACACGCCTTATATTTCCAAACTCAAAATACAAGTATTATAGAATTAAGTTATCAGATAAATCTGAAAAACAAAGTAAAAATGGTTTTAAGAATAATGAACCAAAGCTGAATTCAGCAAGCGTTTTTTTACAAAAAACAATAGAAGGAAATTTTGAAGGTTTAGAAATTATTTCTAAAAATATTGAAGTAAATAAAGATAAAAAACAAACTATAATTGATATAGAATTAACTCATTCTGTTCCTATTGATTTTCTTTCTTTAGAAGTAAAAAATGATTTTGATTATTACAGAAATATTCAAATTAAATATTTGTTAGACAGTACCATAACTGAGAAAGGTGTGATTTATAATTTTGTTACGCTTCATACAAGTACACTTTCATCGATAGAAAAACAAAATGGTAGTTCAAGTTTTTTTATCAATTCTAATGAAAAATCTAAAAAATATCAAATCATTATTGATAATCAAGACAATCAGCCATTAGATATTGGACAACTAGAAATTAAAGGTTATATCAATCAGATTTTTACACGAGTGAGTCCGAGTGACAAAGCAATTTCTTATTTTTTAATGTATGGAAATGAAAGATTGCAAAAACCTAATTATGATATTGTTCGTTTTCAAAATACAATTCCTACTGATGTCACTTTGTTAGAATTGGATTCGGAACAGAAAATACCACAAAAAGAAGTAGAAAAAGTAACACCACTTTTTGAAAATTCGCTTTGGTTGTGGTTACTTATGGGAACAATTATTTTAGTTTTGACAGTCTTTACTTTCAAAATGATGAAAAAATAAACTTTAAATCCTCGTTTGATGGTTATAAACCTCAACGACGGTTACAAATAAAATTATGGAAAAAACACTTAATAAAGTAGTCAATTCGTCAGTCGTTACCTTTGATTTGGAAGATTTATATCCAAAAGGGGAAAGAATCACGTATGATTTGAAAATTAATCTTTTTCAAGAACTTATTTTGAGAGAAAAAGATTTTAGAGAGTTTGTCAAAAATCATGATTGGAAACAATATGAAGGAAAGTTTGTAAATATAATTTGTTCAGTAGATGCGATTGTTCCTATGTGGGCATTTATGGTTGTTGTATCAAATATTCAACCTTATGCCGAAAAAGTAGTTATAGGAACAAGCGAAGAACTGGAAAGCGAACTTTATAGAGATATTTTTCAAACTTTTGATTGGCAACAATTCGAACAATCAAAAGTTGTTATCAAAGGATGTAGCAAAATTCAGATTCCGAATTATGTCTATGGAGAAGTTACTCGCAGACTTGCACCTATTGCAAAACTGATTATGTTTGGTGAGGCGTGTAGTAGTGTTCCTGTTTATAAGAAACCTAAAAAATAATTACGAATTACGAATTAAAAATTACGAATATTTCAGTTAAAACGAATTGTGTGCCTGTAAATTTATAGTTTTTGAATCGTACAAAGCATTTTTTATTATCTCATTTTTTTAATCATAAATTTCAATTTTTATTATGACACATTTCAAAGGAAAAGTAGTTTATCAAGATTTAGAAGGTGGTTTTTGGGGAATTGTTGCCGAAGACGGCACAGAGTACAAACCTGAAAATTTAGCTCCTGAATTTCAAAAAGAAGGCTTAAAAGTAGAAGTAAAAGCTGAAGAAGCTATGGGGTTTGGTATCTTTATGTGGGGAACACCTATACAAATCAAGGAATGTAAAAAAATATAGATTTGTCTAGTTCTGAAATAGTGTTACAGGTTTTTAGATAAATTAAATATATATCAGGCAGTCTTTAGATTGTCTGATTTTTCTTTTTTATAGGTTCTTATTTGAATATTTTCCTCTTTATGGGTTTGTTTGTCGTGGTGTTTGCATGTAGAGCGACCAATGAGGTCTTTCTGTGTTATAAATTTCGGTAGTGTAATTTAATGAGTGATTTGTTTTCTTATTTATTTTCACATTTTTCT
>JAHDBD010000024.1 GCA_020630575.1 Bernardetia sp.
CAGAAAGTGGATCTTATTATGCTCTTGTGACATATTCAACAGGTTGTACTTTCCAAACTCGTACTGCATCTTTCAATATTCCAGAGGTGGTTACAGGTGAAGAAGAAGAGTTCATCAAAGCTCTACGTATTTATCCAAACCCTAGTAATGGAACTTTCTTAATTGAACTAGGAGAAGTTAAAGATGCAGTTACAATTACAGTAGTTGATGCTCTCGGACGTGTAGTTAAAACTGATATTATTCCAGCTAATACAAGTTCTTATAACTTGAATTTGGCAAGATTTACTTCAGGAGCTTATACTATTCAACTCAAAACAGATAAAGGTATAATTGTTAAAAAATTGATGAAAGAATAATTGTCAATTTTAATAATTTCTTTATTAGAATAAATTTAAAAAAGGAAAGTCTTAATTGACTTTCCTTTTTTTATTCTATTATCAAATCAACAAGTATAAATTTTGTCAATCTCAAGTTTAGATAATCTTGCATCCAATTTTTAATTTAGTTGTGATTTTTATATTATGGTAAATTTCGTTGGGCTGTTCATTTTGTAGTGTACCCAAGGTTTTATCTATGAGTAGATAACATAATCATCAACTACAAAAGAAACAAAAAAAATCTTCACTCCTTTCTTTGATTGGAATGAGGAATTTTTGGTTTTTATGAGATTTCTAGTGAAAGATTCTATCTTGTACATGTTCTTTCGTCAGCATGCTAACAAAATAGTAGGCACAAGGTAAAAACTTGTGCTAAAGTAGATATAAATTACATTCATAGTGATTAAAAAGTAATTTTTATAACACAAATTTAGAAACAGGTGGTTTGTTTTTTTAGTAATATTTGTCTTAATTTGTATTTTAGTAAAAATATGTTACATCAGTTAATTAATTTCGTTGATGAAAAATCTAAAAAAGAAATTTGGAAAATTTGCTATTTCTACAAAAGAAGCTAATAGTGTTACAGGTGGGCAAGACTATGTTTGGTGTTGTAATCCTACTAGCAGTCCTGGAACTTGTTCTGCTGATTTTGCAACAGCCTACCAACAATGTGGTTGTCCTCCAAGACAATTCTGTGCAGATATAAATTTATATCAAATATTTAGATAAATTTATAACTAAAACTTTGTCAGTAGTTTTTTGGTAATCCAAAATAACTCTGACAATAGTTTACTTTACAATAGACTATTGACAAAGTTTTTATAAAAAAAACTCCTCACTCCTTTTTTTGATTGGAATGAGGAATTTCTAGTGCAAGATTCTATCTTGCGCTAGATGTTTTTTTTAAATTGGTATTTGTTTTTTACCTCTTAATTTATCCAATTCTTCACGATATTTAAAAAGTTCTCCATTAAATTCACTAATACTATTAACATTTCTAATTTTGTCGAAATATTTAATTTTTTGAATTACTCGTCTTAAATCGAAACACCAATAAATTGTCATCAAAGGGTTTATCCATAATTCGCTTCCTTCAGTTCTATTTATTCGATGATGATTTCCATATTCACCTTCTAATGCACTTACAATCGAATTAGAAACAATGCTTTCTTTTCCAATCATTTTTTCATTGGCAAATTTTATGGCTTCTATATATTTTTTAGATTCTTCCATTTCTTGGATTATTTGGAACATGCCTAAATATCCACCATCCTTTGCTATTTGAGCCACATTTTCTAAGAACCTAAAATGTGAAACGCCATGAAAATGGTCAATTCCAAATCCAACACTCAAGAGAAATTGTTTTTTTATTCCACTTTTGTAAACTGCTGCCATTGAGCAAATATCTTCTTGAGGAGTTCCTAATCCGTCTTCATCTCCAAACATTAAGCTATCAGTTCCTCCATCAACTAATAAAACAGTATCTATTTTATGTTTCTTGATAAGGTATTTGTAAGCGTTTTTTAATGGATTTACACCCGTTTTTTCAAATGCATAAATTTCAGGATTCTCTCCTTGTAATCCCAACCACAATTTTAAATATCGTTCTGGAAAGTAATTTCTACCTGATAAATCGCTGTCTCCACTTCTTATGTTGTAACAAAATGGAAAAACTTTCTCGGAAGTTGTTTGTGATAACCAAGTAAATGAATAATTTGCAAGTATTACTTTTTTACCCTGTTTTTTCAAATTGAAATACAAAGGAATTCCACTAAATATATCAAATCCTCCTCCTGCACCTGCAAGTAGAATTGATTTACTTTCTTTTAATTCTTCAAAAATTGGTATTTGATTTATTGAGTAGCTCATTTAATTTGATGTACTGTTCTTTTTTTTCTGATGGCATGCAACTTGCGTATGCTATGTGTAGTTTTTTGTTTTCTTAGAAGGCTTAAAGATAAAAATTATTTTTGAATCTGTGAAAATACAAAAACCACGGCTGGAAGCCGAATACATAGCCCTAACTCGGCAGAGCCAAGCTAGAGCCTATTTTTTTATTTGTTTTTTGACAGCCGAGATGGAGCAGGGGAATAATTTATTGGACAAGCAATGCAGTAATAATTTGACAAAATACTACAAAATTGTCAGATAAAACACATTTATTTGTCTGATAAATACACTCTGTTATAAAATTTCTTTACATCTAAAAATTGAAAACCACGGCTGGAAGCCGAATACATAGCCCTAACTCGGCAGAGCCAAGCTAGAGCCTATTTTTTTTATTTGTTTTTTGACAGACGAGATGGAGCAGGAGAACTTTTATTTGGTGCAAATAATTCTTCTCGTGTTGCTCAAAACATCGAAATTATCACAAATTTTATAAATGCTACTGAAATTTTGGCTGTTACGTATGAAGTAGCAGAAAAATATGCTTTGGTTAGAAATCAACTCAAAAAAATAGGAAGACCAATTCCAGAAAATGATATTTGGATTGCAGCAACCTGTTTGACTTATCAATTACCTGTGGCTACGTTTGATAAACATTTTGGATATGTAGAAGGAATAAACTTATTTTTATAAAGATAATGTAGGGAAAAGTCAAATCATTTTCCCTACAAAAAACAAAAAAATCCTACAAAAACCCACCAGTATAATTCTCCTTCAATTTAGCCAATTCCTTTGGTGTTCCTTCAAAACAAAGATGTCCACCATTTTTTCCTCCTTCTTTTCCTAAATCAATCACCCAATCGGCTGCACGAATAACCTCTACATTGTGTTCGATGACGATGGCAGAATGTCCTTGTTCAATGAGTGCGTTGATAGAAGTAAGGAGTTTGGAAATGTCATGGAAATGCAAACCTGTTGTAGGTTCATCAAAAATAAATAAAATATGTTCTCGGTTGGCTCGGTCGCTGGCACTTTTGGTAAGAAAAGCAGCTAGTTTTACACGCTGCGCCTCTCCACCTGAAAGCGTATTGGAAGACTGCCCCAACTGAATATATCCCAAACCAACATCTTGCAAAGGCTGCAAACGTGCCATAATCGGTTTCGAATCTTTGAAGGTAATCAAGGCTTCATCAACCGTCATATCCAAAACATCAGCGATATTTTTTCCACCAAATTCTACCTCCAAAACTTCGGCTTGAAAACGCTTTCCTTTACACGACTCACAAGTCAAGTAAATATCAGCCATAAACTGCATTTCTATCTTAATTTTTCCTTCTCCTTGACACGTTTCACAGCGTCCACCTTCCACATTAAACGAAAAATAAGCAGGTGTAAAACCTCGCTGTTTTGAGATAGTTTGGTCTGCAAAAAGCGCACGAATGTAGTCATACGCCTTCACATACGTAACTGGATTGGAACGAGAAGATTTACCAATTGGATTTTGATCAACCATTTCTACGCTCGTCACTTTCTTTAGATTTCCTGCTAGTTTATCCATTTTTCCACTCTCATCATTGTGGTTTCCCAAATGTTTGGCAAGAGCAGGATATAAAAGCTGACGCACCAAAGTAGATTTTCCAGAACCCGAAACTCCTGTAACTGTCGTCAAGATTCCCAAAGGAAATTTGACCGAAATATTCTTTAAATTATGTTCTCTTGCACCTACTACCTCAATATATTCATTCCATTTTCTAGGCGTTTGAGGAACGATTACTTGCATTTCATCACGCAAATATTTTGCTGTATAACTATCCGAATCTTTTTCTAACTCTTCTAAAGTTCCTTGAAAAATCAAATGTCCACCATGCGCTCCTGCATCGGGTCCAATATCGATAATTTGGTCAGCAGCTCGCATAATTTCCTCTTCGTGTTCGACTACAATAACTGTATTTCCCAAATCACGCAGTTTTTTTAATACTTTTATCAAGTTTTGTGTATCTCGTGGATGAAGTCCAATACTCGGCTCATCCAAAATATACATTGAACCCACCAAAGCAGAACCGAGCGAAGTAGCCAATTTTATACGTTGAAATTCTCCACCTGAAAGCGTTGCTGTTTTTCTATTTAAAGTCAGATATTGCAAACCTACTTCATTGAGATATTGCAAACGGTTTCTAATTTCTATCAAAATTCGTTTCGAAACGCTTTCTTGATGCTCTGTAAGTTGTACTTCTTGAAAAAATTGAGTGAGTTCGTCTAAAGGAAGCAAAACCAATTCTTGAATCGATTTTTCGCCTATTTTCACATAACCTGCTTCTTTTCTGATGCGTGTTCCCAAACAATCTGGACAAATTCTTCTGCCTCTATATTTTGAAAGCATCACTCTATATTGAATTTTATAGCTTTCACTTTCTAAGTCTTTAAAAAACTCATCTAATCCTTTAAAATATTTATTTCCTGTCCAAAGAAGTCGTTGCTGCTCTTCGGTCAAATCTTGAAAAGCACGATGAATAGGAAAATCAAAATCAATTCCTTTTTGGATAAGAGGAGTAAGCCATTTACTCATTTTTGGCGTTCTCCAAGGCGCAATCGCACCTTCATAAACGGACATCGTTTTGTCAGGAATAACCAAATCTTCATCAATTCCCAAAACAGTTCCAAAGCCTTCACAAGTACGACACGCACCGTAAGGACTATTAAAACTAAAAAAATTGATATTTGGCTCTTCAAATAATATTCCATCGGCTTCGAAACGGTCTGAAAAACTCGTCGTTTCTACGTCTTTTCCTTTTTGATAAATCTCAACTACACAATCTCCTTTACTTTCATAAAATGAAGTTTGAACCGAATCAGCAATACGAAAACGGTTTTGCTCGTCGCCTTTTTTGATTACGCCTCTGTCAATTAAGATATAAAGTGTAAATTTTTGAAGGCGTTTGAGTTCCACTTGTTGTTCTTTTGTAAGTCTTGAAATTGGTTCTTTTGCTTTTGTTGCTTTCTTTGCTGGCTTTTTACCTGCTTTTTTTAATTTTTTCTTTTCTTCTAAATAATCCTTTTGATTTTCGCCTTTATGTTCTTCTAAAAAGTTCTCTAAATTTTGCTTGGTTTGGTCTTTCCCACTTTGTGTTTCTGGGTCAATTTCTTTTGGTAATAATTGTTCTATAAAAATGACTTCTTCTCCTGCTTTTATTCTCGTAAAACCTTGTTGCAAAAGAATATTTAATTGTTCTTCAAAAGTTCGCTCTTCAGGAATTACCAAAGGCGCAAGAATCATATATTTTGCGTTGCTTTCCTCCTCTTTATCTCCATAATTTTCAATAAAATCTACTACATCAGAAACATTATCTTTCTTGACTACTTCACCAGAAATAGGCGAATAGGTAATTCCAATTCTTGAAAAAAGAAGTTTTAGATAATCATAAATTTCCGTCGTAGTTCCTACCGTAGAACGTGGATTTCGTGTATTTACCTTTTGCTCAACAGCAATGGCAGGCGAAACACCACGAATCCAATCAACATCAGGCTTTTCCATTCTACCCAAAAACTGACGAGCATAACTACTCAAACTCTCCACGTACATGCGCTGCCCTTCTGCAAAAAGCGTATCAAAAGCAAGTGACGACTTTCCAGAACCCGAAACGCCAGTAATAACAATCAGTTTATTTCTTGGAACGGCAAGACTAATATTTTTGAGATTGTTTACTCGTGCGCCTTTTATGACAATATTGTGTTTGGTATCATAACCTTCTAACTCTTTTACTCGCTGTTCTTCTGCTTTTTTTGCTGCTATTTCTTCTTTTGTGAGGGCTTTTTCTGTGGTAGTGGGCATTTTGGGAAAAATCTATATTTTGAAATTATGTAAAACAGACATCCCTGTCTGTTTGAATTTATATTTATCATTTTTTAGACAGTCTGGGAAGTCTGTCATACAAAGTACAATTAGCAAAAATAACCATTTTTAGCCAAAAAAGTTAGCAAGAATTTAGAATTTGTAAAAGGATAGTAAACTCAAAATAGAATTAGGTTATCTTTATAGGAAAATAATTTCCTTTTCTCTTTTAGATTCGTATATGAAATACATCACTCGTGCCGTTTGGATTTTGTCACTTATCAGTCTTTTTACAGATATGGCAAGTGAAATGCTCTATCCAATTATGCCTATTTACCTCAAAGAAATAGGTTTTTCTATTGTTTTAATAGGTATTTTGGAAGGGTTTGCTGAAGCGATTGCAGGACTAAGCAAAGGATATTTTGGCAAACTTTCAGACAATTCTGGCAAACGTGCGCCTTTTGTTCAGATTGGTTATGCCTTTAGTGCCATTTCAAAACCATTGATTGCACTTTTTGTATATCCGTTGTGGGTTTTTATGTGCAGAACGATTGATAGAGTAGGAAAAGGAGTTCGAACAGGCGCAAGAGATGCCCTACTTTCCGACGAAGCAACCCCCGAAACGAAGGCAAAAGTTTTTGGTTTTCATCGTTCTATGGACACCACAGGCGCAGTTTTAGGGCCTGCATTTGCGCTAGTTTATCTTTATTATTACCCAAAAGACTATCAAAATTTATTTTTTATTGCTTTTATCCCTGGGGTTTTGGCTGTTTTGGCTACTTTATTTTTAAAGGATAAAAAAGCAGAAAATCAAGTCTCAAATTTAAAAGAGAAACCAAAAGAAAAAATACCTACACCCTTTTTCTCTTTTCTAAATTATTGTTCGAAGCAAAGCCCTGAAAGTTATAGAAAATTAGTTATCGGACTTTTAGCTTTTACGCTCTTCAATAGTTCTGATGTTTTTTTATTATTGAAAGCCAAAGATGCAGGAATTGATGATACCTATATTATCGGAATTTATATTTTTTATAACTTGATTTATGCTCTTTTTGCCTTTCCTATTGGTATTTTGGCTGATAAAGTAGGTTTCAAAAAAATGATGCTTTTAGGATTTTCTATTTTTGCAATCGTTTATTTTGGAATGTCTTTTACAAATGATATAACTGTTTTTATTGGTCTGTTTTTCTTATATGGAATTTATGCAGCAGCCACAGAAGGCATTTCGAAGGCGTGGATAAGCAATATTTCAGATAAAAAAGATGTTGCTACTGCAATTGGTTCATATTCAGGTTTTCAAAGTGTTTTTTCGATGTTAGCGAGTTCTTTAGCAGGACTTATCTGGTACAATTTCGGTGCAATGGCTACTTTTTTAGTTTCGGCGATTGCTACAGTTTGTGTCATTTTTTATTTCGTGTTTTTCGTTAAAAAACCTTCATAATTAATGCAATTATGAAGGTTTATGTTTTTTTGATATTCTAATTTATAGAATTAGTTTCGGCTATTTTTATTAATAAAAATATTCTAATTGAGCAATTCCACCCCACTCAGTAAAATGACGTTCTCCTTCTGTAAGAATAGTTTGATACGTCGGAATTTGTCCATTAGTTATACGAGTATTTGGAAACACTAAATAAACTACATCACCAGATTGACCTCCATTTTTAGGATTATTATTGATTCCTAATAACTCGGCTGCTTTAATAGAGGCTTCTCCCAAATGGTTTGTAGGTCCTACATCGGCATAAATAGCATAACAATATTTACCATTTCTTTGATTATAAATTACTCCAAAATCGCCTAATTTTGCTCCCATTGCCTTACTTGCAGGTAAAACTAAGAAAGGAATTGTTTCAGAATTTGCATATCTACGAGGTTCACGGTCTGTATATCTGCCATCTACCATTGCCGTTGTAGAAACATAATAACCTGGTGCAGGTTCGAAAGAACGTTGAATATAAGGAGTTCCACTTGAATTAGTAGCAATTCCCCACCAATTACCTGGATAACCTGCATTTGCTAAATAATCTAAACCAATATTTTGAGGATGATACGCATGTGGCGCACCATCAGCATTGATTGTCATTTCATTTTCAAAGAAAAAACCATTTCTACCTGATAGTTTCCAAACAGTTGTTCCTACTGCTACATCGTATTGTTGGCGAGAAGTAATTAAAACTACATCATCTTTGATGCTAATGGTTTTGTTTTGAGTAGTAACAAGTGTACTTCCATTATATCCTTCAATTTTCAATGCTCTATTTGTACCTATTCCATAAAAAGTATAACTAAATGAATAAGAATTGTTAGAAGGAGTAGCTGTATAAAGAGGATAACCATCTACAAAAAACTTAATAGAAGTAAGATTTGCAGCTTTTCCAGAGAAAGTAATTGCTTCTCCTTTTGTAGCAGGATTTGGATACGTAGAAGTAAGTCCAAACGTAACTAAATATGAATTCTCATAAGCAGGAGCTACGTTTTTGAACATCATCGCTCTATACAAAAGTGAAGTGGCATCGGCACGAGTTGCATTTTTATTTGGTTCTAATTTACGTTTATCAGGATGATTAATTACAAACTTATTCTGAACAGCATTAGCTATGGCTGTACTTGCCCAAGCAGCTATTTGAGAAGAATCATCAAAATAAGCAGATAAAGAATTTGTATTTCCACCACTTACATTAAGTCCATTTGCGATAGAAACAAGGGTTTGTAATTTAGTAATATTGTCTTGTGGTTTAAAAGTTCCGTCTGGATAACCTGATAAATATCCTGCTTTTGCTGCTTTGAGAATATTTTGTTCTGCCCAATGCCCACTAATATCTGAAAAACTGAGATTTGCATTTTCAGGTTTTGGGGCTGGATTCAAACAACTTACAATCATTGTCGCAAATTCGGCTCTTGTAACATTATTAGCTGGTCTGAATGTTCCATCTGAATAACCTGACATGTAGCCATTTGTTGTCATGTAATTAATTTCAGTTTCTGCCCAATTTCCTGCCACATCAGTGCTACTCATTTGGGTTACTTGAATAGAAGAGGCAGATTTTTTAGCATAACGATTAGGCAAAAGGTCATTTTCATCTTCTTTTAGTTCACAACTGAACACTAAAATTGAAAGAATAAACAATAGCACACTTAACTTTTTCATAATAAATTTTTATAAAAATAATAAGGGAATAAAAAATAATAGGTAGTAAAATTTATTAATCTTGAGTTTTAAAGTTAATTTAATTAACTTATAATTCCTAACTATTTATTGAAATAATGCAAAGCAAGCGCTTTCACTCAAAATGAATTGGTATTTCCCTAGCGTTTTATTACATATACTAAAATTTGTTAATTATTTGTCGTTTTTAATTCAACTATAAAAAAATATGAATAATTTTATTTGGAATTAATTCAAAAAATAATTCTAACAACTAAAAATAAGGGGAGAGCGTAAATTTTTAATCAATAATTTTTGTTTTATTAAATCTTACAATCTCAATGCAATTATTTCATTTTTTTAAAATTTTATTTAAGAATAAACTTCATTTTATTGCCTTTTTAGGCATTTTTTTACTTCTTTTCGTTTCCTGTAATAAAAAAACAGAAGAAGTTGCTCCAATAGAGATTCCTGAACGTTTGGAAATCTCTCCAACTTCTCAAAGCATAGCTATTGGTGAAACAGCCAATTTTACAGCTATTTTTTTTGATAATATGGGAAATACAATTTCTACTCCTTCTGATATTGTTTGGACAAGTAGTGATTTGTCTATTGCAAGTATGACATCGCAAGGTACTGCAACAGGACTCTCAGCAGGACAAACGACCATAAAAGCAACCTACCAAACCATAGAAGCAACAGCACTTTTGACTGTCGTAACTGATAACAATCAAGTAGCTACCGTAACAATTACTCCATCAAATACAGAAATTACATTGACAGAAATGGCAAGTTTAGATTTTTCTGTAAAGAATAATTTGGGACAAGAAATTACAGGAAAAACAGCTACTTGGACAAGCAGTGACATAGAACTTATAACTGTAGAAAGTGGACAAGTTACAGCAGAGAGCTATGGAACAGCAAACGTTACAGCAACAGTGGATGGAATCAAAAGTAGCCCTGCAACAATACAAGTAATACGCAAAGGAACATTTACAAATAGAGGTTCGGGAAGTGTAAAACTTCGTATTGAGAACGACGTTTTGCAAGTAGTATTGGGAGATGATTTTTCTACCTCATCTTCTCCTCCAGATTTGAGAGTATATTTAGGAGATACTAATAATAGTGTAAATGGTGCAGTAGAATTGGCTTCTTTACGCTCTTCTAGTGGCTCTCAAACTATAAATGTTTCTTCTGAAATTTCCATTACACAATATCGTTATGTGATTATCTGGTGTAAACAGTTTGGTGGCGTTTATGGTGTGGCTGATTTGGGAGAATAATTTTAGTCTAAATTTTACCTAACTTTGATAGAAAAGTCGCTCAAACTTTGTCAGTAGTCTGTAATCAGACTCTGACAATAGTTTAGATTAAACTGACACACTGCCTTTGTTGGTGTTTTAGCGAAGCGACACCAACAAAAAAGAATTACAAAATGAACTTCAAAACTCGTTCCTATAAAAAGGAATTAATGGACGACTTAAATCTGGCTTCTGAAGACCTCAAAAAAAACCTTGATGAATTAGAATTCATAAACACAACTTTGGGAGGATATAAAGTGTTAACTTCAGCTTTAGATACACTTTACAAAGAAAATAAAATTAAGAAGAATCAAGAAAATCAAAATCAAAAAACGGTAACTCTTGCCGACATTGGAAGTGGTGGAGGTGATACGCTGCGTCAGATTGCCAAATGGTTTGATAAAAAAAATATCAAAGCAAAATTGACAGGAATTGATGCCAATGATTTTATGATAAATTATGCTCAAAATAAATCACAAAAATTTCCTCAAATCAATTACGAAAAGCTAAACGTTTTTGATATTGATTCTCAAAATGAAAATAGATACGATTGGGCTACGATGTCACTTTTTTGTCATCATTTTACAGATGAAGAGCTTGTTTTGATTTTTAAAAATATTCAAAAACTCACTTCAAAAGGTTTTATCATCAATGATTTGCATCGCAATCCAATTGCTTATTACAGTATTTATTTCTTAACTCGTCTTTTTAATGGTTCTTATTTAGTCAAAAATGACGCTCCTCTTTCTGTTTTGCGTGCCTTCAAAAAGCAAGATTTAATCAAAATTTTAGAAAAAGCTGAAATAAAAAACTACAGAATAAAATGGCAATGGGCATTTCGCTTTCAAGTCATTGTGGAGAAATAATTGAGAAACAGGAATTAGAGATTAAGAAATAGAAAAATACAAAATGCAAGAAACGATTTTAAAAATAGTGTGGTTCTGTATTTATTCTGTCAAAATATTTTCACTAAAAAAAACAAAATTATGGCTTACTCTCTCTCTTGGCTCATTTCAGAATACGAAAAACTACAAAAAAACGACAAAAACTTTGATTTTTTATTCTTTTGGGGACACAAACCAACTAATGACGGAAGTCTTAGCAAAACTATTTTTAGTCAGTGGTGGCAAAAGGAATTTTCTGTAAATGGAATAATTTATCCCACAGCAGAACATTTTATGATGGCAGAAAAAGCTCGTTTATTCGATGACACAGCTACTTTAGAAGAAATTTTGAAAGCAAAAAGTCCAGCCGAAGCCAAAAAATTAGTTAGAAAAGTACAAAACTTCAATTATGAAATTTGGAAAGAAAATCGTTCTAAAATTGTCGTAGAAGGAAATTATCATAAATTTTCTGACCCAAAATATAAATCGTTTTTACTTGGAACAGGAAATAAAATTATTGTTGAAGCAAGTCCGATGGATACAATTTGGGGAATTGGTCTTTCTCAAAATTCTAACAAAATCTATAATCCAAATACGTGGCGAGGACTAAATTTATTAGGTTTTGCGCTGATGGAAGTGAGAGATAGATTGAGAAATGAGAATTAATTTTGAATTATAAAAAAAGCCATCACAAAAATTATGATGGCTTTATAGATTCGCTACTACTACGTGTGCGAGTTATTTTTTATGTTTTTATAAAGCTTATGGTTTGAATTATTCATCATACCATTCTCTGAACTGCTTAAACCACTTTTCCATTTTGGCTGCTTTATAAACAAAGTTGATAGTTCCTTCTGCAATTTGAGCTTCGTTGTTTCCATCATTATTAGAATACATTTTTACAGTCATTTTGTAAGTTTGTCCTTCTTTAAACTCAGCTTTGTTTTGGTATAATGTGTACATAAAAGCATAATCAATGATGTTTTCACGAGAAGAAATCATTTGATGACCATTATTGAAGCAGAAAATATTAGTTTTCTTTTTAGCAGAAATCATTTTGTTCCATTTTGCAGTAGAGTTACGAAGTGCTACACGATCGCCTTTTTTACCATTCATTTCATAAACAATATTTAGCTGGCAGTCAGAGCCACAACTTGTCCCAATTTTTTCTTTGAAGTAAGCACCTAAGAAAATATCATCTCCCATATCTCTTGTTTTGATGAAGTTACTAGGGTTTTCTGTTGGCTTATCTCCATATTTGTAATTGAAACGAGTGTAACTATCTACAAAAACTACTTTACCCACATTTTCTTTATAGGCTTTGTATTCCATCAGTTGCGCTCGTTTTTTCTCATCTTCTTTTGATTTGCCTTTGTTCATCATTTGCTCAAATTTTGCTTGACCAGTTTCCATGTCATACACTTCTAGCTTGGCAGCATCTTTAGCAAAAACGTCAGTTACTGTTTCACTACCATCTAGCTCATATCTATGTGTACTTTTGTTGTTCAAGCCTATTAGAACACCCTCTTCTACTTCTATAAGCCAAATAGATTGAAAGCTACCATAACGATATACATTTGCTCCTAATTTTTTGGTTTCTTTATCGTTGAGTGTAAACTCGTACTTAGCTCCCTCTTTGTTATAGAAAACTTCTAGTTTGTTTACAAATTTATCGCCATCACGTCCAGTAAATTTCATTTTTAATATTCTCTGACGACGTTTTGCACCCATTGCATTCTCAAATTCTACTCCGTCTAAGGCTGTGTATGTTCCTGAAGTTCCTGTATCATCTGAAAAATCTTCGCCATAAGGGTCACCTGCTTCTTTTGCTTTTTTTGCTTGCCCAGCAACTTGCCCACCACCTTCGGCTGCTGCTGCTGCTTTAGCTAATTTTTCTTTGAGTTTTTTTCCAAATTGTGCATTTGCATCATTTGAAATTCCGACTGCACAAAACATTGCTGTAGCAAGTGTAGCTGTTTTGAATAAATTGACTAGTTTCATAATAAGTTTTTTAAGTAGTACGATATAATTTAAAATGGTTTTTCTGATTAGATACAGAAATAAAATTGTTGTTATTGAAAAATAGGATTAAGTTGAAATTTGATGATTCTTTTATTTTTCAAGTTGATTTGATTATAAATACTTTGAAAGTTTGACAGTTTTCCCACACATACTATCATCTACTTCAAAGATAAACTCGTCTTTACTACCATTTGGAGCAGTATATATTTTTCTTCCATTATTGCAGCTAATACTTGTAGAGCTTCCATTATTCAAACTCACTACACCAGAACCTGTATGAAGACGGATTTTGCTTCCTGTATCATTTACTAGTTTGAAAGAACTTGCATTTGGGGCAACAGTAGCTTCAATTTTGATAGAATGATTTGTAGTTTTTACACTTTGATTACTATAAAAGCTCATCATGCATGCCATCATTAAAAGAGATAAAAAAAGAGTTTTCATTTGATTTTTGAATTAAATTGAGATAAATAAATTTAGTATGTCGTTGGTGAGGACACCAACAACGGCAAAAGTGTATCAGTATTGGTGAAACTACCAATAAGAGTGAAGTGAGATTGATATTTTTTGGCTTTCTTTTTAAAGGCTATTTTAGTTTACCAGCCAAAACTGACTGAAGAGCTACGAACGTTTACAGAGCCTTTTGAACCTTTTCTTCCATCATAAGGACTATGATTTTCGTGTTTTCCACCATTACCACCTTGATTATTGATGGTATAATTGAATGTTGTCACACTTGGGTCTTTGATGATAGTTACATCTCCACCATCTCCACCATTTCCTCCTCGTGTGCTATCTC
Source organism: Bernardetia sp. (assembly GCA_020630575.1). Classification (GTDB taxonomy): domain Bacteria; phylum Bacteroidota; class Bacteroidia; order Cytophagales; family Bernardetiaceae; genus Bernardetia. The sequence goes on from JAHDBD010000024.1 coordinate 14,245, forward strand.
TGCCATAACTTCCACTTCCACCTTGCAGATTGAGCGTAAGAGGAGCGTTGGGACTCATTTTTAACTTTCTCAAAACTTGTCCTGAACTGGCATCTTTGATTTCTATTTGATTGACTTTTTCTCCATTTCCTGTTGTGGTTGCTTTTACAGAAACAATTACATCTTTTCCATTTCCTCCTCTATATCCTGCCGAAACAGTTAGATGAACGACTCCACCACGCTCTCCAAAATAATTGACATGCAAACCCGTATTGTAATGTACTGGAAGTTTTGCGATAGTTTTTATAGTTGATTGATATTTGGATTGAACACTCACAACAAGATTATCATTTGGAATTACATCTGCGTTTTCTGCTATTGTGATAGTTTCTTCCCCAAATAATCCACCTTTTACAGTGATTTTGAAGTCGTCCCAAGGCATTTTCCCTCCTAGATTTTTTGTTTTGAGAATTTTTCCATCTGCTAGAGTTGCCTCAATTCCGTAATTTACTTTTACCAAATGCCCTGTTTCATTTTTATCGCTAATCCATTTTAGAGCGATACTTTTTACTTGTTTTCCTTTTAGAGAGTTAGCTAATGCTTCGGCTGCATCTATTTTGGCTTGATTGGCTGCAATTTCTGCACGGTCTTCAGATTGTGCTGCGACTGTTTTTTGGATATAATTTTCTATTTTGCTGATATGTTCGTCGTGGTCTTTTCCAACACTTTCATTTTCTGACAAAATATATTTTATGGTTGCCTTTCCTCCAGACCATTTGATATAGTAAAAATTATCATCAATAAATACAACTCTGTGTTTGATGTCTTTAAAATAAGCAGGATGTTCTGCCAAATCAGGTTCATACGGCTCTTCTATAATACCTGCTCGGTTGATGACAACTTTTGAAATAGCATCGCCATTTTTTTCAATGGTAATAGGCCAAGGTTTGGAGGCTTTTTCAAAAACGTATTTGTGATATTTTGGCTCTGTGAGTTTAAAGACATTGAGGGAGGTAGCTGTAAAGTTTTTTAAGAGTTCGTTTTGGCTTTGTTGTGCAAAAACTGTATTGGAAAGCAAAACAGGATAAATACACAAGAATAGCAAAGCAATTTGGAAATTTTTTGTTAAAAGTCGCATTGTACTAATTGTTTTAAGTTGATAGTTGTAGTAGTTTTTTGGCTTTTTCCGTTTGATTATGTTTCAAAACTACGCTATCACTAGGGAAGTACAATGTTTAGTTTCATAAATGGTTGGTTTCATTACATAAATGGTACAATATTGCTATTAAGCTATTTTAAGAAATTGTATATTTGTAAAAACTTACTTTTCTACTATAATTTTATTCTTATGAAAAAGTTAATTTGCTTGCTTGTTTTTAGTTTTATTACTTCGTTGGTTTTGGCTCAAAATAAAGAAATAGATTCTTTAGAGTATTTAGTTACTCAAAGTGAAGGAAAAGAAAGAGTCAAACATCTACAAGCTTTATTTGAGAAACAACTTTCCTATAAGCCAAAAGATGCTTTAAATACAGTATATCAAACATGGGAAATTGTAGAAAACCTAGAGAAAGGAAGAGAAAATACAAAACTAAAGGTAGATTTAGCTCAAATGTATATGACGGTGTATTCTAGTGTTTTGAAGAAACACGATAGCACAATTTATTGGTCAAAAAAAGCTATGAAATGGAGCGAAGAAATTAAAGATTCATTAGGAATATTAAACACGTACCGAAATATAGCACGTAGTTTTTATTATCAAAAAAAGATAGATAGTGCATTTATCTATTACTCTAATGCCATGGAACTGTCAGAAAAAATAAAACAGCCACAAGAGTTAGTAAAATCGTACGATAATATGGCTATGATGTACAATATTACAAGACAATTTGAGAAATCTTTGGAATTTAGAAAAAAAGCATATAATCTTGCTAAGAAACATAATTATGAAAAAGAATTATTAAAAATTTCGGTGAATTTGGGTGCATTATATCGTTCTATAGATTTAGATTCTGCTATTTTTTATACTAGAAATGCTGTGAAAATAGCAAAAAATATAAATTCAAATATCGGATTGCATCGTGCTATGACTAGTCTAGCTAATTTTTTATATCTTAAAAAAGAAAATCAAGAGTCTTTGAGGGTTATAGAGCAAGTCATAAATATGCCTAAAGAAAAAAAAGATCCACATTATGAACTGATAACTTTAATTACATATTCTGGTATTTTGAAGCAAAATGGAAGGTATGAAGATGCTAAAAATAATATTTATAAAACACTCAAATTAACAGAAAGCCAAAGTAATGATATTCAAACAGCTGGTAGTTATACTTTATTAGGCGTTGTGTATGGATATTTGAATGAGCCTGATAGTACAGATATGTATATTAAAAAATCTATAGCTCTAAAAAATACAATTACACAACAAGAAATACTAGCTAAAACATCAGAACTCCAAACTAAATATGAAACTGAAAAAAAAGAACAACAAATAAAGGATTTAGAACAACAAAAAACGATTAATGAACTAAAAAGTAAAACTGAAATATCCTCTCTTCAAGCACAGCGTTCTATTTTAGGATTAGTTCTTTTAGCTCCTATTTCTTTGCTTATTGGTGGTGGCTGGTACGTCAATCGTCGTCGTTTGTATTTAAAGTTGGAAGCCGAACAAAAAGAAAGAGCTAAACAACTCAGCGAACTTAAAGCCTTACGCTCTCAAATGAATCCTCATTTTATCTTTAATGCGCTCAATTCTATTCAAGATTTTATCATGCTTTCTGAAAAGGAAAATGCACAGCATTATTTAGGTAAATTTGCAACGCTGATGCGTGGATTTTTGGATTCTTCTTCTAAAGAAAAAATTAGTTTAGAGAAAGAGTTACCTTTATTAAAATCGTATATCGAACTGGAAGGTTTGCGATTAGGAGAAGAGTTTAGTTATGAAATTATTTTTAATAATAAAATTGATGAAGAGCAGTTAGAGGAAATTGAAATTCCTCCACTTTTGATTCAGCCTTATTTAGAAAATGCTTTTAAACACGGACTTTTACATAAAATGGGAGAGAAAAAACTACTTTTAGAATTTGATAAAGTAGAAAAACAAAACGAGAATTTTCTTCAACTAAAAATCACAGACAACGGAGTAGGAAGACAAAAATCGACTGAAATAAATGCACGAAAAGCAAAAACACATCAATCTTTTGCCACTCAAGCCACAGAAGAACGACTAGAGCTTATGAAAAATCAGTCTGTTTCAAATAAGAACATCGAAGTAAAGATTAATGATTTGAAAGATGAACATGGAAATGCAAAAGGAACAGAAATTGTAATTTTGATTCCCATTAATGAATAAAATAATGTAGGTTAAAGGCTCGCCTTTGACTTATTTATCCAGTAATTTTTATAAATGCAGTCAAAGGCAAGCCTTTTGACCTACCAACTGAATATATGAAAGCCATAATTATAGACGACGAACTCCGAGCAAGAAGAATTTTGAAAACTCTCTTGACAGAACATTGCCCTCAAATAAATATTGTTGGAGAAGCTGAAAATGTTCCTGATGCTGTTCAACTTATTCACAAAACAAATCCAGATATTGTTTTTTCAGATATTGAAATGCCTGAATATTCAGGTTTTGAGCTTCTCAAATTTATTACAAATATTGATTTTGCGCTGATTTTCGTGACAGCATATCAAGAGTATGCTATCCGTGCCTTTGAGGTTTCGGCAGTAGATTATTTATTGAAGCCTTTAGAAATAGATTTACTCAAAAAAGCTGTCGAAAAAGTAGAAAAACACCTTCAACTAACAGGAAATTCAGAAAACAATCAAAAAATGGAAACCCTAAGACAAAACTTAAAAGGTGAATATATTACTCGTTTTGCACTTCCAATGGCAGACGGATTGATGTTTGTCGAAGCTGATGATATTATGTATTTGATTGCAGAAGGTTCTTATACAGAAATTGTTTTTTCAGATAAAAAGCGAGTATTAGTTACCAAAAAAATAAAATATTTTGAAGAAAATTTAATAAATCCTTGTTTTTTTCGCTCGCATCGGTCGTATATTGTCAATCTAAATAAAATTAGTCAGTATATCCGAACAGGAAATTATATTATCATGGATGATGGTTTTAAAGCAAGCCTAGCAAGAGATCGAAAAGATGAATTTTTGCAAATTTATCAAGGTTAGAATAAATGTTATTACAGTCAATTTTTTATGTGTGGAGTTTCCAAAACTGAACTTTAATATTTGCTCACAAGTCTGATTGAAGCAAAACTTGAAATGTTTTTATAAATCTTTCAAAAACTCAAAACTTATTCTCCTTTTTTCTGTTCTACATCCATACTTATTACCGTATATGAAACAGATATTTTTTTATTCTTTGTTCTTTACTTTTCTCGGTATCAGTATTTTCTGTTCTACACTTTCTTTTGCACAACAAAATGGTAAGCAAGACCAAAATACACAAAATGTTCCTAATGTGCCTTATCAAGAGGCAGGGTTACTTTTTGTGAAAAATTATTCTCCAAAAGAATACGATGCTTCCACTCAAAACTGGGCAATTGAACAAGACAAAAATGGTGTAATCTATGTAGGAAATACAACTCATTTACTCTCCTTTGATGGCAAAACGTGGGAACGCATCAAAATTGGAGGTTCTGGTGTAGTGCGTTCATTAGGTTACTCTTCTATTACTGATAAAATGTACATTGGTGGTGTCAATGATTTAGGATATTCTTACATTGATTCTTTAGGAAAAACAAAATACATTTCACTTCTCAATCAAGTTCCAGAAAAATATAGAAAATTTAATGATGTTTGGAAGACAGTTGTTTTTAATGAAGAAGTATTTTTTCTCACAAAAAACTTTATATTAAAATATGCTGCTAATAGATTTGAAGTTATTCAGCCACGAGCAAATACATTTTTATCAGCCTTTGTAGCTAATGAAAGATTATATGTTCAGGAGTCAAAACTAGGCATTTTTGAATATAAAAATGACTTTCTCAATAGTATAGAAAACACACATTTTTTATATCAAGAACTCATTACAGGAATAATAAATTATACTGAAAATGTGGTTTTGATAGCAACAAAAGAGGGTGATTTTTATACATATAATGTCATTAAAAATACTATTAGCAAATTTGAAGTAGAACGCAATAATTTTTTTAAGAAAGCTAAAATTCATCACCTTTCAGTTCTCAAAAATGATCAAATTGCAATTGCTACAGCTAGTGAAGGCATTGTATTGATAGATAAAAATGGAAGATGGAAAAATCAAATTTCAGAACTAAAAGGTTTACAAGATAAATCTGTTTGGAATCTTCACACAGACAAAAATGGTAATTTGTGGGCTGCACTCAGCCAAGGTATTTCTCATATTCAAACCTCATGGTCTTATACTTATTTTGGAGAACAAAGCAGGTTAAATAAAGTACATAAAGTAATCCGTTTTGATGATATTTTATATGCAGCTACCGAACAAGGAGTTTCTTATTATGATACTCAAAAACAAATTTGGCAAAATATAGACGGAATTTTAGGACAAGTATGGGATTTAGAAATTTATCACTATAATGAAAAAAATTCAGCCTTACTTATTGCAGGGCAAGCAGGAATTTTTGTATTGAATCCACTTAGAAAAAAGATAGAAAAAGTAAGTGAGATAGAAACAAAACATTTTTTGGTTGATAAAACAGATAAACGAAGAGTATATATTTCTACGTCGGAAGGACTTAAAGTAATGATGTATTCTTATTATCAAATACAAGATACTTTTTTGGAAGAACCCTTAAAGAGAATTGTACAAATAAAAGGTAATCAACTTTGGGCAGAAACACAGTATAAAGGAATAATCAAAATTGATGTAGATTCAAACAATGAAAAAGAGTACAAAATAACTTCGTATGATTCTCTAACTAACGTTCCGAATGTAGAAATAAAGCAGTTGGTGGCAAGTAACAATCAGCTTTTTGTAGCTACATCAAAAGGAATTTACTATTTAGATACACTCAAAAACGAGTTTGCGTCTGCTGTCGTTTTAGATAATACAAAAGAAAATACTAATTTTTCGGCAAATAATTTTGTCAATGCTGATATTTCTTTAATTCATAAATTTGTTCATTATTCAAATCAGAACAATGTAATTTCTAAATCTTATTGGGTGGTAAAAGATAAACAACTTTTCTATTATAAGAATGATACATTAGTTGAAAGCGCACATCTTAATCTTCCCTCTGCTGAGGTTTACTCTATCTACGAAGATACAAAATACATTTTTGAAGAAAATAATATCAAAAAGCCTATTTTTACTTGGATAGCTACTTCAGAAGGGTTGTATAGATATGACAATACACAAACCCAAAAAATACAACAAGACTCTTTACAAATTTTTTTACGTCATATACGAATTGGAGATTCATTAGTTTCTAATTTTGAAAAACACAAATTACGTACTGGTTTTAGTAGTTTTTCTGTTCAGATGGCAAGTCCTGCTTTTGGAAAGAATGAAGCATTGTTATATCGCTACCGTTTACTTCCTTCTACCACCAACTGGTCACCTTGGATGCCAAAAGATAAAATTGAATTTGCAATTCTACCTTCTGGACAATATACACTAGAGATTCAAGCACAAAACGAAGAGGGAGAACTAAGTAATACTTTTCTACTGGATTTTGAAGTCGAAACGGCTTGGTATCAACGTTGGTGGGCATACGTTATTTATATTGGACTTGTATTTTTGATAGCTGTTGGTTTTACTTATTTGCACGAAAAAAATCTAAAAAATAAAAATAAAGAATTAAACGCACTAATAACAGAACGTACACAGGAAATTAGCCAAAAAACAGAAGAGTTAGAAGCTCAACAACAAGAGCTACTGAACCAAAGTCAAGAAGTATATAATCAAAAAGAAGAATTAGCTTCTCAAGCTGAATATCTCAAGAAGGCAAACCGAGAAGTAATGAAGCAAAAGCGTGCTTTAGAAAATTCTAACAAACGTCTTAAAAAGTTAAGTAATATTACGCAAGAAATCACATCTATTCTTGATACAGAAGAACTAGTAGCGAAAGTCTTTGAGCGTGTAATTGGTCTTATGCCAGCAGAAGGTTTTGGAGTTGGTCTTCTAAATGAAAATAAAAATACGATTGAATTTAATGATTTTATAGAAAAAGGAACTAAACTTGAGCCTCATGAAGACTCAATGAAAAAAACTCATCTTCCATCTGTGGAATGCTTAAAAACAGAAAACACAGTTGCTATAAATAATGTAGCAAAAGTTTGGAAACAAAAATTTGAAGAACAAAATATAAAAGTAGAAAAGGGTGATTTACCTTATGCGTTTATCTATGTTCCTCTAATTGCAGAAGGACATAAATTTGGTGTAATGACTGTTCAGACATTCTATGAAATGGATTATTCAGAGCAAGACATTCTACTTTTGCAGTCTATTGGTTCTGCCACAGCCATTGCTCTTTCAAATATTAAGGCTTACAATTTAATCGAACAAAAAAATAAAGAAGTAACAGATTCTATCCGTTATGCACAAACTATTCAAGAATCAATTTTGCCAACTGAAAAAGAAATAAAACGCTCAATAGGAGACCATTATGTAGTTTATCAGCCTAAAGATATTGTAAGTGGAGATTTTTATTGGATTGGTTATAATGATGGCTATCAATACGCAGCTGTTGCAGATTGTACAGGACATGGAGTTCCAGGAGCATTTATGTCAATGGTAGGAAGTTCACTTTTGAGAGAAATTCTGTATGAAAAAGAAATTACTTCGCCAGCCGATATGTTGGAACATTTAGATGATAGTATTCGTCTTTCACTTCGACAAACAGGAAAAGAAGGAAGCAATACAGACGGAATGGATGTCGTTTTGATTCGCTACTTATATAGAGAAGATGGAAAAATAGAACTTGATTTTGCTGGTGCAAAACGACCACTTATTTATAAAGAAGTAGAAGGAGAAATTATACAGTTACGTGGAACTTCTCGTTCTATTGGAGGATTGCAGCGCAAGAAAAAACCTTTTGAAGAAAAACATTTGACACTTTCACCTCGCACAATGCTTTTCCTGACTTCTGATGGTTTAATAGATCAGCCAAATCAAAAGCGTAAAAAGTATGGTACAAAACGTTTCTTAGATAAAATTTCTGAATGGGGACATTTACCAATCTCTATGCAAAAGACCTCTTTATTAGAAGATGTAGAAAATTTTAGACAAGAAGAAGAACAGAGAGATGATATTACAATAATGGCAATTAATTTGTAATTTTGTAGCAAAACAACTCATTCACCAAAATCCTACCACTTTTAAAAAATAGGATTTAGATATGAAAATTATGCGTATAGATATTATTAGTTGCCTTCCTCAACTCATCGAAAGTTTTATTGGTCATTCTATTTTACAAAGAGCGCAAGAACGCAATATTGTAACTCTAAATCTTCACGACCTCAAAAAATATAGCCAAGACAAACACGGACGAATCGATGATTATGCCTTTGGAGGTGGCGCAGGAATGGTCATGACTCCAGAACCGTTAGCTGCCTGTATTGAAGAATTATTGAGCCATAGAAAATATGATGAAATAATTTATATGACACCTGACGGAATTACATTCAATCAGACAATGGCAAACTCATATTCTCTGAAAGAAAATATAATGATAATCTGTGGACATTATAAAGGCATAGATGAAAGAATACGCCAAAAATACGTTACTAAAGAAATTTCAGTAGGCGATTTTGTAGTTTCTGGTGGAGAAATTCCTGCTGCTTTGGTAGCTGATGCTATTATTAGATTAGTTCCTCGTGTGATGAATGATGAAACCTCTGCCTTGACAGATTCTTTTCAAGATGATTTATTAGCTCCCCCTGTTTATACTCGTCCTGCCAACTGGGAAGGAATGGAAGTTCCTGAAGTGTTGCTCTCTGGACACGCTGCCAAAATTGAAGATTGGAGATTACAACAAGCTATGGAAAGAACAAAAAAACGTCGTCCCGATTTATGGAAAAAATATAGTGAATAATACTATTTTGTGATTGCTTTGTTTTTAATTAAATTGGGTATATAACAAATACGATTTTAATGAAAAAGCTATTCCATCCTCTTATTCCTTTATTTGTCTTGTTTCTTTTGGCAGGAAAATATGGCTATCATACTTTCTTTTCTGAAAAGTATGATGCAAAAACCTCAACTCTTTTATTCATAACTAAATCAGCAGGTGAAAGTGTAAGTATTGGTTATGAAGGTGTTATCGATAAGATTAAAAATAACATGGAGGATAATTTTGCAGAACAAGGAGTTATGAAAAATGACTCAAAACTTGTAATTATTCAATCAAAACTAGATACTTTAAAGGCTATTTATCAAAAATATGAATATAAAATAGATTCAACAGAGGACATAAAAATCCTTCAAAGTGAATTGAAGAAAAATGTAACAGAAAAAGATTTTGATAATTTTGGCAATCAATATTATTCCATTCAAAATCTCAATTTGCAAACTCTTTTTAATGATTATTTGAAGGAAATAAAGGAAGTTGATAATTTTGTTTCTGACAAATACAAAGATTATATTTTTGAAGAAAATCAGACAGATAAAGAATTAAAACATAAATATTTAAAAGGACGAAAAATAGAAATTTTGATTCATTTGGCTCGTTTTAAAGCAGAATTAGCACAGGTTTATGGACAAGCTGTTGATACTTTGGTAGAAGAATATTCTTATTTCCCAATTACTGATAAATACAATGATGTTATATTTCGTCCTATTATAGAAAAGGTTTCTTATTCGGATTGTGAAGCCTGCTATAAAATTGATATACAAGAAATTACACCTTTTACTACACACAGAGATACAACTGAGCTAAGAAAGCAAATAGAAACAAATGCAAAATATTACTTTGATGAAAAAGGGTTTTTAGTAATTGATGAAAAAGATTTTGAAATCAAAAATCTAAAACTCAAATGGTATATTTTTAAAGGTAAAAGATTCCATGATAAGTCAAAAACATTCCTAGAATATGGAAAGGAGGGATTTCAATATGAAAAATAAAACATTTCTTTATTTTCTTTCAGCTTTTTTGTGGCTTGGAGTAGCTTTTTCTTCATTCTTTATTTTTCAAAATTTACAACAAGAACAAGAACAAAAAATAACAGTTATTAATTCTTCTAATAAAATAGATGATTTAGATAATGAATTTTATGCACTTTCAGATAAATGGTGGGAAAGAAGGAAACTAACAGAAATGATTTATATAGATAAAAGAGACCAAGAAGTGATTGATTACTTAGCAAATTCCAAGAAAAGTTTAGACAAAATCAAAAAACAAAATCTTTTGAATTTTGAAGAAACAAGTAAAATTTTTTCAAATTTCACATTAGATGAAAGGTATAGAAGTTTTCCGTTTCAGAATGAGAAATTAATTGCTAATGAGCAAAAATATTCGGAAAACCAATTTAGCAGAGAATTGTATAAAAATATTCTTCTGCAAAGTTTTAGAAAAGAGCGACAATCAGAAACATGGAAATTTGGTATACAATGTGGTTTTAGAGGAAAAAGCCAATTAAAACTCTTAGGAGTCAATAAAATAGCGTTGTCTATAAGCGATTTTGACAATTATACATTTGGCTATTTTTCATTTCCAAAAAATGGAAATGGAATTTTTACTAATGGTACTGTTTTCAAATTTGAACTAACTTTTAAAAACTTAGGAAGAAACCCAAAAATCATAACCAAAAAATATAGAACATTACCAAAAGAAGGACAAGAATTAAAGCCTTTTGATTACGAAGAAATAGAATAAAAAACGATACAATAAAGAATAATTTTTAATTCGTACAAAAAATGAATACATTTAGTGTATTAAAGTTATTTCAACTATCTTTTTTACCTAAGATAATAATTTTATCAACGTAAATAGTTTTAAATTATAAGTTGCTAGTATTTAGTGAATTACATTCGTAATTAACTGCGTTGTCTTTCAGTTCGTAATTTCTAATTCGTAATTATCCTCTATGAAATCGGTTTCTACCTTCATTACTTTTTGTGTTCTTACTGCCGTTCTTATTATTTCGGCTGTTCAAATCATTCCTGTTGCACCACAAAATACAGATGTAAATTTTTCGGCTGATAGAGCTTTTACGTATGTACAAAGGATAGCCAAAACACCTCACCCAACAGGTTCGGCAGCCCATGATAGTGTTCGTAATTATATTGTTTCTCAGGCTAGAGCAATGGGCTATCAGACTGAGGTGCAATCTACTAGTTTTATTAATGATGGAAAAACACCTCAAATAGCTTTTTTAGAGAATATTTTAGTGCGAGTAAAAGGCAAAAATTCTATTGATAAAATAGAAAACTCTGTTTTATCAGATTCTATATTGTTAGATTCCACGATAGCAGATTCTACAATTAATTTGGTAGATGTAGCAACACCAAAAAATACGATTTTGATAGCTTGTCATTATGATTCACGCAGCAATGCAGCAGGAGCAGCAGATGATGGAGCAGCTGTAGGAGCAATTTTGGAAATAATGGATATGCTCAAAACACAAGTAACTAACCAGCCTTTCGAAAATGATATAATTTTTCTCTTTTCTGATGGAGAAGAAATAGACCTTCTAGGAGCAGAGGCATTTATGAAGCAACACCCTTGGGCAAAAGAGATTGGAGTCGCTTTTAATTTCGAAGCACGAGGAGCAGTAGGAATGTCAATACTTTTTGAAACATCTGACAAAAATCAAAATCTTCTTTATCATACACAAACAGCTTTCAAAAAATCTAAAAAAACAGGAAAACTAAGAGCCTTCGGAACTTCCTTTGCAAATATTGTTTATCAAAATATGCCCAACGGAACAGATGCAAGTGTTTTTGGAGAAAATGATATTCCCTTCCTAAACTTTGCTTTTATAGGAAAACATACACATTATCACACTCCATTAGACCGACCTGAAAACTTAGATAAACGCTCGTTACAACAACATGGCGATTATATGCTTTCACTCATTCGTTATTTTGGTGACTTAGAAAATCTTAAAACACAGATTACGTCTGATGAAAATGTTACGTTTTTAGGAATTCCATTTGGTAATATTTTAGTTATGGATATTAACCAAGAATACTTAGAATGGACAATTTATGGAATGATTATCTTTTTTGTTCTGCTATTTCTTTCTGGGTTGCGTTATTGGTCTTGGAAATTGGTTGCAGGTAGCTTATTTGGTTATTTGATTATCGTTTTATCTATTGGAGGACTTGCTACTCTTCTTTGGAAAGGAATTTTGATGACACATTCTGCTTACACTTGGATGCCTTATGGCACTACTTATTTTGCTTTTTGGTATCAAATTGCTTTTGCTCTTATCTTTGTAGGTGTTTCTTTACTTGCTTACTCAATATTTTTTAGAAGCAAAAAACCTGCATCTGTTCTTTTGGGTGTTCTTCCTTTTTGGATTGGATTGAGTGCCCTGACTGTTTTTGGTCAAGATTGGATAGGAATGGATTTGCGCCCTGCTGCTTATCTTTTTGTGCTTCCTACTTTATCTATGCTTTTAGCTTGGTTTTATTTATTGTTGCGTAATAATGCTAATTACCTTAATCCATTTGATACAATTCTTTTGTTACTTCTTTCTATTCCTACAATTTATATATTCTATCCTGTTTTGGCTATCGTTCCAGAAGCCCTAGAAGCTGTAAATGTAGGAGGTTTTGTTTTATATGGTTTCGCCCTAATGGCTTTAATTATTGCTCTTTTAGGAGGACTTTTAGTTCCTGTAATGCAACTTCTGACTCAAAGTTGGCGTTGGTCGCTTTCTTTATTTTGTATGATGGTGGGAATAGGAATTTTATTTTGGGGAGCTTTAGAAGCTAATTTTACAAAAGAAAAACCAAAACCGAATAGTATTTTTTATCTCTATAATCTAGATGAGAATAAACAAACTTGGATTTCTTATGATGAAGAAAGTGATGAGTTTACAAAACAATTTTTTAGTGATTCGGCTGCTTTTGATTCTATTCCAAAAGGTCTTTTTCCAAAAAGAACAAAAAATCTAAGTGGAAACTGGAATTTTCTACAAGAAAGCAAAATTATAGAATTAGACTCTTCATTTAATTTTGAAGCTCCTTTACTTTCTTTAGTTTCTGATTCAATGATAAATGACACTACTTATCGTTATCAATTTTCTATAAAATCGGCTCGTAGTGGAGAATGGATTCAAATCCATAGTTCTGTCTTGGAAGCAATTTGGAGTGATACAACTAGAATCCCTTTGATTGGGATTAATAAGTATTATAGAAATATAAGTATTTGGGCATTACCTGATTCGGGTGCAGTTATAGATATAGAAACGTCAAAGCCTAATCCAGAAATTTGGATAAGTGAGTTAAAATATGGTATATATGAAGTAAATAAACTTATAAAAACACCCAGAAAGGAATACGAAAATATGATGGCAGCTCCCTATCCATATAGTGAAAGCGTTATCATTCAGAAAAAATATAACTTGTTAAAGGAAGATAATTAATTATAGCATAATATAAGTTTATTTGTGTTTTGCTATCATCAGTGGGTACGACACTGGCAGAATTATAAATTGAAAATGGTTTTAACCCTGCTTTTCTGAATCTAAAAATAAAAATGTTATTTTGAAATTGATACATCAAACCTAATAAGTATGTATAAAAATCTAGAAAATAGAGTTTTAGAACAATGAAATTAGTAGTCTAGGCAGGAATATTCTACGCTTTACTACACACCAAATAGAATCAGAATTGGAAAAATCCATTTCTCTAGTAAAAGATACCATCAATAAACTAGGAGGAGTTGTTTATACAGAAAATCCCCAAAGAACTAAGCGTTTTCCTAAAGATGATGGAGGGCTTTTTGGGTAGGTAATGTGATTTTTTTACTAAAAAACTTTGTCAGAGTTATTTCAGATTACCAAAAAACTACTGACAATAGTTTGCATTTAGTTCGTATTTGAACTATTGACAGCCTTGTGAAAGGAGTGTCAAAGTCTGAAAATAAAGATAGATGTTTACTTCTTTTGTATAATGTGTGATACAAAATTATAATTATTTCTATAACCCAAAATATCACCTAATCCAATCCATAAACTTGCTTTATGTTGTTCAAATTTTTTGTTGCAATACATTTTCAACATTTCATCTAATTCCCGTTTATTATTACAAACCATATAAGTGAATCCTATACCACTACGGGAATGAGTAAAAATAGAGGCATCATGTAACTGGTCATCAATTAAAAACATCTGCTTGCATCTGTTTATATTTTTGAGTAAATCATCAATGGAGTTCATATTAAAATCCATTAGCAAGCTCATTACAACAGTTCTAAATTTAAAATCTCCTTTGTCTATACCTCTAAGTAATGTCAAAAAATCTTTCTGAAAGAATATTTTAGGTTTCTCAGTATAATTCTGCTTATGCTCAAACTTATACATGTAATAATCATTTATTTCATCTGTACCAGTATCTAAATATATCCAATCTAAACCTACCTCCTCATTATTAGTTAAACTGTTTATATCTAGTCTATTAGATAAATAATATGATATCATGTCTAATTCTTCGTACGTAGATGTATTTTTTCTTTCTAAAAATTCTCGTCTTTTCTTTATATAGTCAATAAATAATACTGGAACATCAAATAAATCCTTTATAACAACTAAATCATAAAGACTTATCAAAAAGGGGAAGTTTTCGCCTGAAAATAATTCTAAACCATTTTCTACTTTAATCATTGGAGTTAAATTTCCTACAGTTTCTAGTGATAAAGATATTATGATAACGTCGTCAAACATATCTTTGGTTATGTATTCTTTTTTATTTTTTACAGCTTTGAATGTTGCATTATTCTTTTTGATATACTTCAAAGTTCTAATTCCTTGCTCATAGGAGTTTTTAATAATATCCTTCAGATGTTTTTCTGTCCTTATGGAGCTACCTTCCCTTGCTTTATTCGTAATTTTATTTGCTTTTGCTTCTATAATGAATAGTGTTCTATCATATATTATTAAGCCATCAGTTTCATTTTTAATGTTACCATCATAATAGTTAAGATTAGTACCTATTATTTTGCAACTTGGCATAATTTCTTTAAGATAAGTCATACATTTATCTAGTAAAAAATCATGTCTAATAGTAGTATATTTTCCTTGTAGTTTAGGAAGTTCTTTTATTCTATTTTCTATTTCATCTTCAACACACCAAAGTAAGAGTGGAAGTGAAGGAACTAAGTATCTGTCATTTCTCTTAATTATTGGATTGTGGGTAAGAATGGAGTTTGGAGTAAAAATATCAATATCCAATTCAACTTCTCCAAATTCAACAGAAAAAATAGTTAAAAATTTTTCTATTTTATTTAAGTCTACTTTACTAATAGTTGCTAGTTCCCTAGATGAAAAAGTATATACATCTGAAAAAGTAAGTATTGATTTAGCAAATAGAATAATATAGATTGTTGTTGCTAAATCGACTGATTCATCAGCATAATGAGCAGTTAAATTTTTCAAGTTAATATCTTGCTCATCTAAATTATTTGCCATATATACAGCTTTATCTTTAAGATTGTCTCTAAGTTCTTGACACTTACTGTTAATTAATTTTACAATAGACTTCCTTATTATAATTGATTCATCGATATCAAAGCCAATAATTTTAATTACATCACTTTCAATTTTTTTAAAAATTTCTGAATAAAATATAAAATGATGGTCTGTCAATCCTCTATTTCTAATTATAGAGGATTCATTTTTTAAAGTTTGAGCTAAACTATCATAGCTAATCTCAAATGAAGTATTTTCTTTCCTATCTGTATGTGTTTTTAACAAGCAATACTTCAAAGTCATTTTTTGTATATTATCCAAAAAGGGAAGCACTGTATATTCATTAACTTCCTCATTATCTGTTAATTCTACATATCCCTTTTTTAAACAAAGAAGAGCTAAAGTTTCAGCTACAAAAAAAGCTCTATCCTCTCTATAGTCAGAGTATGTTTCAATATTATGCAAACTATTATAATATGAAACATAGGAAAGCAGGTCAAAACTATTCATTTTTGTAACATGGCTTTCTAAGGTTGAATATAAATTTTTAATATCTTCCGTAAAATTAAGGTTAAAGTCTTCCATTGAATTATTTATTTAAGAATGAAACATTTTAATTTCTAAAGTCTAACATAACTAATTATGATAGTTGCTTATATTTCCAACTGCTGAGAGATAATAGATTTAGATCAATATTACTATTCAAAGTTACCTTTTTCATAATATTTTAGCCAACTGTCTGCAAGTTCCATACATTTACTTTTCCTTCTTTGAGAAATAATGTTAGATTTTTCATCAGTTACAGAAATACAGACTTCATTCCTATTTCCTGTTACAGGGTTAATTGTTGAAAAATAAGGGGTGCATACAACAGCTCCATTAATAGAACTAAATTTATGATCCATTGCATTTTTTGTCATCATAGCTATAATCATAGGATCAAGAGAACTCAATCCTGCTTGTACTACTATAACAAAGCCATCGACTTCATCATCATTTTCCCAGTAATACTGTGTTGTTTCCCTAAGTTGTCTGTTTGCATTTTTAAGAACTGCTTCAAGTGTTTCCTTATAGTCTTTGTCAGAAATTTTAAAAGTGTACTGTCCAGTTCCATCTTCATTAATATTTTCTGGCTGCAATATTACAGTATTTAAAGATGGTATAGTACCTCCTTTATCAAAAAACTCTTTATCAAGTACCTTTAATTCAACAATGCTTTTCTCATGTTTATTAACATAATCTGCATTCTTAAAATTAGGAGATTCGCCCACATCTTCAGAAACTCTAGTGTAACCAATATTTTGCATAAATAAATCAAAGTCTTTTTCAATTTCTTCTGGTGTTTTCATTTTCAGTAATGTTTTTATTGATAAAATAATTTTAAAACCTAGCTCCCACCACAACTCTCATCTTCAAATACTGCACATCGCCATTGAGATTATATTTTTCTACTAACAAAATATAATGTCCGATACGTACTTTTCTACCGTCGTCGGCTGTTCCGTCCCAACGAATAAAGGTGTTTTCTAAGGCTACCGACTGGTTTTGAACCAAATCACGAACTTTCCTTCCTTGTGTATCATAAATTTTGATAGTGATAAGGTCGCCTATTTCGGCACAATCTAAATAGATTTGTGTAAAATCTTCAAAACTGTCGTTGTCTGGCGAAAAAACTTGTGGTTCTGCTCTCAAGCATTCATCGGAACTTGGTGTAGAGTTCGATTTGCTTTGTGAGTTTTTGTAGGCAGGTGTTCCAAAACCAATAGATTCTGCTGCCGAATGCCAATTATTTCTGTCTTGCGTAGGTGCGTCTGCGCTGATTCGTTCCAAAGAAACGCCTTCATCATCTTTCAAAAGTCCTAAATGAAAATCTTCATCGTAAGCAAAACGGTCTAGTTCTGTATTCTGATTATCAAATAAAATTACTGTTCCTTCTGAATCTGCAAAAGTTGGTAATCTTGACTCAAAAAATCCTTCTTGATTTCCATTTGGATATTGAACCAAAAGCTGTTCATTTGAAGTAGAAATAGCAATATATTCGTAAGGTTTCAAAATCAAAACTTCTTCCGAAATTGCGTATTGTGTGCGTATCGTTCCGTCAGAATTTAGATTGGCTAAACTGAAATTTTGTAGGTTGATGTACTTATCCGAATTATTGAAAAGTTCGACAAAATCCGTTCCGTCAGTAGGTGGATTAAATAAAATTTCATTCAAAATAATATCTCCAATTTCGGCAGCTTCTGGCAAAATAACCGTTGCAGTAGTGTTTTGAGCAATTAAATTTCCTGCACAATCTGTAATCGCTTCTACTTCTAAAGTATAAACCGTTTTGAACTCTAAAGGATTTGAAAGAGTAAGCGTTAAGATTTTACGAGTTGCATCTAGGTTTTTGTTTGTAATGGTGATATTGCTATTCTGAATCAAAATTCTTGATTGAACGGCTTGTAAACTATCCAATTTTTCATCAAAAACAATGCGTACACTTGTAGGCGTTACGGCTTCTGCTCTCACTATTTTTGGCGCAATATTATCGCCACTTGTTCCATTTACAGAATTGATTTGCGCTGGTGTTCCTCCCAAATTAGAAACTGAAGAAGTCCAATTTTCACGCTCCAAACAAAAACTAGACAAGTCAATCATTTCTAAAGAATATCCTCCGTCTTTTTTGTCATTATCCGAATGCCATGCATCATCATAGGTAATTTCAAAAAGTAATTCTCCCAAATTATTTCTCAAAATAAGTCGTTCTCCACCATTATCAAGGCTTCTAAAACTACTCATTCCGATAGTTTTTCCAAATCTTGCAAAAGAATTTACCGAACTTGTCGGACACAAAATAATTCTTTCGTTTGGCAATAATTGAAAAATTGGAAGGGCAGAAGTTCCTGTCGCATCTGTCAAAGTAACACCGTTTATACTCAAAATTTGATTCGTGTTATTGGTAAGTTCCAAAAACTCACTTTCAGGAAGTCCAACAACTGGCGCAGGGTCAGCCATAATTTCAGTAATTAAAAGCTCTCCAAATTTTGGAACTGTTCCCTGTCCAAAAGGCAAACGCAAATTTGAAATCGTGTTATTCGAACAGTCTTTAATTCCATTTACCAAAATTTCGTACAAAGTAGCCGTTTGAATAGCCGTTTGTAGATTGAGTTGAATGGATTTTGAAGTGATAAATTCTATACTTTCAATCGCAATAGAAGGCGAAATAGAATAATTTGAAAGCGTAACAGCCGAAAGAGAATCTACTTTTTCATCAAAAACTAAAATCAAAGTCTGATTATTTACGACCTGCAAATTCGTAACCTGTGGACTTTGCGTATCAGGATTTACTCCAAAAACTGAATTTTGTGTGCTTGGCGTCCCTCCTCGTGGGTCGTTTGAAGAAGTCCAATTGTTTTGCTCTGCACACGGATTATTTGTATCAATCATTTCTAACGAATAACCTCCATTTGCTTTTTGGCTATCTGAATGCCAACCTTTTTCATAAGAAATTTCAAAAACAAGCTGTTCGTTTGTGTTTGTCAAAATTAACGGTTCGCCTTCATTTCCCAAACTTGGAAAAGAAGTTACTCCCAAAACATTAACATTCGCATTTTGAAATTCTTGTGCTGCTGTAGTACTCGTTAAAGTCAAATATTCATTCGGTTGTAAGATTTTTGAAGGCAACGAAATTGTATTTGTGGCATCAGTCAAAGTCAGTTTTGATAAATCTAATCGCTTATCAGAATTATTGAAAATCTCAATGTATTCTCGGTTTGGAAGTCCGACGGCTGGGTCTGGGTCAGACATAATTTCAGTAATCAAAACCTCAAAACGCAAAGGCATTGCACCAATTCCTAACTCAAAAGTTTGACTTTCTGAAAGCGTATTTTGAGCGCAATCTTTTACATTACTTATCGTCAGAATTACGATTTGATTCGGTTCTAAGTTTGGCGAAAATTCAATCTCTATTTTATTATTTTCTTGCCAAATAAAACTTTGAATCGTCGTATTTTGAAGCGTATAATTTGACGGATTTATGATAGAAGAACTATCCATTTTTTCAGAAAAAGTAACGCTAATTCTATTATTTCCAATTAGCGACACTGTCGTAATTGTAGGCTGTGTATTGTCAGGATTTGAGGCACGAACTGAATTTTCTGCGCTTGGCGTTCCTCCTCTTGGGTCGTCGCTACCTTTCCAATTTTGCGCTTCTCCACATAGATTTTCGGTATCAATCATTTCAAGCGAATAACCTCCATTTGATTTATTCGAATCTCTGTACCAAGAAGTCGAATAATTTACCTCGTGCAAAAGTTGTCCGTTTGTGTTTCTAAGTTGTAAAAGTTCGCCTCCATTATTCAAACTAACCATTGAAGGAACGCCCAAAACATCTATATTTCTAACCAAAAAAGAATCTACTTTTGAAGTCGTCGTAAGTGTCAAATAACTATTGGGACTAATGGCAACTTGTGGCAAAATTACACTACTTGTTGCATCAAAAAGACGAACTGTTCCCAAATTCAAAAGGTTATTTGTTGCATTATAAATTTCTAAATATTCACCTTTTGGAAGTCCTACGGTTGGGTCTTCGTCTGCCATTATTTCAGTAATTAAAAGTTCTCCATAAACAGGCATTCTTCCAATTCCGATAGTTTTTGTAGTTGAAATAATTACGTTTCCTGCACAATCTTTTACATTCTGAACGGTCAAAGTATAACTATTTGCAGGATTCAGAGCAGCTGAAGTAATTATTTTAACCTCATTATTATTTGGTTGTGAAATGCTCGCAATTCCAATTCCTGAAATAGAATAATTTGCAGCATTAACAGCAGAAATAGAATCTAATTTTTCTGAAAAAGTCAAAAGAATTTCAGTAGTATTTATAATTCTAAATTCTACTAAAATAGGTTTTTCAGTATCAGGGTTTGATGCAAAAACAGAATTTTGCATCGCTGGCGTTCCTCCTCGTGGGTCATTTGAAGCTATCCAATTCGAAATTTCTCCACAAAAATTAGTAGGGTCAATTATTTCTAAAGAATAACCACCATTTGCTTTTGCAGCATCTTGATACCACGAAGTTTTAAAGTCTACGCTATGAATTTCTTGGTTTGTGCTATCTCTCAAAACTAATTTCTCATCTGTGTTATTGAGTGACGGAAAAGAAGTAACTCCCAATACATTTTGGCGACCACCTGCAAAAATAGCCAAACTATCCACTTTTGAAGTCGAAGTCAAGACTAAATATTTATTCGGTGCAAGTAAAACAGAAGGTAAATTAATGGTAGCCGTCGCATCAGATAATTTGACCGTTCCCAAATTCAAAGGCGAATTTGTGGTGTTATAAATTTCAATATATTCAGCTTTTGGCAAACCGACTTGTGGGTCTTCATCTGCCATTATTTCGGTTATCAAAAGTTCAAAACGGTTCGGCATTCTTCCTCTTCCAAAAGTAGCAGTATTTCTAATTCCATTATTAATGCTATTTCCTGCACAATCTTCTAAGTTTTGAATGGTCAAAGTATAAATTGCCGTTGATTGAATGGCAGAAGAGAAAAATAAAATAACCTTTGTGTCATTCTTGTAAACAATTCTTGAAATAGAAAGACCATTATCAACAGAATAAAAAGATGTATTTACTAAGTCTAAACTATCTAAAGATTCAGAAAAATTGACTTCTAAGCTGTCTGTATTTCCATTTTGTACTAAAAAAACATTTGTAATACTGGGTGGAATGGTGTCATTGACTGTTCCAAAAACAGAATTTTGAGTAGCAGGTGTTCCTCCTCGTGGGTCATTTGAAGCCTTCCAATTTGCAGGACTTTGACAATCTGAATTTATATCAATTCTTTCTA
The DNA here is from genome assembly GCA_020630575.1 of Bernardetia sp. GTDB lineage: Bacteria > Bacteroidota > Bacteroidia > Cytophagales > Bernardetiaceae > Bernardetia. The sequence continues at coordinate 35,637 of JAHDBD010000024.1, forward strand.
AGGTATAACCTCCGTCATCTTTTTGTGCATCTTGATACCACGCAGACGAGTAGGTAAGTTGTGTGATTTCTACATTATCAGCACCCACCAAACGCAGCGTTTCGCCTGTATTGGAAAGCGAAGGAAAAGACGTAACTGCAAGTGTATTTCCAAATTGTGAAAGACTACTAAAAGCTGAGTTTCCACACAAAATCAAATACTCTCCTGCTGGTAAATCATAACTTCCCAAAGTAGCAAAAGAAGAAAATCCTGTTCCGTCATACAATTTTGTTCCTTGTAATTGTTGTGTTGTATTGGAAGCATTATAAATTTCAATAAATTCATAGGTAGGAAGTCCGACTTGTGGGTCTTCATCAATCATTAATTCTGTAATAACTAATGAATTTGGAGGAGGAGGAGTTGGAAGTGAAAAAGTAACAGTTTGAGAAGTAAGCGTATTTCCTAATAAATCTTGAATAGAGTTTACAGTCAAAGAATAGGTTGTAGAAGGCTGAAAATCAGAATTAAATTCTAGTTCGACGGTAGTAGGAGAAGTCAAATTTGCATCAATCGGCTGTCCAAAACCTGTTAGGTTGTAATGATTTAAGGCTTCGGCTGTTTGTTCTTCAATCGATTCTGAAAAAATCAATTCAATTTCTGTACTACTCAAAACTGTAACACTCAAGACACTCGGTGGCTGTGTATCTCTACGAAAAATATGGTCTGAAACTGGCGCAATTTCTTCATTTTGTAAATTGAAAAATCCTGCTGTGAGTGTATAATCAGTATTTGGAACGAAAACAGCACTGAAAGTCAAGCGTACTTTTGTAGGTTCTCCACTTACCAGTTGAGCCGAAACAGGATTTCCAATCGAATTATTGACAGAATATTTCGCTATATTTTGAGCATCGGCTGCCGTTGGTGGATAATCAAAACTTACTTCTAAAACAGTAGGCGAAAGAGCCAAAACAGTTGTAATTCTAGGTTGATAAACAAAATTTCTGGTTTGTGAAACAATGGCATTCGAATTTAGGTCTTGAACATTTTGTACAGAAAGTGTATAAGTTGCTGTTGCATTTAATTGATTTGTAAAAGTCAGAGTAACTATATTTCCACCACTCAGAACGGCTGTTGTAGGATTTCCGATTCCATTATTTACGGTATAATTTATTGCCGTTTGCGCTGATACTGTCTGTAAATCTTCTGAGAAAATGACTTGAATTTCTGTTTTTGAAAGAACATTTATTTTAGAAATACTTGGAGGAAGTGTATTAAAAACAAAGGTTTGAAGAGCTGACTGATTTCCTTGTAAATCTCTAACATTCTGAATAGTTAGTGCAAGATTTGCAAAATCATTTAAAGAACTCCCAAAAATCAATCGAACTCGTTTTGTATCAAAAGGCAATAAAATGGCACTTGTAGGGTTTCCAATGCCATTATCAAGAGAATAATTTACTGTATTTTGACTTGATGAACTCTCTACTATTTCTGAAAAAGTAAGTTCGATTTGATTATTAGGCAAAAGAATAGCAGAAACAACTGAAGGAGAAAGAGGGTCATACGAAAAATCTCTTGTCCTTGTTGTCATTCCATTATTTTGTAAATCTTTTACATTTCGGATGCGAAGCTCATATATTTGTTGAGGCGTAAAAGCAACCGAAAAATTGAGTAAAACTGTACTTGAAGTTTCCAAAACGGCACTTGTAGGATTTCCAATCGTTCCCAAAACTTCGTAATTTCCTAAAATTTGTGCAGAAATTGGGTCTATATCCTCATCAAAAATCACTCTCAATTGATTTGTAGAAATAGCCTGTACACAACCTAAAAAACATACATCTGGACGGTCTGTGTCATAATTAAAAGTAAGCGTTTGAGTAACTGGCATTGCGTTTCCTGCTGGGTCTGCAATATTCGAAATATCTAAAGACAAAATTGTATTATCATCAAAAATATCAGAAAAGGTCAAATAAACCCGCTTAAAATCACTATTGTCCCGAACGGCAGATAAAATGGTATTTCCTGCAAGATTGTAATTTGCTGTGTTTTGTGCTGTGGCAATTGTTACTTCTTCTATAAAATCTACTTGTAAAGTTGTCGGACTCAAAACTGTAAGAGTTTGTCCAAGTGGTGCAGCATTATCAGCAAAAATAAAAGGCGTAGAAGAAGGCACAATTATATTTCCAAAACGGTCTTCTATTGTCTGAACATTTAATGAATAAGAAGTTCCAACTATGAAGTTGTTGGAAAAGGTAAGTCTAAAATTTTGTGCTTGATTAGGTTCGGCAGTGATTAATGTTGGATTTCCAAAACCTGCAACTGTAAAATCTGTATTTTGAAGAGAAGATAAATTTAATGCTTCATCAAAAGTAACTCGTAATTGATTTGGCGCAGCACCAAAAACCCCTATTATAATTGGAGGTGTATTATCAATGTAGGGCGCAATAGTTACATTATCAAAAATGAAATTATTACTTCTTGAATTGGCAGAGTAATTATACAAAACGCCAAAATGATTGGCTGCAAAAGTAGCTGTTTCGGTTGCTTCTCCTTGCAAAATATTGTTTACATAAACAAGCCAAGAACCTCCTGAACCCGAATCAGCAATATAAATAACACGAATATTTACACTTACAGGACTAGAAATAGGTGTAACTGTTCCGTTTGAAAGAGGCAAAATGCTTTCTGTTATTCCAACTTGTTTTTGTAGGGTTACTTGGTCAGCAATTTCTATAAAATAACCATTTAGAGAATTGGAGAGATTATTTTGGTCAGAAAAAAGATAGATTTTGGCTTTATTTGTAGTATTTGGTGGATTTGGACTTGAAAAAGTGAGTTGTACTTCAAAATTCCATTCGTAATTTGTAGTTGCTAAATCTAATGTAATTGGAGTGGATAAATAGGCGAAACGAGTTCCACTTCCTCCACTTGGAATATCTGTTTGAAGGCGATTACTTCCATTTACGACAAAACCAGCTGTTGCATTGACAGAATTTGCTCCTGTCCAAGTAGGATTTGCTGTAAAATCTCCATCTGAAAAATCATCGGTCAGTTGAGAAAAAGCAGGAATCAAAAAAGCAAAATAGATAAAAAGGGAAAGTAGAAATGATTTCATTTTCTTATATAGTTTTAGGATAGATTTAGCAATTTTTTAGTTTTCCCTAAATTACAAGATTTTTTTGAAAGTGTGTTTCTTTGAAATTAAATTGTTTGAAGGAGAAGGGTTTGGGGATAAAAAAACTCTCTAACAAATATATTTTTGATAGAGAGTTTGATAATTTTAAGAAAACAAGTTATTATTCAATAATAATCTGCTTAGAATATACTTTATCATTTTGATTGAAATGAATCAAATACATTCCTTTTGATTGATTTTTTACATCAATAACAAACTCTTGATTTCCTTTTTCAAAAGTTTGTGTATGTATTTTTCTGCCAATTCCATCAAAAATGGTTACTTCTATATTTTCTGATAAAGTAGTTTCAAACTGAACTTTGAATATTCCATTACTAGGATTTGGATAGATTTTGAAAGTACCTACTTTTAGGTCTTCTTCTCCTGTAATAATTTTAGCAGAAAAGTAAACTACTCTTGTTTGGAAAATACAACCATTTTGATTGGTTACTTTTGCAGAATAATACCCTTTTTCTGTTGGTGTAATTTCTACATTATTGCCTAATTGAGTGTTTAATTCTCCTTCAAAATACCATTCTACATTTGTGATTTGACTTTGAGAGTTTGCTGTTTCTACAAAAATAGATTCTGTGTTTTGGTTTTTTCTCAGATAGACAACAAAATCGGCAAAATGACTGATTTGAATAGAATTAGAAACCGAATTACAAGAACTATTTTGAATAGAAATTGCTCTTACTGTATATTCTCCTTGTTGATTTGTGGTAATAGAAGAAGCATTTTGATATAAGTTTCTGCCATTTCTAAACCATTGATAAGTAATTCCATTTTCTATATTTTCAACAGAAATTGTAGTTTCATTATTTTTACAAATACTGTCTTTTGTAACTGCTAGAATTGGAATTTGTGGTTTTTCTGTAATGATTACTTCAATAGAAGTGCTATCTGTACAAGTTGCTGTACTAACAAAAAGTGTATAAGTTCCTTCTTCTAAAATCTCTAAATTAGAAGTTTGTCCTATAACTACATCATTAAATTTCCATTGATAGGTTGCATTTAAGATGTTATTTTGAGAAGTTTGGATAGCATTTAGAATTCCATTAGCACAAAAAATAGTTGTTTGATTTTGCTCAATTTGTGCTTTAGGACTTTGATTCAAAAGAACTTTTACTTCTTCCGACATATAGCTACAATTCCCTTTTGTGGTGCGTAATTGATAATTTCCTGAAAAAGAAGCTATTAATTCTCTTCCTGTGTTTACTTGTACTCCATTTCTAAACCATGTGTAAGAATCAGCATTTTCTACTAATTTAGCTTCTAAAAGTAGAGAGTTAGTACAACTATTCTGAGTATTCTCTCCCAAAATAACAGATTCAAAAGCAGCTCTTACCTCTACATTTACAGGAAGTCTTTTGCTTTCTTTTCTACTATTTCCTACAACAGAAACATAAAAAATAGTATCTTGATTTGTAAAAGGTAAATCAAAATTATCATCAAAACTTTCTAAAAGCAAAGTTCCATTTATTAGCTGATTATAAACTCTATAAATACTCCCTGTTGCTGTTAGTTTTATATTGGGTTTACCACCGTTTCCACAAACAGAAGAAAGAGAAACTAAGATAGGTTGCTCTGGCAATGTCCATTCATTATCAGCAGAAGGTAAAGAGTTTATAGAATTAATTACAGCAATGAGTTTGTATTGATAGAATGTATCTGGAGTTAGATTTTCATCAAAATATGTATTTGTAGTTGATGAAATTTGTTCTACAAAACGTTCATTTCTATATAATAAATAAGAAGTAGCTTGTGTATTAAGAGTCCAATCCAAATTTATTTGTGTACTAGAAACAGCTACTGCATTTAATTTTAAGTTTGCCTCTATTGGTGCTGGAGGTGGTGGTGGAGTTACATTTATTTTTGTTGCTTGAATAGCAAAATCATAAACAGACTCATCACAATCAGTATTATTTATAGTAATGATAACAGAAGACAGCCCTAGATTAATTGATGAAAAAGTAACATCAAAACTAGAAGTAGAACCTGCTAAAACCGTAGTAGGAATTGTAGATACTACAAAATCTGTATTATCATTTGTAGAAGTTGTGGTAGAACCATAAAGTATTGAAACGGCATTTCCTAAAAGATTGATTTCTTTTGCATCTGAAATAGTTACAGTTTGTGTAGCTGTTGCTGTATTTCCATTTCCGTCATCTGCTGTCCAAATTACAGTTGTCGTTCCGATAGGAAAAACAGAAGGAGCATCATTTGTAAATGTGGGTGTTCCACAATTATCTGTTCCTGTTGGAGTTCCTAAAGTTATATTTGAAGCTGTACAAATTCCTAAATCTGTATTTGCTGTAATGTTTGAAGGTGGTGTAATTGTTGGAATTTGATTGTCTATTCCTATTGCTTGAATGGCAAAACGATAAGGGTTTTCATCGGCATCAGTATTTGTAATTTCGACGTTTGCTGTGCGAGTCCCTGTTATAGAAGCATTAAAAGTAACTGTAAAAGTTTGATTACTATTTGTTGCAATATCAAAAGGAAAAGCAGGAAGACCACTTATAGAAAAATCAGAAGCATGTGTTCCATTAATTATCAAATTACTAACCGTCAAAGGTGAAATTCCTATGTTTTGGATAGTAAATGTTTTGGCTATTGTATTTGAGTTACACGCTACAATACTTTCAAAATCTGTGTTATTAGTTGTAGTAATTGAAGTAGAGTTATTTGCAATATTATTTCCATTTCCTTGTATATTTATTTCTGCACAAGTTCCTCCTCTTCTATCTCTTGTTATATTCCATTGAGAATTAGTGATTAGTTGGTTACGAGCATTTGCACCTGCACAATAAGTAAGTGTAGAAGCTCCTAATGCTACATTTGGTTGTACTGTTTGTCCTGCCCAGCCTATTAGAGTTGCATCATAATTTGGTATGTTTATACCCGAACTATCTAACATATTATACATATTAAGTACATTACTAATATCCCAGTCTCCAAGATCTTGATTAAAAGCAGTAGAATTCCAAAACATACCATACATACTAATAACTTTTTCTGTATTCCAGTCTCCAATGTCTTGATTGAAAACAGAAGCTCCTTTGAACATATTACTCATACTGGTAATTTTTTCTGTATTCCAATTATTCATTGTTACATTACCCTCAAAAGAAATGCAATTTTCAAACATACTACCTAGATCTGTTACATTAGAAAGGTCAGGGGTATCAGTAGCATTATAAGTAAGATTTGTACAACCAATAAAAGCTCTATTCATGCTTCTCCAAGCTATATTTCCCCATTCTTCTATCGTTCGAATTTTATCTCTTTGTACTGCATTATTATTCATATAAAAATGAGGAAAGTTGCCACTAATAGCTATTTCGTAAATGCTATTGTTTTCTAATCCTGTAATGGTATAGTTTCCTGTTTGTGTTGTTGCAGAGCCATTTCCAACTCCTGTATTTGTTAGATTTGTCCAAGTAATATTATAATTATAACCTGTTCCTGTTGTAGGAATTGTAATTGTTCCATCAGTAGTAATCCATGTAGTACGGAAAGGTCTAGTCGAACAAACAAAATTATCTCCTGTAATAGTCCAATTATTGGGAGCAGAAGTAAGTGTGTTTCTAGCTGCTTCCCCTGCACAGTAAGTAAGTCCAGTTGCTCCTAAGTTTATATTTGGATTTACAGTTTGAGCTGCCCAGCCGATTAGAGTAGCATCGTAATTGGCTGTGTTTAGACCAGAATTATCTAGCATATTACTCATATTTGTAACATTACTTATATTCCAGTTTCCAATATTTTGATTGAAATTAGTAGCTTGATAGAACATATAACTCATGTCTGTTACTGCATCCGTATTCCAGTTTCCAATATTTTGATTGAAATTAGTAGCTTGATAGAACATATAATTCATATCTGTTACTGCATCTGTATTCCAGTTTCCAATATCTTGGTTGAAATTAGTAGCTAGAGCAAACATTTCAATCATATTTGTAACATTCTGTGTATTCCAGTTTCCAATATCTTGGTTGAAATTAGTGGCTAGAGCAAACATTTCAATCATATTTGTAACATTCTGCGTATTCCAGTTTCCAATATCTTGGTTGAAAGAAGTAGCATTAACAAACATAGAACTCATATCAGCAACATTCTGCGTATTCCAGTTTCCAATATCTTGATTGAAAGAAGTAGCAACAGAAAACATAGAACTCATATTTGTAACATTCTATGTATTCCAGTTTCCAATATCTTGATTGAAATTGATAGCACGATTAAACATTATACTCATATCTGTAATATTCTGCGTATTCCAGTTTCCAATATCTCCATTAAAACTACTACAACCATCGAATATTTCACTCATATTGTTAACATTTTGTGTATTCCAGTTCCCAATAGGTTGATTGAAATTATCTGCATAAAAAAACATAGAACTCATATTAGTAACATTCTCTGTATTCCAGTTCCCAATAGGTTGGTTAAAGGAATTAGCATTTATAAACATTGCACTCATATCAGTAACATTCTGCGTATCCCAGCTTCCGATATCTCCATTAAAACTACTACAACCAGCGAACATAGCATACATATTCGTTACTGCACTAAGATTTGGAATATCAGTTGCATTATAAGTAAGATTGATACAACCAGTAAAAGCTCCCTCCATAGAAGTCCAAGAATTTGTTCCCCATTCTTCAATAGTTCTAATTTTTGTTCTTTCTGTCGTATTACTATTCATATAAAAATGAGGGAAATCTCCACTAATAGCTATTTCATACGTACTATTGTTTTCTAATCCTGTAATCGTATAATCTGCTGTTTGTGCTGTTGCCGAGCCTTCATTTACTCCTGCATTAGTTAGGTTTGTCCAAGTTATGTTATAGTTGTAAGTATAATTTGTCGTATTTGTAGGAGTCGTGATTGTACCATCTGTGGTTATCCATGTAGTACGGAAGGCTTGGCTATATGCTGTGTTTGTAATCAAACCAACAAAAAATAAAGTAAGAAAAAGCAGAGAAGTAAAAGCGAATGCTGCTTTTTGCTTACCCAAAAATGAGATAAGTAAATTATTCATGAATATAGATGAGAATGGTGAGAGAAAATAAATATCGTCTGTAAATAATAATTTTGATAAGAGTGTAAAAACAAACTTTTATGGATGAACAAAGATAAGATTATACTTTTTGTTAAACAAAATATTTATATTTATTCGCTTAAATAGTACGTCTTTAAATAAAGATATTAGGTATTAATTTTTGATGTAAAAATGTTGTTTTGAGCTTTTATAGCCTTTTTGTGACAAGAGAGGATAAATTATATTACATCAATACAGAATAATAAAAATAAATTATATCATAGTCTATAAAAAAACCTCTCTAAAATATACTATTTTTAGAGAGGTTTAAATTTTTATTCTTTGTTCTTAATTTTATACGAATAAAATTCTTGTTATTACTTTACTCCAAATTATGATAAACTTCTTGAACATCATCTTCCTCTTCTAATCTGTCGATAAGTTTCATTACTTCTTCTTCTTGCTCATCAGTAAGTTTTTGAGTTGTTTTTGGAATACGCTGGATATTTGATTTTTTTGGTTCAATGCCTTTTTCATCTAAGAATTTTTGCATCTGTCCAAAGTCTTCAAATTTGGTATGAATGACAATAATTTCTTGTTCTACACCTTCTTCTACTTCGATAGTTTCTGTTGAGATGTCTTCTGCACCTGCATCAATGAAGTCAAGTTCTAGCTCATCCATATCTACTTTGTCGGATTCAATTTCGAAAACTCCAGTTCTATCAAACATAAATTCTAATGAACCAGTCTTTCCTAAAGCTCCTCCACAACGATTGAAGTGCATTCTTACCATAGCAACTGTTCTGTTTGAGTTGTTGGTAGCACATTCTACCACTACAGGAATTCCGTGCATAGCATAACCTTCATATACAATTTCTTCAAAATCGCCATCTTCTTTTGAGGAAGCTCTTTTAATAGCAGCTTCTACTCTATCTTTTGGCATATTGAAGCCTTTTGCATTTTGCATTGCTGTTCTTAGGCGTGGATTCGTGTCTGGGTCTGCTCCTCCCTCTTTTACTGCTATGGCAATTTCTCTTCCTACTTTTGTAAAGTTACGAGCCATTGCGCCCCAACGTGCAAATTTGGCTTTTTTGCGATATTCAAATGCTCTTCCCATTTCTCTATTTTTTTATAAAAGTGTGTTCTAACTGATTAATCAAAATTATTTACAAAATTAAAAAAAATAGTTGAAGGCTGCTTATTTCTTAGAAATCTTTGTCGTAGAAAAAAACATAAATTACTCCTCAACCACTCTCAACTTCGCAAAACTCAAAATAAGTGTTTTATCGCCTTCGGTATCAAAACCAATAATGGCACGTTTTCCACTTGTCGAAGAATCAATTTTTTTGACTGTTCCAAAACCAAATTTTGGGTGTTCTACTCGTATTCCTTCTACAATATCTTCCGATTTACTGGAAACAAAAGGTGTATTTTTTACAGAACTAATCGGTTTTAAATTACTGCCTGTTTTTGTTGTCTCTGTGTCTTTTTCCTTTTCTTTTGCAGCACGATGACGCATAAAATTGGTCATGTGATTTGGATTATTTCGTTGAATAGAACGAGAACGAGCATTGAATAATTCTTGGTCAATCTCAAACAAAAAACGTGAAGGTTCACACGAATTAAAACTACCAAAACGGTAACGCTGCAAAGCATACGAAAGTGTCAGACGTTCTTTTGCACGAGTAACAGCAACATAAAACAAACGACGTTCTTCCTCCAAATCTTGCTGCGAAGTTATCATTCTTGAAGAAGGAAAAAGTTCTTCCTCCATTCCGACCAAATAAACATACTCAAACTCTAATCCTTTGGCTGCGTGGATGGTCATCATGGTGACGGCATCTTCGTCTTCACTGGCTTGATCGACAGAAGATAAAAGCGCAACTTCTTGTAAAAAAAGTGAAAGTGAAGTATCAGGTTCTTCTGTTGTGGCTTCACTGAGTTTGTTTTGTACAAATTCTTGTGTTGCGTTTAAAAGCTCTTGAATATTCTCATATCTTGCTCTTCCTTCTAAGGTTTCATCATCAAAAAGTGCTTTTACAATTCCTGAATGTTGAGCTATATATTTTGCTGCTGTGAAAGCATCATTTTCAGAGGCAATAATTCGGAATGCTTCGGCAAGTTCTCCAAATTTTTCTACACTTGTTCCTGCTCGTCCTTTTCCTAAATAAGCTGATGCGTGGCGAGCTACTTTCGAAAGAGGAACATTATTTTCTCTTGATGCCAAAAAGACTTTCAGGACGGTTGTGTTTCCGATTCCTCTTTTCGGATTGTTAATTGACCTTCTTAACGCTTCTTCGTCTTCTGGATTGACAGCCAAACGAAAATATGCCAACATATCTTTGATTTCTTTTCGTTGATAAAATGAAAGTCCACCAATGATTCTGTATTTTATATTTAATCGTCTTAATGCTTCCTCCATTGTTCTGGATTGTGCATTGGTACGGTACAGAATAGCAAAATCGTTTAGTCTAGCATTTTTTTGCGCTCTAGTTTCAAAAATATTTCCTGCTATTATTCGTCCTTCTTCTTGGTCTGATGTGGCTCTAATTAATTCTATTTTTTCTCCTGCTATATTTTCTGTCCAAACGTCTTTCGGAATTTGGTTTTTATTATTCTTTATAATCTTGTTGGCAGCTTCTACAATTGTTTTGGTAGAACGGTAATTTTGTTCTAATTTAATAATTTCTAAATCTGGATAATCTCTTTCAAAATTCAGAATATTACGAATATCTGCACCACGAAACGCATAAATACTCTGTGCATCATCTCCCACAACGCAAATATTGAGGTTTACGGCAGCTAATTTTTTGATAATTTTGTATTGAGCAATATTTGTATCTTGAAACTCATCAATCAAAATATACTTAAAACGATGCTGATATTTGTGTAAAATATCTTTATGGTCACGAAAAAGCACGAAAGTTTGATACAATAAATCATCAAAATCCATTGCATTGGCTTTAAAACAGCGAGTTGAATACGTTTGATAAATTTTTCCAAAATGTGGACGTTTTGCCATTGCATCTTCCGACAAAAACTCTGCATTCTGATTGTATTCTTGGGGAGAAATAAGAGAGTTTTTAAGGCTGCTAATTCGATTATACATGGCTGCTGCTGCATAAATTTTGTCATCCACTCCCATTTCTTTGACGATATTTTTTATCAAAGATTTCGAATCATCTGTATCATAAATACTAAAACCTTGACGATAACCCAATCTATCGCCATCATGACGCAAAATACGAGCAAACATAGAGTGAAAAGTTCCCATCCATAAATCTCTACCTGTCGTTCCTACCAAATTTTCGATACGCTCACGCATTTCTTTGGCTGCTTTATTGGTAAAAGTAAGAGCCAAGATTTGCCAAGGAGCAGTTCCGTTTTCTAATAAATTAGCTATTCTATACGTCAAGACACGAGTTTTCCCCGAACCTGCACCTGCAATCAACAGACATGCGCCTTCGGTTTTTAGTACGCCTAACTGCTGCTTTTCGTTTAAGTCTTTTATAAAATCTATCATGCTGTAATTCTACTGTTTTGATGGTTTTCTATCCTACTAAGCAAAGTTACAGAAAAATTAGCAAGTCATGATTTTATCCTTTCTATTTCTTGTACTTATCAATTAGATTTTCTTTGGTTATAAAATATTTTCCTTTAAACCCATCCCCTTGCATCTGATATGCTGTTCCATTTGTGTATAATGTATCAATTGTATTATCTGTTTTGTAAATCAAAAATTGATGTGTTTTCATAAATTTCACAACTTTTGCTTTCTTTACTTCTACCATAAACTTCTCTTTGAAATCATCTTGCATTTCAATTTTAGTAGATGATTGATAAACTTCTATCTTTTCAATTTTATCTAGTCTAGAAATAATTTGCTTGTTTTTAGAAGAGCAAGAAATTAAAAGTAGAGAAGAAATTAGGAAAATGATGGTTTTCATAGCAGTTGGTTATGAGAGTTATTGAGTGAAAAGAACAAGAATCAAATATTTTCCAAATGAATATGTTTGCTTTCCTTTCTTATATTATTTAGCGAATAAAACATTTGAGTACTTGGTTCAACTCTAAATGTTATTAATGTCTTTTTAGAGTTTTCATAAATCAACTTGGTAATAATTCTTGTTTTTTTTAATAAAGTCTTTCTCTCTATCTCGTAATCTTGTAGAGCGAAAGAGAGAAAATAATTATCTTGAGTAACTATTTCTATTTTGTAGAACATGTTTCTAGTTCCCTTATAATACAATCTAATTATAGAAATATCTTTGTAATCTACATAATACTGTTTTTGACCATTCTCAAAATACAAACACAGTTTATCCTTTTCAAAAAACAACATAGGGGGATAGAACATATTTCCAACAATTACTTTGTTTATATCAAAGAATAATTCAGGTCGGAAATAACCTAGAATAAAAGGATAGACAAAAATTCCTACTGCTATCGTTAGAACAATATACTCTTCTTTGTTTGTTAAATTAGCTGTGAAATAAATCAAAATAGATACTATAAAAGATATAATAAGAGTAATGTTTTGTAAAGGTGTTTTATCTATATTAAAATTGTTTAAGTTAACTTTTGATTTTCTATGATTTGTTGCTTCTTCTGGTAATTTCATAGCTCTTTTTTCTTCTTTCCAGTAATTTCCAAATCGCTTGGTTAATTTCTTTTTAGCTCTGGAAAAAGAATCCGAAATAATAAAATAGGGATAATCAGTAGGTAACAGTTTGGCTATTCTAATATTTTTTGATTGAGGAAATTTAGAAAGAGTTTTATCAGAATTACAATGCCATTTATTAATATATTCCCAACTAGATTTCATAAATGCAGATTTGCAGTTTGCACAAAAAACAACTTCATCTCCTTCCAAAATCAAATCTCCAGTAATTGGGTCTTTGCGTTCTTCTCTTAGAAAATGAATATGTTTTTGATTTGAAATTTTGTGAGTGTGCATTTAATTACCAATTAAATCAGGTAGAAATAGTTTGGATGGGCTATTTTTGATACTATAAACAACCTGTTTGTGCTTTATTTTAGTGTAGGTTTATTTTTCTATAAAGTAGGATTTATGAAACCCTACTTTATAAAAAAGTGGTGTTTATTGGTGCTTTAACATACCAGTAAAAAACAATTACTTACTATATTTAAAAAGACTTAGCAATCTCTATAAAATCTCTTGATGCTAGTGCAGCACCTCCAATAAGTCCACCATCTACATCAGGACAAGCAAAAAGTTCTTTTGCATTACTTGGTTTGCAACTTCCACCATACAAAATTGGTGTTTTGTCTGCAATCTCTTTTCCGTATTTTGTCGAAATATGTTTTCTTATTTCTCCATGAATTTCTTGTGCTTGTTCACTAGAAGCAGTCTTACCTGTTCCGATTGCCCAAATAGGTTCATAAGCAACTACTACTTTTTCAAAATCAGAAGATGATAGATGAAAAAGACTTTCTGAAATTTGTGTTTTTATAAAATCAATATGATTTCCTGCTTCTCTAAGTTCTAATGTCTCACCACAACAAAAAATTGGAAGCATTTTATTAGAAAAAATTAAATCAATTTTTTGAGCAATCTCTTGATTTGTTTCTTTAAAATATTGTCTTCTTTCGCTATGTCCAATAATTACATATTCCACTTGATAGGAAGAAAGCATAGTAGCCGAAACTTCTCCTGTATAAGCTCCCTTTTCTTGAGAAGCTACATTTTGCGCTCCCAAATGGATGTTTTTTGAGTTTTTGAAAAGAGATTTTATAGTAGAAACATGGATAAAAGGAGGACAAAGAATAAGTTTTACATCTTTTTGATTTGTTCCTAGCTCGTCATTACTCATCCCTACAATTTCAGAAGTAAGGCTTTGTGCCTCTTCTTTAGTAAGATTCATTTTCCAGTTTCCTGCCACAATTTTTTGACGCATAATAATTTGGATTAAGTTTGGTGTATATTTTGAATATAAAATTATTTTCTACTTTTTTGTTAAAAAAGATCAATAAATACTAATTAAATCATCTGATTTTTTGTGTAAAACAAATTACAGTTTAGAAATTATGTATTTTTGCAAAAATAAGAAAACTAAATTTCCCTTCTTACTACTCACAAAATAAATACGTATGATTGTTATACTTTCGCCTTCGAAAACACAAGAATTTGAAAATGAAAATCGGACTGATATGCAGACTCAGCCTGAGTTTATGTTAGACACAAAGGAACTTTTAGATGCGATTAAACAAAAGGAAATTGATGAATTGCAAGAGGTAATGCAAGTTAGTGAACGACTAGCTTTTTTAAACTACAATCGTTTTCAAGACATACAATTTCCATTTGATCCAAAGTATGATAGGCAAGCAATTGTAGCATTTCGTGGAGATGTTTATGCAGGCTTAGATTCGGATACACTTACAGATGAAGAGTTACATTTTGCACAAGAAAATTTGCGTATTATTTCAGGTTTTTATGGTATTTTGCGTCCTTTTGATTTGATTCAACCTTACCGTTTGGAAATGAAAACGCCTTTGAAGACACCAAGAGGAAAAAACTTATATGAGTTTTGGGGAAAATTTTTGACAGATTATTTCAATACTCGTTATCCAGATGATGTTATGATTAATTTGGCTTCTCAAGAATATGCTAAAGCAATTATCAATAGGCATTTTAAACTAAAAACTATAACACCTGTTTTTAAAGAAGAAAAGGATGGAGAGTTAAAAACAGTGGCTATCTATGCCAAGAAAGCAAGAGGAACGATGGCTCGTTATATTATTCAAAACAAAATCAAACAACCTAACAAATTAAAATTATACAATGAAGATGGGTATAAATTTGATGCAGAAATATCTACAGATAAAGAATGGGTTTTTACTAGACTAAAACCAAAAAAAGTAGTAGAAAAAGAAACTAAAGTAGCAAAAAAAAGAGGTAGAAAACCAAAAAATATAGCTTCTGAAACAGAAGAAGAATAAGTACAAGTAGAGCAAATTATACAAACCAAGATTTGAGTAATAAAAAAGTATTCAGAATTTAACCTATTAAATTTCTTTTGTTTTAGATTTCTTTTTTGAAAACAAACATAAAATTGCTATTTTGGTATCTTAGATTACATCTTACTTTGTTTCATTATATTTAGTAATAAAAATATAATTATCTGTTTTTTCTTTTGTACTAATACAAGTCTTTTTAAATATCTCTGCTATGATTCATCACATAAATAACGAATTTGGTTCTGTTTGTCTAACCGTAGAATATGACGAAAAATCACAATGGGTTTTTTATCAATGGAAAGGTTTTATTCGTATGCAAGACATCAAGCTAGGATATAATAAAATTATTGAACAAGTAGCAGAAAATAATGCCATTGCTGTTTTGGCAGACCATAGTCAGATTGTAGGACCTTGGAATGAAGCAAATGACTGGCTTACTAATGACTGGACTCCTCGTGCAATAGAAGCAGGAGTGTTTTACTGGGCAATCAATACAGGAAATGATCTTTTTTCAAATATTTCTTTAGAAATGTTTTTGAATAAAAATAGCCAAGGTCAATATAAAGTACAAGTTTTTGAACAATTATCAGATGCAAGTAAATGGTTGGCAAATAGAGTAATGTTAGACCCAACTCCTAAAAAGGTCTCTCAAATTCAGAATTCTGTAAAAAAAGAATTGCCTAATCTAGCAAAACAAATAGAAGCTAAAAAAGAAAAAGCAGTTATAGATACAAAAACAAGTGGAAAAAGATTATAAAATAAATACAATTAAAAAACCTTCTCAAAATCACTTATCAAAAAATGAAGTTAGGAAGGTTTATTTTTTATAAAATTTGAAGCAATCAAAATCTCTTTTGTATAGCTGTTTTTCATAGAATTATTTTAGAGAAATGGTTTAGGCATGTTGTAAAAATGGTTTCCAATTTTCATCTCCCATTCTAGAAAACTCACGTAAGAACATCACAAAGGTAGGTCTGAAAGGCTTGTAAGGCAATGTCATACCTACATCTTCAAGACTAAAATCGCTTTTCTTTGAATTACAATGCTGACAAGCACTTACCAGATTTGTCCAAGATGTTTTACCTCCTTGTGAGCGTGGAACAACGTGGTCTAAAGTAAGATTTTTTGTGCTTTTGCAGTACACACATTGATTTGCGTCTCGTTTGAAGATATTTTGGCGTGTAAGCATCACTCCTCTGTAAGGAATATTAACGTAAGAATTCAGACGAATAACAGAAGGAGCTGCAAAAGATTTGTTTACTGTTTGGATAAAACCATCAGGGACAGAGTTTACCATTTCAGCTTTTTGTAGATAAACAAGCAAAAATGCTTTGGCTACACTACAAACAGAAATTGCACGATAATCTGCATTCAATATTAATACTTTCCGACCAATCATGATTTTAGAGTTTTGGATTAATGGACAATAAATAAAAGAAAAATCTAATACTACAACTTAAATTGTGTTTATTAAATTTTGTATATGCCAAAATTATGCAAATTAAGTTTGCTATAATATTAATTTCACGTAAAATTAATATTAATAATGCGTATTATGCCTAATTTTTATTATATACTTACCCAAAACCAAAAACTCAATAATAAAGTTCAAAATTCAATTACAAATTACGAAATGAATATTCAGCGCAGCTAATTAAAAATTATTTAAGCAATTCAATTCGTAATTTGTAATTGAAAATTCGTAATTATTCAACTACTTCTCCATTAAAACGAAGTACAACAGGCTCATTATCTCCAGCCATTGTAACGGTTACCGTTTTGCTGAAAGCTCCAATTTTGGCAGCATTGAAAGTTGCCTTTATGTTGCTTGATTGTCCTGCTGGAATAGCTTCTTTCGAAAATTCTACGCCTGTACAACCACAAGAACCTTTTGCAGATTGAATGACAATTGGCGTTTTACCTGTATTGACAAACTCATAGGTTGCTGTTACTGGTTTGTTATGTTGAATTTTTCCAAACTCAATACTGGTTTGTTTCCAATTGATAGAATTGTAAGCAGGAGAAAAAGCGAATAAAAAAGAAAGTGTAACTAATGTAAAAAGAAAACCAAAAAATTGCTTTTGCATAATTTTTAAAAATTTAAAGTGTAAATAACGATTTGATAAAATTAAGTCGTCGTTGCAACAAGAACTTATACAAATGTACGTCAAAACACCTTTGCTCGCTGTTAATGACTTTCAAAGGTTTGTTAATGGGATGTTAATGGAATAAATTTAGATTTTAGAAGTCAGAATTTAGAAGTAAATTCAAAATAAAAAGGAACTAAAAATGTGTTTTATTTTCTCTTTTATCTCTTTATTTCTCTGTGGTTAAAATGTATTCTCTATGAACAAACGAACAATTACCCTCCTTCTAGTTTTTGCTTTACTTTCTATTTTTGGAATTATCTCTATTCAAATATATTGGGTACGACGAGCATTTGATGCAAATAGGAAGCAAAACGAACAAAAAATACAAGTTGCTTTACAAAATATAGCCGAAAAAATTGCTGAGTATAGCAAGACAACTTTACCTTCTCAAAGTCCTATCAATCAGCTTTCTAGTGATTACTATACAGTTAGTGTAAACTGTGAAATTGATGCAGCAATTTTAGAGTATTTTCTCAAAAGTGAGTTTTCAAAGCGAAATATTCAAACAGATTTTGAATATGGTATTTATGATTGTGATAGCGAAAAAATGGTATATGGAAGTTATATTTCATTAAATCAAAAAAATAATGCCTCTAAAAATATCAAAAAAGAGCTTCCAAAATGGGAAGGACAGAATTATTATTTTGGGGTTCGTTTTCCTTCTGTTTCCTCTCAGCTTGTTTCAGAAATGGATATTTGGATATTTTTATCTGTCATTTTACTATTAGTAATTTTCTTTTTAGTCTATGGAATGTTTTTTATTATTACACAAAGACAGTTTTCACAAGCTCAAAAACAGTTTATCAATAACATTACTCATGAACTCAAAACTCCTATTTCTATTTTGGGAATTGCTGCAAAGGTTTTGATAAATAATGATTTAGATAGTAATAAGTTAGAAAAAAAACAAAACCAAGAAAGAAAAAATCAATATGCCATTATTGTAAAAGAACAAACGGAAAGATTGAATTCTCAAGTAGAAAAACTAGTCGAACTTTTGATGTTAGAGCGAAGTAGTTATGTTCCTCTATCTTTAGAAAAAATCAATCTCCAAAAAACTATTCAAGAAACAATACAGAGTTTTGAATTAGAAATTTTGGCAAAACAGGATTTTCAACATCCAACATTCAAAATTCAATTTGAAGATATAGAAAATGAAATTTTTATAAAAGCCGATAAAGTTCATTTTCAGAACATGATACATAACCTTTTAGAAAATGCTTTTAAATACAATCAAAAACAACCTTTTATAAATATTTCTATTTTAAAACTATCAAAAAACAAACTCATTCTTTCCATAAAAGATAACGGAGTAGGAATTGATAAAAAATTCCAAAAACGTGTTTTTGATAAGTTTTTTAGAATCCAAAGTAACGATATTCATACGACAAAAGGGTTTGGATTAGGACTCAGTTATATTAAGCAAGTAGTAAAAGCGCATAATTGGAAGATAAATTTGGAAAGCAAAGTAAATGAAGGTTCAACTTTTTCTATTCATATCCTCTATTCTTAAAATTTTGTTTTAAGAACACTAAAAAAAGCCTAAGTAAAATTGAATATTTCAATCTTACTTAGGCTTTATCTTTCTTTATCTTATTCTAAAAAATTAGCTTCTTAAACGAAATCTTCTTGAATAATGTCAGCGTGATCTACTTTTTTACGGTCAGACATAGGAACAAAAGCTCTTTCGTTTTCGCCAATATAAATCTGACGAGGACGACCAATAGGATGTTTCATTTCTAACATTTCTTTCCATTGAGCAATCCAACCTGGTAAACGTCCCATAGCAAACATTACCGTAAACATATCTGTTGGTAAGTTCATGGCACGATAAATAATTCCAGAATAAAAATCTACATTAGGATATAATTTTCTTTCAATAAAGAACTCATCTTCTAATGCAATTTTTTCTAATTGTTTAGCAATATCTAACAATGGATCTTCAATACCCATTTTAGATAAAATATCATCACATGCTTTTTTCAAGATTTTAGCTCGTGGATCAAAGTTTTTATATACACGGTGTCCGAATCCCATCAAACGCATTTCACGATTTTTTACTTTGGTCATAAACTCTTCAATCGTTGCTCCACTGCTATGGATAGCTTCTAACATTTCGATAACTTCTTGATTTGCTCCACCATGAAGAGGACCACTCAAAGCATTTGTTGCAGAAGCAACAGAAGCATAAATATTAGCTAATGAAGAACCTACAATACGAATTGTTGATGTAGAACAGTTTTGCTCATGGTCTGCATGAAGAATCAAAATCTTATTCAATGCACTTACCATTACAGGGTCAATTTCATATTCTTGTGTAGGCAAAGCAAACATCATTTTCAAGAAACGTGCGCCATAATTCAAGCTATTGTCTGGATAATTAACAGGGTGTCCCATTTCGTTTTTGTAAGACCAAGCTGCAATAGTTGGAACTTTAGCAATCAAACGAACGATAGACATATATACTTCTTCTGGAGAACGATTAGATTTCATCGACTCAGGATAGAATGTACTCAAAACCGAGATAAGTGAAGACAACACAACCATCGGGTGCGAAGTAGTTGGGAAGCCATCAAATATTTTACGCATATCTTCATGGATAAGCGTATGATTAGTAACATCATTTTGGAATTTTGTAAGCGAAGCTTGGTCTGGAAGCTCTCCAAAGATAATAAGATAAGCTACTTCCAAAAAACTTGCTTTCTCTGCTAGTTCTTCTATATTATAACCACGATAACGCAAAATTCCTTTTTCGCCATCTAAAAATGTAATTGCGCTCGTTGTTGAACCTGTATTTTTATAACCAGGGTCAAGTGTAACAAGTCCTGTTGTAGCTCTTAATGTTCCGATATCTATACCTACTTCTCCTTCTGTTCCTTCCACAAGAGGGAGTTCATATTCTTTTCCTTCGTAGTTAAGTGTAATTGTCTTTCCGTTCTGTGACATACGTAATATAGGGTTTGTTCTGAAAGTTGTGTTCTAAAATATTCTTACTTATTAGAAGGTGTATTATAATAAAATGCCTTTACTAATATAAGATGAAATAAGTTGTTTTTACAGTTCTGTGAATAAGTTCACAATTTAACCAAAAAAAAGGCACAAAAACAAGTTTGAATGGTTTTTGTAGCTAAAAAATAATAACTAATTAGACAATAAAAATAAATCATGGTAGGTGATAGAGCAGTAAAACAAATTTTTAATTAAAAATGTTTTCTTTTTTTATAAATAGATTATACAATAAATGAAACAGATTTTTACTGAAAATAAATTGGGTTTTAAGTCAAAAAACATCTTCTTATCTTTGGAGTTCTGAATAAAAAGTGATAAGTTTGCACTCTATTTGTAATTTAAACAAAGTTTATCTCATGTACGCAATCGTAGAAATAGCCGGACAACAGTTCAAGGTTGAAAAAGATCGTTTTATCTATACACACCGTCTTCAAGGAAATGAAGGCGACGAAGTAACTTTTGACAAAGTTCTTTTGGTAGAAGATAACGGCACTGTTAGTATTGGCGAGCCTCAATTATCTGGGGCTTCAGTGAGTGGAGAAGTTCTTGCTCAAGTAAAAGGCGACAAAGTAATCGTTTTTAAGAAAAAACGTCGTAAAGGCTATAAAACAAAAAACGGACACCGTCAGCAATTCACTAAAGTCTTGATTAAAGACATTCTAATTTAGTTTTAATTTATTTATTTACAATTTTTTTATTTTATCTAGTTCGTTTTTTAGAATAAGCGTATAAAAGAAAAAATAAAATCCAAACTTTAAAACAATACAGATATGGCTCACAAGAAAGGTGTCGGTAGTTCACGAAATGGACGAGATTCGGAAAGTAAACGTCTAGGTGTAAAAATTTGGGGAGGGCAAGTAGCCAAACCAGGTAGCATCATCGTACGTCAACGTGGAACAAAATTTCACGTAGGTGAAAATGTAGGAATTGGTAAAGACCATACTATTTTTTCTCTTATTGATGGCGAAGTAACGTTTCACAAAGGATACAAAAAACGTTCTTTCGTTTCAGTAGTTGCTAAATCAGAAACTGCCGAAGCATAAATTTATTTTGTGTTATCTCGTTGGTAAGAATACCAACAACAAAAAGATTAACATACAAAAAACCTATACTAGAAATGGTATAGGTTTTTTTAGGTGTTAGAGTTTGTAAAACTAATGATAATCTTTTCGAATTAGTCTTTCAAAATTTTGATTGTTCCTTGGTAATTTTGTCCTTCTACTTTTATGATATACATCCCTTTAGGCACAAGAGGAAAGCCAATTTCTTTTTTACTTGTAGTTAAGACATCAGTCAAAATTAATTTTCCTTGTAGATTATATATTTGAAGATTTAATGTTTGGTTAGAGATAAATAATGTTTCATCTACTTCTATATTCAAACTATTTGCTACTGGGTTAGGAAAAACACGAATTTGAGATTCTTTACTCGTTAAATCTTCATTTTCTTGTCCTAGAATAATTTCAATTTGATTTAACCTTTGAAAGTTAGGAATACCATAACCATATTCTTCAGTTGGATTAAAGTAACTGTCTCCAGCTCGGCGCATAGCAAACATAATTTGTTTTTGAGTGAGATTAGGATTTTTCTGCATAAAACCTGCTACTAAACCACTTATTAATGGTGCTGCATACGAAGTTCCATTACCAGAACTCAGTTGGTCTCTTGTATCCCAAAGTACAACTCCTTGTCCCATTGCCATTATATCAGGTTTTACTCTTCCATCTACCGTATATCCAAAGGAAGAGCTATTAGCTCTTTGTTGATTTCTATCTACTGAACCAATGGCTAAAACAGAAGGTGCATCAGCAGGAAAAGATGTTTTTTGCCAAGCACTACTTCCTGCATTTCCAGCACTTGTAATGACTACAATTCCTTTTTGAGTAGCTATTTCGGCAGCTTTAGAAATAAGAGCTGTTTTTCCATCTAAATCTTCCTGACTATAATTATACCCTGCATCATCAAAATCATAATATCCTAAAGAAGATTGAATGATATCTACTCCCAAACTATCCGCTTTTTCTGCTCCTACTGCCCAAAATGCTTCTTCAATAGGCAATTCTCGGCTTAAATCTTCTGTTCTGAATAAGTAATAAGTGGCTTCTGGGGCAGCACCTATAATTTGTCCTTCTTGTTTTGAAAGCATTAAAGAAAGAACTTTTGTTCCATGATCAGAAACTTGATATACATTTCTTCCATTTCCAACTACATCATACACAAAAGCAATATCAGCATGAGAGAAAGCAGAAAGTGTATTTGCATTAATAAACCCCCCATCCAAAACAGCGATATGAATTCCTTGTCCTAAATATCCTTGTTCGTGCATCTTATCTACACCTAACATCTGAATTTGAGCTAAAGAATTACCGTAATCAAAATTTTCTTCTGTGTTGTTTATTTCTGCTATTTTATTTATGTCAAGTTCTTGACAAATTTCTTCTTCTTCATTTAAAGATTCTACCTCACAAGTTGCCGAAATTCTACCTCTTTGGTTTGGCTCGTTGTGAATAGCTATTTTATTTATTTTCTCTACAAAAGAAAGATTTTGAATTTCTGCAAAAGTAGATTCATCTGCTGTTACGATAGCTGCATTAAACCATTTTATGCCATGACTTACAGTTGCACCCAAATCTTTTATCTGATTGATATAATCAATATTAACAGGTAAATCTTGCTCAGTAATAGAAATTCCTTGTTTATTTCGTCTATCAATTGCTTTTTGTGTAAGAAATTCTAAAGGACGGCTAATTGAAAAAGATGTTCCATTTTTATCTTTAAAATAAACTAATCTTTCTTCACTAGTTTGAGAAAAAACGGGATGAAAAAATCCTGTACTAAAGAAAATAACAGTGATTAATTTTACAAATAGTAATTGTTTTAGTTTCATATATAATATATCGTTAGTTTGAGCTACTTTTTTTTAAGTATAAATAATATTCGGAAGAATATAGTATTTACCAAAGGCTAAATTGCATAATTACAAATATAGCATTTATTTATTTTTAAATAACTCAAAGCCCTTCTAACATCTTCTTTATTCCCGTCTTTGTCTGATTTATTTTAGACTATTTAACCTTTCTTTTAGCAAAAGATAATTTTTTAGCTTCTTAATAGATTTTGGACTGCTCACAATGAAATTGTTTAAGAATAGGTTTTGTGCATGTATTTGTTTGGTGTCGCTCCGCTAAAACACCAATAAAGGCTGTAATAATGGGTTTTGTCGAAACTTTAAAGAAAGCTATAAACATAAAACAGCTAACCTTTCCTAGAAAAATTAGCTGCTTGTTATTAGACTTTAACTTCTAAATTATTGAACAGGAGTGAGCGTATAACCAGCATTTTTCAGAAGTTGAATGACACCTTTTTCGCCTCCTAAGTGTCCTGCTCCAACAGCAAAAAATGTAGATTTTTCTTCTGCCATTTTCTTCATTACAGGTATCCAATTTTCGTTTCTTGTAATCAAAAGATCTTGCTCAAAATTTTTGTATTCTTCTGAACCCTCTTTTATCATTGCGTATGTATCATCTACACTTTGTGATTTGTAAGCAGCCATAAGTTTGTTAAATACTTCCTTTCCTTCATTAAACTTAACAATACCATCATAAAGCATTTTTGCCTGCTCTTTGAAAGAGGTTTTGTCAAAGGCATCAAATTGGTCTTTAATACTTTCTACTCCCACCACTTCTTTTTTCATCTCAGTAGCTTTTGTTACTATTTCTGTTTCATACGTTTTAGTTGTAGAACAAGTAATAACTTTTTGGACAGTCATAGAAGAAAGTATCATAGGTTTGATTACTCCCATCATCTCAAACTGCTGCTTAGGAATACCTAAAGAATCTATAAAAAATTGAGCGACTATATTATATTCCTCTTCACTTAATAATTTTTTAAGGTGCATTCCACTTGGCATTACAGAAAGTTGTTGCATAGATGTCATTAGATTAGGATCATCCATATCTATCTCTAATGCAATTTGTTGTGCTTCTTGTAGTGCTTCATCAAACCCTTTTGGAACAAAATAATCTTCTGAGCAAATTATGTGTATAGTTCCAAATAAATAAGATGACTTTTGTAGCCCATTACCCGATATTTTCCAAAGTAAAGTATTAGGTTCTTTTTTTACATCTTCAACAGAATTAGTAAAGCTAGAAAGTGCAAAAATGAGTGCAAGAAAAGTAATACCAATTGTGCTAGAAATAAATTTGAATTGTTGATTTTTCATTTTTTTGATTGAGTTAATTGATAAATAAATTGAATTTGTAAAATTGATTGAGAACGATTTTTAATAGAAAATGATGCCTTTGAAGCTATTGTTTTCTTGATTTTGGGCAATAGAAAAACAGCATCTTTTCCGTAGAAATAAAATTTTGACTAAGTCTTATTCTGAAAGCTGAGTCTTTAGAGTATTGAGTTGCTCTAAATATTTTCCATAGGTTTTTTTGATATAACAGTGACCAGTTTTTCTTGTTAAATAGGCTGCAACTACAGCATGAATAAGAGCTATTACACTAAGAAATATTAGTTTAACCTGATTTTCATCTTGAATTAACTCTTGAAAATACATATACGGAACATCTCCCTTTTTTAATGGAATAATTATAAAAAAGACAATAGGAGTAACAGTAGCAGCTAAAATAATATTTACTTTCGTATAGATACTAATAAACTCTTTTGCCATTCGAATTTGTGCTTGCACTGAATCGTATAAATTAAATTCTATATTATTTTGACTAGAGAACTTCTGCAAATGATTAGCAAGCCAAACACAACCTACTACATAAATGAGTGTAAGTACACTACATAACCATCTTAAAAAACCTTGATTTGTAAATGCTACAACTATAAAACAGACTGTAAGTGTAACTGCTATTAAAGTTTCTATAAGGAACATCCTCTTGAAACGCTGACTAATCTGTTTCGAATCTTTTTTAAGCATTTGTTCTATTTGATTTTTAGTATGTATTTCTTTGTCTTGAGATACTTTCTTAAAAGCACTCCAACCATTTTTTAAATTATCTAAATCTGAATTCATGAGGGTATAGGGTTTAGGCGTTTACGAAGTATGTTACGAACTCGGCTAAGTTTAGCACCTACATTAGAAACACTAATTCCCAATATTTCACTAATCTCTTCATAACTTTTGTCTTCTAGGTAAAGAATGACTAGGGCTTTTTCGATTTTATTGAGTTGAGCAATCGCCTTATAAAGACTTTCTATTTGTTCTTTTTCCTCTTCATTCTCTTCTGATTTTATTTGTAATATCGTAGAAATTGAAAGAGAGTTTTTCTCCACCCTTCGTTTGTCTTTTTTGAGATAGGTAATGGCTGTATTCAGTGCTACTCTATACAACCATGTTGAGAACTTAGAATCTCCCCGAAAACGTCCGAATGCTTTCCACGCCTGCAAAACTATTTCTTGAAAGAGGTCTTCCTGAAATACAACATCATCTTCATACAGTTTACAGATTCTGTAAATGATGCCACGATTGGACTCTATACTTTCTAAAAAGATTTGTTGTTTCTGGACTGCCATAGTATTATTTAACTAATTTTGACCCATAGGTACGAAGGCAGAATATTTCCTTACAGTCTTAACGATTATTAACTTTTAATAGATTAAACTCTCTTTCTATTGTATTTCCTCATAAAGCTCCAAAATCTTTTTCGCTAGATTTTCCCACGAATATTTTTCCTTAAAAATACGTAGATTTTTACCATAATCTATATCTTTCTTTTTATCAAAAAGTTCTTCTATGGCATTTTGGATAGCTTTTGGAGTGGCGTTTTCGGCTATTGTTCCTGCATTGTAAGGCTCTATCAAATCACGAAGTCCACCCACATCAGTAACTACAGAAGGGACTTCAAAATGAAAGGCAATTGCTGAAACTCCACTTTGAGTAGCGTGTCTATAGGGCAAAACATTGGCATCAGCAGCCGAAAAAAGTAAATTTACTTCACTATCTGAAACATAACGCAGACGAGTATCAATATTTTGTTTTTTAGGATGATTATCTAAAATACTTTGAAGTTCTTTATTTTCATTATCTGATAAATAAGATTCTCCTGCAATAATCAGAAAATAGCTGTCATCAAGGTTTTTAAATGCCTCTAAAAGCAAATCTAATCCTTTATATTTTCTGACAAATCCAAAGTAAAGCAATATTTTCTTGTTCTCAATTCCTTCAATTTTTGAGAGTTCTAATTTTTGTAGAGCTTCTTTTCTAGCTATTTTTTCTCCAAAATGTTCATAAATTGGATGTGGGTGGAAAATATATTTTGCATTTGGTTTTCGTTCTAAAAGATCTTTTTCAACAGACTTACTCATAACGATATAGGCATCAGTATTTTTTAAAAAATACTTTGTAAAGACTTCATCAAAAAAACGCTTTTCGTGAGGAATCATATTATCTACAATGACAATAGATTTTGTTCCTTTTTTCTTTAGTTTTTTGGCAACTGTTGCTAAAGCAGGTGCAAAAAAAGGCAACCAGTAGCGCATCAAAAGTAGAGTAGGCTCTTCTTTTGACATTTTGGAAGCTGTTTGTAAATAGGAAATAGGATTTATGCTACTGATTGTTCTTTGTGAAGGAATTTGGTCAGCATTGTCTTTCGAAGTAGAATATTGGGTCTGACCTGGAAAAAGAAACTCAGGATATTGTGTAGTAAAATTATAGGCAGAAACTGGGATATTCAGTTTTTCAAAATTGCGATATAAAAGTGCATTGAACTGTGCAATTCCACCACGGAATGGATAAAAAGTAGATAAATAAGCTATTTTCATTGTACATTATTTTGTTGGTCTCGCTTCGCCAAAACACCCAATAAGGAATTTTTTTTAGTTTGCGAAATGTAATAAAAACAAAAACCATCAACTAGAAAATGCTAATTGATGGTTCAAAGGACGGTATTTTTTGTTTTAAAGTAAAGTTTTATTCGTATTATTTGTTCTCTTTATTTTTCTATGATTAGATTATAGGGCAGGTAAAAAATGAGGTACTTCTGTGCGATTAGATGGAGTTAATTTAGCCTTGCTTGTTGTAGTATTTGGATATTGTGAGCTTTGTTTGTCTTTGTTATATTGCAAACGCATCATTACAAAAGTCATAACTATCAGTAACATTAATGCCCCAATCGTGACATTCTCTTTTTGTTGTAGAAAGATGTATTTTTTCATTAGGCTGTAAGTTGTTAAAAATAAAGTAGTTAATAGTAATATTAGATTGTTAGATTTTTTTTCAAGTTTATAACTATAAAAATTTTACTGTAGCACTTTGTTCTACGAAAATAAAAAATAGTTGTTGCTGCAACTGTGTGTTTTTTTAAAATTCATTTTAAAAAAAAATATAAAACAATCTTATTTATCTTTATTATTCTACAAAATAACATCTTAATGATTACTCATAGGTTACATTAATTAGACTGATTGATTAAGTTATTGATTTACTAGTCTGTGAGTGGAAATTTCACAATTTTTCTAACTCAAACCTTCTACATATCCATCTTTTATATCTATTTGTAATGCTTGTGGCTCTTTTGGTAACCCTGGCATTCTCATAATTGTACCCGAAACAGCTACAATAAAACCAGCTCCACTGTTGATAACTAAATCTTCAATATTCAAAGTAAAATTTGTAGCTACTCCTAATTTCTGTGCATCATCAGAGAAAGAATATTGAGTTTTGGCAATACAAACAGGAAAGTTTGAGAAACCTAGATTATTTATTTTAGAAATCATTTTTTGAGCTTTATCAGAAAGTGAAATGCCATTTGCACCATAAATTTTTTGAGCCACTTTTTTGATTTTAGTTTCTATATTGTCTTCATTTGCATAGGTAAACGCTAAGGGTTTTGATGGATTATTCTGACACACTTCTATCACCGTTTTAGCTAACTCTTCTGCTCCTTTTCCTCCTTCTAAAAACCCATTATTGATAGCAAATTTTACATTTTTAGAATTACAAAATTCTTTTAGGAACTCAATTTCTTCATCAGTATCAAAATCATATTTATTAAAAGCAACTACTACAGACTGACCAAAAGACTGCATATTTTCGATATGTTTTTCTAGGTTTTTTGTTCCTTCTTTAATTCCTTCCAAATTTGGCTTCTTGATTTCTGATTCTGCAACATTTCCATGAAGTTTTAAAGCCTGAGAAGTAGCTACAATAACTGTAACCTTGGGAGATAATCTAGATTTACGACACTTAATATTCATAAATTTTTCTGCTCCCAAATCTGCCCCAAACCCTGCTTCTGTAACTACATAATCAGCAAAATGTAAAGCCATTTTTGTAGCCAAAACCGAATTACAACCGTGTGCAATATTGGCAAAAGGACCTCCATGAATAATTGATGCAGTGTTTTCGGTAGTCTGAACCAAATTGGGTTGAATGGCATCCTTCAAAAGCACTGTAATTGCACCTTCAAAACCCAAATCTTTTACAAAAACAGGTTCTTGCCCTTTTCTATATCCTAAAAGAATGTTTCCTATTCTCGTTTTCAAATCGTCTAAATCATTTGCCAAACACAAAATAGCCATAATTTCGGAAGCAGGTGTAATGTCAAAACCCGTTTCAGCAGGAACTCCATTACTAATCCCTCCCAATCCTGTAACTACATTTCGAAGCGAACGGTCATTGACATCCAAAACTCGTTTCCAAAGAATTTGTCGAAGCTGACTTTCAGAACCTCTATTTTGAAACTGATAATTATCTAATAAGGCTGCAATCATGTTATTTGCCGAAGTAATTGCATGAAAATCGCCAGTAAAGTGCAAATTGATATTTTCCATCGGCAAAACTTGTGCATAACCTCCACCTGCTGCGCCACCTTTCATACCAAAACAAGGACCTAGAGAAGGCTCACGAAGGGCTACAATAGCTTTTTTTCCAATCTTAGCCAATCCTAGTCCCAAGCCGACTGAAGTTGTCGTTTTTCCTACTCCTGCTTTTGTAGGTGTAATGGCTGTCACTAAAATTAAGTTTGATTCTTTTTTATCAGAGTTATTTTTGAAATCAAGTAAATCTAAAGGTAACTTGGCAATGTGTTTTCCGTAGGGAATTAATTCTTCTGTCGGAATATCTACATTTTTAGCTATTTCTGAAATAGGTAAAAGATTGCTTTGACGAGAGATTTCGATATCTGATTTCATAGAAGGATTTTTTTTTGTTATTTAAAATCTAAAGGGAAACTCAAGGAATTATGACTTTCGCAAATTTGCTTTCGGACAAAATTTTATTTTGTTTTTAACAAA
>JAHDBD010000025.1 GCA_020630575.1 Bernardetia sp.
CGGACAAAGAATTAAGCCTTTTTAATCATAACTGATTAGAAAGGCTTTTTTTGTGGAAAAGGGTTTTTATACAACTCTAGTGAAAAAGCTGATGGAGAAAAATTTATTAGAGTAAATCAAGTAATAATAGTAATTTATTGAGTCAAAATTATCTTTTTTAAAAAATATTTTAGAGATTTGTACTATCACAAAATTCACTATATTTTTCTTGTTTTTTGATTAATTCTTTTATGAATAAATTAGCTACTACAACTCCTTCTGCGTCTATATTAGATTATTTCAAACTTCATTTTATTGTAATTATTTGGGGTTTTACAGCTATTTTGGGAAAATGGCTTACAATTCCTGCTGTTGAAACGGTTCTGTATAGAACTATAATTGCAGCCGTTGTTTTAGCTTTTGTTGTAAAACGGAATGAGTGGCTGATTTCAACAAAATTTATTTTTCAGCTTCTTTTTACAGGAATGATTGTGGGAGCACATTGGATTACATTCTTTGCAGCAGCCAAAGTAGCTAATGTTTCTATTTGTTTAATTGGACTTTCTACAGCGTCGCTTTGGACTGCTTTTATTGAACCTATTTTCAATAAGAAAAAAATAAAGCTCTATGAAGTCGCTTTAGGTCTTGTTATTATTTTTGGTTTGTATATAATTATGAGGGCTGATTTAGAAAGTAACATGATGTTAGGGCTTATTTTAGGTGTTATTTCTGCTGTTTTGGCAGCTCTTTTTTCTACCATTAATGGAAAATTTACTCATCTTGCTGAACCTAATACCATTACTGTTTTGGAGATGAGTGGTGCAGCCATTGGAATTATATTATTTCTTCCTTTTTATTCTGCTTATTTTACAGGAGTAGAAGGAATTGATATGGTTTTGAAAAATAACACAGTTTATTTTAAAGAAGGAGAGTGGTTTTTTGATTTTGTCAATTCAATATATCTTACTACTGATGCAGTTATGATTTTTATTTTAGCTATAGTTTGTACCGTTTATACTTATTCGGTAAGTATTGAGCTTTTACGAAGACTTACTGTTTTTATGACTAACCTGACTATTAATTTAGAACCTGTTTATGGAATAATTTTGGCAGCTATTTTCTTTAATGAACATGAAAAGATGGATTCTAATTTTTACATTGGTGCAATAATCATTTTATCATCTGTACTCTCTTACCCAGTTTTTAATTATGTAAATAAGAGAATGAAGAAGAGAAAGCAAAAATTGGTTTAAAACAAAAGTCTTTATTAAAACAATTATTTTATAGGCGAATTCCTAAAAGCGTAATATCATCACGTTGAGGTGCTGTGCGTTGATGCTGCTCTAAAAGCTTTTCTAATTCTTGTTTTTGTTTTTCTGTGGGAAGATCTGCTATTTTTTCTAATTTTTCTATGATTACATTTGAACCTACTTTTTGCCCTTGTAAATCAGACTGATCTGCAAAACCATCACTCATTAGATATACCATTGAGCCATTTTGTAGAATGATTGTTTGTTCTTTAAAATTACTATCTTGTCTTTTACTTCTTCGTCCACCAATTGACATTCTATCACCTTTAAGTTTAATTATCTGATGATTTTCTACATAAAACATAGATTGCTTTGCTCCTGCAAAAGTAATTTTATTTCCTGTTTCAGTCTTATCTAAACAAAAAATAGATATATCCATTCCATCATCATTCTTTGCTTTTTCTTGTTGAAGGGCAGCACGAACATCCTGATGTAATTTCTCTAGAATTTTAGCAGGAGAAAAAATACGTTCAATAGTAACAATTTCATTCAAAAGAGCATTTCCTATCATAGACATGAATCCACCTGGAACACCGTGTCCTGTACAATCTACAATAGCTACAAATGTTTTGCCTTTATAATTTACTGTCCAGTAAAAATCACCACTTACAATATCTTTAGGCTTGAAAATTACAAAATATTCATCAAAAAGCCTGTTCATTTCTTCTGGAGTAGGTAAAACAGCCTGTTGAATTGTAAGAGCATAACGAATTGAATCAGTAATATTTCTGTTTTTTTCTTGAATAATTTCGTACGATTTAGCATTGCTTTGTGCAATAGAAATATAGGCTGCTAATGCTTCCAATATTACAACATCTTCTTTTTTATAGGCATTTTTTCTAAATGACTGTACTGTAAGAACACCTACTGTTTTTTCATTGATAACTAAAGGAACATAAATAACAGATTTAGGCATTTTGCCTATATCCAAGTACTTTAACTGAGAGTTTTGAGCAAAATGTTCATCTATGTCATTTATCCAAATAGATTTTTTCTTAGTAAAACTTTGCACTGAAAGACGATTAACCTGAGAAAGAGAATCACTATGAGCAGCAAGTAACTCTCCGTGTTCAATATAATTTTTAAACTCAATCTTATTTTCCTTTTTCTTATAAATACCTATTCCAAAACCTTCTGCTGGCATGAGAGCCAAAATATTTTGATAAATGGTTTGTACAAGTGTATCAGTTTGAAGTTTTGCAGTAATTTTTTGTCCAATTTCTCCTACTTTGTGGATTTGCTGATAGGATTCTGTAATAGCTTGACGTTGCTCTTCAATTCTATCTCTTTGTGATTCAATTTCTTCTTTTTGTTGATTAATCTCTGCTGTACGCTGTTGAACTGTTTCCTCTAATTTTAAGTTCTGTCTTTTAATTCTTCCTATCTGATAGCGATAAGCTAAAAATACTAGAATTAAAAATACCAGAACTAAACCTACCCAAAAATAGGCTGTTTGATAGAAAAAGGGCTTTACCTTAAAATTTACAGTAGCTACTTCTTTACTCCAAATACCATCATTGTTAGCCGCCATTACTTCAAAAGTGTATTCTTTTGGTAGCAATCCTGTATAGAGTGCATCTCTTTCGTTGATAACTTCTATCCAGTCTTCATCAAATCCTTTCAAACGATATTTGAAGTGCATATCTGAAGGAGAAACAAGACTAAGTCCTGTAAAATGAAAGATAACCCGTTTTGCTCCTGCTTCTACAGTTATTTTTTCATTTTTTAGAGAAGGGAATGAATGATTAATACTATCTATTGCCATGTTTAGAATATAAACAGGAGGAGGAAGTAAATTTTCAGATATTTTGGTAGGATTAATCATAGAGAGACCTCCAATAGTAGGAAACCACATTCTTCCTTGACTATCTTTTAGAAAGTGTACAGCTCCTGTACATTCCTCTTCTTTCATTCCATCACTTCTATCAAAAATTTCTGTTTTCAGGTCGGTTCTTTTTCCTTGAAAATAATCTGTAACTGAATTTCTATCTATCTTAATCACTCCAGAGGAAGACGCAAGCCATAAATCATTATTGCTATCTTCACGAATATCAAAAACGGCATCAACAGGAAAACCTGTAGATGGACTAAAAATGTTTATCTTATTTATATTATTAGGTGAAATAGCAACTAGTCCAGAATTTGCACAAATCCAAAGAATTTTCCTAGAATCATAACGAGCTGAAAAGGCTAGATTAGAAGGTAATCCTTCTGTTTGTGTATAAATTTTACTGACTTTCCTTGTTTTGAGATTTATGATATTTACACCAGCATCATTGGTAGAAACGATTAGTTTTCCATCTTGAGTTGGTTCTATACCCATCACAAAATTAGAAGTTAATCCGTCATCTTTTGTAAAGGGAATCCATTTTTGTTCAGAGGCAGAGTATTCATCTAGTCCACCACCACGAGTTCCTATCCATATACTTCCATTTATAGTCTGAGTAATTACTCTAACTTGATTATCACTAAGACCATCTGCAGTAGTAAAAAGTTTTTCACTTCCATCAGAAGAAATTCGTAGCACTCCTGCATAAGAGCCTACCCAAATATTGCCTTCTCTATCTTTAAAAATGGCACGTAAACGGTCAATAGAAAGAGGTGTTTTGAAAGTATATGTTCCTATATTTTGATTATTTATAGTATTCATAATCCCTGCATCCGAACCAATCCAGTAGGTATCTTTTTCTACTTCTTGTATTGAACTAACTGAAACAGAAGCTAATCCCTGTTGAACTGTATAATTTACAAACTTTCCATCTTTTAAACGTATAAGTCCTGCTCTATACATTGCCAACCAAATATTTCCTTCTCTGTCTGTACTGACGTGCATTACATTATTGTGAGGAAGTCCATTTTCGGTATTCAAAACTTCATAGCGATTGGTTAGAGAATTTTTTCTGAATAAACCAGCACTTGTAGCAAACCAAATACTACCTTCTGCATCTTCTATAATATCATTAATTGTAATCCCTTCAAATTCTTTTATAACTTTGGATTTTCCATTTTGGATACAGTTTACTCCATTTATTGTTCCTACCCAAAGTGTATTTGTTTTATCTAATAAAAGACCTGTAATTACATCATTTGAAAGTAAACCATTTTCTACATTATATTTTTCTACAATTTCGTTTTGATAAGCAAATAAGCCTTTTCCTTCTGTTCCTATCCAAATTGTACTGTTAGCTCCACTTTCTCCATATTGAAGTTCATTAACAGAAATAGAATTAATTTCGGGAATTTTGCTAAGAGTAGTAAAGACACCATCTTTATAAACGATTATGCCATTTCCTCGTGTACCTATCCATAGAGAACCATCTTTTATTTTTACAATAGATTCAATAGAATAGTCTGGAAAGTTACCCTGTGTAGTTTCAGAAGTATAAAAATTAAAATTATTGTCTTTTTGTACAATTAATCCACTTCCATGTGTACCTATCCAAAGTGAATCATCTTGAGTTTGATAAAGTGATGAGATAGAACTATTAGTAAGATAAGGTAGATTTTTTTTATCAAAAATTTTGAATTCTACTCCATCAAAACGTATTAAACCACTATATGTACTTGCCCAAATAAAACCATCTTTTGATTGGTATACGTAATTTAGAGTATTGGTAGGAAGACCATTTCTAGTTGTCCATTGGTCAATTATATACTGCGAAATTTGTTTTTTAGGGTCTAAAGCAAAACCAAATGTTGAAGAGAGTGCATAAAAAAGCAAACTTAAAAACAACGTAAGGGCAGTTGTTATTGAACTAGGTTTATAAAACCATTTAGGAAAATAAAATATGCAACTAAAAGAAATTTTTGGTATCACGTCAGAATTATTCAACTGATAGATTCAGAGAAAAAATAATAGATTAAATTTAGGGTAGTATTAAGTAAATAATTACTTTCCTCCTGCTCCCCCACCATATCGCCCTGTACCAAAAACATAAACGCCATAATAAGTGCTGCGATATGTTCTGTCACGGCAGTTTCCCCATTTATCACGCATATTTTCAGGACAGTTTTCATTCAGATCTTTTATAAGGTCTTTGTCATGAGCTGTACTTAACCCTAAACTACTTTTCGAAGCTGCATAGGTGGTAAGAAGAAGAAAAAACAATCCACCAAAGACGATAATTTTTGTAAGTATTGACATAATCTTTTATTTTGAAAATGAGATATTTAAGTTTAAAAAGATATTTATTTTTTTATTCTGCACTTATTCCTGCATAAATATATTTTTCTTTCGTTTTTCTTCCTATTTTACCAAAACTAATAAGCAAAGCTACAATAGTAAGAAAACCACTTAACATCAAGAAATATCTACTAAGTAATGCGCCTTCATTTACAGTAAAATTAATGATAGCTTGTGATTTAGTAGCATCAGTAAAATAAGTAGAATCTGTTTTTGCATAAATGCGAGCAAAATAGTCTCCTTCTTCTACAAATTTGAAATATTTAGAAGAAGATGTTTCTGACTCTGTCCAATTTCCTTCAGAGTCTGTTCCTGATTCATACCAAAAATCGCTTTCTACTGCATTAATTACATTTTTTTCTTTATCTAAAAGCTCTACAACTACATACATCCCTTGATTCTGATAACTTTTAAATTGGACACTCCACTCAATATTGTAGTTTGTGTTTGTATTATCAATTTTGATAGGTTTAGACAAATAACCTTCTTTTTTGTCTATATCTTTTGTATCAACTTTTGTCGAAGAAATAGGTGTTCCATCAGAAAAAAGAGAAACCAAGAAAACTAAAAAAGCTACTAGAGCTGCTGCACTTGTTACTTTACGGATGGTAGAAAAGCCTTTGTCTCTCTCTTGATAGGTGTCAATATATGGGTTTCCTTTTAATGCTTGATATAATTCTTCTTTAGAAATTTTCTTTTCTGCTGAAAATTCTTTCCAACCATCACCTTGTTCGACAGTATAGCTCCATATTCCTTCTTGATAAGTAGCAAAATGAGTTTGAGTTCCGACTGCATAAGGATCTTCTTTTTCGGTTTCTCCTTCAAAAAACTCTAAAAATAAAGAACCATATTCAGTAACTCTATAATCAGCTCTTCCTTCATAAAAGTTAGTAAAAAGCTCTAAATTAGTAGGGTCTGCATCTGTTTTATCAACAGTAATAGGCATTCCTAATGAATATCCTTCCTTATCTTCATTCAAGTAAAAACGCTCATTTTTTCCTTCTTGCGTGTTTTGTAATATATAAGTGTCTGAGTACCAAGTTTCATTACTATATCCTGAACCTTCATCACTGGTATAATATTCTTTATGGGAAGAACGGTAACGCAGACGTGCTGTAATTATAAATTCTTTTTCTTCTAAATTAAGAACCTGACCTACTCTAAGAAAGCTATAATAAGGAAAGTTTTCTGTTTTTAGACTTTCATTAAGAACACGGTTGAAAGCTAAATCTGAAGCCACTCCACAATTATAACAATACATATAACGCACCTCCTCATCCCACACATAGTTAGTATGCTGACAACTCGGACATGTTTTGGGGTTAGTAAAGTTCCCTATTTTTTTGAGTATATTAGGTGTATTCAAAAGGAATTATAGTTTAGTTTGACTCTAATTTTAATGGACTGGTATTCATTATTTTGATGCAAACATAGTGCTGTTATTTAATATCAAGATAAGAAATATGATGTAATATAACCAATAAACCAAAATACTACAAATAACAGAAGGATAAAAGCAGAATTAAAGAGATACAATTTTTTTGAATAATATTAAGTAATTAAGTTAAAAATAAAATAAATAATTGTATAATTTAAAGATATTTTTTTTGTGAAATGAAACCTATATTACCGTTTTACCGTTTGTTATATAGAAGCTAAATATCTTAATTATTATTACAGTTTAGCTTTCATTTTTTAAACTATATAATTCACTAAAATCAAATACTCTTATGAAATATAATAATAAAAATACAAGACACTCTAAATCAATAAATGATTTTATTTTATTGATTGTTCCTGTTATCTTTTTTTTGTTTCAAATAAATTCTGTTAATGCACAAAATGCTATTGAGTCTAACGAAACAGTCACTGAAATATTGGACTGGAATGTAGAAACAACAGAAGATAATGAAGCTACAAAAGAAGAAAAAGAATTGGCTGAACAAACAGCATTAGGTTGGGATAAATGGGATGCTGAACATCCAACTGAATCTTCTACTATAATCTATGATGAGGAAGTAGAAAATAATAAAGTAAAATCTCCAGCTGAAGTTCTCAGAAGTGCATTGATTGGTAATTGGGAAGGTTTCTATGGAGGAAGTAAAGCATATATAAATTTCAAAGAAAATAAAACAGTAGTTATTAATACTTCTGTATTTTCAAATGTTCCTTCAGCTTCAGGTAGAGAGCATACCCAACTGTATTACGAAATTGATGCTTCACAAAGTCCATATAAGCTAACTTTTTATAATAGGAACAAAGAAATAAAGGGAGTTTTTAGAATTAATGATAATAATCAAATTACTATATGTCATAATTTTAATACTACTGAACAACCTAAGGAAATAGATAATAAATATACAGTAATTAACTTTTACAAGCTAGAAACTCAAAAAGAGAAAAAAGAAATTATAAATGAGTAAAGTTTTTACTTATAAAAAAAGCTAACTTTTTAATTAAAGTTAGCTTTTTTTATGAAAATTGTAACCTTATATACAAAGAAGACGTTATTATAGATAGGTAGTCATTTTTTTAAGCTATCTAATAATTTGATTTTATTTCAAATTATCATTTTTTAAACTACTATTTTTTAATCTAATTTCAAATTTATTATGGAACGTACAAAACGTATGCTCGTTGTGATGCTGGCTTCATTTGGCATCTTTGCTCTTCTTACATTTTTAACTTTTTCTAGTTATGGACAAACTACCAACTCTCTAGACAATGCCGAAAAAGCATTAGTAGGTGCATGGGAAACAGAACTGAATGGAGAAACTAATTATTTTACTTTTAATGAAGATAACTCTCTAATAGTTCGTTCTGATGTTTTTTCAAATTCAAGTGCAAATACGAATGATAAGCAAGTAGGAGAAATGTCTTATAAGATAAACGCAAGTACAACTCCTAATCAAATAACTATCTACAGAGGAAACTCTGTAATGAAAGGTGTTTTCAGAATTGACAATAGTGAAAAAATTTCTTTATGTTTAAATATGGAAGATAATGACTATCAACCTACTACATTTACAGATGATTATCTTATAATGACACTATATAAAGTAAAAGAAGAAGATAAATAGAAAAGGTATTAAAAATAAATGAAATTGATTTTCTAAAAATACTAAAAGTAAAAATAGTTAATATATTTGCTTACTCAAAAGAAACCTGCTATATTTGGTATAGACAGGTTTTTTTTGTTCATTATGAAGCAAAAAATTATACATCAATAAATAAAACTTTTTGATTTGTAACCTCATCATTTTTCCATTCTAATCTGTATGTTTTTAAGGAAGGAGCATTTCCACGAGTAGAATTTCCTGTTTTAAGATTAAAACAATAACTGTGAAGAGGACAAACTATCTCATTTTGCTCGTTTATAAAACCTTTGTGTAGGTCTGCTCCTGCATGAGAACAGTTATTTTGTACAGCAAAAAATCCGTCTTTGGTATGAGAAAGACAGATTTTCTCGTCTTCATTATTTGCATCAGAAACTGTCAGCAAAATTGAGGTTCCTAATGCAATTTTTTGTCTAGCATCCTGTTCTGAATCAAATAATTTTGTCAATGTATAAGTAATTAAAAGAATTTTTGAAAATACTAATTTAATTTTTTTCCGATAGCATGATAATAAGGTTCATTTGGAGATATAACAATCTCACTTAATCCTGCTTTTTGCATCATTTCAGTAATCTCCCTTCTAGAGAATCGTTATTCAAGTGAAGTGCCAAATCTATCTAAGTCATCATTACGAACCACAAAGAAAGATTAGTTTTGATAAAAACTTAAAGGTAAACTAAAAATTTCTTTAAATCTACTCTTTGTTATTTGTAGAGGAGTTTGATTGAATTTCTTTGTCATGCTACTAATATGTATCATTTTGCATTTTAAATTAATATTGTCTTTTTAGACACTTTCTCTGTTTTAGCCTTTAATAATTACTCCTGTTGCCATAAAAGAAATTTTAACTTCATCTTCTGTAATTTTTTCAATTTCTTCTTTTGTTTTTCCAGCATCTTCTGCATAATGACGAAGTTGAGCAACAGAAATAACTTCTTTTTTTACTTTACCTTCCATCACAATTTCTTTTCCTTCTGAATCCATAGGAACAAAAAAGCCATAATCTTTAAAACGGACAAACATTTCTTGATTATCTGAAATAGGAACTTTCATCCAACAGCCTTTTTTCTGGCAACATTCGCCTATTTTTCCAATGACTTTTAGTTCAGCAGAATCTTGTTTGGCTAATAGAGCAGGGATTTCACTTACAGCAATAGCATTTTCTAGTGTTATTTCTGCACCATATTTTTCTTCTTTATTATCAGTATCAGTTTCTGATATAGAGTTTACTTCAGTTGTATTTTCTTTTTTGTTATCAGTATTGCAAGCAGATAGAGATACAAAACAAAATAAAATTAAAAGGAGTTTGAAAGTGATTTTCATAAAAAATAGAATTTAGATAAAAAGATAGAGATTTTCAAAAATACGAAATTAGACTTTAATTTTTCTTAGTTTTTTAGGTTTAGGAGGTTTATATGCCAAAATAATCAATGCAATCATATAAAAAGGTAAAATAGGAATACGATAACGCACCAGAGTTCCAAAATTGCTACTTACAATTCCTATAATTCCACTAAAGAATAAAGTGAATATAAGACAAACTACTACCATTTGCTGAGTTTGCAAACGTTTGAGGATGATTTTCCATTTTTGATTTTTAAATACACGAATGGTAAGAAATAAAATAACAAGATTTTCTAGTCCAGCCAAAGCCATATTAAAATTCTTTATTTCCCAAATAAAAGGGCGAAAAAGAGTAATAAATATTCCTTTTGGATAAAGTTTTAATAAGCCACCAATTGTTCCATCCATCTGATCAAGCCCTATATCATAGGCACTACCATCACTACTCATTTGATGAATCCAATCAGCTGTAATGTATGCCTCTTGAGCTACTTTATCTAAGTCATATTCTGTACCTCTAATGAGGTTAGAAAAAGTATAATAGGCAATACCAGTACCTACAACTAATAAAATAGGAGCAAAAACTACTCTCAAAAACTGAGACTGAATCTGTTTGGTATATTGAGAATAAAACCACCAACCACAAGTAGGAATAAAACAAAGCAAAATGTAAAGTTTAATTAAATACATTGTATAACAACACACTGCAAATAAAAGCAAGTTAATATAAACTTTTCTTCTGCGTATCACACCAAAATGAAAGGCTGCAAAAGCAAAACACAATGCAGAAAAAGTAACAGAGTCTTTTACAATGCCTGACGCCCAAAAAAATATAGAGGGAATAAAAAAAATAGCCCAAGCAAGTTGTTTTTTTAACATAGGATAAATATCTACCCAAGCTTTATACATCTGCCAACTTCCTGTAAAACTCATTAATGCAAAGAAAAGACAGTT
The DNA here is from genome assembly GCA_020630575.1 of Bernardetia sp. Taxonomy (GTDB): domain Bacteria; phylum Bacteroidota; class Bacteroidia; order Cytophagales; family Bernardetiaceae; genus Bernardetia. The sequence goes on from JAHDBD010000025.1 coordinate 10,887, forward strand.
TACAGTATAAGTATTAAAAGAAAGAATAGAGAAAATAGAACCAATTTTATTAACAGCAAATGAACCTTTATCTCCATAGTAAGGCATACGATAAGCATAATAATAGGTGTGTGGAGTGCTGTATTCATCCATATTTTGAAACATGATTTCCCAATAGCTTAGTATATCATTCAAAAATGCTTCTCTTGCTATTCTTGCCCCTTCAAAGTAAAAAAAAGTATCTCCATATCCGTACACAAACTGAAATATCAATCCAAAAAAAATAGCTCCAACTACTTTTACACTATATCCTATAATAAAAAAATTTCGCATTTCTTTATCTACAATACTTGTACGCATAAAAAATAATACTCCATAAATAAGAAGTAGATATATAGGCGTAAGAAAAAGATCTTGAAGGTTTATATAATTCATAAAATAATTTCTCCTTTTGTATCATTACTGTTTAAAATAACAGTAGAATCCTAACAAATTTACAAAAAACAAAGTTAGTCTATTTTACATTTATCAAAATCTACTCATTTTTATTACTTAATGAAATCTAAAACCATTTTTTTATTCGAATCAATTCGTTTTTTTGTTCAAGATAATATCAATTTCTTTAATGGATTAATATTGGTTATGTATTTTGCAGGACTTTTAGGACTTTGGTTTGAACCTACTCGTGAGCTTTTTGAACTAGCTACACCCTTCAATTTGGTTACAAGTATTGTACTTCTTTTCTTGGCACAACGTAAATACTCACCTTCTTTTTGGATTTTTGTGAGTATTACTTTTTTAATAGGTTTTTTTATTGAAGTAATTGGTGTGAAAACAGAAGCTATTTTTGGAACATACAATTATGGCAAAACACTTGGCTTTAAAGTGTTAGAAGTGCCTCTTTTGATAGGAGTAAACTGGATAATGATTACTTTTATTGTCAATTATTTTGTTTCTACATACTTTATTTTTTATATTTTTACTTCCAAGATAACACTATTTTTTAAATCAGTTTTTAGTGCTGCTTTGATGGTAATGTTGGATTATTTAATAGAACCTGTTGCTATAAAACATGATTTTTGGAGTTGGCAGGGAAATGTTATTCCTCTTCAAAATTATATCGGATGGTTTTTGGTGGCTCTGCCATTGTGTATGCTTTTTCAGTATTCTAGGTTTGAGAAAATAAATAGATTTGCTTATTTCTTATTACTAGCTCAATTACTTTTTTTTGGTGGTTATAATGTCTTAATGCGTCTTTTTGAACACTAAAGTATTTGGTACAGTTGCATTCACGCTAAAGCATAAGCTACAGTTTTATTTGATATACAAAGTGAGAAAAAACTTTTGCGCCAAATTCTTCTTTCCATTTAAAAAGTCCTTCGTTGATTGAATTTTTTTCAGTATTGTTTCTCAATTCACTGACTCCCAAACTTAAATATTCAAAACTTCCAGTAAGAGATGTTTTAATTATTTTATCAAAATGAATAACATGGTTTTCTATAAGATGATTAATCAAAAAATCTAATGCACAAATTTCTTTTCCCTTTTTTGTAGCCGACATATACTGTAAATGAATCGTAGATTGATAAACAAAAGAAACACTACAAGCTACAATCTCATTTTTTGAATTTTTTGCTAAAGAAAAAAGAATGTTATTAGGAAATTTATTTTTTAATAACTGAATTTCATCCACCGAATGAACAGGAAGAAGATTATGACGAGTTTTTAAATTGTCTTCTAAGATATTCCAAAAATCAGTTGCTAATTCTGTTTTTTCTACTCTTAAGTTAGATTGATAGGCTTTTTTGAGATTTCTTCTTTTTCTTGTGGAGTAATTTTGATAGTTTATTTCTTGATAATCTACTTCACTCTTGGGCAAAGTAATTACAGAGTTTGCCTCCACTCTCAGAATTTTACTTTCAATCTCATTACTATTAAAGTTATTATTCAAAATTCTGTGAATACTTTCATCTTTATCTATAAAAAAATAAGAAGGCAAAGGTTTTATAATTAAATCAGTAAATTCATTTTTTTTCAAAAACTCAACACAAGCAAAAACAATTTTTCTTTTTTCTAAAAAACTCAAATTCTCTTTAAAAATAAATCCTCCAAAGGTTAAGCCTTTATGAGAATAAAGAGTTTTTTGATTATTGTCGTTGGTGGGGACACCAACAATGGCAGGAGATTTTTTTGTAATTTCACAACAAGCTGGCAAAACACAAATCAAAGTATTCTTTTTGTCATAAATCATCAATGAAAAATCATCAAAACGTTCTCTGTGATAGAATAAATAATCTGTTTCAAAGAAGAAATGACCTTCTGAATTTGTTCTTATAAATGAATTCCATTCTTTATTACTTTCTTTAAAATTAAATTTTTTGATAGAATACATTTTATACTAATTTGATTTTGAGTGTTTTATGAGTCATTTTAAATTAAATCCTAACAATAGCTATTCTGAAAAGTTAAGTTAAAGGTAAAACAAAATCAAATACATTTTTTAAACTACACTTTTAGACATGAAAAAATACGACGCAATCATTATTGGTACAGGACAAGCAGGCGTTCCACTCGCTGCAAAATTAGAAAAAGAAGGAAAAAAAGTAGCGATTATTGAAAAAAATAAAATTGGAGGCACGTGTGTAAATGATGGTTGTACACCTACTAAATCGTATGTAGCTAGTGCTAGAAGGGCTTTTGTAGCCAAAAATAGTGAAGAATTTGGAATAGAAATAAAAGATGTAAAAGTAAATCTCAAAAAAATAAAGAAACGAAAAGATAAAATCGTTTCAGATTCTATAGGTAATATTCAAGGTCTTTTTGATAAATTAGAAAAGCTGGATTTTTATGAAGGAAAAGGAGTTTTTTTAGATGAGAATACGATTGAAATAAAAACAAAAGATGGAAAGACACAGAAAATAGAAGGCAAACAAATTTTTATTAATGTAGGTGCAAAGACAATCATTCCAAAAGAATATCAAGATTTAGATTATTTGACTAACACAAGTATTTTAGAACTTGATGAAACACCAGAACATTTAATTGTGATTGGCGCAGGTTATATTGGTTTAGAATTTAGTCAAATGTTTGCTCGTTTTGGAAGCAAAGTAACTATTTTAGAACAAAACGAACGCTTTTTACACAAAGAAGACAAAGATGTAGCTGATGAAATAAAAAAAGTGTTGGAAAAAGAGTCAATAACAATTCACACAAATGCAAAAAATATAAAGGTAAATCAAGAAAGAAAGGAGAAAGAACAAGAAAAAACTAAAATTTCGTTTGAAAAAGATGGAAAAAAACACACTTTAGAAGGTTCTCATATTCTTATTTCGGTGGGCAGAAAGCCAAATACTAAAAAACTAAATTTGGAAAAAGTAGGAATAAAAACTGATGAGAGAGGATATGTAAAAGTCAATCAGTATTTTCAAACCAACAAAAAACATATTTTTGCTTTAGGAGATTGTAATGGTGAAGGAGCATTTACACACACAGCTTATAATGATTTTGAAATTGTAAGTGATTTTCTTTTTGGAGAGAAAAAACAAAAATTATCAGATAGGATTCAATGTTATTCTATGTTTATCGATCCACCACTTTCAAGAGTTGGAATAAATGAAGAACAAGCAAAAGAAAAAATGAAAGAAGATAAATCTCTGAAAATTGTACAGGCTTTTCGTAAGATGGAAAGGGTTGCTCGTGCTACCGAAAAAGGCGAAACTGATGGAATGATGAAGATTTTGATAGATAAAAAAACAGAAAAAATATTGGGTGCAACATTTTTCGGAATTTCATCTGATGAAACTATTCATGCAATTATTGATATAATGTATGCTAACAAATCTTATAAAACTATTCGTGATGCTGTTCATATTCATCCAACAGTTAGTGAACTTATTCCTACAATGCTTGGGAATTTGAAAGAATTGAAATAAGGGAATAACTTATAATTCAAAGCAGTTTTTTTAATTGAACAGGGTTTTAACCCTGTTTCTATAGATTAATCTCCAAAAATAGACTTTCGAAACTCACTAGGCGATTGGTCTGCATATTTTTTAAATAAAACACTAAAATAGCTCAAACTATTAAAACCAGCTTTGTAACAAACATCAGTTACACTCAATTTCATATTGGTTAATAATTTTTTTGCAAGGCTGATTCTCTGTTTTAAAATATATTCGACAGGCGTAATTCCAAATTCTCGTTTGAAGGCTTTATAAAAGTTAGATTCGCTCATACAAGCAAGTTTGCTTAGCTTTTCTACTGTTATTTGTTCTTCCAAATGCGTTTCTACATATTCTATTACATAAGCAAAACGGTTTTGAGAACTGTATTTTTTATATTCTTCAAAAATCAAATTGCGTGCTTGTGTTTGCATAATTCGGATTAAAAGTTCTTGTAAGGCAAGGTCAGCCAATAAGTTTTTAGCTTCACTTTTTCCTAGTGAAATATGCGTAATTCTGTCAATGACATTCTTTAATTCTGCATTGTTTTTTAAATGATAATCTGGATTTTCTAGTTTCCAATTTCCATTTTTATTTTGTGGTGTTTCTAATTTTGGATACTGATTATTGAGTGTTTCCAAAGTAGATTTTATTTTTTCATTATCAATCGCAATCGCCAAACATTGAGTAGGATTTTTTTCGTCTGCTTCTGGAAAATCAATTATCATCTCCTCATTTGCAGGAACAATCACACTTTCTCCAGGTAAATAATCAAATTCTGTTTTGGTATTTTTTATTTCTTTATAATGATTAATTTTTTCAAAAGATTGCATTACTTTTTTTCCACGAATCATAGCAGTCACTGTCAAAGTATCAAAAATTAGACTTACTTTTTCGCTTTTTTGATGTGTTTCGAAAAGATTGAGTTCAAAATTTGGAAGATTAAAACTTGAACGATTTTCGACAAGCGTTTGAAGATTATTATAAGAAGTAAGAGCCTGTTGTTTTGGAATAAATAAAGACGATTTTAAGGAATTTTCCATAATTGATAAGATAAATTAGATAGTTGTTTGTGTGCTTTTATTGGAGTGGTGTTTTAAATATAGTACAAGATAATCAATTTTTGACAAATTTTATTTGTTGGAAAGGTTGATAGAATACTACAAAATTTTGATAGAATATTAAAAGACAGTTGATTATTTATGTTTTAAATTTGTAAAAGAAAATAAGACTTTTTAAGAGAGAAATTTTTTACTCTAATTTTTCTCAGCATTGTATGCTTATAAATTAATTTTTAACACACAAATAATCATTTTTTAATTATGGAAACTACCACAAAAGCAACTGATAAATTAGCTTTTCCAAAGTTTAAGGAACGCTATGATAATTTTATAAATGGAGAATGGACTTCTCCTGTTAAAGGACAGTATTTTGATAATATTTCGCCAGTAAGTGGAGAAGTTATCACAAAAATAGCTCGTTCAACAAAAGAAGATGTAGATTTAGCTCTTGATGCAGCTCACGAAGCGTTCAAAACTTGGTCTAAAACATCGGCTACTGAAAGAAGTAATATTATGCTCAAAATAGCTGATATTATGGAGAAAAATTTGGACTACCTTGCTACCATCGAAACGGTAGATAATGGTAAAGCAATTAGAGAAACAAAAGCTGCTGATTTACCACTTTGTATTGACCATTTTCGTTATTTCGCTGGTGTGATTCGTGCCGAAGAGGGAAGTGTTGCAGAACTAGACCAAAACACAGTTTCAATGAATATTGATGAGCCATTGGGTGTGGTGGGTCAGATTATTCCTTGGAATTTCCCTCTTTTAATGGCGACTTGGAAACTTGCGCCTGCTTTGGCTGCTGGTTGTTGTGTCGTGATGAAACCTGCCGAACAAACGCCTGTCGGAATTTTGATTTTTATGGATCTTATCAAAGATGTACTTCCTAAAGGTGTTGTGAATATTGTTTCTGGTTTTGGTGTAGAGGCAGGAAAACCGTTGGCAAGTTCGCCACGAGTAGCAAAAGTTTCTTTCACAGGAGAAACAACAACAGGACGTTTGATTATGCAATATGCGTCTGAAAATATTATTCCTGTAACAATGGAATTAGGTGGTAAATCACCAAATGTATTTTTTCCTAGTGTAATGGATGCCGACGACGAATTTTTTGATAAGTGTTTGGAAGGTGCTGTTATGTTTGCCTTAAATCAAGGTGAAATTTGTACCTGTCCTTCCAGATTGCTTGTACACGAAGATATTTATGATAAATTTATAGAAAGAGTCATTGAAAGAACCGAAAAAATCAAAATGGGACATCCATTAGATGATTCGACAATGATGGGCGCACAGGCTTCGAAAGACCAATACGAAAAAATCTTATCCTACTTAGAAATTGGAAAAGAAGAAGGTGCAGAAGTCTTGACAGGTGGCGCAGCCAAATATGTCGACGGACTAAAAGACGGATATTATATTCAACCAACTATATTAAAAGGACACAATAAAATGAGAGTTTTCCAAGAAGAAATTTTTGGACCAGTTCTTTGTGTAACTACTTTCAAAAATACTGAAGAAGCGATTGAAATTGCAAATGATACGCTTTATGGACTTGGTGCAGGTGTTTGGACAAGAGATGCTCACGAACTATATAACGTTCCTCGTGCGATACAAGCAGGTCGTGTTTGGGTAAACTGTTACCATAATTATCCTGCTCACGCTCCGTTTGGAGGTTACAAAAAATCTGGTTTCGGTAGAGAAAATCATAAAATGATGTTGAGTCATTATCGCCAAAACAAAAATATGCTTATTTCTTATGACAAGAAAGCATTGGGATTCTTTTAAGATTATAAAATAAAAAATTAACCAGTTATATAAAACCCTAAGGGACTATGAAGACCCTTAGGGTTTAATTACATAAAATTAAAATATAAAACAATTATGAAAAATACACCTCAAAATACACAAAGAGTAGTCGCCACAGATGCAGCCAAAAAAATTATTGATGAGCTAAGAGAAGAAAATGGAGAGCTAATGTTCCATCAAAGTGGAGGTTGTTGTGATGGTTCATAGCCCATGTGCTTTGCAAAAGGAGAGTTTAAAGTTGGCTCAAATGATGTTTGGGTAGGAACGATTCACGGATGCGATTTTTTTATGAACCAATCTCAATTTGATTATTGGAAACATACCCATCTTACGATTGATGTTACAGAAGGACGAGGTTCTAGTTTTTCATTAGAAATCCCTTTAGGCTATCGTTTTATTGTAAAATCTAGACTTTTTACAGAAGAAGAAACTCAAAGTTTGATTCCTGTCAAAAACGGAGAGGAATATTTGGAAGAAACAACGGCTTAGAAATAATTACGAATTACGAATTAAAAATTACGGTTGTAATCTGCTGACTACCTATATTTTATGATTTTTGAACTTATTGGTAGTCAGTTATTTGTATTCATTTACCATTAATAATTTATCATTCCTCATACAGCTTTCCATCTACTTCCAAAGCAAAAACATTTAGGGCTTCTTTAAACTCCTCATTTTTTATTCCTGCTACGAAAAATCCTTTGAGTTCTTGGTAGTTTGTACTCATAGAAGAAGGAATAATCATATCCATTTCTTCAAAATAACCTCGGTAATTATTTGAATTTAACTGATTTATTGCTTTTTGGATTAGTGGGTGCATTTTTTTGTGATTTAATTTTTGTAGATAGATTATTGAACAAAATCAAAAATAATTCTACAGCTATTTTTGTATCTTAACTTACCAAAACTACAAAAAATATATAATATGAAAATGCTTATTTTACAGACTGATAGTTCAAGAAAAAGGAATACAAACCAATTATGAAAGATAAAATTCCAAAACCAAAGAATGCAATTCAGTATTTGTACGAAGAAATAAAAGAAATTACAGAGCAATTTCCTACTGACTATAAGTGGAATTATTTAATTAAAGGTAGTACTAGGTTTTGAGATAGATGTGACTGATATTTTTGAGTGATTTTATTTATTTAAGCCGTTTTCCCCATTTCTAAACAATCAAATTCCTTCGGATAACTCAGTCATCATAATATTAAAAATCATAGTCAAATGGCAATGTCAAAATTACTTTTGTACCTGTATCTTTTTCATGACTATATAAATCTTCAATAACATAGCCGAGATTGTTATTGTATTTCTTTTTGAAAATATCTAATCTTTTTTTGATAGCTGATAATGCAAATGATTCGTTTTTATTTTTCTGACGAGTGTATATTTCATTTACCTTTTTTCGTCCTATTCCATTATCGGTAATGATACATTTTAAACACTTTTCCTTAAATTCAAAGCTAATATCCAATTTTTTTTCTCCTTTTTTATGCATTAAGCCATGAACTAAAGCATTTTCTATAAAAGGTTGTATCAATAAAGAAGGGACTTTTATTGCCTCTTGTATATGAGAATTAATTGTATAATTAAATGTATCTCCAAAACGAAGTTTTTCTAATTTTAAATAGACGTTTAAAAATTTTAATTCTTTTTCTATAGGAATAAAATCTTCATTGGAATAGCTTAAAGCATTGCGTATTAATTCTGAAAAAGTTACAATATAATCATAAGAAGCCTCTGTATTTTTTTGTAATATTAAGTCTTGAATAGAGTTTAAGACATTGAAAATAAAATGAGGATTCATTTGTGAACGCAATGCAGTTAAGTTTATAGCCATGAGTTCTTTTTCTAAAGATATTTTTTCCAACTCGGCAATACGTTCTTTTTCCTTCTTTTTAATTTTATTTTTGAAAAACAAAACAGTGCTTCCAAAAATTAGTATAAGTCCTCCCAGTCTAAACCACCATGTTTGCCAAAAAGGTTTGTATATCACAAACGAAAGTTCTTTTATAGCTCCACTCTCGGTTTGATTTTCTAAAACAGGTTGTACTTGAAATGTATAATTACCTGCTGGCAAACTATTATATTTCACAGAATTAATTCCCATGTCAGTACTTACCCAATTATCATTTATTCCTTTTAATCTGTATTTATATCTTCCTTTATGATTAAAGGAGAAGCCATTCACATTAAAACCAATTTTAATAGTATTTTGATAATGATCTAACTTATAGATTGAGGTAACTATTGTGTCTCTATCATTTATTTCAAAAGTATTAAAATATATTTCATTGTTTTGTTTTTTTAGTGGTTGGTGTTTATCTACAGACAATAATCCTTCATCTGAGGAAAGGTATACTTTGTTTTTTAGTATTTCTATACCAGAAATATCATACGATATAATACCATCTCTTTTAGTTAATGTCTTAAATTTTTGACTTGCAAAATCAAATATTTGTACACTATTATCTAAAGCTATCCATAATATATTTTTATCTGCCTCAATTTGTTCTATATTATTAGACATTAATCCATTTTTGGTAGTATAATGATATACTACAGAATCATTTTTAATTCCATAGATGCCATTTTTTAAACTTGCAAACCACACTATTCCATTAGACATTTGTGTTATTGATTTACCTAAAAGAGCTTTGTTTTTGTGTTGAATAACTGTAGGATTCCAAGCACTATCATATTTTACTAAATTATCTACGAATGCTATATAAACTTCATTTTTATCTTTATTATAATGTGAGGCATAAGTTCTTTTATTATAAATAAGAGTATCATTATTAAGATTACCTTCTTTAAATACTTTTACATTATGATAATCTGTTAAAAGTAAATTATCATTTTTTAATATTGTTAAACTTTTTGCATTAAGAAAACCAACAGTCTTATTAATTTTCTTTAGTTTAAAACTAGTATAATCTAATTGAAAGGCATCATAAGATTTGCTTATAAAAATGACATTGTTTTTCTTATGATATTTAAGTGTACATATTTTACCTTTTGTATTTGTCTCTATATATGTTTTTTTATTTGTTGTTGTATTATAAATCCCTACAGTACCAGTATTTGTTCCAAAAACCAAAGTGCTATCATTTATGATATCTAAACTATTTATATTTTTGTTTTTTTCTGAAATTTGACAGTCTGTTATATGCATATTGGGAATTACATAAACTCCATTGTGCAACGTTGTAAAGAAATAATTACCTTCTTGGTCTTTTACTATTTTAGAGATTTCTTTATCCTTGAGAAATTGCTTTTTAAATTGAAATTGATCTTTTTTTATCTCATAAATCCAAACGCCGTAGTTTGTACCAAACCAAATTTCATTATTATTATTAAAACTAGTATGTATTATTTTATCTTCTAGATAATCAACTCCTTTCATCTTAGTGAGATTTTTCTTCGAAATATTAAATCGAAAAAAAGTATTTAAACCAAACCTAGATTCTAATAAAAAGAGTGATGAAGTGGCTTTAAAAATTCTAGATTTTCCGAAAGTGATTGTTTCTCCATTTTTACTTTTTCTAGGCAGATTAGTAGATAGGATTTTTTTTAAATTACCTTTTGGAGAGATACACACTAAAGAGTCTTTATTGGTAAAAAATATACCCTCATTTGTTTCTAAAGGAGTACTGATGCCACCATTATTAATCCAAGGAAACTCTATAAGTTTTGTATTTAGATTTATTTTATAAATTTTAGATCCACAAAAAAGCAATAAAGAGTTATTATTAACGCTAAAACTGGGTAATTCTCCTCTTAAGTATTCTTTTAAGTCTATAAATAAGTGCAGTTTATCATCTTGCACATAAAAGAATTGTCCTGAAATATTTTGACACCAAATGCGCCCTAAACTATCTTGCTTTACCCCAAATACGGATAATCCACGTTGTTTTGGGTGATTGTACCGTTTAAATTCTCTACCATCATATCTAAGTAAGCCTTTATTTGCACATAGCCAAATAAAACCGTCATTATCCTCAAAGATATCATAGAACTCTTTATACTGCAGTCCACTTTTTTCTGAAAGATGTATAGATACAGGTTCTTGTGCTAGTGTTAAAAATGAAATAGAAAAAAAGAATAATAAAGCTATATTTTTAACCAATGTAATACTGTTTTTAAACTGTGCTTAAATTTTATTGAAGAATGACACATAAACCAAAAAAACTACTACTCAAACCCCTTCGGCTCAACCATTACAACATCTTCTCTTTCCACTACAACTGCGCCAAGTGCTGCTCCTTTTGGTTTTCTGACATATTTTTTAGGTGTTACGATGACAGGACAAAGTGAATCCGTTTTTCGTTTGGAATAATAGGCTGCTAAACTGGCTGCTTTTTCAATGACCGATTTTGGAAATGGTTTTCCTGCTCGGTATTTTATCACGACGTGCGAACCTGCAACGCCACGAGCATGAAGCCATAAATCTTCTTTGTAGGCAAATTTTTGAGTGAGTAAGTCGTTGTTTTTAGAATTTTTTCCTACCAAAATCTGAAAATCTTGATATTCAAAGACTTTAAAAGGAAGCTCATCAGGTTCGTTTTCTTGTAAATTGGTAACCTTAATTTTATTTTCCTTCAAAAATTTTCGCATTTCCTTGAGTGATTCAAAATTATTTATTTCCTCCAACTGACTTTCAAAAAGACGTAATTGCTCTTCTTTTTTATCTAAGTTTTGATACAAATTATCAATTTCTAATTTTTGATTTTTTCCTTTTCTATAAAAAAGTTCAGCGTTTTTTTGTGCTGATAAATGGTCTTTTAATGGAATTGTGATTTGCTCATTGGTATAAAAATCAAAAAGTTCTACTGATTTTGAGCGAGGTTCTACAGCGTGAAGATTTGCCATCAGAATATGTCCAAATTCTTCGTAACGCATTGTATTTTCTACTTTTTCTATCTTTTTGAGTGTCTTGTCTATGTAGTTTTGAGTTTGACGATGACGTTTTTCTATGGCTTTTGAAGCTGCATTTTTTTCTTTGCCTAAATAATAACGCCTTGAAAATTCCATATAAAACAAATTACAGGCTTCAATGGCATTGTCTGTTTTGTGTAGAATTTCAGCATCTTTAATAAATTCTTTTGGATTGAGAATAGATAACTTTACTTCATTTGTCTTTAAGAAAATATAAAAATCTAAATTTTCAATCTCATCAAAATAAGTAATCAATTTTTCGGTTTCTTGCCAATATTTTTCTCTGTCTTCTGTATTTTCTACTTTATTGTTGAGATATTTTAATACATCTTTTCCAAAAGTAGGAAAGGTTTTCTTGATTCCATTTTCTATAAAATCTTCTTTTTCCTGTTCTATACTTCTATCCAAATCGTCATAAATTATCTCCCAATCGGCTTGTAGCTTATGTTGAAAAATAGCTTCAATTTCTTGTTCATTATTCTGATCTTGAGAAAATAAAATAATATTTGAGCGGTTGCCAAATAATTTGAATAGCAAAGTAAAATTTTCTTCCAATTCTATTCCAAAAGCTCGTTCATTATTAAACTGGCGAATACTCGTTATTTTCTTTCCAATAATAGAATCAAAAAGATCAATGCTATTTCGTTTTGCTCGTGCAAAAGATTGAGGAAAAGAAAGTGTTGTGAGTTCAGGTGTAAAGGTAGCACGAATCCAAAATTCAGTTTCTGGATTATTATTATCAATAAGTCCTATCAATAATTCATCTTTATTTTGCGAAAAAATAGTCGCAATTTCAAATCCTATAATCTGTTTGGAAAGTTCGTTGGAAAGACTTCGAATAAAATAATAATTGTTTTGCATTGATTTTTTTTATAAAATTTGGTACTAATCAGACTTAGAATCTTTACTTTGTAATCTATATTATGTGTTTCAGACTTACTAGTCTGAACAAAATGATTTTTTATTTTCAAACAGACTGGAAAGTCTATCATACGTAATTTCTCCTATACAACCCCAAAAATCAAAAAAAGATGCGACAATTTATTTTATTTTTTCTATTCCTCTCATTTTCATTTACTGTTTTGGCTCAAAATGACACTACAAAGGTAGAAAATTTGGATAAACAACTATCAAAAGTCAAATTTAGTGCGTATTTAGAAACCTATTATATTTATGATTTCAATGAACCTGACAATCATGTTCGTCCAGAATTTTTTTATGCATATCATCGTCATAATGAATTGGCTTTGAATCTAGGTTTGATCCAAGCTGATTATGAAACTGAGAAAGTGCGTGCAAGACTTGCACTTATGACAGGAACGTACTCAAACATAAATCTAGCAGCAGAAGAAGGTGTTTTGAGAAATATTTATGAAGCTTATGCAGGAGTGAAAATTTCAAAAACAAAGAGTATATGGATTGATGCAGGTATTTTTAGTTCACATATTGGTTTTGAGAGTGCGATTGGAAAAGATTGTCCAACAATGACACGTAGTCTGTTAGCTGAAAATTCGCCTTATTATGAGAGTGGAATCAAAATTTCTTATACTTCAGATAATGAAAAATGGTTTCTATCAGGACTTTTACTCAATGGTTGGCAGCGCATTCAGCGAATAGAAGGAAATCAAACACTTGCTTTTGGACATCAAATTGCTTTTAGACCAACCAAAAAAATCACTTTTAATAGTAGTTCTTTTATAGGCAATGACTATCCAACAGCAGAAAAAAAGATGCGTTATTTCCATGATTTTTTTATGAAAGTTGATTTTTCAAACAAATTTGAAATTATTGCAGGATTTGATATTGGCGCAGAGCAAAAACAGAAAGAAAGTTCGGAATACAATATGTGGTATTCGCCTATTTTGATAGCAAAATATAATTTTAATGAAAAAATATCTTTAGCTGCACGAGCAGAACATTATAACGATGAAAATGAAGTTATTGTAGTCACAGAAACTCAAAATGGCTTTCAAACTTCAAGTTATTCTCTTAATCTGGATTATAAAATAGCAGAAAATATACTTTGGAGAATCGAATACCGTAGTCTGAAAAGTAAAGATGACATTTTTATAAAAAATAAAAATTCAGTTTCTACTAATTCATTTTTAGGCTCTTCTTTAGCTGTTGGTTTTTGAAACGTATAAATTGTTTGTAATAGACAAAAAAAAATAAAAATTTGCTTTAATAGTTGTATTTTGCTTAGATATAGAAATAGTTTTTTTATATTTACTAACATGAAACTTTTAACTTAAACCCCAACGAATATATGATTATCTATGAAAGTGATTATTCAGTTTTTGATTACGATGAAGAAAATTCTATCTTTTCACACATTTTTAAATCAGGAAGCGAAAATTTAAATGCTGAAAAATTTAAGAAAGAAATGCTCACCTATCTTGAATTTTTTGAAAGATACAGACCTAAAAAGGCTTTAGTAAATAATCAGAATATGGAATATATTATTGTACCTGAATTGCAAGAATGGCATGCTCAAAATATCTTTCCTAAGTGCATTGAGCTTGGAGTGGAAATGGCTGCCATAGTAGAAACACCTGATTTATTTGCTCAAGTAGCTATGGAACAACTCATGGAAGAAGAAACTACAGGAGGATTTGCAGTTCGTTTTTTTGATGATGTTGATAAAGCAAAAAATTGGCTAGTATCATAAGTTCTTTATATGTTATCAATCTATTTTAATAAAAAAAAACTATCATTCTAATTTTTAATCGATATGAATAATCATAAATCCATGAACAGTCTTTGGTTAGATATGCCTGAAGATGTACAAGTACGTCAAGGTTGTGAGCCAATAGACTGGGCGAAACTAGAGGAAAAAACAATTTTGAATGGCAAATTTGTTGTTCGTGAAGCAACAGAAGCTGATTTAGAAGGTGCATCAGAAGCCTATAAAACAGGATTTCCAGCTCTAAAAGGCTGTGATTTTGAATTGCTGTTTACACCTGATGGTTTTGCTCCTTTTGTTGGGCAAGGCGAAACCTTTAATAAAGGAAATAACTTTCTTATTGTTATTGAAGAAGTAGCAACCAAAAAAATCGCCTCAGCTTTAATAATTACGATGTGGAAAATGTTGCGTAGAGGTGAATTATTAGTTATTGCTACTCATGAAGATTATCAAGCTGCTGGCTTGGGAACTGAAATCTTGAATGTAGCCGACAAATTATTTGAAGATTCAGGTGTTGAGATGGCGTATGGCTGGTGTGCAGGTATGCACACAGTTACACAGACTATTTTGAAAGATATGGGTTATGTTCCTAGAGCTGTTGTACCAGGTTTGTATAGACTTTGGGCAGGCGAAGGTGAGCAATATCGTAGAACTGTAGAAGTGTTTTTTCAAAAATTCTATGGAGGTGCAGAAGAAATGTGTACAGCCGATTTGAATCTTTTACCAGAAATAGAAAAATTACTTATTCCTTGGCGTAAATAACTTTTTCTAAATTAGTATTTATTTATAATCTCACTTGTTTGATAAAATGAGTGAGATTTTTTTATACTTTTGAGTCTATTCAATTCTATAAAATCTACACTTATGAAAATCAAAATTTTATTCATTTTTATCCTAATGAGTTCTTTTTTAGTAAGTTGCAAATCCTATAAAAGTGTTTTAGAAAAGGAGAAAGAAAGTGAATTAATTACAAATAGCATTCAAAGCGATTATGAAATAGAAAATATCTATAAAATCAACAAAAAAACTATTTTAAAGCTGAATTTGCAGGAAGGAAAAAAATATAAATTTCAGTATTTTTCTAAACGTTATTTTGATATGATTTTGCTTGATTCTCAATCCGAAATTATAACAGTAAACAAAATTGCTTATGGAGATGCTTCTTATTTCACTAAGACGATAATTTTTGAATGTAAAAATACAGGAAAATATAATTTGAAATTAGAAGGAAAGCATGTTAATAAATCTTCTCTTGTGGTTGTGGCTTTGCGAGATTTGAAAAATGAAATAAATGAGAAAGAGGAATATGTTTTTATTAGAAATTATAAGTCTCCACATGAGAGAAATACACGTTTATTTAAGAATGGAATACTTAGGCATATTTGTGTATTTAGCAAAGGAACAACGTATAAATTTAAACTTGAAAAAGGAGTAACAGCATTAAAATTATACAAAACTAGAAATGAGGAAAAAATTGTAGAGTTTTATCCAAAAATAAATGATAAAGAAATTATTTATCAAGCTCCAATGACAGGAGTTTATTATTTAGAAGTAAAAAGTTATGTAGAAAATGAAATTGGTGTAATTGGTCTATATTTCAAACTTTCAGAGAGCAGAAGGGCAGAACTCAAAATAATATCCTTACATCAAATTAGTAAAGAAGGAAATAAAATTACAAAAATATTTGATAAAGATACGACCTACTTTTTCAGAACTAAAGGATGTGGAGAAGCAATAAAAGTAGAAATTTTTGAGGATGGAATACCCTATAATCTTCAAGAGTTTGAGTTTGAAAATGGGGAGGAAAGATTTATTTTCAATGCTCAAAGAACAGGCATTTATTACGTGAAAGTTACCAAAAAGAATCCTGAAGATAATCATGAAACAATATTGATTATTGAGCAATAAGCCAACAAAAAAACTCAAACATTTCTGCGTGAGTTTTTCGTATAAAATCATAATTCTGACTTCTAAAATCTAACTTCTAAATTTATTTCCTAACAGCTCCAATCGGCATATTTGGGTCAAAAAGCCCATACAATTCTGGATTCTGACGGTAGTTTGTATATTGACGAGTTTGTGTTTGGACATAATCAAAAAGTTCTCTTACCGAAACGATATTATCAGCATTAAAATCAGCCTCGCCTTTTAAGCCACGAATCAAATAATAACTAAAAACACCTTGGCGAATGGTCTTGTTTTCAAGTGAAGTTTCTTCTGCTTTTGAGGACATCATAAGTGCCGTTCCTCCAGAGGTTTTTGCAAGAGCTTGGTAATATTTGTCCATAGTTGCTTTTACATTTCCACGTAAATTTTCACTGCTACTTCCCGAATGACAGGCATCAGCAATAAATAGTTTGTTTTTTGCTTTGCAACTCGTAAAAATATCTTGAACGTCTTTATGCAAAAGTTTAGTGCTTTCTGTCCCATTGTAATCATAAGGAATAAAACTACCTTCCAAACCGTGTCCAGCATAATAAAAAATTACTAAATCATTTTCAGAAGCAGCACTAAACTTTTGATTTAAAGAATTAGTAATCTGTGATTTGGTAGCATTTTCATCTACTAAAAGTGTGATTTGATTATCAGAAAGTGCACCACCTTCTGGGCTTTTCAAAAAGGCATACATTTGATACGCATCATCATCCGAATAACGCAGCGTTGGCATTGCTGTATAACTTGCTACACCTACCACAACTGCCCAAACTTTTGGCATTGAAGCGATAGCGTTTTCTGCACGAGTGGGAGTAGTAAAGGTAATATTTGCTTTATCTGAAAAAAAAGTTCCTTGTGCTGTTGTTGCTTCCAAACGAATTTCATTAGTTCCGTTTTGCAGTGGAATTTTGCGTTTTATAGTAATAGCACACATAGTGCTTGGCGTGACAGTAAGTCCTCTAATTGGGTCTTGTTCTTTATTATTTACAAAAACTTTTACTTCATTTACCATTAGTTCGGATTCCAGACACACTTCTAAATCAAAAAAAGAATTTGAAACAGTTGCTGTAAGTGAAGAAGGGTTTTGAAAATGAAATTTTACATTTTTTTGTTCGTTTGCTTTCTTTTCTTCTGCAATAAGTTTGTCAAGAGTTACAATTTTCTTTGCAATTTCTACTCGGTTTGGGTGTCCTTGCTCTCTGGCTAACTGTAGATTCTTTAGACTTTCTTCATATTTTTTATTTAAATAATTAATTGTAGCTAGTTCATAATTTATTTCTGCCGATTTGCTACTTCCTTCTCCTAAAGCCAATCTAAAATTTTCAACTGTTTTATCAGAATTATTTAATTTTTGATAGGCATATCCTTTAAATTCATAAATTTCTGTATTAATTTGAGAATCTTTTTTGGTATTGGATTTTAAGGCTTTATCAAAATAAGTAATAGCTTCTTTGTAAGAATCCATTGAATAATAACTTTTGCCTTTCCATAGATTTGCTTCTGCCAATTTGTAATTAAATAAAATTGTTCTGTCCAAATCTGAAATTGCATCTTTATACTTTTCTAAATGCCATCTAGCTATTCCTCGTTGAAGATAGGCTTCCATATTTCGGCTATTATGTTTTAGAGAAGTTGTATAATCAGTTTCTGCTTGTACGTAATTTTTTTGTACCAGTGCTTGATTTCCACTTTTTAGATAATGTGTATCATACTGTGCAAATACCAAGGTTTGACAGCAAAATAAAAGTAAAAAAGTAAGTGTAGTAGTTGATATAAAGGAAAAAGTAGGCATAGAGGTAAAATTTAATATTTAATTAAGCTGGTATTTATTCAGAATTACTCATTGGTATTCTGTATTTTAACGAATAAAATTTGGTATTCGTCTATTAAAAAAGAGTATTCATCTATTCTTGTTTATACGTACGCAAATAGTATGCAAAAAGGTTTAGTAAAACTGATTACTTAAAATTTGTATTGATTTCTAATCAAAGTTTGGATAGATATTCATATCAAAAATCTCTTGTATTTGATTGCGTTGTTTAACAAACATTTTTCCTAATAATGTTTTACCAAATAAAGTATGTTCTATCAAAGGTTGATAATCTTTCTTCACATCAATATAATAGTTTGATTCTGTGCTAACTGCCTCATCTATCCAAGCTGAATGTAAAGTAGTATTTGCAATCCACTCTGGATGTGCTAATTTACAAATTGCTCCTTTATTTAGATTTTGGGCATCAAAAATCCAAAGTTGAGTTTGGTAATTACATCTTTTTATAGCTTCTGATTCTTTATTTTCTGTTGTCTGAGGGACTGTAACTACACAAATAATATAACCTAAAGTATCTTGCTGGTTATCTGTATTTTTATTTTCTTTGGGAACAAATTGCATAGCACGATAAGATACTCCCTTCTCAAATTGATAATGGTCTTCAAATTTCATAGTTTCAGTATTCATTCTACTAATAACAAAAGGAATACCTTTTTGAGTATAGTTTCTTATATCCTCAATAGAAATTTCTCGTTGAGGGTATTCTTTGTACATATTGAAAATAAATTCGGTCAATAATTGCTCATCTAACCCAAATGCCTGCCAATAAATATTTTTGATTTTAGGAATTAATTTTTTTGCATCTACCATATTTGGATATGTAAAAAGAGCGATACCCCAAGTATGTGCGCCTATATTATCTTCACTATCAATATTGCCTTTTTCTGTAACTACTTTTTGTTCGATGATAGTACCTGTTTTACCATCTATTTTATATTTTCCTATTCTACTAATATCTAATATTCCAGTAGGAGGAATACCTATGACATTTTTATTTACAGGTTCTTTTGTAAATTCATTTGTATCATAAAAACGAATCCATTCTGCCAAACAAGCTGTTGCATTATGAGCAGCATACAAAGTAATTTCATCATTTGGGTTATCATAATCTGTTGTAAAATGGATAGTTTCGTAAGGAAGTGAAATTGGTAATTTTTTAACTGTTATTTGTTTGTTACTTTCTCTCATATCCGAACGTTTGACAATATAGACTTCTGTCATTGAAAGCATGGGAGCCGTAAAATTATCTCGTAGAAAGTTATTTATTTTAATATTATGAGGAAAAGGATTACTAAATACAATATCTAATGTCAGTTTGAAACCTGCATCAACTAACACTATGTAGTTTTTAGTAGCCGAAATTTGATGCAAACATTGTTTTATAACTAAAGGTTTTTTTGTTGTGGTATCAATCAATTCCCATTTTTTCCATTTTCCATTTCCATTCCAACTCATCAAATGAACACTTTCTTGTACTTGAAAAGGAGTTTTTATATTATTTTTTACAAATGTGTCTATTCGTTGGTTAAACTTTCTCCAGTAGAAGGAATTTAATACTATATATTTATCAATTTTATAGAAAAAATTATTGATTTTTTTTGCAAAAAATTTCTTCTGTTCTGTTTTTGAATGAAATCGTTTTGATTTTTTATACTTTTTCTCCAATTTAATAATATAATTTTCTAATTTTTCTTCTACTTCCTTTGGATTTCTTCTCAGAAGTTCTAATAATTTAATCTGACTTGTAATGGTTTTTAAAGACTTAACCATATTTACAGAAATCAATTCTTGTGTTCTAGAATCAAAAAATGGATGTGCTGTACTTTGAACGACTCCAAAAGGGTAATTCAAAAAAGGAGGGGTAGAAGTAGACCATTCTGAATTTGCACCTATTGGCGTTTTGATTTTTAATGTATCTGTATCAAACTCATAGGGTCTTCCTGCATCGTAATTAGCTAAAATTCGTGGGTGTTTATCATTTTTAAATTGAAAAGGGGTTACTGTGGTGCAAAGTTCGTTTCTAACTCCTAAAGTAAAAGACATGCGAGTAAGTCCAAAATTACGAAAGCCATAACTATCAAACAGAGGATTTTTTTTATTTTCTTTGTCTAAATAATAACGAGTAGCTTCATCAGCATAATAACAAGGCGTTTTGAGTAAGCGAGAAGTAAGTTTTATTTTATTTATGTCTTTTTGAGTTTGATTAAAATCTAATTTGTAAATCATTGAATCTCCTCCTAAAAGTGGACTTCCTAGTTCTTTATTGTGTGTTCCGTCAGGACGATTAGTAGGAAAAGGAATACCATCAGAATTGACAGTTCCAACAGAAGAATTGATATAAACTACTCCAATCATATCATTAGGAAGTTCTCCTTCGATAGTTTCTAATTCTATATCTATTTCGTTTCTACTGGCTGCTGTAAAAAAGGATGAGTTCATAATTTAACTATTTTTATTGAAGATATTTTAACACAATATTATTCACTATGAAAAAGAAAAGCAAATATTTTTTATGATAGTAGTAATATTTTCTTTTTTTGATAAATTTTGCAATAAAAGAAAAACTATGTTGTGGTTGTTGATTTAAAAAGTATATTTTTTGACTACCATGTTTTTCTAAAAACTTTTGAGTAATTTTAGGCTGAATCAACTAAACAAACATAAACAAGTAAAAATATGCTTACAGAAACACAAAACGTATCAGCAGGTCAGCAAAAATTCATAGACTTAGAAGATAATTATGGAGCGCACAATTACCATCCACTTCCAGTAGTGTTAGAAAAAGGTGAAGGTGTTCATGTTTGGGATACAGATGGGAAAAAATATTACGATTTTCTTTCAGCGTATAGTGCTGTAAATCAAGGACATTGTCATCCACATATCATAAAAGCTCTTACTACACAAGCTCAAAAATTGACACTTACTTCTCGTGCATTTTATAATAATGTATTGGGAAATTATGAAAAATTTATGACAGAGTTTTTCGGTTATGATAGAGTTTTGCCAATGAATACAGGAGTAGAAGGAGGAGAAACAGCAATCAAGCTTTGTCGTAAATGGGCATATAAAGTAAAAGGAATAGAAGAAAATAAAGCAAAGATACTTTTTGCAGAAAATAACTTTTGGGGAAGAACACTTGCAGCTGTTTCTTCTTCGACAGACCCAAGTGCGTATAGCGATTATGGTCCTTATTTACCTGGTTTTGAAATCGTAAAATACAATGATTTAGCTGCATTGGAAAAAGCATTGGAAGATCCAAATGTTGCTGGTTTTATGGTTGAGCCAATCCAAGGAGAAGCTGGTGTAGTTGTTCCTGATGAAGGATATTTGAAAAAGGCTTATGAATTATGTAAATCTAAAAATGTTCTTTTTATTGCTGATGAAGTGCAGACAGGAATTGCAAGAACTGGAAAGTTAGTATGTTGTGACCATGAAGGTTTTCAACCTGATATTTTGATTTTGGGTAAAGCTCTTTCGGGTGGCGTTTTTCCTGTTTCGGCAGTTCTTTCTAGTCACGAAATTATGCTTACCATCAAACCAGGTGAACACGGTTCTACTTTTGGTGGAAATCCATTGGCTTGCGAAGTGGCAATGGCAGCTTTGGAAGTTGTAAAAAATGAAAATCTTTCTGAAAGAGCAGAAGAATTGGGTAAAGTGTTCCGTCAGAAAATGAGTGAATTGGCTGACAAATCAGACTTAGTAAATCTAGTTCGTGGAAAAGGTCTTTTGAATGCAGTAGTAATAAATGATTCGCCAGATAGTTCAACAGCTTGGGATTTATGTGTTGCTTTGAAAGAAAATGGATTGCTTGCCAAACCTACACACGGAAATATTATTCGTTTTGCTCCACCACTCGTAATGACAGAAGAGCAATTACTAGAATGTTGTCAGATTATTGAAGATACAGTTTTGAATTTTAAGAAATAATTTTTCCAAAATAGTAATTTAATAAAAAAACGAATTTCATTTTTTTGAAATTCGTTTTTTTTTATTATGAAGTTGTTTAAGAATGAGATTTGTGGATATATTTGTTGGTGTCGCTACGCTAAAACACCAACAAAGGCTTTGTTATTTTTCCTTAGAACTGGGTTTGCAAACTCAGTTCTAAGGAAAAATGAGTATTAAATGAGTATTCTTAAACAATTTCTATGACTCTTAAACTGTAATTCCAATGATACAAATATCATCAATTTGTTTTTGTTCTGTTCCAATCCAATCCATCAAAGTCATCTTTAATGCTCTACGTTGGTGTAACATAGATGAAGTAGAAGTTTCATAGAGAAGGCTACGGAAGCGTTTTGACATAAATTTACGTCCCTCTTCTCCTCCAAATTGGTCTTGATAGCCATCAGAATACAAATAGAATGTTTCTACTTCCTCTAAATCAACGATATGATTTGTGTATTTTTTATCTTGTACCTTTTTATTTCTTCCTCCTATCGAAACTGTATCTCCTTTAATGACTGTCATATTTGTTTCTTCTCCTCCTCGTTGTCTTTTCTTGTGCATATAGACGAGAGGGTTTTTTGCACCTGCAAACTCTAAAATTTTTCTCTCGCTATCTATAACAGCAATAGAAATATCCATTCCATCTTTATTTCCTGTTGTTTTTTGCTTTAAAATATCTATGATTTCTCGTTGTAATGTATCTAAAATCTCACTTGGTTTAGTTATTTTATGGTGTTTTACAATTTCATTGAGAAGTGTAATTCCTAATAAAGACATAAATGCACCTGGAACTCCATGTCCTGTACAGTCAGCTACAATAATAACCTTTCGATTATCTACTTCTGCATACCAAAAGAAATCTCCTGAGACAATATCTTTTGGAGTAAAAAAGACAAACGAATCTTTAAAAATAGATTTCATTTCTCTAGTGCTTCCTAATAGTGCAAACTGAATTCGCTGTGCATAATTTACACTGGATACAAAATTATCATTTTGTTGTTTTATCAGTCTTGATTTTTGTTCAATATTAAGCCTAAAGATTTCAGATTTAGTAATGTCTTGTAATGTACCTCGTTTTCCTATCAAGATGTCATTTTCATCAAATGAAGGATAGGCTTTTTCTTTTATGTAAAGTGTCGCTCTTTTAGGAACATGTATTCTATATACTTCGCTAAACTTTCCTTTATTTGCGATAGCTTCTTTCCATTTTTTTATGACTCTTTTTAAATCTTTGGGTTCTATCCAACTTCTAAACTCTTCCAAGGAATTAGGGAAATCTTTTTTATCAACTTGAAAAATACCTTCAAAACTTGCAGACCATTCTATTTCCTCAGATTCAATATTCATATCATAACTCACTATTTTTGCTAAAAGTTGAGATTCTTCTAGTCGTTCTTTGTTCTTTTCTACATTATCAAAAAGAATTTTTACTTTTTCATTTTGTACAATTTCTTGTGTAACATCTTGAGCTGTTCCTATCAGTAAATAAGGTTCTCCTTCATTATTGTAGTTAATCAAAGAAAAAGCACGGTAATGCTTCCAATCTTCTTTTTCAGATAAATGAGTTGGTCTTGCTCTATAATGCGTCAAGAGTTCTTTTTGGTTTCTTGTTGCAGCTTCTGCAAGAGCTAGTTGATTACTTTTGTAATCTTCAGGATGGACAATTTCTCTGAAAGTAGCTGAATTAAATTTCTGACCTTTTTCTAATCTATAAATAGATGGCAAATTATCTGAATGAGTAATGAGTTCTGTTTCTAAATCCCAAACAAA
This sequence comes from Bernardetia sp., assembly GCA_020630575.1. Lineage (GTDB taxonomy): Bacteria > Bacteroidota > Bacteroidia > Cytophagales > Bernardetiaceae > Bernardetia. The sequence continues at coordinate 34,779 of JAHDBD010000025.1, forward strand.
ACTGCCCATTTTTGCCATTTTTTCAGCACGATTGAGCAAATCTTGTTTTTGTTCGATTTCGTCTTGAGCAGATAATAAATTATCGTTAATCGAACGCAATTCCTCTGCATTCATTCTTAACTCTTCTTGTGATGCTTCTAATCTTTCATTTTTTAATATTGATTTTGCATTGGCTTCTTCTACATCAAAAAAAGCTTGTTTTACTCTTTCTATCATTGGTTTTAAACCAAATACTGATAAAGCGATTACAAAAATCATGATAACTACCACAACTACAAACTGTACAATTTTCAAATTTGTAACCTTATCTTTTGCCTCTTGCTCATAATTATTAATAATAGATTGCATACGAGAAGAAAATTCTTCTTGATTTTTTTCTAATGTTCTTACTGTTTTGGCTTCGTGATTCTGAAGGCTTAAAGAATCTACATTTTCGATAGCAAAAATAGGATTTAAAAGCTCATCAATTCCTATAACTATATTTTCATAACTACTTGCCAAGGTATCAAAGGCATCATCAATAGATTGAGAGTTTTGATGTTCTTTGCTAATTCCTAATGTAAAAGATTTTTGAGTGAGATTTTCATGTCCTTCTTTGAAATTTTTTAAGGCAATAAGTAAAGAATCTATGTGCCTTATTTTTTCCTTTTCTAGTGTAACAGGTATTCTACTTGAATGATACAGAATTTTCTGACTAAGTGTAGACTGATTGCTTCCTATTTTAATTAAATGTATATCATCTTGTTCTTTATAGGAAAAATCTTGAAGCAACAAAAAACCTGCAACTAATATCAATCCAATCAGGATAGGAAAGAAGGTGTTTGCAAGGCGCATTCGCTGTATAATTGCCTTATTTTTTGCATTATATTTTTCAATATTACTATGACGTAATTCACTATTTTCTTTTAGTCTATCTATATAAAAACCAATCGTCCCAAAAGCACCTCCCAAAACAAAAGGAGCAGAATCGATTACAAAATGGATAGGATTAATACGGTGAATCTGAACAACTGTTTCTAAACTTAATGACATTTCATGAAAAAATAATCCATCAAGAATCCAAGAAAAGAAAGGAAAAAGAAGTCCAAATAAAAATCCTCCTAAAGTATAGCGTTGTGTGTTTGAAATAGGAGTCATACAAAGATTAAAAAAATAAACACTTAGAGCATTACTAACCCATAAAATAGAGTTATGTTTTAAATTACAAATCTAATTAATTTTTATGAATTTATATTACTTGATACATATTTGTTTTCTAAGATTGAATTTGTTTAATAAATAGCTGTTTTACATAGAGTTGAGTTTCCAAGACTACTAGTTAGAATCAGTTTTAGTGTTAAACTTATGAGTACATCACATTGGATAAAATGTTTTTTTCTCTGCTCTGTCAGACATCTTTGAGGTGTCAAGACAGTTAGATATATGAATTGTCTGACACTTTAAAAGTGTGCTGACAGATTCATGTCCAGCACTCTATGTTAAACTTTTATTCCGATTATACAAATATCATCAATTTGCTTTTGATGCCTTCCTATCCAATCTCTCAAGTTATTTTTTAATGCTCTACGTTGTTGAGACATAGAAGAGTTATAGGTATCATAAAGAAGGCTTCTAAATTGTTTGGACATAAATTTTCGTCCGTTCTCTCCCCCAAATTGATCTTGATAACCATCAGAATACAAATAAAATGCTTCTACCTCATCTAAATCAATAGTATGGTTGGTATATGTATTTGATTCTACTTTTTTACTTCTTCCTCCTATAGACACTGGGTCTGCTTTGATAACCGTCATATTAGATTTTTCGTCTCCTTCTTTTCGTTCTTTATGTATATAAACAAGAGGATTTTTTGCTCCAGCAAATTCTAATGTCCCTTTTTCCTTATCAACAACAGCAACAGAGACATCCATTCCATCTCTATTCTTAGTTGTTTTTTGTTTTAATATATCTGTAATCTGTATTTGTAATCCTTCTAAAATAAGACTTGGAGTAGTTATTTTACGATATTCGACAATTTCATTCAAAACCATTGTTCCTAATAAAGACATAAAAGCACCTGGTACGCCATGCCCTGTACAGTCAGCTACTACAACAATTTTACGATTTTCTACTTCTGCATACCAATAAAAATCTCCTGAAACGATGTCTTTGGGTACAAAAAAGATGAAAGAGTCTTTAAAAATATTCTGTATTTCGTTCGTTCCTCCAAGTAAAGCAGACTGAATACGTTGAGCATAATTAACACTTGATACAAAGTTGTCATGCTGATTTTTAATTTGCTTTGATTTCTGTTCAATATTAATTCTAGCTATTTCAGACTTAGTAACATCTTGTAGTGTTCCACGCTGCCCTATCAAATTTCCCTCTTTATCAAAAGAAGGATACCCTTTTTCTTTTATGTAAAGTACATGGTTGGAAGGAGTATTTATTTTATATATTTCATTAAATTTATTTTTTGATTCTACCACTTCTGCCCATTTATTAGTTACTCTCACCAAGTCTTGAGGGTTTATCCATTTTCTAAAATCAGCTAGAGAACTAGGAGTGTCCTGTTTGTCTATATAAAAAATATTTGCAAAGCTATCTGACCAATTTATACTTTTGGATAGTATATCTATATCATAGCTTGCTATTTTGGCTAGTTGTTGTGCTTCTTCCAAATGCTCTTTATTTTTTTCAGCATTCTCAAAAAGGGATTTTACTCTCTGATTTTGCTTTATTTCTTCAGTAATATCTTGAACTGTACCGACAACTTGATGAGCTTCATCCTTATCATCATAGTTAATCATAATAAAAGCACGATAATGTTTCCACTCTACCATATCAGCAAGATAGGCAGGTCTTGCTCTATATTCTGTAAAAAACTCTTTTGTATGTGTAGATATAGCTTCAGAAAGTTGATTTTGACTGACCACAAAATCATCAGGAGCTACATTTTCTTTAAAGACATTCGGAGTAATTACATTTCCTTCTTCTAATCTGTATATATAAGGTAAATTATCTGAATGTTGGATTGTTTTTTCCTTCAAATCCCAAATAAAACTACCCATTTTTGCCATTTTTTCGGCTTGGGAAAGTAAATTTTGTTTTTGTTCTATTTGCTCTTGGGTGGCTAATAAGTTTTCATTTTTCTCTAAAAATTTAGCATTAGCTTCTTCAACATCAAAGAAGGCTTGTTTTACTCTATCTATAGTTGGTTTGAGTACAAAAACAGCTAAACTAGATATAAATAAAATAATCACTACTACTAAGGCAAACTGTATGGTTTTAAAATTTTCGTTTTTATTATCTACTCTTTTTTCATAGTTAGTAATAATAGATTTCATAAGAATGGAAAACTCCTCTTGATTTTTTTCTACTTGCTTTATTGTTTTTGTAGTATTATTTGTAAGTTTTAAAGAATCAGGGTTTTTGATTGGAAACGGAATCAAAAGTTTATTGCCATTTGTAATTACATTTTGATAGCTTCTTTTTAAGGAATCAAATAAATTTTGATTTTTTTGATTTGCTCCTACTAGTTCAAATTGTTGTATGAAATTTTGGTGTCCTTCTTTCAAATCTTTTATTGCAAGACGTAGAGAATTGGTATGTTTTGTTTTTTCATCAGCTTCCGTAATGGGAATTTTAATAGCATTGTAGAGGATATTTTGACTAATTATACGCTGATTATTTCCAATTTTAATTAAATAGAGGGCATTTTGCTCTTTACTTGAAAAGTTTTGTAATAACAAAAAGGATGTTATCAGCATTGTAGAAATTAGGATAGGAAAAATGCTATTTGCAATTCGCATTCTTCTTATAATAGCTTTGTTGTCTTTATTGTATTTATCAATATTGGTATGATGCAACAAACTATTTTCTTTCAATCTATCAATATAAAAACCAATTGTACCAAAGGAACTTGCTAAAATCAAAGGAACAGAATCTATGACAAAATGTATAGGATTATTTATATGAAGACGAACCACCATGTTCCAACCTAAAGTCATTCCATTAAAAAATAACCCATCTAAAATCCAAGAAAAAAAAGGAAAGAGAAGTCCAAATAAAAAACCTCCAAGTATATAACCCTTTGTGTTTGAGATGCTATTCTTCAATTCATATAAAAATTTAACAATGAAATACTTTGGCTACTACTAGCTTCACAACAACAATATTGCTAATTCATAAATATAAGTACTTTTCATGAATTTTCATATTTAGAAAATGAAATTAAGTCATTTGAAATTATTTCTTCGACAAATCAGTCTGATTAAGATGTATTCAAATATAATTTTTGTGATTCAATTCAAACAATGCAAAAAGATTTGTACTTTTGCACCGTTAAATTTTTACACAAAATTAAAGAAAATGAATAAGTTTTTTTCTATACTTTCTGTTTTGGCAACGTTATTTTTTATTGCGTGTTCGCCAAAAACAGTTTCTAATAAGGTAAATTACCCACAATCGCCAACGCTTCTAAAAATAGATGACCAAATTGTTTCGGCTGATGAATTTGGATATCTCTATCAAAAAAATAATTCTACAGAGGAAGATAGCCTTTGGAATAGAGAAAAAATTCAAGAATACTTAGATTTATATATCAATTTTAAACTCAAAGTAGAAGAAGCTAAAGAGCTAGGAATGGATACTTCTCAGGCTTTCAAAAAAGAATTTGAAATTTATAAAAATCAGCTTGCTGAGCCGTATCTTACACCTAAAAATGTAAGTGAAAAATTGGTAAAAGAAGCCTATTCTCGTCTGAATGAATCAGTACGTGCTTCTCATATTCTGATAATGGTAGAGCAATATGCAAATCCAGAAGATACTTTGGCAGCCTACAAAAAGATTCAAGATGTCAGAAAAAAAGCTATAGCAGGAGAAAATTTTGCAGAATTGGCTAAAACGTACTCTGATGATCCATCGGGTAAAATAAATGGAGGAGATTTGTATTATTTTTCTTCTCTACAAATGGTTTATCCTTTCGAAACAGCAGCGTATAATACCGAAGAAGGTAAAGTTTCGGAGATTGTTCGTACTCGTTTTGGGTATCATATCTTAAAAGTTACTAACAAACAACCGTCTTTAGGAAAAGTGCAGTTAGCACATATTATGATTCGCTCATCTGACGGAATGATTGCAGAAGATACATTGAAGGCATATCGAAAAATTCAAGAAATTTATACACAGTTAGAAAAAGAAACTGATGAAGCCAAACAAAAAGAATTATTTGAAAATTTAGCAAAGCAGTTTTCAGAAGATTATCGCTCAAGAGAACGTGGTGGACAGCTTACCAATAATGGAAATCCAGAGTTTACTTCAGGAACGCTTGTACCTCCTTTCGAAGAAAAAATTTCTACTCTCAAAAAAGGCGAAATTACAGCACCTTTCAAAACTGCTTTCGGATGGCATATCGCTAGATTGATAGAAAAAGATGCTATCGAACCTTTTGAAGAACTGCAGCCTATTCTCCAACAAAAAATAGCAAAAGATTCTCGTGCTGAAATTCAACAAGCTGTTTTGATTGATAAACTAAAAACTGAAAATGGTTTTTCTCAAAACAAAAAAGCAGATGAGTTTTTAACACAAATGGCTGCCGATTCAGCTATTCAGAAAGCAAATATGTGGACAGTAAAGCGTTTTGAAACTCAAAATCCAAAATTAGTTAAAGATAAAAATTTATTTACTGTTGGAACAAAAAACTATATTTTAGATGATTTTGCATCTTATTTGGAAGAAGGTAATAAATTGCCTGCTCCTGAAAAAGCATTGCCATTTTTGAGAGAGGAATTTCAAAGTTTTGTAGCTCAAAAGATTATTGAGAATGAAAAAGCATTGTTATCAAATAAATATCCTGACTATCGTTTCTTATTACAAGAATATTATGATGGTATTTTGCTTTTCAAGATTATGGAACAAAAAGTTTGGGCAAAAGCTCTAGCTGATCAAGAAGGCTTGATGAAGTTTTACGATGAAAATAAAGAAAATTACCGTTGGCAAGACAGAGCAAAAGTTACTATCTATAATGCAGCCGACCAAAAAACACTTTCAATGTTGAAAGATAGTTTGAAGTTAGGTTATTATGAAACAGATAATTTCAAGCCTTTACAACTTGAGTTTTCTAGAAAAAACACGAATTTAGCAGAAAATCAAATAAAAAAATTAGGCCCTTTTGCACTTGCAGCCAAAACAAATCCTTCTTATGTTCTTACTATTGAAGCAGCAAAAGCAATAGGTGAAACTGATGCAATGATGCAAAGCCGTATTGATGCAATAAAAGCATACTTCAAAAGAGAAAGTGTAGATAATATCCGTTTTGTAGCTCAAAAAATAGGTAATGCAAATGCTGCAAAAGCAACTATCCAACTCAAAATTTTTACAACAGATTATAAGGTTTTGGAAAAACGCTTTAATAAAGAAAATGCACTTCGTTTAGAAATTACAGAAGGACTTTTTGAAAAACAAGCACAACCAGTTCTTGCAAAAGTAGACTTCGAAAAAGGAGATTATACTGTTGAAGAAAATGGTAGAATGTATTATGTAATTGTTGAAGAGATTGAACCAGCTAGAGTGAAAAAATTAGAAGAAACTCGTGGTGTTGTTATTTCTGATTATCAACAATTCTTAGAAAAAGAATGGATTGAAGAACTACGTAAAAAATACGAATTCAGTACAGATGAAAAAGTAATGCAAGCTATTTTGGAGAAGAATAAAAAGTAAAATTAATTATTTTCATTAGATCAAAAAAACACCTTATTTTATTCATTTTTTTGGATAGAATGAGGTGTTTTTTTGTAAGTCTTTACTCAAGTACAAGAATATCAAACACACAAACTGAATCCATAAATTACCCATTAAAAATGAGCGATAATTGAAGTATTTGCACGCCAATAACCAGCTAAGATAAGGCTTTTTATTTTAAAATAAAAATTAATTTCAATATTTACTTGTTTGCTAGTTTTATTATTATTACCTTTGTATCAGCTAAAGTATTTTTTAGCAAAAATTGTTCTTTGACGTACTAACGAATTATTTGAGGTTTATAATTAAAAAATTAAATTATGACCAAAATATTAAAAATTGGATATATCCAAACAGGATTATGTTGTGAAAATTCAACAAAAGGGAGGAGACCAGTAGCTTATGAGGATTTAGAAAATGGAAAAATACAAGCATTTCCATTTACAGATATAATTGATAAAAATGGATTACGTAAAAGAACTTGTGAATTGGAATATAAAATTAAGAAAACACCTATAAATAGACTTCCCAAAGATTCCAAACTAATGTTTGACCAAGCACAAGTTCTAGACAGTATAAATTTAATAAAAACGAAGGGGACGATAGATTTGAAAAAGCATAAAATAGATTTATCAATATTTTTTCTAAATCGTATGCCAAATGAACCTTGCGATGAAAAAAATAAGTTAGGGAAGATTTTTAAACATAGGCATTGTAATAAGTATTATTTGGTTGTATCACCTGATACACTTAATAGAAACCCTCACCATCTAAGAGTGAATGTAATAGAAGTAAAAATAGAGGGAAATAAAGGAATCATCCTAAATGAAATAGACATATTAGATAAGCATAATCTTGAAAAATTTCCTATAAAAACACTAAATGATTTTGAGGTAGAGAAGATTAATCAAGAATTTTTTGAGCAAGGAAAAAGGGAAGTTATTATACAAGTAAAAAATGATATTAAAATAGTTAAACCACAATAAAACAATTGCTTAAATAATTCGTTAATAGTACGTCAAACAAAAAAGCTATTCTTAATAGAATGGCTTTTTTGTTTTTAGCTATAAATTTACTAATCCTCCAAACAACTACCGAATTCCTATTTCCTAACTCCCAATTCCTAATCCTCCAACGCACTAACCAAAAATGTATTTTTCAAAGCAAGCCAAATAATCAAGAATACAAATGCCCACGTTAAATACATTTCATAAAAATCTCTCGTCAATGTAAATTTATTTTCTTTGATTTCAGAACGTTCTAATTTATCAATAGTAGAAAAAATTTCTCCCAAAGAAGCGTTGTTAGTAGCTCGGAAAAATTTCCCCTCACTTATTTGTGCAATCTGACGCATAACAGTTTCATCAAGTGTATTATCAATATATTGAACCTGTCCAAAACGGTTTCTGTAAGGTACTTTTCCTTCTTTACCTACACCAATAGTGTAAATTTTTATATCATATTTTTTTGCTAGTTTGGCTGCCGTAATTGGGTCAATTGTTCCTGCATTGCTTTCGCCGTCTGTCAAGAGTATCATTACTTTTGATTTGGTTTCGCTCTCACGCATTCTATTTGTGCCTACTCCAATAGCACTTCCGATGGCTGTTCCTCCTTTTTGTATCATTCTGAAATCTATTTCATCCAAATATCCATAAAGAAGTTCGTAATCTGTGGTGAGTGGAGCAAGGCTAAACGCATCACCAGCAAAGACTACAATTCCGATTCGGTCTTGCAAACGTCCTTTTATAAAGTTATTAGCTACCATTTTGGCTGCTTCTAAACGATTTGGCTTGAAATCTTCAATTTGCATAGATTCCGAAATATCCATTACAATCATAATATCAATACCTTCTGTATAACGTTCAGGAGGCTGTTCAGAAGTTTTTTGAGGGCGAGCAAGTGCAATCAAAACAAAGACTAAAAACAGACTAAAAAATATTTTTGGAACGTGTCTCAAAATTGTCCAAAAATCTGACTTCAAACTTTTGTCTGGAAAGGCAACTTCTAATTTTTGACGAAAACGCACAAAAATAAGCCATTTCAGTAAAAATAAAAATGGAACTCCAATAAGTGCATACAACCAAAATGGACTTTGCCAATCAAAACTACGAAGCGTTTCAAGACTAAACCATTTAAAATCTAACCATTCAAAACTTGATTTATCAAACATTTTCTTCTTGATTTAATTTTCTATTTCTTTTTTCAACTTGTTTCTCAACAGATGAATTTTGTTTTTTTGCTTTTTTATTTAAGTCATCTTCAGAAGTTACTCTCAGCTCTGCCAAACGTTTCTCAAATATGTTGATGGCATAATTCTTTAGATTTTGAAGTGCCAATTCTGTATTATTATCTATTTGTCCTCCATAAATGGCTCTATCAATTACTTTAAGATTTTGTCCTAAAGATTCATTTTTAGTAAGACGAGAAATTTCACTTGATGTATAAGTAGTAAAAGGTTCGTTTTTTAGCTTTTCGATATAGGCTTTCCACATTCCTAATGTATGGTCGGTTGCTTCTGGATTTTCTATTCGTTTTAATTGGTTAGCATATTCTTGTATGAATTTTTCATGTTGGCTCTGCAAACGTTTCAAACGATAGCCTCTTCGAATGCTTTCGCCAAAAAATACAAAGAACAAAATAACTCCAGTTAATAGAACAACTACAATTAATCCATACAAAGGATAGTTTGTAAATCGTGGAATTTCTAAAAAAGTAGTATTTTGATAAAAAGTAATACTATCTTTTTGTAGCATATTTTGTAAAGCTGCCTTTGATAAAACAAACTCAGTTTGTTTGGTAGAAACTTCTGTAAAATACTTGAGTGTGTCACCTGTCTTTTGGTCAAGAACAAAAACGGGTAGTTTAAGAGTTTGGATAGTATCTAATTCAAAAGTTCGTAGCCAATAAATAGCACTATCAGTCGCTATACCTTTTGAGTCTGTTTGAGTAGGAAAGGCATCTGTTTTTACCCATTCAAAAGGCTCAAAATTATAGGTTGAGTCAGCAAAGATAACTTCTTTGTCATAATTATGAACAAAGATGACTTTAAAAGGAATGTGCTTGCCAACCTTCAAACTGTCTTTTGAAAAAGAGCCTGTTATAGTTGGTAAATTATCCTTTTCATCATTATTTTGTGCAGAACTAAAAAAAGCACCAAAAATAAAATTTCCAAATAGAAAAGATAAAATTAGTAAAGGAAAAAAGTATTTTTTATTGATTTTCATATTTTATCATTACTTTTCACGGTATCGAAACCACAAGGGTCTTCAAAACCCTTAGGGTTTAAAATTCAAGATTTTTGTATTACAAACTTAACTTATAGAGTTCCTTTTTGCAATAGAATAGCTAAACTAATAACTTTTTTTGTGCAAATGCTTTGGGAAAGTTAGTCATTTTTTTTTATTCTTCTTCAACAGCTTATGCTTTATTCTCAAAAAGACTTTATCAAGATGCAACGCTAAGAATATTTTTTGTATCTAAACCAAAAAATAACTTAACTAGCTATGGCATACAATTACTTTAATTTTGATTTGAAAAATAGAATCGTTTTTCTTTTTTTCCTTTGTTGTATTGGACTTTCTCAAAATACAAATGCTTTATCTTCTTTTGCTGATTCAGAATGTGTTGCTGAAAAAAGAGAGACAAAAATATCCAAAACAGAATCTAACAGAAAAAATAAAGATGACTATCAAAAAAAATCTACTAAAAGAACTATTTTTAAATCTAAAAATACAAAATCAAATACCAAACTAAAAAAAATATCGTTTCGAAAAAAACTTTCTATCTTAAAGCTAGTTCTAAAAAACAAACCCACCAACAAAAAATATTATAGATTTAAAGAAAGTAGCAAATCTATAAAGAGATCTACAAAATGGAACGGTCAGCATACAGCTGGTCTCTTAAGTTGGGCAAGTGTTCTTGTAGCTGTAATGGCTTTTTTTACAGGATATTTTTTGCTTGGGATTTTTGCTTCTTGCAGTGCAATTCTTTTTTTGTTTTTAATTTTTGTAGAAAAAGGCAATAAAGGAACAGTAGATGATGTACTTTGGCTTTTCTCACAAATTATCAATATAATAGTTATTATAGGAACTATTTTTGACTAAGTTTTTCACGTAATTTTGGATTTTTTTTATTGTGCATATATTTTTTTCAATTTAACCCTCAATTTTTATTTTATGAAAACTACCTTTTTAACACTTGTTCTTTTAGTATTTGGATTTTCTTCTTTTGCTTTCATGCCTTCTTTCCCTGCTGAAAGCACTTCTACTTCAGAAAAAAATGTAGCTGTTGCTTCTGAGAAACCAAAAAGTGAATCAGAAAACAAAACAAAAACTAAAGAAGTTAAAACAGTTACAGCTAAAGAACTTACTCAAAAAATGGAAGCTAATTATGAAGCCAACAAAAAACAAATGAGCTTCAAAGAGCGTTTGGCTAGTAAATTACTTATCAAAAAACTTCAAAAAGTAGTAAAAAAAGATGCTAAAAGCCCAAATAAAGCCAAAGGTTCAACAGAGTTGTTTCATATTTTAGGTATTTTATTGATTGTTTTGGGGGTAATTAGCCTTATTTTCCTAAATTTATATGGAGGTGTTGTTACTATTGTTATTGGTATATTCATTTATTTATTGCCAGAACTCATCTAGTAATCCCTGTTCAAGATTTTTAATAGAAATTTTAATATAAAATAAAGCAGTGCATTTTTAATTGCATTGCTTTTATTTTAATTAAAATGTGCTCATTTTTTATAATTATATTTTTTTACCTTTTATTATTTACAAATATGAAATTTTTTTCAATCATATTGATTTCGTTTTTTATCAGTTTTTCTTCTTTTGCTTTTATGCCTGCCGAAAGCAAATCTAATTCATTAATTTCTGAAAGAAGTAATTCTGAATCGGAAGCTAAAACAAAAGAAACTAAAGCACAGACAGCAAAAGTAAACTCAGCAGAACTTATTGAGAAACTGGAAGCTAATAAGTCAAAAATGAGTTTTAAAGAACGTTTAGCTACTAAACTCATTACTAAAAAACTCAAAAAAATAGAAAAGAAAGAGTCTAAAAACATCAAGTCTACTAAAGATACTAGCCCATTAGGAGCTATTTTCAGAATAGTAGGTGTTATTTTGATTATTTTGGGCGTAGTAGGATTATTCACTGTTACTGTTACAGCGGGTGTTGGTGCAATCTTATTAGGACTTCTTTTATTTATACTACCAGCATTGATATAAAACTTTGTTTTTTGATTTTTTTCTAAAAAGCAGTGCATTTTTAATTAAATTGCACTGTTTTTTTGTCGATTTTTGTCAGTTTTTGTCAAACTATTTCATTTTTTTATTAAAAGCATTCAAAACAAAGTAGCCCAAAATAGATTTGTAAAAATAGGCATCATTAACTATAAAAAAGACCTTTCCCATAAAAATAATCAGTCATGAAAATAATTGAATTACTCAAAAATCTAAAGACACAATCCATACAAGGAGATTTAGAAGGTGCAATAAATCAAATTCAATTTGACTCTCGCAAGATACAGAAAGATGATATGTATGTCGCTCTAAAAGGAACAGTGGCAGATGGACATCAATTTATAAAACAAGCCATTCAAGATGGTGCAAAGGCGATTGTTTGTGAAAAATTGCCTGTTTATTTAGAAAGTCATGTTACTTACCTTGAGGTAGAAAATACAGCAAAAGCATTAGGAATAGTAGCAGGAAATTTTTATGGAAACCCTTCTAAAAAACTCAAATTAATAGGAGTAACTGGAACAAATGGAAAAACGACAGTCGTAACAATTCTTTATAAATTATTCAAAAAATTAGGGTATAATGTAGGACTTATTTCTACAATTCATAACAAAATAAAAAGCCGAATTTATCCGTCTACACATACTACACCTAATCCAGTAGAACTCAATCGATTACTTGCTGAAATGGTCAAAAAACGCTGTACACATGTTTTTATGGAAGTAAGTTCGCATGCTGTTGTACAAAAACGAATTGAAGGACTTCATTTTAAAGGAGGTGTTTTTACCAATATTTCACACGACCATTTGGATTATCATGGAACGTTTGCAGAATATATTAGAGCTAAAAAAGGTTTTTTTGATATGCTTCCTCATACTTCCTTTGCACTTGTCAATCAAGATGACAAAAGAGGATTGGTTATGCTGCAAAATTGCAAAGCTAAGCATGTTACTTATTCAATGAAATCTATGTCTGATTATAAAGTCAGAATTATGGATAGTTCATTTGAAGGAATGCAATTACAGATAGAAGAAAGACATAATGGCAAAATTAATGGAAAAGAAACTTGGACTAAACTGATTGGACATTTTAATGCCTATAATTTATTAGCTGTTTATGGCGTAGCTATGCTTTTGGAAGAAGATGAAGATGAAGTTTTGACAGAATTATCTAATATAAAGGGAGTAAATGGTCGTTTTCAGCGTTATACATCGTCTTTAGGAGTTCATGCAATTGTAGATTATGCTCACACACCTGATGCACTTGAAAATGTTTTGAAGACAATAAGTGAAATCAAAAAACCACATCAACATTTAATAACTGTTGTGGGTTGTGGTGGAAATAGAGACAAAACTAAACGTCCAGAAATGGCAAAAATAGCCACTAATTATAGCGATTGGTCTATTTTTACATCAGATAATCCACGAACAGAAGAACCAGAAACAATTATAAAAGATATGTTAGAAGGCGTAAAAGAAGTAGAACCTTCAAAATATCAAACTGTTACATTGCGAAAAGAAGCTATTGAAAGAGCATGTAGCATGGCAGGTAAAGATGATATTATTTTGGTAGCAGGAAAAGGGCACGAAACCTATCAAGAAATAAATGGAGAACGTTTTGAATTTGATGATAGAGTTGTTTTGAAAGAATCTTTAGAGTGATTTTATTTTAAGTAACTTAGCAAAATGAAACATATCTAAGAAAAAACAGGGTTTTCTTATAAAAAAAGAAAAATGCCGTTGTTGGTGTTTTAGCGACAGCGAAACTAATAAACACAAAAATTAGAAAGTTTAAACTGTCAAGATGCCTTTGAGGTGTCAGACAGATTCCATTACTTAATCAAATAAAGTAGATTAGAAAATAATTGTTTATAGATGACTTTAAAATCAAAATTATGTACTATTTTATTTATGGATTTATAACAATAGTAGGTTGTGTTTTACTAGCACTTGGTATAAAATATTATATCCAAACAAAAATTTTACTAAACAACGGAATTACAACTACTGCCACCGTTGTACGATTAATTCGTCATTCGGGTAATGACGGAGATACTTTTTCGCCTGTTTTTGAATATTATACTCCTCAAAAAGAAATAAGAAACTTTGAAAGTGAAATAAGTTCTAGTCCTTCTTTTTATAGAGTTGGAGACCAAGAGGAGATTGTTTACGATATGAATGACGATAAAAACATCAAGACTATTTCTTATTGGGGACTTTACAGATGGACAATAGTCTTATTTTCTATTGCCTCTCCTTTTCTCGTTATTGGATTAGGATATTTTGTGTATTTATTGAGTATGAAATTATTTTAAAGTAATTTTGTTCTACTTTAAAAAAACTACTCAAAATTAAATCTGCTTTTATGTATAATTTTCTTAAAAATATAGCTTTCTATTCAGCCTTAGTTTTTTTTATACAATCTTGTTCCTCAGCTCAAAAAACAGGTTCTCCCATGAACGAAAGTATGGAGAGTAGAGAAACTACCACTAATCAAGATAAAAAAGAACGTGCAGAAGAAGATATTTCAGCAGGAGCTACATCAGAAGAAGCAGAAGACCCAACTAGGGTGGTAGAATCAAAACCTTTGAATCAACTTTCTATTCCAGAACAAAAGTTTATAATTGAAAGAATAATAAAAGTGAAGGATAATAAAAGTGAAAGTGATATTTCTAGTGAACTTACAAGTGAAAATGAGCAATTAAGCGTTTCAAATAAACATGCAAAAGTATTATTATTTGCCAAAAAACTAGAAAAAGGAACTTATCCGATTGCAAAAAATAATCTTCCTTACGCAAATGTACACGTAATGCTCACACAAGGTACAGAAAAGATTGAAGGAGATTTAGAAAATGGAACTGTAAATTTAGTACTTTTAGATTCAGCAGGAATAACAAAAGGAAGGTTTGAAGGAACGCTCATCAAAAATAATGAGCGTTATTTTATTGGAGGAAACTTTAGCAACTAAGTTGCTTAATTACGAATCACAAACTAAACCTATATATGGATAATAATATATGAAATAGTCTATTATAAAGCATTCGTAATTGAACATTCGTAATTATTTTTCAAGAACTTCAATCATAAAGTTATGATTTGTATAGATACAAATATCAGCAGCGATTGTTAAGGCTTCTTTTACCATTTCTTCGGCTGTTAAATGTGGTGCATGGCGTTTGAGAGCAAGAGCAGCCGATTTTGCATACATACTTCCCGAACCAATTGATTCTACATTTTCATCTGGCTCAAGAACATCACCCGAACCTGAAATATTTAATATTCCGTCTTTATTAACTACAATCATCATGGCTTCTAACTTGCGAAGATAACGATCTGTACGCCAGTCTTTTGCTAGTTCTATGGCAGAGCGTTTTACATTTCCACCATATCCATTTAATTTTTCTTCGAATCGCTCTAAAAGTGTAAAGGCATCAGCTGTTGAGCCTGCAAAACCTGTTATTACTTTTCCGTCTGCAATCTTACGAATTTTTTTGACAGTAGATTTGGCTACTGTATTTCCCATTGTTGCTTGTCCGTCTGCTCCAATGGCGATTTGTCCGTTATGAGAAACGGCAAGAACAGTTGTTGATTTTATTTTTTGCATAGTTTTTTGTTTGATGTCGTTGGTGAGTACACCAACAACGGCATAAATATTTCTTAAACCTAGTTTTACGGCTGCATTTGAGCCTAAACGATGGTTCGTTTATTAATTAAAATTCATTTAAAATTCATCATTAAAATCAGTATCAAAGTCAAATATTTTGCGTTTGTATTCATACTGACGACCAAAATAAACGTCTTTTACTCTATTATTTTGTGATACTTCTTCAGGCGTTCCATTGATAAGTGGGTTTCCTTCAAACATAATATAAACTTTATCACAAATAGATAAAGTTTCGTTGGCGTTGTGGTCTGTGATAAGCACACCAATATTTCTTTGTTTTAGCTTGGCAACGAGCATTTGTATATTTTCCACAGCAATTGGGTCTACACCAGCAAAAGGCTCATCTAACAAAATAAAATTTGGATTAGTTGCTACTGCCCTAGCAATTTCGGTACGACGACGTTCTCCACCAGAAAGCAGTTTTCCTTTTGTTTTTTGGAAACGCTTCAAACGAAATTCCTCAATAAGTTCTTCCATTCTTTCTTTTTGTTCTTGTTTGGTCAAATCTCGCATTTGTAAAGGAGCCATGATATTTTCCTCTACAGTAAGTTCTCTAAAAACAGAGGCTTCTTGTGCCAAATATCCAATGCCAAGTTGTGAACGGCGAAACATAGGAAGTTTTGTAATATCTTTATCATCAAGATAAATTTTTCCACTATTAGGCTTTACCAATCCTACAATCATATAAAAAGAAGTTGTTTTTCCAGCACCATTTGGCCCTAAAACACCTACAATTTCGCCTTGATTTACTTCTATCGAAACGCCATTAACGACAGTTCTGCCTCCGTAGCGTTTGATTAAATTTTCTGCTCTTAAAACCATTTTTTTACAGTTATCAGTTATCAGTTACCAGTAATCAGTGAAATTCAATTTCATTTCCTTGAGTAACTTTGTACTTCTGTGTTTATAAAATATTTTTATATTCAAACTTACGAATTACTAATCGTTTTGATGTAATTCTGTTTTTAACAAAACCTTATTTTGTGAATAAATAAGTATTTTATCTCTATTTATAGAATCTTTTAAGAATTTTGAAATAGAATTGTTGCTAATTAAATCAACATCAATATTCAATTCTTTTTCTAAATCTAATTGTAATTGAATCAAATCAAATAAAGAAAAATCAATATAATGTTCTATTAAAAAATCTATATCACTACTTGGGTTTTGCTTATTACGAGCGTAAGAACCAAATAAATACACTTTTTTAAGTTTGTGTTTTTTCCAAATTGAATGTAAACTTTGCAGCATAAGTACTAAACTGTCCACGAGCTTGAAAGCATCGTTGAGGTAATTTATCTTTATTCAAATAAAGCTAATTCTACCCATTCACACAAAATATGTCCTACCAAAATATGACTTTCTTGTATGCGTGGTGTATCGTCAGAAGGAACATTCAAAATTATATCACAAATTTCTTTTAGTTTTCCTCCTTTGCTTCCTGTCATTCCTATCGTAATCATTCCAATTTGATTGGCTGCTTCGACGGCTTTTACAATATTTGGAGAATTTCCAGAAGTAGAAATGGCTACCAAAACATCGCCTTCTCTTCCCATTGCTTGTACCATTCTTTCGAAAACAATATCATAGCCATAATCATTTCCTACGGCTGTCAGATACGAAGAATTGACGTGCAAGGCTTCGGCAAAAAGTGGTTTTCGGTCTTTATAAAAACGCCCAGAAAGTTCGGCAGAAATATGTTGTGCATCGGCAGCACTTCCACCATTTCCACAAAAAAGAACTTTTCCCCCTTTTTCAAAAGTAGTTTTCCAAGCCTGTGCAGCCTTTGAAATGTTTTCTAATAAAGGTTCGTTTGTCAAAATTCTCTCTTTTGTAGCGATGCTTTCTTGTATGCGTGTGTTTATGAAATTTTTGTTCATTTATTTCTTTTTATTGTTTTATCACAAATTTACCAAATAAAAATCTCAAAACTGTAATACTAGTTTTAAAGTTGCTACTAATAAAGGAAAAATGTAGCATACGCTTTAGCGTGTGAAAATGTACTGTACACTTTAGTGTGCGAAAAAGCTAGTCTATGAACGAAGTAATCCGTACCGAAAAAATATCAAGGCGTTATAAAATGGGAGATGAAATTATTCACGCTCTCAAATCAGTTTCTATTTCTATTAATTTTGGTGAATATGTCGCTTTTATGGGGCCTTCGGGTTCTGGAAAATCTACATTAATGAATATTGTGGGATGTTTGGATACGCCTACAAGTGGTTCGTATGTTTTGAATAAGCGAGATGTAAGCCGACTTTCAGAAGATGAATTGGCAGAAATTAGGAATAAAGAAATTGGTTTTGTCTTTCAAACTTTCAACCTTTTGCCTCGTGCTTCTTCTTTAGATAATGTAGCTTTGCCTTTGATTTATGCAGGATACAACAAAAAAGATAGAGATGCAATGGCAAAAAAAGCATTGGAAGATGTCGGTTTGGGCGACCGTTATCATCACAAACCAAACGAACTTTCGGGTGGACAAAGACAGCGTGTGGCTATTGCAAGAGCTTTAATAAACAATCCGAGTATTATTTTAGCCGATGAACCCACTGGAAACTTAGATACAAAAACTTCGTATGAAATTATGAATTTGTTTGCAGAATTACATAAAAAAGGAAATACAATTATTATGGTTACCCACGAAGAAGATATTGCAAATTATGCGCATCGTGTCGTTTTTATGCGTGATGGAAATATTGAAAGAGATGAAATAAATGAAAATCCAATACAAGTAAATTTGATTGATTTAGCTAAGAAGGAGTAGAAATTTTGTATTTTTGCAGGAAGATTTTAATCAAAACAAAAATCTATCTCAAAAGATTATAAAAAATATACTATCAACTATAAGTTGTCCGTAATTTTTAATTCGTAATTCCTCCCAAGCTATGCAAACCACAAAAACAAATATAAACGATACAAATTCTGAAAAAATAGTTCGTGCAAAAAAGAATACATTAAAAGATTATTTTGCATTAATGCCTGTTTTAACGTATTTTTTTATAAAGAAAAATTCGGCAAACTTCAATATTCGTGCAATGCACACCATTAATAAAATTTCAATTACTGTTTTTTTGTTAGGACTTATTTTTATCATTGTTAAAAAATTATTCTTGTCTTAATTTTAACTATTGACAAGGTCAAGACCATTGTCAAAGTCAAAATTGAAAAAAATGATATACATTCATATTCCATTCTGCAAACAAGCCTGTCATTATTGCGATTTTCATTTTAGTACAAATCTCAAGCAAAAACAGGCTTTTTTATATGCCTTAGATAAAGAAATCGAATTGCAAAAAGATTTTTTTAAAGAAGCCGTTTTTCCTTCGTCGTTGTCAGTGTCTCCACCGACAATAAAACCACTAAAAACTATTTATTTCGGTGGTGGAACGCCTTCTATTTTAGAAATTTCAGAATTAAAAGCAATTTTAGAAAAAGTAAAATCTACTTTTGAAGTTGATAAAGATGCAGAAATTACACTGGAAGCAAATCCTGATGACCTTACTTCTTTAGAATTTTTGAAATCATTAAAGGAAATTGGCTTTAACCGTTTGAGTATTGGTATTCAATCTTTTGAAGAATCTTTTTTGAAGTTTATGAATAGGGCGCACAATGCCGAAGAGGCTAAAAATTGTGTCAAATTAGCCCAAAAAGCAGGTTTTGAGAATATTAGTGTAGATTTGATTTATGGTATTCAATTACCGAAAAAAGAAATTGAATTCAATGCATTTGAAAATAATTTTGAAAAACAAAGTGATGATTTAAAATCAAATCCTCATTATTTTTGGAGGAAAGATTTAGAGTTTGCGCTTTCTTTGAGTGTTCCTCATATTTCTGCGTACTGCTTGACTATCGAACCCAAAACGCCTTTTGGAAACAGTCTGAAAAAAGGAAAACTAAAACCAATTGATGAAGAGTTTGCAGCACAGCAGTTTGAAATTCTGACCGAAACATTGAAAGAAAACGGTTATATTCATTACGAAATTTCCAATTTTGCAAAACCCAATCAGTTTTCAAAACATAATACAGCCTATTGGAAAGATGAACCTTATTTGGGTTTGGGAGCTTCGGCACATTCTTACGATGGAAAAAATCGTTTTATGAATGCTGCTAATAATAGAAAATACACTGAAAGTTTGAATAAAAATAGCTTACCTCAAATCATTGACGAGCTTTCAGAAAACGACCGAATAAATGAATATTTCTTGACTTCTTTGCGAACAATTTGGGGAATTGATTTGAATCATTTAATCAAAAAATATAATTACAATCTTTTAGAAAATCAATCAAAAACTGTTTCAAAATTAGTTGAAAATCAAATGGTTGAATTAAAGAATGATACTGTTACTCTTACAGAGAAAGGAAAATTATTTGCTGATGGAATTGCTTCAGATTTGTTTGTGTAAAAACTTAAATTGTGTATCACAGACTTCGTAGTCTGTTTGAATGATAAGTGAAAAATGATATTTATTCAGAGTAGGAAGTCTGAGACACTTGTAAATCACTTTTTAAATAAAATCAAAGTAATTTTCTCAGGTTTTCCACTCTCTCCATTTTCTTGTTTGTAGTAATAGTCTTCAATGAAATCTTCAAAATCTACGATGAAATAAAATAGAAAATCACGTACTTGATAAAAATCAATATTTCCGTAAGTATGCTTCAAAAGTTCAGTCATTCTGTAGGAAACCTTTACTTTTTCTAAAAGAGAATTTATTTTTCGTACTCCTTGTGCTGCTTTGCTTGTTGCTTTTTCATCGATTAGAGAAAATGATTGGTTCAAAATAAGAGGTTTATTTTTCTCTAATTTCATAAACTGACTCACAAAAGAAGAATATGCTTTTTCGATAGGGAATTCAAAGCTAAAATTAGAGACTAAGTCCGATTTTGATTCTTGATGATTCTTATAAATCTTTAGAGCAGGTCGCTCTTCATTTTTATAAATTTTTCCTATTTTTATTCCGTTTGTTTTTTTATGAATAGTAAGTTCTGGTTTTTCGTATTTATTATGATAATGGTCAATTACAATTTTCTCCCACCCTTTTGGCTGTGCTAATGGATTGTTTGCTGCTGGATGCCACTGATGAAAAACAGGCGATTTTTCGGCATTAAGCCATTTCATTTCTAATTTTTCTTTATAATCATAATTCAATAAACGTCTATTCAAATCTTTGTCTTCTATTCCCCAAAGCCTATAATATTCATCAAAAGCTCCTATTTCTTTTAGTTTATTGGTTGGAATAACTACAATTCCCATTGCTGATTCTTTACTGCTTTTTTCAAACTGACTTAGATTCTCAATCTTCAAACTATGATTTTTTAAATATTTATCATATTCAAAACCTTCATTCAAATAAAAACATTGATAATGCAAAAGTGTGTTTTGATTGATATTCTTCTCTACTTCTTCCAAAAAATTAGGAGAATAAATCATATCTACATCAGCAATGATACAATATTCTCCTTGCGCTAAATAAATTCCGTTGTTGATAGAAGCCGAACGAGACCAAAACATTCCTCTTACTTCATTAAAAACATAATTTATTTTATCCAAATCGTTACAAAAACTCTCTAATTCGTTAGAAATAACTTTATCACTTCCATAGTCTATAAAAATTACTTCATAGTCTGTAATTACTTTCTGAGTTTGAAGAGAAAGCAAACAGCGTTTAGCTATTTTTGTGTCTCGGTTGCGATAAGGAACAATAAAAGAGAATTTTGTCATCTGATAGAATAGATAAATAGTTTAATCGAAAGATTTAATAAAAAAGTAAATCAATTAAAACGAAAGTAATAGTTTTTTGTTCTCTATGCTAGTTATAGATCGAAATTAGTCTAAAACTAAAACAGAATTATCAAAAATACTTATAAAATTTAGTTTTCTGTAAAAGGATGACCTAATTTTGCTTATAGAATTACGAATTACGAATTACGAATTACGAATTTTTCTTATTTAAAAAACTCTCATTTACAATAGTTATCAAAGAAACGCAGTTTCGAACTGATAACTGATAACTGATAACTGATAACTGATAACTGATAACTGATAACTGAAAAAATTGCAAAAGCTAAAAAAAATATATCACAATCTTGCTGTTTACCTCCGATGGTTTATGATTCGGATGGGCAGGACAATACGCTTTTCATTGAAGCTAATGGTAGGTATTTTGCTTTTTTTGCTTTTTCTGACACTTATAGGACAATATTCGGGTACACAAACTTGGGCTGCCAAAATTGGAGCTACTTATTTGAGTGAGCGTTTGGGTTTTCCAATTACTATTGAAAGACTATATTTTTCTGATATTGATAAAGTTACCCTGATAGGGCTTAGAGTAATTGACCATACCGATCGTCTTTTTATAGATTCAGATACGTTGAATGCAGACTTGGGTTGGCGAGCTATTTTTGGAGGAGAAGTCATTCAGATTGATAATGTAGAATTGCGTGGAACACAGTTTAATATGACTATGAATCCTGCGACAGAATCTTGGAACGTAAATGAACTTGTACGAGCTATTTCTGCACTTTCTTCTACTAGTGATACTACTCAAAAGACAAAGGATATTCCCTTTAAAATTAGTAAAGCGAGTTTACATAATGTGCAGTTTTCGCTTCACAATCCTACTAGAGATTCATTAGAGACAGGGCTTTTTGATTACAATCATTTTACTATTAATAATATTTATGGAGAAATAGACCATTTTAGACTCTTTAAGGATACAGTAGAATTGAACGTAAATAAAGGGAGTCTAATTGAGCCTTTTGTCGATTTCCCTGTTAGTAATATGGATGTGTTTTTTCGTTATACCAACAATTCATTAGAATTTCTGAATCTTGATGCACAAATTGGAAATAGTCATTTGAAAGATACTCTTATTTTCAGGTATGACAGTACAGCTTATCTTTCAGAAAATTTTATAGAAAAAGTAGATATTTATGCAAATCTCAAGAATGCTCAACTAGATTTTGCTGATTTGGCTCGTTTTGCACCTTCTTTAAAAAAATATAAAGAAAGAGTAGTGGCTACTGGCTTAGTTCGTGGGACAGTTGATGATTTGCGTTCGAAAGATTTACGGGTCGATTTTGCCAATCAAAGTTTTGTCGATGGAAAGTTTGCTATTCGTGGTTTGCCTGATTATGAAAATTCCTTTCTTGATTTACGATTTAAAGATGCTCGTCTGACAATTTCTGACATCAAACAATATCTATCTCCTTCTGATTACCAAACCATTTTACCATTAGGAATGGTAAATTTTTCAGGGGAGTTTTTGGGCTTTCCTTCCGATTTTGTAGCTAATGGAAAATTCAAAACATCCATAGGAAATGCTGTAACTGATATTCACCTAAATACAACAAACAAAACTTATGAAGGAAAATTAAATTTAGTTCGTTTTCAAGCTGGAAAGATGGCAAAAAGTAATTTTTTAGGACAAATAACAGCAAAAGGACAAATAAATGGAAAAGGCTTTACAAAAGAAGAAGCTGATTTGGAAGTAAAAGCTGCTGTTGATAGTATTACATTAAAAAACAAGTTTAAATACTATTCCTATAAAAATATTATAGTAGATGGGCGTTTGAAATATCCATCTTTTACGGGAGAAATGACAATTAATGATGCCAACCTAGTTGCTGATATGCGTGGCAAAATTGACTTACAAGATAGTGTCATTAATGGAAGAATTCGTATCATAAAATCAGATTTACAAAATCTAGGTGTGTCAAAAAAAATTGCTAATCTACAAGGAAATGGTAATTTTAATCTAAAAGGTCTTACCTTAAATTCTATTACAGGAACTGCCGAAATTCGTCAAGCTCAAATTGATTACAATAAAAATAAATTGGCTTTAAGTGTCATTTCATTAAATTCTACACTACAAAATGGTTTTCGTGATATTCATTTAGAATCTGATTATGTTGATTTGGATATAAAGGGAGAATTTCAATTACAAGATGCTATCGATGATGCAATAAGCACTTTTGAAGAATATCAATTAGAGTTTTTAAACGATTCGGCTTCACAGGTGGCTTATTATGATAAAAAGAAAGAAAAAGTAGAGAAAAATCCTGCTGAAAAAATACCTTATAAAATTGATTATTCTATTGATGTCAAAAAAATAAATCCTCTTGTACAGCTTTTCGAACCTAAATTTTATATTGCTTCTGACTCAAAATTTGATGGAATATTTGAGCGAGATATAGAAAAAAATCAAGTTAAATTTACACTAGATTCTTATATAGACTCACTCTCCTATCAAGATTTGGCATTATATAAAACCGATTTGAAAATTAATGCCATCAAACCGTTAGATTCGATGGGAGTTGATGTTCAGACCAATATTTCCTCAGAAAGACAGTATTATACAAGTGCTCTTTCTGCTGAAAATCTGCGTATTGATGCACAATGGTTTGGAAGAGAAATTTTATTTGATACCTACATAAAGAGACAAAAACATAATGATAATGTTTCATTAAAAGGCTCTTTAAATATTACAGATTCACTTTATGCGCTCAATCTTATCAATCCAGAATTTTTAGTGTTAGATAAAAAGTGGAAAAGTGATTCTTCTGTTAGAATAGGAATACGTAAATATGAAATTCGTTTTGAAAATCAATTTATTTTACAAAGTGATAGCCAGCGAATAGAAATAATGGGTAGAGTCTCAAAAGACCCAAATTCTGTTCTGAATGTTGGTTTGGTAAATGTAGATTTAGAACCCTTTGGGATATTTCTTGGACAAGACTTGGCAGGACGAGCAAGTGGAGAAGCATTTGTCAGTGGGGTGTATGATACTCTAAAACTAGAAAATAACCTTAATCTACAAAATTTAGTAATGGCATCCATTCCGATTGGAAACCTACATACAGAATCAGTTTGGAATAATGAAGAACAAAAATTAAATATTGAGGCTTATTTGGCGTATGGACGTAGAGAAGTTGTCGATATTTCAGGATATTATTCGCCAAAAGACAAAGAAAATCCATTGAATTTGGATGCAAAAATTATTGGAATGAAACTCAATATTGTAGAACCATTCTTAAATATAGTAGCTGATGGTTTTAAAGGAGATGTTTATGGTGCTGTCAAGATAAAGGGAAAACCCAATCAAATTAAACTAATAGGGGAAGCTTTTGTAAGTGGAGGAAGTTTTAGAGTCGATTATCTCAACACAATTTATCATTTTGATGATAAAATTACTTTTACAGAAAATCAAATTGGTGTGGATAGGTTGCGTTTGTATGATGATGCTGATAATATTGCATTTTTGGATGGTGGTATTTTTCATGATGGTTTTAAGGATTTTGTAATGCAATTGCGTGGAGAAATGAAAAAAATGAAGGTTTTAGATACAAAACCACATCATAACGATCTTTTTTATGGAACTGCCTTTGCAACTGGAGATTTTGAGCTTTTTGGTGCTTTAGAGCAGTTAGGAATTACAATTAATGCAAAGAGTGAAGCAGGAACTCGTATTTACATGCCATTATCAAATCCTGAAGATGTTGCGACACAATCCTTTATTCGTTTTGTCAATCATACTGACTCTACCAAGTTAGATTCTCTTCAAAGTCGTTTGAAAAAAGAAGATCTGTCTAGCTTAAAAATGGAGTTTAACTTAGATATTACCCCTGATGCTTATATAGAGCTTATTTTTGATAAAAAAGTAGGTGATGTAATTCGTGGAAACGGAAAAGGAAGGCTCAAAATGATTATTGATACAAAGGGTGATTTTAATATGTATGGCGATGTAGAAATTGTAAAAGGAGCATATAATTTTACCTTTATGAATGTTATCAATAAAGAATTTAATGTCGATAGAGGAAGTCATATTACTTGGAGTGGTGACCCATTTGCAGCACAAGTAGATTTGACAGCAACTTATCAACAAATGGCTTCTCTTGCACCTCTTATTACTGTTTCCGACAGTAGTGTTTTGGCTAGTCAGGAGATAAAAAGACGTTATCCTGTTGTAGTAGATTTGTTTTTGAAAGGTGATTTGCTCACGCCTGATATTCGTTTTGATATAAATATAAATCAATATCCTGCTTTGATATTGGCAGGAGGAACACCCATTTCCTTAGAATCTTATGTAGCAGCTTTCAAAACTCGTATCCAAAACGACGACCAAGAGATGAACAAACAGGTTTTTAGTTTGATTTTGCTACGGCGTTTATCGACACAGAATGCCTTTGAGGGAATCAATCGTTCAGCAGGAAGTAGTGTAAGTGAGCTTTTATCAAATCAGCTCAGTAATCTCATTTCTCAAGTAGATGAAAACCTAGAAATAGATTTGAATGTACAAGGATTAGATGCACAAGCATTAAATACATTACAGCTTCGTTTGTCGTATTCCTTTTTTGAGGGCAGAATACGTGTAACTCGGGAAGGTGCGTTTACAAATGTTCAGAATCAAGCTAATTTAGCCAGCATTGCAGGTGATTGGACAGTCGAATATTTGATTTTGCCAGATGGAAAATTGCGTATGAAAGTGTATCATAAAAATAATGTAAATACGTTTAATACAGCACTTCAAAACAATTCGACAGCAGGCGCAAGTCTTCTGAAAATCTTTACTTTTGATAATTTTAAAGACCTTTTCAAAATCAAAAAGAAGAAAAAAGATGTTCCTTTTGTGCAGGATAATGAAATTCGGATTGAGGAATGATAACTATTATATTAGCTCCAAAACTCTATCTATTTCATTTTGATTATTAGTTCTTTTTAACTCTTCATCAAAAACATCCAAAGCAAAATTTATAATTTTTTCATTTCTAGAATGATTACGAATAGTGTTGTAGCATTTTATTACTACTTCTACTGATTTTTCATAAATATAATTAGATTCAGGATTACGTACTAGTTCATATTTGCTTGTGTTAAATAATAGTTGTAAGCATTTCATAGCAGAATTTTCATCTGTAATACAAGATTCTAAATACTCATAAAAACCTGTATTTCTTTCTCTACAAGAAGAAGATAGAGAAAAATATTTTAATAGATTATAATTTTCATCAAATTGTGTATACTTCAGGTTACTGAACCAAAACTGATCTATATAATCTCCTTCATCAATCAATTTTTTTAGTAGAATCTCTGATTTTTTTCTGTATTTACCATTATCCTCTCCTATATTTTTTAAACATCTATTTATGATTGTGTGCATTTCATTTTCTTGAGCTCTTGATAAAATATTAAAAAATAAAGTTTCTGAACCTTTGTAGTTGTTTAACCAAGAACATAATAACATTAAAGATATGCTTTTACGAATGTCTATTATAGAACTATATATTTTGTCATCTTCTATATTATTAATTATATCTACAGTACTTTTAAAAAATGGAATTAGCTTTTCAAAATCCACATGTATCATATATTGCAATGAAAAAATAGATAGTTCTAGCAGTTGATAATTCAAATGTTTTGTTAGATTTACAAAAATATTTAGAGATTCTTCTTTGTTATATTTATTCAAATAAGCTATATCTCTGACAATAGCCATTCTTATAAAAGGAGTATTTTGTAAAGCAATTTCTTCTATTAAGTTAAAAGCTCTTTCTGAATAGAGTTCATTATTGCCATATTTTAATAATAATCTAATTCCAATCCCTTTTAAACTTCCACTAATATCGAAAGAAATGATTTTCTCCTTTTCAAAGTTGTAATCACTTTTTGTATAATCAATGAGCTTGTTAAAAAGAAAATCACTGTTAAATTCTTTTCTAAAGAAATACTCATATACATCAGTAATAAAATAAGTATCTTCAAAAGTATCATTAGAAATAATAATTTTAAATAACTCCTCAATAACTTTAACATCATACTCAAGACTTACTAATGCTTTGATAGCTTTCATTTTATATTCTAAATGAACTTCACTATCATTAATTATATCATATATAAAAGAAATAAATTTTTGAGGGTTTTCTTTGATAGCATTATGAAATTGTTCTGCGTTGCCTTCTAAAGTTACTTTATTTCTAGAAATAATAGAGGTTCTTGATTCATACGCATTATATTTCATAAAAGATTGTTTCCATTGTTTAAAACTCATTTTATTATAAACGTCTTGTGGTAGAGCAATATGCCCACTTCTCCAATAACTTGAGGTTTCAGAAGGTTGCTTGTCTACAAACTTCCCATACAATCTTTCTAATTCTTGAAGTTCTTTTTTTAACTTAGGATAACTATTTATCTCCTCAAGAGGAATTGAAGAAGTTAATCTTTGCTTATACAAACCTATATGATTTACAATTTCTTTCTCTTCATTCTCTTTTTTCCAAATAAAAGATATTGCATGTTTATTTTGAATTGCTTCTATATTTTGGATAGTTTCATGCTGTTGTTTTTTATCAAAAAGAGGAAAAGTAAACTCAATTAGCCTTCTTACTTGCCAACCTAGGTAATCATCTGTGTATTGTCCCTTCTCTAGAATTTTATTGACAGATAATACTTTATATATTTCATTAATGAATAATTTTGGTTTGAATAACATAACTTTAAGAGCCACAATAAGATATGCTTGTAATTTTTTATGTATCAAATAATCAATTTCAGATTTGACTAATTCCAAATCTTCGTTTAATTTGCTCTTTAAGTATTCTAATAAGGTATTAAATAAAAAATCGTTATATCGCTCTTCTTTTCTATTTGGGTAATAATTGTTTATTTGATAGTAATTTACTGTGTCATCGTATTTATAACCTGTTACTTTGCTTTCAGTTATAATTTGCTCTATATGTGAGTTTAAAACTTTCTTACAGCATATATAGGATAGCTTCAAATCAACTTTTCTCAATTCACTCATCAAATTTTGAGAATGGTAATCGTTGTATTTATTATTTCCGATTCCTTCTAAAATATAATTATATAGTTCTTTAAAAGCCAATTCTTTATTTTGTTTGCTTATTCTCTTGATTAGCTTTGGATATAAATGTTCATTTTTTCGTAAATCCAACATGTTTTTGTCTAAAAAAGAAATTACACAAGGAGCAGAAAAATCTGTTAGATTATATACTATTCTATCAATTAAATTAGGGCTAGGTTTCTCATAATATTTGTTTAAAAAATAAATTGCTCTTTCGGCATTTACTTTAGTCAAACGAGCTAGTAAAAATTCATCATTCTGATTTTTTGATAATAACTCAAAATGATTATCAAACAAAAACTCTATCCAATTTATACTCACTACATTATTCAAAAATTTATCACACAAAACAGATGTTGGAGCTATTATATCATTAAAAATGCTTTTTTCTTCTTGTAAAATATCTTCATAAAAAGTAAATAAATCTATGATTATTAGTTTTATATGAAATCTTATCTTTTCGTTAGATAGAATTCTTCGCACTTCATTTTCATACAAGTATTCATCATAATATTTCAAATAATTAATTACTTGTTTTACTCTTGAACGAGTAAATAAATCTTGTATATTATTCTCTAATTCCTCAACCAAAACCTTTTCTGATTCTACAAAAAAACGAGCAAAGACATAATCAAAAAATGTTTGGTGAAAAAACTGAATATTATCGTTTCCAACTTCTGTCAATAGGTTTTCAGTAATCAGAAAATTTATATTTTCATTATCATATTTTTTTTTCCTTATAGTGAGAGTTTGTTTTTCATATATTTCATTAGAAATATCCTCTAACATTTTCTTTGTTTCTTTCTTATTTAATTCATCATTATTTAGCTTTTTATCTATTTTATCCTTCCACAACTTGTCATACAACTTTTGTAGAGTAATAGTTGAATTTATCAAGTTTATATTTGGTTCATAAACCCTACAAAATACATCTAAATGTAAAGGAGTTGCTAAAAAGTCAATCAAATTTTCATTTAACTGGTATGATTCAATATTTAGTAACGAAGTAGTTTTGAGAATTTGTTCTTTATTTAATTTTTCCACTTTCACTTGTCCATAAACCTGTGTATCTTGAAATTTAGTAAGTTGTGCATCATATTTCAAATCATATTCTCTACAAGAAACAACAATCTTTATATTAGAAATAAGTTGCAAAGAATCTATTAGTCGTATATAAGTTTCAATAGGTTTACGGTCTTTAGAAAGAGTTTGAGATAGTGCATCAATTTGGTCTATAATCAATACGACATTTTCATAATCTGATAAGTTTGCGAACATTTCTTTGAAATCGTATTTCAATTCTAGTTCTTTTTTTAACTTTTCTAAGCTAGAAGCAAAAGTTATATCAGCCTTCAATGCCAAACAAGGTATTTCTTTATCTAAAAGAGAATGGTACAAATCTCTAATAATAACAGTTTTTCCCATTCCTGCATTACCTATTAGAAAAGCTACTTTTTTGTCTTTTGTAGTTGGTTTTTCTAAAACAAAATTCAATAGTTTCTCTGTTTCATTTCTATCTATATGGGAATTTGGAAGAGTATGAAACTTGTTTTTTTCACTTCTCAAACTAGATGAAGCATGTTCAAAATCTTTGATAACAGTTTCTACATCTAACTCTTTTCTTTTAGAATCATAATTGTTAATAGTAACATTATTGTTATTATCTCCATTTATAAAATCTCCTCCAATATTCTCAATACGGCTATTTTGTATTACATTCTTTGAATTTTTTATATGAGCTACTTGATTTATAAAATTTTTGGTAATGCTATCAAAGCTGTTATAACCAAAGTCTGTATCAAATAATAAAGACAGTTCTTCTAAATGAGAAGAATTAAAATTTTCATTTGGAAACTCTTTTAAAAATTCTCGTAATTGATTTATTATGACTTTCGCAAATTTGCTTTCGGACAAAATTTTATTTTGTTTTTAACAAA
>JAHDBD010000058.1 GCA_020630575.1 Bernardetia sp.
TGCTTAATATTTCGCTAATTAGGTCTATTTTTGCTTGAGTTAGTGATAAGTTATGGCTCATAATAAATAGTGGGTTATAGTGGGTAATTTGATGATTCTTAAAGGTGTCGAATTCGATACCTTTAAGAATCATTTTTTTAATACTGCTTATGACACTAATTGAATTGTTTATTTAGTACACTCTAATATAGCTTCGTCTACTAACTTGCTGAATAACTCCTCGTCGATATTTTCTTTGACTTTTTCAAAAAAAATATTAAGAAAAGAATCTTGCTTTTGCTGCTTCTCTTTGCTCCTTAAAAACCCAATTCTATTTTGAATTAGTTGAGACACAGCACCATATAATCTCTTTTTTCTTTTTGCTTTCACTAGCCAATCATAATTCCCAGAAATTAATTTTTGAGTATATTCGCAGTTATATTTATCTATCTGGTAGTTTATATCACCCAATATGGTATCTAATTCTATTTTTAACATTTTTAGACCTTCTATATCTTGTGATTTTCTTACTTCGCTAGACGAAGTTTTTAGCTCTTTTACGACGATATTATTTAAAGTTGTTTGCATTTTTTAAGTATTTGATGATTAAAATAAAGTATGTTGTATAGTTTGAATGTGCACCTTGCACCTTCCGAATTTTCTCTTTGCTTCTCTTCGGTTTACTATTTTGATATGGCAATTCTTTTTGTCAATCAAATACCGAATCTTACAGTATGAATCGTAATTAATAAACTCTTTGATAGCGTGTAGATTCAGATACTTTTTACAGCATTTACACTCCACTACCAGGGCGATGTCTTCCCGTTTAATTTCTTTATTTATTTTGATAAATTCATAGAGCTGAGTAGCTAAATCTTGATAGAATGTTATGAGTTTTTCAACAGCATCATATTTGGAGTTTCTGACTGTCTTAGCTCCGTAAAGTTCAAGCTCTGTTTCTACTTTCCTTGCTTCATTTATTCTACTACTCATATCATTTAATCGCTGAAGAAAAATAAAGAACGTAGTAGTCTTTTTTCTATACTCTTCATAGAACTTTCCAAAATATAAATCAAGTAAAAATTTAGAGATTTTAGAGTTCTTTTCTAACAAGACTATTTTGATAGACTCATCCACAATGCTTGGAATGTTTATGAATGTAGATGGTATGAGCTTGACAGTCGTAGTTTCTTTTTTTACTCTTGAGTAAGATTGAACTCCTACGCCATGTGTTTTATCTATTAGTTTTGGTTGGTCTATAAAATTAGAGCATTCAATTTTTCCAACCTCTTGCTCTAGTGTTTTTATATAGCCTTTAGGATTTGTTACTACTCCTGTATAGATTTCAGAATTAGGACTGATTCCTACTTTAGTTTTGTGTCTTGGGTTTGGTGTTTTCATAGGTATTGAGTTTAGAGCTTTTCAATAAGTTTAGGGTCTGTTACAAGCATAAAATCTGTATTATAATCATCTTCCTCATCTTCATAGTCTGAAAGGAAATCTGATTCGTATTCTCTTAAATCCTGTACATCACACCTATTAGCGATTGGACAACTGAACGAGTAGCATTTACCCACAACTTGGCAGTTAAAACTTTTGAGAAATTGCTTGTCGTTTCTAAAAGGTATTTCACTATATATTTTCTCTTCAACCTTTGCAAGAAATAATTTACCTTCTTTAGTCGCTAGAGCTTTTTGTATGTCTTGGTAACTACCAAATCTTTTGCGTAAACTAATCCTAATGATTTTATCCTCAAGGTCTTCAACTCTAAATTCTTCCTCATCAACTATCCTTACAAGTTCAGAGTGGTCTACTTCTGGGTGGTTGCATCCATAACCATTATTTACAGTTGTATCGGAATTAAAAAATCCACATACATCAGCTAAATCATTAATATCTATAATTTTGAAATTTTCTTGATTTGTTTTCATTTTGTTTTTAGGTAATTTGGTGTTTTAATTAAATTGATTGAATTTTTCTTTGAGTTGAGTAAGATTAGCCAACCATTCCTCATCTTGAGTGAAATTTTGCTCATCTTGTATGAGTAAGTCCCAATCGTTGTATTTGATAAGTTCTACTCTGTATGGATGCGACTGCTCTTCAAACTCTTCTTGCGAACACGCCCTGGTGGCAAGCTCAATATGTTCTACTTTTCTATGTTTAAGCATTTTTTCTACTAATATTCTATTTTCAGAATTGGAATAGGATAAGAGTATAAAAGGCTCTTTTATCAATCCAGATGGTTGTGATTTGATATGTAAGGAGAGTGTTGGCATTTTTTAGAAGGATTTTAAGGTTTACACTAGCCTAACACTCGGCAAGTTCTGCTCAATTACTCGTTGTACTTCAGCAGTTGTAGTAAGTCTTTTTTGATTATTCACACTAGATAACTGAACCTCTTTTGGGGAATAGAAATAACCTACACTTGGTATTTGTAAGAAAAAATCTAAATCTTGTGAGTGGATAAGAATTATTCTACCATCCTCCACATACTCATCAAAACCTTCAATTTGCTTTCTGTAAATATCTATCTGTTTTTTGGTAGGGCAGAATAAATAAACGGTATAGGATTGATTCACAATAGAAGCATATTCATCATCCGACAAAGGAACATTTGTATCTTTTGAAGTGAGTAGCAAAACAATTTCTTTGATGCCTTTTTTTGATAATTCTCTAATAGATTGGCTTACCATTTTAACCCAACTTTTCGCTTCTCCATTTGATAAAAATTCATTATTCAAGTGAGCAACACGATGAGCAATTTTCTTATCAGCTTCCATTTCTGAAATTACCTTTTCAACTGCCATTATCAATTTTGGAGATGAAGCAATAATATCATTTTTCAAAACGCCTTTTAAGATTCCAATTACAATCGGAAGGATTAAATAACCTTCCGTTTGTTCTTGTTTTGGTTGATGTATTTGTTTTTTTCTTGATTTGAACATAGTTTTTTTAGGTAAATTTGGTATGGGTATTTTTTAGTTTATTTATTTTGATGTTATTTTTAGATTTCTTATTCTCTAAGTATCTCTAAAATATCTTTTTGTTTTACCCTCAACACTTTAGCAACTTCTGCAAGAGAATGGAATTCAATGGCATCCTCCACAGCTTGTTTGTGATTTTTTATTGAAACCAAACTACATCGTACTACGCTGCGTAACTTTTGTTTAAGCGTGGTTTTTCTGTTTATCTCTTCCCGAACATCATCTAGTCCAGCCCTATTTACATACTCTGCAACTGTTAGGCGATGAACTTTAAACCTTCTAGCTATCGCCGAGTGTGAAACTTTACTTGTAAGAAGTTCTCTTATTTCTTTTTTATGAGGGTCTAATTTAAGAGCCTTTGCTTGACCTTTCGGACGACCAAGTACAACCCCTTCCTTCTTTTTTATAGCCATAATTTCCTTTATTTTTTGGCTATTTATCTTTTCGGATATTTCTACTAATAAATCAATAAAATCTAGCTTTTGATAATCTTGAGGTGTTATTGATATTCCACAATTACTATAAATAGAAATATTGTTATTCTTAATAACAAGGATATTTTTAACGACTTTTTCCATTGAATTCCCTAAACCCAAGACATCATTACAAAGAATAATATCTTTATTTTCTAGTTTTAATAGTGTTTTTTTTAGAGAGTCATCCTTAATGACTGAATCAATAGAAATTAATTTTGACTTGGAGAGCTTTTTTACTTGAAGTAATTGCTCTTTTTCCATGCTTTCGTATTTCGTTTTTCTTATGAATGCGTAAACCATATTTTTTTTTATTTTAAGATTGATTTTAAAGTATCTTCAGTAAGTCCAAGAGTAAGCGATAAAACAGAATAAGGATACCCATTATTTTTAAGTTTGATGAGTTTTTCCACATTGTTACTTAAATAGTTCACATCTCCTTTGGTGTATCCAGTCAAAATCTGTTTGGCTTGCTTCTTACACTCATTTAAGCGATGTATTTTGTTTTTTTCTGTCTCTTCTTCAAAATTTGAATCCATTTTTTTGATATAATCAGATAAAGTGATTCTATGAACATCAAATATTCTTGCAATTGCAGAGACAGACATACCATCATCTAGATATTCTTGTATCTTCTCTTTTTTGCCATAAAGAGAACTTCGTTTAGGGTTTGATTTTTTACCTTTTGGTCTGCCTAGCTTTATTCCTCTAGCCTTCATTCTAACCATAGCTTCGTTGGTGCGTTGTGAAATTAGATTTCGTTCTATTTCGGCTGAAAGTCCAAAAGCAAATGCTAAAACTTTTGAATTGATATTATCGCCTAGCTCATATCCTTCTTTAGCTGATAATAAAAACACTTCTTTTTCCATTATTTGATTCAAAAAACTCATAATTTCTAAGAGCTTTCTACCAATACGACTGAGTTCTGATACGATAATCGTATCTCCTTTTTGAACTCGATTTAGAATTTCTCCTAACTCTCTATCTTTTACTTTTTTTGTTCCCGATATGGTTTCTTCTACCCATTCGTCTATAATAAAGCCTTTTTGGATAGCAAATTTTTTCAGTTCTTCTCTTTGGTTTTCTACTGTTTGTTTATCCGTAGAAACTCGTATGTATGCGTAAATCATAGTTAAATTGGTTCAGGTGGAGTCAGTTTATATTTTTTAAAAATAGAGTTACACCAGCTAGGGTAATATTCTTTATTTTGCCAGTCAATAGAAATAGGACACTTAAATTTACTCCTGTTTCTGTATGGTGTAGGTTTAGTATAAGGCTCTAGTTCCTTCCATTTACTTTTGTAAAGCTCTATCAATTCAGCATTCGGACGTTCTCCTGCAAATAGATTCAATCTTTTTTGAGCTATTCGCCAATGGGTAATTAGTTTTGCATTATGTGTAACAGCTTCATTACCACCTCCGAATACTTGCAACCAAGCCAAAAGCTCACAACAATACTCATCTGAAAGAACAGGAAGGTCTGCATTTTCGGCAGTTTCTAGTAGTTGTTTGTAAAAATCTTTCATTTTAGTATCTAAATTCAGTTATGTGTAATAATCCTAAGTTTTCAATTCCTTTCAGTTCTTCACAGATATATTGCATTTCTTTATCTGTTGTAGCCGAGTTTCGAGCAAATTCAGACCTATCAATCAATATTCCAGATACACAAACCTCTCTTTTTGTAAATGATATTTTTTTTAATGCTAAATAGCTGTTGTCTTTGATAGTAATTATATTTTTCTTTCTTTTTGATTCATCTATAAATTGAAAATAAGCCCTGCCTGCAAGCACTTCATCTACAATCAATTTCCATTTATCATAATCATCTATTATAAAATGAATTCTTGTTTTTTTTAAACCTTTTGATATGTATAAAGAAGGAATTTTGTATATATATACTTCTTTAGTAGTTTTTACATCTTTCTCAATAAAATTTGTTTGGCTCATAATTTGGTAAATTTGGTGTTGATTGTTTTTGAGTTTATTATCTATCCTTGTCAAGCTCTATTTTGACTTAGCAAGGATAGATTTTTTTATTTTTGGTTATTTTTTGAAAATCTCCACAGGAACTCCCAACTTCTCAGCTTCAGCATTGCGTTCTTTCACTCGTTCTTCTGTTGCTGCTTTCATTCCTTCAATTTGCTCTTGGGGAGCTGCCGAACCTGTAATTTCTTGAGTAGCTTGTTCTACTTCATCAAAAGGAGAGGAGGGATATGTTTTGATTTCGACTTTGTAGTCGTTATTGTCAAAAATAGTCCCTTGACGATACTCACTTTTACACGACTTCTCTGCAATGGAACTCAAAAACTTTTTTAAGTTTTCAATCATTCTTACCATCTGGTCAGGTAGCTCAGTATAACTACGATTGACAAGTGGAATTTTGATAGTGTTTGGAATTGTTTTTCCATTCTCAGATTTATCATCTACGTGATAATTGAGAGTGAACTGGACAAGCTGAATAAGCTCCTGTGTTTCCTTGTCTTTTCCTTCGCTAAATTTTATACCAACGATTAAGGAATCATTCTCAAAGGGCAGTTGTGGAAACTGATTGTCTGCCAAAATAAGTGGCATTAGATCCTCACAGAATCGTTTGAATTTTTTCATATCCTCCTCATTGGTAATTTGACAGGTGTATGAATTTCCTTTGATGGTTTGCGCTTGGATAAAAAAGATGAACTCATTGGTTTTCTTTTTAAAGCGAGTTTTTAGTTCTCTAGCTAACATAAAATTTAAAATTTAATAGTGATAAAATAAATTTGGGTGATTTGATATTCGTTTATTTAGATTATACTCTAAACATGATTAAGAGATGAAATAGGCTTCTGAGAATGATGATATGGATCTTTAAGATACTTACTAAACAGTGGATTATGTGTAAGATTTTTCTTGTCTTCATAGTGTTTTACATGAACACTTGCTTCGGTAACCTTCCATACTTCACCTAAGCCGTATGGCGTATCTACTTTGTCTCCTACTGAAAAACCATATTCTTTTAATTGTGACTCTTGAGTTTCATTGATTACCACAATTTTACCTCCTACCATTGTACCACTTACCGTAATTTCTTCTTCGTCATCCTCTTTATGTTGGAAGGTGTGCTCACAATGGTCACAAGTATGGTCATCATCAGGCTCTCCTAGACTAATTACTTTAGAGCGACATTCAGGGCAGATTAGTATTTGCATAAAAGTTGTTTTTTATTAGTGATAAAATAAATTTGGTTTGATTTGAAATACGTTTATTTAAAAATCTTTTTTATAAGAATTCTGACTGCTGTTTCTACGAATTCTTTTGCAACATCAGAAGCGATATTGATAGCGATGTCTTTGAAAGAAATGACATTTATAAACTTTCCTTTCTTGGTATAACAGATTGTATCTCCTGCTTTTTTACTTGCTATGCTTGGCGAGTATTTCGTTGAAACTACATAGGATTTAGACTCTCCTTGTAATTTGACTTCATAGCTAGTTGGGCTTTTTTGTTCGATTGATTTGATGATTGATGAGTTCATATTTATGTAAATTTTGGTGATTTTAGTCTTGATTAAATTTCTTGAGTACCTTGTAAGTCGGACGGCAGACTTCGATAAAGTTCCTTGTTTTGCCTTCTAGCTTTTTTGCGTTCTCAAGGTCTGTTTTTCTTTTGTTTTTGAAATATGCTTTTTGAGTATTCATCATTGGCTCTACTCTCTCAATAATTTCAATAAATTGTTTCGCCAATTTTGACTTTGCCAACATCGTATTGACAGCTTCTTTGAGTAGAATTTTGACTCCTGCTGATTCAATGAAATATTCATTTTCTATTCCTTCAAAACTTCCTTCTACCTCTACTTCTTCATTTGTGATGGTGTAGAAAATAGGGTCTAGCAAGCCTTGAATTTTTCTTGGGTAAGGGAATTTTGGCTTTACCTCTTCGGTTGTTTGGTGTTCTTGGTTCATAGGTTTGGCGTTTTTTAAGCTTCTAGGTAATATTTTTTGATATAATTTGCTTTGGCTAATCGGACAGCATCACTATCAAAAGTATTTTCTTTAAAAACCTTTTTGACTTGATAATTTTGAGTTAGAAAATCAAATTGCTCTTCTAAGCCTTTTCGTTTCAAATCTCGTTTTGGTTGTCCAGTAGCATTTCTATCAATAATCATTTGGCGACTTTTGATAAGCTCCTGCCATTGCAATTCAATATCGACTTCAAACAGATTATTTCTACGAGCTGTATCAAACCAAATTTCAAGTAAATATTCATTGACAGGAATTTCGCCTTCTTTTGCTTTTTTGATTTCCTTAATCGTTTCCTTTTCGTGAAGTTCTTTCAAAACCTCTTTGTCAATTTCAGGCTCTGGACTTCGTCGTTTTGGTGCTGCGAGTTGTCTTCTATCTTTACCATTCAACGGAATGATATTAGAATATTCTCTAAGACGACTAATGACTCTTTGGTCAAATTTGAGTTTGTCAAATGCTGGCATTGGCTTGCCATCTTTATCAAATCCTGTCATCATTTCTGTAGATAGATTTGTTGTATAATGCGTCATATAACCACTTCTGAATGCGTCATATCTGGTTTCTATAACATTTCCATCAATGTCTGTTCCGTTGCCATAACTTCTATAGTACCTTGCCTCATCAAGACCAATCTCATCATAAAAGTAATGACCAACTTCTGAGATAATTGGAACTTCACCTTTTTTGTAGCTTTTCAAAATCTGCCTCATTGACTTCTTTTTGAAATTGCTTTTAGGGTCATTTTTGTAAAAAAAATCCCACAAAGCAATGAATATTTCCATAAGATTCGTCTTGCCACTTCCAGGCGCACCCATCAACATAATTCCTTTGCCAGAGTAATATTTTGGATTATACTTAAAGTCAAAATACTCAGGGTTAAAAAAGTAATCCCATAAAAGACGAATCACTTTTTCATTATCCTCGTCGATGACAAATTTAAAATCTTGCGATTTGTTGGTATGTAACCGAAGCATAACTCCTGCTGCAAATTCACAAAAGAAGTCTTTGTCAAATTCCTTCTTTTGCCTTTTTTTGCGAGGTAAATCATCAGAGAGAAGTGTTTGAATAGTCTGCATTTATGAAATCGGGTTTGGTGTTTTGAGTATTATTTTTATTTGTTGTTTGGTTTGGAAATGGAGGAAATATTTGTGTCCAATCGCCTGCTATTGCTTTTTCAGTTTGGGTAATGGCAATTTGTACACTGCCCATTCTTGACAAATTTCTAAGCTCTTGTTCAGCTTGAATTGGTGTCAATGGCTTGCCTAACATACTTTTGTTTTTCCTGTATCGCTGCCAAGCACTTTTCAATTCTTCAGAATCGTAAGGCATTGGCATGGTATCAATTTGCTCATCCCAAAGCTGCTGCGCCTGCTCATCTACTTTTTGCT
This sequence comes from Bernardetia sp., assembly GCA_020630575.1. Taxonomy (GTDB): domain Bacteria; phylum Bacteroidota; class Bacteroidia; order Cytophagales; family Bernardetiaceae; genus Bernardetia. Next base: position 8,822 of record JAHDBD010000058.1, read on the forward strand.
TCCGAGTTGCTCTTGCTTTTTTCTTCTGAGCTGCCAAATCAGAATTTTGAGAACCTTTTTTTTGCGCAACTTTTTTTGGAGAGGAAATTTCTGTCTTTACTGGAATTTCAGAAATTTCATTTTCATTCGGATTTTCAAAATTTTCATTTTCAGAAAAATTTCCTTCTTCAAAATTATTTTTCGAAAAATCCTCATTCATGATATTTGTATTATAGTCTTTATGTCTTATAGTCTTATAGTCTTTACTATGTCTTAAAGATTGGCTAAAGGATTCACTAAAGGATTGGCTAAAGGATTTACTTAAATTATTTAAGTGGTTGCTATCTTGTTCTTCATTTTTACTAAAGGATTCACTTAAATTATTTAAGTGGTTCGCTTCACTTTCTTGTTCACTGCTTAAATTTTCACTAAAATTATTTAAGTAGTTTTCTAAAAAGGTAATGGTATATCTAGTCGGTTTGCGCTTTGATTTTCCACTTTTGAAACTGATAAGGTTATACTGACCGAGCTTATTTCTCGCACTGATAAGTGTGGGTTCTGAAACCCCTATCTTAGCGGTAAGCCATCCGTTGGTAACGTTAAAATCTTTTACCCAAAAATGCTCATTTGCTTCATCTACCAATGCTAGGAAGAGTGCAATTTCAGAGGGATTGAGTGAAAGTCGTCTACACGTTTGCCAAAAGTGCCTTTTCATTGCAAAATATGTTTTTATGTTGATCATAAACCGAGTGCTATTATTCTATGTGATAAATAATTGATGTGAGTTGTTATTCAAAGTTTTTGATACCATACTCTGATATTTCTCTTTTACTTCCTGCTTGAAAAGTGATGATATTATGAGAGATGAGTTTTTCTCTAGCCTTGATAAGTGTTTTTTCAGAAGTGGCTAAAGCAGCACATATTTTTGCGTTAGAATGCTTTGTTTTGCCTTTAGGAACGTTTATCACTAGGTAGTGAAATAGTGCAATTTCAATAGTTGTAAAGTATTCTACTTCGTTTTTATACCAAAACTTTTCTATAAGTGAGATGATGTGGTTATTCATGATATTTCTTTTTTAGGGTTAAAAAGTGTATTTAAAATTCAATTACATTCAATCAACTACTGCTCCTGTAAGACTATTTAATCCTTAATCTGCTGGCAATATTTGACTTTGTTTTTTCGGCTGCTATCTTGTAAAAACCTTTCTCTAATGCCTTAGCAAAAGGTATTGCTACTTCATTTTCAAATTTGAGTCTGTACTTCATCAGCTCTTCTTTGCTAAAATCCATTCTTAAAATTCCGTAGGGCTCTTTCTTTTCGATAAAGAATAAAGTAACCGTTTCACAGAAGTAGGAATAGTAAGCGATTTGATTCCAAATTGAATACGGAGCATAACAAACACGGCTTTCAGCTTTAGAAATATCATCAATGGTTTTAGTCTCTATGATATGTTTTTCGTCTTGGCTTTGATAATCTACATAGCCTAGCATTTCAAGTCCTGTTATTTCACAAGTGCGCTCTACTTTGATTTGGCGATTGTACGATTTAATTTCTTGAGTGAGTTTGAACTCCTTTCTCAAACAAGCCTTATACATATTGGTAAGCAGTGTTTTGCCCTCTTCGGTAATACAAGACTTTTTGTCTTTGTACTCAGCTAATGCTTTCTCAAAGGCTTCTTTATTTGCCTTTGTGGACATTGTCTGAGTAGGTTTTGGAAGTTCTACAAGATGTAAATGGTCTTTTGCCTGCTCTCCAAAGTAGAGGACATCTTCAAAAGCATTTCCAATTTCAGTAGCTTCGCTTCCTACGAAAGCAGGTTGCTGAATGTATCTGATATACTCTAAAGGACTTCCTAAAAACTTAGAGGCTGCCGAAGGAGATAGTTTACGACCACTGGCATAATTTCCACGAGGACATAAGTTTCTCTTTTGCATAGATTCCAATTCTTTGAATCCATTGCCTTTTAGATTTATAGTTTGAGTAGTATTTTTTTGGACTGCTCGTTGTCCCTGTTCCATTTTTTTAAAAGCCCCCACTAAGGAGGCTTGTAATGCTGCATTTTGCATAATTTCTAGTTTTGAGTAGTTGAAGGTCTGATGTCAAACTGGTCGCTTTCTCTTGAGTTGGTAGCGTTCTTTTGACGACCTTTGTAGGTAATATCTACCATTGCTCCTGCGAGATAATTTTTAGATTTATCCCAGTCTTCGGTGTCTTGCTCTTGCCCTACCAAATCGTTTAGACTTTGCATGATACTGACTGCTATGGTCTGCTTTAATGTAATCTCCTCATCTGAGTAAGGATCATAGAATACTACAGCGTCTCTAATTCCTACCGTTCCATCAGCAGGGTTTTCTACTGATAATTTTGCAAAGCGTTTGAAGGTTAAATTAACACGTTTGTATTTGCGTAATTCTGCCATTGCTTCATCAATATCTTCGTCTGATTCAGCTTTCTTGAGTTTAGTTTCTGCTCGTGCAATTTTTGATGTTGAATCATCGTTTTTTACATCATCGAATGACCAAAAATTATAACTCCAACTTGGATTGGTGTTCTGAGTGAGGTAAGCTGATTTAGCTTGGTTTTTTGTGAAAGGCTGTAATTGCTTTTCTTCTTGGATGGCTATTGCATTGCTCATAGTTGAAATAGATTAAAGTTGAATTGATAAAAATTGAATTAAAACTGATTTTAGTTTTGAGAGGATGGAAGGATTCGAACCTCCAGTTGGCTAGACACCACCAACAGCCCATCTAAATAGTTATAGACTTCACCCTCTGTTTTTACGATGCGTAATGTGGATTTTTTAAATAGTTTTTGCTTTTCTCTATGTACTTATCCACTTCTCTTTTCTCGTATCCCCACTCTTTTCCATTTATCTTTCTGCCTACAATTCTATTGTGTGTTCTTGCTTCGTTGATCGTTTTGGCAGAAATTTGATAGTTTATTTCAATCATTTTGGTAGTCAAAATAATGTCGTCTTTCTTGCGACTTTCTGCCTTTAGTTTTTGCACTTCTCTTTCCATTCGCTCCAATCTTTCTACGATAGCCTGTATATAAGCAGGGTTTGTCATCTCAATCGTTGCAG
>JAHDBD010000026.1 GCA_020630575.1 Bernardetia sp.
CTTTTAGAAAATCAATCGTTTTTAGACTCATTAGAAAACTCAAAATTTACCTATTTACAAGCTCCAACAGGAATAGGAAAAAGTTATTTTGTAAAACACCATTTAACTAAATTTCTAAATGAAAAGGATTTTGTAGTACTTTTTGCTGCGCCTAGAAATGCTATTGCAAAACAACAAGCCTTAGAAGTAGGGGAAAATGGAAGTGAAAATAAGATTGTTTTTACAGCAGATACAGCTTCACAAGCTATTGAAAGATTAAAAACTGAACAGCACGATATTGTTTATACCAATTTTGACAAATTGCCAGATGCCTATCATGTTCTGACCCAGTTTTACAATAAAAAAGTATTCTTAGTAATTGATGAAGGACATTTAATCACAAGTGATAGCACTTTTAGACCCAAAGTAATTGGTAATTTATTAGATACTTTACTTAAAAATGATAATAATTTATTGATGAGTGCTACACCTACAAAACTCTATCTGCCAAATTCAGAAATAAATCGTTTTGAAGTTGTTGCGAAAAACAAAAAAGAGTATGCTGTGCCTTCACTCATTTTCTGTCAAGATAAAAAAATGACTTCTTTTGCTTTTGAAAAATGCAAAACTATTGTACAAAATAATGAAAGAGCAATTATTCATATTAACAGTATCGAACAAGCTCGTTTACTTCAAAATTTATTGTTAAAAGAAAAAATAGGTGTTCATTTTTTGGCTTCTACTGGACTTACTCCAACAGAGAAAGAAAATTTTGATAGCATTCAAAGCAAGTCTACTTTCAACTGGAACGATAAAAAGCCAATAATCATAACTACTTCTGTTTTAGAAGCTGGATTTAATATTGAAACAGATAGAAAAACCACAAACATTTATCTCAATAAAACAAGAGCAGGATTTGATACCACTTCATACCGGCAATTTATTGCTAGAGTCAGAAACTACTATGAAAAAGAAGTGGAAAATATTATTGTAACACAAAATTATGCTCATTTCTTGCCTAATGAAAATTTAGTTTTAGACTATGATTATGAAAGAACTATCGAATTTGCTACTCAAAGTTTAATTATTCACAACAAAAGATACCAAAATTCTCAAAAAGAATATGGAGAAGAATTTCACAACTTTGAAACCGAAAAATTGAAAACAGAGGTTTCTAAATATCTCTACTTTGATAATGACAAAGGAAATTTTCAAATTAATTACCAAGAAATATTTGCTGAATACACTCACGAAAAAAATAAACAAGGAAGTCCTTATTTTGAAAATCCTAAAGAAATTTTGTTTTATGAGCAATCTGTTAGTGAAGGAGTGAGTCAGTACCAAGAGTTTCAAAAAGCAGAAAAAGACAAAGCAGCTCAGGAAATAACACATTTATTTGTCAATGACTTTGAAAAACTGGTTGTTTCAGTAGAAAAATATACTCAAGATGTAAAACTGAAAGCTAAACTAAACTTTGCTTCTACAGAAGACCCTGTTTTGCTCACACCTGTACAGCTTGTAATAGCCGAACAGCTTTTGAAACATTATTTGTATTTACTCAAAACAAGTAACGAAAAAAGAATTACAGAAATTTCTGCTTTAAAATCTATTTTGGTAGATACAGAAAAATTAACCCTTCGAAAGACAAATGATTTGAGAAAACGAAAAATGGCATTTATCTCTTACTGGCTACTACTTAGAAGAAAAACAAGTAAAAGAATGGGAGTTTCCGAATCACTACAAGTAGAAGAGTTTAAGAGAGTAATTAAAATTTTTAAAGAACTAAAAGGAAAATTACTGACAGCAGAAGAAATAACAGAAGCAATTAATCGTTTCCAGCATCAGAAAAAAAGGTATTCAAAACGGAAATGTTTAGAACTGGTACAGCTGCTTTGTCAAGTTGAAAGAACGGCAATAGTTGAACAGGGAAAGAAAACTTATTTCTATGCTTATAGTGGCGAAAAAGACTATAAAATAGCCATTTCAGAACTTTTAGGAGAACCTTATTTTGATTGAAAAGGACATAGATTAGACTAATTTACCTATAACAAACTAACCCTAATTCATATCCATAATAAAGCAAAAAAGAATAAATACATATCGTTTTGAAAGATTAGAATTTTTTAATAATTGGAATTTTCAAAAATAATCGTTTTTGAGTGGTTTAAAGCTACTTTTTAGTAAAAAAAACACATAAAATTAATAACATAGTTATTGAATTGTGTTTTTATGTTGTTATATAATAAGAAAAAAACAATCAGAGTGACAATTTTTAGCAGTATTAAAAACAAGCTCTTTTATTAGAGCAAAATTCCATCTTGTGTCTATCTATGAAAAGTAATTTTCATTTTGGTATAAATATTATTTTAACACACAAACATAACTATGCTTTTATGTTATTATGACAAATAATAAGCTATGAAAACATAAAAGTACAGTTATGTTTGTGTGTTTTTAAATAATGAACGATTTCTTACTGAAATATAATAAACACAAAAACACAATTAAACATTTACGTTATTATATCTAATCTTATTATATAAAATATCATATTTAAGCATAAAAGCATAATTACACTTGCGTGTAATAAGTTTAAAAAATGCTTCTAATGCTGTAATTTGATGATTTTTTGAAGTCACTAAAATATAAAAGCATAAAAACACAATTCAATAATTACGTTTTTATGGAAAATTAATTATCTTACAATCATTTCTAAAACAGTTTATTTTTTTACTCTAACATCTTAATTACAATGAAAAAATCACAATCAAATGAGCTTTTCGAAAAATTGGAAAGTATTCGTAATGAAATTGAAAATATAGAATATTGGTCTGCAAGAGACTTGCAAGAATTATTCTCTTACCAAGAATGGAGAAATTTTGAAAAAGCTATCCAAAAAGCAATGATTTCTTGTGAAACTGCTTCAGAGAAAGTAGAAAACCATTTTGTTGAGTCCAACAAAATGGTCGAAATAGGTAGCAAAACAACAAGAAAACTTAAAGATTATGCACTTACTCGTTACGCTTGTTATTTGATAGCACAAAATGGCGATCCAAATAAAGAAGAGATTGCATTTGCTCAAAGTTATTTTGCAACACAGACTCGTAAACAGGAACTTGTAGAAAAAAGAATTGCAGAAATTGAACGAGTAAGAGAACGAGATAAATTGACACTTTCTGAAAAACTATTATCTCAGCTTTCTTTTGAGCGTGGAGTAGATAGTGCAGGTTTCGCTTTTATTAGAGCAAAAGGAGATGAAGCCTTTTTTGGTGGGAATAATACACAAGCTATGAAAAATAAATTGGTTGTACCAAAAGGAAGACCTCTAGCTGATTATTTACCTACTGTTACCATTTGGGGAAAAGGATTAGCAACAGGAATTACAAACCATAACATAGAAAACAAAAACTTGGAAGGAACAAACCAAATAGCAGAAGAACATACGATAAATAATAATGAAGTAAGACAATTACTTATTCGTCGTGGAATTGTTCCAGAGGAATTGCCAGCAGCTGAAGACGCAAAAAAAGTAAAGAGAAGAATAAATAGTGAAGCAAGAAAATTAATTAAGAAAAAGAAGCAATAGCATAAAAGTTTAATTATGTTTTTGCGTATTTGTATAAATTTTATTTGTACAAATACTGTAACAAATTGACATAAAAACATAAATAAATACTTGTGTTTTTATGCTTATCATCTAAAAAAACACACAAACGTAATGTTTTAGTTGTGTTTATGTGTAAATATGTAAAAAACTATCAGAACTACTTAGAGAGTGATCTATATAGTTTTTAAGATGAAATATAAGTGTAAAAACGTACTTACTGCTTAGATAAATAAAACATCAAGTTAGCGTAATAACACAAATACATATTTGTGTTATTGCGCTAATTTATTAAATACACATAAAAATATAATTTTTGTTTTTTGTAAAAAGTGTTCTCAATGCTATAAATTAAAATGTTGTTGAAATTACAAAAATAAACCTTATCACAGTTTATATTAAGGTAGCTCAGACTGTAAGCCTGAACATCAAAAACAGTCTTCCAAACTGTTATACAAAAATAACTCTGATAAACTTTAATGTTTAAGCGCAAAAACACAATCAAGCAATTACGTATAGCTATAATTAAATAAAAACACACAAACGTAAATAAATATTTCCGTTTGTGTGTTTGCGTGTTTTTTTGTAATTTAAATTTTTTCTTTAAGGAACTATTTGTTTTTCTCTGTATTTGAAAAGTGGTATTCTAAATCTGAAATATCTTTTATAGTAGAAAGATCTAAATCTTTGTAGTGAAGTATTTCAATAAGTTTACTTATAACTTGACTTTGACTAAGACGTAAGCCAGAAGTTCGTTTGAGTGTAAAACAAAATTCTTCTAACCAGTCTCCATATTCTAATGGAATATAAAAATTTTTACGAACCATTTCAGTAGATTCTATTTCTTTATTTTGGTCTGCTTTACTTTCCTTGTTTTGAGTAGAAGAAAATAACCTGTCTGTTGCAGAACTTTGTTTTGAAGTTTTAGGAGTTGTTTTTTTATCTGACATAGTATTTTAGTATTTATTTACACAAAAACACAATTACGCTTTTATGTTTTTGTGATGTTATGTAAAATTAGCTAATGAATTCCTTTGTAAGTGCTTCATAATCTTGATAGCCATTTGATTTTCCTTCTTCATCAAAAAATAAAATAGGTTCTCCCAAAATGGCAATGCCTTTGTCAGTTTCTATTTCTTTTCTATGACCTGCTTCAGCTAGAGTGACATTTTTACGAATAAAAGTTTTGAAAATACTATCTTTTACAGCTTCATGGCTTGTAATACGTTCAATAGTTTTGTTCGCTACACGAGTATTTTTTTCATAAAGTGTAATCAATACTCCTTTTATTTCTAATTCTGCATTAAGATGCTCACGTACACGCTCAATACTGGAAAGAAGCATTCCCAAACCATTTGCACTTTTTGGCTGTGACTGACAAACAATAACTACTTCATCAGCTGCATTAAGCCCATTGATTTGCATCAAACCCAAACTAGGAGGCATATCTATCAAAATATAGTCATAACTCAAACTTGCTATTTTGAGTAACTTTTTTAGTCTGGCTTCTCTACCTATGGCACTTGCCAAATCCAATTCAATCATATATAAATCTTCAGTAGCAGGAAGTAAATCTACTCCATAATCTGTATGAACCATTACTTTTTTGAATGGGTATTTTTCAGGTTGTACTAAAGAATGATAGAGCGAATACTCTAACTGATAGGGATTAATACCCAAATTCATAGTAGCTGTTTGCTGTCCGTCAGCATCTACTACTAATACTTTGTATTTTTTTGACAAAAAAGCAGCAATGTTTACTACACTTGTACTTTTGCCTACGCCTCCAGCTTGATTTGTAAAGGCAATTATTTTAGTCATCGTTTTGAATAGAAAAGTAAATGATTTGATTTAAAAACACACAAACGCATTTACATTATTGCGTTTGTACGTAGCAATTTATACTTTTTTACTGAAAAATAAAATAGCTAGGCACAAAAAAAATAGAGTTTCGCTTTTGAAACTCTATTCTTTTATTTTAAAATAATTTTTTTATTTAAAAAATGAAAAAAGGGCAAATACACCAATAGAAAGAATGACCATTAATATTACTCTAACAAAAAATAGTAAAGAGGTATTCTTAACTAAATTAGTAAGTTTATTATCTATCAAAAAAAATAGAACAGCTGTAACTATTCCAGAAGGAATTCCTATTGCTACAGCTATAATTGGCCAACCTGTATATAAGTAAGATATTCCCATTCCTAAAGCAATGGCAATGATTGACCAAATTAGATATTTAATATATTTCATTATTATTTAGGTTTGTAACCTGGATTTTTTCCTGAACTAAAAGAAGAAGTCAGTGCATCTCTTACCTCATCAAATAGTTTTGTATGACTAAGACTATGAGATACCATAGCTAAATAAGGCACACTTCCTGGTTTTTCTGTAAGTTCATTATTATCTCTGTCTGCAGGAGTTACCAAATCAGCATTAAATCTAGCAACTAAATTACTATAAACAGTAATATTAGCTTTTAATCTTTTCACTTGTGTATCTAAGTTTCCTGTTACAATATATTCTAAATAGCCTAATTTAGTAGCTACATCTCGTAATGATTCAGCTGTTGTAAACTGACTAATCAATCTCATTAGTATTTCTTGTAACATATCAGGTCTTTTAGCTCTTACACAATTTTCTAGACCATTTACAAATCTATCAAAGTTTGCTTTTTTATTTCTTGTATGATAAGGATCTTTAGTAAAAATTGGAATATCGACAATTTTGAATGCACCTTTAACTTGTTGTTGAGGGCTAGTTACAGTATCATCAATTATATCTGAAATACCTGAAGCATTTGGTTCAGCTATAGAAGCAAGTAGATTAAGAAGAAAACTATCAGCTATGCCTGTTTGAATAGCTAGTAAAATATTTATCTGTCTTAGTGCCTCTGTAGGATTCAAATCTTCTACAAATTCAGATCTTCCATATCCCCCATCTCTATTTATTCTATTATTTTCAAAAATTCGTCCTTGTGTAGCAGCCCAATCTCTTATTGCAGTTAGTCTAGTTATAAGAAGACGTTTTTGGCTAGATAAAATTCCTGTATCACCTACTTTCTCTATCATATCTATGACAACTTGCACAACCATTCGAACTCCATCTAACATAACAGCTGTTTCTCTCCATAAAAAAGGACCTTCTGTATGATTATTTATGACTAAATCTGTCAGGTGATCAAAGGCAGCAGTATCCGTTTCTTTTACTCTATCTAATGCTTTTTCTAAATCTTCTCCACTAAAATTTTGTATTAGCAACTCTAGATTTTTTAATGAAAAATCAGCTACTACTCTTTGTGTAAGATCATATTCATTTCTGACATTAATGATTTTACACTTTGAATGTAGTTTGCTGTGATTTAATTGATGTTGCTGTTGAAAAAATGGAGTTGATAGATAAGTAAGCGATTTTATTTTCCACTTATCAGGAAAATTAGAAGAGTTTGCAATAGTATTTGTAAATTCATTAATAACATTTCCTCCATGTGAATGTCCAATAAGGTGTAAGTGTACAGTTTTTTCTGTCCAATTTGGATACACACGCATAAACAAATCTAATAAACGTTCAGCAGCTACAACACGCTCATCGTGATTATTATCTCCTGACCAACTAAAGAAAGTATCTTCAATATGTAAGTCTAAATATTGAGGTTTGAGTTCTTTTACACTTTTCCAAAGATTTTTTTGATCTTCTTTTACATTTCTCCAATATTCCTTATTTGCTTGATGTCGTAGAGCTGTAGTATTTATTGGATCAGTTGTACCTGGCACAAACATAACAATATCTTTAGGCAGAACGACATTTAATTTTGCAGTCTGCGCACCTGAATCATTGGGTTGTCCTGATGGAAAAATTGTAGCGACTAGACTATTTTTGTTGGATGTGTTAGACATAATAAGAAATGATAATAGTAAATAAAATATTTGTTTTTAGATGGGACGAGATTTTAATTAGATAGGAAGTTCTAAATAAATTATTTAATCTTCTTCAACTACAATTTCTAGTTCTATAGGCATAATGTCCTTAGTTATTGATATATTTTTAAGTACATCATTAGTAAGCACTTTTCCTTCATATTTAAAATTGTGTAATTGATTTGATAAGTCAATATCTATTTTTTTACCAATACCATTTTGTGTTTCGACAACTAAATACAATATTCCTTCTTCTATCTCATTTATTTTCTTTTTATCTGCATCTTCAAAATGTAGAGAAATAATTTCTAGTTCTTCATCTTGCTTGATTACTGTTGGTGCAACATTATTCATGCTCAAATCAGTTTTTTTCCAGTAATGATCTAAGATTTTGTAGCCATCATCTATCATTATAGCAGGAGTTAGATGAATAAGCGTAGTCATCGGCTCTCCATTTTTTGCATTAAAATTATTTCTAAAATGTACACAATGCACATCGTAGAGTTCTATAACTCGGCTCTTACTTGCTGCAGTAACAGGAGAGACTACAATTTTGACATTTTTGGTCATATCAGTAGCTACTGCCCAGCTCATAAAACTTTGATCTGATGTAGTTTCAAATATAATTTCGAATATTGTTCCTCTAGGTTTTCCCATTGGCTTTCCATGTTCGTCTGTCGAACGGGTAAAACGAAATTTGAAATCTAAAATATTGATTTCTTTATCTTCAACGTAAAGTTTGCTTACTAAACTCATCTTGCAATAGTATTTAAAAAGGGTAATTTAAGGTCTTAATTGTAAAAATACTTTTTTTTAATAGAATAGCAAACTATATAGTACAATACCTAGAATTATATTTGGAGTTTTTATACTTTATTTACATTTTTAACTTTAATATACTGGTTTTTTCGTATTAGTATCTTTTTTATTTTGTCCTTGCAAAGAGGTAAGTCAACCAAAATATTTTCTTTTTAAGTTTAGCAAAAAACGCATTTATAACTTGCTCTTTTGGAGTCAGTTTTATTTTTAGGGAATGTATTTATTATAGTGTGAAACAAAGTTATTCAGCAGGGAATCGTTCATTGATCAACTTTCCATCCTGATATATTTCTGTATATACAAGCTTTGCCGTTATGGGTAGTTTTTCTCCGAGTTTTGAGTTTTCTTCAACACTATAATAATTCCATTCTCCAGTGGGATAACCTTCATTATAGTGAGAAATTAAGTAAATATATTCTTCTGTAGCATAACTATATCTTAAAGTTATCCATTTTCCTTCTTGTAGATGATTCTTTACTGTTCCTCTTTCTTTTGTACTTTTAAAAAAGAAAGCTGGTTTACTGAAATAACGAAGAAAATAACCTAATTTTGAGAGTATGTAGGAAGTTTTTTCATTAATAGTTGTAGTATCATCTATTGAGATAAAAGATTGCAAATGTATGACCCCATTATTATCTATGTAAAAAGCTTTCAATGAGGCAGAAAATTCAAAAATATTTCCTTGATAAGCGATATTTAGACCATCAATATAGTTTCCTGTACTGTCTATAGATATTAAATGTTGATATGTGTCTTGCTGACTATTAATAGCTCCAATAGTTAAAAGAGGATTCTGATTAGGCAATTTTACCTTTCCCAAAACAAAAAGATTAGAGTAATTTTCCTTATTTGTATAGACATCATTCATGTAATCTGCATAATAAGTAAACTGCTCATTAAAAGGCAATGATAATATACAAGAAGAATCTTTATTAGAGTAAGAAGTGCTAAGTAAGCTATCTATATAGGTATATAGTTTATTTTCAGCAATACTACTTAGGGTGTTCAATGTATTTTCTTCTGAAATGGTGTTGTTGTATGACCTAAAATGTTTTGGAAATTGTTTCAACACAACATCAGAGCCCATTGGTAAACTATACACTGGTAGATTCGTGTAATCGCATTTTTTTATTATATCCTTTTCATAACTTGAAGTATCTACTACTTTATTCGTAGTAGATACTGTCGTTGGAGATTGACAACTTACTATTATTGCAAAAAAGACCAAAAAGATGAGGAGTAATTTCATTATTTTCTGTAATTAGGTTTGAAATTCATTGTCCCTGAACTGCTAGGAGCTCCTCCTGAGTGAAGATGGTCATTATGGCGACTATTGCTAGATTTTGTGTCTGTTAGCTTAGAGAATTTTGTAGAACTTCCTTTAATCTGTCCAATAAATCCAAATTTATATAAAGCAGTTACTAATTTTTGTTCCTTTTCTAGGTTAAGACTTCCATCATTATTCATGAAATACTGAGTATCAATAGCATATCCATTATTATGTGTTTTACTTGGGTAACTACTGCCATCTTTATAAGATGAACCTGTACTTTTTACATCTGTAAAACCACACTCTGCTAATGCGCCAATAAAGGCAGCAAATACATGTGGTTGGCTATATTTTCTCAAAGTTTCATGCCAAGAAAATTTTATTGTGATTCCTTTGCTTGAGTAATTAAGCCCATTACTAGGCATAGCTACAATTGCTATTTTTTCTTTTGAGGCTTTATAGTATAAATGAGTGTACCCAGCTACATCTCTTCCTTCTGTATATACATCATTGTTAGCTAAAACATAACTCTTGTATGCATCAACACCTGTTACTTTCATTGCTTTATAGTCAATAGTTGATATAGCAGCTAATTTTTGGGCTGATGTTAAAGTAGGAGTAGTAGCCCCATAGGACTTTTTCCAAGTTTCTGATAATTCTCCAGTATATATATTATGTTTATTACCTTTTTTGTCGTGATAGACATATTTAATCTTATCTACTCCTTCATAGTATTCTTTGCTAATCTCTCCATTATGATAAATATGTTGAAAAATCACAGCACGCAATTCAAACTTCTTTTTCCCAGTTTTCAAGAATTCTTTATTTGTAGCAGGACTATCTACTCCTTCTACCACTACTTTTAGATACAACTCACTAGACTTTTCATCTCCAGTATCAGGGTCTAGTTTTTTATCCCACGCTTTATATTTAGCTGAATCTGGCTTTTGCAATTGTATTTCAGCCACAGCATAGCCATCTTTTACAGTAGCACATATTTTTTCTACTTCTTTGTCGTTCTGAATAACTTTTAGTTTTGTGTCTTTTGCTTCTAAAAGTGGTTTCTTTTCGTAGATATAAATAGTTACATCTTTTCCTTCTAAGTTGTCACACTCAGCTACTAAAGTAATCTTTTGACCAATTACTCCTTTTTCTAGTTTTTCGTAGTGATTTACTTCTGTTTTTTGGTTAGTATCTTTTTTGTTTTTGTCCTTGCCAAGAGGTAAGTCAGCAAAAACACTTTCTTTTTTAGGTTTAGCAAAAAAGGCATCTACAATTTGATAGCTTTCCAAATTTGGTTTTCAATGCTAATTTATAGAATACGTTTTTTAAACAAAAATTACTCTCTGAGTTGTATTTTTTTACTTACAGCTAGGTCAGGATGCTGACATTGGATTTCTTTTTCTCCTATTTTACAAATTTTAAACTCTGTCATCGGAAGAATATACTCTCTATCTTCTCCCATTGCTTCTAATTTTTCAAAATCTATCTCTAATATTAGTTTGTCTATAGGAAAAAATTTACCTTTTTTCAATTGTAGAAGATGTATTGCATCTACATACTCATAGGAAGTATACAACATTAAAATAGAATCCTCTCCATTATGTGCTAAATAACTAGACATACCTAATCCTTCAAAGATGGGCATATAAATTGTATCTAATGTATCATTTAGACGTGACACAATAAAACTACTTAGAGTATCTATATCTTTTTGCTGTATATTAAGTACACCTAGTTTATAGATTTTAGAATAACTTTCATTATTTTCTTCATCAGAATCAAAAATGGTTATGGTAAAAGAAGAATCACAATATTGCTTTTCCTGAATTACACTATAGTCTTGTGAGTTGGCAGATTGTAATCCCTCATCTTGTCGATTGGCTGCTCGGTTTTCACAAGAAGAAAAGCAAAATGTTAAGCTAAGGTATAGAAGTAGATATTTCATGAAGTTGTACGTTTTTTTTAATGTATAATTGAGTTTCGCTACAAAATGAATAAAGGTTATTTCAGCTAATCCCAATATGTTTCTGCTACTGTCTTTTGGTAAGCTGTTTCTGTAGTCGATAAATCATTTTCCCCTTTGTACTTCACATATTGTCCTGCATGACATCTATTACTTAAACCTGAGCTCCTAGCAGCAGAAGCAATTTCAAAATGTAAATGTGGATCTTTTGTTTTACCATACCCAGATGTTCCATTAGTTCCTAGTATTTGACCAGCTTTTACTTTCTCTCCTATAACTACATTCATTGTTTTAAGATGACAATATTTCAAGTATATATTCCCTTCTGTATTGAAAGTACTACTATGAAAAATTTCTCCTTCTGTGGCATAATCTAGTGTAAAATTGGTTCTTTTAATTACTTCTAAAGTTTCAGGATTATCAACTTTTATTATTATTATTTTTCCATATCCTTTTCCACTATCTGAGGATCTGACTACTGTTCCATTTGCACAAGAATATATATTACTATCAGGTAATGCTAACAAATCTATTCCCTGATGATTAATCTTATATGGTTTCTCTTTTGTAGCTCTTTCTTTTCTAACTTTTCCAAATACATTATAACGTGGACGATAATTACCAGACTGAGTATATAAACATAACATCGGATTATTGACAGGATTGTACCACTTTACAGGGTTTAAGTTTGTTTCATTTTTAATAATTTTTTCAATTAAAACATTCCCTGAAAGATAACTTACCTTCATATACAATATGGATTTCTCATAAGTAAATGACTCTCTTTGAGATAAGATACTACCTGATGAAACTGTTCTTACTTTCATTTTTTCGTTAAGCTCTTTTGTTTTACAAATATCCTTTTCACGTAATTGGATATCTGCTACTGCATAACCGTTTTCTACATTTACACATATTTCTGTACTTTCTGTTTCATCATGAATAATAGTGAAATATTCATTATTTGCCAACAAAAATGGTTTTTTTTCGAATATTTGAATATTGACCTCTTTACCTTCTAAGTTATCACATTCAGCCACAATTTTTATTTTTTGACCTACTATAACATCCTTCTGCTTTTTAAGATTTTTAACATTTGTTTTTTGATTCTTTCCTTTGATTAAAGGTAAATCTGCTATTATCTTTTCACTTTCATCAATAGCAAAAAACGCATCTACAACCTGCTCTTTTGGAGTGAGCTTAATCTTTCCAAATTTGTTTTGCTCTGTTGTCAAATTGAGTTTTAGACTAGTAGCATTATTGACAGATACATATAGTTCTAGTATTTCAGGGTCTTGCTTTTTCTGAGCATTGTTAATACTATTGAAGTCAAAGTTGACCTGTAAACAATCTTGCTTTGGTTTTTCATCTTCTACTTCATTTTTTTGAGCATCTTTATAGCGTTCTTTGCTTCCTACCTTAAACTGCTTGATAGAATCTCTATTTTCTACTTTGATTTTATTTCCACTCCAAGCCACATAATCATCTTTATTCTGCATCAAAAAAGGTTTTGGAGTAATATCTTCATCAAATACATTCAACTCAAGCGTTTTATCTTTCAAGCCGAGTGTTTTGATAAAGAGATAAATATCTTCACTATAACCTGTTTCTTCTAGCTTTTCTCCATCAGCAGCCATCCAATAGACTTCTGCTACTTCTGGTTTGGCAATTACAGTACGACTACAAACAGCGTCTTTACTACTATTTCGTGTAGGTTTTTTGTTTTTATCGTTGTACTTGTAGATTTCCACTCTAACTTTTTCTCCATCTAGCCACTTAGAATATTTTACTTTTAAAACAGCTACTTCTTGTTGTTTACCACCTATATCATGTGTTTCTGTTGTTATAGTAGCTGAAAGAATAGCATTCTCTTTCAATAACTTTGTATTTTCCTTTTTTTTATCCCCTTCTGCTTTAGAAGTCAGAAAAAAATCACTTTTCACATCTGCTTTATTTGTTGTAGCAGTGATTTCAATAGTATATTCTTTATCAAAGTCATCATCTCTTTTGTCTATCCAAAAACACCATTTTAGCTGTGTGATATCATTACCTTTTTGAGAAGCTATATAAGTATATTCTTCATTGGCATTAATAGATGTAACAGATTTACAATCTTTATCTATTACTTTGATAATTTTGAGTTCTGGAGGAGTGAGGGGTTTTATAGCTACTGAGTTACTAGTATCTTGTGGGTCATAGAAAAACATAATATAAATAGATTAAGTAGTGATGTTAAAGTTAGGTAAGATTAAGATTTGAGTAGTGTTTCAAGTTCTACTCGCATTGTATCTGCTGTTATATTGAGGTTTTCAATAATGCCCTCTTCCAAAAGACTACCTTTATACTTAAAGTAATGATGATCATTATCAATATTTATACTAATAGGTTTTCCTACAGTATCTTTTGTAGTAAGTACTAAATAGACAGTTTGATTGCCTATTTCTTCTTGCTCTATTTTCTTATTGTTCTCATCTTCAAAATGAGCAGCAATAAGTTGTTTTTCTTTCTCAGGCTCTACAGCAGTAACAGGTGCATTTGTACTCAAATCAGTTTTTTTCCAATAATGGTCTAAAATTTTGTAGCCATCATCAATCATGATGGCAGGAGTGAGATGAATAAGTGTAGTCATTGGTTCTCCATCTTGTGCATTGAAATTATTTTTGAAATGGACACAATGAACATCATAAAGCTCTATAATTCTACTTTTGCTTGTCGCTGTAACAGGAGAGACTACAATTTTGACATGCTTAGTCATATCGGTAGCGACAGACCACTCCATAAAACTTTGGTCTGATGTAGTTTCGAAGATAATTTCGAATAGTGTTCCTCTAGGCTTTCCCATTGGTTTACCATGTTCGTCTGTCGAACGAGTAAAACGAAATTTGAAATCTAAAATATTGATTTCTTTATCTTCTAGATAAAGTTTTGCTACTAAACTCATTTTGTAATAGTATTAAAAAAAGGTACTCTTGTATTTTAATTGTAAAAATACTTTAATTTTATATAATTACAAATTTAATAGTACAATATCTAGAATTAATTTTTGAGTTTTTGTATAGTATTTAGATTTTTATAAAGATTTTAGATTGGTAGTTGTCTTTATTGTTGGTCATCATAATGGTAAAATTTACCATCATTGATATTACCTTTAAAGGTAGCCTTTAGTAAGAAAAGGTTTGTACCCTATTAGATGTTGTAAAGCAAACCATGCTGCAAAAGTTTCTTTTGCATGGATATAAGAGTTTGGTGTTGCTTCTATACTCCTCTAATCCTCAAAAGGAGGAGCAATAATCAAACTATCACAATACACTGTATCTTTGAAGTTATCAGGATAGGTAGCATACCACATATGAGGATTTTCCTTTGAGCGATTATAATAAAACATAGCTAAATCATCTTCACAACCTACATCACCAGTTATTTGATGCTTACTGTCTCGTTCATTATCCAAAAAATATGATGTACAAGGAGTTTTTCTATGAAAAGAAATAAAATATTCACTAAAAGAATCATTTAAATCACACAATGAAACTGTCTCTTTATTCATATAACTTAGTAATAGGCTATCTAATAAATAAAGATCATTTGGAGGAGAAGATATTAACACATATTCTGCGTAGTGTCTAACTATAGAACGTTTTTCAATAGCAGAAGAATCTGTACTCAAGTGATACAGATAGGTAAATTTCATTTCTTCTTTTTGACAAGAGAAAAGTAAAAACCCTAGTGATACAACTAAGTGGGTTAGTTTAATCATCTTTTTTACTTCTTGATTTAACACATTCAAATTTGCCATCGTTAATATTGCTTTTAAATGATTTTTTGGTAATGTTATAAATTGTGTTTGTTCTATAAAATGATAATTTGATGAAGCAAATTACTACGTTTAAATAACGTAGAGATGTGATTTATTAAGCCAAAAAATATAAAACACAGTTTTAGATTTTAATGGTCTTTATAAAATTCGTTCACAGGACTAAAATCAACTCTATTTCTTTTTCCAAAACGTTCAAATTTACCTTCTTTAATATTGCCTTTAAATGACTTCTCAAATGTAATTTTTGTAATAAAAGGCTTATATCCTCTTAAGTGTTGGAGTGTAAACCATGCTGTAAAGGTGTCTTTGGCAAAAGGATAAGTATTTGGGTTAGCTTTGATATCTGTCATATCTAAGCCGAAATGATCCCATAGAGTAACTTGGTAGTCTATAGTATAATCATTCAACAATCTGACTACAATACAATGTATCTCCACTAACATCATTGTACCATGTCAAAGAATCCTTTGATACTGATTTGTAACAGAAAGTATTGAGATAAGAACGTTTACAAGGTTGAGGATACTCCTTCGTTGTTTTGGATGTACTTTCTTTGTATGTTGGAAGAGCAGCAGGAACAACACAATCACAATAAACTGTATCTTTAAAGTCATCTGGATAGGAAGAATACCACATATGTGGATTTGTTTCAGAACGATGGTAAAAAAGCATTTTTAGTTCACCCTCACATCCTCCTGCCTGCTCATCTCCAGCTATTTGATGATACCTGTTTTGTTCATTATCTAAAAAGTAGGAGGTACAAGGATTTTTTCTATAAAAGCTAATGAAATATTCATTTATGGACATATTGAAATCACAAAAAGATATTCTTTCAAAATAAGAACCAGAAAATAAGTATTCTTTTTTTAAATCTATATTCATACTTATTTTATCTAAACGTACAAATTCTATTTTTCCTTTTTCCTCTCTTTCCGTACAAGAAATAAGAAAAAAACTTATAAGCGCAATAGTAGCAATTAGTTTAATCATCTTTTGTATAACCTGTTATTATTCAACAATCTGACTACAATGCAATGTATCACCACTAACATCATTGTACCATACTAATGAATCGTCTGATATCGATTTGTAACAGAAATTATTGAGATAAGAACGTTTACAAGGCTGAGGATTGTATTTACTTGCTCTGCTGGGATAATATTTTTTATTATCCCTTCCTTCAGGTAAAGGTGCAAGAATAAGACAATCACAATATACAGTATCTTTAAAATTATTTGGATAGGAAGAATACCACATACGTGGATTTGTTTCAGAGCGATCATAATAAAACATTTTTAGTCTTCCTTCACATCCTCCTGCCTGCTCATCCCCAGCTATCTGATGATACCTGTCTTCTTCATTGTCTAAGAAATAAGAGGTACAAGAATTTTTTCTATAATATCCAACAGAATATTTATTTATAGAAGTATTGAAATCACAAAAGGATATTCTATTTTTGAAAAAATAATCTAATATAATACTGTCAATTACTATATCTTCTTTTGGAGGATTGATGACAAGAAAGCTTTCTATGTAATGATTGTTTACAAAAAAATCTTTTTTGGGATTTTCATCTGTGCTTATTTTATCTAAACGCACAAACTCTACTCTTCCTTTTTTCTCTGTACAAGAAAGAAACAACAAGCCTATAAGAATAATAGTAAAGATTGGTCTATTCATTTTTTAAATATGCAATTTTTTGTAATTAAATATTTTTCAAGGTATATAGAAATAAAGATATGTTATAATAACAATTTAATTATGCAATCTTTTATTCTACCCACGTAATCGATACTCTATTTCTTTCAATCGTTTCTCCTCTGCTCTTTTATCTGCTGCACGTTGTGCAACACGTTCAAATTTACCTTCTTTAATATTTCCTTTAAATGATTCTTTGAAAGTTGCTTTAGTGATAAAAGGTTTGTACCCTCTCATATGTTGTAGAGTAAACCAAGCAGCAAAAGTTTCTTTTGCAGGAGAAGAATTAAATCTTTTTTCCATGTCTTTTATATCTAACCCAAAATGATCCCATAGAGTAATTTGGTAATCAATGGTATAATCATCACCTTCTAATTTTATGGACTCTACTACTACTTCTGTACCATGAATATCATTAGTTGCTATGGTTGTACCCTGAAAGTTATGTGAAAAAAAACTGTTAAAAACAGGTCTTGCAAAACGTGTATATTCACCATCTGCTAATTTAGTAGTAAGTTTTTTCTTTTTATCTCTATCATCCCATTTTAAATCTATTGTTTTATCTTCTATAGAGCTAAAATCTCCTTTGTTTTCTTTTACTTTTTCAGCCATGTAGTCTTCTAAATCATTACGATACTGTCTTGTAGCATAATCATGTTTGAGACTTTCTGTAAGTACTTTATCTTCATAAATCCCACCTTCGTTTGACTTAAATTTACTGATCATACGAGATATATTTCCTTCTAAATCTCCCATAGCAAAATAGGTCTTAGCATCACTTTCAAAACTCTCAAAAATTTCTGCATCTGTGTCTCCTTTATATTCTTCTACATCTTCGCCAGAATCTGTTTTCCAAAAATCTCCAAATATAAAACCAGGAGCTTGAGTTTTATAGATAGTTTCTATATCATAGATAGCTTTATAAGTTTTCGGTTCTTTATCCATAGGAAAATTTTGTATATTCAATGGATTGAAATCTTCGAAACTTGGCTTGGGTTTAGGAGGAACTACTGGGTTAACATATGGACCATTCATAGTATGATTTTCTGTATCATCTATATTAGCAAACATGCCATGTTTCTCCAAAGAAAAACCATTTTTTGCATACTCTGCTTTGTACTTATCAATTTTTTCTTTTCCATAAATAGCCTCCATAGCAGTTTGAGTATTTTTTCCTTTTGGTATTACTCCTATTCCATATGTCAAATCAGGCGCAATGGTTTGTCCTCCTTGAGCTAACCCTGGTATTTGCCATCTATCAGCATAGAAAGGCAACGCAATGGTAGAGGTTTCTAGTTTAGCTTCGTCTTCTGCTTTGTGGCATGAAGCATACAAAATAATATCAGCACTACTTTTAGTTGGGGTATATTTGTAACACACCTTTTTTCCCTCTTCAAATAACTGTTTTTTATCAGTAGGCAATTTCTCTGCTTTTCCTCCATCTACAGCTACATAAAAACCAATACAATTAATTGGTTTTTCTAAGGAATTAGCAGGAGAAAACTCTGTAGCCTTAAAAATATAAGCTATATTGGATACCATTTTTTTTACTAAAGTTCCATTTTCTGTAAAAGGACCTTCTATTTTAGTTACTGAAGGCTTCAATATATCTAATTTTGCTTCCAATGTCTTTTCTGGAGCTTCATTGAACCATACCGTAATAGCTAATGCTTTATTTTTATCTTCCATATTAAGTAGGTGATGTAAGTTGAAATTATGAAATAGGTAGTTTATGATTTATTGTTGTTCTACTACCTTAAGAGCAAATTTTTGCTTGTTAACAGTAATTCCAACATCTCTCAAAATATCATTTTCAAGCCTTTTGCCTTGATATTCAAAATCACGAGAACTATCATTGAGAGACATGCTGATTTTTTTTCCTACTCCATTTTCTGACTCAATAACTAAATAGACTTGTTGTCCTATTTGAAGTTTGTCTTTGTTTAGTCGTTTGTTATCTTCATCTACATAATAGACATCTACTAATACAGGGTCTTCTTCAGATTCAACAGTGGTGGCAGGTGCAGCAGCATTCAAATCTGTTTTCTTCCAATAATGGTCTAAGACTTTGTAGCCATCATCAATCATAATAGCAGGAGTGAGATGAATAAGGGTTGTCATCGGTTCGCCATCTTGTGCATTAAAATTATTTTTGAAATGCACACAATGAACATCATAAAGCTCTATGACTCTACTTTTACTTGCTGCTGTAACTGGAGAAACTACAATTTTGACATGTTTAGTCATATCGGTAGCAATTGACCACGTCATAAAACTTTGGTCGGATGTAGTTTCGAAGATAATTTCGAATAGTGTTCCTCTAGGCTTTCCCATTGGTTTACCATGTTCGTCTGTCGAACGAGTAAAACGAAATTTGAAATCTAAAATATTGATTTCTTTATCTTCTAGATAAAGTTTTGCTACTAAACTCATTTTGTAATAGTATTAAAAAAAGGTACTCTTGTATTTTAATTGTAAAAATACTTTAATTTTATATAATTACAAATTTAATAGTACAATATCTAGAATTAATTTTTGAGTTTTTGTATAGTATTTAGATTTTTATAAAGATTTTAGATTGGTAGTTGTCTTTATTGTTGGTCATCATAATGGTAATCTAAATTTAAAGACCAAAAAAGCCGAATACTGCATATTATATAATTTATCTAAAAGCCTATAATACTATTTCATGAAATGAAATGAAATTTATATATTGTTTTTTATTTGGTTTGTTCTTATACAAAGAATTAAAAATAAAGATAATAATAATACATATATAATTAAATGAGGTGCAAAGATCATTCTATACAAGTTTTCTCCTATAAGTTGATTTTCATCAGAATATAAGATAGTAAATACACCATCTTTCTCTTTTTCATATTGATAAACTATATTTTCTTTAAATGGGTTTAATTTTAAACCCAGAAAAATAGTAGTATCACCTCTAGGAATTAAAATCACAAAATTTGATTTAATAATTAAAAGAATTACCACTAATATCAAACCTGTATTTATTACTTTTTGATTCATCATTTTAAATCAAATACTTTTTGTAAACTTAACTCTCTTAGACACCCATTTTCTTAATCAGTTACTTACTATTCCTAAATGTAAAAATACCTATACAAGCTATTTACAAATGATTTGAAGTTGAATCAACTATTTTTATTTCATAAAAAAACTATATTTTTTCCTTAATTTTATAAGGATAAACATTTGAGGAGCGTTTTTTAAGTTTGTGTAAAAAGCTGTCTAACAGGTAGTTCCATTCACTTTCTACTAATTGAGGCTCTCTGTCATAATCTCTTTCCAAGATTATTTCTAATGTACGTACAAAACCTTGTTTTAAAGACTTATCCTTTTCTGTTCCTTTCTTTACTTCAATAGATTTTATGTTCTGACGAAAGTGACTATATGCAAATACTTTGATATCAGCAGCTGTAACAATACGCCCTTTTGATAATAGAGCTTCTCTATAAGAGGCAATTTTCTCTTGATAAGTAACTTTTGCTTTTCCTCCTACTGTGGGCAATACAAATGAAACCGAACTATCTTCAAAAGCACTTCTTTGTAAGGCACTCAGTTTTGTACCTGACTTTATATCATTGGCATATTCTCCTACAGTAGCCCAAAATTCAATAGAAAAAAAGTCATTATGTAACTCTGTTTTTGATATTTTTGGCTTTATCATTACATAAGGGTAATCGCTTTTTGTCCATTGCTTTTCATTGGCTTGTTGTTCTAAAGCTGCAATTAATTGATGAAGTTGTTTGAGCTGATTATTTACAAAATCATTTCCTATTACAGAAAAAGAAGCAGCTTCGTCTTTCAATAAATCTAACAAATATTGAATATGCTCAGAGGCACTTCTTTGTCCAAATCGGGCAACTCCCCCTTGTCTAACAATAGCTTCTCCACCCTCTAAATTTTGTTGATTATAAGCGTTGAGGTGATATAAATTGCCTTGGGAATCCGATATTGTTTCTATATCTAAGAAAAAATCATCTGTTTCTAATGGAATGTAATTGACAAATGAATTGATATTTTGAGAAATTTTTAAAAGCTGTTTATTTATTACAGGAAAACAATTCAGAGAAATTTGCACTTCTTCCAAAACCTCACTAAACATAACTTGTGGAAACTCTATTTTTAACCACACTACATTTTCTGTTTCTTCTATAATTTCTTTGCCAAATAATTTTTCAATTTCTTCTGGAATGCCTTTATTCTCTTGATTCAGAATGATATTTTCCTCTAAATGAAAGAATTTTTCTGAATAAAAATCATTTACCTCTTTACTGATATTTGTAATTTTATTATAATTACTGGTAAGTATTTCCTCTACATCTAAGCTGTCTTGTGAGTTGTTGAAACCTTCTTTAAAACGTATTCTTTTTTCTCCTATATAAATTTTGGCTTGTCGAATATTGTGCAGATAAAAATCTCTATGATAGTTGTTGCGTGTATCAGTGTAAAATAATAACTTTTTTAAAACCTCTGTATCCTCTTTTACTCTAATTCCTAACCAAAGCTCAGAAGAAGGCAAACTAGCTGGAGATTTTTTTAGTAATTCTCTATAAAGAGCATCTTTGACTTCATATATAGTATTCGAAAAAGCAAGATAATTTATTCTTGCATTTGTCAGTTCAAAATCAGCTGTAGCACCAAAATATACATCCTTACTAATAGGTTGAGTAGGGTCATATATATTTGCAATACTTTTTTTGACCAAAAACTGATTTATTTGAGAAATAAGCGTATTGTTTTCAACAGGCAAACCATAGACAATAGAGTGTGAAGGAGAATTTCCAGTATACGATTCTGGAGACATTATATCTATCAATCTTTCGACAACTCTGCTTCTAGAACTATCTATTTCTATAGATAATTTCTCCAATTCTGCTCCACATGCCTCTAATAACATAGCAACAATTGGGTCAAAATTAGTTTCTATTTCACTATCTGCATAGCCCCATAAGTTAGCAGCACGACGTAATATACGATCTTTTATTTTTTGCTTAGATTCCATTAAATGCTAAATAGTTTATAAATACGACAAAGGACCTAAGAAGAAAAATCCTTGAAATTGAAATGGTCTATCTGTTTTGATAATAAACCCCTTTATTTGAATAAGTACTTTCTTTTTCATTCGCATTGAGGCTGAAGGTGAGTCAATACTGCCTTCCCTAATTTGAACAATTACTTCTGTGAGTTTCAATCTTGTTTCGTGTTTGCTGATACTATCAGTCAAATCTTGAGCTATTCTATTTTTAAGTATAGAATAATCAACTAACAAATCGAAATCGGTTTCCCAAAATTTAGATCCAAATGACTCATCAAATTTACACTCACCAAAAGAAGAAGTAGCAACAATATTTATATATTGAGCAATAGAATCTTCTATGCTACTTTTTGGTAGCTCTTGTTTTTGAAAAATCTTACTAAAATCAAGAGGCGTTTTATAAAATGTTCCTTGCATACCTGAATAGATTAGTGTGATGTAATTTAGTTAATTTATTCGTCCTTATCTTGTTCATTTTCCCATCCTTCTTTATCTGTTTCTTCCTTTTTACCAATAGAAGCATCTACACGTTCACAAACGATAACGCTATTTTCTTCTACTCCATTCATATAAAGAGGTAAAGCAGGATCTACATATTTAGAAGTTCCATACCACTCAGGTTTTAAATAGAATACCCAGTTTTGAGGTGTTCCACTCTCATCAAGCATATTAATTGGACTATCTATGTTTCTAAGATTGTAATCATTTACAAAGAAGTAAAACATACGTCCGAAATCGATACGGATTGGAGCCCTCGCTCTAAATTCAGTTCTGTTCAATGAACCATTGTCTTTTTGGAATATTAAAGTAATTACAATTAACTCTTTGTATTCTTCATCACTAATTTCAGGATATTCTCCGTCTATTAAATCAACAGCCCAAGTATGATAAATTTTGGCAGGAATAGCAACAGCTTTAATAAAAGTAGCATACAACAAAGTAGGAATCAAAAATGGTAGTAATGAAAAAACCATATTAAATGAAAATGTATTGCCATGAAAGATAGTATATACAACCAAAAATGGTATTACTAAATAGAGTAGTACAATGAATAAGAACCATATTTCCATCCACATATTCTTACTATCAAACTTTTCAAAATAGGTTCGGTAGAGTAATGCGTGTATTATACCTAATACAAATATTAGTGCTTGATAAAAGACAAATTCATTTAGTAGGTCATTAATGGTTCTGGTCGTTCCCATAAAACAAATGAGAGCAGTCACAAATACCATTGAAAAAATATATACAAAAAACTTGAAACGATATTCTTTTTTAAAATTCTTGACTTTATCTGCAAAAAGCATAGTTAAGATGACCACAACTATAAGCAGTATGGAGATAAAAAAGATTAAAGTTGTATCTATTAAAGAATTAAAATGAAAACTGGGTTTGCGAATCATACTTTAAATTCTAGTGGTTATTCCTAACATCATATTAGGGTGAGATATAAAAAATTCTTCTTCTTCTTTCAAAAGAGTTATAGTAGTTTTAGACTCTACTTCTAATGGAAGAAAATATTCGTAAAATAAATCTATAAACTTTTTGATTTGTCCATTGTAAAAATAAGCTCTTGAATTACCATTCTTGATAGCACCAATTTTGAACTCTACATACAATGAATAATCCATATAAGAACTACCCAAAATCATATTTAAACCTAAGTTAGTTTCTCCTAACAATGAGTTTTGTTCTGATTCTGATAATTCTTTATATCCTACTTCTCTATATTCTACCTCTTCTTCCAAAATATAGCTTAAACATTGTGCAGTAAGATTTAAGTCTCCTACTATTTGGTACACATAAGGCAATAATTTGATTAATTTGGCTACAAAAATAGTAGGTATATCTTTATCTAATTTCCAAAATTCATAAAAAAAATCAAATGGTTTGACTGTACTAAGAGAGTGTAAAAGCTCATTTTCTACAACATCTCTATTGATAGCACTTATCCAAAACTCATTTTCAAAAGGCATAAAAAACTTTCGTGCATTATCCTCTTCTTTTTTTTGTTTGCGATAATCTTTGGTCATCTCCATAACCTCTTTACCTATCTTATTACTTTTAGGGTAATGAAATATGCCTTCGGGTAAAGTGTCATAAATACTATCTTTTGCAACATTAAATCGTAAATAAGGAAGGTTATCAGATTTAAAATCAATTATTTCATAATTAAGGATTTCTCTTCTGTACGTTCTAGCAAATTGTCCTTTATTGCTTATTAAAAAACGATTTGCAAATTGTGGATGTTCAGAAATTAATGCTGATACAAGAGCTTCCACTTTAATATCAAAATGAAATGGATCAACTATATCTAGCAAATCTTGTATATCATTTTCTATTTTTTGAATCATTTGTTATTGCTTTTAATCTACCAGAAACAAGGTATCTTTTTTGAAAATAATCATCTGAAAAATTATAAACTGCTAATTTTCCTTTTTGTGTAGTTGTTACAATTTTACCATTACGCAAATAAACAGCTACATCTGATATAGGATTATCTTTACTATATCTAAAAAAAATTAAGTCTCCTTCTTCCAAGTAATCTCTTCCTAAGAACAATTTGATTTTATCAGAATTGAATATATCCAATGATTGATTAGGTAATTCAATATCATAAGTGTATATAAATAAATCTTGAACAAAAGAAGCCATAGTTATACCGTCTTTATCAGTTCCTGATACATAAGGATAGCCTATTTTTTGATCAATAAAGTCATAAAAAGGATAATTTAGAATCTCATTAGGCTTTACATGAAGTAATATAGAATATTTTTCCTTCAAGTAAACCTCCCTATCTGTTAGTTCTTCTTGGTATTCATACAAAGAAGAATCAGCATTAGTTTGCTGATTAATAGAAAGGTAATTTTCTATCTTATCTTTATTAAACTTAAATTTATACGGTATTTCATTGATATACTTCTTACTTTTGCAACCGTTAAGCAATAATGTGAGAAGCAATAGAGACAGAAAAACGAATCTTTTCATAGAAGTATTACTAATATAACTAAATGGCGAAATTAGATTTATTTTTTTGGATAATCAACTATTTACAAGACTTATATAAAAAGATTAATTTTTTTGCACAAAATTTAGTAACCTTGTAATTAATTTTGAAGAATCTCTTCATTTTCGGATAAAAAAAATATCTTTATACAAAAAGAATAAAAATGAATAAAAAAAAAACATTAACAGTTTTCTCAAATTTTGACCTTCGTGTAGTAGTTGCATTTTGTTTATTATTTGTAATAGGGATTTTATTCTTTTTACTTAAATTAGATGATTATGTAGATTGTGATGATGCTAAATTTTTCATCATTGCAGAAAGGTTTGCAGTTGGTGAAGTCATTCAATTTGATGTAGAAGTAGAAAATGCTAAAGACTGGGAATGGGATTTTGGAGATAATTCTCCTAAAGAACATAGAAAGCAAACATTACATAAATATACTAGTCCAGGAGTATTTACAGTAAGCCTCACTATTAATGGCTCTTGTAAATTAGAAAGACAAATAGAAATTAAAAGTCTAGGTGAAATACTCAATCAAGCTAGAGTACCTGAAA
Source organism: Bernardetia sp. (assembly GCA_020630575.1). Classification (GTDB taxonomy): domain Bacteria; phylum Bacteroidota; class Bacteroidia; order Cytophagales; family Bernardetiaceae; genus Bernardetia. Next base: position 25,694 of record JAHDBD010000026.1, read on the forward strand.
TTGTTACTCCCAAAAATATACAGGTAGGAACTCCTGTCCAATTCAAATACAAGTATAAAGGAGAAGTATTTGCTTGGGAATGGGGTTTTGGTGAGTCTGGTAGAGTAGATGATACAAGTGGAAGACCTGTTTATACATTTTCATCTCCTGGTAAAAAAACGGTTTGGCTTATGCTCAATGGAGATGCAAAACATATTGCTAAGCATGTAATCTATGTCAAACCAAGAGATATAGTTGATGAAATTACAGATGAGGAAGTTATTGAAGGTTACATATATGAAAAAGATCCTGTGAAATTTGAATTACCTCCAGGTGATCCTAAAAAAGATCCTTTAGAAGAATTTTTAGATAGAGTTCCTCTTAATCCTCCATTGAAAAAAACGGAAGAACAAATAAAAGAAAAAGATAAAATGGCTTTAGCTCCTTCTATTTCTGAAGAACAGTTTGAGCTTCTATTACTTCAAGTAGCAAATCAGAGCAAAACAAAAGAAGATTTTTCTTCATTTGTCTGTGAAGATTTTGAAATCCCTGTTGTAAAAAATGGAGAAAAGATTATCTCCTTTGCAGAGTTCTGTAAATCTATACAAGGAAAAGAAATCAGAATTGATATTCTTCGCCTAACAAGAGACAATCTAAATTGTATTGATGGATTTACGATAGAATATAAAGTCAAAAAATTCTTACGTTGGGGAAAAGATAATGATTAACTCAAGTTCTATTTTTAGCTACATTATTTCTTATACAAAAAAATAAATATGGATACTAAAGCCAATCTAGATATTATTCTTAATTCAGAGTTGATACAAGCTCTTGAAATAGCAAAAAAAATAGCAGAGCAATTTCAACATGTAGAATATGGTGCATCACATCTCTTAAAAGCAATTTTAAATAGAGATTTATCTCTTTTAAAAGAATTAGAAAATGCAGGTAAAGACGTCTATTTCATAGAAGAATGGGCAGAAGTGAGAATTGAAGAGCATAAAAAAGCTATGCATCGCACCTTTCCAGAAGCAGATGAGTCAATAGATGAAATAATCAATGAAGCAGACCAAATTAAAGAACTTCTTGATAGAGAAGAAATTGATTTGTTTTGTGTGATGGTTGCTATTGCTACTCCAGGGGTAGGGTTTAATTTTGATCAAATGAAAACGTTTCCTGTTAATCGTTCTGAATTACTTCATGAACGTAATGGAATCAATATGCATCAAGAATTGACAGAATTACCTACTCAAAAATCAGCAGCAAAGTTTGTCTATAAATACTGTACAGATTTGGTTTCTCAAGCCAAAAATCATAAGACAGCTATTGTTGGAAGAGAAAAAGAACTAAAAGAGCTTGTCGAAATTATTTGTCGTTTCTCAAAGCCAAATGTAGCTATGAAAGGCTATTCAGGGGTAGGAAAATCAGCTCTTATAAAAGCATTTGTAAAACTTCTTGTAGAGGAAAAACTGCCTGAAAAATTAAAAAATACATCTATTTTTGAGTTAAATTTAGGAGCTTTAATTACAGGAGCTTCCTACAAAGGAGAAATTGATGACCGTCTGAAAAAAGTTTTGCAAGAGTTGGAAGGTTATCAAAAAGCAATTTTAGTAATTGATGGGATTCATGGCATTTTGGATAAAAATAATGACAATGCAGGTATTTCTAATTTATTAAAAGAAGCCTCTCACAAAGGAATTACTTTTTTGGTAACAACTACCATAGATGAATACACAAAAAAGATAGAGAAAGACGAAGGATTAGCGAGTTTGTTTGAGGTCATTGAAATACAAGAACCAAACGAAGACCAATCTTTTAGAATGATAAAGACGACATTGGAAAGCTATGTCGAACATCATAAAATAAAAGTAGATGACGCAACTATTTTGGAAGCTATTCGATTATCTCAGCGTTTTTTGAAAGAAAAAAGTTTGCCTGAATCTGCTCTTACATTGCTTGATCGTACGATGTCTGTTATCAAAACTTCTGGAGAATCTTTTCTAAAAGAAAAAAAAGGAATACTAAAAAGTATAGAAAAACTAGAAGAAAAATCTACACCACAAGAAATCCTGTGGTTTTATGAGGATTTACAGAGAAAAGCGCATTATTTACTTACTCAAGAAGAAGATACAGAAACTAGTTTAGAAAAAAACAGTCTAAATACTGAATATCAAACCAATGATTTGGTTGAATTAGTAGAGCGTTTAGAAAAAATTGCTCAAGTCAAGAAAGAAAAATTAGAACCTGTTGATGTTTGTGCTATTGTTGCCCAAAAAACAGGCATTCCAATAGGAAAACTACAATCTGGAGAACAAGAACGCCTTCAACAGATGGAAAGTATTCTTCAAAAACGTGTTATAGGACAAGATATAGCTATCCAAACTATCACAGAATCGATTTTAGAGTCTCGTGCAGGTCTTACAAAGGCTGGACAACCTATCGGCTCATTTTTCTTCTTAGGACCAACAGGAACAGGTAAAACAGAGCTTGCAAAAGCCTTAGCTGAATTCTTGTTTCAAGATGAAAATGCTATTATTCGTTTTGATATGTCAGAGTTTAAGGAAGAGCATTCGGCAGCCTTGCTTTATGGTGCGCCTCCTGGTTATGTGGGTTATGAAGAAGGAGGACTTTTAGTAAATAAAATCCGTCAAAAACCGTATTCTATTGTTTTGTTTGATGAGATTGAAAAAGCGCATAGTTCAGTCTTTGATGTCTTTCTTCAAATAATGGATGAAGGAAAATTACATGATAGATTGGGTAAAGAAGGCGACTTTTCCAATGCTCTTGTACTGTTTACTTCAAATATTGGTGCAAAATACATTGTTGATACTGTAAATTCAGGAAATCCTCCTCCATCTTCAAATCAATTGATGGAAATAATGACAAATAATTTCAGACCTGAATTTTTAGGTCGTTTGACAGAAATTATTCCATTTAGTCCGATAACTTTAGCTAATGCAACTAACATTTTTACTATTCATTTGAAAAAAGAGTTGCTTAGTTTGTTAGAACCATTAGAGATTAGTTTGGAAATAGATGATGATGCGCTACAATTTTTAGTAGAAAGTGGTTTTAATGCTACTTATGGTGCACGTCCTTTGAAAGGAATTATTCGCTCTGAACTTAGAAGACCATTAGCTAGAAAAATCATTGCCAATGAAGTAAATGCAAAAGATAAAGTAAAGGTTACCTTAGAGGATAAAAAATTAGTTTGGCATATAAGTTAGATTATCTATTTTTAGTTTAATTATTTGAATTGAAATTATCTCTATCAAGTATTTATAAATGCTTGATAGAGATAATAAAACAAGTTTCTATGCTTTTATATTCGTAATCCATCTAATCTCTCTGATTTTTAAAAAGAAAAAAAGCTTTCCTCATCAAAAATCTAAGTAACTAACATTTTCTGTGTTTTTTTTATCAAGAGATGACTTAGCTAGTTTATTTTTTTCAAGGGTTGAAAAACATTTGGGAGTGGGTTTTGATTGAAAGGTAATACTTCTTTAAAACTAGATTCAGAAGTAATTTTCTCAAATAATTCATATAAATTACTAGCAACCTTAGTAAATCCAATACCTCTAAAATCTGTAATGTAAATATCAAATTCTTGATCTTCTCCACTTTCAATATCCCAAAAAAGATATTCCCCATTATCACTTTTTGCAAATGGTATCAAGTCTTTCAGCTTTTGATAAGTAACATCTGGTTCAAGGTCAAACCACAAACTATCCTCATCATCTAAAACATCTTGATAAGTAGATATAATTTCTTTACTACGAATGTGCCAAGAATCTGGATATTTATCCATAGGAATATATATTAGAAATAAACCACAAGATAAACCATAACCATATCTCTGCACAAACTCTCTATAAGAGGGTGGAAATTCTTTATTACCATCAAATTTGTAAGAATGAAGATTTTTTTCATCTCCTTTTTCTAGTATATTTCCTTTTATCTCTAAATTATAATTCATAATATTTATTATCTACAAAAAGCTGTATTTTGCCTTAAATCATTTTGTATAACTGAATCTGCTACTACGTTTTCATCTTGGTCAATAGCATAAATACTTATAGAATCAGGAATTAAATTATTGCCTGTATAGTTAGGTTTTACTTAGATTACAAAAATACCTAGAAAAAATTGTGTTCTCTCTACAAATCCTTCAGTAAGCATATTGATTTGGACAATCAAACCTTGATTTAATAATTGGCTTTGCTTGGTTTGTTCTCATCTAACCAAAAACGAGAAGGGGGAAGTTCTTTTTTTGTTGATTCTTCTTTTTCTAGTGGAATAACTTCTTTTGTCTTTCTAACTAGATTTTCTTCTTCATCATACTGAAAATACCCGTCTTTATCTTTTAGAAGTTTGTCTCCTTTACCATAGACTTGTTCACTTTTTGTCTTTTCTTTGTACAAATTACCTATTTCATCAGGCAATTTATAGTCATAACTGCCATTTTCATATTTGGCAGAAGCTTATAGTGTCTTATAAGTTAATAGTTCTAATATCCTAGCTCAGATAATTGAACTTTTCCTGAAATAATATCAATATATGTTTTATACTCTTTTGGTAAATCTTTATCAAAAAGTAAATCTTTTTGAGGATCAACATTTTTTCCTAGTTTATAGCATAGATAAAGGCGTTCATTAAGATTAGGATATATTTCAACACTAGTTAATTCATGGTTATTGATTGTTTCACTATCATCATTATCGATTGATTTGATTAATACCTTGTCAAAAACTCCACTTGGATGATCGTATTTACCATCCTTCAATATGTCTTTTTCAACTAGACTTGCTCCCATTCTACCAAGAGTAATAAATTCTTTCTCAAACTCAGTTCCTTCCCAAACTTTTACTTTTCTAGCTCCAGCATCAGGATGTATCCAATTATTAGGAATGTTTAATTTTTTTGTAGGTGCAATTTTTATCTCTTTAACCTCACTTTTCTTTATAAATTGCTTAGTAACAGCTTGAATAAATAAAATAGGGGTATTTGTTAAATCTATATCATCCCAATTACAATCATCTTTAAAAAGATCAAAGAATACTAGGTATGGAGATTTAATCATTTGTGCTATAGCATATATTCCACCTTTAAGCTCTATGCTAATTACTTTATTTTCTTTCCAAGTTATTCTACTCATTGATTATTTTAATTTTTGGTTCTAATACACAGATATTAAGCTAATGGTAAATAATTAACAAATTATCTAAAACTGAAATAGTCTTATTTTTCCATAGTAATGTGTTTACAAACACATTACTATGGAAAAAAACAACACTTTATTAGAGGATAAATTTTTATTGTTTATGGACATCCACCTGCTAAATGATTATCTGCCTTTTCTAAATAACTATCTCTGTTTCCAAAAATATCTAAATCGGCTTGCCAAACTAGATTTCCTACACTATTGTACATCAAACAAGGCGTACCTAAATAATCTGAAATAATACTATAAGTATCATCTTTAATAATCTTAGCAGAAGGAACAAAACTTCCTTCATCGAAGACCCACGTAATGAGGTTTTCTGTTGGTTCTTTTTTATCAAGTGATAATTCCCCTAGTTCATTAGCAACGATTTGAGGTCTTTCTGAAAGATTGTATTTCGACTCGTGCAAAGGAACATTTCCATCCCAAACAAAACGAGTAATTTCTTTGGTCGCTTCGTTGATTTTGGCTGTTCTTCTGCCTAAACTATAAGGAATAAGGTAATATAGCTAAATCAATATTTAACTTATGTTCATTAATCAAATTAGCAAATTTTTCACTAATAGCATATATATGTTTAAATTTTTGATCTTTTGCTATGTAAAAATTTTCTTCAGTTCTGTTAAAAACAGGAAAACTTAAAACTTCTCTACCATCAGTAAGTGTTCTAAATTTAGATGTTTTATCATTTACAAGAAATTCATAAGAAGTGATTTTACAAACAAAAAAATCAAATTTTTCATTTCTATAATATACAATACAAGGGTAAAATATTAACTCATTACCCACTTCTAAATCTATTAGTTCCTTAGCTTTTTTAGAAAACACAAGGATATTAGAAGAAGGTTGTAAAAAGTCAGATTTCTTCAAATCTTCGATAGTATAACCATCTTGTGTTGTAAATGAAACAGTAGTAAAATTTAAAAAATTTCCATCTCCTTCATTAGAAACGAAGTAATTAAAAATTTTACTTGAATTAGATTTTAAATCTATGATAGCATCAGATTTCTTAGTAATTGTTCTTAATTGATAAAGCATTTTAATGACATTTTATTGAACCATCATTTAGACCTGTTCTACTTTGTTGTTGAAGTTGTACTATCTCACTTTGGATTCTATTTTTATCCCAATTTTCAGCAGTAGCTAATGCTTCAAGATCATCTAGTTGTTGAATTAAAGCATTGTTATAGTCAGCATGAACTGAATTCCAACCTCTATGTAAAGATTTATTAGGATTAGGGTTAATTCCGTCTGCTACTGGCAAATATATCATGTTTCTAGAAGCATTAATATCCATTTCCGACTTTTGAAATAATGAATGATTTCTTAAACTATATGGAAGAATATGATGTCGTTGATAACCTCGTCTTGTATTCATCCAAGAAGGAAATCTATCTAAACCAAATGGATCAGTATAGGAATTAATATCTCCTATATAAGAATAAAGATTTGGCATTCCTCCTTCTAATCCAATAGGGTCTTGAGAAATATACATTCCACTATCAGGCGAGTAATACCTAAATCTATTATAATGAAGCTCTACTTCTGTATCGTGATATTGACCTTGATATCTAAAAGGACAATCATTGATATTTCCTTTAGACAAAGTACGTACTTTTCCATAAATATCTAAATCGGCTTGCCAAACTAAATTACCAACACTATTGTACATCAAACAAGGTGTACCTAAATAGTCAGACACAATAGAAAAAGTATCATCTTTGGTTATTTTCGCAGAAGGAACAAAATTTTCCTCGTCAAATACAAGTAATTATAATTAAATATTTAGGCTAACTTTAATTCATAGATTCACTATATTATTAAAGTTTTTCTTTCATGTTTTCTAATCTTGCTTGAAGAGTTTCTCGCCATTCCTTACTGGGACATTCTTTTATTAAGTTCTCGTATTCATCAATAGGAATATTTTTAAATAAAGACTCTATTAACTGTAACAAATCCCAATGCAAGTCATAAAATGCATTTTTAGGAAATAGTTTTATTAGTATTTTGCCTTCATCCATAGAAATAGGTTTCTTAATGGCACTAAGCAATTGGTCATATTTAGTTATTAGTTCATCAATTGAATCATTATCATCCAAATTTTCGTTTGGCATTCGACCTAATTGCTCTAATTTAATAATTTCTTCTCTTATCATAATTTGAATATGGTTTAATTACAACTTGCTATGACATCATCAAGAGATAAATCACCTTTCTTGAGAAGTCCTTTATTTTCATAACTTTCAATGATTTGCTCTATCGCATCATCATATTTTGCTCCACCAATCTGTCTAATATCGACTAAGTCATCTTTCAGTACATCTTGAAAGGCTCTGTTTCTATCAATTACTGCTGTGGCTCGTCCTCTAGACTTATAAGTCCGTGTTTGGGCATGTTCTGCTTTTGGCATTACGACTGCTACCCCTTCATTTCTAGGTAGGTGTCCTAACTTGTCTTGTGGTATATGATGGTATTCTAAATCATCACCAACATCCCCTAATTTTGATAAAACACCATAGTCACCCACTTGTCCCACAGAAACTGTTAATCCAAAAATATCCACCATGCAATTAACATTTAACGGATAGGAATAAAGACGATCGCCTCCAATTAATCCTATCGGATCTTGACTCACATAAGTACCACTCTCAGGCGAATAATACCTAAAACGATTATAATATAAATCAATCTCTGTATCGTGATATTGACCTTGATAACGGAAAGGACAATCATTTATATTTCCTTTGGACAAAGTACGGACTTTTCCATAAATATCTAAATCGGCTTGCCAAACTAGATTACCTACACTATTGTACATTAAACAAGGTGTGCCTAAATAGTCAGACACAATAGAAAAAGTATCGTCTTTGGTTATTTTAGCCAAAGGAACAAAACTTCCCTCCTCAAAAATTAAAGTAATATTTTTGAGGGGAGGAGTATCAAAAAAAAGCATACATATCAGCTAATTATATATCTGTATAGATACTATAGCCTTCTTCAACAAAGTCAATTCCTTTCAATTTATTCTCTTTGAAAACTTTCTTAAATTCGTCATTAACAATGATAATAGATTTTTTTTCCTCTAATCTTGTAATCATAGATTCCTTCATAAAATTAGGGTTTAAAGCTAGTTTTTTAATAGTAAATATTCCAAATTCATCCGTCTCTGAAACGGACTTTTCTTTATCTAATCCCTGATAAGATGAAAGAATATTTAAAACCAAGAAATCAGTATTCTTATTTCCTTTATCGTCGATAATAATACAATTATAGTATTCTATCTGTTTGTCTCTTTCTAAGTCAATAAAAGTATCTCTAAACCGTTGGCTAACTAAAGGAGGTCCAGAAGAATAAGGTAGAAAGTCATAGGTAGAAATATAATCATCTATTTTCACGACGTTATAAATTAACTCTTCTTTGACTTCCACTTTTACTCCTTTACAGAGCATAAATCCATCGCTTCCATTTTCATTGCTATAAAAGAAATATAAACTTCTTTTATATTTTGGATGAATTTCATAATATTTCATTGTTAACGACATTTAATTGTTCCATTTCTTAATCCTTTTCTTGTATCCTTTCTTAACTTTTCAACAGCATCGGTAAACTTCTGCTTCGACCAATTACCAGCTTTACCAGCTTCAAGTATATCATCTAACCTCTGACTCATCATTGCATTATATTTAGCATGATCTCCAGAATATCCTTTATGAGACGATCTAGAACCATAATCACCAAACTCTTTTGGTAAATAAATTAAACTGCTTGGCTTGTCTACATCATAGTCTATCATTTTTAATAACTCGTGAGGTCTTGCTCCTGTTTTTAATGATTTGGGAATTACATGATGATTTTGAAAACCATCTGGAACTGGCATATTGCTATAATTCCATCCACCACTAGGCATAGTTTTTCCAAACCATTAATCCAAATGGATCAACCCAAGTAGTACTATCACGAACATAGGCATACATATTAGGCATGTTACCTTCTAGACCTATTGAATCCTGACTTATATACATTCCACTATCAGCAGAATAATACCTATAGCGATTATAAGCTAATTCTGTTTCATTGTCATAATATTGACCTTGATTACAAGAAAGGAACAAAAATACTATCTCCAACTCTCACATTACCAAAAATGTCAAGTTCTCGTTTCCATACTTGATTGCCAACTCCATTATAGGCTAAAACAGGCTTACCCAAATAATCTGAAATAATAGAAAAAGTATCATCTTTGGTTATTTTTGCAGAAGGAACAAAATTTTCCTCGTCAAAAATCCAAGTGATTAGACAAACTATAAAAGCATATCAAAATGCTTCTTCAATTTGTTCATTAAATCCTCTTCATTTACTCCAGCATTCAATAAATAGAAAATACAATAATCAAGAGAGTTAGTTCGCTCCTCTCTTTTATTAGGTTCATAATTTTCGTATGGTAGTAATATTCCACTAATTGCGTATAGAGCATTCATTCTTCTTTCTGAAGTTTTTCCTTCAGAACTTCTCTTCAATCCTATTATTATTCTTAAAGTTTTGAAAACTTCAGAAATGCATTTATTATCTTCCAACCAGTACTTTTTAGCTTGGTCTATAATTATTTTTTCATAAGGATGTACTAATTCCTCATCCAATAATTCAATACAATCAATTAGACATAATTGTATTTTAGAAAAGAAAGCTTTATCATCATTATTCTTATGATGTAAACATACTTTAGCAATCAAATTTTCAATGTTTTTATTCATTTTTTTAATTATTTAACAACCTACTTCATCTATTCCAAGTTTATCCATGACACCTTTACAACAATCACAAGCTGGCTTTATTTCTCCTGTATTCGACACTACAGCGTTCATTTTAGAACCTTTCAAATCCTCTAATGATAAGCCTGAATCTAAAGCCTTTCTGATGGCTCTGATTTCACCACAATGTCCATGAAAGGGTTCAAACTTACCTTGGTCAAAAAGCTCAGTTTTAACTGATTCAACAATATCTTTCAAAGGACCTTCAAGTGTCGCTTTCCTACTTTTAGCAACAAATTCATCTCCCCCAGAAGTAATTAAAGTAGAGGTTACACTTCCTGCTAAGCCTAATGGATCGACTTTAAAATTTGTTTTAGCTACATAACTATAAAAATTAGGCATTGCACCTTCTAACCCAATCGGATCTTGACTCACATAAATACCACTCTCAGGCGAATAATACCTAAAACGATTGTAATAAAGCTCTACTTCTGTGTCGTGGTATTGCCCTTGATATCTAAATGGACAATCATTAAAGTTTCCTTTGGATAAAGTACGGACTTTTCCATAAATATCTAAATCAGCTTGCCAAACTAGATTACCTACACTATTGTACATTAAACAAGGAGTACCTAAATAATCTGACACAATAGAAAAAGTATCATCTTTGGTTATTTTAGCAGAAGGAACAAAACTACCTTCATCAAAAATCCACGTAATTAGGTTTTCAGTTGATTCTTCTTTGTCTAAAAATAGCTCTCCTAGTTCATTGGCTACTATTTGAGGTCTGTCTGAAAGATTGTATTTCCATTCATGCAAAGGAACATTTCCATCCCAAACAAAACGAGTAATTTCTTTAGTCGCTTCGTTGATTTTGGCTGTTCGTCTGCCTAAAGCATCGTATTCAAAATGGATTTCTGTTCCGTCTGGTTGTTTTACACTTTCAAGCATTCCATTGCCTTGCCAGTTATAGAACCAGTCCCCATGTTTCCATTTTGGAGAAATAACTGGTTTTAGCTGTGAAGCTAGATAATCAGCTTTGCTTGGTTTTTTATCTTCTATCCAAAAATGTAAAGAATAGACTTAAGTAACTAATACTTCATATACTTCATAAATACAATCTAGAAAAGAATATTCTAACCAATTATTTGAGTCTCTACTGTAACCTTTTAAAGTTAAATTATTACTTTCAATGTTGATTTCTTGTATTAAATCGAAATTTTCTAACTCATTTTCACTCAATTCCTTTTCAGTAAAAGAATTGCTACCATGTGAAATAGTAGCAACTGCTTTTAAAGTTTTCCAATTTTCTATTTTCAAAGTACAGTTATTAATATACTTCTTTTCATTTATAGAGTACACTTTAGGAAAGAAAAATAATATCTCATTATCAGTCTTTACAGTTTTAGTTAAAGGAATATCTGCTACTTCAATATCTTTTAATACCATATCAATTACATTTTATTTTTATGTGTGCATCAGGAGATTCTCTAGGTACAATATTGCCGTTGATATCAATAGGATTCCCACTACTATCATATAGATGAATGTGATCATAAAGGGTTACATTATCAGGAGGATCTATTCTTGCAAGATAACCACTTCCATCAGTATAATTCCATGCCATTCTGCTTTTATCTGGAGGACCTCCTCTATAAGTTGCTTCCGTTGTACCATCTAAAATTGTCTCGATTTGCTCACGGTTCATATTATTTAGATCCAAGCCAATTAAAGGATTTTGATTTAGTCCAAATATATCAACTTGGAAATTAGAATCACGAACATAAGCATAAATACTAGGATTATTTCCTGCCAATCTAATAGGATCTTGATTAATATACATGCCACTCTCAGCAGAATAATATCTATATCTATTATAAAATAGATTTACTTCAACATCTTCATACTGTCCTTGGTTTCTAAAAGGAATAAAATCTTTATCGCCTTTGGATTGAGCACGAATATTTCCATAAATGTCATATTCTACATCCCAAACTAGGTTATATCAAATACATATTTGTTGTTTTCTTTATCGTAAGATGTACTAATTTTTGGGATATCTACTTTATAATACAGAGCTAGTGCTTCTTGAATAGCACAGTATAAACCCTCCTCTTGATAGTGGGCAAAATTGATTATTGTATTTTCAATGCACACATTTTTTTCTGTAGCTAAATCATTAAATATATAAGGAATGGCATCTTTTAATCCTTTCTCTAAAAAATGAATTTCTTCATCTAATAATTTTAACGATTTTTTAATGGCTAAATTTAGAGTAGAATTGATGTTAATAATTTCATAGTCGACGGTGCTAATATTTTCTTTAACTTCAATATCAATATCAATAGCTATTCCCCAACTGGTTTTTAAAAGACGATATTTATAATTCATAATTGCTAAAATCTTAATAAGTGATATATATTTTTACTGAAATAATGCTCATGTCCCATGCCTGTATTTCCTCTCACATAATCATAATTATGAGGCGTACCATCCCCATATAATCTACTATGTTTACCTAACCACTCATTAGCTAAATCATCGTCCAATGGAACATGAAATTTATTTAATTTCTCAAAATCAGATTCTGATATTGTAAATTCTACAATTTCCAAATCATCAGTACGTTTAGATAAGAGTTCAAAATATTTTTCTGCTCCTTCTCTGTTATCCCACGAGTAAATACCATCACCTAAGTGAGCTCTATGTGGCTCATCTGGCCAAGGAGTTCCACCATTTTTTATCCTCTTTGCATCTGCTTTACCTTGTACAGAATAAAACTTTTTACAGTCTAGTCCAAATGGATCTACTTCAGCATTAGAATTAGATGTATAAGCATATAGGTTTGGATTAGTTCCTTTGAGACCTTTTGGATCTTGACTCATATACATTCCACTCTCAGGCGAATAATACCTAAAGCGATTATAATACAACCCAGTTTCAGTATCATCATACTGACCTTGATATCTAAAAGGACAATCATTGATATTTCCTTTGGACAAAGTACGGACTTTTCCGTAAATATCTAAATCGGCTTGCCAAACGAGGTTTCCTACACTATTGTACATCAAACAAGGCGTACCTAAATAATCTGAGACAATAGAAAAAGTATCATCTACTTTAATAAATTAACTCAATTTTTCTCTTACCTTCATCAATATTTCACCTAAAAGATTAATACCTGTCCAATTTTTTCTATCATAAATACGCTCATCATTTATATCTAATCCTATACCCCATATCAGATCTGTAGGACTTGCTTCTGCTAATTTTTTATTTCCTGTATTGAGTAAGTAGTTTTTCAATAAGACATTTTGAGAAAATTTAGCAAAATTACCTTCAAAGACAATCTTTTTTCGTTGCTTCTCCCATATGTCTTGTTTATAATAACGAACTTGCCTACCTAATTTACGCTGTAAATTAGCTTTTGGTTCTTCTAAAATTTCTTCTGCTTTTGCCTGATCGTTAAATAATATTGCCTTAGAGTACATCATCCATTGTTCACAACAATTAAAGAGTATTTCATCGATTACAAAATCTGAATAGTACCATTGTGATAATGGATGATTGTAACCATAGAAAAATTCATACTGGTTAATAATATTTTTCATAAAAGTCATTTTTCATTTGTTCTAGGTATTGAATACGATTATTTATAAAATCTTTATATTCTTCCTGAGTGAAATTTTCAGGAGGTACTTTGGTAAACAATGGATTAGATATAGTATTAATGATCCAGTCTATTTCAAAACTAAACAAAAATGTAATTATTTTTGGTACATCTTCTAAAATATCACAATAACCTAAAATTTTACTAACAAGAGACTTTAACAGTAAAAAACTTTCTTCATTCCACTCTGCGTTCATCCGAATGAAATCACTTAATTGCTCATCTGAGTCAAGATAATTATCGTATTCTTCTAACAAGACATCCTTTTTTAGTGTCATAGTCGACTTTCTTTGTTGAAATAAATATTTTTTTTTTAAATAAAAATTTTAAATCTAAAACAATAATAACAGATTACCTTTTTTAAAGTATAACTATCAGTAATCTATTAAAAATCAAATAAGATTTATAAATATATTGCTATTGCAAGATAGATTTTTATAAAAAAACTATTAGAATCTTTACTTATTAAGACTTTCGCAAACAAATTATATGCAATATTTTATTCTTTGCAATTTTAATTTTGCGAAAGTCCTACTTGTAATTGATAAAATATTACTTGTTTTTACAAGGTGGAGTATATTGATGGACTACTGCATTATTGTTAATTTCTCCCACTACCAATAGTTCACTAGCACTTTTAGCCCACCTATTTACCTTCCAACCATCACTACCCTTAGGTGAATTAACTACTTCTGAACCTAAATTCTTAAGACGAGCTGCTCCACTAGAAAGATCTATTTTCTCATTAGATACTTTGTCTAAATCAATCTCCACTACATCATTACCTGACTTCCTAGCCCAACTCTCAGCAAATTTTCTATCTTTAGTTAATGAGACATATTGATCTGCATAACCCTCTGTAGAACCATTAAGTACGTGTTCGTATGCTGTTCTAGAAGCTGTAGGATCTTTTGGAATTATATTTCCCCCTTCTTTTAAACTTTGCATGTCTGCTGGTCTTAAAGCTCTAAACCAAATATCTTTCCATCCAAAGGGGTCTATCAAAACATTCACATCTTTCACATATGAATAAAAATCTAAGCCTCCCCAATATCCAATTGGATCTTGCGAAATATACCTTCCACTATTTCCATCACAATAACGGAAACGATTGTACATTAGTCCATTTAGTTCTGAATCCTCATACTGCCCTTGATTTCTAAAAGGAATAAAATCTTTATCGCCTTTGGATTGACTACGAATATTACCATAAATATCATATTCTACATCCCAAACTAAGTTACCTACACCATTATAGGCTGCAATAGGTTTGCCGATGTAATCTGACACAATAGAAAAAGTATCATCTTTGGTTATTTTAGCTGAAGGAACAAAACTTCCCTCATCAAAAATCCAAGGGATTAGTTTTTCTTAGACAAAAAATATCCTTATATATGATTAACCAGAAGAACTATTTATATTTGGTAGTGTGTAAGGATTAGCTGTAAAAACGATAGGATCTAACGTTTTTAACCACCTCTCGAAACTTGGGGTATACATTCGTGGATGATCATCTCGGTGATATCTTGGATTATAAAAATAATTAGTGTCTTTACCTTCTACTATCAATGTCACATTTTTAGGGATATTCTTAGGTAAGCTCTTTAAAGGATTAAGTCTTAAATCAATGACACATTTACTTTTTATTTGCTTTAGATATGTCTCCGAAATATCACTTATTCTATTGTGAGCTAGTAAAATACTTTCCTGATTAAGTAACTTTTCATTAATAGTATTAATTTCGTTAAAACGTAAATCTAGGATTTTTAAATTTTTAGGAAACTCATAATTATAAGATGTCATATCATTATTACTTAAATCAAGTTTTCTAAGTTTTCTTAAATTTTCTAGACCACTAATTTTACTAAGATAATTACCTCGCAGCCCTAGCTCTTCCAAATTTACTAATTTGTCCAGACCTTTAATTTCTTTTATTATATTATAGTGTAAAAATAATTCTGTTATATCAGTCAGACTTTCAAGCCCTTGAATATTTTCTATATGACAGTAAGACAAATCTAATTTCTTTAGATTTACTAATTCTTCTATATCGTTTAGGTTAGAAAAATCAAAATTATGCCTTGCTTCTAATTCTTCCAATAAAGGAAATTTATCTGCTAAATCCTTCAAATTTGATAATTGGCACTGAGATATATGTAATACCTTCAAGGAAGGTATAGAGCAAATATTTTTCACACATAGTGAATTACTATGAATATCTAATTCAATAAGTTTTGAATTTTCTAAATCATTGACAGACAATATATTTTCCCATACTCTTAGTTTTCTCAACTTTGGAAGTTTATCTAAACCTACAACTTCTTTATTTGAATTACCTACAAGCTCTAGTACTTCCAAGTTAGGAAGTTTTTGGAAATTTTTTGTTGAGGAAATATCGCAAACTTTAAGTCGTAATTCTTTTAAGTATCTAGAAAATGGAAGTAAGTCCTCTAAGTTCTTTTTTAGTTTTATTTTTTTTAAACATATTTTTATCACATTATTATTAGAGTCCGTACAATAACTGTTTTTTGAAGTATCTAGATTTTCTAATTCAAGTATTTCTATACCGTATTTAGATTCTATTTTTTTTATGTGTTTATTCATTTTTTTTTTATTTATTTCTACAAATAGATTTCCAATCTGCTTCATGATCTTGTCCATTTACTTTCAAGTTTGCTCCTAGTCTATTCACATAATCAATTACAGCTGTGAAACAATTTAGCTTTTTACCTTCGTTGCTATCATTATATTTTAATCCATCATAATCATCTATAAAATCTTCAAGCATTGATGCTGTAGGAGTTTTCTTAGCATCAATGGTTATAACTGTATCATCTGGCTTTACTTTAAGCTTTTGTAATGAAGAGCTTTTAATTTCAACATCGCCAGTACCTACTAAATGAACCAAATTACCTTTAGAATCCATTGTCTTGTAATGAGTATATTCACCCACCCGTATCAAATATGCTTTACCTTTCGGAGGACGATTTAAGAATTTATTTAAACCAAGTGGATCAATCCAAGTGTTAATGTTATGTACATAAGCATAAAAGTTAGGTTCACCACTAAATAGCCCAATCGGATCTTGACTTATGTAAGCACCAGACTCAGCAGAATAATAGCGATAACGATTATAATAAAGGTCTATTTCAGTATCGTGATATTGCCCTTGATATCTAAATGGACAATCATTTATATTTCCCTTAGATAAAGTACGGACTTTTCCATAAATATCTAAATCGGCTTGCCAAACTAGATTACCTACACTATTGTACATTAAACAAGGTGTGCCTAAATAGTCAGACACAATAGAAAAAGTATCGTCTTTGGTTATTTTTGCAGAAGGAACAAAACTTCCCTAATAAAAAAAATAGGGTTCTACCATTTTGATAAATAGAATTTAAGTTCATACTCTTCTTCTGATATTGATAAACTTATATTTTTCGTTTCATTAAACATGATGAAGTCGAACGTATCTCTTTCTTTAAAGTAATTAATGAGAAAATCTTCTATATTTAATACCTCTAAATATATTTCATGTTCATCACTAATAATTACTAAATCATTATTAGAAACATATTTTTCTATGAAAGAAACACAAGACATTAATAGAAAAGATCTATCATTATTTAAGATAATTCTTTCATTACATTGTAATTCCTCTTTATAAGATAAAAAATTATCAATAAATTTTTGATGATTTTTATTCCTTTGGCTCTTTTCATTTATTGCTATGAAAGTACAATTTTCATTTGACTGAAATTTACTTTGTACTTTTTTTCTACTGTAAAGTTCATGTATTTTCATTATGGACAAGAAGTTTCTATTTTTATGTGATGGTCATCTGTATTAGGATCTATAATTTTGCCATATTTATCCTTTTTAAAGTCATAAGAGTAAGGATCAGTTTTTGCCTTTCCAGCATGTGCATGCAAACCTTGTTCTATGTCATTAGTGTGTAAAACTACTACTTTTTTATGACCTTTCGCATCAGTGTATTCATAATATCTGCCTTGATGAGTTGGATTATCTGAATATTCGTAATTTTTCAAATCTGATCCTTTCTTTGTAATATCACCACCTTTTGTCCATGTCTGTCAAATTGTTGACTTCTCGGTATTCCTGCTAAATCTTTTGCACGATTTAATGCAGCCTTTATGCTAGTAAATGATAGTCCAAATGGGTCAATGAACATATTAACGTCATTCACATAACCATAAAAACTTAAACTATTACTCATCAACCCAATTGGATCTTGACTCACATAAATACCACTCTCAGGTGAATAATACCTAAAACGATTGTAATATAAATCGACTTCTGTATCGTGGTATTGACCTTGATATCTAAATGGACAATCATTGATATTTCCCTTAGATAAAGTACGTACTTTTCCATAAATATCTAAATCAGCTTGCCAAACGAGATTGCCTACACTATTATACATCAAACAAGGTGTGCCTAAATAGTCAGACACAATAGAAAAAGTATCTTCTGCTGTAATTTTAGCAGAAGGAACAAAACTACCCTCATCAAAAACCTAATTAATTGGATTTTTGATGAGGGTAATCTTTATCAAAAGATAACTTACCTACATCTTGCTTGAGAACTAATTTATGGCTCTAATCATCTTCGTCTATCCACTCTTGGAATCCGTTTTTTTCTAGCTCAAGAATGATATTAGATACAATATTAGTGTCATATCGTTTTTGTGATATGATTTTGTCTATTTCGAAATAAATTTCATCTACATCTTTATTGTATAATTTACTTATCAACAAAGCTAAATTTCTATTAGACAAATGATCATAGAAGACATAAACTAAGTTTTCATAACTTATTGTCTCAATTTTGTCTAAACTCTTATTAACTATTGTAATAGCATTTTTCAACCAAGTATCCATTATCTATTATTTTATGTTGTTATATTGGACTATGAACTATAGCATCAAAGTCGACTCCTCGGGCTGAGACTCCTCTTACAAATTTTGCATCACTTGTAATAGTAGGCATACCCATTTGATCGCCTGTACCAAATATTATTTTGTCACTTTCTCCTACTTTTTTAGTTGTTGTTAATGCTGATGCCCTAGCAGATGGGTTATCAGGAACTACAGAAACATTATAATTGCTCATAAAGTTACTAACGTCTGACTGTTTATTATATCTTGATGCATAATCGTTAAGTTCATCAACTGCTGTTTGAGACATGAATAACTTTTTATTTGCTATTAAAGAATCTATCTCAGATGAACTTCCTTCTATTATAGCCCTAGCAGTACCCGTATCTACATTCAGATTAGAACAATCGCTCAATCCTAATGCATCCATTCTTGTATTAGTATCTTTTACATAAGAATACAAGTTTGGATTTCCTCCTAATAGTCTAATCGGGTCTTGAGAGATATAAGTACCACTATTCCCATCATAGTAACGGAAACGATTGTACATCAAACCATTTAGTTCTGAATCTTCATACTGCCCTTGGTTTCTAAACGGAATAAAATCTTTATTTCCTTTGGATTGACTACGAATATTTCCAAAAATATCATATTCTACATCCCAAACTAAATTACCTACACCATTGTAGGCTGCAATGGGCTTTCCGATGTAGTCTGACACAATAGAAAAAGTATCATCTTTGGTTATTTTTGCAGAAGGAACAAAACTACCTTCATAAAAAATCCAAGTGATTAGATTTTATATTATTCTAAAGATTCATTGTCATAATATGCAGATTCATTCAATTTCCCTCTTTTAGCTAGAAGTTTAAGATGTTTCATGTTTATTATACCTTTCTGCAAAGTATTACTCAATACATCAATTTCTTCTAAAGTTAGTTTCCAAAAAAGATAAGAATCATCTTCACTTACTGTATCTTTTTTTATATGTATTCTTGACTTAATTTCATAACTAGGAAAACTTGACCAAAATTCTACATATCCGAATTCATTTTGGTCAAGCTCTGATTTAAGTATATGAACTGAATATAAATCTTTTTTTTTCATTATTTTCTACATCTAACAGTTGGTTGCTCATCTAAATCTAATAGACCACCTCCATAAGCATCTACAAGTTTTTTATATTGATTTAGACCTTCTGGTCCCTTAAAGTTAACTTTTACCTCTGTCAAGCCAGCTTCCTGAGCCACATACAAAGTTCTATTGTTTAAAGTTGCCCAAATCTCTCCATCATTCAACTCAAGCACATTAAGTGTAAGTCCATCAGGAAGATGTCCCAATTTTTTTGTTTCTTCTATGGCATCCCATATAGTCTTATCTTTCCACTTACCATCTCTAAATACTTCATCTATTGAAGTTTGGGTAAACTGAATATCTCTAGGGTCTACTAATCCAAATACGTCAGTTCTTGAGTTTACATCTTTAACGTACTTATAAAACCTATTTCCACCAATTAATCCTATCGGATCTTGACTCACATAAGTACCACTCTCAGGCGAATAATACCTAAAACGATTGTAATACAAATCAATTTCTGCATCGTGATACTGACCTTGATATCTAAAGGGACAATCATTGATGTTACCTTTTGATAGATTACGGACTTTTCTATAAATATCTAAATCAGCTTGCCAAACTAGATTACCTACACTATTGTACATTAAACAAGGTGTACCTAAGTAGTCAGAAACAATACTGTACGTATCATCTTGAGTTATTTTAGCCGAAGGAACAAAATTTTCCTCGTCAAAAATCCAAGTGATTAGACAAACTATAAAAGCATATCAAAATGCTTCTTCAATTTGTTCATTAAATCCTCTTCATTTACTCCAGCATTCAATAAATAGAAAATACAATAATCAAGAGAGTTAGTTCTCTCCTCCCTTTCATTAGGTTCATAATTTTCATAAGTTGATAGTGCTCCACTTACTGCACGTAAAGCATTTCTCCTTTTCTCTGAAATATCCTTTTCAGAACTTCGTTTCAATCCTATTAATAGCCTTAAAGTTTCAAAAACCTCAAAAGCACAATTTTTCTCTTCTAACCAATATTTTTTTCCTTGAGTTATGATTAGTTTTTCATACGAATTTACCAGTTCTTCATCCAATAATTCAATACAATCAATTAGACATAATTGTATTTTAGCGAAGAATTTTTTGGTGTCATTATCTTTATGAATCAAACATATCTCATTGAGCAAGTTTTCAATAGTATTTTTCATATTTAATTTTTAAATTAACATCCTACTTCATCTATTCCAAGTTTATCCATGACACCTTTACAACAATCACAAGCTGGCTTTATTTCTCCTGTATTCGACACTACAGCGTTCATTTTAGAACCTTTCAAATCCTCTAATGATAAGCCTGAATCTAAAGCCTTTCTGATGGCTCTGATTTCACCACAATGTCCATGAAAGGGTTCAAACTTACCTTGGTCAAAAAGCTCAGTTTTAACTGATTCAACAATATCTTTCAAAGGACCTTCAAGTGTCGCTTTCCTACTTTTAGCAACAAATTCATCTCCCCCAGAAGTAATTAAAGTAGAGGTTACACTTCCTGCTAAGCCTAATGGATCGACTTTAAAATTTGTTTTAGCTACATAACTATAAAAATTAGGCATTGCACCTTCTAACCCAATCGGATCTTGACTCACATAAATACCACTCTCAGGCGAATAATACCTAAAACGATTGTAATAAAGCTCTACTTCTGTGTCGTGGTATTGCCCTTGATATCTAAATGGACAATCATTAAAGTTTCCTTTGGATAAAGTACGGACTTTTCCATAAATATCTAAATCAGCTTGCCAAACTAGATTACCTACACTATTGTACATTAAACAAGGAGTACCTAAATAATCTGACACAATAGAAAAAGTATCATCTTTGGTTATTTTAGCAGAAGGAACAAAACTACCTTCATCAAAAATCCACGTAATTAGGTTTTCAGTTGATTCTTCTTTGTCTAAAAATAGCTCTCCTAGTTCATTGGCTACTATTTGAGGTCTGTCTGAAAGATTGTATTTCCATTCATGCAAAGGAACATTTCCATCCCAAACAAAACGAGTAATTTCTTTAGTCGCTTCGTTGATTTTGGCTGTTCGTCTGCCTAAAGCATCGTATTCAAAATGGATTTCTGTTCCGTCTGGGCGTTTGACACTTTCAAGCATTCCATTGCCTTGCCAGTTATAGAACCAGTCGCCATGTTTCCATTTTGGAGTAAATAACTTTAACTACCCAATTTCATCTATTTTATATGGAAATAGTATATCGTTAACATACTCCAATTTTCTATCTTGACTCATGTTTATATAAAATTGCTCTTTTCTTAATTTATTTAAGACGTTTTCTTTAAAATCATTATCTATGTTTTTGAATCTATCAGTCTGATGTACATTAAATTCATCCACTAGCATTATCTTTTTTAATATTGAATTAACTAATTTACTTCCAGAAAACAAGGAGGCTTCTTCATCTTCACATTCAAACTTTATAAAGTAAATAAGTTTCTTTAAAACTTGTATTTCTTCTTGATTTATATTTAGATTTTTCATAAAATTATTTGTTACATTTAACTCTTGACTCTAATTGAGAGTGTGTGAGCTTCAATCTCTCTTCATACGATAATTTTTCAGATGATGCATATGGGTTAGTACCAGAATATAAGATTTCACTAATTTTAAAATCTCCTTTATGGATATATTCGAAAATATCTGAACTTAATACAGTATTTGCTTTTTGAGTTTCAGTTACTTTAAATATAATCGCATAATCCCCTTTACCTACATATTTTGTATTGCCTAAAAAAATATTTGTTTCAACATCTTTAGGTGTAAAGAGAATATCTGTTAAATAAGTTTTTCCTTTAGAGTTACTTCTAATTACTCCCTCACTTAGGATCTTATCTAAACCTGCTTTATCAGTATAATGTATTAATACATCAGGTATAACTGTACTTAAACCAAAGACATCTACAGATGAATTACTATCTTTAGTATATGCATAGAAGTTTGGATTACTGCCTCTTAGCTTTATAGGATCTTGACTGATATAAGTACCACTATTTCCATCATAATAACGGAAACGATTGTACATCAACCCATTTAGTTCTGAATCCTCGTATTGCCCTTGATTTCTAAAAGGAATAAAATCTTTATCGCCCTTACTTTGAGAACGAATATTTCCAAAAATATCATATTCTACATCCCAAACTAGATTACCTACACCATTGTAGGCTGCAATAGGTTTTCCGATGTAGTCATACACAATAGAAAAAGTATCATCCTTAGTAATCTTAGCAGAAGGAACAAAACTACCTTCATCAAAAATCCAAGTAATGAGATTTTCTCTTGGTTCAGATTTATCTAAGGACAACTCACCTAACTCATTGGCAACTATTTGAGGTCTGTCAGAAAGATTGTATTTCCACTCGTGCAAAGGTACGTTTCCATCCCAAACAAAACGAGTAATTTCTTTAGTTGCTTCGTTTATTTTGGCTGTTCGTCTGCCTAAAGCATCGTACTCAAAACGGATTTCTGTTCCGTCTGGTCGTTTGACACTTTCAAGCATTCCATTGCCTTGCCAGTTATAGAACCAGTCCCCATGTTTCCATTTTGGAGAAACAACTACTTTTGTTTGAGCAGCTATATAATCAGCTTTGCTAGGTTTATTTTCTTCTACCCAAAAACGAGAAGGAGAAAGAATATTTTTCATTTCTTTTTCTAGTGGAATAACTTCTTTTGTCTTTCTAACTAGATTTCCCTCTTCATCATACTGAAAATACCAGTCTTTGTCTTTTAAGAGTTTGCCTCCTTTTCCATAGACTTGTTCGCTCTTGGTCTTTTCTTTGTACAAATTACCTACTTCATCAGGTAATTTATAGTCATAACTACCATTTTCGTATTTAGCAGAAGCTAAGTTTCCAAAAGCATCATAAGCATATTCTACTTTGCCTTGACTTATGGCGTTAATAGTTTCTTTTAGTCGGTGGTTAGCATCCCACGTATAATTGTAGTTTCTATTGTCGTGAAAACCTCGTTTTACTTTATGTGAAATTGGTCTTCCTGCTTCATCATACGCAAAACTAGAGGTTATCCCTCCTGTCAAAGAACGTTCTATTTCTTGTCCTAAAGCGTTGTGTTTGAGTTTGGCTTCCCAGTTTTTTGTTTCTTCGCTTTCTTCTTGCTCTAAACTCGCTTTGGTGTGAATGCGCCTGCCTAGATTGTCATAACTGTTTTCTATAGCTGCTCCTAAGGAAGAAGTGATTTTGGTGCGCTGACCGTTTTTATTGTAGGTACTCAACACTTCATAGCCTTCGTCTTCTACTAAACCTGTACTTTGAGTTTCTTTCGAAACCCTGCCCATACTGTCACGCTCTATAAAAATAGCGTTCTTTTCTGTTCGGGCTTCTACTACCTGTCCGTTTTTGTTGTACGAAAAACTCTCAAAACTACCGTCGTAGTGTTCTACTCGGCTTATTTTTCCAACTGAATCGTATTCGTATTCCGACCACCTTTTAGCTGGACGGTTTACCTTAATTACTTTGCCTACATTATCTCTTTTATAGCGACGTGTAAGTCCATCAAAGCCTTTTTCTTCTATAATATCGCCTTTGATATTCCTAGAAAACGTATATTTTTCATTCTTCTCATTTTCAATACGGAGAAGTTGTTCCATTTTATCGTAATCAAAGAAAACTTTTTTGCCGTTTTCTTCTCGCATTTGCAAACTTCCCAAAGGTGTATAAGCAAACTTTACATGATGATGTTTGTCTATTGCTTCAATGACTTCATCGTAGGCATTATAAACAAGTTTTGTTGTGTTATGATCTGCTCCTGTAATGCGTGTTACTCGTCCTAAAGCATCATAATTAAAGATTTGATTCGATTGTTCACTTGCCTTTACTGCTCTTACTTGTCCTTTATCGTCATAACTCCACGTAGTAGTGTGTTTTTGTGCATCTTGAAAAGCAACTAAATTGTATTTATCATCATAGAAAAGTTTACTTTTTTGTCCGTTTTGGCGTACTTCTACTAATAAATCATTCTCATCATACTCAAAAACAGTTACACTATTATTTGGCTCAATGATACTTTCCAACAAATGTGGTTTTTCTTCTACATACCCAAAAGTACGTTTGTTTCCTTCGGCATCGCTTGTTACAATCAAACGGTCTTGTTCGTCATACATGGATTGTTCTTGAGAGCCATCTGGATAAACAACACCTGTCATGTTTCCATTGCCATCGTAAGTAAAGCCTGTTAGGTTTCCTTCTGCATCTATCTGACGATAGATTTCCATAAATTCGGTATATTCTGTAAACTCACTATTTCCTAGTGGGTCTTTTACTTGGGTTACCAACCCTTCAGACGTATAATAATAGGTCGTAACTGCTCCGTTAGCATCAGTCATCAAGTTATAACCTTCTTCTGTGTGGTATTCTAACCATCCTTCTTGATAACCTCCATCGCCCCACGTATGAATACATTTAGCTGTTTCATCTTTAGCATCATACTCCCAGTAAAAAGCCTGTCCATTACGGTCTGTTTTCTTGACCATCAAATGATCGTCATGCTCCATAACCGTTGCTTGTCCCAAAGCGTCAATGATATGAGTCATATTGCCCTTAGCATCATACTTATAACCGATTAGTGTTTGATGAATAGCTTCAGTTTCTAATTTTATTTCTACAATGCGACCTGCTCCATCTGTTTCTACTAAAAGTTCTCTACCTACACTATCCGTAATTCCCATCAATCTATCTCCATTGACGTGCAATTTAATTCCTTTTTGAGCAGGGTTTTCGATAGCTGTCATACGGTATTTGTTGTAACCATTGTAACTTTCAAACTTATAAGTAAGGGAAGTAGCGTGTTCAAAGGCTTCATAATTTCCTTTACCTGTGCGTTTTAATGTTATTTTTTCTTGACGCAAATAGAATTCTTCGCCATAATCTAGCATCGGAAAAGCCACTACTCTTCCATCTTGCATACGCAATCCAACAGCTTGTTCTTCTTTATAGACTTCTACACAACGATCTAAAACGGAATGTACACCATGCCCAAGCCAACCTTCATACGCTGAATCCGAATACCAAGAGCGTTTCCAGTCAATAGGAACTAGACCTGGTAGATTAAAATCTGTTCCATCATAAATTACTGCTCCTGTAATTAGATTGACAGGTTCTAATCCTTTTTTACAAAGAAAATCACTCAGTTTATTAGGTCCTATAGCCTTTTTTAGTGATTTATTAAACTTTTTAGCTGCTTTTTTTCCTACCCATTTTCCAAACTTTCCTAGACAGCCAAGCCCAAATCCCATAGCTAATCCCATTAATGCCCCCATGATATCAGGGGCATAAGGTGCACCTACTATTACAGGAGAGCCTGTTGGAATAGGTAAAGAGAATGAGGTAGGTGCAAAAAGTGTCGGAACAACTTTCCAAAATTTCTTTTTTCCTGGAGAAAGTGATAAAGGAATACCAATATCATTACAACTCATTACCATGTAGCCTTTTGG
The DNA here is from genome assembly GCA_020630575.1 of Bernardetia sp. Lineage (GTDB taxonomy): Bacteria > Bacteroidota > Bacteroidia > Cytophagales > Bernardetiaceae > Bernardetia. Next base: position 51,792 of record JAHDBD010000026.1, read on the forward strand.
ACTTAGTTTAGTCCCATCTGCCGAAACCGTTGTACTAGCAAAGAAGTTTACACTCTCGTGTCCAATAATGGGAGCCATCGCCCAAGGTGGAGTAAAGAGAGGAATATGCATATAAGTAACTAACATTCCAGCTGTATCAGAAACTCCTCTAGGTATTTTATTTACATAAACAGTTGCTCCAATAAAAGGAATATAGTCCATCGGATCCATTACCATGCCTATAAAGGGATGAAAAGGATTAAAAGGAGGAAGTGTTGTAAAATGGGTATCAATACCCACTATTGGAGTTAAATGATTATTTACTGGTAACATAAGTAATAAGGTTTTTTAGACAGCAACAAGTGATGGGTTATTGGTAGTATGTTTGGCTATATCTCTCCACTTTTTTCCAAATAATTCTATCATTCTAGCTTCTATTTCTGCTGTTTTATTGGCATCAATACGCAGAGGAGCTTCTAAATAGTGTTTGGCAGTGAAAGCAAATTCTGTTGTTTTTAAATTAGTATCATCTAATTTATAACCTGTATCAAAAGCAGTAGGGAGAATTTCTAATAACTGTTGTTTCATGTTATTTTGTGAAGCAACTAATAGGGCGTTTTTATAAGCACCAACAGCAAGCATATCTTGTTTTTGCTCAATACTTAATTCTGCTTGTTTTACAAACCAATCAAATGCTTTTTGATATTTTCCATCTATGCTATAATAAGCAGCTTTATAACTATATAGTTGTAGTATAAGTCCTGCTGTAGCTTGATCGCTGTTCATTTTCGGTTTTCCAATCTGTATTGCTTTATCTAGCAGTTGATTGATTTTGGTAGAGTCTTTAAATCCAAATAAGAATCCTGCATAGACCAAATGTGCAGACATCCAAAATGGTTTTTGACCTGTTTTTTGAGTAACTTCTAATGCTTTTTGTCCCCATTTATCAACTCCTTTTTTATCATTTTTGGCAGCACAATTTCCCATTTCCATCATACATTTTCTGAATGCTACTTGTGGGTCATTTGGGTTTCCTTGTGTCGCAAGAGCTTGATACGCTCCTCTCATATCTTGATCTTTCAAAACAAGGGTCTGAGTTTGATTACCTAAATTAGCAAATAAAGAATCGTGATAGCCTTTTCCTTTATGGTCAGTAAGTACCAATCCGATATTTTCAGGAAGTTGTGTAAAGAATTGCATACACCAGTCGTTCATCTCTTGATGATTCCACACTTTTCTAGGGTTAATCCCTATAAAAAGCGTTTTGGAATTGCCTTCATACTCTTTAAAACTTTTTAGTAAATCAACAAAAAATTCTTCGTTTGTTGTTCTATCTTTTTGGTCTAAAGTTAGAAACTGTTCTTTTAGCTTAGAAAAATCTTTCCAATCTAATTGAGGATATTTTTTAAGATCTTTTTCATACATCTCTAACCAATCTTTTGCAAGATGATATGAAAATATATCTGCATCTTCAAAATTAGTTAGAAGAACCACTAAGCCTTCTTCTATTTTTCCATGAACAGAGGATTCTAATTTATAAAAACCATTAACTAAAGGCACATCATCAGGCGTAACAAGCCATCGTATAATTCTAGCTGTTGGTTTAATCTTGCGTCCTTCTATCCATTGGTCTTGCAAACGATTGATGCGTATTGCAATGGGATTGTGTTCATTGGTCATAAGAATAAATTAGTTTAAAGTTATAGCAGTTGCTCCTTTTACACTTGTTGTCATTCCTCCATCTATATCTACCATTGTTGTGCTTTTTACTGTAGCACTTGCTGTTCCTTCTATAGATACATTTTGTTTAGATTTAGCTTCTATAAGTGTATTACTACTTACATTAACAGAATCTTTTCCATCTATATTAGCAACTTTTGTTTTAATATTTACAGTATCTTCTCCTTCAATGTTTATTTCTTTTGAGCGAATATCTATTTTATCAGGAGCTTCAATGGTTATTGTTCCATCTCCATTGAGTATGATAGTACTTCCAGAAGGATCAGAAATAGTAACTGTAGATTTTTCATCATTCATTTCTACTTTTGTCCCACTAGCAGTAGTAAAGCCTTTTATATAATTACCAGAACCTCCGTGTCCACTTTTTCCTTTTCCATGAAACATAGAGCCTAAAACAAATGGCTTTTCTCCATTACCATTTTCAAAGCCTATCAATACTTCTTCTTCTAATTCTGGCAAAACGTGAAAACCTTTTCCATCTCCTGCATAAGGAGTAGAAACTCTAAGCCAAGGAGATAATTGATTTGTTGCAGTTTGCCACGGAAATTGTACTCTAATACGTCCCATTCCTTGTGGATCATTATTATCTTTTACGATAGCATACTGTTCTTCACAAACGGGTACTGCATCTTCATCAAAATAAATTGGAACTTTAATATCTACTGGTACACCTTCAAATGAATTGATATATTCTCCACTATTATTAATGGAATGTGTAATTGAGGTAATGATATAACTTCCATACGTATCTGTTTGTCCTGCAACTTGTGTATTTTTTCCTGTTACTTCTATTACACTTCCTATTGCTACTTTAGGCTCATCACTCTTTCCATTAAAAACTAACGTATTAAGTGCATGTTGAGCTTTTAATTTAAGTACAGAATCTAATTCTGATTTTCCATTCTCTAAAAGTGTATGATTATAGAGAGAAGTGGGCTTTTTTGCAAATAACTTACTTGATGCTTGTGTTGTACTACTTATATATGGGTTTGATACGTTCTGCTTATGGTCTGAGTTAGAAGAATCATGTGTTTTTGCTTCGACAGAATCATAAGCTAAGTAAGTATGATTTTGAGGTCTGACTTTCATCACAAAATTAAACTCTGACAAATCCTCTCCAAAAATAAGTGGTTGAGAAGTATTATCATGTCCTCCAAACTTTACTTCTTCACCATCATAATAGAGCCATTCTCCATACCTTTTAGCAAGACGACACATAAAATCAAAATCACTTTCTTTATACTGTACTGTATAAGGAATAGCCTCTTTAAAGACAGGCTTTGAAACTATCTTTAAACTATCACTAGGATATTCTTGTGTTGCCTCTTTTATAATATCTACTAAATTTTTCTTCTCATAGCTTTGGGAATCTTTTCCATGAGCCATTAATAAGGTAGGACTATACACTGTAATTACAAACAATCCTTGACCACCATCATATTTATGAATATTGACGTTTTCCACAACTCCTATAAAAACGAGTTGATCTTCATTAACTAATAAAGTCAAACGTTTTCCCATATATTCTTTTGCTTTACTAGCAAAATCACCTGATGGATCTTCAATAGATTCTGTTGGGCAAGTAATGATAAGCTGATGATGACTCACTACTTTTTGTTCTAAAGTAATGGTATAACTACTATTAACAAGAATAGCTTGTCCATCAAGAAGGATTTGGGTATTAACAGGTTTAGCCATGATATAAAATAAATAAGGGTGATAATAAAGATAATTGAAAGATAATTTATTGTATAGTTAAGCTACTGCCCATTTGTTTCCAAAAAGAGCATTATTTGCTTTCATATCTTTAGTAGAAATAGTCATTTTTATTTGCATAGGTTCATCTGATTTGTGGTCAAAATGTTCTTGGTAATCTATGCAGTAGGCTTTAGTAAAAGATAACTCAAACAAACGAGACATTTGGTCTCGTTTATAAAAAGTAATTTTTCCATCTTTGGCGTGTGTATATTCTGTCATCCATTTAAGAAAATTTTCCTTACCTCTTGATTCTATTATGAATGTAATTTGCCCTCCCCTAGAAATACTAGAAGGTTTGTTATTTTTATCTATACTTTGATTGAAGTTATAAATACAATCTAGTACAGTATATATTTCGTCGTCGATTTCTAATTGAGCTAAAAAAGACATAGTAAAATTATAAGTGTTAGAATGAAAAACAGAATTATTTTTATTTGCAAAAAAAGGAACTGTATAGCATTACACAGCTCCTTTTTGTAAAAGATGTTAATAAGTAGAAGCTTATATTCTAGTTTAAAGTGCAACTGGCCAATTATTGTCAATTTGATTACCATCAACCTCTAATATTTTAGCTGAGAAGGTAACAGTTTCTATAGTAGGATTTTCATCATTAGCGGTATCAAACTTACTAGAACCTGTTACTCCACCACCACTAAATGACTCAGTATATTCTACAATGTAAGTATCTTTGAAAATTACTTCTTTAAGAATTGCTTCAGAATCTCTTTTGAAGAAAATAAGCTTTCCATCTTCACGATTAAAGCTGTCAGCTGTTTTTGCGAATAAGGCAGAATTTCCTGAAGATTCTACACTAACAGTAATTTTACCTCCTCTTACAATAGAAGAAGGACGACCAGAAACATCTGTTGGTTGAAATGCGCTATATTGTGCATTAAGAACTCTGTATGTATGACCACCAAATTCAAGGTTTACTTTAAAAGACATAATAATAAAAATTAGGGTTGATAAATTAATATATAAAACAATATGTTTAGAGGTGCAATATATGATTTTTTCTATAAATACAAAAATAGTTTTTAAAATTTTCCTGTTTTTTTAAAAAAAACTATACAATGTCTTTTTTTTAAATTTCGAATTTTAGCAAATAAAAAAATATTATTTTTTATTCAAATATATCAATTTATCTTGCTCTATTTATCTGTCTACAGACTTCTAAATCTCGTTTTACTATCTCTAATTCGCTTTTATAGGTTTCTAACTGTTGTAAAAGCAAATCTATTTCTTCTTTAGATGCTCCTAAAGTATTGATAGTTTTCTTGGCATTGATGAGTTGCCTGTAAGCAAGTAATATATTATCATACATGTTATCTCTTTTTAGCTCCAAACTATCTCTATTAGGTATAATATACTGCATAGCAATAATTGTATTAATAGCACTTTGTTGATTGAAGTAAAAATCTTCTCCTTTTACATTAAGAGAATCTGTATAAGATTTTAATTCTTCCAATTTAAAGGCAAATTGTTCTTGAATTTGAAACTCTTCTGCCATTTTTCTATTCTCGTTTCTCAAATGACTCAACTCCTTACGAGGAATCTGATAATCAAAAAAAACAGCTAAAAGAATGACTCCTACTGTTATAAAAAAAACAAGTAGAAAAAGTAAAAAAGAGTAAGCTCTTTCTTTTTTATTTAAAACTTCCATAGTTGATAACTAAAATTAATCTGCTAAAAATGTACGATTACGTTGTGTTCTATTTAATGATGAATTTTCTTCTCTCTCTTTGACAAAAATACCTGTGTCTTTACGTTTACCAATAAAGTCAAGACGATTGAGAGCTGAAAATAAATCACTCATGGTTCTCATAAAATTGACTGTAGAAATAGCTGTTTTGTCTATTTGGTTATGCTTATAACCTGTATTAACCACCTCGGTAAATAATACTTCAAAACCTCCTTGACTAATGCTACACCATTCGGCAAAATAATTCAATAAATCTTCTTTTCCTGAACCTGATTTAGAGTCTATAAAATTTTTCATTAGACGAGCCAATGAAACTATTTTATCAAACATATAGGCAGGAGATTGATGCAGAGCAAACCAACGAAAAGAATTAATTTCTTTACCTGTAAAATCTATAATACGCTCACAGAGCTGGAGTAATATTATACCTAAATCACTATTTTGATTTTTATGATTGATTTTTTGAGCTATTTGCACAGCAAAAAGTTCTATCTGACCCAAAAATTTATCTATTTGGTCATAAATATTAATTAGATGTTGATGACTACTTACTGTAGTAGAAGGTGGAATATAATCATCTAATAAATAGGTTTCGGTAGGAGTAACAATAATTTTCCCAATAGTCAGTTCGTACCCACTATGTGTTTGTTCTAAAAATTTTCCTTCAGGAATTAAGTTTAGTTTATAAGTAGGAAGAAGATAAGGATAACGAGGAGGATTTTCCTCAGGGTCAGGCTCTCCAAAAGGTATTTTTTCTGGATTTACTGTAACATTAGCAAGTAATACCATTTCTCCTTGGTTACTTTCTTTGAGTTGAAAGGCTACCTCAGGATAAGCTTCTTCTAAACTCAACATCTGTGAGTTTTTAGAACTGATTTCTATTCGGCTTCCATTAGGAGTGATAGCATGACACTCTTCTAATTTGACACGTAATAATTTATGATTATCTATTACTAAAGATATTTTTACAGATTCTTCAATAACTTTAGAAGGCAACAATCCATATGAAATAGGAGAAGTAGAAATACCAATAGCATCTCTTACCATCTCATGAGAATAATCTTGAGTAGCAAGAAAATGATTTTTATTAATTTTCATGCCATCTACCCAGTTGATTGGAAAATGTTGAGAACGTTCGATCATGAGTTAAATTTGATAACTAATAACTATACAATGTAAGATTATAATTCTAAAAAATTGTCAATTTAGATTTATTGTTCAATAACTTAATGAAATTATATTTCTATTATTATATAACAATTTATTTGACTTATACTTTTATTTCAAAATATAAATTGATATAATTTTATTTATTTTTTATATAAAAAAACAATAAATTTAGAAATGAAAATTTTATTATTGCAATATCAAATGTACAACTATCTGTTGAAAGATTCTAGTTTTTTTAAAAAAAATGTTTAGTGAAAACAAAAAATATGTATCTTTAGCCAAAATTTATCATAAACTTATCTTTATATTATGCTATCAAATTATGGAATAGGCGGGAATGAGGTAAAGCAAGATGCTAGTGAAGCAATTAGTGAAATACCTTTGAATAAAACATTAATAGCTCAAAAACTTACTGCTGACACTCCCATTAGACCTGAAACTGTAGAAGGTTTACAAACTACAGAACAAGTATTCGAACACTTCAAACCTACTGTTAAAGTAAATTTTGAAGACAAAGAAGGAGGAACACGCCCTGAAGAATTAAAATTTAAAAATTTAGGTGACTTTGGTGTTAAAGGCATTACTGCTCAGAGTGCTTATCTAAATAATTTAGAAGTTGAAAAACAACAATACCAAAAAATTATTAAGCAACTCAAAACTAACAAAATACTTAAAGCAGCACTTGAAGATGCAGATGCTAAAGGTGTTCTCTTAGAAACAATTAATAATTTAATTCAAGAATTAGACAATCAATAAATCATAATAGTTATATGGCAACAGCTGAAAAAAAAGTGCAGCAAAGCACCAGTACAGAAGTACAGAAAGGAAAAGGAAAAAGTCTTGAGAGTCAAGTAGATTTATTAGCTAAATATGGTGGTTTTGATTTACTTGAAATGTCTATTGAAGGTTCTCAAAATCTTAATCCTAGTAGAAAAGCACGTAAACAAATTTTTCTAAATGAAGCTAGTAAAAAAGCTGAAAGAGAAGAATTGAAAAAATCTTTAGAGATATGGAAAAGTGTCCTTGAGAGTAAAGATAGCTTAACTGATATGGTAGCAGACTGTGAAGACAACTATCATACTTCACAACAAAATCTAGACAAAAACTTGGCAAATGCTGTCAAAGAAACTAGAGAATTAGAACAAGCCTATCGTTCAGTTGCTCTTTTTTATAAAAACACAGAGCAATCTAAGGTGAAAAATGTTACTATCATCAATGCTGAATTAGAACAGCTTCAAGACCTAGATAATACACGATTCATTGATACTATTCATGAAGAATTGGTGGCTAATTATGATCGTTTAGATCTAAGAAATAACTATAGTTTGTTAGTTATTCCTGGTTATTTGGGCAGCAATACAGTAGTAGAAAAATGGGCAAAAATAGCTCATGAAAACAAAGTAATGCTTGTTACAGATTTTGCTCATTTAGAGCAGCCAGATGATGTAATGGAAATGTTTGAAGCTGCTAACTTAACAGGAGGAGACATCTACCGTTCAAATGTATTAATGACTTGTAACTGGTTAGTAGGACGTGGACGATTTGATCAAGTAAATGAACAAGAAGACTTATTTGTTCCTCCTTCAGGTGCATTAGCAGGAAAAATATACAGAACATTAATGTCTCAGGTTACTGCTGGTAAAAAGCATGGTGGAATCAACGAAGTAGATGGAGTTACTTTTGATCTCAAGAAAAGTGAAATTGCTAACTTAGAGAACCTTGGACTTATTCCTATGGTAAATGAGTACGGAAAAGTAATGGCTTTTTCTGGAAAAACTCTTTTCAATGGAGACAACCTCGGATTACAGACCTATTCTGTTGTTCGTGTATTTGACCATGTAACAAAAGTACTTATGGATTTCTTAAATCGCAGAGCTTTTGAAAATTTCACAGGGAACACTCGTAAAGAAATTTTAGGACAAGTTGTCAAGTTCTTAGATGGAATTACAGGTCATGACAAACTTATCGAAAACTTTGAAATAAGAAGATTTGAGCAAGATAAAGTTCAGAAAGATAAAATCTATATGGACATTCACTTAAAACCTTATTTTCCTGCAAAGAATTTCATGATTAAATTGGAAGGACAAAAAGGAGATGATGGTACTGAGTGGGATAGTGAATATGCTCAAAACTAATCTGATTTTTAATTAATAGTTAATTATAAAAAAAAAGGGGATTCAAATCCCCTTTTTTATGAAAATGAAAAAAATATTTATTACTTCTATATTTTGTCTTATGATATATTGCATAACAGGAATAAGTTATGCTCAATCTGACTCTACTATAGTAACTGACCCTAATCTAAAAGAAAATCTTTCTTATCGTAAACAAGGTATTATAGATAGCCTTAATGATAAATTAGCCAAAAAACCATACGTTTATGTAAGTCCTTATTATTTTAGAGTATATAATTCTGATAAAGAATATATGGCTTTACAACTCGGAAAAAGAAAAAGGAATAAGATCTTTTTATATATAAAAGTATTTTCACATAATGTTTGTATTAGAGATGGAAAAGTGGTTGAGTTTATATTTGAAGATGGCTCTATAAAATCTTTAAAGAAAAATAAATATCCTGTTAATTGTGATGGAATCATTGTTATGAGGCTCAGAAGAAAACAGAGAAAAATGCTTACAGAAGGAAAAATAAAAAGTTTTATGATATTTACTTTTCAAAAAGATTATACTTTTCACATTACAGAAAAAGCTGCTCAAAGTATTCAGAATGATATTATACTTTTAAAGAATTATAAATTTTAGTTATGCCTTTACCAAATCTAAAACTATCTTTATCCATTACAGATAATCCTGGCTCTCCTCTATATACTGGACATGGAGAACGAGAAAAAATGGCTTCTTTTGATTCACAAATGAATCAACATACTATAAATATTACGATTTCAGAAGAGCAGATTGGAGAATTTGAAGTGCCTGTCGATAATCAATTATGGGAAACTGGTCAAAAAATTATGTTACCTACTTATAAAATGTTGCTAACAGATACATTAACTGATGAAACATCTATTTATGAGGTAACTAGAGATAATTTTTTGAGTACAGAATTACAAAAGAAAAAAGTAGGTGGTATATCTATTTTTGGTAAAACGTTTTTTGCTAAAGAAGGAATATCTATGCCAATGGTAGCCTTCGAACCCGATAAAGAAAATATAGAAATTTTTACTGCTAATAAGTACAAAACACTTAAAAAAGATTCTTTATATTATACTTTAAACCAAAAGCAGAGTACAGCATATTTAGTAGCTGGTGTAACTCAAAATATTGTATTTACAAATACATCTATTGATTATCTTTTTTATGTAATACAAGGACAAAAATTTATTGGAGATATTTTATACCGAGAAAAATTTTTAAAGCTAACTCCTATCGTTAAAATCAATTTGATAAAGCGAAAGTCTAAAATAAAAGAAGTAGTACAGCAAAACAAAAAGATAATTTATCTATCTTAAATTCTCTCAACAATTCCTATAAAGAAACATTTAGAGGAAGTTAGTTTTTATTAAACGTAACAATAAAAAAATCAAGAGAAAATATAAGTCAAAAAAATTCTCACTACATTTGAAGAGAAACTAGTAAAATTCATTATATATAAAATCAATATACTTTTAAATTCAAATTTATTTAATAAAAAAATTATTTTTAACTGGTAGTTAGAAATAATAATTCAAAAAACTTAGCAAGGTTTTTAAAAAATAAAGAGTTAACAAAATGTCAAACAAAATAAAGCATTCGAAAACTTTAACTTTTTTAATTATCTTTGCTGATACCATTTGCAGAAAATCCAATTTTATATATAAACTTATAAATAGGAAAACTGCAAATATTACAACTAACTAAATTATTTTTAAATAATTCTCTAGTGAAGTAAACACATAAAAAAACCTTTTGATGCGACCAACATCAAAAGGTTTATAATATTTTTAACGAGCGAGGTTTAGACGACCATGTTTTTTAAATACTTGTATTGCTCATTAAGGAATTAACACTGGTAAAAGTGTCAATCAGTACAACGACAAAGCCACATATCACTATAACTATGTCAATTAATACAACAACAAAGATAGCAAAAAGTTTGCTATGTTCAAACTTTACTCCTACTATAAGTAACTTTTCTTCATTAAATACCTATTACAGTTACATTAAAGGTCTGGCTTACTATACAGACCAATACGCCAAAGTGTGGGAAATACTCGGTTTTTCACACTTGGCAGACAAATCTTCGTATCATAAAAGTCCTTCACGCCTTCATAAAAATAAAAAATCATTTGCTATTTCTGCAAATGGTTATTTTCACGACTTCTATACTGGAGAAAAAGGAAATGTTTTTGATTTTCTACAAAATGAAAAAAGTTATTCAGAGCAAAAAGCCTTTGAATTTGTAGCTAATCTATATGGTTTTACAGAGTATACTATTGGAGAAAAAAATCAAACTAATTATTTTGAGCAGCAACAAACCAATCAAGAAGTAGAAAATGAGGTTCTGACTTATTTCCGTTCTCGTATATACAAAGAATTAGGACTTTCGAAAGAAGAAGCACAAACCTATTTTTCCCCTGCTCTTGGAAAACACAAAGGTATTAGCATTCGATATACAGATATTGAAAGAAATACTATTTTTGATACCATTGAAGGTGAAAAGCAAGTTTTTGAACGTATTCGTCTAGCAAAACCCTATCGTAATAAAGAAGGAAAAACAACTAAGTATTTAAGTCCGAAAGGTGCGAAAACCTATCCATATCTCACAGCTCTTGCTCATGCCCCTGAAACAACACAAGAACAAAGAACACTTTTCATCACAGAAGGAGAATTTAAAGCCTTTTTTGGAGTACAAAAGCTTGGTTTACCTTTTATTGGAATTGGTGGTATTTCACTTGCAGCAACAGCACAAAAGAATCAAAATGGACAGACAGACTATCAGACAGCTACTTTTGACAAACACACAAAGTCTGTTTTAGAAAAATTAGGCTATCAAAATATTCATCTTATTTTTGATGCAGATACATTTGAAAATGAAAGTAAAAAAAATCGTCACCTTCAATTTTTTACAGCCATTAAAAAAGCTTTTTTTGCAGCTAAACATTTGGGTTTAGGTTTTACTTTTTCAGTTATCAATCCCATTTCAAAGGCAAAGGGATTAGATGATTTGAGTAAAGACTATTCTACTTTTGAAATTCGAAAAAAACTCACACAAACAATAACTCACAATCATTTATTCTATCATTTTAGATTAGATATACAAAAAACAGATAATCAAGCATTTTTTGCCCTTCAAAAAGCATTTTTTGCTAGTAAAAAAGAAGTAGAAAAAATACAACAAATTGAAATAAATGGTTTTTTGGGTAATCAACTTTTAGAAAATCAATCGTTTTTAGACTCATTAGAAAACTCAAAATTTACCTATTTACAAGCTCCAACAGGAAT
>JAHDBD010000059.1 GCA_020630575.1 Bernardetia sp.
ATTTATCAATGGTGGTTACTATGATGTAATAGATGATGGTCTTACCCTAGAAAACCCTCCTACTGGAGTTTATGAATTAGGAACTATTGAAGACTATCTTCCTAGAACTAAAATCTTAGAAATCAGAAAAGAGGATAAAGTAAAAAGAATTAATTTTGATAATAGTTATTAATATCTTAACAAAAATTAATAAATATGTTAAAATTTTGCGTTTGTAACTTACTTAAAATCAATCATTTAAAAATTGATTTATTTATTTTTAAGATTTGTTGTCATTTTTGGGTGGTTTTTGTCATTAAGTAGAAAGGACAAGTGATATAATTGCGTTTATTTCTATCTTTGGGAGGAGTATACGCAAGTTTTTTAAATAATTGAACGCAGTTGCGTTTATATATAAGTTATAGCCAATTTTATGAACGACACACTTAACGACTTTATAGTAACGGACAGACAAACTTTTATTAAGTTCCTTGACTTATTACGCAAGGATTTTTTGGACAATCCAGAAAATTGGGAAAACAAAACATTGCCTGACTTTTTGGAAGCGTTAAGTGCATACACAAAAGACGTTCAAGGTTATTACGACAATATGAAACTAAATGTAAACGCTGACAAGCCTGAATGGTCAACTTTTGCCGACTTTTTTAAAGGTGCTAAAATTTATGAGTAGTAGGAATGAGTAGACAAGAACAAATATATAATTGGCTAACGACTGGACTTCAACAACCAGCTAACCGACTTTCGGAAATATTTTATTTCGACAAAAGGGATAACGAATTTTTCTAAATTCTTGTAACAGACTATTTTATGCTTGATGAAAACTTGAATGTTGCTGATGATACAACAACAACTTATAGTAAAGAAAATCTTGAAACTCTTATTGACAGAATAAGGAAAATTGAAAACAACGACACTACAATTATCTCTTTGCCAAGATTAGGTAATTCACCAAATGCTATGGAGACAGAATTCATTTCTCAACAGTTAGACAGTTTTTTAAACTTAAATTGTATTGACATTGAAACAGCGACAATTTGGGAAGTCGAAGAAGGTGGAACAGTAACAATCGACTTGAGAAATGAAAGTGAAATACAGACTAAAAAATCTTGGTGGAAAATATGGAAATAAAAACTGGCTATAACATTGGCTTAACAAAAATAGGCTTAACATTTTGACACAGATTTTTTAACATAGAAATACTTAACAACACCTATGAAATACAAATTTCAACTTCCAAACTTTCCAAACTCAATTTTTGAAATTGAGAAATCTATCTGGACAGGTAAATCTAAGCTTCACAAGGACAATGTTCTCGTTGAACGTTCCAAGGAAAAAGGCAAACCCTTTCTCATTCCCACAGATTCAGGGCAGGTAGTTAAAGCTTACCCTAGATCAGCCTCTGACTTTACACCTACATTGGAGATTGACGGTGTCAAACATCACGTAGCTTCTAAGTTAGAGTGGTTTCAATATGTTCTAGGTGGACTCCCTATGTTATTAGTAATTGTTGGTGGAGCACTTGGTGCCTTAATCGGTATGCTTGGAGTATATATTAGTTATGATATTTTTCGTCAAAACTCTTCTACACTAAGCTATCTAAAAGTGGTTGGTGTTATCGTTGCAAGTTATTTTGTCTACTTCGTCGTGGCAATACTAATAACGATGTTGATACAATAGATACAATAAAAGTAGAATTAGTTTCGTGAAAAATGAGCTTATTTTAACTAAAAATAGAGAGTAATGACAAAAGTAATTAGGCTAATTTTTATATTTTCAATAACCTTGATAGTATCAGGTTGCTTTCCTGAAGGCTTCCAAGAGTAAGCAAATCAAAAGTTTGGTGATCAGCATTTTAAGACTGCTATATCACTAATAGAATTATATAAACTTCATGAAGGAGAATATCCATCAACATTAGATAGTCTGAAATATCTTGGGGATTGGGATAAAATTATTTTTAGTTCAGTTAAATACAAAAGATTAGATAACGGATATGAATTGGATTTAACCAATGGTTGGATAGGAAAGTCAGAGAATATTGAATGTCCTGATGATTTTTGGAAAGGATTAGGATTGCTCAAATCTGATTTAAAAAAATAAACCTCAAATAGATTCTCCTACAAATGTATTAGATAAATGATACTTATTGTTAACAAATATTAACAAGTTTACTAAAAGTTTGCTTTTGTAAAAAAAAATTAATAAATAGTTTTTTTGAAAAATTTGTCATATTTTGATAGTTTTTGACATTAAGTAGAAAGGACAAGTGATATAATTGCGTTTATTTCTATCTTTGGGAGGAGTATACGCAAGTTTTTTAAATAATTGAACGCAGTTGCGTTTATAAACAAGTTGTGCGTAATTTGAAAAACAGAAGAACACTTAATGAAATATAGTTTAATAATCATAACTTTTTACCTTCTAATTTCCTGTCAAACCAACGGACAGAAAAAACAAAATAACGATTCTGACTTGTCGTTAAGAATTGACTCAATAATTAGCGAACAAAAATTCAATGGAGTAATTTTAGTTTCCGTTGACTCAACCGACATCTATTCAAAAGCAATTGGTTTTTCTGATTTGGAAAACGAAACGAAACTTGACTTAAACGACCAATTTGTAATAGGTTCCATAAGCAAACAAATTACAGCCGTATTGGTTTTAAGAGAATATGAAAAGGAAAATCTTGAACTTGGCGATTCAATTGGAAAATACTTAACTCAAATAAATCAGCCTTGGACAAAACAAGTAACCATTCATCACTTATTAACTCACACTCACGGAATTGTTGATTTGAACAAACCATTGAAATTTAAACAAGGTTCACAATTTCATTATTCCCAATTGGGATATGAACTACTCGCTCAAATCCTTGAAAAGGTTACTGAAAAATCTTTTGAACAATTATCGACCGAACTTTTTGAAAATTATGGACTTAAAAATACATTTCATCCTAGCAACAAAAAATACGAACACCTAGTAAAAGGCTATGAAGAAAACGAAAATGGAATTTTGGTTTTTGCTACGAATAGTTTAGACAATTATGTTCCAGCTGGTAGTTTCATATCAAATGCAGCCGACCTGAAAAAATGGAACGAAAATTTATATTCGGGAAAATTGGTTGCGAAAGAAACTCTGAAATTAATGACAACCAAATACGCAACTCGAATCCATCCGATTTTTGAAAGGGTTGAATATGGTTATGGACTACTTTTCAAAGACGGAGAACAAAATGTTCAAGTTGGCGCATTGGGTTATGCATCTGGATTTGTATCTGCATGCTACTATTATCCACAGGAAAATTTGAACCTTATTGTTTTGGAAAATACTGCAAACAATTTAGATGACTTTAAACAGACATTTAAAGTACATACTGAAATTATGGAATTAATAAAAAAACGAACACACAACAATGTATATAAAAAATAGGCGAATTAGTACAATAAAATCAGCGTTTTTGGATCATATCAAACTTTGTTCTTAACCGAAAATTTGGTGCTTCGAAATCGTCTACTTTTCATATACTAACCGTTGTGCTTAATTAACACAGAAACACGATCTGCTTAAAGAAAACACTAGAAATTGGTTTCAACTCAAATCATAATTTTAAAAAGGGAGTTATCAAATGGAATACTTGGGTTCTTGTTTATGCAAAGGAGTTAAATTTAAAGTTATAGGTAACTTTGAGAGTTTTTATTTATGCCATTGTAGATATTGTAGGAAAGATACAGGGTCTGCTCATGCTGCAAATTTATTTTCTACTACAGCTAAACTTGAATGGATAAAAACGGAAACTGAAATTAAAATATTTCAACCCCACAAGAGTAATCATGTGAAAGCCTTTTGTACAAATTGTGGTTCAGCTTTACCCAATTTACAAATGGACGGTAAACTTTTAGTAGTTCCAGCAGGGTGTTTAGATACAAAATTAGAAAAACGACCTACTGCACATATTTTTATCTCAAACAAAGCAAGTTGGGATGATTCGTTGGAAGAAATAAATAAATTTGGACGCTTCCCAGAATAAGAAGTAGGTTAGCTCTATTTTTTTGATACGAATAGACATACATCGAGAAACAACTTAATGAAGATTAATATACAAGTGATTTTTTTTAATTAATAACAACATTTAGAAGAGTTTGAAACTTATTGTGATGACTTAATAAAACAAGAAATTCAAGACAAGCCAAAAATTAGCAGAGGGCAAGATGTTAAAGTTGAAACGATGGTATGGAAGAACAATTCAAGAATAAAACTTAGGAAGTCTTTTGCCGAACTTCGCAAGTACATAAAAGATGCTGACTCCAGCCTGATAGAACAAATTGAAATAATTGAATGCAGTTGCATTTATATAACTTACCAGCCACCTAAAAAAAATGTATTGCCAAATAGATAGATTATATGATTAATTCTAAAATAGACTGGAAATTAGGAACAACTATAAATGATGTCACTATCGAATGGATTCCTATTTGTTCAGTTGCATTTGGTGATGATTATAAAAGGATAATTGGTCTGACTAAGGAAGAATTTTGGATTAATGGATTTGAGCCACCCAGAACCGAAGGTTTATATATTATTAAAAATCGAGAAGACTGCTATCATATAATGGCAATTATTGATAAAGAACGGATTGAGATTGAAGAACTAGTAAAAAATGGGTTAAAATTAAATGGTATGCTTGTTGAGAATTTTAATACTTTTCCTATTAAAGAAATCATTAAGTTTTCTTTGACTTCGACTAGACACTGGGGTATAAGAGCAGCTACATGGATTAGACAAGAAGAATTTGATGAAGAATTATGTGATATTACTCGAATGATTATTGAGAAAAAAGAACTTGATCAAAGGAGTAGACATGATTTATTTAAAATGATGAAAAGATTTGAAAAACAAAAAGCCAGCTAGTAACACAGTTATAATGCAGAGATGTATTTTATTCATTGTCCCTCCAAATACTCATCTACTTGATCTAAGTGGTGCTGCTCATATATTCTATGAGGCTAAGGAATATGGAGCAGATTTAGTCTTAAACTATGCAAGCATAAATCAGTCTACTGAGATTAAAAGCAGTGCTGGTTTATCTATAAATAAACTTACTCATTTTAGTAAATTCTATCTTAAAGAAACAGACTTTATTATTATACCAGGTATAGATTACTCGCTGATTTCAAATAATAATTTTATAAATCACATAACACCCTTTCTCAAATGGCTTGGTCAGCAACATGCAAGAGGAGTTCAAATTTGTTCTATTTGTACAGGGGCGTTTCTAGTAGCTGAATCAGGTATTCTTAGTGGCAGAAATTGCACAACACATTGGAAATATTTGGAAACTTTTAAAAAGCATTATCCCAAAGTTAAATTGTTTCACAATAGACTGTTTATTAGAGATAAAAATATTTATTCAAGCGCAGGGGTAAGTTCAGGTATAGATATCTCTTTGTTCATCTTAGAAGAACTATATGGAGCTAAGTTAGCAACAGATATAGCTAAAGAAGTAGTAGTATATTTTCGAAGAAGTAATACTGACCCACAACTAAGTATTTTTTTACAATATAGAAATCATTTGGATAATCGTATTCACGAAATGCAAGACTATATTATTTCAAATCTACATGCTTCTATAACTATAGATAAACTTGCCGAAATTTTTTGTATAAGCTCTAGAAACTTAACACGAGTGTTTAAATTTAGTACAGGAATAACTATTGGAAAATATATAGAAAAGCTTCGTGTAGAAAAGGCTTCCCAGTTGTTAATAGATGGGCATAAAGTAGACTATGTTACTCAGCAAGTAGGTTTAAAGAGTACAAACCAACTGAGAACACTAATAAAAAAATATAAAAATATACTTCCTTCAGCATTCATTGCTACAAAAAAAATGTCCTAATACTGCGTATAGTTGTCCTATTAAACTAGCAAGGAACTATATAGTTTTGTATAAAAATTATATCACTCCTAAACCATTTCTAAACTATGCAAAAATTAATATTTATATTTTTAGTGGTCATTGTATCAGCTGCTTATACTTTAAATAACATTTCTCAAAGGCAT
Source organism: Bernardetia sp. (assembly GCA_020630575.1). Classification (GTDB taxonomy): domain Bacteria; phylum Bacteroidota; class Bacteroidia; order Cytophagales; family Bernardetiaceae; genus Bernardetia. Next base: position 6,058 of record JAHDBD010000059.1, read on the forward strand.
GATACTTATGTATGCCCACCTTGTAATAGTCAATGTGATAATCTAGAGTACTCTTCAATGGGTACATGTGAACACTGTGGAATGATGTTAATTAAGAAAAGTGAACTCTCTTATGAAAAAAAAGAGAATATGAAGATTGCTTTTTATCTTCAAGATGGAGTAGAAGTACTAGATTTTGCTGGACCTATGGAGGTTTTTGCCTATGCAGGGTTTGATGTCTTTACAGTTTCAGAAACTAAAGAACCTATTGTTTCTCAAGGTATTTTAAAAATAGTACCACAATATTCTATTCAAAATTCGCCTAAAGCTGATATTCTAGCTTTTTTTGGAGGGAACTCAGAAGCTGCATTTTCAGATGAAGTAGTTAAATGGATTAAAGCGCAACAAGATATACAATATCATTTTTCTGTTTGTACAGGAGCATTTGCATTAGCGAAAGCTGATATACTAGATGACCAGACAGCCACAACTTTTCATAATGCTCTTAATAGACTAGAGACAGACTTTCCTAAAATACAGGTTGTTAAAAGTGTTCGTTTTGTGGATAACGGAAAAGTCATATCTACAGCAGGTATTTCTGCTGGAATAGATGGAGCTTTACATGTAGTAGCAAAAATAAAAGGATTTAATACAGCTCGTAGAATTGCTTATCACATGGAATATGATAAATGGATTCCACAAGAAGGATTATTATTATCTGAAAACCCATACAAAGGTTATATAGATATAAATTATATTAATGACTATACAGGGATATATGAATACACTAACGGAAAGAGTATTCAACTCTATGTAGACTCAAAGGATTCTTCACTATATGCACGTTTAGATAGTCAGGATTATCCCTTATTTTACATAGAAAGAGATGTTTTTACTGACTTAAATGAAGATACCGTCAAATTTATGCGAGACGATAAGGGTATAATTACAGATTATAAAATAGGAGATAGTGTGTCAGAGTATTTTAAAAAGCTTAATTAAACTATTAAATACGTTTTTTTAGTCTAAAGGTGAGATGATTTAAAAAGTTATCAAGTTAACTATAAAGCATATTCCACCATAACGAACGTTTCTACACCTACATGAACCACCACTTCCATCAATGGAAACAAATCAAAAAGGAATTGAATGAGTTTGTTTTTTGAGGTTTGTATAACCCAATCTATTAAGAAGAAATATTCAATTAAGAACCTCTAAAAAAGAAAAATCAGGCAATCTATAAGACTGCCTGATTTTTCTTTTTTCAGGATTAGACAACTCTTTTTTATTGAATAACAAGTTGTTTTGTATATACTTTTCCTTGAGAAACAATCTGGACTACATAAACACCTGCACTTATTTTTGGAAGTGCAATGTTAGTAGTTTTTTCGTTTCTAGAAATTTCTTTACTGTAAATAGTTCTACCCAGTGCATCTACTACAACAAGATTTGTCTTTTGATTGGTTGTGGTAGCAAATTCTACTTTGAATGAACCAGTATTTGGGTTTGGATAAACCGTAAAGATTTTTGTAGATTCTTCTTCAATTCCAGTTGCTATATCGAAAGTAAATGCTTTTTCTTCTGTTTCAAACTCACAGCCTGAAAGATAAGTTAATTTCGCTTTGTAATTTCCACTTTCCGTTGGTTGAATGGTTCTTTGATTTGCAAAACTAGCTACTTCATTTCCATCCTTAAACCAAACAACTGCAACAATAGAATCAGAAGGTGAAACGGTAATCGTTTTATCAAAAGAATTTTCTTTGTTTATTGTAATTATTGCGTTTGGAGCTTGTGTTTCTACAATTTCTACTTCATTTGATTCTATTTTACACCCTTTTGTTGTAGTAACCTCTACCTTGTATTTTCCAACTTCAGAAGTTACAAAAGTAGCTGATTCATTTGAAATAGCTGTCCCATTTCTAAACCAGTTGTATAAAAATTCTGTATTTACTGTTGCAGAAAGTAATACTTCTTCACTTGGACAAATAGATGTTCTGTTAGCAGAAAGTGAAACAGCAAAAGGACTTTTAATAGTTACAGGCTGAATAAACTGATTACCTGCTTGGTCTCTAATTCTAAGGTTAAACTGCATTTGAGAAGAAATACTACAATCTATTACTTTATTTTTTAATCCTGTATCATCAAAAACTACTTGTATAGCTGCCGAATCTGTACAATTATCACTTAAAGAGACAATAAACTCGTTTACTTTGATTGTTACTTGGTTGGATGATTCGAATGATAGTAGAAGAGCCTTTACACTAACCCTTGGTACTATTGTATCTCTTACATTTACGAATCCAGTTGCAATTGCACTACTATTTGTATTCGATTTTACTTCAAAATCTATACTTTGTAAAGTGCCGATATCTACACAAGAAAAAATCTTTGAACTCTCGCCATTCATATATAGATGAGAAACGATACTACCTTGACAGCCTACTACACTTCCACCATCTAATTGCTGGGCATATACTATAGCCTTTCCAGATTCGTCCAAGTACACATCCAATGTTTTCCCTTTTGCTCTAATACCCTTCAAAGTAGTTATCATAACTTTACTGAAAGCACCACTACTACAATTTGTGATTGAATCTTTAACAAATAAGTAAGTAGTATCTGCAGAAAGTCTAGGTATAATATAAGAATTGCCTTGTGCTACATGATTAGCAGTAGTATCATTGTACCAATATAGTGTACCTATTCCACTAGATTGAAGAGTAATTCTAGAGTTAGGACAGGCATCAATTAGGTTACTAGTACCCTTGACAATAGGAAGAATAGGTACATTTCTTTTGATACTTGCTATGCGATTACGTCCCACGTTTTTGAAATGCGTAAAAGCACCTACTACAATCATTTCATTTCCTCCATCGATTAGAGCTACATCATTTATAATAGAACTAGCAAGATTTTCTATACCAAACTCTTCATCCAAACTACCATCTTGATTTAATCTCAACATAAACCCAGTAGCTAACATTATATTAGCATAAAACTCTCCAACAATAACCATCTTTCCGTTTGGCTGAACAGTTATATTTTTTACTGTGACTGAAGGTTTAAATGTAGTTGTAGGCGTAGCATTAGGTAGAATTTGGTTAAGATTTTTTATCTCAAAAGATTCATCTACTGTTCCATCTGTATTTAACCTTTCTACTAACGATGGATAAGGTTCTGTAGCTCTAGACTTGTAAGATACTACTATTTTACCATCTTGCTGAATAGAATAATCAGTAATAATATCATAGTCAGGAGAGATAAATGTATTATCCCTTCTACCAGTGGTATCAATGCGTACGATTGCTCTATATCTTTTTTCTGAAACACAATAAACTCTGTCTTGACTGTCTATTTCTAAAAGGTCGTGTTTTAAACTTAAATAGGAAGAAGTACGATACATAGAATCTAATGAGCCATTTTGATTAAGTCTTATCAAACGACCATTTTCTGAAAGTACAATTAGCTTTCCATCACTCTGAATATCAAAATCAGCAATATCATCTCCAGAAATAATAATACTTTTTGAGACATTAAAACTACTATCTATACTTCCATCTTGATTTAATCTTAGTAGTGTGCTTTCGATTACTCCATTCTGTTCAAAGTCAAATCTACCTGATAATACTATTTTATTATCTTTTTGCACATGCATATCTGCCATATAAACATCAGTGTATTTGTTAATGTAAGGAATTTCATATTCGTTACGTACAAAAATATCATTGTCTTTAAAAAAGAAGGAATCATCTAGTTCACCGTTGGGTAACAGACGAGCTATTCCCCCTACGTATTTTCCATTGTATCTAGTAAATTTTCCTGCAATCAAGATTTTTCCATCTTCATATCTGTGTACAAACTGAATTTGATGGTCTGCTGCTGTACCTAAGTTAAAAGTGTTATCTATATCACCATCCTTTTTAAAACCCATTATAAGACGAACATCTCCTGAAATACCTGCTTGAGGTGTATCTTCATTCGTAAATGTCACAATAAATGTATTATCTGGCTTAGTAGTAATAAGATAGGGTGCATCTGCATATGACTCTTCATAGCCAGTTACTCTATAACGGACATAATTTCCTGTATTAATTTTATCTTTTTTGAAGGAAAAAGTAGTATCAAGTGAACCATCTGAATTTAGACGTCTTACACCTGTTATCCTGTCTCCTACTAATATTTTATCTCCTTGAAGTGCTATATAATCAACTGGTTCGGCAAATCGAAAGGTTGAATCAAGAGTTCCATCTTGATTTAGTTTATATAACTCCGATGCGTAACGTCCACCTCGACTAGCAGCAACAAGTAATTTCCCACTATTATCTACCTCTATATACTCGATAGAACCATAGAAAGAAGGGCTAAATTCTTCTAGTGTTAAGTCATTGCGAAGAACAAATAATTCAGAAGTACCATTTATATATAAAGATATAACTAACTCTCCATTAGCTAGTTTTTTTACTTTCTTAGCTTCCAAGTCAAGAGCAGAATAGGCTGGAACATCGAAATTAGAATCCAATGTACCATCGGCATTCAGTCTAGCAAATGCTTGTCTTGAACGACCATTATAATCATAGTGAAATTTTCCTGCAACTACTATTTTTCCACCAGAAATTAGCTCTATATCAAGTATACGACCTCTAGATACGTGAGAGTCAAATGTATTATCAATATTTCCGTTTATATCTAATCTAATTATGGGCTTAACTGCTACTCCATTATAAGTAGTAAAATCTCCTGCTACTAGTATTTTACCACTAGGTTGAACTGCAATATCCCTTACAAATCCTCCTTCAAAGCCAGAACCAACTTGAAATGATTCGTCTAGTTTGCCATCTCTAGTTAGTCTAGCTAACCCTTTTCTATCTATCATAGCATACGAAAAGAAACTTCCTCCTATCATTATTTTTCCATTAGGTAAAATTTTGGTAGCATAAATGTGCTCGGGTATGATTGGATAACTATTGTTTGTAATGTGATGTATAATGTCATTTCCATTTCCATAACCAGTATCATTAGGGTTAAAATCTTCGTTGGTAGTGTAACCGTCACACTGACTAAAAACAGAAGTAGTATAAAAACTACTCAACAAAAAAACAGCACATACAAAAAGTAGGCTGCGTAAATTAGAATATGATTTTGTCATCAAAGAAATTCAATTACGAATTATGAAATTAAAAATTGCCATTCTTGGGATTGAGAATGTAATTTATAATTAGAGATAATTCTGTGTAGAAATAGAATAAATAGTAATAGAGGGGATTTGTAGGTGCAAAGTTACGTTTTTATTTATAGAAACACATGCTTTTTTATAGAAAAAAGAATCATTATATAGTATGAATAGAATAAGACTCTTCTAGATTTCTTAACACCCCTTAACAAACTCTAAAAAATATAATAATTCTAAGTTTCTGAAAAA
>JAHDBD010000027.1 GCA_020630575.1 Bernardetia sp.
CAGAAAGTGGATCTTATTATGCTCTTGTGACATATTCAACAGGTTGTACTTTCCAGACTCGTACTGCATCTTTCAATATTCCAGAGGTGGTTACAGGTGAAGAAGGAGAGTTCATCAAAGCTCTACGTATTTATCCAAATCCTAGTTCAAGTGGAATATTCCAAATTGATTTAGGACAAAATACAGAAGCTGTAACTCTTATTTTGACTGACCAATTGGGAAGAACTTTGGAAACAATTTCTCTACCTTTAGAAGCAAATTCATATCAATTAGATTTGAGTAAATATGCTTCAGCTCTTTATACACTTCAATTCAAATCTGAAAAAGGTATAATTACTCGTAAAATTGTTATTGAAAAATAATAATTTTAGGTAAATAGAGTTTTTATATAAAAAAAGCAACCTTAGAAATAGGGTTGCTTTTTTGTTTTATAATTTATAGAGTAAGAAAAATCAAATTACTTTTCTCAAAATTTTCTCATCAAATTTCCATATTTCTTCATCAATAGATTTTGTGTAAAATGACTGCGACAGTATTTTCTCTATACTATTTTTTATTTCATTTTCTATTTTTAACTTATTATCTTCAAAATCAATAAAAATTCCAGCTTCTAAAGGCTTTATAAAGTTTTCCCATTTTTGATTCTTAGAAATAAGCATTGGTTTTTTATAAGCCAAACACTCATAAAACTTAGTGGGAATGCAGTTTTGTGTACTTTTATTAAATAAGTAAGGCAAAATTACAAAATGAGTTTGTTGAAGGTGTTCTAATAGAATTGTGTGAGAAATAGGTTTTGAAACAGAATTATTTAGCAACAAAATAGAACTTTCATTTTCTATAGCTTCTATAATTTTTTTAGAATAATTGGTATCTGAACAATAGCCAGCCAAAATTAAAGTAGCAGAAAAACCTTGTATTTGTAATTCTTTTTCTAGCTTTTTGAAAAATAAAATGCCTTCTAAAGTTCCATAGGTTTTTGAAAATGAGCCATAAATAAGAAACTTAATTTCTTTTGTTTTAAAATAATCAGAATTGATAAAATTAGTATCGATCAGATTTTCTTTCAAAAATTTATTCTCCAAAAAAATATAATTTGTCTTTCTCAAAAAAGATATTTCTTTTAAATAACAGCGTTCTGCCAAAAGATATAAATCAACAAAAGAAGACGAAAATTTCTCAAAACTCCGAATCAAAAAAGCAATTGATTTTTTAAAAAAATGAGGGTAATTGTCTTGATACAGAATATTAAAAACATAATTTTCTTGTATATCATAAACTAATTTTATCTTATTTGATTTTGAATTAAATAAAAATTTGAAAAACAAAGTAAAAGGTAGAAGTTCTACTGCACAAACAATAATCGTATTAGGTTTGAGTTTTAAAAGCTGATTAAAAATTTTAAATCCTGCAAAAAAACGCCAAAGTCCTAAACGATTCTTATTTTTTTGAGAGGTAAATAATTCTATAAAATCAATAGTCGAATTTGCATTAGAATTTTTAAAATCACTGCTTTTCTCAAAACCAATTAAAGTTATTTTTTTAGAATTTGATGAAGTATTGACAATAGATTTTGCTATTTTCTGATAGGCACGAACATCATTGACAGGTTTCAAAACTGAAACAATTGCTATTTTTTCGGTCTTTAGTTTTTCTGTTTTCTTATTTTTATCACTCTGAAAGTCTGTCATTTTTGTCCTTTTATACTTCTTTTTTTAGATAAAAAATTGCTTCTCACATCAGTTGAGGTCTGCTGAGTTAAATTTGTTATAAGTTAATCAAGTAATCAAAATTACTGATTTTAATTTATTTCTACTTTAAACCAAATTTATCTATGCAAACTCTCACTTCCCAACAAGTAACTCGCATAAAACTGGACGAACTCAATCGTCAGTATCATCAACTTCATATTCAATACAATGCCATTATTGAAAAAGTAGATGCAAGTTCAGAATTAAAGGATAAATTTCAATTTCTTTATGATGGACTTTGTAAAATTACCTTTGCTCAAAAACAACTTCATCCAGATGTAGAAAATTTGAGTGTTCTTCAATCTCAATTAGAAATGAATACAGTTTCATATTCTCTTTTGGAAAGTTGGGTAAATCGTCTTCGAAATGAAATTGAACAAGGAAAGTTAAGATTAGAAGCAGGTTTAGTTTTTGGACTTGCATTAGAAGATACTTGGAATACTACAAAATCTATCAATCAAGAAAAAAAGAATTTTGAGAAAGAATTTATTGAATTAATTAATGAAAAAGTAACGGATTTTAATTCAGAAAATAAAACAAAATTGAGAGAATGGATAACAGTTTATAGCAATGATTTGGAAAAAATTAAAGAAAAAAATAAAAAATTTGTAGATGAAAAACTGTTGCAACCTGTAACTAAAGAAGAAACTGCTTATATGTTGCATCACATGAAAGCACATCCCTATCATCATACAAAACTCAAAGCAGAAATTTCTTCGATTGTAAATAAAGAATCTTTAGTAAATGAATTAGCAGGTACAATTACAGTTTTGCTAAATAATTTTGAAAATTGGAAATGGACAGAAAAAGGTGTAGAACTCAATGTACTTTGGACAAAACACAAATGGCGACCGTATATGAATACAGATTTGTTGGATTCTTTGCTTTTAGAAATTATAGGAATGCGTTTTGGTCGTGCTTTTAGAGAGAGTTTATTGGAAAAAGATTTTTGGGGAAAAGAAGCAGAATACAATCACATTAAATATTGGCAAAAACAGCTTCGAAATGAAATCACTTTCAAAGAATTCCCTTCTTATATCAGTTATTCTCAAGTTACTTTTGAAGATTCATATAGTGGATATGATGGCAGTATTATCAATATAATCAGTAATGAAGATACGTATTTCAAACTTTTTCAAGGAATAAATGCTCAATTAGAAGTTTTGAAAACCAGACAAAAAGAGCTTAATCAAGCTGAAAACAGTTATGTCATTCAGACTGACCTCAAAAATTATTTTCTGACTTTACCTCATCAAACTTTACTTATCATTTTGGAAGAATTAGGAATTAATCAAAAATGGTTAGCTTTTTTTAAATCGTATTTTGAAGTTCCTTATTTGTATAAAAATCAAATTCATACAGCTCAACAAGGTATTTCTCTTTCTCATTTATTTTCTTCCCTTTTGGCTGATGTTTTATTGTTGTTTTTGGATAAGGCATTATGGACACAAGACGGAATTTCGACCTATCGTTATATGGATGATATGTATATTTTCTGTGATTCAGAAGAAAATGCAAAGACAGCTTGGCAAACGCTACAAGATTTTTATAAAATAACAGGTTTGCAGCTTAATCAAGAAAAAATAGGAGTTGTTCAAATTGGAAATCAAACAACAAAGAAAGATACTTTTATAGAAAAATTGAGTAAAGAACTAGATACTGAATTACAATTACCCAACTGGATGTTTCTTTCTCTAAATCAAGAAGGTAATTGGAAAATTAATCAAGATGCAGTAGAAAAATTTGCCCAAACTCTTTCTAAACAGTTGAATCATACTTCTTCTGTCTTTGATTTGTGCAATGTTTATAATACTCATCTTGCATTTTTGCTCAAAAGTTTTGCTATTGGTTATCCACTTGGAAAAAAGCATATTAAAGAAATTAATCAAACGGTTGCTAAGTTTGAAAAACAGCTTTTAGATAATCAAGAAAGTATATTTGAAGTTTTGAAAAAACGTCTGATAACAAAGTTTCCACAAATGGAAGAAGCTATTCAAAATCTTCCTGAAGCGTGGTATTATTGGTCGCTTACTGCTGGTGGTTTTGCGCTACAAAATCCTTTTTGTCATATCGTTTCGATTGCTGAGAGTTATAAAAAATTGATTGATGTACCCAAAAATAATTTTGAAGGGCTAGATAAAAAACAAATTGAGACAAAACTGAAAGATGTATTTATTTTTTATAAAAATCGTCAACTTTCGCCTGTTGCTCCCAAATCTACGCCTGTCATGCAAGGACTGATGAATGATTTTATTGATAGGGGAACAGAAGTAAGTGGAAAAAAACAGAATGGCTTAGGGATTTATTGGCAATGGCTTTTATATACCTACGGTTATCAATTATTGGATAGTTTTGGAACATTTCGTTTTTTGCTGACCGAACTTGTGCCTTTAGAAACTATTTTTAATCGTCTTGCTCCAAATTCTGAATCGGAAATTTAATTTTTTAATTCCCTTTGTAAGGAAAAGTCAAATCTTTTCCTTACAATTTTTTATTCAACTAACTCAAGTTGTAGATTATAAGTATTTCAGACTTCCTAGTCTGAATAAAAGATTTTTTTAGTCAATTAAAAATTGTTTTACTTTCACAACAGACTAGGAAGTATGTTATACACAACTTGATTTAACTAATCAAAAGCCCATTCTCAACAGGTTTGTCAGTTGTAAGAAGAGTTACACCATTTTCATCTCCAATGACTCCCAAAACCAAACATTCAGACATAAAATTAGCTATTTGTTTAGGTAGAAAATTAGTAACTGCAATGATTTGTTTTCCTACCAAAACTTCTGGATTTGGGTATTTCTCTGTGATTTGTGCGCTTGATTTTTTGATTCCAAAATCTCCAAAATCAATTTGTAATTGATAGGCTGGTTTGCGTGCTTTTTCGAAAACTTTAGCTTCCAAAATTGTTCCGATACGCATTTCTACTTTTTCGAAGTCTGAATAAGAGAGCATTTATTATATTATAAGGGTTAGAAATTTTAAAATTATTCAGTAATTAGAGGCTTAAAAAAAGATGAAGACGGAAAATGTTCGTGATAGGCAGGGAAATCTTGAAAAGGAGCAATCCATTCAGGCATAGAAAGATGCCGAACATGACGTGATTCTGTTGAAAAACAAAAATCAGTCAATAAAAAAGATTTTGAAATTTGCCTTTGGTTAGCATAATAAGTTGCAGCTTCATCTTTTCTTATAAATTTATAAGAAACAAGTAAAGTTATTCCCACTAAGAGAAATAACCAAAAGGAAATGATATAGATAAAATAGTTTTTCATATACTTTTCATTGATTTAAGACAAATTTACACAAAAATCTACAATTCTTGAAGGCTTTTTGAACAGCAAATTTATTTTTAGACTAAAAAATCGTACCTTGCATAAAATTACAAAACAGTCTTTTTTATTTTTTAGAGCATAATTTATTAAGAAATTATCCTACAAGAATAGAGAAGCTATTTTTTTTATAATCAAATTAATTTTAGAGCATGTCAAACAGCGCAAAAAAAGGCGATTTAGTACAGGTACATTATGTAGGTAAATTCGAAGACGGAAATGTTTTTGATTCTTCAAGAGAGAGAAAAGAGCCAATCGAATTTCAAGTAGGAGCAGGACAAATGATAAAAGGTTTTGATGCTGCAGTAGAAGGAATGACGCTTAGCGAATCAAAAACAATTACTTTAGCACCAACTGAAGCGTATGGAGAGTCAAATCCAGAAAATATTGTTTCTTTTCCTAAAGATAAATTGCCACCAGAAATGAATCCAAAAGCAGGTGATCAGCTTGCTCTTCAAGGACAAAATGGTGAGCAAATTCCTGTTGTAGTTATTGAAGCAAATGAAGAAGGTGTTGTTTTGGATGCAAATCACCCAATGGCTGGAAAAACTTTAGTTTTTGAATTAGAACTTGTTGGAATCAATCCATCAAAAGTAGAAGGTGGAACGCTTGCTGACTAATTACAAGCAGTTTTAAATAAATAAAAATGCTATTTCTATTTTAAAATTATAGGAATGGCATTTTTTTTATTTTTAACCCAACTTTCGTACAAAAAGAGAATCCTAATTAAATCAAAGAAACTGAATTTATATAGAAAAACTATTTTAATTGAGATTTCAAACCCAAATCATTCAACGCCTCATCTATATAAGAAGCAGACAAAACTTGTTTTTCTTTTATCTCTTGATTTTCTAAGTGATACAAAATAGGAAATATATCCATTATTCCAGCTTTATAGGCTTGTCCTTCTTTGTCAAGGAAAAGGGGGGCAAATTTCTTATCCCATAAATCAATTTCTTTACTCATCAGCATCAAGCGAATATCCTTTAGGCTTTTTCTGGTTGTCAAGACAAAACCAATTTCTTGATTTCCAATGTTTTGCTTCATAAAATCCAAGGTTTGGTTTCTACAACCTGGGCAACCATGTGCTGGAATAATCAAAATTTGTTTTTTATTGTCCAAAAAATCTTTTGAAAGAGTATCTAAAAATACTTTATCTTTTGTATAGTCTTCTGAACAACTTATTAATACAACCAAAAAAAATAATAGTCCAAATATTTGAAAATTTGTTTTATTCATATTTATTTTATCTGTTTTGTTTTATATAATGTAAAAGACAAAATTTCTTCATCGTTATTTGGATTCTTTGGATGAGCATTAGAAACTAATAAACCATCTCTTGCCATCATCACATTTCTATAATGTGTCTTTTTTGGAAGAGTGATTTCTCCTGCGTGATGAAAGTTTTTATCCATAATTATAATAGTCAATGGTCTATCATCTGGGGTATTGGGTTCTCCAGTTATGGGATTGATAACTTCTATTCCGTCTAGTGCTACTACATAATAGAGTTCCTCTTCTTCATTATATAACAACTGAAAATAATAATCTAATGGTAGTTGTTCGTCTTCAGAAGTAGCTTTAAAATTTTTCTTGGAGTTTTGCGAATCCTTTTTTTCAATTCTAGTTTGATTAAACTCTTCTTTTCCTATTTCTCCATAATGTATATGTCCAGTAATTACAAATATACTTACGTACTTATTATCATGAAATAACATACCATTATAAATGATGATAGGGTTCTCTCTTGTAGTAGATAAATAACTAGGTGAATAAGCGGGTACAAACTGTAGAGAGCCGTCCTCTAAATCAAGAATTGCAATCATTTTTTGTTCTCCTGCTTTTTCTACTCCATCTATATAAGGAGAACATTTGAAATAGGCTTTACCATTTTCTACTTTGAAGTTTATCTCCATGCCTACTTCTAAAGCTAATACCTGTTCTTTTGGAATACTGTAACGTTTTACTATGTCTCCTTTGATATTTACTAGGGTTAGTCTGCTATAATCACGCTCAAATATATAGATAGAATCTGCATTTTTAATAAAGAGTCTTCTAGTAGAAGAAATCATTTGATTGCCATTGCGCTCAAACTTTATTCTTTTATAAAGCTCTTTTTTATCTAAGTCATAAAAATCAATAGAATTGATAGCTGCATTTCCTTGTATGTAATAAGCTGCTGTATCTGCGTCGTGATAAATAGGGTTATAGCTTAAATTACGACTAAGGGTATCAATTGGGATATTTATTTCTTTTATTTTTTCTAAAGTATATTCTTTATCAGAGAACGTAACAGGTACTTCTAAAATCTCCTCTAAAGACATTTTATTAAGGTCTTTTGTGGCTTGAGCTGTTTCTTGTTTTTGAGATGAAGTACAAGAGAATATAAAAATAAGCAAGAAGAGAAAGGTGTATTTCATTGGAATAATTTAACTCTAAAATATTATAATGAGTAAAAAATAAATCCTAACTAAATCTTAAAGAAAATAATTAGGATTTGAGTAGAAGATTTATAAGACGAAGGCTAAATGTCTTATACTGATAAATAAATAGCTTTTGAGAAAAATGAAAAAACTGTATTTAGTTTTAAATATGTATTTTCAACTCTAAATATTACTATAAACAATAGCCATGTGGTAGTTTACAATCATCTCCTGTCTTATAGTTACTTATTTTATCACGAGGAACAGCCATTTTACTGTTTCCATCATCCTTATCTAGCGTATTTTGAGCCATAAGAATGCCACCAGTAGAAATAGTAACAAGCAATACTAAACCTAACAAAAACTTTTTCATAATCCTATAAAATTTAAAGGTTTAATGATAAAAAAATAAAATTTGTCTTATTATTTGTTTTAACTTTAAGACGACTCAAAGGTATTTTTTTTTTTTTGTAAAATACAATACACGTTAATTATTTAATTTATTTTAACTTTTATTTGGTATTTAGAAAAACAAAGCTGTTTTTTATATAAAATTTGTTTTTTTTATGCTAAAAATAGTAACTTTACACTTTAAATAAAACGCATAGAGTTATCGATAATAGGATTTTATATGTATTGGACTATTCTAATAAATAAACACCTCTCTTATGTAAGTATTTGGCTTATATGGTCTTTAATTTGTATTTCTTGTAGTTCACAGGCTATTTCTGATGCAGAAAAAGGTGCAGAAAGTGACACAGAAGAGAAGGCAAAACCCTACAAAGTAAAGCCTACCCAAGTAAAACTGACAGAAGTAAAAAAAGAAAAACTAAACTATACCATTCACACCAACGGAAAAGTAGTGGCTAGTCAGCAAGCAGCACTTAGTTTTTTGGTAAGTGGAAAAATAAATAAACTCTATGCAAAAAATGGAGCGTACATAAAAGAAGGACAAACGATTGCGAGCCTAGAAAATAGTGAGGTAGTTTTGCGTTTGAAAAGAGCAAAAGAAGAAAAAGCTATCAGACATGACGAATACCGTAAACTTTTTATTGATTTTGGTGGAAAACTAGGAGATATTAGTTCTATTTCAGATACGTTGAATCAAATTTTGAGAACTCGCAGTGGACTTGCCCTTGCCGAAATTCAGCAAGAAGAAGCTGCTCAAGCTGTAGAAAATAGCCTTTTGAAATCTCCTTTTTCGGGTACATTATCTAATTTTTTTGTGAGTAAAGGTGCTTTTGTTTCTGCTAGTTCGCCTGTCTGTATGTTGCATAGTTCGCAGACTTTGGAAGTAGAGGCTTATGTTCCTGAAAGTGAGGTTTTTTTATTGGAAAAAGGAAATAAAGCTGATATTTCGCCTATCTCTTCTACCAAAATAAAATTTGAAAGTACATTGATTGGTATTAATCCACAGGTAGAAAACGAGGGTTTGGTAAAATTGCGTTTCAAGATTAATCCTAATCAAAGAGGAAATGCAAGCTTGCTTTTAAATATGAATGTAACCGTAACTTTGTACATTCCACAACAAGAACAATTAGTAATTCCAAAAGAAGCTATTGTTTTGCGTTCTGAAAAAGAAGTCGTTTTTAGTTATCAAAATGAACGTGCTTTTTGGAATTTTGTCAAAACAGGAAAAGAAAACGGCACACAAATAGAAATCTTAGAAGGACTCAAAGAAGGACAACAAATCATTATTTCTAATAACATTCAGCTTTCGCACGATGCAGAAGTGGAGATTTTAGATTAAAAATATTTTCAATAATTGTCAGACGCTTCAAAGTGTCAGTATAATTCTCAACTTACATTTTATACACCATTTTCTATAATCTGTCTGACCCCTTGTAGGTGTTCTGACAGTTTTACTTTTATACTTTTGAAAAACAATCAAAATCCTTTCTTACATTTTTTGTTTGCTCGTCCTGTGGGGGTACTGATGGCGATGTTTGCATGTTGTATTTTATCGCTGATTGCTTTTTCAAATCTCCCTGTTTCACTTTTGCCTAGCCTTGATGTTCCCGAATTGGTTGTTCAACTTGATTATCGTGGGCATTCTCCAGAAGAAATTGAAAATTCTATTTTGCGTCCTGTTCGTGAAAATATGCTTACCCTAAACGGACTCAAACGCACAGAAAGTGAGGCAAGAAGCGAAATAGGGCAAGTTCGTTTGTATTTTGAGTTTGGAACAGATATGACTTTGGCTTACATTGATGCCAATGAAAAATTAGATAGACTTCTCAATTCGTTGCCAAAAGATTTACCACGTCCACGCATTGTAAAACTCAATACGGCAGATATTCCGATTGTTCATTTACAGATTATTCCAAAAACGTCAGAGAGTTTAAATAATGATTTGCTTGCAACTTCTGAATTAGTAGAAAAAGTAATCCGAAAACAACTTGAAGCCATTGACGGAATTTCGCTAGTAGATGCGAACGGTTTAAAAGAAAAACAGATTAGCATTTCGCCAAATATTCAAAAAATGCAATCTTTACAGGTAAATGAAACTGATTTAATTACTACAATTCGTTCGGCAAATCAAATGCTTTCCTCAGTTTCGGTAAAAAATGGACAATATAGGTACTTTATAAAAGTAGCTACGGTTTTGGAAAGCGCAAAAGATATTGAAAATTTACCGATTGTATTATCTATTTTTAGTAATTCAAATCAAAATAGTAGTCAAAATTTCAATCAAAATTCTACACCACAAAACACAATCATTTTTCTAAAAGATATTGCAACTATAAAATTAGAAGAACCTACTGCTCAAGGTTTTCATTTGTTCAATCAAAAAGAAGCCTTTGTTCTGACACTTCACAAACAATCACAAGCGCAAATACACCAGCTTACTCCACGTATAGACAAAACGATAGAAGATTTAAAGGCAAATTTTCCAGAATTAGAATTTATTACCACTCAAAATCAAACCACTTTATTAAATCTAGCTATCGATAATCTCAAAAGTAGTTTGTTTATTGGAAGTATTTGTGTGTTTTTGGTTCTGTTTGTTTTTATGGGAAATTGGCGTGTTCCTTTGATAATTGGTGTGAGTTTGCCTGTTTCGCTGGTTTATGGATTTGGTCTTTTTTATGTTTTTAATGTTTCAATTAATGTAATTTCGCTTAGTGGAATGGCTTTGGGTTTGGGAATGCTTATCGATAACAGTATTATTGTTTTAGAAAATATTGAGCAGTTTCGGAGTAAAGGTTTTTCTAAAAAAGAAGCTGCCATTTTGGGTGTTCAAGATGTAGTTGCGCCTTTGGTAAGTTCGGTTTTGACGACGCTTTCTGTTTTTGTTCCTTTGATTTTTTTGAATGGTCTTTCGGGTGCACTTTTTTATGACCAAGCCGTTTCAGCAGGAACAGTTTTGTTTACTTCTTTGATTGTTGCATTTTTTATGCTTCCTCATTTGTATTTAATTTTAAATAAAAAATCAAAGAATAATCAACCGTCAACGAGCTTATCAGCGTCGTTGAGGGATAAAGATGAAACCTCAACGATGGCTTCAGCCTCGTTGACGCTGGAAAATGAAAAAAACAAAGAAACCAAAATCTTTAAATTTCTACTTTCCATTTATGAAAAAACGTTTTTTATCTTAGAAAACAACAAAAAAATATTCTTAGCTTTTTCATTTTTATTTATTCTCTCTCCTATTTTTCTTTTTTACGGATTAGAAATTGAAGGCGCACCAAAAATCAACAAAACAGATACTTCGCTTTCTATAAATTGGAACGAACCCATAGACGCACAAGAAAATAAAAATCGGTGTCAGCTTTTATTAGAAAAATTTTCTTCTCAAATTTCTTTTTCAGAATCTGATATTGGACAGAAAAAATACTTTTTACAAAACGATAATGCGACACAAACACAGGCTAATTTATATCTATTTTTTGAAACCAATCCATTAAAAGAAAATGCACAAGAAGAAATTACAAATTATCTCAAAAAAAATTATCCTTCGTCTTCTTTTGAGTTTTTGCCTGCTGCTGACGCTTTTTCACAGCTTTTTATTTCGGAAGAACCTACCGTCGAACTTAGAGTTCGTAATTCTTCGTCAAAACAGATTTTACCTTTTTCTACTTTTGATTCTCTCTATTCTATTTTACAATCAAAGACAAATTATTTTGCTCAAAAAGGAAAAGGCACAGCTACCGAAACACTCGTTTTGCTCAATATTGACACAGAAAAAGCAGCTTTGTATGGATTTTCACAGCAAGATATTTTAGAAAAATTACGTTACGAATTAGGTCAGTTTTCGATTACAGATTTGAATTCTTTTGGACAAATTGTTCCTATTCGTTTCAAGAGAATCGATAAAACGGTAGAAGAAATAATTAATCAAAGTAGTTTAACCTCAATCAATTCTAATTCAGTTACTAATTCTACAAATCAAATACCGTTGCGCTTATTTATCAATTTTGAAAAAACAAATTCTTACAATACTCTTACGGCTGACGAACTGGGAATTTATCAAAGCATTTTTTGGGATAAATTAGAAATTGAAACACAAAATGAATTGCAAAATTATTTATCGTCTTCTTTTCCAAATCTTCAAACGAGTTGGAGAGGAACATTTTTTACTGATAAAGAAAACTTGACACAGTTTATTTTTATTTTGTGTGTTTCTATCGGACTTTTATATTTTATTTTGGTGGCTCAATTTGAGTCTTTTTGGCAACCTATTTTAGTTTTGCTTACCCTTCCTTTGGGAATTAGTGGTTCGCTTTTACTTTTGATTTTTTCAGATACTTCGCTCAACACAATGGCAGCCATTGGAATTATTGTTATGTTGGGAATAATGGTAAATGATGCCATTCTGAAAATTGATAGTATAAATAGACTGAAAAAAGAAATGCCTTTGTTAGAAGCTGTTCATCAAGCAGGAAAGTTACGTTTGAAACCAATTTTAATGACTTCCATAACAACAATTTTGGCAGTTTTTCCTATTCTTTTTTCTGGTGGTTTGGGGGCAGACCTTCAAAAACCTTTGGTTTGGGCAGTCATGGGAGGTTTATCTGTCGGAACAATTACAGCAATTTTCTTTATTCCGATAGCTTATTTTGAAATTGAGAAAAGACTAAATACGTAAAAAATGAAAAACTCTTTTCTTACTCCTTTTCGTGTTGTACTTCTTTTTTTGGTGGTGGCTTTGCTTGGTGTTTTCGTGATTCCATTTTTGCCTGTTCAGCTCAATCCTTCTCCAGAAGTTCACTCACTTACAGTTCGTTTTTCGTTTCCAAACTCTTCTCCTGAAATTCTTGAAAGTCAGGCTACTGCGCCTTTAGAAAATGCCCTTTCTAGTATAACTGAACTTAAAGAAATTAATTCAGTTTCAAGATATAATCAAGGACAAATCACACTCAAATTTGATAAAAAGACCGATTTAGCACTCAAAAAGTTTGAGGTTTCGATGCTTATCAGACAGGTTTATCTTACACTAAATACTTCGATTTCTTATCCTTTGGTAGAAGTGTCAGACGGAAAAAATGCTAGTGAAAAAAATGCTTCGATTATCTATTCTGTCAATGCTCCTTTTTCGGCTTTTGAGATAAAAAATAAATTAGAAGAAACATTGAAACCTTATTTTTCTTCTCTTTCAGAAATTGAAGAGATTCGAATAAATACGCCTTCTAATCATATTTTGAAAATAAAATACAATCAAAGTAAGCTACAAACTTATAATCTTTCACATGATTTAATCAAACAGAAATTACAAACACTTATAGAAACTTCGTATTTTGGTTTCTATCCTTTTGAAGAAAATAATAGTAGTAGTAAAAGTAATAATCAAACATTAGATAATTTTTGGATTCAAACGCCTCCTTCTTTTACCATTTCATCTTTAGAGAATCTTATTTTATCAGAAAGTCCATTAATTCGTTTTTCAGAAATTGCAACCTATCATTTTGTAGGAGATATTCCTACTTCTTTTTACAGGATTAATGCAAAAGAAGCGATTACATTGTCTTTTTTTATTCGTCCAGAAGCTAATAAAATAAAAGTAGTTGAGCAAATAAAATCAAAATTAGAAACGCTCAATCTTCCTAATGAGTATCAAGTTTTTGAAGAGTACGACGAAACCAATTTTCTAAAAAAAGAGCTTGACAAAACCTATCAACGAGCTTTTTTGTCTATTGCTGTGCTTTGTCTTTTTGTGGTTTTGATAGAACAAAATTTGAAATATCTTTTTGTTTTGATGAGTAGTTTAGTGATTAATATTCTGATTACTTCACTATTTGTATATATTTTTAAGATAAATATTCATTTGTATTCTTTGGCTGGAATTGCTATTTCGTTTGGGCTTATACTTGATAATGCTATCGTAATGCTGGACTATTTGTATCATCGCCATAAAAATGATAAAACAGAAAATGAAAACAATTCTAGCTTTTCCTCTCTTTTTTTGGCTCTCTTTGCTGCATCACTTACTACAATTTCTGCACTTTTATTAGTTTTTTTCCTGCCCGAAGAAGACCAAAAAAATATGATAGATTTTGCTGCTATTGTTGCGCTGAATGTCCTTGTTTCTCTGCCGATTGCGCTTTGGTTTACGCCTTCTTTATATCTCCTTTTATTCAAAAAACAATTTAAAACGAAAAAACGAAAGTCTAATTTTAGAAAAAAGCGAATTCCCTTTTATCTATTTAAAAGCTATATTTTTATCATTGAATTTTTACGAAGATTCAAAAAAATAGTCATTTTTGGTCTTCTGCTTTTGTTTGGAATTCCTATTTTTTTACTTCCTCCAAAACTAGAACAGAAACTAGGAGAAAATATAGAAGAACAACCTTTTTACATTGATTTTTATAATAAAACCATTGGTTCAAAATTCTATCAAGAAGAAATTCGACCTCATTCAGATGCTTATTTGGGTGGGACGCTGCGCCTTTTTGTACGTTATGCCTATGAAAAATTTTCGTATAGAGAAGCCGAAGAAATACAACTTTATGTACAGGCGCAAATGCCCGAAGGAACGACAGTTTTACACATGAATGATGCGCTGAAAATGGTAGAAGACTTTTTAAAAAATGAACAAGATGCTCAAAATGATAACGGAATAAAAAAGTTTGTAACACAGGTTTATCAAGGACAAGGGAGAATAGTTATTTCTTTTTCTGAAAAAACAGGAAAAAGTAGTTATCCAATTCAACTTAAAAATAAAATTATAGCACGTTCTATTGATTTGGATGGCGTAAAATGGAATATTTATGGAGTAGGACATCAAGGTTTTTCTACGCCAACAGACAACAAACTTACCTCCTTTCGTATTCAACTCAAAGGACATAATTATGCACAATTAGAAAAAGAAGCTGACCGTTTGGCAGTTCAATTATTGGTACATAAAAGAATTCAAGAAGTAAATATAAATGAGCGTTTGTCGTATTCTGAAAAGGCAGATAAAATATTTCTCTTAGAGCCCAACCTTGAAAAACTAGCTTATCAAAACCAAAATTTAGTTGGATTGACTACCTTTTTTACGGAAAATAATCCAGCAGCTTATCCAGAACTCTATTTACCTTTTCAGAATACACTCATTCCTACCAAAATAGAAAACGATAAAGCGATTGATTTTCCGGTAAATGATATTAAAAATGGTTATTTATCAACTTCTTTTTTATCAAATTCGGCAACCAAACAAATTCCTTTTTCTTCTTTTTCTACTCTGAAGTCTCAAAAATCAATCAATTCTATCTATAAAGAAAACAGAAATTATTTGCGAGTGGTGGGTTATGATTATTTTGGAAGTGAACATTTTGGACAAACTCATTTAGAAAAAACATTGCAACAGTTTAAGCCTACTCTTCCTTTGGGTTATACGTTTGAGCAGTTAGAGAATAATTTTTATTCTTTTGAAAAAGCAAAAAGGCAGTACAGACTTTTAGGTATTTTGATGGTTTTGATATTTTTTATTTGTAGTATTTTGTTTGAGAGTTTGAAACAGGCTTTTTTGATTTTGTGCGTTGTTCCTCTTTCTTTCATTGGAATATTTCTCACTTTTGGAGAGTTTCAAGTTTATTTTGACCAAGGTGGATATGCCTCTTTTGTTTTGGTGGGTGGCTTGTGCGTTAATGCATCTATTTTTATTATCAATGAATATAATTTCTTGCGAAGAAAATCCATTAAGATAAAAAGACCATTTTACAAAGCAGTTTTCAAAAAAGCCTTTCCTATTTTTCTGACTGTCATTTCGACTGTTTTAGGACTTATTCCTTTTTTGTGGAATGGACAAAGTGAAGTTTTTTGGTTTTCTCTTGCAGCAGGAACAACTGGAGGACTTATTTTTTCTCTTTTCTGTGTGTTTCTTGTACTGCCTATTTTTTTTATTGAGGAAGAGTAGAGCTTTTTCTATAAGCGAAACACATTATTTCTTTTAAGAAACCCAAAGCCTAATCATCTCTTTTATTATTTTGTCTTTACTTTCTAAATCTATCCAAAGCAAATATCCATATAAACCACCCTTCATATAGCTAAAATAAAATAGAGCTTGTTTCTTATCTGAAGAATAAGCAATCTTAGAAACTCTCAAAACTCCAAAAGCATTTGGATATTTTTGATAAAAATGTTCCCAACCATTATTTTTTTTGAAAACCTTCTTGAATTCTGATTCTGAAATTGTGCTACTTGTATAGTTATTGAATTGAAATTTCTCGTGATATATTTTTTTTGAAGTATTATTTACTGAATCTAGTTGAATTAATAACTGTTTAGTTCGTTCACTAAGAAAAGGTTTTTTATTTTGTGATTCAAAAAGAACACTATAATGATAATCATAGAGAAGTATTTTTTCTAAACTATCTTTAAATTCTTGTATCACACTTGAAAAATCTTCATCTAGTTCAGTTTTTCTTCTAAAAATTAAATGAGTGCTTATAGTATCTA
Organism: Bernardetia sp.; assembly: GCA_020630575.1. Classification (GTDB taxonomy): domain Bacteria; phylum Bacteroidota; class Bacteroidia; order Cytophagales; family Bernardetiaceae; genus Bernardetia. The sequence continues at coordinate 16,384 of JAHDBD010000027.1, forward strand.
AATCATCTTTCAAAAACTCTTCAATTACCTTTGAGTAAATAGCATAATTAGTAGAATCTTTATTTTCTGTCTGACAAAAAACAAAGGAAATAGAGCAGCAAGAAATTAGTAAAGTTAAAAAAGCAGATTTCATAAAAGTACGATTTTTGTTTTTGGCTAGAAAAAATATGAACTTGATACAAATTAAATCTATATTTATTGTAAATTCATAAAAAATATAATCTTTTGCAACTTGCCTTTTCTATGAAAAAATCTACAAAAAAAATCTTTCTATTTTCTTTTTTTGCTATTCTTGTTCTTTCATTTGGAGGTTGTGTGAGTTGGTGGCAAGACTGGAATGCTCCCAAAACAATGCTTCAAAAACGAAAATTGATAGAATCTAGTTTGGTTTTGCTTCATAATAAAAATAATTATATTCCTCTTCAAAATCTTTCTAAAGATAGAAAAGCAGTTGTAAGCATTGCGAAAAGTCCATTTGCTATTTTTGAGGAAAATCTGAATTTGTATGCAGATTTTACGACTGTTCATATTGTTCCTTCTGAGGATTCTTTAAAATTGGCTGCCGATTTTCAGAGTTTGGATAATTTTAATGAAATTGTTTTTTTGATAGGAAAAAATGAAAAACAAGATTCTATCTCTAGTTTTGTAGCTCGTCAAATTGCTATTTTAGCTTCTGCAAAACCTGTTTCTGTCGTTGTCTTTGAGAACAGGAATTTTATAGAAATAAATCAAAAACAGCTTTTACAAACAAATGCACTTCTTTTTTGTCCTGTCTATAATTCAATTTCAGAAGAATTATCAGCTCAGCTTCTTTGTGGTGGAGTAGCTGCACACGGAATTTTGGAAAATGAAATTCTGCCAAATTTTAAAGAAGAAACAGGAATTTTCACAAAAAAAAATAGACTAAAATATACAATTCCAGAAGAAGTAGGAATAAAATCGCAGGATTTGCAGCTTATAGATACGCTAGTTTTGGAGGCAATGAACGTCAAAGCAATGCCAAGCGCACAAGTTTTAGTCGCTGTAAAAGGAAATGTTATTTATCAAAAAGCTTATGGTTTTCATACCTACGATTCTGTTACAAAAGCCGAAAAAAGTGATATTTATGATTTAGCTTCTGTCACCAAAATTTTGGCTTCAACGGCTGCTTATATGGCTATTTACGATCAAAATCGTTTACCTTTAGATTCCACTTTATCTTATTTTTTGCCGTTTTTTGAAGGAACAAATAAAGATACATTAGTTTTGAAAGATATTCTGACACACCAAGCACAGCTTACACCTTTCATTGATTTTGGACACAAAGAAACACGAAATCATAGAGTTTATCCAAGAGAAATTTTTAGAACTCAAAAAGAAAAAGGATTCGAAACGCAATTATCAGACAATCTTTTTATAAAGACAGATTATTACAAAGAGAATATGCTCAAAATTATTGGAGATTCGAAGCTGTTGTCTACAAAAGAATATAAATACAGCGATTTGGGTTTTATTTTAGCTCCTGAAATTATAGAGAGACTTGTGCAGCAAGAGTTTAGTAATTTTCTTCAAACTCATTTCTACAAACCTTTATCTGCTCCTACGCTCACTTTCAATCCACTAGAAAAATTCTCAAGAAGCCGAATTGTTCCGACAGAAAGGGATTCTCTTTTTAGAAATACATTGGTTTGGGGAAATGTTCATGACGAAGCTGCTGCTATGCGTGGAGGTGTTTCAGGTCATGCAGGGCTTTTTGGAAATGCCAATGATGTAGCTAAAATTTTGCAGCTATTTTTGAATGGAGGAAGTTATGGAGAGACTACTTTTTTCAAGCCAACTACAATTGCAGAGTTTACACGTTGTCAGTTTTGTGAAGATGGAAACCGAAGAGGATTAGGTTTTGATAAACCACTTTTAGAATGGAGTCCAAATGGAAATACAGCAAAAGATGCTTCTGCACTGAGTTATGGACATTTTGGTTTTACAGGAACAATGGTTTGGGTTGATCCTGCAACTGAAATGATTTTTGTTTTTCTGTCTAATAGAGTTTATCCCACAAGAGAAAGCAAAATGCTCATGAACCTTAATACTAGAACGAGAATACAACAAGTGATTTATGATGCAATGAAAAATTAGGAAATAAAAAAACTCTTTTCTACATACTAGGAATTCTCTTGGACACAATTTTAGTTATTTATAATTTTATATCAAATAATCATACTTCTATGAAAGATAATTTTTCTCAGCACTCTAAAAGTTACTCTATTTATCGTCCTTCTTATCCCAAAGAAGTTTTTGAAATTATTTATTCTTTTTTGGATAAAAAACAAAATGCTTGGGATTGTGGGACTGGAAACGGACAGGTAGCTGATAAGTTGGCACAAGATTTTGAAAATGTATTTGCGACAGATATAAGTCAGAATCAAATCAAAAATGCTGTTCAAAAAGAAAACATAGTTTATTCCATCGAACAGGCAGAAAACTCTCCTTTTGAATCTGATTTTTTTGATTTAATTATTGTAGCACAAGCTATTCACTGGTTTGATTTCGATAAATTTTATCAAGAAGTAAACAGAACACTCAAAAAAGAAGGTGTTTTTGTGGTTTTAGGATATGGCAAGTTAGAAATTAATGAGGAAATTGATGCCATCATTAATAAATTGTATTATGATATTTTGGGTAAATATTGGGATGAAGAAAGAAAATATATTAATGAAAATTATCAGACAATTCCTTTTGCTTTTAAAGAAGTAGAGCTGAAAAAAAATGAAAAATTATTTAATGAGCTAGAATGGACACTAGAAAATTTAATAGGATATTTGAATACATGGTCTGCTGTAAAACATTATAACAATCAAAATTCAAGTAATTTAAAGAATGATGCCGTAGAAATAATTTATCAAGATTTAGAAAATGCATGGAAAGATAAAGAAGTCAAAACAGTGAAATTTCCAATATTATTGAGAATAGGCAAAATTACAAAATAAATAACTGCTTAAAAGTCAAGTGCTTACATTTTTATCATAAATAATCAATGATTTATAATCAAAAAGGGAACTTTAATAGAGACTAAAAGGGTTGAGGTTGCATAATTACAGCAGAAATTTTAAAAATAGATTAATTCTAGTATTAAAAAATTACAATAAATTTTTAATTTTTAGTCTAATAAAAAGCAGTTTTTGGTGTAATTATAGAACACTTGAAAGTAAATGAAGAAAAATATCAAAAAAAATGTTAAATTTTGAGTTTTTCATGTGCATTTTTTGAGTTTTTAGCGTCTTATATATACAAGACAAAAAAATAAAGAAAATGCTAAATGCAACCAAAACATAACTTTTTGAGTCTTCTAATTATAAGGACTATTATACAGCCCACTTACTTATTCTTAAAAAATACAACTATTAAATTCTACTTATCATGACAACTACAATCTTAACTTGGGTAAAGCCATAATTACTTAGTGAATCATTTGGTTTTTTTATAAAAATGCAAAAAGCCTTATAGATTCTAAACCTTCTAAACTACCATACAATTTATGAAACAAATTTTATGTGTATTGTCTCTACATATTGAATCAAATAACTAACTACTTCTTAGATTTTTACAATTTTTGAAGTAGTTTTTTTATGTTTAAGTTATTTGTACTTGAGCCAGTTAAGAGTTAAGATAAGCCCATAAAAAAACCATTTCTCATACAAACAAGAAATGGTTTTTTAATTTATGATAAGCGAAAATGAAACAAAATTGTAGTTGGCGCAAAAAATTGATAAGTCAATAAATAATTAAAAATTACAAACTGAAAAGATAAAACTACAATTACATTCACATTTCCGACGAAATGGCAAGTTTGCCTTACACTATTAAGACCCAACGAATCATAAAAGGGTTGCACAAAGCTATGTTTTTTCTTGAAAAAATCAAAATAAGTGTTTTGAACCCTTTAAATCTCTATAAGCCAAGTGATTTTAGAAAGGCTTCTTGTTTTGGCTCTCTTTTCAGAAAACTCTTAATTTGGCTCATTTCATCTTCACTTCCACCTTTAGAAAGCACTTTGTCTACATACATTTTACCTACTTTTGGATTTAATAATCCTGCTTTTTCAAATACAGAAAACATGTCTTCAGCATATACTTTTGCCCACAAATAGCCATAATATCCTGCTGCATAGCCCATTAAATGACCAAAGCCTGAAGGAAAATCAGTTTCTTCTACTGGTGGAGTAAGTGTAATTTGCCGTTGAAGTGTATTGAATAATTCGTTTGGAGATGCATCTACAAGGGGATCATACGTATCGTGTAAAGTAAGATCAAATGTTCCGTATAAAATTTGTTGAAGAGTAAATAAACCCGAACCTACATTTTTTGCAGCTACCATCTTATCGAAGAGTTCTTTTGGCAACACTTCTCCTGTTTTGTGATGAAGTGCAAATTCTTTCAAAATATCATAATCCCACGCCCAGTTTTCGAAGAGTTGTGAAGGAACTTCTACAAAATCTCTTGCTACATTTGTTCCTGCAAATGCTGCTAAAGGAGATTGTGTAAGAAGCTGATGCAAACCATGACCAAACTCATGAAAAACAGTTGTTACTTGGTCGTGTGAAAGAAGCGAAGGAGAATCAGACGTAGAAGGAGGAAAATTACAAACTAATGCTGTATGAGGAGTTTGGTATCCTCTCTCAGTCTCTCTACCTGAAACCAAACCAAAACAAGCTGCATGACTGTATTTATTAGGTCTTGGATACAAATCCAAATACATTTTCCCTACAACTTTATTCTTTTTTCGCACTTCATATACAATTACATCTTCATGCCAAACAGAATGATGATACATTTTGATAAAATCAATTCCAAAAAGATTTTTACAAATATTAAAAATTCCTTTAAAAACATTGTTTAACTCAAAATATTGTTTGACTTCTTCTGAATTGAGATTGTATTTTTTCTCCAAAAGAATATTATTGTAATAACCTGTTTCCCAGCCTTGTAACTCTTCTTTTCCTTCTGCTATACTTAAAAGTTCCTTATAGTCTTTTTCTGCTTTAGGTTTTACTTTTTTTGTTAGTTCTTCTTCAAAACTCCAAACAGTATCAGGCGTTTTTGCCATTCTTTCTTCAATAACATATTGAGCATAGGTTTTGTAGCCCAATAGGTTTGCCATTTGCTTGCGTAGAGCTATTGTTTTGATAAGAACATCTGTATTTTTTGGATTTCCTCTATTCAGATATTTTATATATAGTTCTTTACGATATTTTTCATTTTTTGCATAGCGCATAAATGGACGGTAAGAAGGAGAATCTAATGTAATTTTATACATTCCATTTTCCATTCTATGACGATTTTTGTAGTCTTCTGGAAGCCCTTCTATATCATCTTCTGAAATAATAATCTGATCTTGATGCTCTGCAATATTTCTTGAAAACTCATTAGAAAGGTCAGATAACTGGTCTTTCATGGTTCGTAATGTATCTCTATCTTGTTGGACAAGCGCAAAACCATTGCGTTCGAATTCTCCAACGGTTTCTTTTATAAACTTCTTTTTATATCCTTTTAGCCAACGAGCATCATCAGATTGACTATATTTTTTGATAGCTTTATATAATTCTTCATTAAGGGAAAGACTGTTTCCGTATCTTTGCAATACTTGTATACTCTGATTGGCTTGTTTATATACCTTTTCATCAGAAGAAGTGTGTGCTAAAAGAAAAATAATTCCTGAAATACTGCTTAATTTGTGGGTTAGTTCATCCCATTTTTCCATTTTCATTTCGAAAGTCTGAGTATCGCCTCCTAAAATAACAGCTAAGGTAGCATCAGATTTTCGAATGATTTTGTCAGTAATATATCGAATGCTTTTGGCATCAATTTCTTCAAAATTGGGGGAAGAATAAAAAAACTCAAAATAAGACTCCATAGAAGATTGTTGTAATTGAAATAGTTTGTTTTAATAATATTTTCAAATTATGTAGCAGTGTTTAGTAAACTGATTAAATAATTTTGTGCCACTATTTAACATTTTTATAAGTAAGTATGTTTTTAATTAATTTTATAGTTAATTTTTAATTTAAAAAATCCTATATTAAAAACCATTTTTCAATGATTTTGCTTGTAGATAGTGTGTTTTTTGGGTTAAATCTTTGAAGGTTAATATACAATTATTCATATTTTAAACTCATAACTCATTTATTCTTTCTTTTTATTTAAAAACACTACTTAAATGAATTGTCTAGTAAAAGTACGCCAAAAAAATTAATTTAGTATACTTATTAACCAATAAAACACACATTTGTAATTTATTTTTATATTTATCGTCTTTAAACAGTTGTTTTTTTGTTGTATGGTGATTAAAAATCACTCAGTTATTACATTATACTTTTTATTTTCTTAAAACTCATAAAAAACACAGATGGCTCTTAATCGAATTTGGATAGGTTTTTTTCTCATTGCTTTTATCTTTGCAATCTTTCAGCTTTTTAATGGAGATATAGAAGTTTTCTCTAAGATTACCAATAGCACATTTGAAAGTGCAAAGACTGGTTTCGAAATTTCTCTTTATCTGACAGGGGCAATGGCTCTTTGGTTAGGAATTATGAAAATAGGTGAGCAAGCTGGAGCAATTGAAGTATTGGCAAAATTGGTTAGTCCACTTTTCAAACATCTTTTTCCAGAAGTTCCCAAAAATCATGGTGCTGTGGGTGCAATGTTAATGAATTTTTCAGCTAATATGTTAGGTTTGGATAATGCAGCTACGCCTCTAGGATTAAAAGCAATGGAAGAACTACAATCTCTCAATCCAAAACCTGAAACGGCTAGTAATGCACAAATTATGTTTTTGGTGTTGAATACTTCTGGACTGACTATTATTCCTGTTTCTGTTATGGTATATAGAGCGCAGGCAGGTGCCGTTAATCCTGCTGAAATATTTGTTCCTATATTGATAGCCACTTTTTTTGCTACATTAGCTGGCATTTTGGCTGTCGGAATTAAACAAAAACTCAATCTCTTACATCCTGTCGTTATTGCTTATTTGGGAGGACTTACTGCTTTCATTTCACTCATTACTTGGTTTTTTAGCACCTTGCCACAAGAAAAAATTAGTCTGTATTCTTCTGTTGCAAGTAATTTTATTTTATTTGGTGTAATGGTCAGTTTTATTGCTTGGGCTGCTTTTAAGAAAGTAAATGTCTATGAAACCTTTATTGAAGGAGCAAAAGAAGGTTTTTCGATTGCCATAAAAGTAATTCCTTATTTAGTTGCTATGCTTGTTGCTATTGGAGTTTTTCGTGCTTCGGGTGCAATGGACATGCTAATTTCTGCTGTAAGTGGGTTTATTTCTCTTTTTGGTTTTGATACGCAATTTGTAAAAGCTCTTCCTGTTGCTATCATGAAGCCTCTTAGTGGAAGTGGTGCAAGAGGACTCATGATTGATGCTTTTACTACTTACGGAGTAGATTCTTTTGTTGGAAAAGTCGCTGCAACACTCCAAGGCTCAACGGATACTACGTTTTATGTTTTGGCAGTTTATTTTGGTGCAGTCAATATTAAAAATACAAGATATGCTGTTAGTTGTGGTTTGATTGCAGATGGTGTTGGGATAATTGCTGCTATTTTGCTTAGTTATTTGTTTTTTGCTTAGGAAAGCTTAGCTGCATATTCAGTTTTTCAAAATTTAATACAATACTTCCTTGCACAATGATTCGAATAAATTTGTATTTATTTCAATAGAATTTAAAAATCAACTTTGAGCTTTTCTTGTACAAATTATTTGTCTTTTAAGCCTCATGATTTAGAAAAGCCAATATACTATTTCTCATCTTCCCAAACGGCAAGGCATTTTTTGTCTTGCCAAAACTTCTCTAAAGTCATTTTAGGATTCAAAACTAATTTTATGGTAAGTGGACTCAAACGAACACTTATTTTGTGAGAAGATTCTCCAAACGTTCCAATATCTACCACTTCATTTCCTTTTAACTCCAAATTATTTCTATTCAAATAACTCATAATAGCAGGAACTTGTAAATCTACTCCTCCAGTAGCTTTTGCATGTGGATTTTCTAAAACTTTGGCAGTATGTATCAATTCCTCCAAATCAGCAGGGTTATTTTCAAAATGCAATTCATAGCTTTTATAATAGATACTTTCTAGCGCATCTTCCTGTGAAACAAATTCGCCATCAATTACATAACCGATAAGCCAATTATCGCCATATTTTTTATCCCATTCTCTCTGTCTTTTTTGTCTTTGTTTGAGGTTTCCTGCTTTTCCGATTTTTCGTTCTACAATTTTCCAACTCATTGATAGTTTGCTTTTTTTGATAGAAAATGATTGTAGTTAGGAAACTGCTTTTTTGGTGGGAAAGGTTCAGAATTAAATCAATTCAAAATTTTCAAAATTTCCTCATCTGTTTCTCTTGCTTTCCATTTTTCTAAAACATCAAGGGCAAAAACATCATTTGGTTTTATTTCTAAATACATTTTGAGAGAATGAGCTTTAAGTGGTTTAGTAAATTTAAACCTTCTAGAATATTTTCCTTCTTTAATTCTTTGCTCAGAAATAGCTATATCAAAAAAATAATAACAGTATTTTTCAATAAGTGGGTTTTCTTGTTCGTATAAATCTTTGATAAGATAGAAACTTCTTAAATAAGCCCAATCGTTATCTTTCACTATACTGCGAGTAATTAATCTAGAAAGTAATGAGATGACTAGAGGTTTATCTCTTAGAGCTGAAAGATATTTCATGTAAATGTGTCCATACGGACCAAACTTCCCTTTCTTTTCAAAAGCTTTTTCAATAAATTCAATATTCTCTACCTCGTCAAAAAAATCTGGATACTTTACTAATACTTTCATTGCTTCTATAGAATACCAGATATGACACTTCTCAATTATACTTTTAAGTTTATCAACATGATTTTCTATTTGAGACAGTCCAATCAGTTCAAAGGTAGCTTTTACCCAAGCTAGTTCCCAGTTCTGACCAGAGGTATATTTATCTAATTTTTCTTTTATAGAAATAGGACATTTTTGTGGATTATCATAAATATTAAAAAGGTGTGATTCCCATTTTCTCTTAAACTTTACTGTTTCATCTACTTTAATATCTTCTAGTATTCCTTCTGAATTATCAATCATTGAAATAATCGTCTTTTCAATATTACGATAAGTTCTATAAAAAATGAAGCGAACAAGTAATTGAATAATTCTTTTCATAGTCTGTTTTGGAGTTTTAGAAAACATCAATTTACTGCTAAAATTTCATTTTTAGTAAAAAAACCACCTTCAAAAACAAAAATATTTTTAAAGGTGGCTTGACCTTGCAAAAGCAAAAATAGTTTTTACCTGATTTACAAATATTTTTAGAAGTCAATTTTTACGATATTACGTTTTTTGCTTCCCCAACCAAAAAATATTAAACTACTACCTGTTCTGTTTGTATACTGAGGAAGTAGTGCGAAGTTTTTTTCATTTATACTTTCCTTATTCGCAACAACTTTACGAGAGATTTTACCTACAGGATTTATCTCCAACTCAATGAGATTCATATTTCTGACTACAGGTCCACTGATACGTAATTCAGTATCATATTTACCTTCACTATTTGAATATATATATATGTTGTTATCTTTTACAAATGTTCCTATCGAACAAATATGAAATCCAAAAGAAAGAATAGTTTGATTTTTTTCTATTGGAGTGAGCCATTCTAATTTGTTGTCTTTGATTTTATAAATGACTAAATTTCCATAAGTAGAGTAATAATTTACCCTAGTTTTTCCACTACTAGGATCATAGCGTGAAGTAGTAAATATATTATTTTCTTCACATATAAAAATAGTGCTCCCATCACTCATTGTATAACTCTTTTTTCCTAATAAGTTGCCTATATTTTTTTCTAGTTTAACTGTTGTCTCCAGCCACACTAAATCTTTTGGGTTTGCCCAATCCAAATAACATATTCCTCCTAATTTATCTTTACTAGAATAAACTCCATAAACTAAGATGTTTTCATCTTGAGTGATAATTTCATTAAACTTTATAGTCTTACCTTTTGTATCTATTTTTTTTGTATTTACTTCATTACTTTCTATACTATAATCTACTAAATAGATGTTTGTATCCTTTTCTTCATCAGAATAAGTTTCTATTGTAGTGTATAGCTTTTGTGTTTTAGAGTGGAAAAATATATTTGTAATACGGTTTCTATTAACTTTATTAGAGCTAATTTTCACATCCTTTTCTTTATTTCTTGAAGGATTTTGTATATCTATTTCTAAAAACTTCACGTATGTAGCATCTTTAGTCATATAAGGCAAGGCATAGAATGCTTTTTCATTGTTGTAAGTATAAAACTTATTTAAAGAAACTTCTCCAAGTGAATACTCTAACTTTTCTTTATATTCAATGTCTGCTAGTTTAATGGTTTTGACCACACTCAGCTTTTTCAAATCTACTTTCTGTAAATACACCTCCGACTCTGAGCGTAAAATACTTGTACTATGAGTATAAATATTCAGATTATTATCTTTTCCAAGTTCTAAATGAGCAAGTAATGTCTTAGTTCCTTGCTTATTTTTTATCTTGTTTTCTTTTATCAACTTCAAATTTTTGTCAAACTTTCTAATAACTAAAGCTGTTGAAAAAAGTGGACTTCTAGATGTTTCTACTGCATATATATTACCTTCTTTATCTACCACAGAGCTTTGACTAACTACCATCAACTTCCCTTTTTTGGTTTCAAATGGAGAACCAATTTCTATATTTTGAGAAACTGCTGGCAAAGCAAAGATAAACAGAAGTAAAAATAATATTAGTTTAGCTTGTTTTAACATAGATACTATGATTTTAGATTCAAAAATAAAATTCAAAGGTAGGCAAGAATTTTTAAATGATACAACATAATTAAAAAAAATAGGAATAAGGCTTTTACTTTATTCCTATTTTTAACAAATAAGTTATCCTATTTGTGATGGTTTTACTTCTTCGGAACAGGAAAACCTCTATCACGCATCAATGCTTCCATATTTGCTTCACGTCCTCTAAATAATTTGTAGGCTTCGGCTGGGTCTATGGCATTTCTTGGCGCAAATAAATATTTTACCAATTTATCAGCCATTTCTTTGTCATAAAAACCGTTTGGAGCTTCTGCAAAGGCTTCGGCTGCATCGGCTGTCAAAACATCAGCCCACATATAACCGTAATACGCTGTCGCATAGCCTTCTCCTGAAAAAACGTGTCCAAAATGTGGTGTTCTGTGGCGCATTACTAATTGTTTTGGCATTCCAAGTTCGTCTAATGTTTCTTTTTCAAACTTATCTACATCAATATTCTCTGGGTCTGCAAGGTGAAATTTCATATCCATTATGGCAGAAGCTAAATATTCAGTTGTAGAAAAACCTTGATTGAAAGTAGATGCTTTCTTGATTTTGGCAACTAACTCTTTTGGCATTGGTTCGCCAGTTTTGTTATGTACCAAATAGTTGTTAATTACTTCATCAGTAGATAACCAACGCTCTAAAAGCTGCGATTGAAATTCTGTATAATCTCTAACACCACCATTCAAAGTTGGATACTTTACGTTGGATGAAAGAGCATGAAGTGCATGACCAAACTCATGAAAAAATGTAGTTGCATCGTCCCAAGAAACTAAAAGAGGTTGATTCGGTGCAGGTTTTACAAAATTTGAATTGTTGGAAGCCAAAACGTTTTTCTTTCCATCAAAGGTTGTATGACTTCTGTAACTTGTTGCCCATGCTCCCGAACGCTTTCCTTGTCTAGCATACGGGTCAAGATACCAAAGTCCGATATTCTCGCCTGTGTCTTTGTCAGTTACTTCCCAAACTTTCACGTCTTCATGAAAAACAGGAACAGAACCTTCAGGAACTGGCGTAAATTTGAAATTAAACAAACGACCTGCTACATAGTGCATTGCTTCAGTAAGTTTGTCAAGCTGCAAATATTGTTTTACTTCGTCTGAATCCAAATTATATTTATCTTGTCTTACTTTTTCAGCATAATAACGATAATCCCAAGGTTCAATAGTAATTTTGTCTCCGTTTTTATTGGCTACAGCTTGCATATCTTTTACTTCTTCATCCACTCTAGCAATAGACGCTTTCCAAACTTTTTCCATCAAATTCATTGCATTTTCTGGAGTTTTTGCCATACGGTCTTGCAAACGCCATTCTGCATAATTTTTATATCCTAAAAGTTCAACACGCTCTCTACGTAATTTCAAGATTTCTGCAATGATTTTGTTGTTGTCATAGTCATCACCATTATCTCCTCTTGAATAATAATTTTTCCAAACCTTTTCACGCAAATCTCTTTCAGTAGAATATGTCAAGAAAGGATCCATTGAAGAGCGAGTATTTGTGATGGCATATTTTCCTTCTTGTCCATTATCAGCAGCAATTTTTGCAGCCGATTTGATAAAACCTTCTGATAAACCTCCTAATTGATTTTCATCAAGATAAGTAATATAACCTTCTTCATCGTGCAAAACATTATTCGAAAACTTAGTATAAAGTGTAGAAAGTTCTTTATCAATAGCTGCATATCTTTCTTTTTTCTCTGGACTAAGTTCTGCTCCATTCATTTCAAAACCTTTATAAGTTAGCTCTAAAACTCGTTGTTTGTCTGCTTCTAACGGAGTAGTTTGAGAATTTTCATAAACTGTTTTGATGCGTTGAAATAATTTTTCGTTTTGAGAGATTTTAGAACTAAACTCTGAAAATTTAGGTGATAATTCTTCATCAATTGCTCTAAATTCTGGCGAAGACATGTTACTACTCCAAATTCCATAATAATTGAAAGCTCTATCTAGTTCTTTTCCTGCACGTTCCATTTCTTCAATCGTATTTTCGAAAGTAGGTGCATCTGGATTGTTTGCAATAGCATCAATATCAGCCAAATTCATTTCCATTCCCTTAATCATCGCAGGTTTGATGTCTTCTAGTTTCATTTTATCAAAAGCAGGAACACCACCATAATCGCCTGTCCATTCTTGTAATAATAGATTTTCTGTTGTCGCTTCTTCTTGTGTTTCTGTATCTTCTTTTTTTACTTCTTGTTTACACGCTGAAAATGCAAAGAAAGTGAGTAGTAAAAATAAAAATTGTGTTGTTGTCTGTTTTATCATGTTTGTATATTATAGGTTTAATAAAATTGAATTTTCTTTACAACTTTAAATTTAGCTATACTTTTGATAAAATTAGGATAATAACATCTTTAGAATGGATTTATTAGGTTTTTTTGTGAATGTAGAAATGGAATGACTTCTAATTTAGAAAATAATTATTTTATAAATAGGCTTAATTACCTACCTTCTTTTTCTATTAAATTCAGGAAAACATTGAACACCAATAGCACCACCAAGCCATTCTAAAGCGACATCTTTTTTATACAAAATATACCTACAACTATCATTATAATTGTTAGTCAAACTATCTGGAACTGGTTCATCAAATAAATTATAAAAATACATTCCCATTCCATGTCTTTGAAATCCAATCTGACAGGGATTACCACTTTGAACAGAAATACAACCTGCTTTGTCTAATTTTCGCTTTAAAGAATCAGTAGTTTTATAGCTCCAATTTAAATCTTTGAATAAATCTTCTTTATTCACTGACTTGGTTTGTCTACTATCTAAAGAAGAATCATACTTTTCATTTTTCCTTATATAAAATCTACTCACAGAATAACCATCAAATTCAATATCTATAACTTTATTTGAAGGAAGCCTAGAATTAACAAACTGTTCAACTTCACGAATCTCTTTTGATTTCTCCTCACAATTTGCAACTAATTCTTCATAGCTTGAAGAATCAAATTGAGCAAACAAAACTATTAAAGCTACTATCGAACCAATGATATATAAGGCAAATCCTCCTCCTACAATTATGAGTATCCATTTAACTATTTTCATTTCTTAAACAATAAATTATTTGATTTATTTTTCTTACAACTTTAAATTTAGCTATACTTTTGATAAAATTAGGAAAATAACATTTTAGAATAAATTTATTAGTTTTTTTCACTTTAAAATATAGGAATAAAAAATAGCACAATAAATTCTTCTCAAGAAAAAGTCAAAAGACAAAAAAACAAACCAAATCTAATTTAAAAATGTTAGCATAATGATTTTAATTCTTCTATTTTTTAAACTTGATGTTATTATGTTTACAAAAAAATCTGCCTTTCTATCTGTATTTTTCTTTGCTTTATTTATTAACTATTCTTTTGCTCAAGAAAATAAAATTGATTTGCCTCAAATAAATAAAGAACGTCTTTCACTTCAAAAAAACTCTATGTATGTTTTGGGAGGTTGGTCAGTTGCTAATTTTGCCTATAGTGGTGCAACTCTAGCAACAGGAGTAAATAATGGAGAAGACAAATATTTTCATCAGTTTAATATCTATTGGAATACTGTCAATTTTGCTTTAGCAGGAAGCAGTCTTTTATTTGCAAAAAAAGCTACAGATTTGAATTATGCAGAAACTATAAAAGCTTATCATTCGACAGAATCTCTTTTTTTGTTCAATACAGGAATTGATGTAGGGTATATGGCAGCAGGATTATATTTGAGGGAACGAGCAAAAACTGAAACAACTATAAAAAATACAAACCGTTTTTTAGGTTATGGAAAATCACTCATTTTACAAGGAGGATTTTTATTTGTTTTTGATTTGACAGCTTACTTTCTTAATAAAAGACAATCAAAAGTTTTGTATAATATTCCTGTTTCGCTTTCACTTGCTCCAAATCAAATGAGAGTTACTTATACTTTTTAGAATAATACAGAACAAAAAAACACCTTTTTAATTCTATAAAGATTAAAAAGGTGTTTTTTATATTTTGAGAAAATCAAGTTTTGATTACTCTTCTTCGCTAGAAGAAGCATCATCAGCTTTCTTTTCTTCTGTTTGCTCTGCAGTTGCTTCAGAAGAAGCTGTTGCTGTGTCAGAAGATTTTTTCTTCTTACGACGACCACGACGAGTACGTCCTGAAGTGCTTGATTCTTGTAGCATAAGCTCGTTATAATCTACAAGTTCGATAAAGCAAACATCAGAGTTATCGCCTGCACGAGACAAACTAAGTTTGATAATGCGTGTGTATCCTCCTGGACGCTCACCCACTTTACGAGCTACTTCATTGAAAAGCTCTTTGGTAGCTTCTTTATTTTGAAGGTAAGAGAAAACAACACGTTGGTCGTTTTGAGTTCCACCCTTCGAACGAGTAATCAAAGGCTCTACATATTTGCGCAATGCTTTTGCTTTGGCAGTAGTTGTTTGAATTCGTTTGTGTAATATGAGAGAAGCCGCCATGTTAGAGAGCATCGCCTTACGGTGAGATGATGTACGCCCTAAATGATTGAATTTTTTTCCGTGTCTCATTTTCGTATAAGTTTGGACAAGTTTATTTTATAAAAAACTAAACTTTGCCTGAATTTCTGTATAAAATGCCAGTAGTAGAACATTAAATCAGACCCTATTAAATACATTTGAAAAGAACAATTATAAAGTAATTAGGAATAAAAATTAATCAAATTATGAACCATAAAGTATTTATGTTTAATACGTTACATTCGTAATTAGTTTCGCTGCTTTAGCAGGTCATAATTTTTAATTCGTAATTGATTTCAAAATTAATCTTCGTCTAATTTGTACTTAACGATGTCTAATCCAAAAGTAAGTCCCAAATCAGATACAAGTTGTTCCAATTCAGTAAGTGATTTCTTACCAAAGTTACGGAATTTCATCATATCAGAAATTTCCAAACTTACAAGGTCGCCAAGTGTACGAATGTTTGCTGCTTTAAGACAGTTATAAGCACGAACAGACAAATCCATTTCTGAAAGAGCTGTTTTGAGTTGCTTACGCATTCTTACAAATTCTTCATCTACTTCCTCCTCTTGTTGTGTTTCTAAATAATCAAGCGTAATGTTTTGGTCAGAAATTAGAGCCAAATGACGCATAAGTAAATGAGCTGCACCTTTAAGAGCATCTTCAGGATGAATAGAACCGTCAGTTTGGATATCCATAACTAACTTCTCATAATCCGTTTTTTGCTCAACACGAGTGTTTTCGATGCTATAAGTTACGTTTTTAATTGGCGTATAGATAGCATCTATTGGAATATAGCTTGCAGAATTTTCTGCTTGACGGTTTTCCTCAGCAGGAACGTATCCACGTCCTTTGTCTAAGAAAAGTTCAAGTTCGAGTTCTACTGATTCGTCCATGTGACAGATTACCAATTCTGGATTCAACACCTCAAATTCATTAGTAGCATCTGTGATGTCTTTTCCAGTTAGTTCAGATTTTCCAGAAAGTTGAATTGTAATCCTCTGACTAGATTCATCTTCTACTAATTTTTTAAGACGCAACATCTTTAAATTCAAAATAATTTCACTTACATCTTCTACAACGCCTTCGACGGTAGAAAACTCATGTAAAACTGAACCCATTTTGATACCGATAATTGCATATCCTTCTAATGAAGAAAGCAATACACGACGAAGTGCGTTACCAACAGTTACACCATAACCTGGTTCTAATGGTTTGAATTCGAAAATACCGTGAAAATCATCGGCTTTCTCCATTACCACTTTGT
Source organism: Bernardetia sp. (assembly GCA_020630575.1). Taxonomy (GTDB): domain Bacteria; phylum Bacteroidota; class Bacteroidia; order Cytophagales; family Bernardetiaceae; genus Bernardetia. The sequence continues at coordinate 32,972 of JAHDBD010000027.1, forward strand.
CGGGCATTTGAAACGCTAATACTGCCATAGAACTTACTGTATATTTTGAAGTGTTTTTTTAAAGAATTGATAACCTAACAGGTAATAAACAGTTTGTAACTGTCTAATAATTGTAACCTGAATAAATAGGTTGTATAAGCTAGGATTATTTAGAGTACAACTCAACGATTAAACGTTCTTGAATGTTCTCTGGAATTTCCTCACGCTCTGGAAGCATCATAAATCTGCCTTGAAGCTCTGTATTATCCCATTCTAACCAAGAGTAACGAGCATTTGCTCTTCCACTCAAAGCATCAGTAATAATTTGCAAAGATTTTGACTTTTCACGTACTCCAACGATATCGCCAGGGCGTAATGAATAAGAAGCAATGTTTACGATTTCTCCGTTTACTGTAATGTGTTTGTGAGAAACAAGCTGACGAGCAGCTCTACGAGTAGGTGCAATACCTAAACGATACACAACATTATCTAAACGAGTTTCTAAGAATTTCAAAAGATTCTCACCTGTTGAGCCTTGCGCTCTTACTGCGTGCTTAAATACATTTGAAAATTGACGCTCAAGTACACCGTAAGTATGTTTAGCTTTTTGCTTTTCCATTAACTGGACTGCATAATCTGATACTTTACGACGACGACCTTTTCCGTGCTGACCCGGCGGATAAGCTTTTTTCTTTAGGGCTTTGCTCGGGCCGAAGATTGCCTCTCCGAAACGTCTTGCAATTTTTGCCGTAGGTCCTGTATAACGTGCCATACTGTTTGTATTTTTCGTGTTTTACGAAAATTAAAAATAAATTCTAAAAGTATAAATCATTGATGCTCTGTAAAAAAATCGTTTTCTAAAAAACGAAATTTACATTTTTTCGGATTTATACAGTCGTGAGCTAAACGGGGTATTCTAGTCCTTCTCTACGTTACTTATTTTTATATGATTGTACAAATTAAGAGTGATAATTACTGTCAAACTTAATTAAATCTCTTAGAAAACAGACGATTAGAAAGGTTATAACTAATCCGTTTCCAAAAAAATAAGAGTTGCCGAGCCAGTCGATTTAAAATATCTATAACTATAAAAACTATATCTAAATTCTATCTAAAGCACGCAACAAGGGAGAATAACTCCTAAACGTTTCAACTCACTATTCTTTTTACGCTAGAATTGGAAAGAAGCGAGATAGAAGATTCTATCCAAATTTTCTTAGCCTGTTCGCTCAGACTAAAGTCTAAGCTACATTTTAAGAGTGAAAATAACAAGTTGCTATTTTTCCTTCTTTTATCGTTTTGTTAAACTAAAATTGTCTGACATTTCAAAATGTCTTGACAATTAAAATTATACTCTACGACGTTTTGGAGGACGACAACCGTTGTGAGGAAGAGGAGTTACATCTTTGATAGATGTAATATCAATACCAACACTATGGATTGTACGAATAGCTGCCTCACGACCAGAACCTGGTCCTTTGACAAATACTTCTACTTTACGAAGACCTAAGTCGTAAGCACGTTGAGCGCAATCACGAGCTGCTGTTTGAGCTGCATACGGAGTATTCTTTTTAGAACCTCTGAAACCCATTTTGCCTGCTGTTGCCCAAGTGATAACTTGACCTGCTTCGTTAGTCATAGAAATAATAACGTTGTTAAAAGATGCTTTAATGTGAGCCTGACCCACAGCAGCAACTTTCACTACTCGTTTTTTGGCTTTGTCTTTACGCTTTTGTGCCATAAGTTTTTTAAACGTTTAAGCTGCATTAGAAAATAAAATTGTATCAAAATTGATTTGAATGAACTTATATTTTCCTCTACTAGACTTTTTCTTATTAAAATAAGAATGAGAATTATTATTTCTTTTTGTTTGCAACCGTTTTTGGCTTTCCTTTACGAGTACGTGCATTTGTTTGTGTACGTTGTCCTCTTACTGGAAGTCCTTTACGATGGCGTAAACCACGATAACAACCAATATCCATCAAACGTTTGATGTTTAGTTGTACTTCGGATTTTAGTTCACCTTCTACTTTGAAGTTTTCGCCGATATATTCACGAATAGCTTTAGCTTCATCGTCAGACCAATCTTTAGCTTTTGTGTTTTGGTCAACTCCTGCTGCATCTAAAATTTGAGCTGCACGAGTGTTTCCAATACCAAAGATGTATGTCAAACTAATGACTCCACGCTTATTATCTGGAATATCGACACCTTGAATCCTTGCCATATTAGCTGATTAATTCTAAGTGATGATTTATTAAAAACAATTACGAATTAAAAATTAAAAAATACGAATAAAATCCGTTTTTTACTTAATTTCTATTTCCTAATATAAAAAGGTTACGCATTTTTTGACTGTAGATTAATTAATAAAAATCAAATTACGTCAAAAAAAACAAAATTAACCTTGACGCTGCTTAAAGCGAGGGTTTTTCTTGTTGATAACGTAAACTTTTCCATTGCGACGTACGATTTTACAATCTACGCTACGCTTTTTTACGGAAGCTCTAACTTTCATAGTTTTGAAAATTAATGTGAAAAGTTTATTTATATAAAGAAAAAAAAGAACGCCGTTTCTAATTTCTTTTTTAATCAGCAACAATTAAGTAAAGAATCTAAATACGACCTACATTTTTATTTGTAGCGATATACAATACGGGCTTTAGTCAAATCATACGGCGACATTTCTAACTTTACTTTGTCTCCTGGAAGAATTTTGATATAATTCATACGCATTTTTCCAGAAATATGAGCAGTTACCTCGTGTCCGTTTTGTAGAGAAACACGAAACATAGCATTTGATAATGCTTCTGATACTGTTCCGTCTTGTTCGATGCTGTCTTGTTTAGCCATAAAATTAAATTTAGATTTTAGATTTTAATAAGTTTAGAATTTAGATAAAAATAGAATGAAAAATTAATCGTTCAAAACACTTATTTTTATTCTATGTAGAGGCAGAACAACGCTGTTTAATAGGATAAACTATCAAATAGGGATTATTTTTTCTAAATTCAGAGCTTATTTTAGTTCTTATTTTGTTCTAAAAAGTCTAAATTTTTGTTATCTACCCGCTTTTTAACGAACTGCAAAGTTAATATTTATTTTTGAATTATACAAAATTTGTATAAATAAATATTTTGTTTAAAGTTCTTCATTCTTTTTTGAGCTAGAAATACCATACTTGACATAGCTTTTTTATTGAATTTAAGGTGGTATTCTAAAAAGTATGATAAGTTTGGTTTTTGGTGTCGCTTCTCTAAAACATCAACAACGGTATTTTGGGCAGTTTTTAGTTATATAATTTTGCTATTCTAAAACGCTTTAAAAAAAAATATACTTTGTGTACCACCAAATTTTGAACTATCCTAAACAGAACTATCGATTAAAATTATAATAAAATCATCAGTGAAGCCACCAAAAAAGGCGATTAGAGTTTGATTTGTGAATATCATAGAGAAATAAATTACATTATTCTATCCAAATGCTTTTATATTCTGTCTCTAAGCTCTTCACAAGTTTTTTTATAATCGGATGCTGATTTTTAAATATCATCAAAGTAGAAGAAGAGAGTTTATAGACACAATGAATAATCTTTCCAATTTGTTCTGATGAAATTTCAACTAAACGAAATGTGTTTTGATGTGCATTTGTAGTACAAATAGTAATATTTTGATTTGAAAAAACAATTTGAGTAATATCTGTATATTCGATGCTGTACGCACTTTTTGACTCATTAAAATACACTAAAACGGCATCTTCTTTAAAATGAAGTAATGCCCTTTTTTTATCCAAAAAAGAAAAAAGTTCATAGCCTTCCATTCCTCTAGTATCATATTCTGTAAAAGGAAGTGGTAAAAATATAGCTCCTAAAGCTATTGCTATCAAAAATATATATCCTGTTGTAGAAAAATCTATTACAAGCCCTAAAATAAGGCAGATAAAGACAACAAATCCCATAAGTATATAAAGAGAGTTCTTTTCTAAAACAGGTATAGACAAGCTAAGGTTTAAGTCAATATTTTTTTGAATTTGAGCATCAATACGTAAATTTACTTTGATTTTCTTCCAAAAATAGTCATCTAATTTATATCCAAAACACTCAAAACTCTCGTTTTCTGATCCTTTTATAGGAAAAAGTAAGGAGTTTATATCTTGTAAAACACGAAGTTCTAATGTTTTTTGAATGGGAAAATCAATAAGTGTTTCAGAAGAATCACAATGTTTTCCACCCAAATATTCCCAAGTCTCTTTCAAGAAAGCTGATTTACATTCATCACAAAAAACAACTTCATTTCCTGCTACAATTAAATCTCCTGTAATTGGATCTTTACGATTTTCATTTAAAAAGTCAAAATGTTTTTGTCTATGAATTTTGTGAATGTGCATAAATTGAAAGTGAGAATAGAAAATGTATTCACTTGTTTACGCAAAAATCCTTCTTACTGTTTTGAAGTAAAAAGGATTTTAATAAAATCAATAGATATTATTTTGCAACTTCAAAAGACTTATAAGCTCTTACAATTTCACTCAATACTTCAAAAGCTAACTCCCCAGCTTCTTCTACATTAGAATTTATCAAAACTATTGAGCCTGATTGTGTACTTGGATCAAATCCGAAAAAAGTAGTTGTTCCAATGTCTCCTCCTGTGTGTCCGATTCGACCATTTGTAGACCAAAGCCAAAAAACACCATAATTATCTTCTCTCTCAGGCATTTGTTTTGGGATTGTTTCTAGTTTCTTATCAAAGAGAAGTTGATAGGATTCTTTTGAGAGTAGTAAAGAGGACTGTCCAGTTTTTGCTTTTATCATTTCTTGCATGAAAATTGTCATATCTTCAATAGAAGTGAGTAAAGCACCATCTGGATAAGTTGCCATTGTGTAAGCAGGAAGAGGAGTTTGTGCATCAAAAAACTGTGTAGAAACTAATTCGGCATTTAATTCTGACTTTTTCCAAGCTGTATGACTCATTTGCAAAGGCTCAAAAATAACTTGTTTTGAATAGACATCAAAAGGAGTTTGAGTTACAATTTCGATGAGATAAGCAGCTAAAGCAGAGCCGATATTGCTATAATAATATTCTGTTCCTGTAGGAGCATTTAAAAAATTATCCGAATTATAAAGAGTTCCTGTTGTGGAAAGATAAGACTTCATAAAATCCTCCAAAGGTAGCGTATTTCCATCTGTCTTGATTCCTAATTCATTTATCATTAGTTGCGCTCCTTTTGTAGAAATATCTTCCCCTTCCAAAATACTGTAATTTTGAAAATAAACAGACTCACTATCTTTGATTCCAGAAGTATGAGTAACTAAATGTTTAATTAAAATAGTTTCGTTTGGAAAATTTGGATTGATTACCTCAAAAGGCAAGATAGAATTGATAGGAGTTTCTAAGGTAAAATGTCCATCTTCAATAGCTTTAACAAGTGAAATTCCAATAAATACTTTACTAATCGAAGCAATATTCATTGACATTTCATTAGTCAAATCAATATTTTTTTCAATGTTAGCTTTACCATAACTTTTCTGAAAAGCTACTTCACCATTTTTGATAACAGCAACTGAAAAACCTCCAAAGTTAGATTTTTCATAGCTTTTTTGAAGAGAAGCGTCTAGTTCTTGAGCAGTATTGATTTGAGGTAAAACTTCTTTTGAGCAGCTAATAGTAAGAGAAGATAAGAAAATTAACAACAAAGTTTTAAGAGAATCTTTCATAGATGATAGTGTTTTGGTGAGAAAATCTAAAAATTAGAGTTAAAAAATAATTTTCTCAAATATAAAACACCTCTTTTCCTTAATCTTGTAAAATATTGAAGCTCTGTTGATAATTTCTAGGTGTCACACCAACATAGTTTTTGAAGTAATTTGCAAAATTACTTTGGTCATAAAATCCAGCATCTAAAGCTGTTTCTGTAATAGAATTTCCTTCTTGAAGTAATTGCTTGGTGAGGGATATTCTACTCAAAATAATGTATTGAAAGGGAGTAAGACCAACATGTTTTTTAAAAGCTCTAATAAATTGAAATTTATCTAGTTTTGTCTGATTTGCTAGAGTTTCCAGACTTATTTTTTGGTCTAAATTAGCAATTAAATACTGCTTTGTGTCATTTAACCAAGTAGGTGTTTGAGCTATATTAGTAGTAAATGTTTTATTTTTCTTAGCAAATTCAAACTGTCCAATTTCTTGAATAAAGCCTATAAATTCTTTTTCAAAACTATCACCAAAATCATTATTTTTATAAGCTACAATTTTATTAGATAATTGACTGAATTTATTAAAAAGAGAAGTATCTGTAATTAGATGTTGTAATAAAAAATCATCATTTACCTCATTTTTTCCTAAAGCAAATTTAAAAATATCCTTACTAATATATAACGTTTTGATAGAATAATCCAGATTTTGAAAAGCACTATTTTTATGTATTTCTAAAGGATTTGAAATAAGTAACGAGTTTTGTAAGGCAATTTTATCATTTTCTATAAAAGCTCCTTTTTCTATACTAGAAATACAAAATGTTTCGTGATAGTGCAAAGGAAAATCTTGATTAGAGTTATAGGTAGAAAATAATTCTAAATTGTCTAAAGTCTGTAACTTAATTCTTTCAATTTTTGAAATATTCATCAGTCAATACGTCTAATCATAAATTCTATCAACAACCTGCATATTTTGAGGCATACGAGGTTCTATTTTATATAAATTTTCTTGAAGTCCTTTAAAAAAAGCCTTTTCAAAATAACCCACTAAATAAATTGCAGCAAGTGGCATTCCTTTGAAATAATATTTTCCTCTCCAACGCAAATTACATCCTCTTTTTGTGGGTGTAATTTCTACAATTGCACGCCCTTTTAATGGATGTTTGGCAACAGGCTCGTAGACAAAATATTTCCCATAACTTGCCTCTGTAATGTAATAATGATGCACTTTAGCAAAAAGAGGTGTTTTATAAATTGCCATTACTTTATTTCCAGCCTCTATTCCTGTTGTTTCTAATTCTTCTAAATGCTGAATCCAAAGTTCGCTTTCTTTTGAGTTTCGAAAGGCTTCTTCTATATATGTCCAAAGTACGGTAGGCGAAAAATTGGTCTTGAATGTATAATCAAAACTAATTTCTTTTGGTTTTTTCCACCAATAAGTAAAACCAGCTGCTAATGCAGCTCCAAGCAAAAGAGTTCTTTTTTTCATAAAAAGCTATAATCTATATAAGGTATGTAGATGAACAGTTTTATTAAATTAAATACGTTTTTTAGAATAATGTTCGAAAAATACTGTTCTCACTTTCAAAATTACTATTTATTTTTAAAACTAGAAGCATTAATATTTGTTAGACAAAAGTTAGTATAAAGTGAGTATATCTAAATTTAGTTTTTAGACGATATAATTGTTGGCATTTTGAAAAAAAACCAAATAATTTGCTAATTCATTAACAAATAAGTTGTATTATCAATGGTTTTTTACAATATTAGCTTAACTTTTAAGAATATATATGACTAAATTAAATTTTTAATACACATCTTACTGCAAAACTTATGCAAATACCAAGCTTGATTCTCAAACAACTTTACTCACGAGGAAGTTTAAAAAATACAGACAAAGGAGTACAATTTACTATTAAAAATCGTTTGAGTGATGCCAAATTTAGTGAGCTTGTCAGCGTTGAAATAAACGGTAAAGAAGTTCCGATGAGTGACATTCAAATCGATATGGGAGACGGAAATATGATTAAGCCTTCTGCCATGGACTCTAGTAGTCCTATTGATTTTCCTTTGAGTAAAAGTTTTAATGTGCTGGCTAATATTGACAAACTTCCAGAAGCAAAACATGATATTCAAATCTCATTTGTAGCTAATCCATTTGGAAAGCTCAAATTCAAAGTACAAGATGCTATTTCAGGTTTTAATGATCAAGAAGTCAAAATTCCTAGAGATAAAAACGATGATTATGCTGAAAGTGCGATCAAAAATAGGCAAGAATTTGTCGAACAAGTTACAGGTAAAAAATTAGACCACGTAACAAAATACTCCTTTGACCCACATATTGCAGCAGGAAATTGTGAGCATTTTGTAGGTGTAGCTCAAATTCCAATTGGTATTGCAGGTCCTATGACAGTAAATGGGGAATATGCAAAAGGTGATTTTTTGATTCCTATGGCAACGGCTGAAGGAACACTTGTAGCTTCTTATAATCGTGGTATGAAAGTGCTTAACCTTAGTGGTGGAGTTAAGTGTACTGTAATTGGAGATGCTATGCAACGTGCGCCTGTTTTTGTATTTAAAGATGCTCGTGGGGCTAGAGATTTTGTAGAATGGACAAAGAAAAAAGAAAATTACGATAAGATAACAGAAGAAGCAGAAGCAACTTCAAGTGTTGCCAAACTTCAAGATATTGATTGTTATTTGGCTAATAAATTTGCTTATCTACGTTTTAATTATAAAACAGGGGATGCAGCAGGTCAAAATATGGTGGGTCGTGCTACTTTTGCAGCCTGTAGCTGGATTTTGGATAATTATCATGAAGAGAATAAAATAGAACATTTCTTTTTAGAATCCAACTTAGCAACAGACAAAAAAGCCTCTCAAATCAATGTTATGCGTACTCGTGGTAAGCGTGTAGTTGCAGAATGTACTATTCCTAGAGATGTGCTTATTCAGAATATGCGTGTAGAACCAGAATCTTTAGCATTTCACGGACGTGTTTCTAATGTAGGAGCTTTTCTTTCTGGTGCAAACAATAATGGAGCGCATTCTGCTAATGGTATTACAGCGATGTTTATTGCGACTGGTCAGGATGTAGCCAATGTTTCAGAATCTTCTGCTGCTATATTTTATTCAGAACTTACTCCTGAAAAAGACCTTTATATTTCAATTACAATTCCTTCTCTAATTATTGCTACCTATGGTGGTGGTGTTGGTTTGGCTACTCAAAAAGAATGCCTTGAAATGATGGATTGTTTTGGTAAAGGTAGAGTAAACAAACTTGCTGAAATTATTGCAGGTGTTGTACTTGCTGGAGAGATTTCTCTTGGTTCGGCTATTTCTTCTTCTGACTGGGTATCTAGTCATGAACAATATGGTAGAAACAGATAAGTAAATAAGGCTAAAAGTTAGATTTGAGAAGTTAGAAATAGACACTTAAATATTTCTTCGAAATACTACCATAAAAAAAACCTAAGTTTTAAAACTTAGGTTTTTTTGTTAGACATTATAGTCTCATTGATTTCTCATCAATGATATTCCTATTAATAAAAACTATCAATGTTTTCTTCTGTGTCAGTCAATTGTTTGATAGCACGTAGAATTCCATTTGTATTAAATACTTGCTGACGATCTTGAACCAATGGTTCTTTGTATTTAGCATAATCTGCTACTTCTCCAGCATTATTGTATTTTTCTACTTTCATTATCACAATACCTGTTTCATCAACAATAGGTTTTGAAGTTTCACCTTCTTTCATTCCAAATGCCATACCTACTGCTTTTGGTGCAAATCCTACTCCATTAAGAGTAGTTGTGATATAAGTATAATTAGGTTGAGATAATACACGAGCTTGTTCTCCAAAAGCTGTTGCAATTTCTTCTAATGTACCTGTTTTATCTTTTAATTTAGCCAAAATTTCTTTTTTCTTAGCTTCTTCAATGACTTTACGACGAACTTGCTCATACACTTTAGAAAGAGGTTGAATTCCTTTTTTAGTACGAGATTTCAATGTCATAACAATATATTGATTATCTACTTCAAATACTTCATTAGAAATATCACCTATGCTTGTATTTTCTTCAAATGCCCAACGAATAGCTTGACGGATAGAAGGATCATAGATATTGTTTAAAGAACGAGCATTTTGTTTTACATCATTTGCTTGCAAACTCAATAAGTTATACTGTTTAGTACGTTCTTCATACTCTGTTATGTTTTTACTTGAAGCCAAATCACCTGCTTGACGATAAAGAGTCTCACGAGTAGATTGACTAGGTTCTAACAAACGTCCAACCGAAGCAACTAAGTATTTATTAGTTCTCTTTAAGTCTTTTACATCTATGATATGATAGCCATAATTAGTTTCCACTAATTCAGGCAAAATACCAGTTTGAGTAGCTCCAAAAGTAGCATCTTCAAAAGGTTTTACCATTGCATTACGACCAAACCAATCTAGTTCTCCACCTTTTTCGCTATTAGATTTGTCTTCGCTATATTCTTTTGCTAATGCTGAAAAATTTCCTCCGTTTTTAGCTTGCGCCAATACTTCTTTAGCTTTTGTTTCGATGGCTAATTTCTCCTCTGGAGATTTTCCTTGAGTACCAAATAAAATGTGATTTGCTTTTACAGAGTCAACTACTTGTCCTACTTCTTTCACAACCTTGAACATAGTATATACTCCTTTCACAATAGTAGGCTCACTTACCATTCCTATTGTTACTTCTTCTCCCATTTCCTTTTTGATAGCTTCAGGCAAATTAGATTTAGAAAGCTCTGCAAAGTTAGTTTCAATTTGTGAGTTGATAGCCACAAAAGAAGTATCGTTTTGTGCTGATGCAAATTTGTTTTTGATATCGCTCAAATAACGCTTCACTTCCATACTGTCTGCTTTTGATGGAGCAATCGGAATAGCAATATATTCTACTGCAACTGAGGCTGCATCATCATAATCTTCTTTGTGATTATTGTAATATTCTTGTATTTGGTCTGGTGTAACATTTACTGTTGAGTCTGCAATATTTGCATAAGGAACATACAAAAATTTCAAATCTAATTTTGTTGTTTCGTCTTCATAACGACGTTTTGCTTCAGCAGTAGTTACATAAACAGATTTGCGAAGTAAGTTTTCATATTTTTCACTTCTACGAGATTCTGGAAGTTGTTGTTCGAAAACTGCAAACTGTTGTTGTGCTTGTGGTGGCTGATTTTGAAGATTACGGATAAAAGCAATCACTTTATCTTTATCAAAAATACCTGTTTCTGGGTCAGTAAAAGCTTGTTTGATTTGAGGAGAGATATTATTTCCCTGTACCATATCAATAACTTCTTCTTGAGTTACCATTATACCTAATTTTTCCCATTCAGGTTTGAGAGCATATTGTGTAACAAGTTCATTCCAAGTTTGAGTACGAACCATTGGCATCTGTGACTCATTCAGTTTGTTTTGATTAGCAGCTTCCATTCTATCACGCATGATTTGAAGCTGGTTATTAAAATCTTGATATTTGATTTCTGTTCCATCAATTTCTCCAATGACTTGATCGCTACCCATTCTACCTGCGTTACCAATAAGGTCAGTAAGAACGAAGGCTGCAAGTGCGCCCAAAATAACTACGAGAAGTAGTCCTGTGCGTTTCTGAATTGCTGTAATTATAGACATAATCTATCCGTGTAATTTTTTTTAATAAGGTTAATGTGAAAAGGAAGTTCAAATTTTTAATAGAAATTACTCTTTACTTAAAATAAGTGCTATATCTACTCAAAATATGTACTGACAAACTTGTGAAACAGACTTCTGTACTTGATTTGATACGACACACTTCACAAAATTTTAGTTTGCAAAGGTAGCCAGTTTTATTAAAATATCAAATTTGATTTTCCAAAGAAGTTCATTTTTTAAATTTTTATGCAAACTATATATCAACTTATGCGTTAAAAGTCTAAATTTTAGGAATACACAATAAGATTTTGAATTCTAGAGAAAGAGAAGACACAAATAATACTATTCAAACCTTTTTTGTATTTTTGCAAAAAAAACAATACTTCAAAATTATGACAATCTTATATACAATCGTTTTGGCAATAGGTGTTCTTATGATTTACTTTGTAGGAATGGGAGTCAGAATGTTTTTTCAAAAACAAGGACAGTTTAGAGGGACATGTGCTAGTCAAAGCCCATTCTTGAAAACTGATGATGGTTCATGTAGCTATTGTGGCAAATCTGCTGAAGAAGTTTGTCCCAATAAATAATATGATTTCAAAAAACAAAAAGCTATTGTTATTCTTGAGAAACAATAGCTTTTTTTGTGGTCTTATATTACTAATTTTTATAATCTGAATAAAATATTTGCAAAAATGAATGCTTCTCTAAAAGAAAAAATACAAAAAATTAAAATCATTCTTACTGATGTAGATGGTGTACTGACAGACAGTAAAATTATTTATGATGATAATTTTTTGGAATACAAAAACTTTAATGTAAAAGATGGTTTTATTATCAAACCACTTCAAAAACTAGGTTTTAAAGTAGGTGTAATTACAGGAAGAGAATCTGATGTAGTTAAAAAACGCTGTCAAGAACTGGGTTTTGATTTTCATTATCACGGAAAAGGAGGTATAAATGCCAAACTAGAAACTTTCGAAATTATCCTCAAAGAAAATGCAGTAAAGCCCGAAAATATTGCTTACATAGGCGATGATTGGATAGATTTGCCTATTTTGATGCGATGTGGATTGAGTGCAGCTCCTAAAGATGCTATGAAAGAAGTAACTGAAAGAGTAGATTATATTACTCAACGAAAAGGAGGAGAAGGAGCTTTAAGAGAATTTGCACAACTTATTTTGGAAGGACAAGAAAAATTAGAAGATTTAATTAAGGATTATCTGTAAGAATTAGGGCAAAAGCACGAAAGTTTTATTTTGTGAAAACTGGCTCAAGCGAGGACGCTTAAACCAGTTTTTTGTTTAATTGCTATTTACATAATGTAACACCGACAACTAAATTAATTTACTGAATCAACATAAAATAAATAGGCATTCCAACAGTAATATTAAAAGGAAAGGTTACAGCTAAAGCCATCGGAATAAAAAGACCAGAATTAGCTTGTGGGACGGCAATTTTCATTGCAGCAGGAACAGCAATATAAGAAGCACTGGCTGCCAAAATTGCAAAAATAAAACGATTAGCAATATCATCTGTAATAAGTCCACTTGCAACAGCTGTTAGCGAACCATTAAAAATAGGAATAATAATCGCAAAAAGGGCTGCAAACCAACCAGACTTTAAGAAAGCACTTAGTTTTTTTCCACTTTCAATTCCCATAGCTAAAAGAAAAATAGCTAAAAATCCTTTAAAAATATCAGTTGTAAAAGGTTTTATCCCTTCGGCTTGTTTTTCGTCTGCAATCAGTCCGATGACTAAACTTCCCAAAACCATCAAAACACTACCATTTGTAAAAGAGTGAATGATGATATTTTTCAATTTACTTTTTGAAGAAATTTTTTGAGGTGGAGCAGCATCGTAAGTGTCATCTACATGAAAATCATGAGTAGGAATAATGATTTCTTCTTCTATTAAATTATTATTTTTGTTTTGTTGTGTTTCTTTTTTATTATAAAGCATAATCAAAGCTACACCCACCACAATTGCAGGAGCTTCCATAAGAGCCATGACAGCCACCATGTGTCCACCAAAGGCAAGATTTTGAAGCTCTAAAAAGGAGGCAGCAGCTACAAAAGTAACGGCACTAACCGAACCATAAGAAGCTGCAATTGCACCAGCATCAAAAACAGAAAGTTTGCGCTTCAAGATAAAAAATGTATAAAGAGGAACAATTACAGAAAGAAAAATTCCAAACAGAAGTGAAAATAAAATTTCTAAATCAAAATGACTGTGAGAAAGTTCTTGTCCACCTTTAAAACCGATAGCGAAAAGAAGATACAGTGAAATAAACTTGACAGAACCAGCAGGGATTTCTAAATCACTTTTTACTTTGACAGCAAAAATTCCTAATACAAAGAATAAAAGTGTAGGATTGGTCAGATTAGAGAGCAGTAAATCAAAATTCATTAGTTGTGTCTGATAAATAAAAAGAAAAATAATTATTTATGCAGAAAGAGTAGACAAATGTAGTGAAGATTTTTGAGTTCTGTTTTATAAATATTAATCTTATCAAAAAGAAAACCCACGGTTTTAACCGTGGGAAAAACTCTAACTTCTATATCTTTTCAATAAATCTGAATACGCATCAATTCGTCTATCTCTAAGAAAAGGCCAAATACGACGGACATTTTCACTTCGTTTCATATCAATTTCTACAACATTATTTTCTTCTTTGTCTTTCGTTCCTTCAAACAAAAACTCGCCTTGTGAGCCAGTTACAAAACTATTTCCCCAAAATGTAATTCCATCAGTTACTCCTGTTGAGTCTTCTTCAAAACCTGTTCTGTTTACAGAAATTACTGGCAAACCGTTGGCTACTGCGTGTCCTCGTTGTGAAATAATCCAAGCATTTCGTTGTCTGTCTTTTTCGTCTTGTGTGTCGCCTTGTTCCCAACCGATAGCCGTCGGATAAATCAAAACTTCTGCACCTGCCAACGCCATCAAACGTGCTGCTTCTGGATACCACTGATCCCAACATACCAAAACTCCTAAACGTCCGACAGAAGTATCGATAGGCTCAAAACCTGCTCCTTCATCACTGACACTTCTTTTTTCATAATCCCCAGGTGTAAAATAAAATTTTTCATAATAAGCAGGGTCGTCTGGAATATGCATTTTACGATACGTTCCTGCGATTGTTCCGTCGCTTTCCAAAACTACGGCTGTATTGTGATAAATTCCTGCTGCTCGTCTTTCAAAAATAGAAGCCACAACCACAACACCACACTCTTTTGCTGTTTCGGCAATGGCATTTGAAGTGTATCCCGGAATAGTTTCGGCAAGGTCAAAATAATTTACATCTTCACTCTGACAAAAATAAACATTGTTGTGAAGTTCTTGCAAGACGACCAAATTAGCACCCTTTTTTGCGCATTCTCTGATGCCTTCTTGACTTTTTTTGATATTTTCTTCTCGGTTTGTACTGCATGTTTGTTGGACTAAACCAACTTTTAGATTTTTCATATTTATTATTCAATTACGAATTACGAATTAAAAATTACGATAAATTCAATTCTATTTTTATTAATTGTCTGACATTTCTGAAAGTGTCTTGACAAATCACTATTTAAAATTTAAACAAAATAAGTGTATTAAGCGTATTTTCTATTGATAATAGAAATTAACTGATAACTGTTTACTGAAAAACTGATAAAATGGATTTTATACAAAAACTCAAAAACCGTTTGGATTCTCCTCTTCGTCCTGCTGAAAAAGCACAACGATTGATGGAATCTTCAGCACGAAAAACAACAACTTCTTTTCAATACAAAGAACGTAAAAAAACACGAATTGCAGCCGTTTTGATGTTGTTGTATCCTTATCAAGATGAAGATGGAAACGAAAAGTTTGACTGGAAAATGCCTTTGGTTTTGCGCCCACAATACGAAGGTATGCATAATCATGGAGGGCAAATTGGTTTACCAGGAGGAGGACGAGAAGAACAAGATGAAAATTTGATGATGACAGCCATTAGAGAAACGCATGAAGAAATAGGCGTTATTGTTCCAAAAAATAATATTTTAGGTTCTTTGTCAGATTTGTATATTCCACCAAGTGACTCTATGGTAACTCCTTTTGTTGGTTTTTTGGATTCGAAACCTGATTTTATCCGTGACCCAAAAGAAGTAGATAGAATTATTGAAGCTCCTCTTTCGTCTCTTCAAAATCCAAAATTGCGTTTGCAGAAAAAAGTAACTCTTCCAAATAAAATAGTTTTAGATGTTCCTTATTTTGCTGTAAATGAGGATTCTATTTGGGGCGCAACGGCAATGATGTTGAGTGAGTTTTTGTATTTGATAGAGGAGATTGAGTGATTATATCAACGCTTGCTGACCATTATTAACGTTTTCTTGAAATGAGATTTATCATTATGAATTGAACAGGGTTTTAACTCTGTTTTTTGTGAAAACAAATTTTTCCCTTAGCAATCCTTCTGTAATAGGAAGGTTGATAATGGGAATTATGTAACTTTGCAGCCTCTAAAATCTTCAAATTCCATCTGCTGCAATGAAATTCCCATTTTACTTTTTCCTTATTTTTTTACTTTTCTCTTGCAAAACAAAAGAAGAAAAACAGCAAATCAATCAAAAAATATTTCGTTATAATGAATTAGAATATATAAACGCTCTACATCCTCTTTCTGTAACCAATGAAGCTGAGAGACGAATTGTTCATCAGATTTTTAATGGACTTTGGCGACTAGAAAACGACGGAAATTTTTATCCTTCTTTGGCAGATTCGACGCAGCAAATCGATAGTTTGACGTGGGAATTTGTCTTGAAACCCAATATTCAATTACATAGCACTTCCACTAAAGAATTTTTGACTTCAAAAGATGTAGTAGAAAGTTTGATAAAATGGGCAAAAAGCGAAGGAAAAAAGAATCAAGAGAATGAAAATGAAATTTCTCTACAAACTCAAATTTTCAAAGAAATAATAGGAAATGACTATGAGAAAGCATTTGAGGTAATCAATGATAGAAAATTTAGAATCCATTTACAAATTCCTTTTTCGCCTTTGATTCAGTTGCTTTCCTGTACCGAATCTTTGATTGTTCCTACTAAAAAAAGTCGTTTGGGCGATAAATTTTCGCCTGTCGGTTCGGGTGCTTTTTATATTCATTACTTTGAAGACAAACAAAAAGTCGTTTTAAAGAAGCATCAAAATTATTTTCATAAGACAATCAAATTAGATACACTTCCCCTTTTAGATGAAATACACATTTCTTTTTATCAAAATCCAGAAGGTATTGCATATAAAATTCTAAATGATGAACTAGACTGGCTTCCCTCAACTCAGCAAACTCAAACCGTTTTGCCCTTCATTATCCAAAAAGAAAAAGAATTAAATCAGAAAAAATACAAAGGTGGTAAGACAGATAAATCTGAAAGTCAAAGTAAAGGATTTGTTTCAAAACTCATTCAACTAGATTCTTTTCCACTTTTGCAAACGGCAGGTTTTGAGGTTCAAATTTTAGATACTTCTGATGTAGAATTAAATGCTAATTTTTTCACAATTCAATCTTTCCGTCAGGCTTTGAATATGGGAGTTTATAGAGAAGAATTTAAAAAGATTGCATCTTATTCTTCTCCTGCACACGAAGGAATTTTTCCGAATATTCTACCAAAGAATACGCAAAATAAAGCAGACGGATATTATTTCCACCCACAAAGAAGCACAGATATTTTAAGTAAAATCGGGTTTGATTCTATAAACGTCATCAAAGTTTTTGCAGAAAAATATGATACAGCGTGGGTAAATTTAGCACGAAAACAATGGAAAAACTTGGGAATAAATTCTATTCTTTATTTGGATAATATCAATAAAAATAAGGCTGACTTAATAGCAAAACGCTTTAAGGCTTCTTTTGCAGATGAAAGTTTTTTGTTTTGGAAGTATTTTGATAGAAAAGGGTATGATAAATTTTTGATTGAAAAAGAAGGTTTTTTAGAATTTGAGAAAGCAGAAACTAAAACAGTAACTCAAACAAATAATCAGAATGATTCTAGTAAAATAAGTTTCATCAATAAAGTTGATAAGAATGATTTGTTTTCCATCAAAAAACTTCGTTTTGATTCTCTTTTTATAGAATATCTAAAGCAAAAAAATGAAATTGAAAGAGAGTTTTTATCCAATCAACTCAAAAATAAATTGATTCGTTCTGCGCCTTTTATAGAAATTTTTTATCTCCAAACGCATCAAATTAGACGTTCTTATATTGCAGAGCTTGTTCCGAATGCACTCGGAATTTATCACTTTGATAGGCTTGATAAGTCGTTTTTAGAACCTGCTGAACTCATTAGAGAAGATTACATGTTTCAAGAATAAATGTATAACAGACTTCCCAGTCTGTTGTCAGACTAGGAAGTCTGACCTACTTTTGAGTTTTAGGGTTTACCTTTTCAGAAATCAAACATAAAGAAGTAAAAGCCAAATTTTACTCAATAGCTAGAATGGAAAATGAAATAGTAATTCAATTTTTAAGAGAACCTACCAAACGAAAAAAAGCCTTAGAATATCTCTACCAATCTTTTGAAAAGACAAGTAAAGGATTGCAAAAATTGGGAGCAGACCAAAACCAAACGAAAGATATTTTTCAAGAAGCAATTTTAGTTTTTTATCATCAAGCACAAAAACTAGATTTTAAGCTGACTTCACAACCTTCTACTTATCTTTTCGGAATTTGTCATAATATTTTTAGAAACAAAAAGCGACAAGAAGCTAGAAAAAACACACTTTCGAATACTGATTTTTTGATAGAATTTTCTGATAAAATAGATTTTGAAAATCAAGACGATACAAATATTTACAAAAGTGAAGAAGCTATTTCTGTTTTGAGAAAAATTTTGACAGAGCTAGGCGAGCCGTGTAAAAAATTATTGACAGGATATTATGTAGATAAATTTTCTATGAAAGAATTAGCTGAAAAACTAGGATATAATTCGGATTCGACAGCCAAAGCACAGAAATACAAGTGTTTGCAGCGAGCTAAAAAAATGGCTCAAAATCAATTAGAAAATTTACAAACTATTCTACTCTAAAACTTTAATAAAGAATACTATGTCGCCACATCTCACAGAAATAGAAAAAATAGAACAGCTTTTAGAGAACGAAAATTTTACTATCGATTCTTTAAATGATTTTCATCATTTGTCTAATAATGAAAAACAAGATATTCTACTCCAAAAGCAGCTAGTAGAAGAGCTTCAAAACATTCAAATTTTGGAGGAATTAGAAGAAATTCATCATAAACAAACTTCAAAGTCATCTTATAAAAAGCAAATATATCTTGTTTCTGCTTTGGTATTTTTGCTTTCTTGTATCGGAATTTATTTTGTTGCTGATTTTATATTTAATCCAAAAAGTGAAAGTAGTTCAGAAAATTCTATCCAAAATGAAATTGAATTGACTCAAAGCAATGATTTAGAAAACTTAGAATTAGTTAAAAACTCTGTCTTTCAAAAAAATAATAAAAGTGGTCTTTCTTGGAGTGGAAATTCTATTATAGATTCTCTAAAAAATTCGTTAGACCTTGTAAAATTGGAGAAGGCTAAAATTCGTAGAATAAACATTATTGATACAGCCACAAAAGGAAATGATAACTATTATTACAATCATAAACTTTCCATTACTACAAGTATTCAATCCAATGAAATCATTGCTTGTATTGATAATTCATTTTTCTATGTAAAGCCTGTTTCTTATCATTTTGTAGATAGTTTATATGAGGTTTGGTACAGAAAAAATGCTGATTATAATTATCAAAAAGCTACTCCTTATAAAAAAGTTGATTATCATATAAAAGGAGAGCAAATTGAAATAGTCAATCCAGACGGTAAAAATAAAATTTCTTCTCCTTCACTTTCATCTGACGGAAATACGCTTTTTTACTCTAAGAAAAGCAAAAAAGGTGATTACGATATTTGGAAAACAGAAAGAATTTTGCAAGATGGAAAACTGACTTGGCAAGAACCAACTGAAGTAAAGGCTCTCAATAAAACAAAATCGTACGAACTTTCTCCATCTATTTCTGCTGATGGAAATACGATTTACTTTTCAAGAAATCCGAATGCAGTAGGTTGTGCAAGAATTTATTTTTCTACTAAAAACGAGTTTGGAGAATGGAACGAACCCAAAATGATTCCTATTTCTGATAACAAGCATGTAAATTATGGTTGTGATGTTGCACCTTATATTTTGCCTGATGGAAAAACATTACTTTTTTCTGGACAACGAACAAAAGGAGTGAAAAATGTAGGTCTTTATGATTTGTATATGATACAAAAACAAGAAAATGGAAAATGGTCTGAAATGGAACTTATAGAAAGTATTAGCTCAGATTCTACTGAAAGTCATTTTACAGTTTTGCCAAAGGAAAATAAAATCTATTTTTCAAGGTTATCAAATCATTGTGCTGCTTGTAGTGGGAGTGAAGAATATACGATTCCAATTCCAAAACAGCTACAAGCATTTTTTCCTCTTCAACAAGAAAAGGCAAATTTAATTTCTCAAAAAAATAAACTCATAGAAACTTCCACAGGAAAAGATTTTGAACTGAATGATTTTACCTTTGATTCTAATTCGGCTTTGCTTACTCAAAATGGCAAGGAAAGTTTGGAACGAATTTTACTTTTTCTGAATGAAAACCCTGCTGTTTCTCTTCAAATAATTGCTCATACAGATAATGAAGGTGAAATGAGTTACAATCAGATTTTATCCGAAAAACGTGCAAAAGCAGTTTGTCAGTTTTTAGAAAGTAAAGGAGTTGATA
Organism: Bernardetia sp.; assembly: GCA_020630575.1. Lineage (GTDB taxonomy): Bacteria > Bacteroidota > Bacteroidia > Cytophagales > Bernardetiaceae > Bernardetia. Next base: position 53,074 of record JAHDBD010000027.1, read on the forward strand.
AAAAAAGAATGATTCCACTAGGTAAAGGAGAAACAGAACCAAAAGTAGAAAATACAAATCAAGAAAATAAAACCAAAAACAGACGAGTAGAGTTTTTTGTGATAGAAAAAGTAAATTAAGAACAGATTTGAAAACTCAAACCCTAAGGGATTATGAAAACCCTTAGGGTTGAATGACTACATCCTTAAAATATCCAAGGTATATGCTCCTCCTTCACTAAGAACAAAAAAAGCACTCTTTGAATACGAACTATCATTGGCTTCAGAAGAACGGAAAACAAAACGATAACGCCCTGGTTGCAGCGCAAAATTTGTACGTGGAATTCCTTTTTCTGGTAGGTTCATTACCCATTCTTCGCTCCCATCTGGTTTAATAACATAGACACTTCCATAACCTGATAGTTTATTCAAAATGGTTACTACCCCTGGTGAGGTTACTCTTAGATTTGTTGTTCTGCCTTGATTGATTTGGACATTTTCAAAAACAGTAGTTGGGCGTGTCAAAACTTCTACTCTATAGTTTCCAATCAAATAATTATGGGGTTCATTGACTTGTTGATTGACCAAAATTTCGCTACTTCCTTTTTTCTGGACAATGGCACTATGTCCAGTTGAGTAATCTAAAGAGCCTTTTTGTTCAATGTTTAACTTTCCTTGTGGAGTCATTACCTTGATTACATTATGTCTTCCTCCAATAATTTCTACATTTTTTTGAATAATTGGTGGTGTAGTATAAACAATCAAGTCATACGTAGGAATAGCATCAATATCAAGCTCATCTGTTTTGCCTCCTTTATCTCTAAAATGAACCAAATTATAACGAGATTTTTGAGTGACTTGGTCTATAAAAGCCATGTGAACATTAGCTTCCTTTGGTTGTTTTTTCTCATCTAAAAGCTCAACTGTTACAGTTGTTTTTCCTAAGGTTTGTTTGACTACTTCTTGCAAAAATCCTTTAAATTGTCTTGATGTTTTTGCATTAAAAAAACGTCCCATACATTCAAAACCTTTTGCATATTTGGGTTCAATTCCCATTCCTACAATAAAAGGCTTTAAAAATATTCCTTTTTCTTGTAAACCTCTTGAGATAGCACAAGGGTCACCATCACAGGCTTCAATGCCATCGGTTATCATTACAATTACATTTCTGGTATCTTTTCCGTCATTAGGAAAATCTTTTGTGGCTTGTTCTAATGAATAGGCAATGGGAGTTGTTCCTTTCGGTTCTAATCCATCAAGCATAGTTCTTATTCTGTCATTATTTCTTGAGCCAAAAGCAACCTCTAGTTTAGAATCTTGACAATTTTTTTGTTTGAAATTGAATTGATGACCATAGACACGCATCGCAACCTCCACATAAGGTACATTTGCAATCGAATCTATCATATTAGACAAAATTTGACGAGCAATATTTATACGTGTATCGCCTTCCCAAGCCGAATTCATACTCCCACTTGCATCAAGTACAAATAAAAGACGAGTAGTTTGAGGAACTTGTTTTTTTTGAGCAAAAGCAGAAGTGGATAATAAAATTAGGGGAAAAGCACTAATAAATAATAAAACGAATAAAAAACGTAGGTTTAATTTCATAGTTATATTGATAGTTGGAGGAGAATTAGAGTAAAAGTGAGCTAGTTTTTTTAATTTTGTAGTGAAGAATAGATGTAGCTTAACTTTAGGCTGAAAAAACGTATCTTAGATTTTTAGTCTAAGATAAAAATAAAATTATAAAGAAAGAGAGTTTCAAACATCTTTCCAAAAAATGGGATTCACATTTTTAATAAATCTTCTCTAACAATACCCTATCTCAAAACAGTTTAATCTAAAAACAAACACTTTTTTACCTTGTTCATCAATTATAATGACTACTAGCAAAACCGATATTCAAACACTAGAAGAAAAACAAAACGTATATATTCAAAAAATTAGAACAGAGATAGAGCCTCTGCGTGAGCAACTTTTGCATCATCAAGTATATCAAAATATTAGTTCAGTAGAAGACTTAAAGATTTTTTTAGAACACCATGTTTTTGCTGTTTGGGATTTTATGTCGCTTCTCAAATCACTTCAAAACGAACTTACTTGCGTTCAAGTGCCTTGGATTCCGAAGGGAAATCCTCTTACACGTCGCTTAATCAATGAAATTGTTCTGGCAGAAGAAACAGACCAAGATGAGGAAGGAAACGCAAAAAGTCATTTCGAACTCTACATTGATGCAATGAATGACTGTAAAGCTGATATTTCTAAAATCACTTATTTGATACAACTTTTGAAGGAATGGAAAAGTGTCAGAACAGCCCTTTCTCAAATTGATATTGCCGAATCTATAAAAGAATTTGTTTCCTTTTCATTTGATGTCATTGAAACCAAAAAAGCGCATAAAATAGCTGTTGTCTTTACCTTTGGAAGAGAAGATTTGATTCCTGACATGTTTACTTCTATTTTGAGAGATATGAAAGCCAAGTCTTCTCATGATGCCGAAAGTATCAAAAAACTAGTTTACTATTTTGACCGTCATATCGAATTGGATGGCGACCATCATTCTCACATGTCTATCCAAATGATAAAAGAACTTTGTGGCGACGATGAAGCAAAATGGAACGATGCCATAGCCATCAGTAAAATTGCCCTTCAAAAAAGAATTGATTTGTGGGATGGAATACTTAATGAAATTGTGAATGGTAAGACAAGTGATAAATTGTAAGTGATAAATTGAATTTCAATGAAAAAATACCTTTTAATAGCTGCTTTTTTCTTGATTTCACTTTCTGTTTTTGCTCAAAATTTTGATTCATTAATTTCTAAAACTGAAAAAGAACAGCTTTTAAGTCAAAAAAATGAAATTTTGATGCTGCTTTTTGATGGAATAGAAATTAGTAATAAACATCAATTAGAAGAGGTAAAATGGAAACCTAATTTTTATGAAAAAGTAAATCAAAAGTATGAAGTTGAGTTTTTTTATACGAACTTAGATACCATTATTTTCTATCAAGAATCTTCTATTACAAAAGCTGTTTGTATATTTTATACTCAAACTTATACATTCAACGAGCGAGAAAATAAAGAAGAGTGGAATTATTTTAGGAGATATATTTCCATTGCTATTTTTGAGTATGAAATAAAAAAACAAGATTGGAAACTCCAATATTTTGATAAAAGCTACGGAATCAACAAAGAAATACCTATTTCAATTTCCATACAGCAAACAGGAAAAGAAAAACATGCACTTTTTTTTGACTTCTGTAATCTAGGGACTTTTGGAGGAAGGTGTTACCTAGTAATTTATGATTTATCTGAAACTAAAGATTTAAAAACTATCATTACTTTCGACTATAATCAACAAACTTTCAGAAAAGAAGTTTCTTTTTCTAGTAAAGACAGCTACGGATACTATGAACTGATTGTAAATACATTTAGAGAAGAAGTTGAGATTAAAAAAGAGTATTTTAAATATGATAATTTAGAAGGTTATGTTCTTAAAGAATAATGATATTAGTTAGTTCTTATACTAAATCTATAATTTTAGAATTTTCAAAAAGCTAATAATTTATCAAATTGTATTTGTATTAAAACCAAAAAATCCCTTCTCACAATAAAGTAAGAAGGGATTTTTGATTTATAAGAAAGTAAGTCATTTATCATTGATAATTTAGATAACTTACCATTTACCATTGAATTAATATTTCTTTGGTTTCTTAGGTCTTACAAGAGGTTGCGCTTCCTGTTGTTGCTCAGGATTTTCTGCTTCCTCTTCCATTGCTTTCATATATTCAGCCATTTCTGCTTTGTCAGAATATTGTTGAGCATATTTTTCTTTTTTCTTTTCTAATAACTCACGTTCGTGTTCGATAGCATTCTTAGAATACAAATCTAATACTAAAGGAGTTGCTACAAAAACAGAAGAATAAGTACCTACAATTACACCAATAAGAAGAGCAAAAGAGAATCCTTTGAGAGCTTCTCCACCAAAGATAAACAAAATCAATACTACTAAAAGAGTAGTAACTGAAGTAATCAATGTTCTACTAAGTGTTTGATTAACAGCTCCGTTGATTGTTTCTTGTAAGTCTTCATCCACTCTATCATTAAGAGCTTCACGGATACGGTCAAATACAACCACTGTATCATTCAATGAATAACCAATTACAGTAAGAATAGCTGCAATAAATACTTGGTCAATCTCAACAGCAAATCCTAAAAGGTAAGCAATTGCAAAAAGAGAAAGTACAATCAAACTATCATGTGTAAGGGCTGCAACAGCACCAGCACCAAAACGCCAGTTGCTAAAACGAACTGAAATATAACCAAACATCAAGATTAAAGCTACAATTACAGCCGTACGAGCTGAGTCTGCAATATCATCAGCGATAGTTGCACCTACTTTCGATGTGCTTACTACTTCTGGATTGAGAGCTGTATATTTTTCTCCCAAACTAGCCATAATTTCGTTCTGAATTTGCTCATCTACATCAGTAGATTCTTCTTCCGAACGGTAACTTGTTGTAATTTTTACTTTATCATTTCCATCATAACTTTTTACCTCTACTGAAGTATTGAGTTTTTGTTCAATGCTTGCTTCAATTTGTGAAGGAGTTACGTCTTGTGAAAATGCAACTACATACGAACGTCCACCTGTGAAATCAACACCCATATTTAAGCCATTTGTCACTAAAACAGCAATACCAACAGCAATCACAACACCAGAAACGACATAACCAATTTTACGTTTTCCCATAAAATTGAAGTTTGTGTTTGCTAACATATTTTTAGTAAATGGAGTAGAGAAAGACATATTGCTCTCGTCTCCTTTACGGCTCATCCAATAGATAATCAAACGACTTACATAAACTGCTGTAAAGAATGAACAAACAATACCAATCATCAAAGTAACAGCAAAACCTTTGATAGGACCTGCGCCCAATACATAAAGTACAACTGAAGTGATAAGTGTTGTTACGTTGGCATCAATAATTGTAATCAAAGCTCTTTGAAAACCGTCTTCAATCGAAACCATCAAACCTTTACCCATTGCCAATTCTTCTCTGATTCTTTCAAAGATAAGTACGTTGGCATCAACTGACATACCAATTGTAAGAACGATACCTGCAATACCTGGAAGCGTAAGTGCTGCTCCAAGTTGTGCCAAAAGTCCGAAGATAAAGAAGATATTTGCAAGAAGAGCTACGTTTGCTACAATACCAGCTTTTGCATAATAAACAATCATAAACAAGACTACTAAGCCTAATCCAACAAGGATAGACAAGATACCTTGTGTTTGTGCAACTGCTCCCAAAGAAGGTCCTACTACTGCTTCTTCTACAATACGAGTAGGAGCAGGAAGTTTACCAGCTTTCAAGATATTTGCTAAGTCTTTTGCTTCATCTACTGTAAAACTACCTGAGATAGAAGAACGACCACCACCAATTTCTTCGTTTACATTTGGTGCTGAATATACATAATCATCAAGAACAATAGCAATCTGACGACCTACATTTTTTCCTGTAAGATCTTTCCAAAGACGTGCGCCTTCTCCATTCATAGCCAAAGAAACTTCTACCTGACCATTTGGATTGATGTCTTGACGAGCATCAGTAACTACATCTCCTGTCATTGGAGATTTGCCACCTGCTGCTGTTTTGATAACATGAAGCGTATAAAATGCTTTTCCTTCGTTTTCTGCATCTGGTTTTACACCCCAAAAGAATTTCATGTCTTTAGGAATGATATTTTTTACCATTGGGTCATTCAATATTTTATTGATAGAAGAAGTATCTAATGCTTCATAGGTCAATGTAAAATAATTCTGACTAAGAGGAGTAAGTTTTGCGAAAAGAGGAGAAACTGTCTGGTTTTGAGTTGTATCTGCGTTAGCTAATAAATCGTCTTTTTTTGCAGAATCTGCTTCGTTAGCAATTGCATTACCCAAACTATCTGTTTGTATATCGTCTGTATTCATTATCAAGTCATCTCCTGCATCAGCTGTATTTGTTGTATCAGGAATTGTCAAATCGTCTGTATTTGTAGTTTCTGTTTTCTCCATACGATTTTCTACCCAAAATGTGTTGATTTTTGTCAAAACTTCTTGGTATTCTTGTGGCTGATAAACTTCCCAAAACTCTAGTTTTGCAACGCCTTGTAATAAATCACGAACACGCTCTGCATTACTAACTCCTGGTAATTCTACTTGAATACGGCTAGTTCCTTCAATAAGTTGAACGTTTGGCTGAGTTACACCGAATTTATCTACACGAGTACGAATAATTTCGAAAGCTCTTTGAACCGAACCATCAACTTCTGTACGAATAAAATCTTCTACTTCTTTGTCAGAAGAACGGAAATTAATTTTTCCACTATTTGCAGAAGTAGCAAAAACATCTTTCAATTTGCCTTCTCCTGCTTTTGCTTGATAAGCATCAAAGAAAAGTTCTACATAACGGTCTTGACTAGAAGCCTGTTGTTTGTTTGCTTCTGCAAGTGCAGCTTGAAAGTCTTCGTTTTGACTTTCATTAGAAAGTGCTTTCAAAATGTCTATTGGAGAAACTTCAAGTGTTACGTGCATACCACCTTGAAGGTCAAGACCAAGGTTAAGCTCTTTTTCTTTTACTTCTTGATAAGTAAAGTTAGCTATTAAGATGTCATAAACAGGCTGTGACCACATAGAGTCTAAATACTGTTTTTTAAGTGCTGCATCACCTTTTGAATAGGCTACTGCATTGCTTTCTACATTGCGAGATACAAGTGTGAATGATAATGAGAACAAACACAAGACTGCAAAGAGAATAGCAAGGAATATAATAAAACCTCTATTTTGCATGAGAATAAATTTAAAAGGTAGAAATTAAAACCAATTCAGAAATTAGAATTGAGAATTAAATTCAATATTGAAAATATGAAATGTATAAAATGAAATTGCAATTGGAATAAACAATATTACGAAGTAATTATAAGGTCGAAACCTAAAAAGTATTTAACGGATTACTGGTAACTGTTTTTAATGATAACTCACTACGGTGCATTTGGGGAAATAAAGCAACTAAATAGTGTTTTGAAGAATGTAGAACTAGAGAAGTAATACGTAACACTACTTATAGTTTGAGAAGAAAAAGAAGGAAATACAAATTCTATACTTGAGGTAAGAATTATATTTTGAAAAAACTCTGTAGTAACAAATCCTTGCAAAAGAGCATCAGAAGAAGTTGCTGTTTTGAGTGTAAGAGGTTCTTTTTCTTGTTGATTATCTGAATTTGATAGATTTTTCTTTGTATCTATCTCTTTATCAAGTTTATTGATTAAAGAATAATCAATTTCTGTATTTTCTATACCTTCAAAACGATTTTCTAATAATCTTAGGTTTGCATCTACACCAACAAAGCGCATCGTCGTCGAAAAGACAACTAGCACAAGCATAAAGCAAGTCATGAAAAGAGCACGAGAAGAAGTTTGAAAGTTAGTTTTAGGCATTACCTTTTTAAAAAATACAGTTCTTAATAGAATTGCAAAAGTAGTGTTTTAAATTTAGAATCCAAAAAATGATTTATCATAAATTAAGTATTAGTTAAATTATCTTGCAGGAACATGTTTATTTCTGAGCTTTATAATTGGTTTTTCTAAAAGTTTATAGATTGCATAACCCGCTATAAATGAAGTAACAAAAGCAATAGGTATTTCTAACCAAATAAAATCTAACTCTAGTTTATCAAAAACATAGAAATAAAATTGAAGAACAAAAGAATGAACAAGGTAAGTACTATAAGAAGAAACAGCTACTTTATAAATAAAAGAACTTGTAGCGATAGGCATCGGCGCACTACGTACTGCTACAATCAATGATAGCGCATACATATAAGAGTTTAGTGTTATAGAAAAATAATATTTATAGGTGTTATCCACAAAATAGAAAAGAGATACTAATATGAACGTAAGAGCATAAATAAGATAGGCATAAGGTATCAAGAAATCGAAAAATGTCTTTTTGTAAGAAATTATATAAGAAATGATAACCCCAATAAGCAAATCCTCATATCTAAAATGAGTAGCTGTAAAATAATATCCGAAGCCTGAAATGGGTGTGGTCGGATAAGATAACATCCTAGCCAAAAGAGGGATTACTAATAATACAAGAATAATAAGAGGAGAAATTTTGCGAGGTAGTTTGAGAATTAATAAAGTCAAGAAAGACATTACAAGATAAAAATGTTCTTCTACACACAAACTCCAACTAATAGCATAGAATGAAATACTTTCTTGGTAGTTTTGTAAAAAAAATAAATGCTGCCACGAAAAAGATTCTCCACAAATAAAATAAACCCCTAAATAAGCCACAAAAAGAAATATATAGTAAATAGGGATAGTTCTGTAACCTCTTCGTCCAATAAATCTCCAAATTTGAACATCTCCATATTTTTTTTACTCGTGCCAATAAAGACTACCTATTAAAAAACCACTCAATACACAAAATAAATCTATTCCACTTATTGGATAACGAGATATTTTTGCCATTTGTTTCTAAATTCTTTTGACCTTGATTAAAAGAGTAAAGATACTATTTCAATAAGAAACTACAAGAGAGGATAAATAAAAAAAGTCTTTACTCAAAAAATGAATAAAGACTTTAGTTTTATGAAACTTTGTAGCGAAAGAGAGATTCGAACTCTCGACCTCAGCATTATGAGTGCTGCGCTCTAACCAACTGAGCTACCTCGCCATATTTTTGTTTTTTCTCGCTTTTTTAAGAGGTTTCTTTTCCCTTATTGCGAGTGCAAAGGTAAAAGGTTTTTTTTATTTTACCAACATTTTAAAGAAAAAAAAACGTTTTTTTTTGAATAAAATTAACTTTGTTTTTTAATTTATTGTAAGTCAGTTTGTTATGGTTGTGGCTTTTATTCTTTCAAAACTTTATTTTGTGTTTTTGAGTTCAGTAGTTTTAAATTATTAGTCAATTAAAAAAAAAATCTTATGGAACTCAAAAAAGGAGATAAAGCACCCGAATTTACTTCGCATGACCAAAACGGTCATGAAGTAAAACTTTCTCAACTCAAAGGCAAAAAAGTAATCCTGTATTTTTATCCAAAAGATGATACACCAGGTTGTACAGCACAGGCTTGTAATTTGAGAGACAATTATACAGACCTCCAAAAACAAGGTTATATAGTTTTAGGGGTGAGCAAAGATGATGCAGCTTCTCACAAAAAATTTGTTGAAAAATATGATTTACCTTTTCCTCTTTTAGTTGACGAAGATCATGCTATCAACGAAGCCTATGGTGTTTGGAAGGAAAAAAATATGTTTGGTAAAAAATATATGGGAACACAGCGCACTACTTTTGTAATTGATGAAGAAGGAAAAATTGCCGAAGTTATCAAGAAGGTAAACACAAAAGAACACGCAGAGCAAATTTTTAAATAGAGACCTATCAAAGGTAGCGAAGCTAATTACGAATTTTTTCTCATAAAACTTCATTTCTGTAACATTTAGTTTTCAGAAATGAAGTTTCTTTCTTATTTTGTTTTTCTCATCACAAATTCAGTTACATATTTTCCGTACCATTCTGGTTTTTTTCCATTTGGATAGGTTTCATCAAAGAAAACTAAACGCAATAAGTCGCCTTCAATAGTATATTTATAAAATTGTTTTCCTCCTTCAAAGCCAGGTACTTTTGCTATAAGTGCTGTTGTTGTAATTGTCGAATCAGTCATTACATAAGTTCCTCCATTAAAGACAACAGAACTAAAACCAGCCATTTTTTCTTCATCAGTAGGTTTTGATAGGTTTACAAATGGTGTCCTTTCTTTATCTATCGGAGTCCACATAATAGAATAGCGATTTTCCTCAAAAATAAATAGTCCATATTGAGCTTTTGGAATTGAATAAACAGTATCTTTTGTTTTCCAATGTACTTCTACCATTTCCCAAGAGCCAACTAAAGTAGATTTTTTGCTTGCTTTGATAGAAGTTTGAGCAGATTTACAAGAAGAAAATCCGATAAGAAAAAATAAGAATAATGCAGAAAGAGAAAGTAAAAATTTGAATTTCATAGTAGAAGCGTTTATTTTGTGAACAATTAATTTAAACAAGATAGAAAAATAAAGTTACAATAAATTACGAATTACGAATTACGAATTACGAATTACGAATTACGAATTACGAATTA
>JAHDBD010000060.1 GCA_020630575.1 Bernardetia sp.
GTTTTACATGGAAAGGAGAGTTTGATGAGAATACAGATTACACAAAAAATGATGTTGTCAAATTTGAGGATGCGCTATACATTAAACTGAGTGATGTTGTAAGTAGTGGAGATGGTCCTGATGTAAGTGCTGACTTTGATTTGTTTTTACCTTCTTTTTCTCCTTCAGGTCTGGAAGGTAGTGTGCAGCTAAAAGATGCAAATGGGAGGCTTTTTGGAAATAGTCTTCTAAGTTTTATTGCAGGTTTATTTTCGGTATATGGACGTTTTTTTATCAAGTCTGACTCTAGCACAACTGGAAATGCAGTAGAATTTAAAAATGCAGGAAATCAGAATCTACAGACTTATCTAAACGACGGCAGAAGAACTAGAAGTGTAACTATTCCTTATAATGCCACTTCTTTGACTGAGTTTTATGGGGACGTTGAGAATGTAACTTACAATTTAAGCACTGCAAACGCAAGTATTGCACAAGTATTTCATAAGCGAGTAAATGTAACATTTAATACTTCAAGTAATGTTAATACATTTTACCGAGGACTAGATGTGCGTGTCTCTCACACAGGTACAGCTTATGCAGGACAGTTTAATCCAAGTGCGATCGTAGGAACACTAACAGGACTGACACGTGGTAATGGCTTCTACTCAAATGCTTGTATCGGAACAGGGTTACTGGAGAATATAACTGATAATCCCACAACACAAAACGGATGGACATTTATTTCTGCGAATACGAATACGGGATTTGAATCAAATGAGTATGCCAACACAGGAGGGATGAGGTCGTTAGTTAGACTTTTAAGAAAAAATAGAAATGGCTCATCTATGGAAGGTGTCGCTAATTTAAATGTTGGAGGTGGGCTTCAAATTTCATTTTATGCTGAAGCTGGATTGAATACAGCAGGCACTGCATTTATAGCAAAATTCGATGACAAACTTGGAGTTAGAATAGCTACATTAGTGAATACTGATACACCTTTAACTTCTGAAATGTTCTTTAAAACAACTCAAAATGGCGTTAGTGTAGAACCCTTACTTTTAACAGGGAAAGATGTAAAGCAAGGCTATGCAGACGGTAAGCAAGGATTCTATGGTAAAGAACCTATCTCTAAACAAAGCCTGCCTCAAAACGCAACTCTACAACAGATCTTAGAAGCACTTGAAAACTTAGGACTTATAGATATAATTATACCTTAAATCAAAAAAATAGAATGAATAACTTAAAAGATATTTTCCCTCCTGTATTTATAAAAAACACAGAGGATGTAAAGATAGAAGCGTGTATTACGAATGTGTATATGGATATTTTATCAAATAGTATAAAAGTTGAAGTATTGCTAAACACAATTACTTTCATCAATCCAGAAGGTATAAAATCTTCTCAAGTACTTACGGTTTCAGATGAAAATAAAATACCTGTTTATCAAACTACACAAACTCCGAAATATGACGTAAATGGAAATCAAGTCTATATTTCCGAAATGCAAATGTGGCTAGACTTAATGGATAAATACACTCTAAAACAGTGTATGGAGTTGATACAACAATCTATGAAACGCAGATTTGGTATTATAAATACTGATTTTGTCTACATTGAAAACAATTAAATCAAAAATAAGGATAGTATAAAATTGATAGTATAATGGCACAAAAAAGACATATAGAGTATTTAAGTGATGACATAAGTTTTCAATTTAATGAGTTTTTGGTAGGACTTATTCCACCAGGGCTGTATCGTGGTTTTGATTTTTCTCCAACAAATAATTTATTTTTAGAACTAAATCACGAGACGAGAGGATTTTCTTATGCCAAAAAAGATGGAACAATTTCTTCTAAAATAGGAGTAGTTCGCTCAAAACAGGGTGTTTTGATAACTGAAGATGAACCTATTATCTTACAAGTAAGTGCAAATGTAGCAGCCAACCCAAGAATTGATTTGGTTGTCTGTGAGCATAAATATGAGGAGATTGCAGGAGGAATAGCCGCTGAGTATTTTATCATTGAAGGAACTCCAAATATAACTCCCACCGTTCCCACACTTACAAACCCAAATTTTCAAGTTATTATTGGAGAGGTTTATCTTCCTGCTAATACTTCGGTTTTGGATGCAGCAGGTGTAATTTATACACGTCCACAACTTCCAGAACTTGGTAATAATAATCTACAAGAGCAGCACAATATTCTTCAGCAGAATTATGATACTCTGCAAGGTAATTTTAATACATTGCAAAGTAATTTTGATACCCTAAATCAAACGATGATTGATTGGAGAGAATATTACCGTCCTGTCATGCAATTTGATGGGGTTTATATTGAATGGAAATGGTTTGGAGAAGCAGATACTGAATGGAGAGATTTGGCACAAGGAATCGTGGTAGACAATTCAGGTCCTGGAACGATGGAAGTCAGAATACTGGAAGCACAATATTTACCAAATGCAGAAGTTTGGAATGTAAATACACCTGAACAGAGAGATCACAATGTTTTAGAATTTAATACACAAACTAACTTGCCTGTTGGAGCGACTTATTGGATAAATAATAGAGAATGGATAGCTCCTCAAACAAAGGACTATAATTTTCTTTTAGATACTTTAAAACTGGTATGTTTTCAAGATGTGGATTATGCAGATATAAATACAAATGCTGATACCATACTGCCTTTTAGAGTATACCCTAGTATTCCAAATGATTCATCATCTTGGTTGAAGCATAGTTCTGGACAACCTAATCCAAATGGATTTATTAGGATCGAATTGGTAAAAAATAATGAAGTTGAATACAGTGTTTTTCACAAGTTTAATTTGGATGATGGAACAGTCGTTGGGGATGAGATTTTACTTCCAGTAATTGACCTTGTTATAGCAGCTGAAGCAGGAGATACATTTACTTGGAGGGTAAGTATACAACCTAATTTTAATAACATAGATGAGCAAATGTTGCAAGCAAGCTCTGTTCCTTCTCAGCTAGGTTTTGAAATTATACGACAAGCCAATACAGCCTATATTCAAAAAGAGCATTTCCAAATTGAGTCAGGGCATTGGACAGTCTTTGGTGGATAAACAAGCTAAAATCTCTATTAAAACTGATTGTTTTTAATAGAGGTTTTTAATATACTTGAATTACATATTTGATTATTCAAACACATAAAATAAATGTAAATCATTTTTTTTATCAAAAAAACTGCTTATTCAATGTAAAACTTATAAGCACGAAACTTTCTCTTGACCGACATTTTTTCTGATATATAGAAATTTGCAAATCTAGTTATCAACCAATAGATTGCTTATTACATAAAAGATTCGTAAAATTGAATAAAAATGAATATCAGTTTTGTTTCTACTTTATATTTTTGCTGTTTTTTAATCAATTCTTAGTTTATGTTTTTAAAGAAAAATATTTTCTTACTTTTTTTCTTTGTATTTTTCTTTACTAAATTATTTGCTCAAGATTATGTTTTAAACTACGAACACCTTACCAGTCAAACAGGACTTGCTAATAATTTTGTAAACTGTATGTTGCAAGAAAAAGAAGGCTTTGTTTGGATAGGTACACAAGATGGACTTTGTAGGTATGATGGAAATAATTATAAAGTTTATAGAACCAATGAAGAAAAACAAACTTTTCTCAATTCGGCAAATATCACTTGTTTGGCGCAAGAAAATGATTCTATCATTTGGGTAGGAACGGCAGCAGGACTACACCGTTTGAATACTTTTCAAAAAAAAATTAGCCCTCCTGTGGCTTTTGAGAATGATATAATTGAAGATATTTTTATAGATAGCCATCAAACTATTTGGGTAATTGTTGATAAAAAAAATATTTACACTAGAGTAAAAAATGATATAAAATGGATAAGTTTTACGGCAAAATACAAAGAATTACAAAATAAAGATTGGGTAAAAATTACTGAGCAAAAAATTGGTAAGGAAAATCAAATGCTTCTTATTGAAGAACACACAACTGGAATTACAAAAACGTCAATCCTTTATTTATTTAATAAAGATGACAATAAATGGAAAAAATCGTATTACGATGCTTATACCAATATAGATTTTATAGATACTAGTAAAGTAAATACACCAAAAATTATTATTTCCAAAAATCGAAAAACCAGTATAGATACATTAAATATATCTTATCAAGATGATTCATTTGTGATTCAAGAAGTAAAAATAAATAAGACTGAAAATCGTAATGTTATCAAAAATCTTTCAGCACAAAAGTATGAAGAATACTTATATGTTCCTCTTTATAGAACAGTTTTGATTGTAGATGCTCAAAATTATCAAACTGTTGGAGAAATAAATCTTAAGGAACTTTTAACAGTAGATAATGCTATCATTAAAGATTTTTTTATAGATAATTCGGGAAATATTTGGATAGGAACGTTTGGAGAAGGTATTTTTATATTTCCTATTTATGGACTTCAAAAGATTCGTTCTTATACTGTCAATCCAAATAATCCAACTCAGGGAATTAGTAATTCTAGTGTCAGAACAATTTATCAAGACCCTAAAACCAAAGATACATGGATAGGAACATACTCCAACAAACAACAAATTGATATTTTTATTAAGGATTCTATCAAAAAAGAATTTCCTATCCAATCACAAGCCTATATTATTAGAGAAGACAAAAAAAAGAATTCAATCTTGTGGGTTGCTACCTATAACGGACTATTGGAAGTAGACAAAGAAAAAATTGTTATAAAAAATCGTTTTTTAGAGACAGAAAGAGTTAGAGCTTTGTTACAGATTGATGATTCGACACTCCTTTTTGCCAATGAAGACAGCATGTATATTCTGAATAGCCAAAAAGATGAAGTAGTGTATAGGAATAATTTCTCTAAAAATACATCGCTTTATATGTCAGATGATAAAACGATTTGGTTGGGATCAGAAAATGAGGGCATATTTATATTAGAAATAAAAAATAATACCATCCAAAAAATAAAGAATTATAATCCCCATAAAAACGAGAAAATTACAAATTGTCACGTAAAATCTATTTTTGAAGATAGTAAAGGCAAATTTTGGATAGCTACTACACGAGGTTTGTATCTTTTTGATAGAAAAAATGAAACATTTATAGCATCCTATACAGAAAAAAATGGTCTAGCAAATAACGTAATCTATGGAATACTAGAAGACGAAAACTATCATCTTTGGATGAGTACAAACAAAGGAATTTCAGACTTTGATATAAAAAACAAAACCTTTGAAAATTTTACGGTGCAAGATGGTTTGCAAGACGATGAATTTAATTCAAAATCTTTTTTAAAGAGTAAAGATGGAGAACTATTTTTTGGAGGAATAAAAGGATTAAATGCTTTTTATGCTAAAGATATGAAGCGAAATAAATTTATACCTCCTATTGTCTTGACAGGTTTTAAAAAATTTGGAAAAGAAGTAGAGCTAGATATTCCTATCGAAAAATTAAAAAAACTTTCCCTTCCCCAAGACGAAGCACAAATGATTGCTTTTGAGGTAGCAGCACTTAATTTTTATCAAAATAATAGGAATGAATATGCTTATAGAATAGGTGAGCTAGGTAAAGATTGGGTTTATTTGGGTACAAACAATGAAGTTACACTCACTAATTTAGCAGCAGGAAATTATACTTTATACATCAAAGCCTCCAATAATCATGGTATTTGGAATGAAGAGGGAATAAAAATAAAACTTAACATCATTCCTCCTTTTTGGATGCAAAATTGGTTTATTGTTTCGTGTGTTGTTACTTTTTTGATACTGGTTTATAGTATATACAAGTTTAGAATTTATAGAATAAGACAACGAGAATTTTTGTTAGAGACTCAAATCAAAGAACGCACAAAAGAACTGGCAGAGTCTAACCGAAGTAAAGACCAATTATTTGCTATCATTGCTCACGATCTTCGGAGTCCGATAACAGCTTTTCAAGGAATTTCGAAGCAAATTAATTTCTTTTTACGAAAAAATCAGCCTGAAAGATTAGAACAGATTAGCTCTAGTATTGATTCGTCGGCACAAAATCTCAATCATCTTCTAAATAATCTTTTAAATTGGTCTTTGACAGAAACAAAGCAAATCAGTATCGTTAAAAAAGAAATTAGTTTGTTTCAAAATGTAGAAGAAACATTTAAAGTCTATCAACTTATTGCAATAGAGAGTAAAATAGAATTAGAAAATCAAGTTCCAAAAAGCACAATAGTTTTTGTAGATAAAGATTCCTTTCAAACTATCCTTAGAAACCTTGTCGGAAATGCCATAAAATACACTCCTGAAAATGGGAAAATCAGTATTTCTGCTGAAAAAATAGAAATATCAGAAAACACAGAAGAAACAAAAAATCAAATTCTGCTAAAAGTAACCGATACAGGAATTGGAATCAATGAAGCATTCAAAGAAAAACTCTTTCAACTTAGTGTAGCGCATAGTAGTAGAGGCATTAGAGGAGAAAAAGGAACAGGACTAGGACTTGTTTTGTGTTATCAATTTGCAGAACTTAATAACATCAAAATAGAAATGGAAAGCAAAAAAGATGAAGGAACTACTTTTTTGTTGTGGATTCCTGTGGAGCAAGGGTGATAGGAGGACTTATGAAATCACTGAAAACCAAACTATAATGTATTCTCATTCTCCAATCCCTAATTCCCATTCCTCCGTATTCCTTCCACGCCCCAATCCCTACATTTCACGCTACTATAACTACTTTCTACGCCATTTTATACATTTATAAATTTGATTCTTTGTAAGTTGCAGCAAAAATAATAGACCATTAAACAAAAAGGAATATGAGAATAATAGCCGTAGAAGACGAACCTCTTTTTGCAAATAACTTGGAAATGTTTATCGACGAACTAGGATATAATCTAGTAGGAATGACTGACAATTCGGAAGAAATGTTGCGCTTTTTTGTGAGCTTGAAACCCGATTTGGCACTCGTGGACATCAACATAAAAGGAACACTCTCTGGAATTGAAGTAGCTCAAAAAATTGCAGCTTCTCCAAATCCGATTCCTGTTATTTTTATAACCTCTTACCAAGAACACGAAATGTTTGAAAAAGCAAAACAAGCCAATGCGTATGCCTATTTAATAAAACCATTTGAGCATAAAGAATTACAACGAACTATAGAACTCGCCTTTACAAGATACTCCAAACCTGCCAACAACGAAGATGGACAAAGCTGGAGAAATGATGTTTTGGTACGAGATAGCTTTTTTATAAAGGTAGGCGAAATGCTCCAAAAAATAGCTGTTAAAGATATTGCTATCGTCGAAGTGGTGGATAAATACTGTACACTCATTACCCAAAAAGATAGCTTTCCAGTTCGTATGTCGCTCAAAGAAATTGCTGAAAAACTTCCTCCTACTGATTTTGTACAGGTGCATCGCTCTTTTATTGTCAATGCTGAATTTATAGAAAATATTAATACAAAAGAGAATACAGTCAAAGTTTTGAATAGAAATATTGATATGAGTAAAAGCTATAAAGAAAATCTATTACAGCGTTTGAATATGTTGCGATAATGACTACAAAAACTTTGTCAGCCTTCTGAAAGGTTTGTCAAAGTTAAAAACAAAAAACTCCACTCACGCCAAAAAACGATTTTCCAACCTCTTCTCAAAAAATCAAAAAAGCCTTTTATTACCTCAATAAAAGGCTTTTTTGTTTTCTCTATTTTCATTCACGCCACAAATCAGTCATTCTACGCACACCAAACGGCTTTCTACGCCAAAAGTCAGCAGGGAAAAATCGCTTTTTTTAGTTTAGCGTAACATTTAACCAAAAGCCCTTTAAATAAATAAAAGGCTAATTCTCAAAATCGTTTATTCAAACTTTAACTTTATACTTATATGTTCAAGAAATTTATACTATCAGCCTCTTTTCTCTTGGCTACTCATACAGCTTTCTCACAAGGTGTAGCCATCAATGAAGACAATTCTTCTGCCGATGCTTCGGCTATTTTAGATGTAAAATCTACTACAAAAGGCTTACTCATGCCTCGCCTTACACAAGCAGAGCGTAACGCCATCGCTACACCTGCAACAGGATTAATGATTTATCAAATTGATGCTACAGCAGGTTTTTATTATTACAATGGAACAGCTTGGACAGCCGTAGTAACTCCTTTTTTGCCTAGCTGGGGACTTACAGGAAATGCTGCAACAGCAGGAGATTTTATTGGTACTACTAATAATGTTCCTCTTGAGTTTAAAGTGGCTAATCAGAGAGCTGGGTATATTTCTAGCTTAACTCTTGGGAATAGTAATACTTCTTTTGGTTTTCAAGCACTTAACCCTGCTACTACAGGAGTTCAGAATGTAGCAAATGGAGTTTCAGCTCTTCAGAATAATACTACAGGAAATCAGAATGTAGCAAATGGAGCTTTCGCTCTTCAGAATAATACTACAGGAGGTCAGAATGTAGCAACTGGAGTTACAGCTCTCCTTACTAATACTACAGGAGGCGGTAATGTAGCAACTGGAGTTGGAGCTCTTCAGGGGAATACTACAGGAGGTGGTAATGTAGCAACTGGAACTAGTGCTCTTCGTAGTAATACTATAGGAAATAATAACACAGCCATAGGTGGTAGTGCAGGTAGAAATATCACTACAGGCAGTAATAACACAGCCATAGGTAATTTTGCAGGAAACCTTATTACCACAGGCTCTAACAACATCACCATAGGTAATGGTGCTCAAGTAGCAAGTCCTACTGCTGACAACCAAATCAGAATAGGTAATAATGCCATTACTACAACAGAGGTAGCAGGACAACTTACCTACAATGCACAAAGTGCCACTACATCAAATACCTTCCCAAATGATAGAGGAACAGACGGACAAGTGCTTACAACTGACGGAGCAGGGCAATTATCTTGGACTACTCCAACAGGTGGTGGAGCTAAACTTGACCTTGTAGCTACTAAAATATCTGCTACCCAAACACCTGCTTTATCAAATGGAACAAATACAGGAGATGTAATTGTATTTGATAATGTAAATACAGCACCTACTTTAGGGTCTTATAGTTCCAATACCTATACCGTAGGAATAGGACAAGGTGGGTTATACTATATACAAGTACAAGCAGTGAGTGCTGATCATCCGACGGCTAATATCACCACAGGACATTGGTTCAAGATAGAAATAGACCCAGCAGGGCCTACTCCATCAAGTTTAGTAAATAATAGAGATGTATATGGACTTTTTCCTTACCCATCTGCTCTTAACCTTCCTGCTGGTTTAAAAGGTAGAAGCGAGATAAAAGCAGTAGTACAACTAAATGAAGGGGATTCTTTTGTTATTAAAGGATTGGCAGGTAATTCTAACATTGCAAGTGCTATCAAAAATGATGGTAGTTGCAAACTTACTGTTATAAAACTGAATTAAAGGCATTTTTTGTGGATAAGTAAAATATAATCTTTTAAAACTACTAAAAGAAGTAGTTTGAATGATTATAATTACATTCTACTGAATGTCATTTGATACTCTTAATCTAAAAACTTTTAAGTCTTTTCTTAATGAAAAAACATATAATACTCCTATTGCTTTTACTGGGCTTTATAATCCCTCTACAAGCACAATTTATCAAAAATGAAGGTGCAAAAATAACCATTGGCTCTACCAGTTCTGTTAGAGGTGGCGAATGGTCAAATGCAAATGCTACCTCCCAAACCAATTTGTTTGGTAATCTAAGTCTTACTCAAAATCTTATTAATAATGGAATTTTCTTAGGACAAACCAATTCTACCCTCTTTTTCGTAGGAACAACTTTGCAAAACGTACAGGGAATGAATCCGTTTTCTTTGTACAATATGCAAATCAATAATGCAGGAAATAGTGTTAGTTTGCAAAACAGCATTACCATTTCTAATCTTTTGAGCCTTACAAATGGTCGTTTGTTTAGTGAAACTGCACCTATTTTCTTTTCTCCAACAGCTTTAAACCCTGTTGAAACCAATGCAAATCGTATCATCGGTACTGCAACGATGCAAAACCGAGCTATTGGTACAGGAAATTTAGCGACTTTTTTAGGAGCTTCTTTTGATGCAGGTGCAAACTTAGGAAATGTAAGCCTTACTCGTAAAACAGGAACGCAAGGCATCATTGTAAACGGAACGTTTACAGGAATTGCAGCACATTGGTCATTTACAAGTGATGTAAATGCTAGTCGTAATTTGACTTTTAACTGGCTTTCTGATTTGGATAATAGCAAAAATCTAACTCAAATGCAGCTTTGGCGTTCGACTACCACAACGGCAGCAGGACAATGGCTTGATTTGAATGTTCCAGTTGATATGTCTGCTCGTTCGTACAGTTATGCGAGCAACAGTTTACAAACGCATTGGTCGTTTTCAGATAAAATCAATCCTTTATCTGATGTTCCAGATATTAATTTGAGAGGAAATAGCGTAGATATAGCAAGTGGAGATACTTCGCCTTCTACTACTGATAATACAGATTTTGGTACTACATGTTTGCCAGTCAGTCGTACTTTTGTGATACAAAATGCAGGAAGAGCAAACCTAAATCTGACAGGAACTCCAATAGTAGCTATTTCTGGTTCTGCTGATTTTAGTGTCAGTACACAACCTTATGCAACTACTTTGGGAGTTGGTGGAAGTATTACTTTTGTAGTTACTTATACTCCAAATACAGCAGGAGCGCAAACAGCTACTATTTCTATTGCTAATAATAGTAATATTGAAAATCCTTATACATTTGCCTTAGGAGGTTCTAAACTTGTAGATACTCAACTTCCTGTTTTGACAGCATTATCAAATGTTTCAAGAGATGCAAATAGTGGTGTTTGTACTTTCACAAATGCAGCAGGAGCGACAAACATTCCAAATGGAACTGCAAATGACAACTGTTCAGTTGCTTCGTTCTCTTATGTTTTGACTGGCGCAACAAGTGGAACAGTTTCTACATTAGCAACTCAAGTATTCAATGTGGGTGTTACAACAGTTACTTGGAGTGCAACAGATGTAAGTGGAAATGTTTCAAATCCTAGTTCATTTACTGTTACTGTTTTGGATACTCAACTTACTGTTTTGACAGCATTACCAAATGTTACAAGAAATGCAGATAGTGGAGTTTGTACATTCACAAACACAGCAGGAGCGACAAACATTCCAAATGGAACTGCAAATGATAACTGTTCAGTTGCTTCGTTCTCTTATGTTTTGACTGGCGCAACAAGTGGAACAGTTTCTACATTAGCAAATCAAGTATTTAATTT